>NZ_JASKMT010000013.1 GCF_030124175.1 Streptomyces sp. 549 | reverse complement strand
GCAACGGGTAGGGAGCTTCGTACGTCACGGCCCTACAGCCACCCGATCGGGGCACGATCGGAAGAGCTCACTGGTCGCTTCATTTCACAACCTGCACTGGGTTCCCGTACTCATGGGACGTGCCGTTCATCGATCCGCTGAGCGACGGACGATATCGAGTCTGCGGCCCTTCACGAGGAAGAGTGATCGGTGAGGCGGACACCGCTGAGCACGCGATCGCTTTGGTGGTGGGCGGGCTTCCGGCGAACTGCGGACCAGCAGTCGCCGGCACTGTCAACGATCAACAGTCTTTGTAGTTCCTCCTCCGCCCGTCCGATCTCATGACGGCCGGGCTGCGATCTGCCGACGGGCGGAGTTCCAGACCTCCTCGAACCCGTCGGAGGTCAGCTGCTCCGGATCGTGGCCTTCCCACTCGGAGACGGGCTGTTCGGCTGTGATCCCGAACCTGTTGTCGTACTCGTCGAGGCGGCCTGCGTCGCGGGCCCGCTGCCACTCGGCGAGGGAGGCAGCTGCGATCGGGTCAGCTCAGGCCCTGCGAGTTCGACCTGCTGGATCACCCAGCCTTCGGCGTCGACCTCGAAGTAGAACCAGGTGTCTTCCTCGTCCCAGTAGCAGCGCATCCAGGTGGTCACCAGGCCATGATGACGGGCCAGGTGCACCGCGCTGCTCCGCTTCGCCTCATGACTGGGCGATGAATCCTGCGGATCGATCGAGCTGGAAAGGAGAACCGACCCGGGTGGGATCCCAGCCCTGATCCCGTGCCGCTCGAATGCCGGCAGCAACGTGTGCTGGGCGAATGGGCTCCGTCTCGACGCCCACCCAGTTGCTGGGATGGGCCTGGCCGCTGGTGACGATCAAGGTCGTGCCCGGCCGGCTGCCGCCGGCCGCTTCGACCGCGTAGGTCATCGGTGTCCAGCAGAGTCCCTGCATGTAGGAGGGCTTCCTGCGGATCCGCCAGCGGTACTCGATTCCGTCAACGGTTATGCGCCGGGAACCCTTCTTGTTCAGCGCCATCTTCGCCTCCTCCGCTGTTGGACTGTGCTGTGTCGCCGCGGGCGCGAAAAGCAGGTTGCACGCGAACGTACCGGACGTCATCGCCGACAAGTACCTTCGGGACTACGGATGGGTTGATCAGCCCATAAGTTGGTGTCAGTGCCGAGCGACCCGGCGCATCGCACCCACCCCGGGTGCACTCACCGCGATCGGAGAGCACCGTGAAGAACAGCCCGTTGTGGCGAGTGGTTGACAACGAGAGTGGTAGCCAGTCCATCGTTAGCACGCCCTCCGAGGCGGTCGCGTTCGTCAACAGCCGGTTCGACACCGATGACGACGACGAGCCGTTCAGCATCACCGAGGTCGGTCCTCTCCTTCCGAAGCCGCTCGGGGTCATCACCGCATGGGCCGCCGAGAAGGACGGCGAGCGAACCGACGGGCGTACTGCCCCGATCACCATCAGGCCGGTTGTGACGGACAACGCCAGCGAGTGCGATGACGTCGTGCTCTGGGGCGACGTGTACGTCTCCTGGGACCACGACATGTACACCGTCGAGGGGCCGGACGGCTCCGAGTACAGCGAGGCTTACAGCGCAACCGAGTTGAGTGCGATCCTTGACGAGTACGCCGACGACTATGAGTACGCGCCTGAAGGGCCCGACAGCCACAGGTGGCCGAAACCGGAAGAGTTGATCACCTACGGCGCCCAGGAGTGTGCCAAGCGGTTCGGGCACCTCGACGACGACGCCCTGCTGTGGCTCGCTGCCACCCGCATCACGCTCGCCGTGTGGCGCAACACACCCGTCGAGAACTGGCATGCCGGGAAGAGTCCGCTGCACGACGGCACGATGATGCGGATCAACACGGCAACCACCCGACTCGTGCGCTCGATGCTGTCGTTCGACCATGTCGACTGGATCGGTCTCGGTCTCGCGATCGTCAACCCGTCCCGGGTCCTACCGACAGGGCAGTCCGTACTCGAGCTCGGGCTGGCCTGCCACAACCCTGACGACCCGGCGCACGAGGTTGATCCGCGAGAAGAACTCGCGGAGATGGCGCAGGTCGCGATCTCATGGGGGCGAAGGTACTGCCTTCACGAGAAGGAGTTCGGCCTGCGAACCCTGATCGAATCCTTCTGTGCGTCCGACAACGGCTGGTTCGGAGCACCGAGTTGGGGGTGCATCGTCGATCGGTTCCTTACGGCTGTCGACGACCGGGAGAATGCGCACTGGGGCATATACCAGGACAAGCCTTGGTTCAACGAGTGGTTCACCAACCGGCCGGCCGACATTGCGGATACCACGGAATTTCGTCGGCTGCTCCTTGCCGGGCCCGACCTGCTTTCCGAGGAGGCCGCCGAATGGTGCGTGGATGGTGCCATCGGCTACGTCTGCCAGGACGACCACGCGAACGACTGCTGGCGGTGCGGTATCCCGCTGGCAACGGAATCCCCCAACGAGTGAATGTGTGCACCAGCATAGAAAAGCAGCAATCCACTGACCGCACTCTCTCCCGCCTACTCGGCGGCCTCCCCTGCTTGGGGAGCCAGTCGCGGCTCCACTGACTGGAGATGTGCGGGTGCTTCTGACGGATCTGTGGCAGCAACGCTGGCCCGGCTGCCCGCTGGTCGGCACAAGCTCCGTGAGCCCTACAGGAGTGTCTGGGTCCGCTTCCACAGTCCGTCGGGTCTTTGACATCAGTATCACGGGCCTGCTGGTTTCTTGATAACCACGGCTTCCACGACACGGAGGTCGAGCAGGTCGCCGGACCTCCGGGATCATGACGCCATGCAACTCCGATACTTCAATCAGACCGGATGGACCGCCATCTTCAATGGCACTGAGACCGAGATCGGTCGCATGGTGCGCGTGGAGGGATGGGATCCCGCAACCGGGACAGCCTTGGTGGTCGACCCGCAACGAGGGGCACTGCGCCAGGTCACGGACTACGTGGACTTCTCCCACTTGGAGCGGGCCGATCAGGTGGTCGCCGCGATACCCGGTGGGGGATGGCGGGCACACTGGACGGATGAAGGGCCGGGTGGATCACCTCTCACGGAGCAGGTGCTGGCCTGGTTGATCACTTCGCAGGGCCGGGCGACTGCCATCACAGTCGATGCTCAGGGGCATGTGGAGGACGCCGACAGCGCCGACGCCTTCATACCGCCGGGTGAGGAACTTCAGTGACGGCGTCGATGCCGCAACAGGCGGGCCCGGCGTCCGAGGGTCGGGCTTCTGATGCCGACTGGGAGGCTCCCTACTACCGGGTTCGGGCCGCCGGCTTCCAGGTGCTCTTCCTCGTGGAACCGGACGAGGCGATCGAAGAGGTCTGCAACGTCGATGCCGAGGTTCATCTTGCCGACGGGTCGCGCTGGAGTTCCACGATCTTCACTCTCGCCGAGGTGGATCGGCTCATGCGGAGCTGGGAGGCGAGCGGAGAGGCGGTCTCCGGGCAGTGCTTCTTCTGCGCGGACGGGCTGATCGTGCGGAATCCCGGCATCGGCAGCATGGTGCGCGTGATTGCCGCGCTCGTGGCCTCCGGCGAGTTGGACGGGGTATTCCGACGCATTGCCGACCCGGAATGATCATGCCGCGTCTCAGGGCATCGTGTTGTCCTGCATCTTTCGAATGGCCTTGAGCACCTTCTTCCCCAGGGGAGTGAGCGTCATGGGCCTACCTCGTTCCGCCCGGACCAGGAGTGGTCCACCGAGTTCTCGTTCGATCCGGTTGATCTGTGCGACGAGGGTGAACGTGTTGAGGCCGAGGCCGCTCGCTGCGGCACCGAGGCTGGGGTAGGGAGATGCAGCCGCGAATCGGCTCAACCGTTCGCTGGCCCCCTGGCCGCCGAGTGCCGGCCGAAGGATGCTTGGTGCTCGGCTGGCCTGGTCGATTGCCCGAAGTACCTGGCTGTGACTGGACCCTCCGCGTGGTCGCAGCGGAACGTTGTGGGTCTTGGCCCAGCGGGCCATGTTCGCGGTGCTCATGCCAGCTTCTCGGGCGAGGTCCGGCAGGGTCCGGCGGCGGTGGACGTACTGCTCGATGAGCCAGGCCCGTTCGACAGTGCCGCGGCGCTTGTAGTCCTTGGGGCCCTCGCGGAGCGGGATGCCGTACTCCTTGGCAAGGTCGGTCAGCACTCTGCGGGAGAAGCCGGTGAGGGTGGCGATCTGCTGGAGGGACCGGTGTTCGTCGAGGTAGAGCCGGGTGAAGCGCTCTGCCGGAATGGCTTGCCGGGCCTGCTGCCGGATGCGGCCGGTGGCCCTGGCGGTGCTCTTCGTCAGCGGGGGTGCGGGGGCTGGATGCTCGTCGAGGGCATGTCGGATGGCCTCGACGGTCGTGCCCAGGACCTGGGCGGCGTGCTGAACGGGGTGCTGGCGTTCGCGGACAAGCTGGTGCAGGCGGGGTAGGTCGACGTGTGCCGGGTCGGGGCCGGGAAGGGAGAGCCCTGCCAGCAGGGTGGCGGGCGGCTGCCAGGTCATGGGCTCGTCGTGGATGTGGTGTGAGGCCAGGAAGGTGAGGGCTTCCTGCTGGAGGGCATGCACGAGTTCAGGGGTCTGAAGCGCGGTGAACCGCAGGGACGTCGCCCGGAACTCTGCACTGTCGGGCCCGCCCAGGTCGTCGGGGGCAGACTCGGCGGGCAGGCCGCTGAGACGTTGGAAGAGCTGGCTGCGTGCGATGCGTTCGCGCCGTCCGGTTCCCGGTGGTGTTCCGGTGCGGCGGCAGATCTCCAGCCAGCGGTCATGAGGAAGCAGGCCGGTGTAGTTGAGGAGTCGGCGCCGACCGTAGTCGATGGGGGTGCTGTTGGCACCGAGGTAGCCCGCGAGCCGGTCCAGAGCAGTGGCGATGTCCGGCCATTGCGGAAGGTCGTCGACTTCCTGGAGGAGGCGTGACACCTCAGTGCCGTCGATGACGTCACCGATCAGCCCGGCTGCCTGGTCCAGGGATGTGCGGCTGTCGGGAATCAGCAACAGGGCGGCGAGAACGGGAGCCAGAGCCCGCGCATGGATTCCTTCAGGTGGTGCGAGGCGGATCGTCCAGGGCGGCCAGAACATCGTGGGGATCTTCCTGGCTCGCTGCTCGATGTCCCGAGTGGTCCGGGTCGGCCGGCGGGGGGTCTCGGTCATGATGCGGTAGCGGACGTATTCGCTGGGGCGGAGGGAAGGGGCGAGGGCCGCCAGGTGCACGGACTGCAGCACCGGGCTGATGCCCCTGCCCCAGCTGTCGATGCTGGTCGCCGAGATCTGCGTGAGTTCCTCGCGTACTGCTTCCAGCAGGCTCCGCAGGGCCTCGCCGGCCGGGTGGATTCCTGGTTGCTCCAGGATGCTCAGGGCCATGGTGACCGCGACGGCCGTGTCCGCGGCTCGGGGCGGGGCCATGAACCCCGGACGTTCCATGGCCTGTCCGGTGTGCGGGGAGACCGCATCGGTGCTGAGGTGAGCTTCTGCGATGTCAGCCGGGATCTGTTCTCGTAGGACAGCTGCGGGCAGGTCGCTCAGGACGCGTATGCCCAGGGCCCGGATGTCGGCCAGCACCGCCGGGGCCGGCTGGGGAGAGGTTCGGTAGGGGCCGAAAGCTGCCGTTGCCCCGTCGATGATCTCCATCACTCGGTCCTGCGCCGTGAGAACCGGATGACCAGGAGGCAGGAGGAGCGTCGAAGCGCGGGTCAGATCGGTGCCGCAGCCCGCCGAGAACGGGCGGGTGGGGCGGGTCGGTGGATTGCCGCAGAGTTCAGGCCGGGGGACGGACCGGCCGGAACGGGGCCGCTGCCGCGGCACCCTCCCGCAGTGCGGGCAGCAGTCCGCCAGCAGCCTGCGGTGCCGGGTGCAGGCGAAGGAGAAACCGAGCCTCCAGGACAATTGCCATCGCCCACCAGTGGCATGAAGGCACTCCGGACAGAACCGGGATCCCCCTCCGCGGCCCCAAAGGACGTGCCGTGACACGGCCCGGCCCCCGGCACTCAGGTGGAGGGCCCGTCCGTCGTAATGAGCCAGGGTCAGGGCAGCGACTGTCTCCGGGGACGTCCCGGTGGCGTGGGCGACAGCGGCGGCCAACCGCTCGTCGAGGACGATCGTCCAGTCTGCCGGGATGCCCCTGAACTGGTTTCCGGCCCGGTGCCGGACCGGGAAGCCGAAGTGCAGCAGAACATCACCGAGCGCGGTGTCCATCCGTCTTGCTATCGCCTCCAGCCATGAGTCCAGGGCCTCGCCGGGCAGTGGAGGCAGCCGGATCGGCAGGGTGCGGGCCGGCGTTCTCATGCGGGTCGCCGGCTCCGGGGCCGCGGGCGGCTGGTCAGCCGTTTCTTCTCCAGCGCGGCCTGCAGTTCGAGGCGGGCGGCCTCGGATGCCTCGTCGTTCTTCACCCGGTCCATGAGCTCCTGGTCAAGACGTTCGGCGCCGGTGCGGACCGCCCGCTGGCAGCTGCGATTGATCAGCGTCATCAGCGAGCCGATGTGTCCGGTGCTGCGGGCGAAGAGGTAGTCCGACAGGTCGTCCGCGAGCATGCCGGGATGCTTGTCGGTGAGCACGACTCGCTGTTCGAGGGCCAGCAGCATCTGCCGCCACTCCCGGCGCCCGGCCTCCATATCGATGGTGAACGGACGAAGCCCGAGGCGGGTGGTGCGGCGGCCGGTCTGGGCCAGAGCGGTGTCGCGCCCGTTCGTTCCTTCGCCGAACAGGCCCTTCTTCGCGAGCTCGACCCCCACCATCAGCAACGTCACCGGGAACTCGTTGGCGATCCACTTCAGGTGGTTGCTCACCTCGATGCCGCTCTTCTGTCCCCATTTCAAAAAGTGCAGATCGTCCAGAACCACCAGGCGGACATCACAGGACAGCACGCAGTCCAGCACCCGCCGTCCGAACTGGGCGGTGGTCCCCCGCATCTGTCCGGCGTGGCCGAAGAACTCCAGCATGGCCCGGTTGAGATCCTTCATTCCGGTGTTCCCGGTCAGCCCGACCCGGCAGACCGGGATCCGCTCGTGCCCTTGGCTCGTGAACGCGCCCGACTCCTCGATCTCCCGCTGGTGGAAGTCGCGGGCGAAGGCCAGCACCGAGGTCGTCTTGCCCAGACCCGGGAACGCGTCGACGGCCACCGCCCCCTTGGCCTTGTCGCCGTCCTGCTCGTTGCTGTCGACGATGTCCCATAGGTCTTCATGGAGCTCTGTCAGTTGCGGCGTCTTGACCGGGCCGATGTTCGCGTGCCACTGCCGGCGCTGACGGTCGTAGTCCGCCCGCGCCTGTGTGGGCAGGGACTTCAGCTGCTTGCGGGTCAGCAGGTCGGGCCGGCTGCGGCGAGGGCTCTCTGCGAACGCCTTGAAGTCCTCCTTCCGCGACAAGGCAAGACTGCCTGGCTGCGGAACGCTGCCGTCGTTCACACGTCCTCCAGGGCATCGGCGTAGAAGTCGTCCTCCCCGGCGAGGTCCTCCAGATCGGCCTCGTCGTCATCCCCGGTCTCCGTCACCACGTCGGGCTCCCGCAGTTCCGCGGTCTGCTCGTCCTGGCCGAGGGCCTTGCGTACGGACGGAAGCGAGACGACCGTCTCCGCCTCACTCTCCGGAAGCTCGATGGCGGCCTGCTCGCGCGAGAGCCGCAGGGCCATGCGCCGCTCGGCGATCGTGGTGCCCAGCCCGAGATTCCACCGCTCCAACAAATCAGCGACGGCAAGCCGGTCGTCAGGAAAGCGATACTTCGAGGCCGCCAGCTGCCGGGCGAACATCAACGCGTCCTCGCTCAGCGGCATCTCGGCCGATGGCGCGTGCTCCCAGACCAGCGTGCGCCAGGCCCGAGTAGCCGGATCGCGGAAGTAGATCCGGGTGATGTCGTCGGGGTCCACCTGGAAAGGCCAGCCGTTCTTGACCGGACTGTCGTAGGGGCTAAGGACTCCCGGCTCGGGCAGGCCGGGGCCGCTGTAACGGCGGCGGCCGATCTCGACCCCGTAGTGCTGGACCGTGCGCCACTTCGTCTGCAGGAACTCGTAAGCCAGGTCCCGGTCGCGGGGCGCTTCGATGTAACCCGCCCGCGCCATGCCGTGCTCGAACATCTTCGCTGGGGACATCCGCAGACCCGGCAGACCGGGATCGACCAGACTGGAATGCGGCCGGCAGTGATAGACCGCCGCGGTCCACTCCCGGATGATCGCCTCAAGCTCGTCGAGGAAGAAGAACGCGTCGTCCTCCGGGCTCTCACCCCGCGAGTGGATGTCGGGGCCCTTATAGCCGGGCAGCACCTGCAGCAGCCCCTCCCGCAAAGTCCGGAAGTAGCGCTCGACCGGCCCCTTATCGCGGCCCGTCCGCAGCCGGGCCGGCTGGATGGAGATGCCCATCCGTCGGCAGACACTGGTCAGGTGCTCCGAGACATAGACCTTGCCGTGGTCGACGACCAGCGTCTCGGGAACCAAAGGCGGCGAGGCCAGCCCCGGCCCGGTGGCGCCTTCGACATCGACCAGGACGGTGCGGGGGATGCCATGCTCGGGCCAGACCGCGTGCCGCGGCCAGTCCCGCCCCGCCAGCCGCGGCCGAAACGACTGGAACAGCACCGCACTGACATCCACCGCCTTCGTCGAGACCGGAGTCAGCCGGATCCCCGTGATGCAGCGGGAGTACCAGTCCATCCCGACACTCAACTCGGCCTGAACCCACTTCAGCGTCAACGGGTCGAACGCAAAGACGTCCAAGCGGGTGGAGTCCATCAGCAGATACTCACCCGGACGCGTCGGCCGCAGCTTCCCGTACGGACCCTCCGGCCGACCGGCGATATCCCGGTTCCGCTTCGTACTCAGCCGGAACAGCGGATGGCGTCGCTCCAGCTCCTCCAGAAGGCGAAAGGCCGTCGCCCGGCTCGGCTGCCGCACCACCCCCTCACCGAACCGCGCTATTACCCGAGCCCGGGTCCGCTCGATCACCATCGTCCGCGACGGCCGCGACTGGTCGGTGTGCTCGACCATCACCTCTACCGCGGTCTCCACCCACCGATCATCAACTCCTGAGTGGGGTCTTTCTGTTGTCTTCTTCGGCGCGAGCCCGGCCTCTCCGCCACGACGAAAGTCAGAGACCCATTGCTTCACGGCACGAGGTGATACCCCCAGCTCAGCCGCCTTTGCCGTGTATCGAGCCTCCCACGGTTGCTCCGGGCGATAGGCCGGTCGGGGCTCACCATCGCGTGCCAGTTCCGGAGCTCCAGACCGGTATCCCGTCAGAACCTCCCGGACGTGCTCAGCGCGTTCAAGGACTTTCGCCCGTGCAGAGCTGTCGAGCTGCCCAAGTACGACCGAAGCGATCTCCTCTTCGTCGTCGGCTGACGGTCCCGGGCCGTCTGGACTTACAGCGGCACGGTCCGAGAACAGAAGTTCTTTGAGCGACAGGCGCAGCAATCGCCCCCGGCCATCCTTCAGGACCACTTCGTTGCCTGCCGTGGTCGCAGCCATCTCCACCACCTCGACGGATTCCCCGTCGTAGCGGAAGCGCGTACCGACCCCGACCCGAGCCCCTGCTCTACTCATGCCACCCACCTCAGAACGTGTGAAGGGCCCAGCGGCCGATTGAGGTCGGTAACGAGAGACTGCATCCAGAGCAAATGATGGATGGCAGAGCGGACTTGGGACTCCGGACGATTCGAAAGACAGCGCGCGGCCTGCCTCAGAGAGACACCATCGAGCTCAGCTCCCCGAAGGTCTTCCAGGATCTCTGGGCTGAACAGCCAGTCCCGTCGGTAGCCCGCCAGGAACCGGATGTTCTCCAGCTCCACGGCCGGAGGCTCGCTCCAGACCTCGTACTTCCATCCCCGCAACTCCACCGCCTGCCGGGTCCAATCGAAGGTGATCGCCACCTCTGGTTTGGACAACCGATGCAGCGGCTTGACGTCGACGACCACCGGTGCCTGCTCGGTGAGGAGGAGATAGTCCGGTATGTGCCGACGGACCTTCCCCTCCAACACCGTCTTCAGCAAGAAGGGCTGGGCCACGATGCCGCGTACGGCCGGATCGAAGTCGGCGAAGAGCAACCGCGACAGCTCCAGTCGCGACTCGTAGATCACGTGATCCCGCATCGTCGCCGACCAGTAAGTGCCGGAGTAGTGCTTCTGGCCCTTGTGCCAGCGGAACGTCCGCCACGGACAAGCCGACTGCAGGAGATCGGCAGGCACCGTACGCCAGTCTTGGTCCTCTACGAGAGCACCACGTTGATGACGGATACTCACCGTCGCAGCGACGTCCACCGCACCCCCAGCCCACGAGTGACTGCCCGTGTAGCCAAGGTGTCAGCGTTCGCTCCCCGCATGGAGAGGTCGCCCCTTACGCCACCCAGAAGAGTGAACGATCCGAGCTGCGAGTCTCATGATGGCTGCATAAATGCCATCCATATGCAGCGGGCGCTGAGATTATGAAGCTGGATTTGAGACCCTACACAGCCCGCTCAGGTCTGGGCCATGTCGACGAAGCGGGAGTAGTGGCCCTGGAAGGCTACGGTGATGGTCGCGGTGGGGCCGTTGCGGTGCTTGGCGACCATCAGGTCGGCCTCGCCGGCGCGCGGGGACTCCTTCTCGTAGGCGTCCTCGCGGTGCAGCAGGATCACCATGTCCGCGTCCTGCTCGATGGATCCGGACTCTCGCAGGTCCGACACCATCGGCTTCTTGTCGGTGCGCTGCTCGGGGCCACGGTTCAGCTGGGACAGCGCGATCACCGGGACTTCGAGTTCCTTCGCGAGCAGCTTGAGGTTCCGGGACATGTCCGAGACCTCCTGCTGGCGGGACTCCGGGCGCCGGGAGCCGCCGGACTGCATCAGCTGGAGGTAGTCGATCACCACGAGCTTGAGGTCGGCGCGCTGCTTCAGCCGGCGGCACTTCGCCCGGATCTCCATCATGGAGAGGTTCGGGGAGTCGTCGATGTACAGCGGGGCCTCGGTGACCTGCGGCATCTGGCGGGCGAGCCGGTTCCAGTCCTCGTCCGTCATGCTTCCGGAGCGCATGTGGTGCAGGGCGACGCGCGCCTCGGCGGAGAGCAGGCGCATGGCGATCTCGTTGCGGCCCATCTCCAGGGAGAAGATGACGCTGGGCATCTTGTGGCGGATCGAGCAGGCCCGCGCGAAGTCCAGCGCCAGGGTGGACTTTCCCATTGCGGGCCGGGCCGCGATGACGATCATCTGGCCGGGGTGCAGGCCGTTCGTAAGCGAGTCCAGGTCGGTGAAGCCGGTGGGCACGCCGGACATCTGGCCGCTGCGGGAGCCGATGGCCTCGATCTCGTCGAGTGCGCCCTCCATGATGTCGCCGAGCGGCAGGTAGTCCTCGGAGGTGCGCTGCTCGGTGACGGCGTAGATCTCCGCCTGTGCCGAGTTGACGATCTCGTCGACGTCACCGTCCGCCGCGTAGCCCATCTGGGTGATGCGGGTGCCGGCCTCTACGAGGCGCCGCAGCACGGCGCGCTCGTGCACGATCTCGGCGTAGTACTCGGCGTTGGCGGCGGTGGGGACGGTCTGGACCAGCGAGTGCAGGTAGCCGTTGCCGCCGACCTTGCTGATCTCGCCGCGCCTGGTCAGCTCGGCGGACACGGTGATCGGGTCGGCGGGCTCGCCCTTGGCGTAGAGGTCGAGGATCGCCTGGTAGATGGTCTCGTGGGCCGGCCGGTAGAAGTCCTGGCCCTGGAGCACCTCCACCACGTCGGCGATGGCGTCCTTGGACAGCAGCATGCCGCCCAGCACCGACTGCTCGGCGTCGAGGTCCTGCGGCGGCACCCGCTCGAAGGCGTTGCCGGCGAAGCCGTCGCTGCCGCGCTCGTGCTGCTCGCCGCCGTGGTCGCCGCGGCGCTGCCGGGACACGGGGAGCCGGCCGCCGGGGTCGGCGACCTCCGCGGCCCAGGGGTCCTCCAGATGCTCGGGCTGAGTCACCCCCGCCGCCTCCTCACGTACCGTGTCGCAGTGCCCTCTTTCTTACGGCACGGCTCTGACAAATCACGCGCCCTCCCCGGTTACGGCGCGTCGAGTCCGCAGCGAAGGGCGGGAAAACGGGGGGTGGGCGCCGGACCACGGTATGGCCCCCGGCGGCATCAGCCAATCTGGTTATCCACAGGTCCCTGTGGGTGACTGGCCACATCCTGTGGAGAACCCGCCGGATCCTGTGCACGAGTCGGGGGACAGCGCTGTGGAGAAGACCGGAAGGTTGCGCCCACGCCTGCCCTGAACTGGCGTTTTCTCGTCCACCGGCTGTGCAGGAGAAAAACTTCGGGACTGCGGGCAAGTTCTCGGCAAAGTGGATCGCCGCAGACGGGCCACCGGGCTGCACGTAATGGTCACATGGTGGTTGCGATTCTTACCTGTGGATGTTTGTATCGGCCCATGGCCCAGGTACCCGTCTCCCCCCGTCGGCCCCCGGCGCGCAGGCACGACCGCGAGATCCTCGCCCTCGCCGTGCCCGCCTTCGGCGCGCTCGTCGCCGAGCCGCTGTTCCTGCTGGCGGACAGCGCCATCGTCGGCCACCTCGGCACCCCGCAGCTCGCCGGGCTGGGCGTGGCGGCGGCGCTGCTGACCACCGGGGTCAACGTCTTCGTCTTCCTCGCCTACGCCACCACGGCCGCGGTGGCACGCCGGGTGGGGGCCGGCGACCTGCCCGGTGCCATCCGGCAGGGCATGGACGGCATCTGGCTGGCACTGCTCCTGGGACTGCTCGTGCTGGCGGTGGTGGTGCCGGTGGCCCCGGCGCTGGTGGACGCCTTCGGGGCCTCCGCGACCGCCGCTCCGCACGCGGTGACCTACCTGCGCATCAGCGCGTTCGGCATGCCGGCCATGCTGATGGTGCTGGCCGCCACCGGAGTGCTGCGGGGCCTGCAGAACACCAGGACGCCGCTGTACGTGGCCATCGCCGGCTTCACCGCCAACGTGCTCCTCAACGTCGTGCTCGTCTACGGCGCCGGGCTGGGCATCGCCGGGTCGGCGCTCGGCACGGTGATCGCCCAGTTCGGCATGGCCGCCGTCTACCTGGTCGTGGTGGTGCGCGGGGCGCGCCGGCACGGCGCGGTGCTGCGCCCGGACGCGGCGGGCATCCGCGCCTGCGCGCAGGCCGGCGCGCCGCTGCTGGTCCGCACGCTGTCGCTGCGGGCCGTTCTGCTGATCGCCACCGCGGTCGCCGCACGACTCGGCGACGCGGAGATCGCCGCCCACCAGATCACCCTCACGCTGTGGACGCTGCTGGCGTTCGCCCTGGACGCCCTGGCGATCGCCGGGCAGGCCATCATCGGCCGCTACCTGGGCGCCGGAGACGAGGCGGGCGCGCGGGCGGTGTGCCGTCGCATGGTCCAGTGGGGTGCCGTCGCCGGGCTGGTGCTCGGCGTGGCGCTGCTGGCGGCCCGGCCGTTGCTCCTGCCGCTGTTCACCGGCGATCCGGCCGTGCAGGAACGGCTGTTCACCGCGCTGCTGGTGGTGGCCGTGACTCAGCCGGTCGCCGGGGTGGTCTTCGTCCTGGACGGGGTGCTGATGGGCGCGGGGGACGGACGCTACCTGGCCTGGGCGATGCTCGCCGTGCTGGTGGTCTTCGCACCCGCCGCGCTCGCGGTGCCCGCTCTCGGCGGCGGCCTGGCCGCGCTGTGGTGGACCATCGCCGGCCTGATGATGGCGACCCGCATGGTGACCCTGTGGTGGCGGGTCCGCTCCGGGCACTGGCTCGTCACCGGCGCCGTCCGGGCCTGACCCGCGGCTGGGCGTGGCTGTGCACGGCGTGAGGGCCGCCACTCCGGGCTGGGGTGGCGGCCCTCACGGACGAGCGGGTGATGCCTTACGCGGGCTGGACCTCGACGCCGACCTTGGCGACGACCTCGGGGTGCAGCCGGACGGAGACCTCGTGCGCGCCGAGCGACTTGATCGGCGTGCGCAGCTCGATGCGGCGCTTGTCGAGCTCGGGACCGCCGGCCGTCTTCACCGCACCGGCGATGTCGGCGGGGGTCACGGAGCCGAACAGGCGGCCGCCGTCACCGGCACGGACCTTCAGGCGCACCTGCGTGCCCTCGAGCTGGCCCTTGATGCTGTTGGCCTGCTCGATCGTGGCGATCTCGCGGATCTTGCGACCGCGACGGATCTGCTCGACGTCCTTCTCTCCGCCCTTGGTCCACCTGATGGCGACACCGCGGGGGAGCAGGTAGTTGCGAGCGTAACCGTCGCGGACCTCGACGACGTCGCCGGCGATACCGAGGCCGGAGACCTCGTTGGTAAGGATGATCTTCATGATTCGGTCACCCTTCCTTATCGAGCGGTCGACGTGTAGGGCAGCAGTGCCATCTCGCGGCTGTTCTTCACGGCCGTGGCGACGTCACGCTGGTGCTGGGTGCAGTTGCCGGTGACCCGGCGGGCACGGATCTTGCCGCGGTCGGAAATGAACTTCCGCAGCAGGTTCGTGTCCTTGTAGTCGACGTAGGAGATCTTCTCCTTGCAGAACACGCAAACCTTCTTCTTAGGCTTGCGAGCAGGCGGCTTCGCCATTGTCTCTCTCCAGTGAGTTCAAGAAGTGTGTGCTGAGCGCCCTAGAAGGGCGGCTCGTCCGAGTAGCCGCCGCCGGAACCGGCGGAGCCGCCGGAGCTTCCGCCCCAGCCACCGCCGCCACCGCCCTGCTGGCCGCCGGCAGGTGCGCCGGTCGCCCAGGGGTCGCCGGCGGGAGCGCCGCCGCCGCCCTGCTGGCCGCCACCGGAGCCGCCGCCCCAGTTGCCGCCGCCGCCCTGACCACCACGACCGGATGTCTTGGTGACCTTGGCGGTCGCGTTGCGGAGGCTGGCCCCGACCTCGTCGACATCCAGCTCGTAGACCGTGCGCTTGACGCCTTCGCGGTCCTCGTAGGACCGCTGCTTGAGCCGGCCCTGCACGATGACCCTCGTGCCCCTGGTGAGGGACTCGGCGACGTTCTCCGCCGCCTGCCGCCAGACCGAGCAGGTCAGGAACAGGCTCTCGCCGTCCTTCCACTCATTGGTCTGCCGGTCGAAGGTGCGGGGGGTGGACGCGACACGGAACTTCGCGACCGCCGCACCGGAAGGGGTGAAGCGCAGCTCGGGGTCGTCGACCAGATTGCCGACGACCGTGATGACGGTCTCGCCTGCCATGGATGAACCTCTCGGCGGGGGTGCTAGTGCTGCGTGGTGCTGCTACTCGAGTCCTTCGCTACCGAGCGTCAGCTCAGTGGGTGGAAGGACGGAGGACCTTGGTCCGGAGGACCGACTCGTTCAGGTTCATCTGCCGGTCGAGCTCCTTGACGACCGCAGGCTCGGCCTGCAGGTCGATGACCGAGTAGATCCCCTCGGGCTTCTTGTTGATCTCGTAGGAGAGACGACGGCGACCCCAGGTGTCGACCTTCTCGACCTTTCCGGCGCCCTCGCGGACGACGGAGAGGAAGTTCTCGATCATCGGGGAAACAGCGCGCTCCTCGACATCGGGGTCGAGGATCACCATGACCTCGTAGTGACGCATGTGGAACCCACCTCCTTCGGACTCAGCGGCCACGGTCGTTCCGTGGCAGGAGGGTTGTGATGCGTGAGCAACGGTATCCGCGACCACTGACATCCGACGATCCAGGCGAGCGATCGCCGTCGGGAGCAGGGCAGACACCGGTGCAGACCGTACAGACTACCCGGACCGGGCCCTCCACTTGAAATCCGGTCGGTGACCGCCGCAATCTGGACACATCGGGTGTGAGCGGCGCCACCAGTGCGCCGCCTTCCGACAGGAGGTGCCCCATGGCACAGACAGTGCGGCAGGCAGGTCTCTTCGCGTTCCTCAACTCCGACGGCAGGGCGCATCCGGTCGAGAACGGTCTGACGACCGCGACGCTGCTCCTGGGCGCGATCGCCTTCACCACGTGCTTCTTCCCCGGCCTGCACCTGCTGGCCTCCTGGGCCGGCCTGGCGGGCATCGCGGTCGGGCTGTGGGGCCAGATGGTCTCCGCCACCACGGGTGAGCGCTTCCTGCTGATCGTCGGTCTGGGCGCCTCGGCCTTCGGTTTCTACCTGGGGGTGGCCAACGGAGGACCGTTCGGAGGCATCCTCGGCTGACTCGGCTGACTCGGCTCCGCCTCCCGGCGACCTCCCGGCGACCTCCCGGCGACCTCCCGGGCGTCCGCCCGGTGTACCGCCCCGCGTCCCGCCGGGTCCTGCCCGGTGGTGGTAGGCGGAGGGGCGGTGTCCGCCGCAGGGCGGGGGCGGGACAGGTACGGCCACAGGGGCGGCCTTCCGGCCCAGTAGGCTTCGCGAAGACCCTGCGAAGTACGCCGGAGGAGCGCCCCGCATGAGCCTTACCCTGAGGACCATCAGCCGAGAGCAACATCTGGCGTTCATCCAGAGCCAGCCCTCGGCCAGCCACTGCCAGGTGCCTGCATGGGCGGACGTGAAGGCGGAGTGGCGGGCGGAGAACCTCGGCTGGTTCGAGGACGCCACCGGGGAGCTGGTGGGCGCCGGCCTGGTCCTGTACCGCCAGCTGCCGAAGGTGAAGCGCTACCTCGCCTACCTGCCCGAGGGGCCGGTCATCAACTGGCACGCCCCGAACCTGGAGGAGTGGCTGCGCCCGATGCTGGCGCACCTGAAGGCGCAGGGTGCCTTCTCCGTGAAGATGGGCCCGCCGGTGGTGATCCGGCGCTGGAACGCCGCGGCGATCAAGAAGGGCATCCAGGACCCGGACGTCAAGCGGCTGCGGGACGTGGAGGCCTCCTTCATCGAGCCCCGCGCGTTCGAGGTGTCCGACCGCCTCCGCCGGATGGGCTGGCAGCAGGGCGAGGACGGCGGCGCCGGCTTCGGCGACGTGCAGCCGCGCTTCGTCTTCCAGGTCCCGCTGGAGGGCCGCTCGCTGGACGAGGTCCACAAGGGCTTCAACCAGCTGTGGCGCCGCAACATCAAGAAGGCCGAGAAGGCCGGGGTCGAGGTCGTGCAGGCCGGCTACGACGACCTGGAGGAGTGGCAGAAGCTGTACGAGGTGACTGCCGAGCGCGACCGGTTCCGGCCCCGCCCGCTGTCCTACTTCCAGCGGATGTGGACCTCGCTCAACAACGAGGACCCCAACCGCATGCGGCTGTACTTCGCCCGGCACGAGGGGGAGGTCGTCGCGGCGGCCACCATGCTGATCGTCGGCGGTCACGTCTGGTACTCCTACGGTGCCTCCGCCAACCACAAGCGTGAGGTTCGGCCCTCCAACGCGATGCAGTGGCGCATGCTGCAGGACGCGTACGCGCTCGGCGCGAGCGTCTACGACCTGCGCGGCATCTCGGACTCCCTGGACGACACCGACCACCTCTTCGGACTCATCCAGTTCAAGGTGGGCACCGGAGGCGAGGCGGCCGAGTACATCGGCGAGTGGGACTTCCCGCTCAACAAGCTGCTGCACAAGGCACTCGACATCTACATGTCCCGCCGTTGACCGTGATCCGCCGCGTCTTATTCCGACGGCGTGTCGCTGCCGCCCCCGCAGTTCAGCCCAGATTCCACCACGAGGAAGGTTCCCAACCGGCCATGGCGCTCACCCTCTACGTCGACACCGCGCGCTGGCGGGCGCACCAGCAGTCGGTGATCGAGCAGTTCCCGGGCATCGTCCCGGTCTGCAAGGGCAACGGATACGGCTTCGGCCACGAGCGGCTCTCCGAGGAGATCACCCGCTTCGGTTCGGACATCGTGGCGGTCGGCACCACCTACGAGGCTGCCCGTATGAAGGACCACTTCAGCGGTGACCTGCTGGTGCTCACCCCGTTCCGGCGCGGTGAGGAGCCGGTGCCGCTGCCGGACCGGGTGATCCGCTCGGTCTCCTCGGTGGACGGCGTCGGCGCGCTGGTCGGGGCCCGGGTGGTCATCGAGGTCATGAGCAGCATGAAGCGCCACGGTGTCTCGGAGGAGGACCTCGGCAAGCTGCACGCGGCGATCGACGACGTCCGGCTGGAGGGCTTCGCGATCCACCTGCCGCTGGACCGGGCGGACGGTTCGGACGCGGTCGACGAGGTCATCGGCTGGATGGACCGGCTGCGTGCCGCCCGGCTGCCGCTGGAGACCATGTTCGTCAGCCATCTGAAGGCCGACGAGTTCGCCCTGCTGCAGCAGCAGTTCCCGCAGACCCGGTTCCGGGCCCGCATCGGCACGCAGTTGTGGCTCGGCGACCACACCGCGACCGAGTACCGGGGCGCGGTGCTGGACGTGACACGGGTGGTGAAGGGCGACCGGTTCGGCTACCGGCAGCAGAAGGTCGCCGGTGACGGGTGGCTGGCCGTGGTGGCCGGCGGCACCTCGCACGGCGTCGGCCTGGAGGCGCCGAAGGCGCTGCACGGCATGACCTCCCGGGCCAAGGGCGTGGCCCGCGCGGGGCTGGCGACCGTCAACCGCAACCTCTCGCCGTTCGTCTGGGCCGGCAAGCAGCGCTGGTTCGCCGAGCCGCCGCACATGCAGGTGTCGATCCTGTTCGTGCCGGACGACGCGCCCGAGCCCCAGGTGGGCGACGAACTGGTCGCGCACCTGCGGCACACCACCACCTCCGTGGACCGCATGATCGACCGCTGAGGCCGCTGAGGCCGCTGAGGCCGCTGAGGCCGGCGGGCCGAGGGCACGCGAAGAGGGTCATGTTTCACGTGAAACATGACCCTCTTCGCGTGGTGCCGAAGCGCGTCGCACTCAGCAGGCCCCGGGGCTCGCGCCTACCGGAACCCGCAGGTCGCTAGGCGCGCGGGTGGGACCTCAGTGGTCCACCTCGCCGCGGATGAACTTCTCGACGTTCTCCCGGGCCTGGTCGTCGAAGTACTGGACCGGGGGCGACTTCATGAAGTACGAGGACGCCGAGAGGATCGGGCCGCCGATGCCCCGGTCCTTGGCGATCTTCGCCGCGCGCAGCGCGTCGATGATGACACCGGCCGAGTTGGGGGAGTCCCAGACCTCGAGCTTGTACTCCAGGTTCAGCGGCACGTCGCCGAAGGCACGACCCTCCAGGCGCACGTAGGCCCACTTGCGGTCGTCCAGCCAGGCCACGTAGTCCGAGGGGCCGATGTGCACGTTGTCCGCGCCCATGTCCCGGTCGGGGATCTGCGAGGTGACGGCCTGCGTCTTGGAGATCTTCTTGGACTCCAGCCGCTCCCGCTCCAGCATGTTCTTGAAGTCCATGTTGCCGCCGACGTTCAGCTGCATCGTGCGGTCCAGGACCACACCGCGGTCCTCGAAGAGCTTGGCCATCACGCGGTGCGTGATGGTGGCGCCCACCTGGGACTTGATGTCGTCACCGACGATCGGCACGCCGGCCTCGGTAAACTTGTCGGCCCACGCCTTGGTGCCGGCGATGAAGACCGGCAGGGCGTTGACGAACGCCACCTTGGCGTCGATGGCGACCTGGGCGTAGAACTCGACGGCCGTCTGCGACCCGACCGGCAGGTAGCAGATGAGGACGTCGGCCTGGGCGTCCTTCAGCGCCTTGACCATGTCGACCGGCGCGTCGGCCGATTCCTCGATGGTCTCGCGGTAGTACTTGCCCAGACCGTCGTAGGTGTGGCCCCGCTGGACCTTCACCCCGGTGGAGGGGACGTCGCAGATCTTGATGGTGTTGTTCTCGCTGGCGCCGATGGCGTCCACCAGGTCGAGGCCGACCTTCTTGGCGTCCACGTCGAAGGCGGCCACGAACTCGATGTCCGAGACGTGGTACTCGCCGAACCGCACGTGCATCAGACCCGGGACCCGGCTGTCCGGGTCGGCGTCCTTGTAGTACTCGACGCCCTGAACCAGCGAGGCGGCGCAGTTGCCCACGCCGACGATGGCTACGCGAACCGAACCCATTCCGGTTGCTCCCTGTGTGTTCTCGTTGAGGCTCCGCACAGCGCGGGCCCCTTAGGTGGTGTCATCGGACGGATCCGGCCGGGTGGCACCCCGATGCCGGGGCGTACCGCCCTGATCTTCTGACTGACGTGGATCCGACGCGTGGTCGGCGGGGCGCTGCCCCTCCGGCGCGTCGCGTCGGTCGCGTCCTGCCCGCTCGCTCTCGATGAGCTCGTTGAGCCAGCGGACTTCCCGCTCCACGGACTCCATGCCGTGTCGCTGCAGTTCGAGGGTGTAGTCGTCCAGTCGCTCACGAGTACGGGTCAGAGCCGCTCGCATCTTGTCGAGACGTTCCTCCAGCCGGCTGCGGCGCCCTTCGAGCACCCGCATCCGCACGTCCCGTGAGGTCTGGCCGAAGAAGGCGAACCGCACACCGAAGTGCTCGTCCTCCCAGGACTCCGGGCCGGTCTGGGCGAGCAGCTCCTCGAAGTGCTCCTTGCCCTCGGCCGTGAGCCGGTAGACGATCTTCGCGCGCCTTCCGGACAGCGGCGCCACCGCCGAGTCCTCGTCGGGGCCGCCCGCTTCCTCGGCGATCCACCCCTGCTGGACCAGGGTCTTGAGGCAGGGGTAGAGCGAGCCGTAACTGAAGGCGCGGAACACCCCGAGTGAGGTGTTGAGCCGCTTCCGCAGTTCGTAGCCGTGCATCGGGGCTTCGCGGAGCAGGCCGAGAACGGCGAACTCGAGAATGCCGGAACGTCTGCTCACGACTCCCGTCACTCCTCTCCGTCCGCGGCCGGCTTCCGCCAGTCCGCCCCGATATGCCGTGCTGATGTATCGACTCGATACATCCAGACGATAGAACGGAGTGTCGCATGCGGCAAGGGCGGCCAAAGTGAACGGGCTCACATCTGCGATCTCGTACTGCCGAGTTGCCCGTTTACTGCCCTATGCCCGACAAGGCATGTTTCCAGGCTGCGTACTCTGTCGCTTGTGCAGAAAACCACCGGGAACCATGTGACGCGTGTGCGCGTCCTGGTCTTGGATGCAGTGCGCCCGAACGTGGAAACGGGGCGCATGTCGGGGGACCGGAAGTACACTGCCGCCTTCAGGCGTGGGTGCCTGACCGAGGAGTAGCTGTTCCCATGAGCGAGCACCGTCGAAAGCAGCCGCCGTCGCGCGGCCGTCGCGCGTCGCAGCCGCCGGCGGCCGGCCGACGCGTGGCGCCGCCCAGCGGCGCCACCACCAGCTCCTACGGCGCCCCCGCGGCGGGACCCGCCGGGGGCCGTGCCGAGGCCCGGCGCGCCCAGCGCGGCAGCCGCCGCGCGGCCACCGCAAGCGAGTCCGCCGCGGGTGAGGCGTCGCGGGCCGGCCGGGGTCGCCGGTCAGAGGACCCGCCGAAGAAGCGCTTCATCGACTACCCGCGTTCCACCAAGGAGGGCGCGCGCCGCTGGCTGCCCTCCTGGAGGCAGATCGCCGCGCTGTGCGTGACCGGACTGGGCCTGCTGGTCGGCCTGACGGGCGTGGCCCTCGCGCTGGTGGAACCTCCCAACGAGAACGACGCGGCCAAGGCGCAGAACAACGTCTACTACTGGTCCGACAGCACGGTGATGGCACGGGACGGGCAGACGAACCGTCAGAACGTCGACATCAGCAACATCCCCAGCTCCATGCAGGACGCGGTGATCGCCGCTGAGAACGCCACCTTCCGCGAGGACTCCGGAGTGGACCCGCGCGGTATCGCGCGCGCGGTGGTGAACATGGCCAGGGGGCAGGACACGCAGGGCGGTTCGACGATCACCCAGCAGTTCGTCAAGAACAACTACCTGTCCCAGGACCAGACGGTCACCCGCAAGGCGAAGGAACTCTTCATCTCGATCAAGGTCGGATCGACGATGAAGAAGGAAAAGATCATGCAGGGGTACCTCAACACCAGCTACTACGGGCGGGGTGCCTACGGGATCCAGGCGGCGGCGCAGGCGTACTACGGCAAGGACGCCAAGGAACTGAAGCCGGACGAGAGCGCGCTGCTCACCACGGTGCTCAAGGGCGCCGACCTCTACGACCCGGCCGGTGGTGAGGGCCCGAACAGCTCGCCGCAGCAGAACCGGGCCCGGGCGGAGAAGCGCTGGGCCTGGGTGCTGGACCGTCAGGCCGAACTCGGCCTGATGGAGCAGTCGGAGCGGGACAAGTACCGCAAGTTCCCCGAGCCGATCGAGCGCCGGGACCAGAACAGCAAGACGGGCCAGGTGGGTTACCTGATGGCCGTCGCCAAGGCCGAGGTCCTGCGCAAGACCAGCATCGAGCGGAAGCAGCTCGACCGGGGCGGCTACCAGATCCACACCACGTTCGACCGCAAGAAGGTCGAGCAGATGGAGAAGTCGGTCAACAAGGTCCGCGAGGCGAACCTCAAGCCGGACGAGCGCGAGGTGGACAACTTCGTCCAGTTCGGCGCCGCCTCCGTGGAGCCGGGCACCGGGAAGATCGTGGCGCTGTACGGCGGTGAGGGCTTCGACAAGGGCCACTACACCAACAACGCCAACACCTTCGGTGTGCCGGTGGGTTCGGTGTGGAAGCCGTTCGTGCTGGCCGCGGCGATGGAGCACGGCACCCACAAGAGCAGCGGCCAGGGCATCTCGCCGGACAGCAAGTACGACGGCGACAACAAGATCGCGATCAAGAACCAGGACGGCTCGGAGTTCCTCGACGACAAGGACGAGGTCTTCCGGCAGGTCAACATGAACGACAAGGACTGGGGCCCCATCACGCTGCGCAAGGCGATGGAGGTCTCGGCCAACACCCCGTTCGTGCAGCTGGGCATGGACGTCGGCATGGAGAAGGTCCGCGACACGGCGAGGGAGGTGGGCATCAAGGAGGAGAGCATGGACGGGAACCTCAACCCCTCCTTCGCCCTGGGCACCTCGACGCCGAGCGCGATCCGGATGGCCGACGCCTACGCGACGTTCGCCGCCTCCGGCAGCCAGGCCGAGCCGTTCGCCGTCACCCGCGTGGTGCTGAAGGGCAACGACACGCCCGGTTTCGAGAAGCCCAAGCGCAAGACGGCCATCGACCCGAACGTCGCGAACAACGTGACAGAGGTCCTGGAGGGCGTCATCACCGGCGAGGAGGGAACCGGCGCGGGTGCGCGGTCCCTGGGCCGGCCGGCTGCGGGCAAGACCGGTACCACCGACGGCAACAAGTCCGCCTGGTGGGTGGGGTACACGCCGCAGCTGTCGACCTCGGTGACGATGTTCCGCACCGACCCGGAAAGCAAGGAACTGAAGTCCATGCGCGGCGTCGGCGGCTTCCCGTCGATCGCCGGTGGCAAGCTGCCCACCGAGGTGTGGACGACGTACATGAAGGCGGCGCTCAAGGGCGAGCCGGCGAAGGCGTTCCCGAAGGCCCAGCCGATCAGCAACCTCGTCAACTCCGACGCCATCCCCAGCCCGACGCCGACACCGTCGGAGACGGCCGAGGAGCCGGAGGAGACCGAGGAGCCGGAGGAGCCGAAGGAGACCCCGTCGCCCTCCCCCAGCACCGAGCCGTCGGAGGAGCCCAGTTGCGAGTTCTGGGACGTCACCTGCAACAACACCGGTGGCCAGAACCAGGGTCAGCAGAACGGCGGTTCGGACGGTCAGACCGGCGGTGAGGCGGAGGGCCAGGACGCCGGTACCACCGACGGGCAGACCGGCGGCACGGACACCGGTCAGACCACCGGCGGCAACCAGACCGGCGGCGGCAACACCGGCGGAGGCGGCCTGTTCGGCGGCCGGGGCGAGGCCAACGAGTAGCTGCCCCGGCACGCGGTACCGCACCATCGACACCGCACCATCGACGGCCCGGCGGCCGGGACCCCACCAGGTCCCGGCCGCCGGGCCGTCGCCGTACACGCCGTCGCCGTACACGCGTCCGGGACGCGCCGGACCGGAACAGGTGGCGTGACCTGCCGCGGCGACGTAGGAATTGACCATGACCGCACCTGCGCACGCCCCCGACCCCGACCCCGACCCCTCCACCGCCGCGGAGCCGGCGCTGCTCGACGGCACCCGGCGGGCGCTGCTGCACCGCCTGGCCGTCGCGCAGTACGAGGGCCGGGCGCCCGCCGCGGTGGCGGCCGTCGTGCGGGACGGGCGACGGGTGTGGTTCGGCAGCCGGGGCGCGGTGGACGGCGAACCCGCCACCGCTGACACCCAGTTCCGCATCGGCTCGATCACCAAGACCTTCGTTGCGGTCCTGGTGCTGCGGCTGCGCGACGAGGGCCTGCTGGACCTCGGCGACCGCCTCGGCACCCACCTGCCGACCCCGCAGGGCGGCGACGCGACGATCGCGCAGCTGCTGAGCCATTCCTCCGGGCTGGCCGCCGAGGCGCGCGGGCCGTGGTGGGAGCGGACCCCGGGCGAGTTGCGGCCCGAACCGGCCGACCTCTTCGGGGACGAGCCGCAACCGCACCCGGCGGGCCGCCGCTTCCACTACTCCAACCCCGGGTACGCGCTGCTGGGCGCACTGGTGGAGCGGCTGCGCGGCCGGCCGTGGCACGAGGTGCTGCACGCGGAGGTGCTGGAGCCGCTGGGCATGTCCCGCACCGCGCCGCAGCCGTCGGCCCCGCACGCGGAGGGCTGGGCGGTCCACCCGTGGGCGGACGTGGTGCAGCGGGAGCGGGTGGTGCAGACGGGGCTGATGGCGCCTGCGGGGGAGCTGTGGTCCACGGCCGGCGACCTGTCGCGCTTCGCCGCCTTCCTGGCGGCCGGTGACGAGCGGGTGCTGGGCACGGCGAGCCTCGCGGAGATGCGCGCACCCGCGGTGGCGCCGGAGCCCGCCGACTGGAACGGGTCGTACGGGCTGGGCCTGCAGGTGCAGCACCACGACGGCCGGATGCTGGCCGGGCACGGCGGGTCCATGCCCGGCTTCGTGGCGGCCCTGTGGCTGGACGTCGAGGCGGGCCTGGGCGCGGTGGCGCTGGCGAACGTCACCAGCGGCATGCCGGTGGCGGCGCTCGCCACCGGGCTGATGGCGGAGGTCGCCGAGCGGGAGCCGCGGCTGCCCGGCCCGTGGCAGCCGCTCGACGGGGTCGACACCGCGCTGCTGGCGCTCACCGGGCCCTGGTACTGGGGCGCGGCGCCGTACCTGCTGCGGCTGCGCGGCGGCGGTCGGGTGGAGCTGTCGCCGATGGCCGGCGGGCGGCTGGGTTCGCGGTTCGAGCCGGTGCCGGGCGGGGGCTGGAAGGGCCTGGACGGCTACTTCGCGGGGGAGCCGCTGCGTGCCGTGCGGCGTCCGGACGGCACCGTCGACCATCTGGACCTGGGCACCTTCGTGTTCACCCGGCAGCCCTACGACCCGGACGCGGCGGTCCCGGGCGGTACCGAGGGCTGGTGACGGGCGCTCTCGGCACGGGAGCGGTCAGAGCAGCATCTTGAAGCCCAGGTGCGAGGCCTCGAAGCCGAGCCGCTCGTAGAAGCGGTGGGCGTCCAGCCGGGTGGCGTCGGTGGTGAGCTGGACCAGCGCACATCCCTGGCGGCGGGCTTCGGCGACGGCCCAGGTCAGCAGCTCGGTGCCGAGGCCGGTTCCGCGCTGGTCCACGTGCACGCGGACGGCCTCGACGAGGGCCCGGTCGGCGCCCTGCCGGGACAGGCCGGGCACCACGGTCAGTTGCAGGGTGCCCGCGGGCCGTCCGTCGCGTTCGGCGATCACCAGGTGCTGCTGGGGGTCGGCGCTGATCCGGTCGAACGCCTCCCGGTAGGGAGTGAGGTCCTGCGGGGACTCGCGGGTCGCGCCGAGAGGGTCGTCGGCCAGCATGGCGACGAGGGCGGGCAGGTCGCCCGCGGTGGCGGGCCGGATGGTGAGGTCGCTCATGCCGGCACTCTATGCCTGCCATGTGCCTGCCAGGTGTGGGGCTGATGAGAGGCGGCCCGGCGGCCACCGTCACGGAGGTGAGGGAACCACCGGGACGGCTGGGGTCGTCGGGTTGGGAGGGGCCGGAACGCACGGCTGGGGTTTGGCGGCGGAGCATGCGGACACCAGGCGTGGTGCGGGCTCCGCCGGAGGTCCCTGCCGGCGGAGCCCGCACCGCGCCCGGCGCTACCGGGGGTAATTTCCGTCCCCAGCACACAATGTGCCGGAATTCCCGGGCTTGTCGATTGAGGCTTGTGCGGGCATGGGGTAACGGTATGGTCTACTCCGCATCGTCCTGGCGGCCGTGGCGCCGCCCTGCTGGAGAGCCGTCCCCGCCGATGGAACGCAAGGTGGAGGCACAGCGAGAGAGATGGGGAATTCACGGCCACTTTCCGACTCCGGAAGTGCACAGACCGACCAGAAGACGTACAAGGCGAGGCAGACATGACCACCACGTCGGCCCAGAACGGCATACCCGGCGGGGACACCGGCAGCAGTGGTGACTGGGGCTGGTTCGCGGCGGACCCTCCGGCCCAGCGCGACACCGCCGCGCAGACCGGCCCCGAAGGCACCCCCGGGCACCACCCGCAGACCGCCGCGTCCCCCACCGCCTCCAGGCCTCCGGGTCCCGCTGCCCCTCCGGCCGGGGACCCC
This sequence comes from Streptomyces sp. 549, assembly GCF_030124175.1. GTDB lineage: Bacteria > Actinomycetota > Actinomycetes > Streptomycetales > Streptomycetaceae > Streptomyces. The sequence continues at coordinate 120,102 of NZ_JASKMT010000013.1, read as the reverse complement.
GGGCCGCAGCCCGCCGCGGGCCGGCCGTCTGGTGACGCCGTGCTGATCCGCCGCACGATGGCCGAGGTCGAGCCGATCGCGGACGAGGTCACCGCCTACTTCTACGCGCTGCTGTTCGTGGAGAACCCGCAGCTGCGCGAACTCTTCCCGGCCGCGATGGACACCCAGCGCGACCGCCTGTTCAAGGCGCTGCTCACCGCCGCGCAGCACGTCGACGACGCCGCGACGCTGACCGAGTACCTCTCCGGACTGGGCCGCGGGCACCGCAAGTACGGCACCCGCCCCGAGCACTACCCGGCCGTCGGCCAGTGCCTCATCGCCGCGCTCACCCGCTACGCGCCGGGCAGCTGGTCGCCGCAGGCCGAAGCCGCCTGGGTGCGGGCGTACACCGCCATCTCCCAGATCATGATCGACGCCGCCGCGGCGGACGAGCAGCGCGCGCCGGCCTGGTGGCACGCCGAGGTCGTCGCGCACGAGCTGCGCACCCGTGACATCGCCGTCGTCACCGTCCGACCCGACCAGCCCTACCCCTTTCTCGCGGGCCAGTACGCCTCGCTGGAGACGCCGTGGTGGCCGCGGGTGTGGCGGCACTACTCCTTCGCGGGTGCGCCGCGCGCCGACGGGCTGCTCACCTTCCACGTCAAGGCGGTGCCCGCAGGCTGGGTGTCGGGTGCGCTGGTCAACCGGACCAAGCCCGGTGACGTGCTGCGGCTCGGCCCGCCCGGCGGCGCGATGACCGTGGACCACCGGACCGACAACGGACTGGTCTGTCTGGGCGGCGGCACCGGCATCGCGCCGATCAAGGCGCTCGTGGAGGACGTCGCCGAGCACGGCAGGCCGCGCCCGGTCGAGGTGTTCTACGGCGCCCGCAGCGACCACGACCTCTACGACCTGGAGACGATGTTGCGGCTCGGCGAGCGGCACCCCTGGCTGTCGGTGCGTCCCGTGGTGGCCGACGGCTGCCCGATCCGGGCGGCCGGCCTGACCGGGCAGCTGCCCGACGCCGTCCGCCAGAGCGGCGGGTGGAGCGCCTACGACGGGTACGTCTCCGGCCCTCCGGGCATGATCCGCAGCGGGGTGGACGCGCTGCGGGGCGCGGGCATACCCAAGGCACGCATACGGCACGATTCGCTGGACGAACTGGTCGCGGCGGGAGACTGACACGTGGCAGGAGTGGAAGAGCACGGACGCGGCACCCGGCCGGGCAGCGCCGGGGAGCACGCGGTGCAGGAGCGACTGGGGTCCACCGGACGCGCGGACCGGTTCTACGACGAGCAGATGCTCGACCATCTCAACGCGCGCATGCGGGAGTTCGTCGAGCGCCAGGAGATGTTCTTCCTCGCGACCGCGGACGGCGACGGCGAGTGCGACAGCAGTTTCCGGGCCGGTCCGCCCGGCTTCCTCCAGGTGCTGGACGAGTACACCCTCGCCTACCCGGAGTACCGCGGCAACGGCGTGCACGCCAGCCTGGGCAACATCCAGGAGAACCCGCGGCTGGGCATCCTGATGGTCGACTTCGTCCGGGCCCGCATCGGCCTGCACGTCAACGGGCGGGCCGAGATCGTGGAGGACGCCGAGATCCGCGCCGAGCACCCGCACCTGCCCGACGACCCGGTGCCCGGCCGCCGCCCCGAACTGTGGGTGCGGGTGACGGTGGAGGAGGCGTACATCCACTGCGCCAAGCACATCCCGCACCTGCAGTACGCGCCCAAGCGGCCTGCCCGGGAGTGGGGCACGGACGACTACAAGCGCAAGGGCGGCGACTTCTTCGGCGCGGCCCGCGACCGCGCCGCCCGCGAGCACCGCAACGACCACCCGTCGGCCGCCCCCTCGTCCGTCGCCCCCTCGTCCGCCGGTGCCGCGCCGGTCGGTGCCGCGCCGTCCCGGCCGCGTGCCGTGGTCCCCACCCGCGCCCGTCCGACGGCCCCGGCGTCCCCCGCGCCCACGGGCGGGGCGGCGTCCGAAGGGGTGCCGTCCGCAGGGGTGGCGTCCGCTACGGGCGGCCCGCGGCCGTCCGACGTGGGCCTCTTCGGCCCGGCGCCGGACGGCGGCGTGGCCGCGCCCGCGCCCGAGCCCGCCGTCGCAGTTCCGGGCCGGGCGGTTCCGGGCCTTTCGGTCCTGGCGGAGGCGTCGCCGGAGGCCTGGCGGCAGGAGGCGCAGCGGGTGGTCGAGGAGGCGGAGGCGCGCGGCCGGATGGCCGGGGCCGCGTCCTTCGACGGCTGGTTCGGCTGACCCGGCCAGAGCCGTACCCCGAGCCTGACCGTGCGCCGAGCCGTACCGTGCACCGGGCCAGGGCCGTTGCCCTGACCCCCGAGCCCCGACCCGGGCGGCCGTTCGGTGAGCCGAGAGGCCGTGCGCCGTCCCCGGGGCCGCCGTCCGCTCAGCCCAGGTCGTCGGCGAGCAGCGCCCTGACGCCTTCGATGTTGGCCGCCAGGTAGGCACGCAGCGAGGGCGGCACCACCTCGACGGAGGTCACCCCGGCACGGGTGAAGGGCAGCCGGACGAACTCGTAGCTTCCGCACGGCTCCTCGACCTCGGGACCGTGCCGGCGGTCGAGGTCCATGGACTTCAGGCGGCAGACGAAGAAGTGCTGCACCTTCACACCGTCCGGCTCGTGCTCGGTGGGGTGCGGCACGGTGTCGACGAACGCGGGCACCACGTCGGCGACCGTGCCGCCCAGCTCCTCGTCGACCTCGCGGTGCAGCGCGGCGACGACGCTCTTGTCGGCCGGCTCCACCCCGCCGCCCGGCGTGATCCAGTAGGGCGCCTGGTCGGGCTTGGTCCGCTTGATGAGGATCAGGTCGTCCCCGTCCAGCAGGATCGCCCGGGCGGTGCGCTTGACCACGGGACGTTCATCGGCCATGCCAGGAACCTGCCGCGCGGCGGGCGCTCCGAAACCTCGCGACCTGCCGGATCGCGGCCCGAGGCTGCCGCTGTCACCAGTCGGCGGCGGCCCGCAGCAGCCACTCGTGGGCCCGGGACAGGTGCGGCCGGGCCAGCGTGCCGCTGCGCACCGCGAGGAAGTAGGTGCGCAGCGGCGGCACCGGCGGGTCGAGCAGCGTCACCACCAGGCCGGCATCCCGGGCGTCCCCGCACAGGTACCGCGGCAGCACCGCGACTCCCGCGCCGGCGGCCACGCACTCCAGGACGCCGTGCAGGTCGGGGACGACGATCGACGCCGACCGGCCGGGCGCGGCGTCGAAGACGGTGGCCCAGTAGTGGCTGAGCAGCGGCAGCGTCTCGTGCACGCACACCACGGGCACGCCGTCGAGCGCGGCCGGGCCGCGCCCGCGCAGCACGGCCGGACCGCCCAGCCGGGCCGCCCAGCGCGGGGCGCCGACCAGGACGTGCTCCTCGTCGCACAGCGCCGTCGCGGACAGCTCCGCGCCGCGCGGCCGGGCCGTGGTGATGGCCAGGTCGTGGTGGCCCGCCGCGAGCGAGGCCAGCGACTCCTCCGCCGAGCCGAACGACGCCCGCAGCGCGACGCCCTGCGCGGCGAGCGGGGCGAGCGCGGGCAGGGCCCGCAGCCGGGTGAACTCCGGCGGCCCGGTCAGGTGCAGCGTCCGGGTGGGGGAGGCGGCGTCCAGGTCGACCTGGGTGATCTCCAGCAGCGCGTCGAGGTGCGGCGCGGCCTTGTGAGCGAGTTCCTCGCCGACGGTGGTCGGAGTGACGCCCCGGGCGCCGCGCACGAACAGCGGGCGTTCCAGGTGGCGTTCGAGTGAGCGGATCTGGCCCGTCACCGCGGGCTGGGACAGACCGAGCAGCTGCGCCGCCCGGGTGAACGAGCCGGCCCGGTACACGGTGAGGAAGGTGCGCAGCAGGGCCAGGTCCATCTCTCCTCCGCAACGGTGCACGGGCCCCACGCAGATCCGTCACTCTGCCCGTCACTCTGGGCATGGCAACGATAAGCAGACCGATACCCCGGTGTCGATAACGTGATTGGACACTGACGCTCGGTCAACTAGCCTGGTGTGACGTGCCGTCGGCACGTGCCCGGCGGGCGGTTTGGGGCACGAGGGGGGAGCCCCAAACCACCCTTCCGGGCGCCCGGGGGCGCCCGGGGGCGGCTGGCGCCTGCCGCGGGCCGGGTCGGCTAGCCGCGCGCCGCCACGTCCAGGGCCCGGGTGAGGTCCGCGACGAGGTCCTCGGCGTCCTCCGCGCCCACCGACAGCCGCACGAACCCCTCCGGCACGTCGTCGCCGCCCCACCGGCCGCGGCGCTCCGCGGTGCTGCGGACCCCGCCGAAGCTGGTGGCGTCGTCCACCAGGTCCAGCGCGGCCAGGAACCGCTCGGCGTGCTCCCGGTCGGGCAGCGTGAAGGAGACGACGCAGCCGAAGCGGCGCATCTGCCCGGCCGCGACCTGGTGCGCCGGGTCGTCGGGCAGCCCGGGGTGGCGCAGCCCGGTCACCTCGGGCCGCCGTCGCAGCGCCTCGGCGACCAGCGGCGCGGTGGCGGCCTGCCGCTCCACCCGCAGGTGCAGCGTGGCGAGGCTGCGGTGCACGAGCCACGCCTCCATCGGCCCGGGAATGGCACCGACGATCTTGCGCCAGTGCCGGACGCCGTCCGCCAGTGCCCGGTCCCGGCACGCCACGTAGCCCAGCAGCACGTCCCCGTGCCCACTGAGCGCCTTGGTGCCGCTCACCACGGAGAGGTCCGCGCCCAGTTCCAGCGGGCGCTGCCCCAGCGGCGTGGCGAGCGTGTTGTCGACGGCGACCAGCGCGCCCTCCCGGTGCGCGGCGTCTGCCAGTTCCCGGATGTCGCACACGTCCAGCCCCGGGTTGGAAGGGGTCTCCAGCCACACCAGGTCCGCGCCGCGCACCGCCTCGGCCTGCTCGCGGCTGCCGGTGGCCACCGTCCGCACCCGGGCGCCGAAGCCCTCCAGACGCTCCCGCAGCGGCGTCAGCAGGTTGTAGCCGTCGTTCGGCAGCACCACGACCTGCCCGGGGCGCACCTGCGACAGCAGCACCGCGGAGATCGCCGCCATGCCGGACGCGAAGGACACCGCGGACGCGTCGCCGGCCGGGTCCTCCAGCTCGGCGAGGGCGTTCTCCAGCGCGGTCCAGGTCGGGTTGCCGTCCCGGCCGTAGGTGTAGGTGGCGTCGGCGGGGTCGCCCGGCAGGTGGTAGTGGGCGGCGAACACCGGCCCGGGCAGCGTCGGCTCGTAGGGCTCGCGGGCGGGCAGGCCGGCCCGTACGGCCCTGGTTCCGTCACCGGTCATGGTCAGGCTCCTCCAACTGCTCGCGGACCGCGTCGAGCAGTCCGGGTACGGCGTCCTCGACCATGGCCAGCACGGTGCCGAAGCCCTCGGGGCCGCCGTAGTAGGGGTCGGGAACGTCGGCGGCCCCGTCGGCCCGCGGGTCGTAGGACCGCAGCAGGCGGACCCGGTCCGCGTGCGCGGCGCTCGGCGCCAGGCGGCGCAGCGCCCGCAGGTGCCCGCGGTCCAGCGCGACCACGAGGTCCAGCCGGTCGAACCACTCGGCCGTGAACTGGCGGGCGGTGTGCGCGTCCGGGTAGCCGGCGGCGCGCAGCGACGCGGCGGCCCGCGGGTCGGCGGGGTCGCCGACGTGCCAGCCGCCGGTGCCGGCGCTGCCGACCTCGACCAGCGCGCCGAGGCCCGCCTCGGCGACGCGGGTCCGGAAGACGGACTCGGCCACCGGCGAGCGGCAGATGTTGCCGGTGCACACGAAGCACACCCGGTAGGGCGTGCGGCGTCCGGTGCCCGGCGCCTCCCGGGACGGCTCGGGTGCCGGGAACGCCGGGGGTGTCGCGGCGGGATCGACTGCGGGCATGCGGTCCATCATGCGTGATCACCCCCGGTGCCCGGCAGGCGGGCGGCGCGGACGGGCGGCCCGGACGCGCAGGTGGTGCGGTGCGCGAAGGCGCCGGTCAGCGGTCGCCGGTCAGGGGTCTGGGGTCAGCGGTCGTCGGGCAGGGCCATGCTCACGGCCCAGGAGACGACGGCGATGATCAACCCGCCCAGCAGCGCGGTGCCGAAGCCCTCCACGTGGAAGCCGACGTCCAGCTTGTCGGCGAGCCAGGACGTCAGCAGCAGCATCAACGCGTTGATCACCAGCGCGAACAGGCCGAGGGTGAGGATCAGCAGCGGCAGCGACAGCAGATTCGCGATCGGCTTGACCACCAGGTTCACCAGCCCGAAGATCAAGGCGACAAGAATCAGCGTCAGGGTCTTTCCGCCGGTGTCGCCGCTGGTCAGGGTGATGCCGCCCAGCAGCCAGACCGCCACCGCGAGGGCGATGGCGTTGGCGATCGTCGTGATCAGGAAGTTCTTCATGGACGTGATCGTCGCAGAGGCGGGCGCGCCGCGGGAGTGACGGGCAGAGGGGCAGAGCAGATGAAGGCGTTCCGGCTGGACGAGCTGGAGGCGGAACGGGCCGCGAACAACGGCGCCTACCTGCAGTTCCTGCGGGAGCGCAACATGTCGGTCGGCCTGTACGCGCTGGACCGCGGCGAGCCGGACCCGCAGTCGCCGCACGCGCAGGACGAGGTCTACTTCGTGGTCAGCGGCCGGGCCTCGCTCACGGTCGGTGAGGAGACCACGCTGGTCGGCCGGGGCAGCGTCGTCTACGTGCCCGCCGGAGTGCCGCACAGGTTCCACCACGTGACCGAGGACCTGCGCGTGATGGTGGTGTTCTCTCCCCCGGAGAGCTGAGACGCGCACCCGGGTCCCGTAGGGGTCCGCTCAGGGGCGGACCGGGGACGTCCGCCCTCCCGCCGTGCCCGGCCGCCGCATAGCATCGACTACAGATCGCGGCGGTACGTGTGCGGCACCTCCGCAGCCGCCGCGAACGCCTCAACGGGAAAGCAGGGAATGATCATGGGAACCAGGGAGACCGTTTCGGGAATGCCGTCCTGGGTGAAGTGGGTCGCGATCATCGTCGTCGCGCTGGTCGTCTTCAAGGCCCTCACGTGGATTCTGGCGACCGTCTTCACCGTGCTCTTCAACCTGCTGCTGTTCGCCGCCGTCGTCGCCGCGCTGGTGTTCGTGGTGCGCAAGTTCATGACCTCCTCCAACTCCTCCGGCGGCTGGTGAGGCGTCCGTGCGACGCCCGTTCGGTCCAGTGGGAGGCTCTGGCTGCGTCAACCCGTAGTCAATCGGGTGACTTTGAAGCAACCGGCATTGTGGTGGCAGGGGAGGTGGTGGACGATTCCCCCAGAGCTTCACAGCAGCCGATCAAGGTCGAACTCGAGAGCCGGGGGCAGCGGATGAGCGACAGGGTCGAGGCCAGCGACAGGGTCCAGGCGGACGTCATGATGAGCTTCCTGGCCTCGGAGGAACTCTCCTTCCGCATCCCGGTGGAGCTGTGTTACGAGGCACACGATCCGTACGCGGTCCGGTTCACCTTCAGCCTTCCCGGCGACGCCCCGGTCACCTGGGTCTTCGGACGGGAGCTGCTGATCGACGGCATCAGCCGGGCCGCAGGCGAAGGGGACGTGCGCATCAGGCCGTTGTCCGAGGAGCACCTCGCCGATCTGCTGATCATGCTGCAAGTCGGCTCCGAACAGGCCCTGTTCCGGGTCAGTGCCCCGCCGCTGGTGGCGTTCCTCGACCGCACCGACCGCATCGTGCCGCTGGGGCAGGAGATGTCAGGCGAGGGCATCGACGCGGAACTCGACAAGATCCTCGCCAGCCAGACCCCCTGAACCGGCCCTGACGAGCCGGCCGCCCGCACCGGTCCTGACGAGCCGGCCGCCCGCCGGACGGCCACCCGCAGCTCAGCCCTTGGCCCGGCGCCGTTTGCCCCGGCCGCCCTTCGCCGGCTGCCGCTCGCCCGGCCCCTCCCCGTCACCCTGACCTCCGCCCTGGCCCTCGCCCTTGTCGACGAGGCCCGCGGACACCACCAGGGCGGCCAGACCCGTCGTCACCGGCACCGAGGCGACCAGGCCGATCGAGCCGACCAGCGTGCGCACGATCTCCTCCGCGACCAGTTCGCTCGTGGCCACCGTGCCGCTACTGGCCTGCGCGATCGAGAACAGCAGCAGCAGCGGAAGCGCCGCGCCCGCGTAGGCCAGCACCAGCGTGTTCACCACCGACGCGATGTGGTCCCGCCCGATGCGCATCGCGGACAGGTACAGCTTGCGCCAGCTGGCCGTCGGGTCCGCCTGCCGCAGCTCCCAGACCGCCGACGTCTGCGTCACCGTCACGTCGTCGAGCACACCGAGCGAGCCGATCAGCACGCCCGCCAGCAGCAGACCGCGGATCTCGATGTCCGGGTAGAGGCTGTGCACCAGCGCCGTCTGGTCGTCGGTGTTGCCGGACAGCTTCGCCCAGGCGATGAACAGCGAGCCCAGCAACCCGATCAGGACCAGCGAGATCAGCGTGCCCAGCACGGCGACCGACGTTCTCGCGGTGAGGCCGTGACACAGGTACAGCGTGACGAGCATGATCGCGCTGCCGCCCACCACCGCCACCAGCAGCGGATTGGAGCCCTGCAGTATCGCGGGCAGGATGAACAGCGTCAGCACCGCGAAGGTGATCACCAGCCCGACCAGGGCCAGCACACCCCGCAGCCGTCCCACGGCGACCACCACCAGCGCGAAGAAGATCGCCAGCAGGATCATGGGGAACTTCCGGTCCACGTCGACCACGCTGTACTGCAGCTCCTCGGGCGCCTGCGGCGCGAACGCCACCACCACGCCCTGCCCGGTGTCCAGCCGGCGCGTCGCGTCCGGCGTCACCACCTCCTGGAACTGGCGCCCGGTGTGCGGACCGGTGGTCACCTCGACCGTCGCCACCTGGCACCTGCCACGCGACGAGGCGTCGTTGTCCTCCCGCTCCGCGTTGACGTCCTTGCAGTCCACCTCCTCGACCTTCGTCACGCGGGCCTGCTCCATCTGCCGGTCGAAACCGACACCGGTCTCCTCGTGCCGGCTGTCCGCACCGGCCGGCCACAGGAGGATCAACCCTGCGACGACCGCGGTCGCGAACGGGATCAGCACCGCCGCGATCACCTTGCGCAGGTGGGTGGACACCGGGGCCGCAGGGCCGTGGTGATGGCTGTGGGAGTGGCTGTGGGAGTCGTTCACGGACCGATCATCGCAAGACCCACTGGCGCCGCGCAGCGGCGAACCGCTAGCGTGGGCGTGCTTTTGCACATCGCGGGAGCTCCGAGCACGGGGCTGAGAGGGCGCTGACCTCCGTACACGCGTACGGAAACCGGCTGCGTCGACCGCCGAACCTGTTACCGGGTAATGCCGGCGTAGGGAGTGGGTCTCATGACCATGCAGGATGCACGCATGCCCGAAGGGGACGAGTCGCGCACGTTCGGCTCGCACAAGGGCTACGTGAGCGGTGACCGCCCGGATGTCCGGGTCCCGGTCCGCCGTGTGCACCTCACCAACGGACGGGACGTGACGCTGTACGACACGTCCGGCCCGTACACCGACCCGAACATCACCACCGACGTCCGCCGCGGCCTGGCCCCGCTGCGGGAGAACTGGATCATCAGCCGGGGCGACACCGAGGAGTACGCCGGGCGCGAGCTGCGCCCGGAGGACGACGGCCTCAAGCACACCTCGCCGCGCGGCGGCCTGCGCAACCTCGACGCGGTGTTCCCCGGCCGCCCCCGGCAGCCCCGCCGGGGCCGGGACGGCGCCGCCGTCACCCAGCTCGCCTACGCCCGGCGCGGCGAGATCACCCCCGAGATGGAGTACGTCGCCATCCGGGAGAACCGGGCGCCGGAATTCGTCCGCGACGAGATCGCCGCCGGGCGTGCCGTGCTGCCGGCGAACGTCAACCACCCGGAGATCGAGCCGATGATCATCGGCAAGAACTTCCTGGTGAAGGTCAACGCCAACATCGGCAACTCGGCCGTCACCTCCTCCATCGAGGAGGAGGTCGACAAGATGACCTGGGCCACCCGCTGGGGAGCCGACACCGTCATGGACCTCTCCACCGGCCGCAACATCCACACCACGCGCGAGTGGGTGCTGCGCAACTCCCCCGTGCCGATCGGGACCGTGCCGCTCTACCAGGCGCTGGAGAAGGTGGACGGCAAGGCCGAGGAACTGAGCTGGGACGTCTACCGCGACACCGTCATCGAGCAGGCCGAGCAGGGCGTCGACTACATGACCGTGCACGCCGGCGTGCTGCTGCGCTACGTGCCGCTCACCGCGCGCCGCAAGACCGGCATCGTCTCGCGCGGCGGCTCGATCATGGCCGCCTGGTGCCTGGCGCACCACCGGGAGAGCTTCCTCTACACGCACTTCGAGGAGCTGTGCGAGATCCTGCGGGCGTACGACATCACCTTCTCGCTCGGTGACGGCCTGCGCCCCGGATCGATCGCCGACGCCAACGACGAGGCCCAGTTCGCCGAGCTGAACACGCTCGGCGAACTGAACCGGATCGCCAAGTCGCACGACGTGCAGACGATGATCGAAGGCCCGGGACACGTCCCGATGCACAAGATCAAGGAGAACATCGACCTCCAGCAGGAGATCTGCGAGGAGGCGCCGTTCTACACGCTCGGCCCGCTCACCACCGACATCGCGCCCGCCTACGACCACATCACGTCCGGCATCGGCGCGGCGATGATCGGCTGGTGGGGCACCGCGATGCTCTGCTACGTCACGCCCAAGGAGCACCTGGGCCTGCCCAACCGGGACGACGTGAAGACCGGCGTCATCACCTACAAGATCGCCGCCCACGCCGCGGACCTGGCCAAGGGCCACCCCGGCGCCCAGGACTGGGACGACGCGCTCTCCGACGCCCGCTTCGAGTTCCGCTGGGAGGACCAGTTCAACCTCGCCCTCGACCCTGACACGGCGAGGGAGTTCCACGACGAGACCCTCCCGGCCGAACCCGCCAAGACCGCCCACTTCTGCTCCATGTGCGGACCGAAGTTCTGTTCGATGCGCATCTCACACGACATCCGCCGCGATCACGGCGGAGATCTGAGTGTCGAGCAGATCGAGTCGGGCATGGCGGAGAAGTCCAAGGAGTTCGCGGAGTCCGGCAACCGCGTCTACCTCCCGATGGCGGACTGATACCCCGAACCGACTCCGCGCCCCCGTCCTGTTCACGCAGTGGCGGGGGCGCGGTCGTACCCGCCCGCTACTGCGGCCGGGGCCTCGACGATCAGGGGTGTTGATTTACACCTAAACATAACTTTGAGCTACACCTGAGGCGGGATTGTGCCTTCCGTCACAGTCGCTCGTCTGGTGGCGTGATCAGGTTGACCAAGACGGACAACCGGGTCCGCCGTCCCCTTGACCACGGGATTCGCGGAACTCGGAGCTGAACTGATGATCCCGGGGGATACCTGAGCACGAGCGTGTCGGACCGTGGGTGTGCGCGCCGCGCCACCGTCCTGGTCGCGGGCCTGGCTGCGGCAGCGGAACGGGAGATGGTCAAGGCGCTCATCGGCATCACCGCCATCTCCAACGCGTGCAGCAAGTGAGGTGATCACCATGAACGCCGTGCAGAAGATGGCTGTTGGCCGTCGCCGTCGCCGTCGCCGTCGCCGTCGCCGTCGCCGTTGCCGTGGCCGTTGCCGTTGCCGCGCTGGCAGCGCCGGTGGAGATGAGCCTGTCCGCCATCGGAACGTTCGCCCTGTTCGGCGTGCTGCTTCCGGCGTTCGCCGGCAACGCGGTGACGGTCCTGGCCACACGCGGTCGGGCGCGGGAGCTCGCCAACCGGCAACGCGCGGTCGCCTGCACCGCGACTGCCGCCGGGGGGCTGCTGTCGGTCGGCTTCGTGGCCTGACGCCCCGCCCCGCCGGTCGCGGACTACCCGCTTCCCGTCCCTTCCCGACCCGCTTGCGGGCGGCCCCGGCGCGTCCGGGGCCGCCCGGCTGCGGCGCCGGGGTGCGGGGTGCGGTGGTGGTGCTCGCTGAGGTGCGCTGGGTCAGCACCGGGCGGGACCCGTCGCGGCCAGCGGTGACCCTCCAGGCCGTGGTCGTCGTGCCTCCGAGGTCGCTGGGGAGCCATAGACAAGAAGCACCACGGCCACCGACTTCAACCTCACGGTGCGGAGCGTTGCGCAGCGGGCCTGATGGGCAGGGCGAACAAGTGCTGGCCATCGGCCTGTGCAGAGGGTGTTACGCGGTGGACCAAGTGCGGGTGGAGAGCACGAGCAGATAGCCGTCCGGGTCTTGGAGCGTGACGCCCCACGTGTCCCAGTACGGGTTGTGGGCCGGAACCCGCTTCCCACCGTGCTGCTTGAGCCGTTCCACCAGGGAGTCGGGCACCGGTTCGCCGAGGTAGACGACCAGCAGGTCCTCCGGTGTCGGCCGTGGCTGCACGGGAGTGGCGGGGTCGTGCACGAGTTCCAGATGCCAGTGGGCATGTGGCCAGCCGACCATCAGGAGGGAACTCAGCCCCGAGGTGCCGTCCGACGCATGCCGGTACAGGACGTCGAGACCGAGGCCGGAGACCCAGAAACGCTCAGCGGCCCCCAGGTCGCGGGAGGGTCGGGCAACGCGTAGGTGAGCTGTGGCGTCTGCAGTCATTCCTGTGTCTCCTGTTCGGGCGCCCGGGACAGCAGTCCACGTCGGTGGACGGAGATCACAGTGAGCTTAGGAATCGAGCGCCCATCCGGCATCGGGCATCAGGTCTAGGTCCGAGTCCCGACGGAAGGCGAGGCTACAAGCCGTCTTCGGGTGTCGGCGCAGGCACCGACGTGCCGGATGTCACCCGACGTTGTGAAGTCCGGCGGCCGGTCGAAGGGGCCAGGCGGCCCCATGACCGAGTGCAGCCGATCCGCCTGTGCCCTGCGCCGTGGCGTCAGTCGGAGATGAGCGACAGCATGCCCGGCATCCCCCACAGGCTGAGGAGGACGACGATGGTGGCGCCGACAACGATCACGATGCACGTCACTGCGAACACCACCGACAGCCACGCGCAGCCGACTGCCGAGCGGTAGTCGCTGTCGTCGTCCCAGTCCTGCACGGTTCCCCCCTCGGCGACGCGCCCTACCGGGCAGCCGCCGCCCCTTCGACGGGGCCGCCCAGGCCCCCGCCCCCTACTCCGGCTTGTGGTCCGGGCCGCCGAAGTCGGGGCTGGAGAAGTCGGGGCTTGAGAAGCGGGGGCTGGAGGTGCCCTTCTGGGAAGCCTCGCCGGCCGGGCTGGTGAAGCCCGGGTGGGAGTAGCCCAGGCGCGGGGTGCGGCTGCCGCTCTGGTGGCCGGGGCCGGTGGGCGGGGCGGGGGTGGGTTCGGGCAGGCGGTCGGGCGGGTCGGTGAGGGCCTCGCGGAGGAACGGGACGATGCCGCGCTCGATCAGCGCCTGGCGCCAGACCGTGCGGGCGAGGGCCACTTCCTCGGCGAGCGGCCCTGTGTCCGTGCCGCTGTCCGGTTCCTGGGTGGCGCTGGCGGAGTTGCGCAGGGCGGTGAGCAGCAGCCCTATGGTGGCGATGAGGATGCCCCCGGCGGTGATGACGGCGAAGACCCAGCCGACGTTGCGCATCGGTTCGGCGAGCGCGGGTTCGGGCGAGAGCATGTGCAGGGCGTAGCCGACGGCGAGGAAGATGACGGCGGCCGCGCCGGCGAGTACCGGGGCCAGCACGGTGACGACGGCGAAGAGGCCTGCGCCGCCGGTGTCGGCGATGCCGCCGGCGATTCCGAGTGACACGCCGCCGCGCGGTGTGATGCCGTCCTCGCCGGTGCCGTCTGACGGGGTGGTGGACGGTGCCGGGTGCCGGAGTTTCTCCCTCAAACGGATGAACTCCTGGTACTCCGCTGCCGCGCAGGCGGTGATCGCGGCGGAGGCGCTGAGCGCCATGGTGCGCAACTGCTCGCTGTTGAGGTGCTGTTGCGCGTCGGCGAGTTCCGGGCGTTCGCGCGCGGAACGCAGCGCCTCGTCCAGAGCGCGCTCGAACTCGGGGCGGTCTTCGATTCGCAGATGCGGAGCGCTGTTCATGTACATCCCCCGATGCTCCTTAGGGCCGAGACGCGCCGGCCGTCTGCCGGCGATCGGTGGGGCCGAGGTGGAGTCCCTCCTGCGGGGATGGAGGCCGGGCGGCTGTGGAACGGGTCGGAGGAGAGGCTCGCTTGCGGCAGGAACGATGGTAGAGCGATTCCGGCACGTGGTGACAGGGGGTTTCCGAAATTGCTTCCGCAGGTGAGCACTGGGTTGACGGATCGAGGTCGAAGGCGGTGTGGATCTTTCCGCCTCCGATCGCAGGGACCGGCCGCCCGTCGGGCAGCGATGAGGCGGGTCGGCAAGCGGGCTCAGTCGGTCAGGGGGAGGCGGGCGACGAGCAGTCTGCCGTCCATCGTGACGCCGCCGTCCATGCCGACGGCGAGCCCCTCGGCGTACAGGTGCGGGCCCTCGATGTGCACGGTGCGTTCCCCGTCGGCGTCCGCGCCGTCCTTGGCGGGTGCCTCCCCGAGCAGGTACGGGATGGGGCTGTGGCCGTGCACGACCTGCCGTCCGCCGTAGGTTTCCAGCAGGTCGCGGGCGACCTGCGCGCCGTCGTCGTCGCGGAACGCGAACCGCTTGGTGAACTTGCGGAACATGTCCCAGGTCTCGTCCGGGTCGCGGCGCTCCAGCGCTTCGGTGACGGCGTCGTTGACGGTGGTGATGCTGCTGCCGTAGTCGCGGTAGGCGGTGGTGTCGGAGTGCAGCAGCAGGTGGCCGTCGGCGAGCGTCATGGCGTCCAGCCGGGACATCCACTGGAGGTGGTGCTCCTGGAGGCGTTCCATGTCGGTGCGCTGCCCGCCGTTGAGCAGCCAGGCCGCCTGGAAGGAGGCTGTTCCGGCACCGGAGTTGACGGCCGTGTCGGCGAACCGCTTCGCGCCGAGCAGCAGCAGCTCGTGGTTGCCCAGGAGTGCCTTGCAGTAGCCGCCGACGGCGGCGGCCTCGGCGGAGAGCTGCATGACGAGGTCGATGACGCCGATGCCGTCGGGGCCGCGGTCGGTGAAGTCGCCGAGGAACCACAGGCGGGCGTTGCCGGCGGCCCAGTGGTGCTCGGCGTCGATGAGGCCGACGTCGAGCAGGGCGGCGCGCAGCTCGTCGAGGTATCCGTGCACGTCGCCGACGACGTAGAGCGGGCCTGCGGCCTCCTCGCCGGCCGCCGGGACCGGGGCGTCCACCAGGGTGGGCGTGGCGTCCGGGCCGGGGTCCCGGGTGATCACCGGGAGGTCCCGCTGCGTCGGTGTGTAGTCGTCGTCGGGATGCGGCATGCCGACGGGAGCGTCCGTGTCACCTGCCACGCTCGCGTGCTGCCACATCTCGGGTCCTTGACCGGCCCCCTGAGTCATTGACCCCTCCACCAGTACGCGCAGCTGTGCACCTGCCGGATCGAGCCCTGGTCGCAGGGCGGTCCCGGTGCCGTTCGCCCATCATAGGAACGCTGGTCGGGCGTTGTGACGCACCTGGGGGGTGGCAATTGCCGCCGCGACCGGTCACTGCGGGAGTTTCTCCCGAATTTTCCGCTCAGAGCCGCCGGAGCGGCGCACTCGTGTGGCGTCAGTCGGCCGCCGGGGTGCGTGGTGCGCTGACGGTGGTGCGTGGGTGCCGCCGCTGGGAGGACGTGCGGACGATCAGGTCGGTGGGCATGACCTGCTGGATGACGCGGCCCTGGTCGAGTCCTTCGATCGCGTCGATCAGCAGTTGGATCACGGCGGTGCCGATGCGCCGGGGTTTGAGGGACAGCGTGGTGATGGGGGGCTCGGTCGCGGCGTAGACGGAGGACTCGCTGCAGCACACCAGCAGCAGGTCCTCGGGCACGCGCAGGCCGTAGCGGCGGGCGGCGGCCAGCAGGTCGGTGCCGTTGGGGTCGAAGAGTCCGTAGACGGCGTCGGGCCGGTCCGGGCGGGCGAGCAGCCGGTCGGCGGCGACGGCTCCGGCACACGGGTCGTGGGCGGGGTAGGCCTCGTAGACGGGTTCCTGCCCGACGCGCTCGCACCACTGGAGGTAGGCGGCGGTGGACAGCCGGGTGTACGTGTCGGTGCTGGTGCCGGTGAGCAGGCCGATGCGGCGGGCGCCGGACTCGGCGAGGTGGTCGAGCAGGCCGGTGACGGCGGCCTCGTGGTCGTTGTCCACCCAGGCGGTGACGGGCAGGCTGGCGGCGGGGCGGCCGTCGGAGACGACCGGGATGCCCTGGCGGACGAGTTCGGCGACGACCGGGTCGTGGTCGGAGGGGTCGATGACGACGGTGCCGTCGAGGGCGACGTTGGCCCACACGTCGATGGCGTTGTGCCGGGCCGGGGCGGGCAGGATCACCAGGGCGTAGCCGCGGGCCAGGGCGGCCGAGGTGGCGGCTCTGACCATTTCCGCGAAGTAGGCGAACTCCGTGAAGGTGAACGGTTCTTCGCCGTAGGTGGTGACCGTGAGCCCGATCAGTCCGGACTTGCCCGTGCGGAGGGTGCGGGCCGCCGCCGAGGGCCGGTATCCGAGCCGGTCGGCGACTTCGCGGACGTGGCGGCGTGTCGCATCGGGCAGCCGCCCCTTCCCGTTCAGTGCGTCGGAGACGGTCGTGATGGACACACCGGCGGCGGCGGCGACATCCCGGATGCCCGCCCGCCCCAACCGACGGCCGGCGGACCGGCTCACCTGGTGCTTCCCTGCTGCTGTCATGGCGAGCCGATAGTAGGGCTGAGAGCAGCCCCCTTCGTGGCCACTCCGGAACAGGTGAGAAGTCACGATTCTGCAAGGCTTTCTCTGGCTAAACACCTTTGAAGCCAAGGAAGTTGACAGTCAGTCAGTGTGGTGTGCCGGGTGATTCGGCCCTAGGTCCCGCACTCCTCCGCATGTCTCGAAGAGGTCTCAACTCACCTTCACGAGCGATGCGCGCCACGGCGCCCGCCACCAGCGTGCGCCGTGCCGAACGCGCTCCCTGGAAGTGCCGCCGACCTGTGCTGCGGGTCTGTGCCCGCGGCATGGTCCGCAGCTCCAGGGCGTGCCGGAGGCCCCGGTCCGGGGCGCCGGAGGACCGGGCGCTACTGCGCCGGGGGGATTCCTCTTAGGGTAAGGAGCAATGCCGAGCGGTACTGGTGAGCGGCGGGCGCCGATCGTGCGGGCCGCCGGAACCGGCCTGTCAAGGAGGACAGCGATGAGTGACGAGACCCCGAGGCTGCGTGCGGCGCTCGACGGAATCCCGACCTACAAGCCGGGGCGGCCCGCGGCGACCGGCGCCGCGCTCGCCTACAAGCTGTCCTCCAACGAGAACCCCTACCCGCCGCTGCCCGGCGTGCTGGAGTCGGCCGTCGCCGCGGCCGAGTCCTTCAACCGCTACCCCGACATGGCCTGCACCGGCCTGATGGCGGCGCTCGCGGACCGGTTCGGCGTGCCGCCCGAGCACCTGGCGACCGGCACCGGCTCGGTGGGGGTCGCCCAGCAGCTGCTCCAGGCCACGGCCGGTCCCGGCGACGAGGTGATCTACGCCTGGCGCTCCTTCGAGGCGTACCCGATCATCACGCAGATCTCGGGCGCCGACTCGGTACGGGTGCCGCTCACCGCCGGCGAGGAGCACGACCTGGACGCGATGGCCGACGCGGTCACCGACCGGACCCGGCTGATCTTCGTCTGCAATCCCAACAACCCCACGGGCGCGGCGATCCGCCGGGACGCCCTGGAGCGGTTCCTCGACCGGGTGCCGCGGGACGTGCTGGTGGTGCTGGACGAGGCGTACCGGGAGTTCGTCCGGGACGCGGACATCCCCGACGGCATCGAGCTGTACCGGGACCGGCCCAACGTCTGCGTGCTGCGGACCTTCTCCAAGGCGTACGGGCTGGCCGGGCTGCGGGTGGGCTTCGCGGTGGCGCACGAGCCGGTCGCGGCAGCCCTGCGCAAGACGGCGGTGCCGTTCGGCGTGAGCCAGGTCGCGCAGGACGCGGCGGTGGCCTCCCTCGGCAGCGAGCAGGCCCTGCTGGAGCGGGTGGACGCGCTGGTGGCCGAGCGCACCCGGGTTTCGGACGGGCTGCGGGCGCAGGGGTGGACCGTGCCCGACACGCAGGCCAACTTCGTCTGGCTGCGGCTGGGTGAGCGCACCGCGGACTTCGCCGCGGCGGCCGAGCAGGCGGGAGTGACGGTCCGGCCGTTCGCCGGTGAGGGCGTGCGGGTCACGATTGGCGAGACCGAGGCGAACGACCTCTTCCTGCGTGCCGCGGAGAGCTTCCGCAAGGAGCTGTAGACCAGCCGGGCAGAACGTCCGGCACGCGCCCCCGGCGCCGCGCGACGCGGTGGCCGGGGGCGCGTCGTGCGTTGCGGGGACGTACCTGTCCGCGCCCTGTGCAAGGGCAGTGCGGCCCGCTGCGGACGTGACGAGGACGACAGCACCCGTGTACGAGGACCGCTCAGGGGTACGGCATAATGGACTTGCTTGTGAATCCGTTCACAAAAGCTTGTGAACGGATTCACGAACCTGTCCTGCTCTGTCCCGGACGATCCGGGAGGAACAGGTCGAGTCGCACCACGGCGAGCCGAAGGAGAACACGACGTGGACCTCGCGCTGGCGCCGGAAACCCTGGCGCGGTGGCAGTTCGGCATCACGACCGTCTACCACTTCCTGTTCGTCCCCCTGACGATCTCG
Source organism: Streptomyces sp. 549 (assembly GCF_030124175.1). Lineage (GTDB taxonomy): Bacteria > Actinomycetota > Actinomycetes > Streptomycetales > Streptomycetaceae > Streptomyces. The sequence goes on along the minus strand of NZ_JASKMT010000013.1, from coordinate 101,614 downwards.
CTGGCCGCCTTCGTCGCCGGCCTCCAGACCGCCTGGGTGCGCACGGGCAAGGAGAAGTACCTCAGGGCCACCAAGTTCTGGGGCAAGCTCTTCCTGATCAACATAGCCATGGGTGTCGTCACCGGCATCGTCCAGGAGTTCCAGTTCGGCATGAACTGGTCCGACTACTCGCGCTTCGTCGGCGACATCTTCGGAGCGCCGCTGGCCTTCGAGGCGCTCATCGCCTTCTTCTTCGAGTCGACCTTCATCGGCCTGTGGATCTTCGGCTGGGACAAGCTGCCGCCGAAGATCCACCTCGCCTGCATCTGGATGGTCTCGATCGGCACGGTGCTGTCCGCGTACTTCATCCTCGCCGCCAACTCGTGGATGCAGCACCCGGTCGGCTACCGGATCAACGAGGAGGCCGGCCGCGCCGAGCTGACCGACTTCGTGCAGGTGCTGACCCAGAACACCGCCGTCGCCCAGTTCTTCCACACCATCACCGCTGCCTTCCTCACCGGCGCCGCCTTCATGGTCGGCATCGCCGCCTGGCACCTGATCCGGCGCCGACACGTGCCGGTGATGCGCGCGTCGCTGCGGCTCGGCCTGGTGACGATGGTCGTCGCCGGACTGCTGACGGCCGTCAGCGGCGACCGGCTCGCCAAGATCATGTACGAGCAGCAGCCGATGAAGATGGCCGCCGCGGAAGCCCTTTGGGACACCGAGGGGCCGGCGCCGTTCTCCCTGTTCGCCTGGGGCGACGTCGACAAGGGCCACAACCGGGTGGCCATCGAGATCCCCGGCCTGCTGTCCTTCCTCGCCCACGACAACCTGCACGAGCCGGTGCCCGGCATCAACGACACCAACGAGCAGATGAAGGAGCTGTACGGCGACCAGTTCGCGCTGGAGGACTACCGGCCCAACATCCCCGTCGCCTACTGGGCGTTCCGCTGGATGATCGGCTTCGGCATGACGTCCTTCGCGCTCGGCGCCGTCGGGCTCTGGCTCACCCGCCGCAAGCGGTGGCTCAGCCCGGAGCTGCGCCGGGACGCCGCCGACGAGGACCGGGTGCCGTCACTGTCCCTGGGCCGCAGCACGGTGCTCGGCCCGCGCCTGACCGGCTGGTACTGGAAGGCGGCGGTGCTCACGATGGGCTTCCCGCTCATCGCCAACGCGTGGGGCTGGATCTTCACCGAGATGGGCCGCCAGCCCTGGGTCGTCTACGGCGTGCTGCCCACCGCCTCGGCCGTCTCGCCCAGCGTGTCGCAGGCCGAGGTCATCGTCTCGATGACCGTCTTCACCCTGCTCTACGCGGTGCTCGCGGTGATCGAGGTGCGGCTGCTGCTGAAGTACGCCAAGGCCGGCCCGCCCGAACTCACCGAGGCCGACCTCAACCCGCCCAAGAAGATCGGCGGCGACCCGACCGATCCCGACCGGCCGATGGCCTTCTCCTACTGAGCGGCGGTGCGAACCCCATGACCCACCCCGTACCGGACCCGCCGCCGACCCGATCGGACGCGTCGTCCCAGCGTGAGCAGCCCGTGCGGCCCGCCCAGCCCGTGCAGTCGGCGCAGCCCGTGCAGTTGGCGCAGCCCTTGCAGCCGGCCGCCCAGTCGGCCCAGTCGCCGAGGAGAGTGTGATGGAACTTCCACAGATCTGGTTCGTCCTCATCGCGGTCCTGTGGACCGGCTACTTCTTCCTTGAGGGCTTCGACTTCGGCGTCGGCGTGCTCACCAAGCTGCTCGCCCGCGACCGCAGCGAGCGCCGGGTCCTCATCAACACCATCGGGCCCGTGTGGGACGGCAACGAGGTGTGGCTGCTCACGGCGGGCGGTGCGACCTTCGCCGCGTTCCCCGAGTGGTACGCCACCCTGTTCTCCGGGTTCTACCTGCCGCTGCTGCTCATCCTGGTCTGCCTGATCCTGCGCGGAGTGGCCTTCGAGTACCGGGTGAAGCGGCCGGAGGAGAAGTGGCAGCGCAACTGGGAGCACACCATCTTCTGGTGCTCGCTGCTGCCCGCCTTCCTGTGGGGTGTGGCGTTCGCCAACCTGGTGCACGGGGTGCGCATCGGCCCCGACAAGGAGTACGTCGGCAACGTGCTGGACCTGCTCGCCCCGCACGCCCTGCTCGGCGGCCTGGTCACGCTGGCGCTGTTCACCTTCCACGGTGCCGTCTTCACCGCACTGAAGACGGTCGGCGACATCCGGTCGCGGGCCCGTGCGCTCGCCGAGCGGATCGGTGTGGTCACAGCCGTACTGGCCGTGGTGTTCCTGGGCTGGACCCAGCTCGACCGCGGCGGCGTCGCCAGCTTCGTCGCGGCGGCCGTCGCGGTGGCCTCGCTGCTCGTCGCCCTGGAGGCCAACCGGCGGGGCCGCGAGGGCTGGTCGTTCAGCTGGTCGGGCCTGACCATCGTGGCCGTGGTCGCGATGCTCTTCCTCGCGCTCTTCCCGGACGTCATGCCGTCCTCGCTGACCCCCGAGTGGAGCCTGACCATCGACAACGCCTCGTCCAGCCCCTACACGCTGAAGATCATGACGTGGTGCGCGGGCATCGCCACTCCCGTGGTTCTGCTCTACCAGGGGTGGACGTACTGGGTGTTCCGCAAGCGCATCGGGACGCAGCACCTCGCCGAACCGGCACCCCACTGACCGCCGGTCGCCCGTACCGACCGCACCGACGACCCGACCGCACCGACCGCACGTACCGACCCGTCCGCACGTAACCGACCCGTACCGCACGTACCGCCCGAGTGAGGTGCTCCTCCATGCGACCCGTCGACCCGCGCCTGCTGCGGCACGCCCGTGCCACCCGGTTCTTCCTGGCCGCCGCGGTGCTGCTCGGGCTGGCCGGCGCGGGGCTGGTCGTCGGGCAGGCCATGCTGATCGCCGAGATCGTCGTACGGGCCTACCAGCAGGGCGCGGACGCCGCCGCGCTGCGCACGCCGCTGATGCTGCTGGTGGCGGTGTCGGTGGGCCGGGCGCTGGTCGCCTGGCTCACCGAGCTGGCGGCCCACCGCTCCAGCGCGGCGGTGAAGTCGCAGCTGCGGACCCGGCTGCTGCGGCACGCCACCGCGCTGGGCCCCGGCTGGCTCGGGGCGCGGCGCACGGGTGAGCTGACCGCGCTGGCCACCCGCGGCGTGGACGCGCTCGACGACTACTTCGCGCGCTACCTGCCGCAACTGGGCCTGGCGGCGGTGGTGCCCGCCGTGGTGCTGGCCCGCATCCTCTGGTCGGACTGGATCGCGGCCCTGACCATCGCGGTGACGCTGCCGCTCATCCCGGTCTTCATGGCGCTCATCGGGCTGGCCACGCAGTCCCACATGGACCGCCAGTGGCGCATGCTGTCCCGGTTGTCGCACCACTTCCTGGACGTGGTCGCCGGGCTGCCCACGCTGAAGGTGTTCGGCCGGGCCAAGGCGCAGGCGGAGAACATCCGGGCCATCACCGGCGACTACCGGCGGGCCACGCTGCGGACGCTGCGCATCGCGTTCCTCTCCTCCTTCGCGCTGGAACTGCTCGCCACCATCTCCGTCGCGCTGGTCGCCGTCGGCATCGGCATGCGACTGGTCCACGGCGAACTCGACCTGTACACCGGCCTGGTGGTGCTGATCCTCGCCCCCGAGGCGTACCTGCCGCTGCGGCAGGTCGGTGCGCAGTACCACGCGGCGGCGGAGGGACTCGCCGCCGCCGAGGAGGTCTTCGCCGTCCTCGACACCCCGCTGCCCGCCGCGGCCGGAACCGCCGCGGCCGGAACCGCTGCCGCCGGAACCGCCGCCGCCGGGGCGGCCGCCGTGGCGGCGAACCGCGGAGGTGACGCGCCGGGGATCGCCGTCGAGGGTCTGGTGGTCCGGCACGCCGGGCGCGCTGCGCCCTCGCTGCCGGCCACCAGCCTGACGGTGGCGCCGGGCGAGACGGTGGCGCTGGTCGGCCCGTCCGGCGCGGGCAAGTCCACGCTGCTGGCCGCCGTGCTCGGCTTCGTCCGGCCCGACGAGGGCCGGGTGCTCGTCGACGGCACCGATCTCGCCGCGCTGCCGCTGCCCGAGTGGCACCGCCGGGTCGCCTGGGTGCCGCAGAACCCGCACCTGTTCGCCGGCACGCTGGCCGACAACGTGCGGCTGGCCCGCCCGGACGCGTCGGAAGCCCAGGTGCGGGACGCGCTGCGGGACGCCGGGGCGGCCGAACTGCCGTTGGACGCGCCACTCGGTGAGGGTGGTGCGGGGCTGTCCGCCGGGCAGCGCCAACGCGTCGCGTTGGCACGGGCGTTCCTCGCCGACCGGCCGGTGCTGCTGCTCGACGAGCCGACCGCGGCGCTGGACGGCGGCACCGAGGCCGCCGTCGTCGAGGCGGTGGCCCGGCTGGCTGTCGGACGGACCGTGCTGCTGGTCGTGCACCGCCCCGCGCTGCTGGGCGTCGCCGACCGGGTGGTGCGCCTCGCCGCCCCCGCCCCCGCGCCCGCCCCTGGCCTTTCCGGCGCCGGACGCCTCCCCGGCTCCCCGGCCGCCGCGGTGGCCGGTGGCGGCGTGGTGGCCGATGACGCCGCGGCGGCCGATGAAGGTGCGGGCAGGGCAGGTGCGGGCAGGGGCGGCGTCGGCATGTCGGTGCTGCACGCCGAGGTGCCCGCGCAGCCGGGTGCTGACGCCGTCCCGGTTCAGGACCGGGAGGCCGCCGACCTCGCCGCCCGCGACCTGGCCCGCGCGTCCGCACCTGACCGGCCCTGGACCCCGGGCACCCCCGGCGGCCCGGCGGCCTCCGACTCCGGCGGTCGCGGCAGCCCCGGCACGGACGACGGCGACAGCCTCCTCGGCCCGGACGTCTTCAGCCTCACCGCCCCGGCCGCACAGCAGCCGGACGCCGGGCCCGGCCCGGCCGCACCCACGTCCGCGCCGCCCGGGCCTCCGGCCGGACCGGACGGGACCCGCGACGCCCGGCCGGACGCCACCGTGCGGACCCTGGCCCGGGTGCGGAACGCCGGACGGGCCCTGCGCGGCCGGTTCGTGCTGGCCACGGTGCTGGGCGCGCTTGCGCTGGCCAGCGCGGTCGGACTCATGGCGGTGTCCGGCTGGTTGATCTCCCGCGCGTCCGAACAGCCGCCGGTGCTCTACCTGATGGTGGCCGTCACCGCGACCCGCGCGTTCGGCATCGGCCGGGCCGTGTTCCGGTACGCGGAGCGGCTGGTCGCGCACGACGCGGTGCTGCGGGTACTCGCCGACCTGCGGGTCGGCGTCTACCGCCGCCTGGAACGGCTCGCCCCGGCCGGGCTGCGGCAGGCCCGGCGCGGTGACCTGCTGTCCCGGCTGGTCGGTGACGTGGACGTGCTCCAGGACTACTTCCTGCGGTGGCTGCTGCCGGTGTCGGCCGCGCTGCTCGTCGGCATGGTGTCCGTCGCCTTCACCGCGTGGCTGCTACCCGCCGCCGGGGCCGCGCTGGCCGCCGGGCTGCTCGCCGCGGGGCTCGGGGTGCCGCTGCTGACCGCCGCCGTCGCCCGGCGCACCGAGCGCCGGCTCGCTCCGGCCCGCGGCCTGCTGGCCACCCGCACGGTCGACCTGCTCACCGGCACGGGCGAGTTGACGGTGGCGGGCGCGCTGCCGGGACGGCTGGAGCGGGTCGGGGACGCCGACCGCGAGCTGACCCGGATCGCCGGTCGGTCCGCCGCCGCGACCGCGGCGGCCGGCGGCCTGACCGCGCTGCTGACGGGGCTGACGGTGGCCGCCGCGGCCGTCGCCGGTGTCCAGGCGGTGCACGACGGACTGCTGGCCGGCGTGTGGCTGGCGACGGTCGTGCTCGTGCCGCTGGCCGCGTTCGAAGCGGTGCTGACACTGCCGCAGGCCGTCCAGCACCGGCAGCGGGTGCGGCGCAGCGCCCAGCGGGTGCACGAGGTGCTGGACGCGCCGGACCCGGTCCGCGAGCCCGACGAGCCGGAGTCCGTCCCGGCGGAACCCTTCCCGATCCGGCTGCGGGACGTCACCGCACGGCACGCCGGGCAGGACCGCCCGGCGCTGCGCGGCGTGGACCTGGACCTCACGCCGGGGCGGCGGGTCGCCGTCGTCGGGCCGTCGGGGTCCGGGAAGACGACCCTGGCCCAGGTGCTGCTGCGCTTCCTCGACGCGGAGTCCGGCAGCGTCACGATGGGCGGCACCCGGACGGACCGGCTGCCGGGTGACGAGGTGCGTCGGGTGGTCGGCCTGTGCGCGCAGGACGCGCACCTCTTCGACAGCACGCTGCGGGAGAACCTGCGGCTGGCCAGGCCGGACGCCGACCCGGCGACAGAGGAGGAGGCGCTGCGCACCGCACTGGCCGGGGCCCGGCTGCTGGACTGGGTGGAGACGCTGCCCGACGGCCTCGACACCCCGGTGGGCGAGCACGGCGCCCGGCTGTCCGGCGGGCAGCGCCAGCGGCTGGCCCTGGCGCGGGCGCTGCTGGCGGACTTCCCCGTCCTGGTGCTGGACGAGCCCGCCGAGCACCTGGACCTGGAGACGGCGGACGCGCTCACCGCCGACCTGCTGGCGGCCACCGAAGGCCGCACCACGGTACTGATCACACACCGGATGGCCGGCCTGGACGAGGTGGACGAGGTGCTGGTGCTGGACGCCGGGCGGGTGGTGCAGCGCGGCCCGTACGCCCGGCTCGCGGCGGCCGAGGGGCCGCTGCGGGACATGGTCGAACGGGAGCGCCGCACCGAGCAGTTGGTGGGCGCGGGCCGCCCCTGACGCCGCCGGGCGGGCCCGTCGGCGCTGCGGGGGTGGGCGTGTCGGCGTTGCGGGGGGTGCGCCCGTTGGCGCTGCGGGGGTGCGCCCGTGGGCCCGACGGCGGGGAACAAGAGGCACGTTCCTCGCCGTCGGGCCCACCGCTCGCCTCCCATGCGGCCGGTGCGGACTACACCTGGGCGCCGGTCTCCAGATGGGCGGGCAGCGCGGTCCGGCCCCGGTTCCGGCCGCGTCGCCGGTCGACCTGGCGCGGCGGCGGCGAGCCGCGCCGCCGCTCCCACTCCACGGTCAGCGGCACCGCCGTGAACACCGACGACCAGGTGCCCACCACCAGCCCGACGAGCAGCGCCAGCGCGAAGTCCGCCAGCGACTCGCCGCCCAGCGCGAACAGCGCGGCGAGGATGAACACCGCACCCATGCCGGTGTTGACCGTGCGCGGCACGGTCTGGAGCACGGCCGTCTCGGCGACTTCGGCGAAGGGCGTGCGGCGGGCCCGGGCCCACAGCTCCCGCACCCGGTCGAACACCACCACCGAGTCGTTGACCGAGTAGCCGATGACGGTGAGCAGCGCGGCCAGGAACACGCCGTCCACCGGCTTGCCCAACCAGGCGAAGACGCCGAGCAGCACCAGTACGTCGTGTGCCATGGCCGTCACCGCCCCGGCCGCGTACGTCCAGCGGAACCGCACGGCCAGGTAGGTGAGTTGGGCGACGAGCGCGATGCCCAGCGCGATCAGGGCGTTGCGCCGCAACTCGTCGCCCAGGCTGGGCCCGATCATCTCGTCGCTGAGCTTGGTGACGGTGCCGCCGGGCCCGGCGAGGGCGTCGCGTACCCGGACCTCCTCGTCGTCGTCGAGCCCGGCGGCACGCACCGACAGGTCGCCGTCCCCCGACGTGGTCACCTCGGCCTCGGGGAATCCGGCCGCGGTGACGGCGCTTCGCGCGGCCTCCACGTCGACACTGCGTGCGGTGCCGTACTCGACGAGTCGGCCGCCGGTGAACTCGACGCCGAACTCCAGCCCCCGGACCAGCAGTCCGGTCCCGGCCAGCAGCACCACGACCGCGGACACCGCCAGCAGCCGGCGCGGCCTGCGCAGCAGGCGCGGGCGGCGGACGGTCAGCCAGGTCCGGACCCGGCCGGGCCGGGTGAGGCCGTTGAGCGCGGGCCGCCGCGCCAGCAGGGCGCTGCCCGCGGACAGTTCGGCCAGCGCCCTGGCCACCACCAGCGCCGACACCATCGACGCCAGCACGCCGATACCGAGCGTCACCCCGAAGCCCTTGACCGGTCCTGAGGCGAACACGAACAGCAGCGCGGCGGCCAGCAGGGTGGTGATGTTGGAGTCGGCGATCGCACTCCAGGCGTTCCGGAACCCGGCACCCAGGGCGCGCGGCAGGCCGCGTCGCGGTGCCGCCGCGAACTCCTCCCTGGCCCGTTCGAAGACCAGCACGTTGGCGTCCACCGCCATGCCGACGGCCAGCACGAAGCCGGCCAGGCCGGGCAGGGTCAGCGTCACGCCCAGGGCGAGCAGGGCCGCATAGGAGATCAGCCCGTAGCAGGCCAGGGCGAACGCGGCGAGCAGCCCGAACCAGCGGTAGACGGCGATGACGAACAAGGAGGTCAGCGTGATGCCGATGAGGGCAGCGGCGGTGCTGGCGCTCACCGCCTCCGCGCCGAGGGTCGGCCCGACGATGCGCTGCTCGACGGTCTCCACCGGCACGGGCAGCGCGCCGCCCTTGATGAGCAGGGCCAGGTCGGCGGCCTCCTGCTGGCTGAACGATCCGGTGATCTGGGTGGTGCCGCCGCGGATGCCGCCGCCGCAGCTGACCGCGCCGTCCACGGCAGGTGAGGAGATCACCTCGCCGTCCAGCACGATCGCCACCCGGCGCCGGTCGTCGCCCGCCGGATGGCAGGCGGCGTCACCGGTGAGCCGCGCCCAGCCGGCCCCGCCGCCGCGGAAGTCGACGGTGACGAACCAGCCGCCGCCGCGCTGCGGGTCGACCATGGCCGCCGCGTCCTCGACGTCGGCGCCGGACAGCGCGGACGGTCCGAGGCGGACGCGCTGCCCGCGCTCGTCGGGCAGCACCTCGCCCTTGCCTGCGGCGTCCCTCTGGCCCTTGCCTGCGGCGTCCCCCTGGTCGGCGTCCTCCTCGCGCGCGTCGGCGGGGCCTTCGACGGGGTGGAAGGACAGCTGGGCGGTTCGTCCGAGGACCTCCGCCGCCTCCCGGGGGTCCTGCACGTCGGGCAGTTCGACGATGATGCGGCGCTCGCCGGAGCGGGTGAGCGTGGGTTCGCTGACGCCGAGCGCGTCGACGCGTTGGCGCAGCACCTCCATGGTGCGGTCGGTGGTGTCCCGGTCGGCGGTGACGGACGCCGAGTCCCGGGTCTCCAGGACGATCCGGGTGCCTCCTTGCAGGTCGAGCCCCAGGCGGGGCGAGGTGTTCAGGACGACGATCGCGGAGACGAGCAGTACGGCGAACGCGAGTACCGCCCGTACCGCGGTGGCACGGGTCACGGGGTGGTCGACTCCCTCGGGGCAGCCCGCGCAGCGCTCAGCGCCCGGCCGGAGCCGGGCGGAGCCACGGGCAGGGTGCGGCCGGGCCGCGAAGCGGCGGCGGCACGCGTGGACGACGGGTACCGGTGTCAGGCACCGGCCGTCGTCGGCGGCCCCCGGACGTCGGGCAGCGCCGCGCCGCCCAGGGTGTGCGGACGCCTGGCCGTGTCCGGAGCGGTGTTGCCGCCGGGCAGCACCGGCGTGGTGGTGCGCAGACCGGGCAGCGCACCGCCGGTCTGCCCGGCGGAGGCGTGCTGTTCGCGCGGCTGCTGCTGCGGGGCGGCCTGCCCGGGGACGGCGGTCGCCGCGTGCCCCGGCACCGCGTCCGGCTGGTCGTCCGGCTCGGGCAGCCCGCCGGAGGCGGCGGACGGGGCGGGCGGCGGGAGCGTATGGGCGGCCGGGGCGGGTTGCGGGAGGGCGTCGGCGCCCGGCACGGTGAGCGTGCCGAGCAGGACGGCGACGAGGGAGAGCGCGCCGAGCACGGCGGTCGCGGCCCGCTGCCGCCAGTGGGAGGCGGGACGCGGGTGGACGGTGTCCCGGCGGGACGGGACGTCACGGCGGGCGTGCCGCTCGTCGTCCGTCCCGGTCGCTGTCACCTCGGAACCGTAGCCAACGCCCGTCACGGGCGGCAACACCGCACGCTCCCTCGCGCCGCCCGTCCCGGGCCGGCGGCGCCGACACAGGGGCGGGACGGGGGCGGCACAGGGGCGGGAGGGGGACGCGTCGGGGACGGCACGGGGGACGGTCCCGGCTGCGGACGGGCAGCGGTCCCGGCGGACGGGCAGCGGCCAGCGTTCGGTCAGCGTTCGGTCAGTATGCGCTCGATGACCGCCGCGACCCCGTCCTCGTTGTTGGACAGCGTGCGGTGCGGGGTGGACGCCAGCACCGCGGGGTGTGCGTTGGACATGGCGTAGGCGGTGCCCGCCCAGTTGAGCATCTCCAGGTCGTTGGGCATGTCGCCGAAGGCGACGACCTCCTCGGGCGCGATGCCGCGTTCCGCGCAGCAGTGGGCCAGCGTGCCGGCCTTGCTCACTCCGGGCCCGCTGATCTCCAGCAGCGCGGACGGGCTGGACCGGGTGAAGGAGGCGAACGTGCCGGCGGCCGTCCTGGCGTCGTCGAGGAAGACGTCCGGGTCGAACGTGCGGTGGTGGGCGAGCAGCTTCAGGACGGGCTGCTCGGCGAGCGGCGTGTCGGCCGCGAGCAGCTTGCCGACGGGCGCGATGAGCGCCCCGGGGTCCTCGAAGAACGGCGGGTAGTCCGGCTCGTAGTGGATGCCGCCGGTGCGTTCCACCGCGAAGCTCACCCCGGGGGCCGCCGCCCGCAGTGCGCCGACCACGGACAGCGCCGCCGGCACCGGGAGGTCCCGCACCGCCACGATGTGCCCGCCCCGGTGCAGGTCGACCACGGCGGCGCCGTTGGCGCAGATGGCGAGGCCGTGACCGTGCACGTGGTCGCTGACGACGTGCATCCAGCGGGCCGGACGGCCGGTGACGAAGAAGACCTCGATCCCGGCCTGCTCGGCGGCGGCCAGCGCGGCCACCGTGCGGAGCGAGACTGTGTGGTCGTCGTGCAGCAGAGTGCCGTCCAGATCGGTGGCGATCAGGCGGGGCGGCGGCCCGGAGTGGAGATGAGGGCGACGGTGAGTAGCGGCGGCGTCAGTCACGGGTGACATCCTCGCGCATATGCACGCACAGACGTGCGGGAGGGTGCCCGGATGAGCCATGCCCGTCGCCGCGAGGCCGCCCGGGCCCGCTCTCGTCGTTTCCCGCCTCCACCGCGGCGTTCCAGAAGATCGAAGCCCGACCGCGGGGCCGGCGGCGCTCAGCTCGGCGCGACGGCGGCGCGATGCCGCACAGCGACGGTGCACCGGCACCATGGAGTGCGCCGAGTGCGCGCCGGGTGCGGCCTCAGCGGCGTTCAGTACGTTCACACGGCTGAGGCCGGCCCATTCGCCGTCGGTGTGCCCGTGGCGGTGGGAAGCCCGCGTAGGGTCGGGGGCATGCGTCTGAGTACCGTGATCCTGCCCGTGCAGCGCTGGCACGAGGGCGGCCGGGCCCGCTGGCAGCGGGCCGAGGAGCTGGGGTTCCACACCGCCTACACCTACGACCACCTGTCGTGGCGGGTGCCGTTCCGCGACGGCCCCTGGTTCGGCGCGCTGCCGACCCTCACCGCCGCCGCCACGGCGACCGAGCGCCTGCGCCTGGGCACGCTCGTGACGTCGCCGAACTTCCGCCACCCGGTGACGCTGGCGAAGGAACTGATCTCGCTGGACGACGTCTCCGCCGGCCGGATCACGCTCGGCATCGGTGCCGGTGGCAACGGGTTCGACGCGTCGGCGCTGCTGGGCGCGGACGAGGAGCCGTGGACGCCCCGGCAGCGGGCGGACCGCTTCGCCGAGTTCGTGCCGCTGCTGGACCGGCTGCTGACCGAGGGCGCCACCACCCACCGGGGCGCCTTCTACTCGGCCCACGAGGTGCGCAACATCCCCGGCTGCGTGCAGCGGCCCCGGCTGCCGTTCGCCGTCGCGGCGACCGGACCGCGCGGCATGCGGCTGGCGGCCCGGCACGGGCAGGCGTGGGTCACCACCGGTGACCCGAAGGTCGGCCCGGACGGTACCGCAGCGCAGTCCCTGGCCGCGGTCGCCGCCCAGCTGGACCGGCTGGTCCAGGTGTGCCGCGAGGAGGGACGCGACCCGGCGGAGCTGCCCAAGGTGCTGCTCACCGGGTTCACCCCGGGCAGTCCGCTGGACTCGGTCGACGCCTTCGTCGACTTCGCCGGTGCGCACGCGGCGCTCGGCATCGACGAACTCGTGCTGCACTGGCCGCTGCCGGGCACCATGTTCGACGCGGACGAGAAGACCTTCGAGGCCATCGCGGTGGACGGCCTCGCCCAGCTGGGACGGGGGAACTGAGCATGGGCTTCCTGGACGCGCTCTTCGGGCGGCGCAAGCCGGCCCGGCCCGACCTGGACCAGCTGTTCGCGCTGCCGTCCGCCGCGATCACTCTGGAGACCGGTGGCGGGTTCCGTCCCACGGGCCTGGGCTCGGTGTGCTTCGCCGGCGTCGAGGGCGGCGCGTTCACCCGCCTACAGGAGGAGGTGCGGCAGCTGCTCGGCGCCGCCGAGTTCAGCCAGGACTCGTTCGGCTACACGTGGGTGCTGTGCCGCCACGAGCCCGAGGACACCGCGGCCCTCGTCAACGACCTGCACGCGGTCAACACCTACCTGCAGGACGCCGGCTTCGGCCCGCAGCTGCTGTGCTCGCTGGTCGGCTTCCGGGACGGGCAGGACCGGCCGCTGGCGCTGGTCTACCTCTACAAGCGCGGCACCTTCTACCCCTTCGCGCCGCTGCCCGGCACGGGCGAGAAGCGCGACGGCGCGCTGGAGCTCCAGACGAAGGCGCTGCTCGCCGACGACCTGACCGTGGAGGCCGACCTGGGCCGCTGGTTCCCGGTGTGGGGCGCCCCGGGCCTGTGACGTCCGGCGTCCGACGCCCCGGGCCTGTGGCGCACCTGCCGGGGCAGGAGATCAGCGGGGCGCATCACACGATGATCTTATTGACGTCACTCAAACCGGACAAGGCGTACAGTCCGGGGATAGGGCGTCAATGAACGCACGGCGTCAGGAGGCGACGGCAGATGGCACGGACGACACGCTACGCACCCGACCGGGGACTCACCCGCCGCATGGTGACCACGATGTTCCTCATCGGTCTGCTCTACGTGGTGTTCATGGGCGTGCTGATCGCGCTGTTCCAGAACGCCTGGCCGCTCGTGCTGATCTTCGCCGGCGGCATGTTCGTCGCCCAGTTCTGGTTCAGCGACAGGATCGCCGCCTACAGCATGGGGGCCCGCGAGGTCACGCCGCAGCAGGCCCCCGAGCTGCACGGCGTCATCGACCGGCTGTGCGCGCTCGCCGACATGCCCAAGCCGCGGGTCGCGATCGCCGACTCGGACGTGCCCAACGCCTTCGCCACCGGCCGCAGCCAGGACAAGGCGCTGGTGTGCGCCACCACCGGGCTGCTGCGCAGGCTGGAGCCCGAGGAGCTGGAAGGCGTGCTCGCGCACGAGCTGTCGCACGTCGCGCACCGCGACGTCGCGGTGATGACCTTCGCGTCCTTCCTGGGTGTGCTGGCCGGGACGATCACCCGTATGGCCCTGTGGAGCGGCATGATGCGGGGCGGCGGCCGGAACAACAACACCGCGATCATCGCGCTGATCGTCCCCCTGGTCAGTGTGGTCGTCTACGCGATCAGCTTCCTGCTGACCCGTCTGCTCTCCCGGTACCGGGAGCTGTCCGCCGACCGCGGGGCCGCGCTGCTCACCGGCAAGCCGTCGGCGCTCGCCTCGGCGCTGACCAAGGTGACCGGGCAGATGGCGCAGATCCCCACCCGGGACCTGCGCCGGGCCGAGCCGTTCAACGCGTTCTTCTTCGCCCCGGCGTTCTCCGGCCAGTCGTTGAGCAAGCTCCTGTCCTCGCACCCCACGCTTGAGCAGCGCCTCGACCAGCTGGGCCGCATCTCGCGCGAGCTGGGCCGGCCCTGACCGCCACGGCGTCGGGCGGCTCCGGACGGCTGGATTCCGCCGTCGTGCCGGGGCGGCGGGTGTAGTTATCCACAGGTTATCCACATCCTGGATGTGGGAGACGAGGGGCGTCCCGGTGCCCTTCTTGTGACGTTACCGAATACCTTGTCCCGTGCGGAATCGGTCATTCCGGCTGGTTCGGTGCCTGTCCACCGCGTGGTGGTCAACACGCTTTCCACAGCGCCAAGATGGCCAGGACGGCACCCATCGGTGCTGGTCGGAAGGCGGGGCGTGCACAAAGCGCACACCGGCCGACAGCCCGGGTTCACGCTGCGGACGGCTGCCGGTGGTAGCGGCGGGGGAGGACCGCTCAGCCGCGGTCCTCCCCCGCGCCGGTCGCCGTCCGCAGCGGGGAGTCGAGGAGGAAGGGCTCGGCTCCCGACGCCTCCAGCAGGCCGAGCAGGATCGCCTCCCGGTCGTCGTCCAGCCGGTGCCGGACCCGCACGCGTCGGCCGAAGGGACGTGCCTCGATGCGCAGCCGCCTGCCGCCGGTCCGGAACTCCACGAAGCGTCGCCGCGCACGCAGGGACCGCCGGGTGGCGACCGTCAGCTCCTCACCCCGCAGGTCGCCGTGGAGCACGTGGACGGCCGTTCTCCGGTCCGGCGGGCAGACGTCCCACAGTTCGGCGACCACCTCGTCGCCCTCGAACAGCTTCCAGTCCTGCCGGCCGTTCACCAGGGCGGCCGGGGTGAACGGGTCGCTGGCGACCCGTCGCAGGGTGAAGGTGCGTCCGCCGACGGTCGCGGTGGTCGGTTCGGGTGGCAGGTCGGTCATCACGGCGGAGAAGAGGGAAGCCGGCGGCGCGGCGTTCCACCGAACCGCCGCCCTTCGCCGAGCGCCCTTCGCCGAGGCCGCCCACCGCCGTGAGTGCCCACCGCCGGAGCGTGCCGGTGTTCTGGTGGGGCGCCTGCCCGGCGGGAGGGTCAGTCCCCCGCCGGCGCCTTGCCGGCCTTCTCGACCTTCTCCGCGGCCTTCGTCAGAGCCTGGTCGAAGCTGGCGCTCTCGGACTTCTCGAAGCTGAGCAGAGTCACGTTGGCGATCGTGCCGCCGACCCGGGTCCAGCCGATGTCCCACTGCATCGACCCCAGGCCGTCCGTGTCCGCGGTGCGGAGGCGCACGCCACCGGACTGCTCGCCCACCTCCGGCACGGACAACTGGCTCTGGACGAAGGTGATCTTCTCGCCCTCGAAGTCGGCGGTGAAGCGCTGGCAGGCCTTGGCCAGGGGCTTCTCCTTCGTCATCCGCACGGCTTCCGCCTCCTTGTAGGCGGTCACGCCGCTGAGCAGCATCGGCCCGTCGTCCCCGCCCTTGAGGAACGCGGCTATCGCAGCCTGCTGCGGCAGCGGTGCGGAGTCCGAGGCCACGACGGAGTCGAGCAGCGGCTGGCAGGCGGGCTTGTCGGCCGTCGCCATCCGGAACTCGGCCTGTGCCAACTCGCTGTCGGACACCTCCCGGTCGGCCTTCCATCCCTCGGGCAGGTCGGAGGTCTTCAGCACGGCGGCCTTCACCTGCTCCTCGGTGAGTTCGGCGGCGCTCTTCTCCGGCGTGGGGGACGAGGACACCTCGCTCTTCGCCTTGTCCTGCTTCTCGCCCGGCGCGTCGTCCGAGCCCGAGCCCGAGCCGGAGCAGGCGGTGACGAGCAGGAGTGCGGAGACGGCAAGCGCGGCGGAGGCGCTGCGACGCGGAGTGAAACGCACGGGATTCCCTTTTCAGATACGGCGGTCAGGTGTGAAGGTCCTGGCGGTCAGGTGTGACGGTCGGACACGGCCGCGGTCCCGGCACGCCGGGAGGGCGGGCCCGCACCGGGCGGGCAAAGCCTATGTCCCTGGTCAGGTGGGCGGTGTGGCGAGTCGGTCCATCTTCCGGGACAGCACCTCCCGTTCGGTGGCCGCGGTGACGAAGGCGGCCACGTTCTCCTCACCGACCAGGTCGGCGACCGCGTGCGCCGCGGTGCCGGGCAGCGGCACCAGCCGGTCACCGCGTGGCCGCCGTGCAGACAGGGGTCCCGCTTCCGTGCCCGGTGCTGCTCCTGTGCCCGGTCCTGCTCCTGTGCCCGGTGCTGCTTCCGTCCCTGGCGCTGCTTCAGCCGCCGGGCCCGGGCCCGCTGCGGTCCCCAGGGCCGCTTCGAGCCGGGTGCGCAGGTCGCGGGCGGCCAGTGTGCGCATGGCGCGGGCCAGTTCCGCGTCGACGGTCTGCTGAGCGAGCGGCCGGAGTCGGCGGACCAGGCCGGCCGCCTCGGCGGCGTCGGCCTCCGTCGGGGTGCGGGCCAGGAAGCGGGCGAAGACGTGCTCACCGGTGAAGTCCAGGAACCGGGCGGCCATCTGCTCCACCTGCCCGCGCAGCTCCCGCAGATGGCCGGTGATGGCGGCCAGCGGAACCCCGGCTGCGTGCAGTTCGACGGCCACGTCCAGTTCCTGGGGGCTGGGCACCAGGAACTCACCGGGCCGGTCGGGGACCGGCTCGATCACGCCGAGCGCGACGGCCTCCGCGACGGCGGTGTCGTCGGCCTGCCCGCCGAAGCGCGCGTCCAGCTCGGCCCGGGTCAGCCGGTCCGGCGCCTCGTCCGTCCACGGGCCGTCGACCTCGGCGACCAGGCCGAGCACCCCGCTCAGGCCGCGGCCCGCGTCCCACGCCTCCAGCAGCTCCTTGATGCTGGCCAGGGTGTAGCCGCGGTCGAGCAGGTCCGCTATCTGCCGCAGCCGTGTCAGGTGGGCGCCGCCGTAGACGTTGGCCCGCCCGCGCCGCTCCGGCTTGGGCAGCAGCCCGCGGTCCTGGTAGGCCCGGATGGTCCGGACGGTGGAGCCGCTGTGCCGGGCGAGGTCCTCGATGCGGTACACGCCGGTGGACATGCTCAGCCCCTCCGCCCGTTCACAGCCTGCCCGTTCACAGCCTGCCCGTTCACAGCCTGCCCGTTCACAGCCGGGGCCGGATTCTGGACAGGCCGCACAGGGCACGCGGCGACAGCCTGCCGAGCAGGCGTGCGCCGGCCGCCTCGGGCGTGACGGTGACCACCGCCCTGTCGTGCGTGACGGCGCGCAGCACCGCGGCGGCCACCTTCTCCGGCGGGTAGTCGCGTCTGCGGTACAGCCGGGCGGCCCGCTGCCGGCGGCGTTCCTGCTCCTTGTCGTCCACGCCGACGAAGCGGCTGCTGGTGGTGATGGCCGTGTCGACGATGCCGGGGCAGATCGCGGTCACCCCGATGCCCTGGCCGGCGAGTTCGGCCCGCAGGCACTCGCTGAGCATCAGCACCGCCGCCTTGGAGGTGCTGTAGGCGGGGAGCGCCCTGGACGGCACGAAGGCGGCTGCCGAGGCGGTGTTGACGATGTGCCCGCCCTGGCCGCGCTCCGCCATCCGGCTGCCGAACAGTCGGCAGCCGTGGATGACACCCCACAGGTTGACGTCCAGCAGGGAACGCCAGTCGTCGGTGGTGGTGTCGAGGAAGGTGCCCGACAGGCCGATGCCGGCGTTGTTGACCAGCACGTCCACCACGCCGTGCTCGGCGGTGACCCGTTCGGCGAGCGCGCTCATGGCGGCCTCGTCGGAGACGTCGACCACTTCCGGCCAGGCGCCGGCCGCGCCGGCCAGCCGGGCCTGCTCCGCGGTGCGGGCGGCACCCCCGCCGTCGACGTCGACGGCGACGACCCGGGCCCCGGCCGCGGCGAAGGCCAGCGCCACGGCCCGTCCGATACCGCTCGCCGCACCGGTGACGAGGACGAGCCGGCCACCGAACCGGTCGGCGTAGGGACCGCGTGCCAGCACCTCGTGCCCCGGGCCGTCCCCGTCGTGGGCCCGTACGAACTCGCCGATCCAGCGGGCCAGGAGGTCGGGCCTGGTGCGCGGCGCCCAGTGCCGGGCCGCCAGGGTCCGGCGGGTGAGCCGGGGCACCCACCGCTCCAGGCCGTCGTGCAGGCGGGGCGAGAGGAAGGCGTCGCCGGTGGGCGTGATCAGCTGCACGGGGGCGTGCGCGTGGGCGTCGGTGCGCGGCCTGGTCAGCCGGGCGCGCACGTTGTCGCGGTAGAGCCAGGCGCCGTGGGCGGCGTCGTCCGGCAGGGAGGCGGTGGGGTAGCCGTCGTGCGGGACCTTCTCGGCCCGGCGCAGGAAGGCCGGCCAGAGGCGGCCGAGCGGTCCGCGCCAGGCCAGTTCGGGCACCTTCGGGGTGTGCAGCAGGTAGACGTACCAGGACTTCGCGCCCTGCCCGAGCAGCTGCCCGACGCGGCGCGGCGTGGGCCGGACCGCGCGCTCCCTGAACCAGTGCCCGAGGTGGTCGAGTGAGGGACCGGAGAGCGAGGTGAAGGAGGCGATCCGCCCCTCGGTGCGGGGCACGGTGACGAACTCCCAGCCCTGCACCGACCCCCAGTCGTGCCCGACCAGGTGCACGGGGCGGCCTCGGCTCACCGCGTCGGCCACCGCGAGGAAGTCGTCGGTCAGCTTCTCCAGGGTGAACCCGCCGCGCAGCGGTCTCGGCGCGGACGACCGGCCGCAGCCGCGCACGTCGTACAGCACGACGTGGAAGTCGTCGCGCAGCCGGGCGGCGACGCGCGACCACACCTCCTTGGAGTCGGGGTAGCCGTGCAGCAGCACGACGGTCGGCCGGTCGGGCGCGCCCCACTCGGCCACGCACAGCCGTACGCCCTCGGCCGTCGTGACCCACCGCTCGCGCGGGCCGTCCGGTGCGGTGCTCATGGGCCTGCCCTTCCTGTCGTAGAAGCCGGCCGAGTCCGGTCCGGTCCGTTCGGGTGCGGGCGCGTCGCAACGTGCGCTCGGGCAGCCGATGTTGCGCCCGTGCCGATGCCGCGTCAGCGCCGTCCGGCGGTGCCTGCCGCACCCTGACACCGATCAATGTGACAACAGCCGCTGGCTGCGTCAAGAGTCCCGCCCGGCCTGTGGATACCGTCGGTAACAACGTAGGTGCCTGCCCGGCTCGCCTCGCCCGCTCAAGCGGACAGACCGCGGACAGACCGCGCAACGGACCGCGGCATCCCCTACCAGCGGCCCCCGCCCGTACGGGTGTCTACGACCTGAGGGGGAGGGCGATCCAGCCGTCCGGGTTGACGTGCGCTGTGCGCTGCGCCACTACCGTCAGGGACGTGACTGTGATCGCGACCGAAAGCCTCAGCAAGCGGTACCCCCGGGTGACCGCGCTCGACCGGCTGACCGTGGACATCACACCGGGCGTAACCGGCCTGGTGGGCGCCAACGGGGCCGGTAAATCCACTCTTATCAAGATCCTCCTCGGTCTGGCCCCGGCCACCGAGGGCACCGCCAGCGTGCTCGGCATGGACGTGCGCAGCCACGGGTCGGCCATCCGGGAGCGGGTCGGGTACATGCCCGAGCACGACTGCCTGCCGCCGGACGTCTCGGCGACGGAGTTCGTGGTGCACATGGCCCGCATGTCCGGCCTGCCGGCCACCGCCGCGCGTGAGCGCACCGCGGACACGCTGCGCCACGTCGGCCTGTACGAGGAGCGGTACCGTCCGATGGGCGGCTACTCCACCGGCATGAAGCAGCGAGTGAAGCTGGCCCAGGCGCTTGTCCACGACCCGCAGCTGGTGATGCTCGACGAGCCCACCAACGGCCTCGACCCGGTCGGCCGGGACGACATGCTGGGCCTCATCCGCCGCATCCACACCGACTTCGGCATCTCGGTGCTGGTCACCTCGCACCTGCTGGGCGAGTTGGAGCGCACCTGCGACCACGTCGTGGTCATCGACGGCGGCGCGCTGCTGCGCTCCTCCGCGACGGCGGACTTCACGCAGGCCACCACGGCACTCGCCGTGGAGGTGACGGACTCCGACACGCACCCCGACGGCAGCACCGCCCTGCGGGACGCGCTGAGGGCGGCCGGACTGCTGGTGGAGCCGGCGCCCACCGAGGAGGGCCTGCCCGGTGCCGGGCACCTGGTCCTCGTCGACGTGCGGGACGAGAGCGCCCACGACATCGTGCGGGACACGATCGCCGACCTCGGCCTCGGCCTGGTGCGGATGGAGCAGCGCCGCCACCGCATCGCCGAGGTGTTCCAGTCCGACCCGTCGCAGCACGCAGCCGGTACGGAGCCGCAGCACGCGGGCACCGAGCCGCAGCACGCCGGCACCGAGCCGCAGCACACCGCGGGCACAGAAGGAGGCGGCAGCGATGCGGTCTGAGTCCTCGTCACCCCGATCCGCCCAGGACGGCCCGCCCCCGGGCGCCGCCCCCGGGCTGCCGACCGCCCCCGGGCAGCCGGCCGGTGCCAGCATCCACAACATCGGCTACCGCTCCTACGACGGCGCTCGGCTGGGCCGCTCCTACGCGCGGCTGTCGCTGTTCGCGCAGTCGCTGCGCGGAGCGTACGGGCTTGGCCGCTCGGGCAAGTCCAAGGTCCTGCCGATGATCCTGTTCGGCGTCATGTGCGTGCCGGCGCTCATCATGGTGGCCGTGGCGATCTTCACCGACGCCAAGCAGCTGCCACTGAAGTACACCGACTACCCGCTGTACATGATGCCGCTGATCGGCCTGTTCATCGCCTCGACGGCCCCCCAGCTGATCTCCCGCGACCTGCGGTTCCACACCGTGCCGCTGTACTTCTCGCGGCCCATCGAACGCGCCGACTACGTGCTGGCGAAGTACGGGGCGATGACCGGCGCGCTGCTGGTGTTCCTCGGCGTGCCGCTGGTGGTGCTGTACGCGGGCGGCCTGCTGGCGGAGCTGGGCTTCGCCGAGCAGACGAAGCAGTTCGCGCTCGGCCTCGTCCTGGCGGTCGTCTTCGCCGTGGTGCACGCCGGCCTCGGCCTGCTCGTCGCCGCGCTCACCCCGCGCCGCGGCTTCGGAGTGGCGGCCATCATCGCGGTGCTGACCATTCCCTACTTCGCCGTCACCACCGTGCAGTTCATCGCCTACCAGCAGAACGCCCTGGAGGCCGTCGGCTGGCTGGGCCTCGCCTCGCCCGGCACGCTGATGTCCGGTCTGCAGTCGAAGTTCCTGGACGGCACGTCCGACTTCCCCGACGCGCTGGTGCCCGGCGACGCGGCGGGAGTCTGCTACCTGCTCGTCACCGCCGTGCTGATCGCGGGCAGCTACTTCCTGCTGCTGCGGCGCTTCCGGAAGGCGGGACTGTGAGCAGGCAGCCCAGTGACGCGGCCGGACGGCCGCAGCCGAGCCGCACGTCCGTGAACGAGGAGACGCCGTGACCACCATCCGCATCGACCACGCGTCCCGCTGGTTCGGGAACGTCGTCGCCGTGAACGACGTGACCGTGGAGATCGCCCCCGGCGTGACGGGGCTGCTCGGCCCCAACGGCGCAGGCAAGTCCACGCTCATCCACATGATGGGCGGGTTCCTCGCGCCCTCGGTCGGCACCGTCACCCTCGACGGCGCGGCGATCTGGCGCAACGAGTCCGTCTACCGGCAGATCGGCCTCGTGCCCGAGCGTGAGGGCATGTACGACTTCCTCACCGGTGAGGAGTTCGTGCTGGCCAACGCCGAACTGCACGGCCTGGACGACCCAGGGGCCGCCACCCGGCGCGCCCTGGGCACCGTCGAGATGGAGTACGCCGCCGACCGCCGCATCTCCACCTACAGCAAGGGCATGCGGCAGCGCGTCAAGATGGCCTCCGCCCTGGTGCACGACCCGTCCGTGCTGCTGCTGGACGAGCCGTTCAACGGCATGGACCCCCGGCAGCGCATGCACCTGATGGAACTGCTGCGCCAGATGGGCGCGCAGGGCCGCACGGTGCTGTTCTCCTCGCACATCCTGGAGGAGGTCGAGCAGCTCGCCTCCCACATCGAGGTGATCGTCGCGGGGCGGCACGCCGCCAGCGGGGACTTCCGCAAGATCCGCCGCCTGATGACCGACCGCCCGCACCGCTACCTGGTGCGCTCCAGCGACGACCGGGCGCTCGCCGCCGCGCTGATCGCCGACCCGTCCACGGCCGGCATCCAGCTGGACGCCGACGAGCACGCCCTGCGCGTCCAGGCGGTCGACTTCGGCCGGTTCACCACCGAACTCCCCCGGATCGCACGGTCCCACGGCATCCGGCTGCTGACCGTCTCCCCGTCGGACGAGTCCCTGGAATCCGTCTTCTCCTACCTCGTCACGGCCTAGCAAGGAGCCCGCGATGCCCACGTACGACCCCACCGTCGCCCGGCTCACGTACCGGGCGCTGCTCGGCCGCCGCCGGGCGCTCATCCTCTGCGCGCTGCCCGCGCTCCTGCTGCTGATCGCCGTCGCCGTGCGCGGGTTCGGTGCCGCCGACGACGACGTCGCGGTGAACCTGCTCAGCGGGTTCGCGCTGGCAACGATGGTCCCGCTGATCGGTGTCATCGCCTGCACCGGAGCGATCGGCCCGGAGATCGACGACGGCTCGATCGTCTACCTGCTCGCCAAGCCGCTGAAGCGGTCCACGATCATCTTCACCAAGCTCGTCGTCGCCATCGGCATCACGATCGCCTTCTCCGCGCTGCCGGTGCTGGTCGCCGGGCTGGTGCTGGTCGGCGGCAGCCAGCAGATCGCCGCGGGCTTCGCGATCGCCGCCGTCGTGGCGTCCATCGCCTACAGCGCCCTGTTCCTGCTGCTGGGCACGATCAGCCGGCACGCGGTGGTCTTCGGCCTGGTGTACGCGCTGATCTGGGAGGCGCTGATCGGTTCGCTGGTGCCGGGCGCCCGCACACTCAGCATCCAGCAGTGGGCCCTCGCCGTCGCCGACAAGGTGGTGGGCAGCGGTGTCACCATCAACACCGAGGTGGCGCTGCCGACGGCCGCGGTGCTGCTCGCGGCCGTGACGGTCGCCGGCACCTGGTTCGCCTCGCACAAGCTGCGCGGCCTCACCCTCGCCGGCGAGGAGTGAGCCGCGGGGCGGCGGGCCCGCCCTGAGAAGACGCTCGTCGGGAGCAGTTCCCGTGACCGGCCGCCGATGGCCGCGTTGAACCCCGCGCACTGCTGGTTCAGCGATGGGAACTGCTCCGATGACGTTCAACCGCCTCCCCGCCCGCGCCCTGACCGGCGCCGCCTTCGCCCTGGTGCTCGGCGCCGCGCCCGCCCAGGGCGCCGCGGCCCTCGCCGGACCGGAGCTGCCACTGCCGGTCGAGGAGCCGCAGTTCCACCAGCCGCCCGGTGGCGGCGGCTGGGAGAAGGGCGGGCTGCGGCTCGACGCCGAGGACAACCGGGCGGTGGACGCCTTCCTCGACGAGGCCGAGCAGGCCGAGAAGCACCTCAGCCCGCAGCTGCGGACCGTCGCGTCCTGGAGCGGCGCGGAACTCGTCGGCTTCGACCAGCGGCTGAAGACCCCCGACTCGCTGAAGCGCAAGGTCGCCACCTGGCTGGAGGAGGACCCCTCGCAGAGCGTGCACCAGGCGCTCGGCGACATCAACGACTCGGTGCGCTACACCCTGCGGTGGTCCGACGGGGAGTACACCGAGGGCGTGCGGACGGCCTCCGTGATGCTCGCCGACTTCGGCCACGAGTCGGTGCGGTGGAGCAACACCTGGAAGAACCGCGACAGTTACAAGGCGGTCAACTCGGCCTGGCGGGAGCCCATGGCGGGCCACCGCTTCGAGGTGCAGTTCCACACCGAGGCCGGCCACCGGGCGGCGGTGGAGACCCACCCGCTGTACGAGGAGCAGCGGCTGCCCGGCACCTCTCCGGAGCGGGTGGCGGAGCTGAGGGAGCAGCAGGGCCGGATCTTCGCGGCGGTCCCGGTGCCGGACGGCGCGGAACGCCTCACCGCACCGCGCTCCCGGCCCGCCGTGCCCGCCCCGGCACCGCTCCCGGCTCCCGTCCCGGCCCGCGCCGGCTGACGGCGGGGGCGCGCCCGGCCGTGACCGGTCCGGCGCGCTCACCCGGCAGCGCCCGCCGTGCAGGGCCATGATGGGCGGATGGACCTCTTCGACGTGATCGTGCTGGGTGCCGGACCGGTGGGGGAGAACCTCGTCGACCGGGCCCGGGCAAACGGACTGTCCACCGCGCTGGTGGAGAGCGAACTGGCCGGGGGTGAGTGCTCCTACTGGGCGTGCGTGCCGAGCAAGGCGCTGCTGCGCCCGGCCTCGGCCCTCGCCGGCGCCCGGGGCGTCGCCGGGTCCCGGGAGGCGGTGAGCGGGCGCCTGGACGCGGCGGCCGTGCTGGCACGCCGGGACGCGTTCACCTCGCACTGGGACGACTCCGGCCAGGTGGAGTGGATCGACTCCACCGGCGCGGAGTTCGTCCGCGGCCACGGCCGCATCGACGGGCCCCGCCGGGTCGTGGTGGAGACGCCGGAGGGCGTGCAGCGGATGCTGACCGCCCGGCACGCCGTGGTCGTCGCCACCGGCACCCGGGCGGCGGTCCCCGACCTGCCCGGGCTCGGCGGCGCCGCCCCGTGGACGAACCGGCAGGGCACCGGCAGCCAGACCGTGCCGGCCCGCCTCGCGGTGGTCGGCGGGGGCCCGGTCGGGGTCGAACTGGCCGCCGCCTGGAACGCCCTGGGCTCGGTGGTGACGCTGCTGCTGCGCGGCGACCGGCCGCTGCCGCGCATGGAGCCGTTCGCCGGTGACCTGCTCGCGGAGGCGCTGGCCGCCGACGGGGTGACGGTGCGGACCGGTACGTCCGTCGCCGCGGTGGACCGCCCGTCAGCGCAGGGACCGGTGACGCTGAAGCTGGACGACGGCTCGGAACTGGTCGCCGACGAGGTGCTGTTCGCCACCGGGCGCACCCCGCGCACCGACCGCCTCGGGCTGGAGACGGTCGGCCTGGAACCGGGCGGCTGGCTCGACGTGGACGACAGCTGCCGGGTGAACGGTGTCAGGGGCGGCTGGCTGTACGCCGTCGGCGACGTCAACCACCGCGCCCTCCTCACCCACCAGGGCAAGTACCAGGCGCGGATCGCCGCCGCCGCCATCACGGCCCGCGCGCAGGGCGTGCCGCTGCTGGAGACCGACCGCTGGGGCGCGCACGCCGCCACGGCCGACCGGGAGGCCGTGCCGCAGGTCGTCTTCGGCCCGGTGGAGGCCGCCGCGGTCGGGCTGACGGCGGCGGAGGCCGATGCGCGCGGCGGCCGGGTGCGCGCGGTCGACTACGAGCTGGGCGACGTCGCCGGTGCCTCGCTGCACGGTGACGACTACCGCGGCCGGGCCCGCATGGTCGTCGACGAGGAGCGGCAGGTGCTGCTCGGGGTGACGTTCGTTGGCCCCGGGGTGAGCGAGCTGCTGCACGCCGCCACCGTCGCCGTGGCGGGCGAGGTGCCGATCGAGCGACTGTGGCACGCGGTGCCCGCCTTTCCCACGATGAGCGAGATCTGGTTGCGGCTGCTGGAGACCTACCGCGGCTGACCGCCGCCGACCCCCGTCACACCCTTCGGTCATCCGGTTGTAGGATGACCGGGCAACCGAAGGGGAGGAGTGGGGCATGAAGGCGCTGGAGACCGCAGGACGCCGTTCACTGGTGGACACCGTCGTCGAACAGCTCCGCACCCAGCTCACCGACGGCCACTGGCAGGTCGGCACGCGCATCCCCACCGAGCACGCACTCGCCGAGCAGCTCGGCGTCGGCCGCAACACCGTGCGGGAGGCCGTGCGGGTGCTCGTCCACGCCGGGCTGCTGCGCTCCCGGCAGGGCGAGGGCACCTTCGTGGTGTCCTGCGCCGACCCCGGCGACATCATGCGCGCGGTCCGCCGCGCAGGCATCCGCGACGTGCTGGACGTGCGCATCGCGCTGGAGGCCGAGGGCGCCCGCCTGGCCGCGCTCCGGCACGACCAGGCCGACCTGGACCGGATGCGGGCCGCGCTGGCCGCCCAGGCCGCCTGCGAGGACGACGCCGGGCAGCCCGTCGGCGGACAGCACGAGCTGTACGCGGAGCACGACACCGCCTTCCACGTCGCGGTCGTCGAAGCCGCCCACAATCCGGCGCTCACCGCCACCTACCGCTGGTTCAGCAGCTCCGTCCGCGAAGCGCTGC
This sequence comes from Streptomyces sp. 549, assembly GCF_030124175.1. GTDB lineage: Bacteria > Actinomycetota > Actinomycetes > Streptomycetales > Streptomycetaceae > Streptomyces. Next base: position 75,898 of record NZ_JASKMT010000013.1, on the reverse strand, counting down.
TGGACGCGCTCCGCGACGATCAACTGCCCGGCATCATCGCCGGGGACCACCGCGCGGTGGTCGACGCCATCGCCTCCCGGGACCCGGACGCCGCCGAACAGGCCGTCCGCGCCCTGCTCGACGTGCCGCGCGCGGCCGTCGACGCGCTGCTGGTCAACATCCCCGACGCGCCCTGACCCCGCGCCGCACGCGGCACACCGCCACGCACCCCGGCCACGCACTCCGGCCAGGCACTCCGGCACCCTGCCGACCCGCCCTGCCGACCCGCCCTCCCGGCTGCCCTCCGACGGCCGCCCGCCCAGCGTGGCGCCGCCGACCGTGCCCCCGCGCGCCCGTTCGCGCGTGCCTCCGTCCCGCCTCCCACCTGCCTGAGCACCACCCGTACGCGGGCACCTGCCTGAGCACCACCCCGAAAGGCCCCTCGTGTCCACGGCCCGTCCCGACAGCCTCGACAGCCTCACCGCACCGCAGCCACCCGCCGACGGACCTGCCTCCGGACCCGCCGCGCTGACGGCCCCGGCGCTCGTGTCCGCCGCACCCGCATCCGTTTCTGCACCCTCGCCGCCCGCCTCGCCTCGCGGCGGTGTCGGTGCCGTCGGTGCCGGTGTCGGTGCCGGTGCCGTCCGCGCCCTCCGCCGCGGACCGCGCGGCAACCACCCCGCGTTGCTGCTCGCGGCCCTCGTACTGGCCGCGCTCAACATGCGGGCCGCGCTCGCCGGGGTGTCCCCGCTGCTCGGCGGCATCAGCGCCCACTTCGGCCTCACCGCCACCGGCAGTAGCCTCATCACCACCATCCCGCTGGTGTTCATGGGCCTCGTGTCGCCGCTCGCCCCGCGCCTCGCCCGCCGTTACGGCACCGAGACCGTGCTGCTCGGCGCGCTGGTGCTGCTCGCCGCCGGCAACCTGCTGCGCATCGCACCTCCCGCCCTCGCGCTGTTCGGCGGCTGCGCGGTGGTCGGCGGCGCCATCGCGCTGCTCAACGTGCTGATGCCGGGACTGGTCAAGCGGGACTTTCCCGACCACGCCGCGGGCATGACCGCGCTCTACACGACCGCGATGATCGCCGGAGCCACCGTCTCCGCCGCCGTCGCCGTGCCGCTGGAGGACCTCCTCGGCGGCTGGCAGGGCTCCCTGGTGTCGTGGTCGCTGCCCGCCCTCGTCGCCGCGCTGGCGTGGCTGCCGCACGCCGCGCTCGCCCGCCGGACCCGGCGTGCCGCCCCCGCCGCCGCGCCGCCGGCGCCCGGCCCCCGGCTCACCCGGTCGGGCCTGGCCTGGCAGGTGACGCTGTTCATGGGCCTCCAGTCGACCGTCGCCTACGTCACGATCGCCTGGCTGCCGACCATCTACATCGACCACGGCATGGCCAGGGGCGCCGCCGGGCTCATGCTCGCCTTCAGCACCCTGGTGCAGATGGCCGGCTCGTTCCTGGTGCCGCTGATCGCCGGCCGGCTCAGCAGCCAGCGGCTGCTGGCGGTGGCCGTGGTGGCGCTGATGGCGTCCGGCGTGACCGGGCTGCTCGTCTCACCCGTCGAGGCGGCGTGGCTGTGGGCGGCGCTGCTCGGCGTCGGCCAGGGCGGCACCGTCGGGCTGGCCCTCACCATGATCGTGCTGCGCTCCGGCGACGCGCACACCGCCGCCCGGCTGTCCGGCATGGCGCAGACCTGGGGTTATCTGCTGGCCGCGGCGGGACCGCTGGCGCTCGGCGCGCTGCACCAGCTCACCGGCGGCTGGACGCTGCCGCTGGCCCTGCTGCTCGCCCTGTGCGCGGTGCTCGGCCTGCTCGGGATGGGCGCGGGCCGCAACCGCCGCATCGGCCACTGACCCGGGCGGACGGGGGATCGGGACGGCCGGACGAGGGGCCCGGTGGTCAGCGGCCCAGTGCCGCGCCGCCGTTGACGTGCACGACCTGGCCGGTGATGTGCCCGGCGGCGTGCGAGGCGAGCCAGTGCAGCGTCTCCGCGACGTCCCCCGGCTCGCCCGGACGGCCGGTCAGCGTCTCCGCGACGAGTTCCTCCCGCCGCTCCTCGGGCAGTCCCGCACCGAAGAACCCGGTGCCCTCGACGTAGCCGGGCGCCACCAGGTTGACGGTGACGCCCCGGCCGCCCACCCGTCGGGCCAGGTCGAAGGCGTACGGGTGCAGGGCCGCCTTGCCGGCCGCGTAGGCGGTGGTGCCGGAGCCGCGGTGCGCGGCGATCGAGCTGACGAACAGCACCCGGCCGCCCGGCGAGGCGAGCCGCGCCTCAAGCGCCTCGGTCAGCAGCACGGCGGTCAGCGTGTTCAGCCGGAAGTTCAGCTCCCAGTGCCGCGCAAGCGGCAGCAGCGGGTCCGGAGCCGCCACCGCCGGGCGGTCCGACGGCTCGGGCTCCTCCTCCAGGGCGCCGTTGCCGCCCGCGTTGTGCACCAGCACGTCCACCGCGCCGCACTCGTCGGCGACGAACCGCTCGACCGCGCGGGCCCCTTCGGGTGTCGTCAGGTCGGCGGCCACCCGCAGGGCGCCCGGCACGGAGTCCGCCGCCCGGTCCAGCACCTCGGTGCGCCGGCCGACCAGCACCACGCGGTCGCCGCCCGCGGCGAAGCACCGGGCCGTCGCCAGTCCGATGCCGGTGCCGCCGCCGCTGATCACCACTGTGCGCGTCATAGCGGGAGCGTAACCCCGCGGCGACGGACGCGCCCGCGTGCGGACGCGCGCCCGCGGACCCCCCGCGGCAGCACCGCGCCGCGGGGCCGGCGGCAGCGGCGGTCAGGCCGCGAGCAGGCGTTCCAGGACCTCGGCGATGCCGTCCTGGTCGTGCGAGGCGGTCGTCTCGTCGGCGACCGCGAGCAGTTCCGGGTGCGCGTTGGCCATGGCCACGCCGTACGCCGCCCACCCGAACATCGGCAGGTCGTTGGGCATGTCGCCGAAGGCGATGGTCTCGGCCGCGGTGACGCCCAGCCGCCGTGCCGCGAGGGACAGGCCGGTCGCCTTCGACAGGCCCAGCGGCAGCAGTTCCACTATGCCGGGGCCGGCCATGGTGATGCCGACCAGGTCGCCGACGAGGCGCCGCGCCGCCTCGGCCAGGGCGTCGTCGCCCAGCTCCCGGTGCTGGAGGTACAGCTTGTTCAGCGGCTCGGCCCACAGCTCGGCGGGGTCGTCGTAGGACCGGGCCGGCAGCGGGCCCTCCTGCACCCGGTACCCCGGGCCGACCAGCACCTCGCCGTCGATGCCGTCCCGGGACGCGGCGAGCGCCAGCGGGCCGATCTCCGCCTCGATCTTGGCGACCGCGGTGGCCGCCAGCCGGCGGTCGAGCGTCACCGACGTCAGCAGCCTGTGCTCCCCGGCGTGGTAGACCTGCGCGCCCTGGCCGCACACCGCGAGCCCCCGGTAGCCGAGGTCGTCCAGGATGTGCCGCGTCCACGGCACCGACCGGCCGGTGACGACCAGGTGCGCGGCACCGGCGGCCGTCGCCCGGTCGAGCGACTCGCGGGTGCGGGCCGAGACGGTGTCGTCGCTGCGCAGCAGCGTGCCGTCCAGGTCGGTGGCGACCAGGCGGTAGGGGAAACTCATGCGCCGACCGGCTTCAGCAGCTCACGGCCGCCCAGGTAGGGGCGGAGCAGCTCCGGGACGCGCACCGAGCCGTCGCTGCGCTGGTGGTTCTCCAGCAGCGCCACGATGGTCCGCGGCACCGCGCAGAGCGTGCCGTTGAGGGTGGCGAGCGGCTTGACGTGCTTGCCGTCGCGCATCCGGATCGACAGGCGGCGGGCCTGGAACTCGTTGCAGTTGGACGCCGACGTCAGCTCGCGGTACTTGCCCTGGGTGGGGATCCACGCCTCGCAGTCGAACTTGCGGGAGGCGGACGCGCCCAGGTCGCCGGTGGCCACGTCGATCACCTGGAACGGCAGTTCCAGGCCGGTCAGCCACTGCTTCTCCCACTCCAGCAGCCGCAGGTGCTCGGCCTCGGAGTCCGCCGGGTCGACGTAGGAGAACATCTCCACCTTGTCGAACTGGTGGACCCGGAAGATGCCCCGGGTGTCCTTGCCGTAGGTGCCCGCCTCGCGGCGGAAGCAGGGCGAGAACCCGGCGTAGCGCAGCGGCAGCTGGGACGCCTCGACGATCTCGTCCATGTGGTACGCGGCGAGCGGGACCTCGGAGGTGCCGACCAGGTAGTAGTCGTCCTTCTCCAGGTGGTAGACGTTCTCCGCGGCCTGGCCGAGGAAGCCGGTGCCCTCCATGGCCCGTGGCTTGACCAGCGCGGGCGTCAGCATCGGCACGAACCCGGCCTCGGTGGCCTGCGCGATGGCCGCGTTGACCAGGGCCAGCTCCAGCAGGGCGCCGACACCCGTCAGGTAGTAGAAGCGCGACCCGGAGACCTTCGCGCCGCGCTCGACGTCGATGGCGCCGAGCAGCTGGCCCAGCTCCAGGTGGTCCTTGGGCTCGAAGCCCTCGGCGGCGAAGTCGCGGCGGGTGCCGATCGTCTCCCGGACGGTGAAGTCCTCCTCGCCGCCCACCGGCACCTCGGGGTGCACCAGGTTGCCGAGCTGGCGCAGCAGGCGCTGCGCCTCGGCAGCGGCCTCGTCCTGCTCGGCGTCGGCGGCCTTCACCGCGGCGGACAGCTCGGCGGCCTGCTTGAGCAGGTCCGCCTTCTCGTCGCCGGCGGCCTTGGGGATGAGCTTGCCGAGCTGCTTCTGCCGGGAGCGCAGCTCGTCGAAACTGACACCGGACGACCTGCGCCGCTCGTCTGCCAGGAGGAGCGCGTCGACCAGGCCGACGTCCTCTCCTCGGGCGCGCTGGGAGGCGCGCACACGGTCGGGGTCCTCACGAAGCAGGCGAAGGTCAATCACCCCCTCAGGTTACCGGGGCCGCCGGGCGGCTCTCGAACCGATATCCCGCTTGGTGGGTTTTGATCCCTTTTGTTAAGTGGGGAAGTGCGCGGAAGCGCGGGAAAAGCCTTCTCCGCGCGTTGCTCGGAGAGCGTCGTGACCAACGGATCGATCAACGCGCTGATCGACGTTCTGATCGACGTTCTGATCAACGCGCTGATCGACGTTCTGATCGACGGCGAACGGGCGGCGGGGGAGCGGGGGAGCGGGGAAGTGGCGATGTGGTCACCGGGGACGGCGGGCCCGACGGCGCCTGTCGGGCCGGTTCCCGGGCGGGGCTGAGGCCCCTGGGGGCGGCTGTGGTTAACCGTCGTTATCCACAGTGAGATCCGTGGCCTGTCAAGTTATCCACAGGGTGGGGGGTGATTCTGTGGAAAGCGGTGAAGATCGCTTGTGCCGTTTCGTGAAGGCGTATGAATTCCCCGAGTAAACCGCCGTTACACACTCGTTCGAGGGGAATTGCCTTACCCGGAAGGGTGGGTCGGGCCGCGAGGGGTGACGCGCCCGGGACCGTCCTGCTGTGCGGAGTCTGTGTACTGCGTACCGCTTTGTCGACAGTGTCGGGTTCTGGTGTCGACTTATGCACAGAACCCCCAGGTGCCTGTGGATAACTTTTCGATACCCCCGCAGGCGTGTCACGCACAGGGCGTCCCGCCTTCGGGTATGGGCAGGCGGCCATCCGGCCCAGCCCGCGCCTCCCCAGCCCACCGCCCCTGGTCGGGCCCGAGCGCCGCTGGTGGTCAGCCGCGGCCGTCCATGCAGCGCTGCACCCAGTCGGCGGCGGCTGTGAAGTCCGCGTCCGAGGTGCCGGGGCGCAGCTCGGGGCGGACCGCGTCGGCACGCGGGTAGGAGCCGAGGAACCGCACCTTCTGGCAGGCCCGCTTCAGGCCCATCATCACGTCGCCCACCCGGCGGTCCTGGAGATGGCCCTCGCAGTCCACCGAGAAGCAGTACCGGCCGATGCCCTCGCCCGTGGGCCGCGACTCGATCCGCATCATGTTCACCCCGCGCGAGGCGTACTCCTGGAGCAGCTCCAGCAGGGCGCCGGGGTGGTCCTCCCGCAACCACATCACCACCGAGGTCTTGTCCGCACCGGTGGGCGCCGCCGGCCGGGCCGGCCGGCCGACCAGGACGAAGCGCGTGGTGGCGTTCTGCGCGTCGTGGATGTCGGTGACCAGCGCCTCCAGACCGTAGGTCGGCGCGGCGAACTCCCCGGCGAACGCCGCGTCGAAGCGGCCCTCCTGCACCAGCCGGGCGCCGTCCGCGTTGGAGGCCGCCGACTCCCACACCGCGTTGGGCAGGTGCGCGGCCAGCCAGTTGCGCACCTGCGGCTGGGCGACCGGATGCCCGGTGACCGTCTTGACCGAGTCCATCGGAGTGCCCGGCCGCACCAGCAGCGCGAACGCGATCGGCAGCAGCACCTCGCGGTAGATCATCAACGGTTCGCCGGACGCCAGTTCGTCCAGTGTGGCGGTGACCCCGCCCTCCACCGAGTTCTCGATCGGGACCAGCGCGGCAGCCGCCTCACCGGCGCGTACCGCGTCCAGCGCGGCCGGCACCGAGACCATCGGCACCAGTTCGCGGGTGGCGGCCTCCGGCAGCGTGCGCAACGCGGCCTCGGTGAACGTGCCCTCAGGTCCCAGATACGTGTAGCGGCTCGCGGGTGACATGCGGCCACAGTAGCCAGCCGGGACGCGCCCCGCCGCCGGGTCTCAACCTTCGGGCGACCCCCGGGGCGGCCGGCGGGGACGGGCGGGCCGCCGCCCCTCAGCCCTCCAGCAGCCGCTGCCCCACGTACTCGCCCTCCCGGGCGCCGCCCGGAACGGCGAACAGCGCGCTCGCCTCGTGGCGGAGGAACTTCGACAGCGCGTCACCGCGGTCGAGCTTGCGCTGCACCGTGACGAAGGCCCGCCGCGGGTCGGCCTGCCAGGCGACGAAGAGCAGCCCGGCGTCCGGGGCGCCGTCCGACCGGAAACCGTCGTGGTAGGAGAACGGCCGCCGCAGCATGGCCGCTCCCCCGTTGGACTCCGGCGCGGTCACCCGCACATGCGCGTCGGCGGCGATCACCGGCAGGCCGTCGCTGCCGCGCTTGTCCAGGTCCACCGGTGTCGCCTCGACGCCGCCGGTCAGCGGCGCGCCGTCCGACTTCCGCCGGCCGATGACCTTCTCCTGCGCGGCGAGCGGCTGCTCCTCCCAGTCGTCCAGCAGCATCCGGATGCGCCGCACCACGGCGTAACTGCCGTCGCGCATCCACCCGGGCGAGCCGTCCGACGGCACGAACACCCGGTCGGCGAAGTCCGGATCGGTCAGCTTCGGGTTGTTGGTGCCGTCCACCTGCCCCATCAGGTTGCGGGTGGTGCGGGGGTCGGCGGTGGCGCCCGGCGAGCGGTTGAAGCCCGTCATCTGCCAGCGCAGCCGGGCCGCGTCGCCGCTCTCGCGCTGGAGTGCGCGCAGCGCGTGGAAGGCGACCAGCGAGTCGTCGGCGCCGATCTGCACCCACAGGTCGCCGTCGGACCGCTTGCGGTCGAGCGCGTCCGCGGAGAACTCCGGCAGCGGCGCCAGCTCCTTCGGCCGCCGCGCGGCCAGGCCGGTGCGGTCGAAGAAGGTCCGGCCGAACCCGAAGGTGACGGTCAGCGACGACGGCCCGGCGTCCAGGGCGACTCCGGTGTCCGGCGCCCCGCCGGTGGGGGCCTCGCCGGCCGCCAGCCGGGCGGCGATCGCCGACCAGCGCCGCAGCAGCGCGGTGGCCTCCCGGCGCCCGGCGCCCGGTGACAGGTCGAAGGCGGCGAGATGGCTGTGGGCCTGCGCCGGCTGGGTGATGCCGGCCTGGTGCCTGCCGTGGAAGGGCACCGCCGAGGAACCGACGCTGGCGAGCGCGGTCGGCGCGTCGCGCAGCGCGGTGTGCCCGACCGCGCCGCCGGCCGTGCCGAGCACCAGCCCGGCGGCGCCGGCAGCGCCGGCCGTGCCCAGCAGGCGGCGGCGGGACAGGGAACTGTTGTTGTCGTCGTCGTGCATGCGAACGGTCAGCCGATCCTGGTCTTCTTGGTCGCGGTCGCCTGGTCGACATCCGAGGTGCGGACGGTCACGGCGACCTCCCATTCTCCCGCGAGAGGGATCTGCAGCTTGGTCTGGACCCAGTGGGTCTTGTCACCCATCACCGATTCGGGGGTCACGGGCAGCGGGCCGAGATCCTTCTCCGGCAGGCTGAAGGCGACGCGGACCTCCTCGGCGTCCACGTCGGTCTTCACGTACAGGGTGTAGTCGCTGGTCGTGGTCGGGACGAGGCGGACCTCGGCGGTGCCCTTGCCGTCCTTGCCGCCGGTGTCGAACGGCATGCGCAGGGACACCGACTCCCTCGGGGCGTCGACCGGAGTGGCGTGCCCGGCCGACCTGGCGTTCTCCACGGTGCGGGCCGGTTCGGTGTTGGTCAGCAGCGTGGTGACCGCGAGCAGCACGGCGGCCACGGCCGCCTCGGCCAGCACCGACCGGCGCAGCCCGCGCCGCACGGGGTCCGCGTCCCGCTCCCGCTGCCGCTGTGCGGCGGCCACCGCCGCCTCCTGCCGCGCGAGCTGCGCCGCCCGTGCCGGGTCGCCGGGGACGGGAGCGGCGTCGGAGGTGTCGGACGTGGCGGGGGTGTCGGACGTGGCGGGGGTGGCGGGCGTGGGGGAGGTGTCGGTGGGCGTCGGGTCGGTGTCGGTCTGCGCGGCGGAGTCGGAAAGAGCGGACGCCTCGGCGCTCGGCTCGGTGGTCCCCTCGGCGGCGGTCCCGGTGGTGGTCTCGCGTGCGCCGACCGAGGCGGTGACCCGTTCCCCGGCGCGTTCCCCCGCGTCCGCGTCTGCGGCGTCGTCTCCCGCCGGGGCCGACGCCGACGCCTGCGCTTCTGCCCCGGCCGGGGTGGAGGCGAGGCGGCCGGTCCAGCGGCGGGAGAAGTAGGCGATGCCGGTGAGCACCACCATCAGGCCGACCTTGATGATGAGCAGCCGCCCGTACTCGGTGGTCGTCAGCGCCGTCCAGGTGCCGACCTGCCGCCAGGACTGGTAGACGCCGGTGGCGACGAGCACGACCACGGCCACGAAGGCCATACGGGAGAACCGGCGCACGACCTCGGTGGGCACGGCCGGGCCTTGGTGCAGGGCCGTGAGCAGCATCGCCAGCCCGCCGAACCAGACCGCCACCGCCAGCAGGTGCAGCACGGCGACCGGCATGGCCACCTGCGGCTGGAGGCCGGTGGAGGCGTGCTCGGACATGGCCCAGGTCGCGGCGATGCCCGCGGTGACCACCGTCCAGCCGACGACCATGCCGAAGCGCAGGTCGCGCACCTCCTTGTCGGGGCGTTCCCTGCGGTAGGCGCCGAACAGCACCGAGAGGAACAGGGCCGCGGTGGCGAGCAGCAGCAGGCGGGAGACGAGGGCCGAACCCGAGTTGGTCTCCAGCACGGCCCGCAGCCCGCTCAGGCTGAGCGCGTCGGAGAGTCCTCCGGCGTTGGTGAGCGGGTGCCGCAGCAGGAGCAGCAGCGCGGTGGATGCGGTGATCAGCAGCCAGCCGGCGACGGTCAGCCGCTGCACAGAGCGGTTCGAGGCGCCCTCGCGCCAGCAGCCGAGCACGAACACCGCTCCGCCGGCGAGCAGTACGAAGCCGGTGTAGGCGGCGTAGCGGCCGAAGGTGTACAGGTTCTCGACGGAGGCGCTGGCGGTCGGCGGTTCGATGGTGCCGACGGAGGTCTTGGAGGGGGCGCCGATGGAGAAGGTGTACGCGCCGGAGATGGGGTGGGTGTCGGCGGATATCGCCTTCCAGGCGACGGTGTAGGTGCCGTCGGGCACGTCGGGCTTCAGCGCGACGCCGTAGGTGATGGTGTCGCCGCTGCGCTGGTCCTTCAGCTCGCCGGTGTCCGCCCGCTCGCCGCTGGGGTCGAGGACCCGGATCGACCCGTCGGACATGCCGACCCGCTCCGAGAAGGTGAGCGAGACCAGCGCGGGCGTGGAGCCCACCACCGACTCCCGCGCCGGGCTGGTGGTGCTCAGCGAGGCGTGCGCGCTGGCCGGCGGGGCGCCGGCCAGCACACCGGCGACTGCACCGAGCAGGACGGCCGCCGCCAGCAGCAGCCGACAGGCGAGGCGCGGGACGGTGGTGGGCATCGGTCAGCTCCTCAGCTGTGGGAGTGCGGGGCGTGGTTCTTCGCCTCGACCGGCACGTCCAGCGTGATGGGGTCGGACTTCTCGAAGCGCAGTTCCAGCGACACCCGGTCCCCCTCGGCGGGGGTGCGGGTGAGGCCCATGAACATCAGGTGGTTGCCGCCGCGGGTGAGCGCGAGTTCGCCGCCGGCGGGGACCTTCATCGAGTCGACCTGCTCCATCCGGTTGTCGACCGTGCGGTGCAGCTGCACGTCGTCGGACAGGTCGCTGGTGACGGAGACCAGCCTGTCGTCCTCGTCGCCCGCGTTGACCAGCACGAGGAAGCCGCCGGCCATCTTGGAGGTCACCGGCTCGGGCACGTAGGCCGTTCCCGGCTTCACCTGCGGTGCCGGTCCTGACCGCTTCGACGCCGACTGCCCGGCGTCGCGTCCGCCGTCCTGCCCGCCGTCCGCTTCAGGCGACGCCGCGCAGCCGCCGAGCGCCAGCGCCGCCGCCACGGCCAGGGCGGCGACCGGCCGGAGGCGCCGGGACGGGCCGACGTTCCGGGACGGGGAGACGTGCGGGGACGGGAGGACGTGCCGGGACGGGGGGACGTGCCGGGCGGTCACGGGTTCTCCCCCTTGACCAGCTTGGGGAAGTCCGCCTCGAAGGTCTCGGCGGTGACGCCCTCGGTGTACAGCACGTGCGCCTTGTCGTCCTCGGGGGAGAAGAACAGCACCTGCGAGCCGTGGGTGGAGACCACGTCGCCGTTGTCCTTGACCTCGGACGGTTCGATGGCGACGCCCAGGGTGCGGGCGCCCGCCTGGATGGTGGCGAAGTCGCCGGTGAGGCCGACGCTGCCGGGCGCGGCGCCCTTGAGCCACGCGCCGAGTTCCTCCGGGGTGTCGCGCTCGGGGTCGCTGGTGACGAAGACGACCGTCAGCTTCTCCTGGTCCGCCTCGGGCAGTTCGGCCTTGGCGAGGGCGATGTTGCTCATCGTCAGCGGGCAGACGTCGGGGCAGTTGGTGTAGCCGAAGTAGAGCAGCGTCGGCTTGCCCTTGGTCTCCTCCAGGAAGTCGTACTCCTTGCCCTCGGTGTCGGTGAGGACCAGGTCGGGCTTGTCGAACGGCCGGTCGAGCAGGGTGGCCTGCTTGGTGTCCGCGGTGCCCGACACCTCGGCGACGCCTTCACGTTCGCCGGTGCCGTCGTCGCCGCTGCCGCAGGCGGTCGCGCCCGTGGCGAGCAGGGCCGCAGCGGCGAGGGCCGCGAGGGCACGCCGCCGCCGTGCGGCCGGGGTCCGGTGGGTGCTGCTGTGCTGCATGGAGCTGTTCCTTGCTGAGTGAGGCGGAGGGGCGGGCCGCGCGCGGGTGTTCCCGGGCCGGTTCCGGGTCGGTTCCGGGACCGGGGTCGTGCGGGCGCGGGCCGCCGGTCCGTGCGCCCCGCCGCCGGGGCGGGGGCGGGGCGCACGGACCGTGGCGTCAGGCCGGGTTGCGGCGGCGCCCGGCGAGCACGCCGTAGGCGATGCCGCCGACCCCGGCGGCGAGGCCGAGGCCGCCGAGCACGCGGGCGGTGGTGTCGGTGCCGCCGCCGGAGTGGCTGCCGGCCGCGGTCTTCTCGGTGTCGTCGTCGGACGCCTTGTCCGTGTCGTTGCCGTCGGCCTTGCCGTCGTCGTCGCCGTGCCCGTGGTGGTCGTCGCCGCCCTCACCCAGGCTGAGCACCGGGGCGGGGAAGTCCGGCTCCTCGCCGCCGTCCTCAGCCACCTCGATCCAGCGCACGACCTCCTTGTTGTCGTACGTCTGCACGGCCTTGAAGACGAGCTGGTCGGCGTCCTCGGTGAGGCGGCCCACCGACACGGGGAAGCGCTGGAAGGTGCCCGGTTCGATCGTGCCGCCGGACCAGGTGATCTTGACGGGGGCCTCGTCGATCTTCTCGCCGTGCACCTCCAGCGGCTTCTCCAGCTTGCCGCTCTCCACCTTGACGTCCCAGCCCGGCACCGGTTCCGGCATCGCCGTGGCCAGCGGGTGGTCGGTGGGGAGCGTGATCTCCAGCTTGGTCGTGGAGGCGTCGTCCCGCTCGTTGGGCACCTTGAAGTTGAGCGTGGCGTAGCCGCCGCCGGGCGCCTCGCTCGGGTCGACGGTGACGTGGGCGAAGGCGGGGCCGCTCAGGGCGAGCACCGAGGCGGCGGCCAGGGCGGTGGTGGCGGCGGCGCGGCGGACGGGACGGGAGGAGGGCATTGACGGGGTCATGTGAGACGACACTCCACGGACAGCAGGTACCGGACAGGGGGGAGTACGGCGCGTCGCCCGCCCCCTGTTCAGGTGGAAACCCCGGGTGGCGTGCGTCAGGCCGTCAACACGAACGAGCCGGGCGCCGCCGGCGGGCCGCGCCGGCTGACGCTGGACGGCGGGGCGCCCGTCGTCGGCAGGGCGACGCGGTCGGTGCCGACGCCGCCGCGCACGGTCGGCAGGTCGGCGGCGGACGTGCCGCGGTGCAGCGCGCACGCCAAGGCCAGGGCCGTGCGCAGCGCCGCCGGCAGGAGTTCGCCGCAGGCCGCGGCGGACAGCCGGACCAGCCGCCACAGCGCGGCCTCGCCGCGTCGCAGCAGCCAGCCCGCGCCGAGGGCGGCGAGCACGTGGCCGAGCAGCATCGGGCCGGACGCCATGGCCAGCGCCGTGCGGACCACGGCCTCCAGACAGGCGGCGGCGGACGTCCCGTCACCCGCCGGAAGGGTGTGGCCGCCGTGGACGACGGAACCGCTGAGTCCGGCGTCCGTCACCACGCGGTGCGCTTCCGCCTCGGTCATGGTGGCGGCCCGGTCGTTGCAGACGAGGCTGCGGGCGAGGGCCAGCAGGCCGCCGCGGTCCTCCGCGGGGGCCGGGGCGGGGCCGGTCTGGGCGGTGGCGAAGAGGAAGTGCAGGGCCGTCTGCCCGGCCGCGAGAGCGGCGGCGATGCCCGGGAGCGTGCGCTCCCGTCCGGCGAGCGGCGCGGCGACGGCGAAGACCACCGCGACGGCTGCGGCCACCGACCACCACGGCACCGTCGCGCCCGCCGCAAGCACGTGCCCGGCCGCGGACAGCGCGACGCAGACCGCGGTGAACACCGCGGCCCTCAGCATTCGCAGGTCGGCGCCGGCACGCGCGACGGGGGCAGTCATGGCGGCCACATCATCTCACCACCCTCCGGACGCGCACGCGGGGAGGTCCCGGGAGGAAGCGCCCACACGTACCGGCAACGCCGACGGCCACCGCCCCTGTCCGGTCACTGTCGGTGACGGTCGATGCCGGGTCCCCAGCGGACTCGGGGGCGCGGGACGGGGTGGTGCGGACGCCCCGGCGGCGGTACACCGCCCCCTTTCCGGGAGTTCCGCCGGGGGGCGCCGGATGAGCCGAATGAGGGGCGTCACGTCAACTTCATGCTTACTGTCCGCTGTGAGGGGCAATACGTATCGGTATGTCGAGCCTCGGTATGTCGACCGCAGCCAGGAGGCTGGAGTATGAGCATCTGGTGGACTCTGCAACTGCGGCGTGACGCTGCGAGCGTCCCGCTCGCCCGTCGCCTGCTGCTCGGCACGATGGAGACGGCCGGGGTCGAGTCCGACATCGCGTACGAGTTGTCCGTCGCCCTGTCGGAGGCCTGCGCCAACGCGGTGGAACACGGCGGCGGCGCCGAGCACGACGAGGACTACCGGGTGACCGCGTACCTCAACGGCGACATGTGCCGCATCGAAGTCACCGACCACGGACCGGGGTTCCCCGTGGAGAGCCCCGTTCCCGCCGTCGCCGGCAGCCGCGCCCGGACTGCGTCCGGCGCGTCCGAGACGGGCCTCGCAGGGACCGGCGGAGCCCTCGCCGGTGAAGCGGTCGGTGAACAGGAGAGCGGACGCGGCCTGTTCCTGATCCGGGCCCTCGCCGACCATGTGCGGTTCCGCAGCCAGCCCGGCAGCGGCGCCTGCGTCAGCTTCGACAAGATCCTCAAGTGGCGTGAGGACGCCCTGCTGAAAGCGGTCTGACGTTCTCCCCGCCGTGCGCTGAAGCGCTCTTGCACGTGCGCCCCCTGCCACCCGACGGGCGTGCCGTCGGCCCGACAGGCCTGCCGTCAGAGGCGGTTCCTGCGGCTGCTCCTGCGGCGGCCGGGGGCGGCGGCGACGCCGCCCCCGCGACGGTGGGACGCGTCGCGGGGGCGGCGGGCAGCCGGTGGACCACTGCGGCCGAACGACCGGGGGCCGTTGGGCTGGACCCGTCGGGCCGGGGGCCGTTGGGCTGGACCCGTCGGACCGGGGGTCAGACCTGGCCGCGGCGGCGGTACCACAGGGCGCCGCCGACGAGGGCGACGGCAAGCGCGCCGCCCGCGGTCCACGCGGCCGTGTTCGCCGACTGGTTGCTGCCGCCGACGCCGGTCTCCACACCGCCCTTGGGCACCGCGGTGTGCTCCGTGTTCGCCGGCGGTTCGGCGGGCGGCGCCACCGGGGCCGGGCTGTGCTCCTCGGCCGGGGCCGTGGAGTGCTGCTTGCCCGGGTCCGCGGACGGCTCGGCCGGCGGCTCGGTGGGTGTGGTCGGAGGTGCGGTCGGGGTGGTCGGCTTCGAGGCGGTGGGGTCGTCGGTCGGAGCGGCGGTGCTGCTCGTGTCCGCCACCTTCAGCGTGCCGAAGTACGTCTCGCCGTCGCACAGGACGGTCACCCGGTACGAACCGGGCGGGGCGCCGGCCGGCACGGTGCCGGTGCCGCCGAGCGCGTTGCTCAGCATGCCGAGGTCGATGTCCGGCAGTTCGGCGCCCCCTTCGGGCGCCTTGAACCGGGCCATGCCGTTGTCGCCGGCGCACTGTGTGCCGTAGACGGAGAAGCCGCTGCCCGGCGCCACCGGGTCGGGCTGCACGTTGACGTCGTCGGACGGGCCGGCCGTCGCCGGACAGGCAGCGCCCACCACCGCGACGGCGGACAGCGCTCCGGCCGCTGCCAGCCGGGAGACGAGGATCGGTATGCGCATGATGCACTCCCTGGACGCGCGGGAGACAAGTACGCGCCCACCAGCCATACGACAGCCGTCCGCCCCGGCCGACCACCGGGGACGGCCGAACGGGGGACCCCCGCCGCTTGTTTCGGCGCGGGCAGGCGGGTCCCGCCCGGTCAGCAGGCGTCGCGCCAGGCGTCCAGGTGCAGGCGCTTGGCCATCGAGCTGAGCCCCAGCTCGCGTGACCGGTCGCAGAACTCGGCCGCCGGCAGCGCGTACTCGACGTGCAGCACGGCCTTGCCGGCTCTGACGAACGGGGTCAGCCGCTCGCACTCGCCGTAGGCGGCGCACTCCTCGTTGACGGCGAAGTCGAAGTCGCCGACCAGCTCGGGGATCTGGTCCAGGTCGTTCTTCAATCCCACCGACAGGCCGCGTTCGTGGGCCAGCGAGGCGACCATGCGGTTGAAGGCCAGCTGGTGCCCGGCGGTGAGCGGGAAGCCCGTGCGGTTGCGGTAACCGTCCTGCAGGTCGGGTTCCACCGCGTCGAAGCCCTTGTCACGGCACATGTCGAACCGGGAGGCGATCAGCGGGCGGAGCGTGTCCAGGGCCCGGATGTCGAGCCAGCGCTCCCCCTCCCAGCCGTTGCCCCGGCCGCGCACCCGCTCGGGGAAGCGGGCGGCGTCGGGCCGCCAGTCCTCCCAGGCGCCGACGTTGACGTAGCAGATGACCTTGACGCCGCGTGCGTGCAGCCGGCGGACCACCGAGGCGTCGTGGCGGAAGCCGTCGATGTCGTACACGGGCACGTCGACGTCCATGTCGAGGGTGCCGGTCAGCTGCCAGTGCCAGTCCGTGCCCGGCTCGGGCTGCCAACGCGCCGCGTGCGTCGTCCCGCCGGACGGCGCCGTGCCGTCCTTCCCGTCCGCACCCTGCTCGCCGCCTGCGCCGCCCGTGCAGGCGGCGAGCAGGGAGAGCAGCAGCAGGACGGCAAGTGGGGCGGCGAGTGCGGCCGGGACGGGCGACGGCAGCGGCGGACGCACGGGTGCTCCTCGGTCGGGTGGTGGTCCGCGCACCCCGGGCAGGCACACGGCGGGCCCGCACGCCCGGTGGACGTGCGGGCCCGGTGGACGTCAGCCCTCGCGGGCCGGGGTCAGGCCTGGAGGGAGGCCATCCACGCCTCGATCTCCTCGGAGCGCCTGGGCAGTGCCGCCGAGAGGTTGCGGTTGCCGTCCTCGGTCACCACGACGTCGTCCTCGATGCGGACCCCGATGCCCCGGTACTCCTCGGGCACCGTCAGGTCGTCCGCCTGGAAGTACAGGCCCGGCTCGACCGTCAGGCACATGCCCGGCTCCAGCGTGCCGTCGGCGTACGCCTCGCGGCGCGCGGCGGCGCAGTCGTGCACGTCCAGGCCCAGCATGTGGCCGGTGCCGTGCAGCGTCCATCGCCGGTGCAGGCCCAGCTCCAGCACCTTCTCCACCGGCCCCTCCAGCAGGCCCCACTCGACCAGCCTCCCGGCGAGCACCCGCTGCGCGGCGTGGTGGAAGTCGAGGTACTTGCCGCCCGGCTTGACGGCGGCGATGCCCGCCTCCTGCGCCTCGTAGACGGCGTCGTAGATCTTGCGCTGCACGTCGGTGAAGCGGCCGTCGACCGGCATCGTGCGGGTCACGTCGGCCGTGTACAGGGTGTGCGTCTCCACACCCGCGTCCAGCAGCAGCAGGTCGCCGGCGCGCACCGGGCCGTCGTTGCGGACCCAGTGCAGCGTGGTCGCGTGCGGGCCCGAGGCGCAGATCGAGCCGTAGCCGACGTCGTTGCCCTCCACCCGCGCCCGCAGGAAGAAGGTGCCCTCGACGTACCGCTCGGACGTGGCCTGCGCCTTGTCCAGGACGCGCACCACGTCCTCGAAGCCGCGGACGGTGGAGTCCACCGCCTTCTGCAGCTCGCCGATCTCGAAGGCGTCCTTGACCAGCCGCATCTCCGACAGGAAGACCCGCAGCTGCTCGTCGCGCTCGGCGGTGACCTTGTCGGTCAGGGCCTCCCGCAGCGCCGCGTCGTGGCCGCGGACCAGGCGCACCGGCCCGGCCGCCTCGTGCAGGGCCGCCGCGACGGTCCGCACGTCCGCGCACGGGATGCCGTACAGCTGCTCGGCCTCGGTGAGGCTGTGCCGCCGGCCCACCCACAGCTCACCCTGGCCGTCCAGCCAGAACTCGCCGTTCTCCCGGTCCGAGCGCGGCAGCAGGTAGAGCGTCGCGTCGTGGCCGTCGCCGCCCGGCCGCGGTTCCATGACGAGGACGCCGTCCTCGCTCTGGTCGCCGGTCAGGTAGGCGTACTCGACGGACGCGCGGAAGCGGTACTCGGTGTCGTTGGAGCGCGTCTTCAGGTTGCCGGCCGGGACGACCAGCCGCTCCCCGGGGAAGCGGGCTGACAGCGCGGCGCGGCGGCGCGCGGTGTGCTCGGCCTGCTCGATCGGCTGCAGATCGCGCAGCTCGGTGTCGGCCCACCCGCTCTTCATGTTCTCGGCGAGCTCTTCGGACAGGTCCGGGTACAGACCGTTCTTCCGCTGCTTGATGGGCTGCTCGTCAGCCGGGGTCTCCGGCGACTGCTGCTCGGCCACGTCGCTGCCTCCTTGCGTACGGACTGGGACCGCCTTCCATCGTATGTCCGAACGTCTGGGCGCATGTCCGAACCGGCCGGGTCGGGGCCGGGTCCGGTCCGGGCCTGTGCCGGTCCGAGCCTGTGCCGGTGGGGGCGGGGCCGGGCCGGCGGTGCTGGTTGCCGGCCCGGCCGGTCAGAAGCGGGCGGCGAGGAGGACGACGTCCTCCTCGCTGTCCGCGTCGGCGAGGCCGTCCGGCAGCACCGTGCGCAGCACGTGCTCGACCAGCGCCTCGGGGTCGTCGCGCACCGACGGCGCGGCCGACTTCGCGGCTGCCTGCAGCCGGATGAACGCCTGGTCCAACGGCTCGCCGGTGCGCTGCACCAGCCCGTCGCTGTACAGCAAAAGCGTTTCCCCGGGCTCCAGGTAGAGGTCGACGCTGGGTGCCTCCCAGCAGGTCAGCATGCCCAGCGGCGCGGAGAGCGTCGTCTCGGCGAACTCGCAGCGGCGCGGCCCGACGATCAGCGGCGGGCAGTGTCCGGCGCCCGCCACGACGATCTTGCGCAGGGCCGGCTCGGCGAAGCCGAACAGCGCCGTCGCGGTGCGTGCCGGTTCGGTCAGCCGCATCAGCAGCTCCAGGTCCGACAGCACCGCCACCGGGTCCTCGCCCTCCATGACGGCGTAGGCCCGCAGCGAGGCCCGCAGTCGGCCGCTCGCCGCGACCGCGGTGGGCCCGCTGCCGGTGACCCCGCCGACGGAGAGGCCCAGCGCGCCCTCGGGCAGCGGCAGCACGTCGTACCAGTCGCCGCCGCCGCGCGGCCCGGTGCGGTGCCGCACGGCGAACTGCACGCCGGGGACGCGCGGCAGCCGGCTGGGCATCAGCTCCTCGCGGACGGCGGTCACCGCGGCCCTGGCCCGGGTGAGGGTGAGCTGCCGGGCGATGTGCTCGGTCGCTACGGCGAGGTACAGGCCGAGCAGGTGGCGCTGCCGCTCGGTGGGCTCGGCCGGCTCGTCGTACAGCCAGACGGCGGCCCCCATGCGGTGCGCGGCGCCCGACGGGTCCGTGCCGCGGGTGCCGGCGGCGGGGTCAGCGCTGGATTCCGGGACTGCGGGGTCTGCGGACGGCGGCCGGGTGGACCCGGTGCCTTCGGGGCGGGCGGCCGTCCCCTCCGGGGCGGGGACGTCGGTGCGGGGGTGCGTGCCCGTGGGGTGCGTGCCGCGGGGGTGCGTTTCGGTGTCGCCGGTGCCGTGGGGGTGTGCGGCGCCCGGGTCCGGTTCGGTCCCGGTGGTGAGCGGCACGGCGTAGCTGGCGGCGTAACCGAGCCGGGCGGCCACCTCGCGGTGCCGCGGGTCGAGGTCGTCCTCGCCGAGGATGTCCGGCTGGCTGACCGCGTCGCGGGGGCCCGACTCTGGAAGCCCGTCCAGCAGCCTGCCGTAGAAGCCCGAACCGCGAGGGATGGTCTCGATCTGGCCGAGATCCGCCCGTCCCAGACCCAGACCGACGGTGCGCTCCGGCCCGAGGCCGTCCGCCGGCTCCAGCGCGACCAGTCCGCGTCGCGCACCGACCAGCGACGCGCCGGCGCGCAGCACCTCGTCCAGCGCGGACTCCAGGGAGGTGGTGCGGGCCAGGCGTTCGGTGAGGTCGTGCACCGTGGTCAGGTCCGAGATCCAGCCGGCCAGCCGGTCCTGCGCTGCGGCCAGCTGGTCGACCGTGCGGACCAGCTCACCGCCGGGCCGCGGCAGGGCGAGGGCCCCGGTGAGCACATCGGGCGCGGGGGGCCGGGGGGCGGTGCCGGTGTCGCCGGCGGACTGCCGTTCCGAGCCGCGGCCCGTGCCGTCCGCGGCGGTCGTCCGTCCGGCGGGCTGCGGCGTGCGTTCGCTGCCCGCTTCCGCGGCGGGCGCGGTAGTGTGCTCCGCCAACGAGGGGGGCGGGTTGATTCCAGCCACTTTTGAGGTGCGGGGCGTACTCATGAGCAGCGGCTTTCACTGGAGATCTTTTTTCTCAATTGCATCGCAAACCCCCATGTCATGCTGCTCTGCCAGCAATGCGTCCACATCTACACGCACCGGTGACAGGATGTCCAGCATTGTCCTTGTGCGGGCGATGGTGTCCAGGCGGCACCTGAGCCTGGGGGGCGACAAGCCGAGTGTCCCGCAGGTTGGCGCGAAAAGTCCCCTGCTTGCGCCAATTCGCGGTCGACTGGGGTCATTCGGCAGCGGCCCTGGCGCAGACCCGGGGCCGCTTCTGGGTACGGATGGAAAGAGCGCAGGCTGGTGGGGCCGGGTCGGAACCCGACGGAACCCGACGGAGGGCCTCTGCGTCTCAACCGGCAGCAGCCGGGCTCCGCGTTCGGCGAGCAGTGAACAGGTTCAGGGCACTCGGCACCACGGACAGCACGGAGCGCAAGCGCCATGCGCGCGCCACCCCCCGCCAGGTTCCACGCTCGACCCGCGGCATGATGCGCTGCTTTGTACCCCGCAGTGACGTGAAATCCACGTATGTGATGGTTCTCGATGGTCGTTGTCGGTCTTGGTAGATCCTTGTCGATCTTCGGCGTTAACGGAAAGGAACGAGCGCTCATGCGCGAGATCCTCGGAAGGCGACGCGTGACCCGCTGGGCTCGGCGGACAGCCGCGCTCACCTGTGCCACCGAGTGGAACTGGCCGGTGGTGCCGGGGGCGGCCCTGCAGATTTCGGTACGCCCGTCGAAACGGCTGTGCGCCTGCCCGCAGCCCGACTGCGCGGTACCGGGCGCCCACCCGCTCGACCCCGATCTGCTGGCCGCCACCACCGACGCCCGCATGGTGCGCTGGTGGTGGACACAGCGGCCCACCGCCTCGGTGCTGCTGGCGACCGGCGGCAGCGCGCCCTGCGCGCTGAGCCTGCCGGCCGCCGCCGGGGAGCTGGCGCTGCGCGAGCTCGACCGCCGCGGCGTGCGGCTCGGCCCCGTGGTGGCCACGCCCACCCGGTTCCTGCTGCTGGTCGCCCCCTACGACCTGGAGGAGTTGGGCGAACTGCTCTACGCCCAGGACTGGGTGCCCAGTTCGCTGCGGTTCCACGGCGAGGGCGGATACGTGCCGCTTCCGCCGACGGAGACCGCCGGCGGAGCGGTGGCCTGGCAGCGGAAGCCGACGCCGGCGCAGCGCGGCGGCACCCCCTACCTGCCCCGTCTGGAGGAGTTGCTGGACGTCCTCGTCGAGGCCAGCACCACGGCACCCGACGGCGGCAGCCGCCTCGCCTACTGACACCTCCGGCCGGATCCGGCACCCGGCGCAACCGGCCCGCTCTCCCCTGCACGCCCTGCACGCCCTGCACGCGCCCCGCGACCAGCGGGGCGCGTGCCGTCGTGTGGGGGCGGCGTGCCCGTCGGGTGGCAGGCGGTGTCCGCTTCACTCATACGGGTTGGCCGTGGACGCAGACAGCGGGAAAACGGCGCACAGGCCGGTAACGGCACGGTGAATGCCCGTATGTTCACCGCATGTCACAGCACCGGCGCGCCTCGCGTACCCGGGTGGGTGTGCTCGCGGGCGCGGTTGCGCTCGCCGCCGCGCTGCCCCTGGCCATCGCGATGGCGGGCACCTCCGAGCACCGGACCGCATCACCCGTCCCCCGTACGGGAGTCGACGACGTCCGGGCGGCCGACGACCTCTTCGACGACTTCGGCGGCACCGTCGGCGGACTCGGTGACAGCGCCGGCGGCGTGCCGCAACTGGACACCTCCGGCGGCGAGGACACCTCCGGCGCTGCGGACGGGGGCGCGGACGACGCTGCCGAGGGTGCCGCGCAGGGCGGCACGGAGGGCGGGGCGGACCTGCCGGCCGCGGGCGGACCGCAGCGGCCCGGCGGCACCGGACTGTCCGGTTCCGGTGCGCACATCCGGGCGCGTGGCCCCGCCGCCACGTGCGGGCCCGAGGTCACCGCGCCCGGCGCGGTGACGGCGCAGACCTGCGTGCTGACCGAGGAGGGCCAGACCTGGGGGCGCACGTACCACCGCGTGCTCGGCGGCGAGGCGCTGCGTGCCGTGCTGACGCTGATGCGGCCGGACGGCCGCACGGTGCAGGTGCACTGCGCCCTTTCCGGGCAGGGCCGTCCCGGTCTGTGCGAGACGCCCCGGCAGCGCACGGTGCATCCGGTGGACGACGAGCCGCCGTACCGGGCCGTCGCGGAGTTCGCGCCGCCAGGAGAGGACCGGCTGCTGCTCCGCGCGGGGAGCAACTCACCCGGCGCGCTGGCGGACTGAGCCCGAGCGCCACCCGCGCGGGCCTCCGGGCGCCGGGGCCCGTCTTCGGGCATGGAAACGCCCGGTCGCTGGCGACGGGGGATGCACCAGCGACCGGGCTTTAATAACCGTAACAAGAGATTGGCCGTTCGCAAATTCCGGCGTTCCTTTTCAGACGCGGATTTGCCTGCTCGGGTGGGGAGTTGTGACCCGAATCACGATGCTTGAGCGTTCAATTACCTGGTGGTTGAGCCGCGTCACCGAGTGTCATCGGAAACGCGGCGCGCAGCCCCCGCCACCCGTGTGAGTCCGCGACTCCGGACCGTGCGGCTTCAGACGCGCCGTCGGCAGACTCCGCGGGTCCGGAGCCTGCCGGCGGTCGCGGTCAGCTCAGAGTGATCTGGCGGTTGGCCAGACCGCTGCGGGCCCGGCGCTCCTCGGACGTGAGCGGCGCGCTCTCCGCCAGCGCGTCGCCGAGCCGTTCGGCGAACGCCTCGGCGGGCCTCTCGCACTCGTCGGCGGTCATCTCCGTCGGCAGGTCCCACACCGGCACCACCAGTCCGTGCGCCCGGAACGAACCGACCAGCCGGGTGTGCTCGCCCAACGACGAGGCACCGGCGGCGTGCAGTCGGGCCAGGGCGTCAAGCAGGCCCTCCTCGGCGTGGGACATCACCCAGCGCAGGTGGTTCTTCTCCGGGGTCCGGCACCAGTAGGCCGCCTCCACCGAGGTCAGCCGCGCGGTGGGCAGCGCCGCCGAGTTGGCCCGCTCCAGCGAGGCGGCGACCTCGGGGGCGGCGTTCTCCGCGTCGGTGAGCCAGAACTCGAAACCGCTGTGCACCTCCGGCATCAGCGGCGTCGCGGGGTCGAGCAGGTCCTGCAGGCGCGGCGCGTCGCCGCCGGTGCGCTCGGCGGCCACCGGGTTGCCCGGCTCCGCGGTCAGGGCCCTGCGCAGCACGTCGGCCAGGTCCCGGCTGATGTCGCCGGAGGCGGTGTCGTTCTGCAGGCCCAGCATCACGGTGCCGTCGTCGCGCCGCAGCGCCGGCCACGCCATGGGCAGCACGGTGGCCAGGGTCACCGCGGGGACGCCGTCCGGCAGTCCGCCGGCGAGCGTCAGCGGAGCCGTCGCGGCCGGCACCAGCTCCCGCATGGCGACCCAGTCGCACTCACCGGGCAGGCCCTCGAACGGGCGGCGGACCAGCTCCGTCACCGCCTGCGCCGCGGCGCGGCCGTGGCAGCCCTTGTAGCGGCGGCCCGACCCGCAGGGGCAGGGTTCCCGACCGCCGACGACCGGCACCTCCCGGTCCTTGAGCTGCGACGAGGAAGCCTGGGGCTGGGGGCGGCGCTTCTTGGCCATGCGCGGGTCTCCGAAACGTGACAAACCGGGGTGACAAACCTGGCAACGGGAAGAACTGTTGCGCGCGAGCCTAGCCCGTCTGCCGCCCGGTCAGGTCAGTTCGTCGATGCCCTCGAGGTCGATCAGGCCGAAGCCGCCGGACGAGCCGAAGCCGTCACCGGGCGCCACCACGGCCCACACCGTCACGCCGCCCTCGCAGCCGTCCTCCTCGCGCACGCCCCAGTCGCGGGCCAGCGAGGTGATGATCGACAGCCCCCGGCCGCCGTGCGCGGTGACCGAGGGAGTGGCCGGAAGCGGACGGGTCGGGCCGCCGCCGTCGGTGACCGAGATCGTCAGGTCGCCGCTCGCGGCCCGCCGCCAGTCCGCGCGGACGCAGTCGTCCGGGGGAAGTGGCCGGGCGTGCCGGCAGGAGTTGCTGAGCAGTTCCGACAGGATCAGGGCGGCGTCGTCCACCACCGACTCGGGCGCTCCACTGGAGCGCAGATCGTCACGCAACCGCCGCCGCGCCAGGCCCACACCCGCAGGACCATGGGGCACGGCCATGGTCGACGAAGTCGGCACCTCGTGTGCCACCACCCACGCCACCCCCGAAACCTCCTTCGTCGCCCCACGCCAGGGGATGAATGCCCCGGCCCGGGTGTCCGGAAACCGGCCCGTGCCGCCCGGTTGACGCACTCGTCACGTCTCCGCACGCACCGGATGCGCCGGAGTACCCCGGGAGGCCGATGCCCGAGTGGCGGCGGATCGTGCCCGCGTATGCCCGGTTCCCCCGCGCCCGGCACGTGCCGCCCGCACGCCCGCACACCGGCGGGCGTCAGGGGGCGCCTCCCGGCATGACCCGGACGCGGGATCGGACGGGTGGCGGGATCGGCGGGAGCGGCCCGCCGCGGGTCGGGTGGCGGGGCGTCAGCGCAGGCCGAACGAGGTGAGCTGCTCGACGACCTGCCGGGGCCGGTTGGTGATCACGGCGTCCACGCCCAGGCGGGCGCACAGTTCCACGTCCAGCGGATCGTCCACCGTCCACACGTGCACCCGGTGGCCCGCCCGCTGAGCCCGGATCACGTACTCCGGGTTGTTGCGGATGATGCGCATGCTCGGGCCGGTGATGCGTACACCCGGCGGCAGCCTGCCCTCACGGTGGCGGGGCAGCAGGAACTGCATCAGGTAGACCGTCGGCAGATGCGGCGCTGCGGCCCGGATCCGGTGCAGCGAGCGGGCGGAGAAACTCATCACCCGCACGGGGGAGTCGAGTTCGTACTCCTTCAGCAGGCCGAGCAGTTTCTCCTCGACCTGGCCCGCCCAACGGGTGGGGTGCTTGGTCTCGATGGCCAGCTCCACCGGCCGCCCGGCGGCCGAGGACTCCTTCACCAACTGGAGCAGCCGCTCCAGTGTGAGTACCGACGTGCGGTCCCGGTCCTCGGTGTCCGGCTGCTCGAAGTCGTCCCTCCAGGACCCGAAGTCGAGCGCGGCCAGAGCGGAGAGCTCCATCGCCGACACCGCGCCCCGGCCGTTGGAGACCCGGTTGACGCGGCGGTCGTGCACACACACCAGATGCCCGTCGGCGGTAAGGCGCACGTCGCACTCCAGCGCGTCGGCACCGTGCTCGATCGCCTTGCGGTAGGCGGTCAGGGTGTGTTCCGGCGCGTCCTCGGAGGCACCGCGGTGCGCGATGACGGCGATCCCTGGGGAGCCGGAGGGACCCGCAGGACCGGAGAAGGGTGTCCCGGCGCTGCCGGAGTGAGGTCGCACAGGATCATCGTGCCATCGCAGGCGCCCACTCCGGGACCGGGGTGGCAGGTTCGGGGCAATCGCGAGGTGCGGACGGTCCCCGCGTGCAGGGACAGGATGACGGTCCCGCGTGCAGGGACAGGATAAGGAAAGCGGCGCGGGGTAACCGGATGGCTTACGCCGCCCTGACACACGATGGGAAAAGCTGACTGCACACTGGGCTACAGCACCACCGCCCACCATGTCTGTCGTGTACCTGAGGAGATTGCTGTGAGCACCGAGCACGAGGGCGCCGACCGGTCGCCGCAGGCGGGTCGAGCCGACGAGCCGGCGCCCGCCGACCGCGTGCAGCCGGTCGCGTCGCAGAACGAACCCCGCGACGGGGCACCGCCGTCCGACTCCACCGCCCAGTTGCGGAAGATCGACGCGGAGCCGCCCCGTCCCGCGGCCCCCCAGGAGCCGCCCGTCCCGCCCGCCGCCCACCCCACCGGCGCCTACGGCTCCGCGTCCCCCTACGGCCCGGGCGCCCACCCCGGCGGCCCCACGCCGCCCGCGCACCCGCCGGCCGCCGCGTCAGCCGACGCCCCCACCACCCAGCAGCCCGCCTACCCGGGCGCCGGCGGCTACGGCGCGCCCGCAGCAGGCAGCGGCGGCGGCAGCGGTGGCGGTGGCGGCGGCGGTGGCGGTGGCGCCTACGGCGGCGGCCCGGCGCAGCCCTGGGGCGCGCCCGTCCCGCCACCCCAGCGGCGCAACGGACGCGGCGGAATGATCGCCGCGCTGCTCGTCGCCGCGCTCGTCGCCGGCGGCATCGGCGGCGGAGTGGGCTTCTGGGCCGCCGAACGCAGCAACGCCCCGGCGTCCGAGACGGTGTCGGCGCCCAACGACCCCGACAAGACCGTGGACCGCGCACCGGAGTCCGTCGCCGGCATCGCCTCCAAGGCGCTGCCCAGCGTCGCCACCATCCAGGCGAACGGCGGCAGCGGTCGCTCCGGCGGCGGCACCGGCACCGGCTTCGTCTTCGACAAGCAGGGCCACATCCTCACCAACAACCACGTCGTGGCGGACGCCGCCGACGGAGGTGAACTGACGGTCGTCTTCTCCGACGGCAAGAAGTACACCGCGGAGGTCGTGGGCCGGGCACAGGGCTACGACGTCGCGGTACTCCGGCTGAAGGACGCCGGCGACGCCGACCTGCCCCCGCTGCCGCTCGGTTCGTCCGACGACGTCGCGGTGGGCGACTCGACCATCGCCATCGGCGCCCCGTTCGGCCTCTCCGGCACGGTCACCACCGGCATCGTCAGCGCGCTCAACCGCCCCGTCGCCTCCAGCGACGGCGAGGGGTCCAAGGCCTCCTACATGAGCGCGCTGCAGACGGACGCGTCCATCAACCCGGGCAACTCCGGCGGTCCCCTGCTCAACTCCGACGGCGCGGTCATCGGCGTCAACTCGGCGATCCAGTCGGCCAGCGACGGCGGGTTCGGCGGCGGTTCGGCAGGCAGCATCGGGCTCGGCTTCGCCATCCCGATCGACCAGGCCAAGCGGGTCGCCGAGACGCTCATCAAGACGGGTCAGCCGGTCTACCCGATCATCGGCGCGACGGTCGACATGAAGCGGCAGGGAGACGGCGCGCTCATCTCGGAGGAGGCCGCGGACGGCACCCGGGCCGTCGTGCCCGGCGGGCCGGCCGACGACGCAGGGCTGCAGCCGGGTGACGTCATCACCAGGCTCGGCGGCACCTCCATCGACAGCGGACCCACGCTGATCAGCGAGATCT
Source organism: Streptomyces sp. 549 (assembly GCF_030124175.1). Classification (GTDB taxonomy): domain Bacteria; phylum Actinomycetota; class Actinomycetes; order Streptomycetales; family Streptomycetaceae; genus Streptomyces. Next base: position 49,321 of record NZ_JASKMT010000013.1, on the reverse strand, counting down.
GGACGCACGAGCCGGGCGAGAAGGTCGAGGTGACGTACCGGCGCGACGGCAAGCAGCAGACGACGGAGGTCACCCTCGGCGAACGCAAGGGCGACGGCTGACCGGTCGGCGGGCACACCCGCGGCGTCCCCGGCATCCGCGCCGGGGGCGCCGCGCGGGCGCGAGCGGCACCGCGTCACCTCGCGCCGCGCGGTCCGCGAGCGCGGCACGAAGTGACGCGGGTGGCCTGCCGCCCGGCCGTCGACCACCCGCCACGGGCAGCCCGTCGCTTGCCGTACGCGGTGCGGAACGGCCCCCGGCCGTCCGGGCAAAACCCGCCGGAAACGTCCCGGCACCCCAGTTTCTTTGCTCATCGCAAGCGCAATGCGTGTGTCGCCGCCGCGAATGTGATCGACGCACGATTACCTCATACGTGGGAAAAGACCGGTCCACGAACCGTTTTTCCGTTCGCCCGGAGGGCGTGCGGACGCCTACCCTCAAGGAGTGTCACTGTCACGCCAACACCGGACCGTCGCCTTAGCGCAGCCGCTGCCCGCCTCCCGCAGGCGGGGCATGCCGCCCGCTCGGAGCGCTGCCGACCCGCCCCGGGGCGCCACCTCGCGCAGCCCCGGCTCCGCCCTCCGCATCCACCGCCCGGACGGCGCGACCGTCCTCGAACTGCACGGTGAGATCGACATCGCCGCGGCCAACCGCTGCCTCCCGGAGTTCGACGCGGCCACCGGGACCCCCGGCGCACGCGTCGTCGTGGACCTCACCCACGTCACCTTCTTCGACTGCTCCGGCCTGCGCCTGCTCTGCCGCGCGCACCGCCGCCTGCTCGACCTCGACGGTCGCCTGACGGTGGTCTGCGCCCAGCCCCTCACCCTGCGCGTACTGCGCGCCGCACGCCTGATGGCCGTGCTGCGCCCCGTCGCCACCCTGGAGCAGGCCCTCGCCCCGGCCACCGGCCCGGCCTCCGGGCCGCCGCCCGCACCCAGCCGAACCGGGGCAGCGCGCGGCCGCCCGTAACGGCTACCCTGTCCCGGTGCCGGCGCTTCACGCGCCGACACCAGGAGGCGTGCCCGAGCGGCCGAAGGGAACGGTCTTGAAAACCGTCGTGAGGTAACCCCTCACCGTGGGTTCAAATCCCACCGCCTCCGCAGAGCGCAGCGAATGCGCAGCACCGCGAAGGGGTGTCTCCGTGCCGGAGACGCCCCTTCGCGGTGCCAGACGCCCGCAGGTCGGAGTTGCCCATCGGGATCTCCTCAGATTCGTGCGGGACGGGTAGGCCGCTACGGTGTGCGGCATGGGTGGGGAGTCCGCGATGCGTACGCGGCCGTGCAAGCTACGACTTCAAGCTGCCGGACTCCGCCCGCGACCGTGAGGGGTTGCCGTGACCGCCACCGCCGAGCTGGCCGACGCACAGCTCATCTGGGACTACCACCAGATGCACCACCCGGCGCAACCCGCCTCCCTCGCCATCGGGTTGGGCAGCCACGACCTGGGCGTGGCTGCCGTCGCCGCCGACCGCTACCTGTCCGGCCTCGCGCCCCTGCTCCTGTTCACCGGCGGCAACAGCCCCACAACCCGGGAGCGCATGCCCCGCGGTGAAGCCGTCCACTACAAGGAGCACGCCATGGAACTCGGCGTGCCCGAAACCGCCATCCTGGTCGAACCCGAAGCCACCAACACCGGCGAGAACATCACCCTGTCCCGCAAGTTGTCGGAGCGTGTGGGAGTCGACGTCTCATCGGCCACCCTCGTCTGCAAGCCCTACGAGGAACGCCGCGCCTACGCCACCGCCCGCAAGCTGTGGCCCGGCGTCGACTTCACCTGCGCGTCGTCCCCCATGACGCTCGCGCAGTACGTCAACAGCATCGGTGACGAACGGCTGGTCATCGACATGCTCGTCGGCGCCCTCCAGCGCCTCACGGTCTACCCGGCTCAGGGCTTCATGATTGAGCAACCCGTGCCGACGAACGTGAACGCCGCCTACACCCGCCTGGTGGCAGCCGGCCACACCAGCCGTCTCCTCCGCCGAGCCGGCTGAACTCGCAGAGCAGGACGCTCCTTCCCGAATGCCCACCGCTCGGCGTGTGTGAGATGGACAGCCCTCAGCTTGGTTTGTGCTGGCTGCGGGCCGTCGGTGCCCGCTGCGGTCTGTTGAAGCGTTGGCCTGCGGGTCAGCGCGGTCCAACCCATCGCTGTCGGTGCCCAGCGGCGGCCACAAGAATGGTGAACGAAGCGTCAGGTGACGTGCCGGGCCTCACGGTGAAGGACGGGTCCGGCAAGCGCTGGTCTCGCAAGGACATGATTCCTTTCTCCGGACTCCCGCTCTTTCTTTCCCTGGTCGACTGCCATGTGCCTCGCCGAGTGATTTCGTTACCGAAGGCCTCTCTCCGTCGGGCATTCGGTGCGCGCGAGTAGAGAGGCCGGCTTGCCGAGCGGCAGGGAACCGTATGCCCTGAACGGACGGGAGGCCGTCGCGTCCGCTGCCTGTGTCAGCGCTTCTTGCGTCGCCTGGTCTGCGGCGGGGTCCATGCGCCGCGGTGGTCCTGGCACCGCGAGTAGCCGATCATCGCAGGTCGGCGGCATGGCTTGCCGGTCGTAGTCTGTGTGGAGCCACACTTCATCTGCTTGCCCATCCCGCACCCCCGGGTTCTCGGAACAGTCGGAACACCCTCACAGCTTCCCGGTGCCGCTGCGCCCCTCGCCGGGTTTCGTGCCGTGGTGTCCGGATAGCATTCACAGGCGACCGGAAAGTGATTGCATTCAGTCGCATGATTCCCACGGTCACCGGTGGCTTTCTGCTGCCACGCCACGTTGCAGTACGTTTCCCGGTTATCCGCTACCCGCGTACGTCGCAGGGGCACGCCTCCCGTCGCCCCTGCCGAACGGAGAACTGCTTCAACATGTGTTCGATCCTGTCACCGTGAGGGTGATCCCCCGGATTCACCCAGCCGGGTCATGCCGGTTGCCGCTTTGATCGTGGCATGACGTTCAGCGAGCCCGCCGGGACCGCGGGACCGGCCGTCGGCCGGGTCGGGACCGGCGTGAACTCCGACGCGCCCCGCTCCCCACGCCCGACCGGGCAGACAGGACGCCTGACCGTGCCACGAACCTCCGTGCGGCGCTGCCGCTTCCACACACCGTCCGGACGGCTGGCCGGGCTGCACGCAGCCCCCGCTCCGTCCCTCGACCGCGGGACGTCCGTTGTCCTGGTGCCCGGGCTGCTCGGGTCGAAGGAGGACTTCGCCTTCCTGCTGCCGCTGCTGGCGCAGGCGGGCTTCGATGCCTACGCCTACGACCAACGCGGTCAGTACGAGTCCGACGGCCCGCACGATCCGGAGGCCTACACCGTCGCTGCGCTGGCAGCCGACCTCGACCTCGTCCTCGACCAGGTGCGGCACCCGCACCGGGTCCAGGTGCTCGGCGCGGGGTTCGGCGGCCTGGTGGCCGCGTCGGCCACCGGTGTGCGCGACGGCCGGGTCGACGGCCTCACGCTGCTCGGCTGCCCGGCCGGGCTGCTGCCTGAGCAGCGGCTGCGGATGCGGGTGACCGCCGGGGCGGTCCAGACGCTCGGCGCTGTCCGCACGGTCCGGTTGATGCTCGCCCACCGCGAGCGGCCACGCTCGGGGGACCACCCGCATCCGGCGCTGCACCGGGTGGCGCGGGAACGGCTGACGGCCACCCGGCCGGCCCATTACCTGGGCGTCGTCCGGTCCTGGGCGGCGGCGGAACCGCTCGCGCCGCTGGGCGGTCCGGCCGTCGACCTTCCGGTGCTGGTGCTGCACGGGACGAGGGACGCGGTCTTCGGCGCCGACGACTACGCCCGCACGGCCCGGCAGCTTGGTGCCGCGCTCACAGCCGTGCCCCGGGCCGGGCACAGTGCGCAGGTCCACCGGCCGCAGGCCGTGGCTCGTGCCCTACAGGGTTTCTGGTCGCGCGCCGCAGGTGGTAACGCCTGCCCGGCGGTACCGCACCCGGCAGCGTGCCCGGATCTGACGAGGAGCGCGACGGCCTCCGGTCTCTCCGGTCCGGGACAGCCGGGGGCTGCGCGGGGCCCAGCCGCATAGGGCACGACACGTCAGACCTGAGCCGTTGGCGGCTCTGGCATCTCTGGCGGCTCCGGCGGCGCGAGGGGAGGTGAGGAGTCCGGGTTCAGTGAGGCCACCGGCTTCGGGGCGATGAGTTTCGGGGACGAGTGGGGTCCGTACCGGGAGAGCGCCGAACCAGGAGGATGCGCCATGCCCGTACTGCTTGATCTCCGTCCGTCAGCCCAGCAGGTCACCGTACTGCTCGCCGGGGTGACCGACGACCGGTTGCGGGACCCGACGCCCTGCCCCGACTACACGGTCGCCGATCTGCTGGCGCACCTGATGGGGCTGTGCGTCGCCTTCCGGGAAGCCGGCCGCAAACAGCTCGGGCCGGAGACCGCCGTCGATCCCGGCAGTACCCGGCCGGACCTTGACCCGCTGTGGCGTTCGCGGCTGCCGCAGCGGCTGGACGAACTTGTGGCGGTCTGGCAGCGTCCTGCGGCCTGGCAGGGGGAGACCCAGGCGGGAGGCGTGACCCTGAGCGGCGAGACGGCCGGGCTGGTGGCCGGGAACGAACTGCTGCTGCACGGTTGGGACCTGGCCCGCGCCACCGGGCAGGACTACCTTCCCGACGTGGCGTCGCTGCACGCCTCTCACGGGCTGCTGTCCCAGTCCACCGATCCGGCCGACCGGGAGGGCCTCTTCGGGCCGGTCGTTCCGGTACCGCAGGGTGCGTCGCTGTTGAGCAGGGTGGTCGGATTGGCGGGGCGGACCCCCGGGTGGACGCCGACTGACACCTGCTAGTTGTGCTGTCGCATGAGGTTGGTACCGCCTCAGCGGCGGGCGGCAGCCCGTTCTGTCCGTGTTGCTGCGTGGGACGTCGAGGCCCGCACAACTGCCTGGTCCCCGCTCAGCTCTTCCGCTCACTCAGGACGCAGAACTCGTTGCCCTCCGGGTCGAGGAGGGTCACCCAGTGCTTCCCGTCCTGCACGGGGTCGACGCGCCGGGCACCGAGGGAGAGCAGCCGCACAACCTCGGCCTCCTGGTCGTCAGGGCGGAAGTCGGGGTGGAGCCGGTTCTTCGACGTCTTGCCCTCGGGGACAGGTACGAAGAGCAGGCCCGGCAGCTGGTCCGGCTCAGGCCGGATCTCGATGATCTCCTCGGATTCGTCCACCACAACCCAGCCGAGAGCCTCGGCCCACCAGCGCCCGAGAGCGACGGGGTCGGCGGCGTCGACGATGATCTGTTCCCATTCCAGCGCCATGGGCCTGAGCATAGGCAGACCGGTGGCCCACCCCGCAAAGCCTCCACTCTTCCCGATCCACCAAGTCCTCCGCGGTCGCCTCAGGCACCAACCTCGTGGGACATCACGCTAGGAGCGGGGCCGTTCCGGGGCGCTGGGCAGCTCGGCGAGGCAGGGCGGCCAAAGGCAGTACGGGGCAGTTCCGCAGCACGAGGCGGCTCAGCCGGGCAGGGCGGCTCAGCCGGGCAGGGCGGCGGTTCGGCGCGCGGCTGACGCGAGCGTGGTGCGGGCCTCGCGTTCGGGCAGGCCGGTGGCGCGGGCCGCGTCGACCAGTGGTTCGGCCAGTTCCGCGCCCTGCCCCGACTCCCACGCGCGGCACGCCGCCCAGAAGAGGCGGGCGTTGCGCTGACCGACGGGCGCGGCCTGTACGAAGCGGACGAGTGCGGCGCCCCTGGCTCCGGTCGGTGGGCGGCCGACTGCCGTCGGGCGTGGCGGTGGCGGCGGTATGAGGAGCCGGAGCAGGGCCTCCGGTACGGGAGCCGGGGAGCGGCACGCGCTGCCGGGGGCGAGCCGGTAGCTGCCGTGGACGCTGACCGAGCCGGGGCCGACGAGGTAGCCGCCGGCTCCGCGTATGTCGATGCCCGGGCCGAGCCTGCCCACGGAGTTGGCCACCCGGACGTCGGCCGGCCCGCGCAGCCACAGGTGACGGCCACCGCTGGGCGTGAGCACGGTGACGGTGTCCGGGAGCGTGCAGTGCGCGGCCTCGGCGAGCAGGTCGAGCGAGCGCCGACTGTCGGCGCCGTGGCTGACGTCGAGGTCGATGCCGACGAGCCAGTGCGGGGCACGTCCGCAGGCGATTCCGTAGCCGGTGGCGCGGGGAGCGCAGGCGAACAGCGCCCGGACCCTGCCGGGGTCGCAGCTGGCGTCGTGCACGCCGTGGCCGGGTCGGCCGCAGCCGCCGCGGCAGGCAGCGCCGGCGCCGTGCGGTGAACGGATGGCAGGCACCTTGCCGCGGGACAGCGGGAACACGGCCAGCCCGCGGGAGGCGGCGGCCAGGGCGTGGTGCAGCGCAGGGAAGGCGGCGGGGGTGCCGGGAGCGTCGGGCGTGAGGGGAACGACGGGATCATCGGGGGCGGCGGGAGCATCGGGAACGGCGGGGGTGCGGGGAGCGGGTTGCTCGGCCGGTCTGCTGAGGCGGTCCACGACTCCAGAATCGTACGTACTTTCGGGTCAGGGAAGGGCGCGCCGGAGTGGAGTGGAGTGCGCCGGGGCGCGCGGGGTGGGCGAGGAATCGGTTCTCCGCCGATCTGGTGGGGCTTCGGGGCCGCGCGCCGGCGGAGAGGAGGGTGCCGCGAGGAAAGGTGACGAAAGAGGTTTATCGACACGTCGTCATACGTGCGAGGGAATCGAGTGGAAAAGGGTGGTCTGCTGGGGTTTTTGGGGGCAGCTTTGGACCCGCGACGTCGAGTGCAGCACCCGGGCGGCAAGGCCAACCGCCCAGCACAGCAAACGAGTTCCACTCCTGGAGGAATTGATGGCAAGTACCCGCACCGCCCGCGTCATCGCGGCTGCCGCAGCCGTGCCGCTGGCTGCGGTGTTGCTCGGCGGGGTGGCTCACGCCGACAACGGCGCGTTCGCCAACGACGGCTCGAACGCCTCAGTGGTGAGCAGTGTGGGCAGTGGCGTCGCCGGCAGCAACAACGGCAACTCCACCACCAACCAGCAGGCCGCCACAGGTGCCGGAGCCTCCAACCAGGCGAACAACGCGAGCGTGAACGGCTCCGGCCTCACCTCGATCAGCCAGTACAACACCGCCCTGACCATGGGAAACCTGTGGTGATCCGATAGGCGACGGGCCTTCGGGAGGGCCTTCGCCCAGGGGATGGGTCAGGCTGTGCGACCGCACCGATCGGTGCGGTCGCACAGTCGCGTCCCGGCCGGTGCGGGCAACCCCGGCGCCCCTCGCCGCGTCCTCACCCGGAAGGCGCGTCCCTGACCCGGGTCGGGTGCCGTCTCCACCCCTGGGAGGTGGGGAGGGCCCCAGTAGTACAACCTGAGGCGGAGAACGCTCGGCACCTCCGGCCGATCCCCGCGGGGCCTGCTCGCTTCTAGCGTGAGTGCCATGACCACGCCTGGGACCACCGCCACCGTGACGCCGCTCGTGACGCCGTTGACGTTCACGTCGTACGTGCAGGCCCGCGGCCCGGTGCTGCTGCGCACCGCGCGCTCCCTCACCTCCGACCCGTGCGACGCCGAGGACCTGCTGCAGACGGCGCTCACCAAGACCTACCTGGCCTGGGAGCGCATCGAGGACCACCGCGCGCTGGACGGCTACGTGCGCCGAGCGCTGGTCAACACCCGCACCTCGCAGTGGCGCAAGCGCAAGGTCGACGAGTACGCCTGCGAGGAGCTGCCCGAGCCGGAGCCCGTGCCCGGCCCCGATCCCGCCGAGCAGCAGGCCGTGCGGGACGCCATGTGGCGGGCGATACTCAAGCTCCCCGCCCGCCAGCGGGCCATGGTCGTCCTGCGCTACTACGAGGACCTGAGCGAGGCGCAGACCGCCGAGGTGCTCGGCGTCTCGGTCGGCACGGTCAAGAGCGCCGTCTCCCGCGCGCTCGCCAAACTGCGCGCCGACCCGCAGCTCGCCGCCGACACCGTGGGCCCCGCCGCCGCCTGAGCCCGGCCACAAATCGTCCGTCCTGACCCGTGACATACCGACCGGTCGGTGGCAGGCTGCCGAGTCAGCCACGCGTTGCGCCCGCGTAACGCTTCCGCATTCCTTACCTCGGGAGGCCACCGGTGCTGAGCACGATGCAGGACGTACCGCTCACCGTCAGCCGCATCCTCACCCACGGCGCCACGGTGCACGGCGCGGCACAGGTCATCACCTGGACCGGGGAGGAGGAGCCGCACCGGCGGTCCTTCGCCGAGGTCGGGGCCCGTGCCGCCCAGCTGGCGCACGCCCTGCGCGACGAACTCGGCGTCACCGGCGACCAGCGCGTCGGCACCCTGATGTGGAACAACGCCGAGCACGTCGAGGCCTACCTCGCCATCCCGTCGATGGGCGCGGTGCTGCACACCCTCAACCTGCGGCTGCCTCCCGCCCAGCTCGCCTGGGTGGTCGAGCACGCCGCGGACCGGGTCGTGGTCGTCAACGCGACGCTGCTGCCGCTGCTGGTGCCCCTGCTCCCCAAACTGTCCTCGGTCGAGCACGTGGTGGTGGCGGGCGTCGGCGACCGGTCGGCGCTCGCCGACGCGGGGGTGCGGGTCCACGACTACGAGGAGCTGATCGCCGGCCGTCCCACCACCTACGACTGGCCCGAGCTGGACGAGCGCACCGCCGCGTCCCTCTGCTACACCTCCGGCACCACCGGGGACCCCAAGGGCGTGCTGTTCAGCCACCGCTCGGTCTACCTGCACGCCATGCAGGTCAACTCCTCCGAGGCGTTCGGCATGACCGGTGACGACATCGCCATGCCGGTGGTGCCGATGTTCCACGTCAACGCCTGGGGCCTGCCGCACGCCGCGTACATGGCCGGCACGTCCATGCTGATGACGGACCGCTTCCTCCAACCCGCGCCGATCGCCGACATGATCGCCAAGGTGCGTCCCACGCTCGGCGCCGCGGTCCCCACCATCTGGCAGGGGCTGCTGGCCGAACTGGACGCCAACCCGCGCGACACCTCCTCCCTGGACCGGGTCGTCATCGGCGGCTCGGCCTGTCCGCCCGCCCTGATGCGCGCCTTCGAGGAGCGCCACCAGATCACCCTGGTGCACGCCTGGGGCATGACGGAGACGTCACCGCTGGGCACCGTCGGCAACCCGCCCGCCGGCGTCACGGGGGAGGCGGCCTGGCCGTACCGGCTCAGCCAGGGCCGGCTGCCCGCGTCCGTCGAGGCCCGGCTCGCCGCCCCGGACGGCACCTTCGCCCCCTGGGACGGCGAGACCACCGGTGAGCTGGAGGTCCGCGGCCCCTGGATCGCCGGCGCCTACTACGGCGGCGCCGGCTCCACCGAACCCCTGCGCCCCGAGGACAAGTTCAGCCCAGACGGCTGGCTGCGCACCGGCGACGTCGGCAAGATCTCGCCCGAGGGGTACCTGACGCTCACCGACCGGGCGAAGGACGTCATCAAGTCCGGCGGCGAGTGGATCTCCTCGGTCGAGCTGGAGGGCCACCTGATGGCCCACCCCGACGTCGTCGAGGCCGCGGTGGTCGCCGTACCGGACGAGAAGTGGGGGGAGCGCCCCCTGGCCACAGTCGTCCTGAAGGAAGGCGCGAAGGCCGACTTCGCCGCACTGCGCGAGTTCCTCGGACAGCACGTCGCGGCGTGGCAGCTCCCGGAGCGCTGGACCGTCATCGAGGAGGTCCCGAAGACCTCCGTCGGCAAGTTCGACAAGAAGGTGCTGCGCCGCCGCCACGCCGACGGCGAACTCCCCGTCACTCACATCTGAGGCGTCGCCCGCCCAAGTGGCGGGCCCCGAGCCGTGCCGCCCGCCGTGCCGCCCGCGTGCCACACACCGGGCGGCACGGCCGCGAGGCCGCCCGGTGCCCAGAGCGGTGGAGGCCGCCCGGGGTCCGACGGGAGCGGGCGGCAGGTCAGGCGGCGCCGATCTTCGCGAGCAGGTCGACGATGCGGCCCTGTACCTCGTCGCTGGTGGAGCGCTCCGCGAGGAACAGCACCGTCTCCCCGGAAGCGAGCCGGGGCAGCTCCGCCGGGTCCAGGCCGGCGGACGTGTAGACGACGAACGGCGTCCGGTTCAGCAGGCCGTTGACCCGCAGCCAGTCGATGACCCCGGCCCTGCGGCGACGCACCTGGCACAGGTCCATCACCACCAGGTTCGGCCGGATCCGCGCCGCGACGCCCGCCGCCTCCGCGTCCGTCGGCGCGTGCGCCACCTGCATGCCCCGGCGTTCCAACGTGGCCGCGAACGCCTGGGCGATGGCCGGCTGCTCCTCCACCAGCAGGACCCGCGGCGGGTGCTGCTCGCTGTCGCGCGGCGCCAGCGCCTTCAGCAGCACGGCGGGGTCGGCGCCGTACGCCGCTTCTCGTGTCGTCTGGCCAAGACCGGCCGTGACCAGCACCGGGACCTCCGCCGCGACGGCGGCCTGGCGCAGCGACTGGAGGGCGGTCCGGGTGATCGGACCGGTCAGCGGGTCGACGAACAGCGCCGCCGGGTAGGCCGCGATCTGCGCGTCGACCTCCTCACGGGAGTGCACCAGGACCGGCCGGTAGCCGCGCTGGGTCAGCGCCTGCTGGGTGGAGACGTCCGGTTCCGGCCACACCAGCAGCCGCCGCGGGTTGTCCAGCGGCTCGGGCGGCAACTCGTCGTCGCGTTCCTCGTACTGCGGGGCGGGAGCGGACTCCGTCACCTCGACGGCACCGTTGGGGCCGTCCAGCGGCTCCGGGCCCTCGGCCGATCCCGCCTCGGGCGCGCCGATGGCGAACTCGCGCGGCGGCGCGGGCACACCGTTCGGCAGCATCGGTTGCGGCCGGGGCTCCGGCGGGGCCTCGGCGGGCGGGGGCGAGACGGGCGGGGGCGTCGGCGGGACAGCCTCCCGCTGCGGCGCACCGGCACGCGCTTCCGCGGACTCCCCCTCCGCCGCGGCGGACGGGGCGGCCAGTCTGCGCCGCCGGCCGGTACCGGCTGGCGGCGTCTGCTGGGGTGCCGCGCCGTTCGCCGCGGGCAGCGGGTGCGGGCCCGGCTGCTCCTCGTGCCGCCCGGTGTGCTGCTCCGGGCCGTGAGTGAACGGCACACCCTGGCCGAGTGTGCGCACGCTGATGCCCGAAGGGTGCTCGGCGGCCTGCTCGGACCCCGGCATCGGCAGCGGCTGCGGTCGCGGCGCCGCCGCCGGGGGCGGCACGGTGCCGCCCAGGATCGGGCTCGCCGCCACCCGCAGATGCGCGGCGGCACGCGCCTCCGCCTCCTCCGCCGTCGGCTGCGGCGCGGACTCCGGCAGTTGCGGCGGCGCTGCGTGCTGGGGGTGCGGGTCCGGCTGCGGCGGCACGGCCTGGAACGCGTGCTGCTCGGCCTGCGGTTGTTCAGGGGCAGGGGCAGGGGCAGGGGCAGGGGCAGGGGCAGGGGCAGGCTGGGGGTGGGCCTGCGGCTGGGCGGTCGGCGCGGGTTCCGGAGCGGGCGCGACGGCCTGCGGCAGTGGCTGCTCCGGCGCGGGCTGCGGAGTCGCGGGCTGAGGTGCCGCCGCCTGCGGGGTGGGGACGGGGGCCGGGACGGGCTGCGCGGCGGCAGGCTGGGCGACCGGTGGCGACGTGGACGGGAGCGGGACCTGTGCGGCAGGCACTTCCTGCGGCAGCGGCTGGGCGTCCGGCAGGGGTTGCGCCTGCGGCGGTATCGGCACGGCCGCAGGCTGCGGCGCCGCCTGCGGGGCGGGCTGCGGTGCGGGGGCGGGAGCGGGCTGCGGTGCGGCGACCGGCTGCGGGGGCGTGGGGGCCGGGGCCGGCGCGGACGGCTGTTCGGCGGGCGCCTGCGGCACGGGCGCCTGCGGCACGGGCGCCGCCTGTGGCACGAGGGGTGCCTGCTCGGGCTGCGCCGCCGGCTTGCGTCGCCGTCCGGTCGGCCGCTGAGGCGCGGGCGCCGCACCCGCTTCGCCCCCCTGTCCGGGCGCGCCGAGTGACTGCGCAGATGCAAACGATTCAGGAGGGGTGCCGCCCGTCGGTGCCGCGTCCGAAGGCTGCCCGGTCTGCGGGGCAGGCGACTGAGTCGCCTGCCCCTGGGCGACCGCCCCCGGGGGCTGCGGGGCTTCCTGCACGGGCGCCGGCGCCGGCGCCAGGACGGGGACCTGCGGAGGAGGTACCGGTGACGGTTCTGCCGCCGCTGCCGGGACGGGTGGCGGGGGCTCGGGAGCGCTGTGCGCCGCCGCCGGGTCGCGGTCCGCCGCTGCCGGGGGCAGCGCGAACGCTGCCCGGGGCTGGCCTTCGGGGCGCGCGCCGGCGTCGGCCGCCCCGTCCGCCTGCGGAGCCTTGGCGCGTCGGCCGCGCCGGCCGGTGCCGGGCTGTGCCTGCTGCGGGATCTGGCTGGCCGCGGCCTGCTCGCCGGTGCCGTCGGACCGCTCCTCCACCGGCTTCAGGGCCCGGCGTGCGCGGCGGCCGGTGGGCGTCGCCGGAACCGCCTCGATCTCGGCGCGGGGCGCCGGCACGGACTCATGCGGTGGGGCGGGCTGCGGCGCGAACGCCTGCGGCAGCGCGGGCTGCGGCGCCAGCGACTGCGGAACGTGCTGCTGCGGCGCGAGGGACTGCGGGGGCGCCGGCTGCGGTGCGAGGGACTGCGGGATCGGCTGCTGCGGCGCGGCGTACGCCTGCGGCGGCTGCGGACGCGGGGTCTGCGCAGGTCCTGCGGGCCCCAGCTCCGGCCGGCCCGAATGCGCCCGCCGACCGTCCCTGGCCTGCTGCGCGGGAACCGCGACGGCACCGACCTGCTGGACGGGAGCCGGGACGGCACCGCCCGAGTGGGCGCGGACCGCCGCCGCGGCTTGCCGTTCCTGCTCTGCCGCCGCCAATGCGGCTTGCCGTTCCTGTTCGGCCGCCGCCAATGCGGCCTGACGTTCCTGTTCGGCCGCCGCCGCTGCGGCCTTGCGCCGCCGTGCCACGTTCTCGTCGACCGTGCCGACAGGCACCTCCAGCACGAACGCACTGCCGCCACCCGACCCGGGCACCTCGTGCGTCTGCAGCACCCCGCCGTGCTGTTCGACGATGCCGCGCACCAGCGGTGCGTGCACCGCGCTGCCGCCGGGGTGCGGTCCGCGCACCTCGATGCGCACGACGGCGCCGTCCTGTGTGTCGCCTCCACCGCGCTTTGCGGCTGCGACGACGATCGTCGAATCACCCGACCCGGCCACCGGCGCATTGCCGGTGGCGTCCACTCCGGCGACGTCCGCGATGAGGTGCGACACCGCCAGCGCGAGCCGTTCGGCGTCCACCTCCGCCTCGATCGGCGGCGCGTGCACCGCGAACTGGGCGCGGCCCGGGCCGATCAGCTCCACCGCGCCCTCGACGCCGGCGGTGATCACCGCGTCCATGGGGGCCTGCTTGCGGTCGAGCTTCTCCAGACCCGTGTCCAGCCGCTGGTAGCTGAGGATGTTGTCGACCAGGCGCGTCATCCGGGCGTGCCCGGCCGCCAGGTGGTGCAGGATCTGGTTGGCCTCCGGCCACAGCTGTCCCGCCGGGTCGGCCGCCAGGCCGGCCAACTCGCGGTGCAGCTGCTCGAGCGGGCTGCGCAGTGCGTCCTCGACCACGGCGAGCAGTTGGGTCTGCCGGGCTTCGAGCGCGTCCTGGGAGCGGCGGTCGGTGAAGGTCAGGACCGCGCCGACCAACTGGTCGCCGTCCCTGACCGGGGCGGTGGTCATGTCGACCGGTATCGGGTGGCCGTCCTTCGCCCACAGCACCTGGCCCCTGACCCGGTGCTTGCGCCCGGAGCGCAGGGTGTCGGCGAGCGGCGTCTCCTCGTACGGCAGCGGTGAGCCGTCCGCCCGCGAGTGGTGGACCAGCGGGTGCAGCTTCTTGCCGCCCAGGTCACTGGCCCGGTAGCCGAGTATCGTCGCCGCGGCCGGGTTCACCAGGACCACGCGGCCGTCGGTGTCGGTGCCGACGACCCCCTCGGCGGCGGCCCGGAGGATCATCTCCGTCTGCCGCTGCTGGCGGGCGAGTTCGGCCTCGGTGTCCATCGTCCCGGTGAGGTCGCGGACGACGAGCATGAGCAGCTCGTTGCCGGTGTAGTGGTTGCCGTGGTCGGCGTAGGCGGCCTCGAACGACGATTCGTACGGGGTGCGGCCGTCCTCCAGGTTCGCGCTCGTCACCTCGACGGGCAGCTCGCTGCCGTCGGTGCGGCGCGCGACCATGCGGGTCGGTGGCTGCCGCGCCTCGATCTGGTCCTCGTGACGGCGCATCGAACCGGGGATGCGCTTGGAGTCGAAAGCGGGCAGCAGGTCCAGCAGACCCCGCCCGATCAGTGCGGTGCCCGGCGTCTCAAAGACCTCGAGTGCGATGCTGTTCGCGTTCACCACGGTGCCGTTGGCGTTGACCAGCAGGAGAGCATCGGGCAGCGCGTCGAGTATCGCGGCGAGGCGAGCAGCGCCTCGTGATGGCCGGCTGCTCACGACGACGTTCCTCCCTGCTGACCACGTGGTGCCCGGTCAGTGTGCCTTCCCGGCCGGGGTGTGTCACCACAGGGAGTCTACGGGCACCGGATGCCCGCGCGGTGGCGGATGCGAAGCGACGGCGCGGAGGGAGTCGCCGCACCGGCTCAGGCTGGGACATTTACCAGGGGGATATCCCTGACCTGGAGCGGACGATCATGTCAACACCCCGCCGGGCAGGGCGCCGTCGGCCCGCCCGGGCCTTGGAACGGCCCGATGATCCGGTGGGCAGGTGGCGGACGGACCCCCCTCGCCGGCCCGCCCGCCACCTGCCATCACCCGCCCCCACCACTCGCCCCCACCACTCGCGCCCGCTGCCCGCCGCCGAGTGGCCGCCCGGAGGCGGGCAGCGGGGGCGGCGGGACGGCTTGCAGGTGCGCGCGGGGGCTTGCGGGTCACTGCCCGCGCCCTTGACGTGCGGCGTCAGACGGCGGGCAGGGCGGGCGTGACGCTGTCCCAGCGGGCGACCTCGCAGCCGTTGGTGCGGCTGAAGTCGGCCTTCACCGGACGGCCCGACCAGGTGCCGGTGACGCGGGCGGTCTGCGGCCCGCCGTACGCCTGCGTGCACATGGCGTCCTTCGACACCGGCTGCCACGGGTTCCGCACGCCCCGGACGGCGTTGTCGAGGGCGTCGCACGCCTCCTGCGCGGCCGGGTGGGTGCCGCCGGCGGGGTGGCACTCCAGGGTGTGCACCCGCTCGGCGGCGTCCTGGTGCTCGCGGTAGGTGATGGTCAGCTTGTCCTCACCGCCGGGCGGCGGGCAGGCGAGCGCGGGTGAGGCGATCCCGGACACGGCGGCGGTCACGGCGAGAGTGGTGGCGAGGCGGCGGAGCATGACGTTCTCCTATGGGGGTGGAGGACCGGTCGCCGTCCGCGTCTGAGGTCTCACGCCGACGGCCACCTCTTCTAACGCTCCACCCGCCGGACCGTTGCGCAACTCCGCGCGATCGAGTGGCGGAGCGCCGAACCGGGATGCGCTTTGCTCACGGGCGTGCCTGCCGGGTACTGTGGGCGGCGGTTGGTGACAGCGCCCGGCGCTGTGCAATCATCT
Organism: Streptomyces sp. 549; assembly: GCF_030124175.1. Lineage (GTDB taxonomy): Bacteria > Actinomycetota > Actinomycetes > Streptomycetales > Streptomycetaceae > Streptomyces. The sequence goes on along the minus strand of NZ_JASKMT010000013.1, from coordinate 33,864 downwards.
GCACGCGTTCCGCTCAGCGGACGTGTGGGGAGGCTTCGCCTAGTCTGGTCTATGGCGCCGCACTGCTAATGCGGTTTGGGGTAACCCCCCATCCCGGGTTCAAATCCCGGAGCCTCCGCTCGATCTTCACGATCACCGAAGCCCCGGTCTGTTGAGACCGGGGCTTTCGCGTGCGGGCCCGCAGCCCTGCTGGACGTGTCCACGACCCGGTCCCGGTCGGGTCCGCCGGTACCTCCTGGAACGCCGCCGAAACCGCGTTTCCCCAGCTCGGCAGGGGTTGCGTTAACGGATTTCACCTCTGGGCACGGGTCATGTAATGTTGTTCCCGCAACGCCGACCGGCCAGCAGGACCGCCGGAAAGCCAAGCGCTCGTAGCTTAACGGATAGAGCATCTGACTACGGATCAGAAGGTTGCAGGTTCGAATCCTGCCGAGCGCGCAGTAGCCACCAGCGTGTAAGTGTGGCAAGCCCCCTCCGGGTCACCCGGGAGGGGGCTTCTTCATGTCCGCACGCAGCGAAGTGCGGCGGCCGTTCCTGGGGCTGTCGTTCCTGGGGCTGCCGCGCTCCGCGTGCCGCTCGGCGAGGCAGGCCGGAGGTCAGGGGCGGGGGTCAGGGCGGGGGTGCGGGGGCTGGGCCGGGATGGTGGCCCGGGGCGCCGGCGGAGCGGGGACGCTGGGTGCGGGGCGCAGGTGGCGCGTCCACGGCTGTGCGGACAGCGCGCGATAGGTGAGGTAGCCGAGCACGGCACCGAGGGTGTTGGCCAGGAGGTCGTTCACGTCGATGCTGCGGGCGCTGCCGAGAGTCGCGGTGACCAGGGTCTGCAGCGCTTCGATGCTCAGGCTGACGGCCAGGCCGCCCAGCATCGCCGACTTCACCGACCGGACGCGGGGGGTGAGCAGCGGGAGCAGCGCGCCCAGCGGCATCAGCATGATCGTGTTCAGGACGAAGGACGGCGCGTCCGCGGTGAGGACCGGTATCAGGTTGAGGCTGTTGAGCACCGCGTTCTCGGCGGCGTGCGGGCCGGTGCTGACGTCGACGGGGAAGAACGTGAAGTGCAGGACACCTGCGAGATAGACGCCGAAGACGCCGAGCACGGCCGCCCGCCGGATGCCGGCCGGCTGTGATCGGCGCCTGGACGCGGTGAGGGCGACGGCGGACAGCCAGACCGCAAGGGCGGGCAGCAGCACCATCGATGAGGTGATCGTGAACTCCATGCGAGGGACTATACGCTACGTGTATACACCTCATGTATAGCTCCGTGCGGGCGTCTGCGAGTCGCGCGGGTGCGTGCGGGTGGGGTGAGCGAGCGAGGGGTGGAAGGGGGTTGCTCGCGAACGACGGAAGCCTCCGGGGGTGGTCCCCGGAGGCTTCCTTGATCGGCCGTGAACGGCGGCCGACTTCACCGATGCTTGCTTTTCACCGCACTGCCCGCCCCTCCTGGCCGGAGGGCTGGTGGCCGTGCGAGGTGCCCCCAGACGCTACGGGACGGGGTCGCGTGTGGAGGCGACCGATGGTGAGCCCGGCGGTCTCGTCGTCTGCCCGCTGCCTGTCGAGGGCGGCGGGGGACGGCGGTTGCCGCTCGGCTCAGCGGCGGCGCAGTCGACGGGCGATGCCGCTGACCACGGCTCCCACGCCGGCGCCCTGAGGGCCTCCGCGACGGGTGCGAGCGGACGTGCCGGACCGGCGGCGACGGCCTCCGGTGAGGGGGCTCGTGCCGGATCGCAGCTGGCGGGTGAATCGTGAAATCGAGGAAGCCATGACTCTCCCTTCGGCCGGAACATCCTTCCGGCGGTGGATCGTTCGGTCCTGACTTCCGTCTTCCCGGTCGACGCGTAGGCATTCCGGGGGATTTCACCGGGCGTTCAGGACTGCTCGACACTGGCCGCTTTCTGGCTGGGCCGGAGGCGGGGAGTCTTCGGCTCGTGGTCGGCGATGAGGTCTGCGGAGTCCTTGCTGCTGCGGCTGATGCCGGCGGAGTCCGCCGCCTTGTGCAGAGAGCGCAGGGCCAGCAGGAGCACGCCGATGTCGTCGAGCAGTATGGGATCGGGCATCAGGTCGACCGGTGAGATGACGTAGAGGATCGCTCCCCAGAAGGCGAGCTTGTTGTTCACCGGCACGCCCGCGCTGCTCAGCAGCGTGCGCGTCTTCACCACCTTCACCAAAAGCACCGCGGTCACCACCGCGGTCGCGACCACCAGGATCACCGCCACCACCAGGACCGCTTGCAGTTCACCACTCATGCCTGAGCTCCTCGTGTCGTACGGCTTCCGGGACGCTTCACAAGCCGTCTTCCCGGTGGAGGGCGGTCGCAGTCCGCCGCCGGGCCTGGCGCGGAGTGCAGAAGCTCCTGGAGGTCAGAGTGTCCGGGAGAGCGGTGCCCGAACCACTTCTCCGCGCTCGTTCACCCGTTCGAGTGGGTGTGCGGAAGAACGCGTGACCTGCGGTGATGCACCCGCTATACCTGTGAGGGAAGAGACGCGAGGGTGGGGGACGGGGACGCCGGACGAGTGGGCGGCGGAAGCGGGACGATGAGGAGAGGGGGCGCTGTGGAGCAACGGGGGCACCGGCAGGGCGGGTAGCCCATGGTGAGCGGGAGCCGGTCCGGTGCGACGGGGCGGATTCTGCGGATGCCGCTCACCGGGCTGCGCGTACCGTCCGGGCTCAGGCGGTACACCTTGATCGTCATCATCGGTCTCTCCCCGTGATCATGCGACGTCGTCGTGGTGCGGACCGCGGAAAGCGGACCGCTGGAACGCGGGCGCCGGCCTGCGGAGCGCGTAGGCACGCGGGTGCGGGTGCGGGTGCGGGTGCGGAGGCGAGTAGGCGCGGAGGTGAGGGGGCGGAACGCAGGGGAGGGGGTGCCTGGTTCGTGAGGTCGGGGTGCGCATGCCGCGAGGGCGGGCCGGAATCCCCCAGTGGTTCCGGCCCGCCCCTGCCCCTGTGACGTCGGTCAGACGCGCTGCCAGAGTGCGGGGACCGCCGGCGGGGTCCAGCCGGCCTGGGCCTGGTGGGCCTGGAGGCAGCGGTAGGTGGCGCCGCCGTAGGTGACGCGGTCGCCCACCTTGTAGACGGTTCCGACGGCCCAGGTGCCGCCCGGCTCGCCGGGGTCACCCGGGCCGGGGTCGCCGGGGCCGGTGGTGGTCTTCAGGGTCAGGCCGTAGACCTGAAGGATCGGGTTGACGGGCTGGTGGTACGTCGTGCCACCGGTACGGCAGTTGCCGGATCCGCCAGAGGTGACGCCCTGCGCCTGGCTGCCGGAGATGTAGGCGCCGCCGGAGTCACCGGGCTCGGCGCACACCGACGTCCGGGTCACTCCGGTGATCGTGCCCTCGGGGTAGGTGACGCTGGTGTTGTGCTGCTGGATGGTTCCGCAGTGCCAGCCCGTGGTCGAGCCGGAACGGCAGATCGAGGCTCCCACCGCCTGCTGGGTGGAGCCCGCGACCTGGACGTTCTGCCCACCGGCGCCCTTCACGTACGGGGTCGCCGTCCAGTTCGAGTTGGTGGCGACCCACGCGTAGTCGTTGCCGGGGAAGGAGGAACCCTGGAAGGTGCCCTGGGCGACGCGGTTGAAGCCCGAGGTGCTGGTACCGGTCCGGCCGCAGTGGCCGGCCGTGGCGAAGCCCTGCTGGGTTCCGCGGGTGACCGGGAACCCGACGGAGCAACGCCCGCCGCTGCCCATGTAGTAGGCGTCCCCGCCGCGCAGGTCGTAGAGGGCCCGCGGCTGCTCGTCGGACTTCACCACCCGTACCAGCTCGCGGTCGACGCCGCCGGCGGCCACGAAGGCGTCGGCCGCTGCGGGCTTCGCCGTGCGCACGACGACGCTGTTGGTCCTGACGTCGACGTACCAGACAGGCGCGGCGAAGGCGCTGTTGCGGGCGGCGGCCTTGTCCAGCGCCTTCTTGGCGGCGTCCAGGTCGGCGAGGGAGTGCTCCACGACCTCGGCCTTCGCGCCCTTGGCGGTGATCGTCCGCACGTCGGAGGCGTCGGTGGTCGCCACGGTCAGGGTCGAGGAGTCCGCACCCTGCACCCAGGCACCGGCGAAGTCATCGGCCAGCGCGTTCTGGAGGGCACCGGCGACGGCACCCGCATCGGCCTCGTTGACCAGCCTCCGCTCCGCCTGTGCCTTCGTCAGGTCCAGGTCGCGCTGCATGGCGCGGAGCAGCTCGGGCGGGGCCTCGGAGGCGGGCTGGAACGCGGACCCGGGGGCGGCGGCCGGTTGGGCGGCGGCTGTGCCCGGCAGCCCGGTCAGAGTGAGCGCGCCGACCGCGATGACGGCGGCACACGCACCTGTGACGTGTCTGTGGAGCATGGGGTGTCTCCTCGGTTCGGTGGGAGGTGCCGAAACCGTAGCCACGGCCATGCAGGGGCCGTCAGCTCTCAGTTGCCCCCCTGCCTCGGCGTTATGGACGCGGGGGCAGGGTGCGGCCCGGGGTACGGGAGCCGGAGGAGTCGGAGGAACAGGAGCCGGAGGAACCGGAGCCGGGAGTGTGGCCCGGAGAGGCGGGGGCGGGCGGACTCAGACGGCGGTGGGGTAGATGGCCGTCACATGGTCGGCGTGGCGGTCCAGCCAGGCGCGGTAGGTGGCGCTGCGGGCCACGGCGTCCGCGTGGGCGGCGCGGGTGTGCGTGATCACGGCTCCCGCGGCGTCGGCGGCCGGCTCGCCGGGGTGCCAGCCCAGCAGGTGCCGCCAGGAGAGCGGGCTGCCGGCCAGCGGTCTGGTGACCAGCCCGGGCGTGGGCGGGAACGTGGCGCGGCACAGACCGACGGCCCGTCCGACCTGGACGAGGTGCACGCAGGACGCGGTGTCGGTCTCGTAGACGGAGGCGGGTGTGAAGCCGGCGCGGGCGCAGGCCGCAGCGAAGCAGTCGGCGAAGCAGCCGTCCCCGGGCACGTCGGCCCACGACTCGTCGGCGAGACAGCCGAGTTCGATCTCGGTGCGTCCGGTGAGCGGGTGGTCGGCGGCGAGCATGACGAAGACCGGGTCGGCGGCGACCTCCCGCCAGCTCAGGCGCTCCGGCTCCGGTGGCGGGCTCTGGCCGCACGTGCCGATGAGGGCGAAGTCCAGCCGTCCTTCGGCGACGCCCGCGGCGATCTCCCGTTCCGACCAGGAGGTCTGCGTGGTCACGGGCACTCCCGGGTGCGCGGTGGCCAGCCGGTCCACCAGCCCGCCGAGCAGCGGTCCGTGGGTGCCGCCGAGGCGGAAGCGCGGCATGCCGTCCCAGGCATGGGCCAGCCGCACCGCCTCCTCCTGGAGTTCGCGGACCGCCGGCAGCACCACCCGGGCCCGGTCCAGGACGAGTTCTCCAAGGGGGGTGGGCCGCACGCCGAGGCGTCCGCGCTCGAACAGCCGGCCGCCGAGGGTGCGCTCGATCCGTTTCAGCTGCGCACTGAGGGCGGGCTGGGCCAGGCCCAGCGCGGAGGCGGCCTTCGTCAGGCTGCCCGCGTCGGCGATCGCCCGGACCGTCTTCAGATGCCGCAGCTCCAGATCCATGGGCAGAAGCTTGCTGCGCCGATCCGGCTCCGGCAATACACCGCACCATCCCCGTCCGTTCCCGTGGTGGACAACCGAGGGCCCGGGCGCGGCCCCCGGAAGGCGCCCGCCCTGCTCGGGGACGGTTCCACGGAGGTCCCGCCCGTGTGGACCACTGCATCGACCACACCGCCGGCACCCGGCGCAGTCCGCGAGGGCCGGCATTCGCGAGGGCCGCCGGTCGCGAGGGCCGGCATTCGTGACGGCCGGTCCTCGTGACCGCCGGCGCCGCGACGGTGGGGCGCCGGACCGTCCCCTGCGCGGTCCGGCGCCCGCCGTCTCAGCCGTCCAGCTTGTTGAGGGCCGTGGCGACTGTCGTCCTGAAGGCATTGACGGGCGCGGTCTTCAACGTCCCGATCTGTCCCCAGACGACAACCGTGACGCGGTTGCCGCTCCGGCCGACCCCGTACAGGTGCACGTCGTAGGAGGACTCGGGGACGGACGTGGCGGTGCCGTAGAGGTGTCCGCCGTCGCCCGCGTCGACCGTGCCCAGCCGGTGGAACGTCGCGGTGCTGCCCGGGTGCTCCTGCTCGAACTTGTCCGTGCAGCGGGCGAGTGCGGCCCGGAGGGCGCTCACGGTGCGCTGGGCGTCGAGCTCGTGGCGCGCCCGGAACACCACCTGTGTGGCGCCGGTGTCCAGTTCGGTGCGGAAGGTGCGGTGCACGGAGCGGGAGTCCGGCAGCAGACCGGTCAGGCACACCGGCTGCCCGGCGCCCTCGCTGACCGGGTCTGCGATCCACGGGGTGGAGCTGGGCGGCATCTCGTGTGCGTCGAGCAGGACCGGCGCTGCGGCCTGGGCGGCGGTCGGCGCGCCCAGGGCCACGGCCGCCGCGGCGGCGGCCACGGCTGTGGCGGTCCGGCGGCTGCGGCGCGGAACGGTGGTCGAGGTGGATGGTGTCTTCACGCGAATCTCCGTCGTCGTGAGCGGGGTCCGGACCTCTGGTCACCGGCCCGGATCGGTTCCCCCGTCAGCAGTGTCGACCGGCCTGCGCCGAATGCTCCCCCTGCCGTGGGACATTCGGGACGCCGGAACGCCGGGAGGTACCCTGGCCTGCGGGAACGGTGCCGCCCTGGGACGACCTGCCGGGACGGCGCGGACGCCGGACCGCAGCGGCCCGGTCGGACTGCGGGGGGAAACCGGTGGCTCACAGACCCGTGGAGACAGCGGAGTTCGCAGCAGCGCTGCGGCGGCTGAAGGAGCGTTCGGGGCGCAGCTACGGGCTACGGGCTGCTGGCCAGGCGACTGCATCTGAGCACGTCCACTCTGCACCGCTACTGCCACGGTGAGGCGCTGCCCGCGGAGTACGGAACGGTGGAGCGCATCGCACGGAGCTGCGGTGCCACGCGGGACGAGCTGATGGAGCTGCACAGGCGCTGGCTGCTCGCCGACGTCCGCCGCCACGAGCCTCCGGCCCAGACTCCGGAGGCAGCCCAGCCCCCGCCTCGGTGCCTCCGCCGCCCGTCGAGCAGGACGCGCCAACGTGGGCAGCCGCGCTGGACGCGGTGCACGGTGGCTCCACGACCGTGCAGGGCACCACGCCGGAGGCGGTGGTGCTGCGGGCGTTGCGTGTCCGAGTGGTGGAGCGCCGGACCCCGCTGCCGTGGAACGCCTATGCCATGGACGCGGGTTGCGGGGGTGCGCTGACTCCTGCGGTACTGGCACTAAACCTGGACGTGCCGCGCCCGCGCGTCCGTCCGGTGGGCGGCTACGACGCGTCGGGTGAGGGCAGGGAGCTGCCGGCCCGGGAGTTCCCCCTGCGGGTGTCGCGCACGGACCCCGAGGTGCTGCGGGTGGAGGCGGTGGCCGAGGACTGTGACTGCGACTGGTACCTGGAGCTGGACTGGACGAGCCAGGGCCGCAGCGGCACGTACCGGATCGACGACGACGGACGGCCGTTCCGGACCAGCGGCACCGAAGGTCGTCCCGCGTACGTGCACCGGGACGGTGGCGGCTGGGCGCCAAATCCGGACGCCGGGGGCTGAGGGGCGATGTCGGGCGCTCCGGAAGGCCCGGCCCCCCGCCCGGGTGCACGCACCGCCGAGGTGGCCGACGACCTGATGGCAGGCCCCTGGCCTGGTCTTTCGCCCCGGAAGGTAGTGGATTTCCGTGTGGGGCGATCCTCGCGTAAGGTGGTGTTCACCGACGCGGGGTGGAGCAGCTCGGTAGCTCGCTGGGCTCATAACCCAGAGGTCGCAGGTTCAAATCCTGTCCCCGCTACTGTCACCTGGGGCCCGGCACTGAGAAGTGCCGGGCCCCAGGTTTCTTGCCGTCCGCTTCCACGCGTTGACCGCGCCCGCCCGTTCGGTTCCCCGTGCTCACCCGCGCTCATCCGTCTGCGCCGACTGTGGTGCGGGGGCGCCGGTCCGGCGAGGCGGGGGCGCCGCCGGGCCGGAGCCCCCGCCAGGTCCCGCTGCGGGGAGGCAGGGCGGGACGGCTGGGGGACGGCTCAGAAGCGGAAGACGGCCATGCCCTCGACGTCCTTGACGCACGCGTTGCCGAAGGTCCGCTCGTAGGAGACCCGCCGTCCGTCCCAGACACCCTGGGCGGTGACGACGACGGGGTCGTACTCCATCGTGCAGTAGCGGTTCCTGTCGCCGGGCAGGCTGTCGAAGTCCCCGTCCACGCCGCGGAGTTGCGCACAGGCGCGGGCGGCGGCGGGGTGGTTGCCCCCGGGGTTCGGTGAGCAGGTCAGCGTGACGGCCCGTTCGGGCGTGCTGGCGGCTGCGCTCTCGCCGCGGGCGAACGTCAGGGTCAGCGCCGAGGGGGCGTAGAGCGAGGGTGACGAGGGCGAGGAGGGCGACGAGTCCGCGAGGGCGGTGCCACTCAGGGGGGCGAGCATCGCTGCTGTCAGCAGAGTGCCTGCCGCTGCCCATCGCGCGGTGTTCCGCATTGTGTGCATCCTTCCGCTTCTGTGTGTGCCGGTTGGCGATCGGGAGTCTGCCGAGAACCTTCACGGAAAGCACATCGACCGCACAGATTCGGTAACGTGCCGTATTGAACCAGTGGCCGGAAGTGACGCAGGGTCCGCCTGATGGCGCTTGTGGTGTGCATGGCGGGGGTCCCGACGGGTGGCGTGATCCGGGGGGCTCCCGTGGTCGTGTAATCGGCTGGAAACATGTCCGTACGGCGGCCGGTACGTCCCGGGGCGGCGGCCGTCAGGCTCAGTGCACACCGCCACTGCACACCGCCCCGGGACCGGCCCGCACTCCCGAGCACCACCCACCGGTCGTACGCTCCTGCCATGCCCGCTGCCCGGACCCCCTCGCCCGGCGACCCCGACCCGTTCGCGGAAGCCCCCCACGCCCCTCACGTGTCCCACGCCCCTCAGAACAGCCCGGAATCCGGTCCCGGTCCCGGTCCCGGTCCCGAACCCCGCCCCGAATCCGAACCGGGCTCCGCGACCGAACGCCGCTCCGGGGACGGGACGGACCTTGACGAGCGCGAGGCCGTCATCGGGTTCTGGCGGGCGCTGGAGCTGCCCGGACTGGTGGACGTGCACACGCACTTCATGCCGAAGCGGGTCCTGGACAAGGTGTGGGCGTACTTCGACCAGGTGGGTCCGCTGACCGGCACCGGCTGGCCGATCAGGTACCGCGAGGCGGAGGACGAACGCCTCGCCGTGCTACGGGGGTTCGGCGTCCGGGCTTTCACCTCGATGCTCTACCCGCACAAGCCCGGCATGGCGGCCTGGCTGAACAGCTGGAGTGCCGACTTCGCCGCCCGCACGCCCGACTGCCTGCACACCGCGACCTTCTATCCCGAGCCGGAGGCCGCCGGTTACGTGCGCCAGGCGGTTGCCGGTGGCGCTCGCGTCTTCAAGTCGCACGTCCAGGTGGGTGGTTACGACCCGGCTGACGCGCTGCTCGACCCGGTGTGGGGGCTGCTGGCGGAGGAGGGAGTGCCGACCGTGATCCACTGCGGTTCCGGTCCGGCGCCCGGCAAGCACACCGGCCCGGGCCCGGTGGCGGCGGTGCTGGCCCGGCACCCGCGGCTGAGGCTGATCGTCGCGCACATGGGCATGCCGGAATACGCCGAGTTCCTCGACCTCGCCGAGCGCTACCCGGGTGTGCACCTGGACACCACGATGGCGTTCACCGACTTCTCCGAGCGCATGATGCCCTTCCCCCGCGCGGAGCGGGCAAGGCTGGCGGCGCTGGGCGACCGCGTTCTCTTCGGCAGCGACTTCCCCAACATCCCGTACGGCTACCTGCACGCCCTGGAGGCGCTGACCCGCCTCGACCAGGACGACGACTGGCTGCGCGCGGTGTGCCACCACAACGCCGCCCGCCTGCTGCCCCTGCCGCGCTGACCCGGGTCAGAAGCAGTTCTCAGCGAATTCACAGCCGGTGGACAGGAGCGTCTCAGAGCCGGCGCACAGCCTGCGCACATGAACACCTCCCCCGAAACCCTCACCCGTCCGGACGGCAGTCCGCCGCGGGTGCTCGTCGTGGACGACGAGGCTGCTCTCGCCGACCTGCTCACCATGGCCCTGCGCTACGAGGGCTGGGACCCGCGGGCCGTCGGCGACGGCACCGAGGCGCTGCGTGCGGCCCGGCAGTGGCGGCCGGACGCGGTGCTGCTGGACGTCATGCTGCCCGACACCGACGGGCTGACCCTGCTGGGCGGGCTGCGCCGGGAACTGCCCGGGGTGCCGGTGCTGTTCCTCACCGCGCGGGACGCGGTCGAGGACCGCATCGCCGGGCTCACCGCCGGCGGCGACGACTACGTCACCAAGCCGTTCAGCCTGGAGGAGGTCGTCGCCCGGCTGCGGGGGCTGCTGCGCCGCAGCGGCGCCGCGTCGGCGAGGGACGCCTCGGTGCTGGCCGTCGGTGACCTGATGCTGGACGAGGACAGCCACGAGGTCAGCCGGGGCGGCACCCCCATCCATCTGACCGCGACCGAGTTCGAGCTGCTGCGCTACCTGATGCGCAACCCGCGGCGGGTGCTGAGCAAGGCGCAGATCCTGGACCGCGTGTGGTCCTACGACTTCGGCGGGCAGGCCAACGTGGTGGAGCTGTACATCTCCTACCTGCGGCGCAAGATCGACGCCGGCCGCTCCCCGATGATCCACACCCGCCGCGGCGCGGGCTACCTGCTCAAGGCGGGGGAGTAGCGACCCGTGCAACCCACCCCGCCCCCGCTGCCGAACCCGTCCCGTTCCCCCCACCAGACCCTGCCCCCGCTCCCACCCGCGCACGCCCCCCGGGCAGGTCGCATCAGGACCTCCCGCATCGGGACCTCCCGCATCCGGGGCGGGCGCCGCAGCTGGTCGCTGCGGACCCGGCTCGCGGTGTCCGCGGTGACGCTGGTGGCCGTGGTGGCCGCGGTGATCGGCACGGTCACGGCGCTGGCCCTGCACTCGTACCTGGAGAACCAGCTGGACGGCCGTCTCACCGACCTGGCCCGGCGGGCGGCCGGTCCTCCGGGCGGGGTGCTGCCGCCCGGCGTGCCGGGCGGCGCGGACCCGCTGGGGTTCGTGACGGCGGGCGGCCAGCGGGTCGGCACACTGGGCGCGGAGACGTCCGGCGGGGACGTGGCCGAGGGCGTGGTGAGCCAGGAGGCGGACGGCACGGCAGCCGGAACCGGGACCACCGCCGTGCCGCTGGACAGCGCACAACTGCGGGCGCTGGACGCGGTGGCCAACGACGGGCAGCCGCACACGGCGTCCCTGCCCGAGCTGGGCGACTACCGGGTGGTGACCGTGCAGACCGACGACGGCGGCACGGTCCTCGTCGGCCTGCCGCTGGCCGAGGTGCAGGACATCGTCGGCACACTGGTCGTCGCCGAACTCTGCGTGGCCGGTGCGGGGTTGCTCGCGGCGGGCATCGCGGCGGCGGCCATCGTGCGGATCGCGCTGCGGCCTCTGCACCGGGTGGCGGCCACCGCCACCCGGGTCTCGGAACTGCCCCTGCACCAGGGGGAGGTGAGCCTTCGGGACCGGGTGCCGGAGGAGGACACCGATCCGCGCACCGAGGTCGGGCAGGTGGGCGCGGCCCTCAACCGGATGCTGGGGCACGTGGAGTCGGCGCTGGCGGCCCGCCAGCAGAGCGAGACCCGGGTACGCCAGTTCGTCGCTGACGCCGGCCACGAACTGCGCACACCGCTGGCGTCCATCCGCGGCTACGCCGAACTGACCCGCCGCGGCCCGGAGGACACCGGGCCCGACACCCGCTACGCGCTGGGCCGCATCGAGTCGGAGTCGGTGCGCATGACCGGCCTGGTCGAGGACCTGCTGCTGCTTGCCCGGCTGGACACCGGGCGCCCGCTGGAACGCACCGCCACCGACCTGGTGCCACTGGTGGTGGACGCCGTCAGCGACGCCCGTGCGGCCGGTGGTGACCACGGCTGGCGGCTGGCGTTGCCCGACGCCCCGGTGCGGGTGGTCGGCGACCCGGACCGGCTGCGGCAGGTCCTCGTCAACCTGCTCGCCAACGCCCGCACCCACACCCCGCCGGACACCACCGTCACCGTCCGGGTGGACGCGGACACCGACGGGTGGGTGCTGATGGAGGTGGCGGACGACGGTCCGGGCATCCCGCCCGACCTGCTGCCGCACGTCTTCGAGCGCTTCGCCCGCGGCGACGCCTCCCGCACCCGCGCCACCCGCCCCACCGCCGGCACGCACAGGACCGGCAGCACCGGCAGCACCGGCACCAGCTCAGGCAGCTCAGGCAGCTCAGGCAGCACCGGCAGCACCGGCAGCTCAGGCAGCACCGGTCTGGGACTGGCCATCGTGCAGGCCGTGGTGACCGCCCACGGCGGGGCGGCGCGGGTGCGCAGCGTCCCCGGCCGGACCGTCTTCACGGTGCAACTCCCCGCCGGCGGCCCGGGTTCACAGGTAGGCCACAGGCCGCTCCCACAGGAGTGACAGGGCGGCCGACGAGTGTCGTCGGCATGCAGACGGAAACCACTCCGGGCACCCTGCCCGCACGCGACCAGCTCCGCTGGGACCGGGACGGCACCCCGGTCCTCGACGTCGTCATTCCCGTGTACAACGAGGAGGCGAACCTGGAGGAGTCCGTACGGCGGCTGCGCCGGCACCTGGACGAGTCCTTCCCCTACCCGTTCCGCATCACGATCGCGGACAACGCCAGCACCGACCGCACCCCGGAGGTCGCCGCCCTCCTGGACGACGCGCTGGAGGAGGTCGTCGCGGTCCGGCTGGAGGAGAAGGGCCGCGGCCTGGCCCTGCGCACGGTGTGGCGCGGCTCGGACGCACCGGTGCTCGCCTACATGGACGTGGACCTGTCCACCGACCTCAACGCCCTGCTGCCGCTGGTGGCACCGCTGATCTCCGGGCACTCCGACCTGGCCATCGGCACCCGCCTGGCCCGCAGTTCGCGGGTGGTGCGCGGACCGAAGCGCGAAGTGCTCTCCCGTGGGTACAACCTGCTGCTGCGCGGCTCGCTGGCCGCCCGCTTCTCCGACGCCCAGTGCGGGTTCAAGGCGATCCGGGCGGACGTCGCCCAACGGCTGCTGCCGCTGGTGGAGGACACCGGCTGGTTCTTCGACACCGAGATGCTGGTGCTCGCCGAACGTGCCGGGCTGCGCATCCACGAGGTACCCGTCGACTGGGTGGACGACCCCGACAGCCGGGTCGACATCCGCCGCACGGTGGCCGACGACCTGAAGGGCGTGTGGCGGGTCGGCCGCGCGCTGGCCTCCGGCGCGCTGCCGGTGGACCGGCTGCGCCGCCCGTTCGGCGACGACCCGCGGGACCGGGCGCTGCCGGGTGTGCCACGCGGGCTGGCCCGGCAACTCCTGGGCTTCTGCGTCGTGGGTGCGCTCAGCACGCTCGCCTATCTGCTGCTGTACTCGCTGCTGCGCCCGGCGGTCGGTCCGCTGACCGCCAACGCGGCGGCGCTGCTGCTCACCGCACTGGGCAACACGGCCGCCAACCGGCGCCTGACCTTCCACGTCCGCGGCCGACGCGGACTTGTCCGGCACCAGGCCCAGGGCCTGCTGGTGTTCGCCATCGGCCTGGCCCTGACCAGCGGCTCGCTGGCGGCCCTGCACTCGGCCGCCCCCGACCCCGGACGGGACACCGAGCTGGCCGTCCTGGTCGCGGCGAACCTCGCCGCGACGGTCCTGCGCTTCCTGCTGCTGCGCGGCTGGGTCTTCCCGTCCGCAGCCCCCGCAGCCCCCGCAGCCCCCGCAGCACCCGCAGCCTCCGCCGGTCCGGTCCGCGCCTCCGACGTGGAGGTGCGGTCATGAGCGAGACGAGGAACTCCCCGGCCGTCCGCCCGCCCCACCCCACCGGCGCTACGACCGACGACGGCACGACCCTCGGCGCACCCGTCAGCACGGACGGCGGCACCCCGGACGCCTCCGCCACCGCCCGCACCCGCTGGGAACGGCCCGCGCTGCTGGCCCTGCTCGCCGTCACCGCCGTGCTCTACCTGTGGAACCTCCAGGCCAGCGGGTACGCCAACTCCTTCTACTCGGCGGCGGCCCAGGCCGGCGGGGCGAGCTGGAAGGCGTTCCTGTTCGGGTCCTCCGACGCGGCGAACGCCATCACCGTGGACAAGCCGCCGGCCGCACTGTGGCCGATGGCGCTGTCGGTGCGGCTGTTCGGGCTGGGCTCCTGGCAGATCCTCGTGCCCCAGGCACTGATGGGTGTGGCCACCGTCGGCGTTCTCCACGCCGGGGTGCGCCGCAGGTTCGGTCCCGGTGCCGGTCTGCTGGCCGGCGCGGTGCTCGCCCTGACGCCGGTCGCCGCGCTGATGTTCCGGTTCAACAACCCGGACGCGCTGCTGTGCCTGCTCATGGTCGGCGCGGTGGTCTGCGTGCTGCGCGCGCTGGAGCACGCCTCGACCCGATGGCTGCTGCTCGCCGGAGCCTGCTTCGGACTCGGCTTCCTCACCAAGACGTTCCAGGCCTGGCTGATCCTGCCGGTGCTCGCCGCCGTGTACGCCGTGTGCGCCCCGACCGGGCTGCTGCGCCGGCTGCGCCAACTGCTCCTCGCAGGGCTGGTGACGGTCCTCACGGCCGGCTGGTGGGTGGCGCTGGTCGAGCTGTGGCCCGCCGACTCCCGTCCCTATGTGGGCGGATCGCAGACCAACAGCTTCCTTGAGCTGACCTTCGGCTACAACGGGCTCGGCCGCCTCAACGGCAACGAGACCGGCAGCGTCGGCGGCGGCCGGGGCGGCGGCTGGGGCGAGACCGGCATCGGCAGGCTGTTCAACGACTCGATGGGCGGCCAGATCTCCTGGCTGCTGCCCGCGGCACTGCTGCTGTTCGTTGCGGGCCTGGTCCTGACGCGTCGCGCGCCGCGCACCGACACCACCCGGACGCACCTGCTGGCCTGGGGCGGATCGCTGCTGATCACTGCGGTGATCTTCAGCTTCATGGCCGGGATCTTCCACGAGTACTACAACGTGGCGCTGGCGCCCTACGTGGCCGCGCTGGTCGGAGCGGGCGGCACGATGCTGTGGCGGATTCGCAGGCAGCCGTGGGCGGCTGCCGCACTGGCGGCGGCGGTGGCGCTGACGGCGGCGTGGAGCTTCGTGCTGCTGGGCCGGACGCCGGACTGGCTGCCGTGGCTGCGCTGGACGGTGCTCGTCACCGGGCTGCTGGCCGCGCTCGCGCTGGCCGCGCTGCCGATGCTGCGGCTGCGGCGCCTCCCGGTGCTGGCCGCAGGGCTGGCGCTCGCCGCCTCGCTGGCGGGGCCGACGGCCTACGCCCTGGACACCGTCACCACCGCGCACACCGGGTCCATCGTCACCGCCGGCCCCTCGGTGGCCGGAGCCCGCGGTGGCCCCGGCGGAGGAGGCATGCCCGGCGGCGGTCCGGGCGGGGACGGCATGCCCGGCGCGGTCGGCGGCATGCCCCCGCAGGGCGTTCCCGGTGGCGGTCAGGCCCCGCCGCAGGGAGCGGACGGGCAGGCCGGCGCCGACGGGCAGGCCGGGACGGACGGGCAGCCTGACGGCGGTCCGACCGGGCAGGCGGGCCGGGGCGGAACCGGCGTCGGCGACGCACCGCCGGGTGGCGGCCGGGGCGGGCCCGGTGGCCTGCTGGACAGCGCCGAGGTCTCCGACACCCTGCGGGCCGCGCTGGTGAAGGACGCGGACGACTACACCTGGGTGGCGGCCGCGGTCGGTTCGCAGAGCGCTGCGGGATACCAACTGGCCACGGAGGAGCCGGTGATGGCCATCGGCGGCTTCAACGGCAGTGACCCTTCGCCGACCCTGGCGGAGTTCCGCGCCCTGGTCGAGCAGGGCCGCGTGCACTGGTTCGTGGGCGGCGCCTCCACCACGTCCACCACAGAGGACGGCCAGGGCTCCCAGAACGGCCAGGGCGGCCGAGATGCTCAGGGCGGCCCGGGGGGCGGCGCCGGCGGGCCCGGCGGCAGCGGCACCAGCGCCGAGATCGCCGCCTGGGTGCAGGAGAACTTCACCGCGGTCACCGTGGACGGCACCACGCTCTACGACCTGACCGACCCCGCCTGACCGACCCCCGACCCACCCGACACCCAACCGCCCCGACGGGGCCCGACGGGGTCCGGCCGCGACGCACTCGCCGCGGCCGGACCCCGTCGGCACGTCCGCACGGCCGCCGCCTCCGGTGGACTGCTACGGTCTTCTACGGTGTACAGTAAGGTGCGCCTAACCATACGCCGTACAAGGAGCCCGCATGACGGCGACCAACGCCGCGGAAACCACCGTGAAAGCACCCGGCGGCCACCCGCGCCGTTGGCTGATCCTCGCGGTGATCTGCCTCGCCGAGTTCACCGTCCTGCTCGACAACACCATCCTCAACATCGCGATCCCCTCGCTGAGTCGGGACCTGTCGGCGTCCACCTCCGACATCCAGTGGATGATCAACGCCTACGCCCTCGTGCAGGCCGGTCTGCTGCTGACGGCCGGCAACGCGGCGGACCGCTTCGGCCGCAAGCGCATGCTGCTGGCCGGGCTGGCCCTGTTCGGGCTCGGCTCGCTCGCCGCGGCCCTCTCCACCACCTCCGCCCAACTCATCGCCGCACGGGCCGGGATGGGGATCGGCGGCGCGCTGCTGCTCACCTGCACGCTCGCCGTGGTGATGCAGATATTCGACGCCTCGGAACGCCCGCGGGCGATCGGCATCTGGAGTTCGGTGCTCTCGCTGGGCTTCGCGCTCGGTCCCCTCGTCGGCGGCTTCCTGCTCAACCATTTCTGGTGGGGTTCGCTGTTCCTCATCAACCTGCCGGTGGTGGCGTTGGGCCTGGTCGCCGTCGTCGTGCTCGTTCCCGAGTCCCGCAACCCCAGCGGCGACCCGCTGGACCTGCTGGGCGCGCTGCTGTCCGTCACCGGCATGACCGCGCTGGTCTTCGCGATCATCTCCGGCCCGGACCACGGCTGGAACTCGCCGCGGGTGGTGCTCACCGCGCTGGTCGGTGCGGCGGCCCTGGCGGCGTTCGTCTGGTGGGAGCTGCGCATCCCGCACCCCATGCTCGACATGCAGTTCTTCCGCGACCAGCGCTTCGTCGGCGCGGTCGCGGGCGGCCTGCTGGTGGCGTTCGGCATGGCCGGCTCGCTCTACCTGCTCACCCAGCACCTCCAGTTCGTGCTGGGCCACCAGCCGCTCGACGCCGGGCTGCGCATGGCGCCGCTCGCCCTGACGGTGATCGCCGTCAACTTCACCGGCGGCGGCGCCCGCACGGCGCTGCGGCTCGGCACGCCGGTCACGATCCTGGTGGGCATGAGCCTGCTCGCCGCGGGCCTGGTCTGCGTGGCGCTGCTGGGCAGCGCGTCCTACTCCGGCATGCTGCTGGGCCTGGTGGTCATGGGCGTCGGCGTGGCGCTCGCCATGCCGACCATGGCCAACGCGCTGATGTCCGCGATCCCGCCCGCCAAGGCCGGTGTCGGCGCGGGAGTGAACGGCACTCTTGCCGAGTTCGGGCACGGACTGGGCGTCGCCGTGCTCGGTGCGGTGCTCAGCTCGCGGTTCGCCGCACTGCTGCCGGGGACCGCGGCGGGCGCCGGGTCGCTGCCGGCGGCCCTGGAGAAGGTCACCACGCCCGGCGAGCGGGAGGCGGTGGCGGACGCCTTCGCTCGGGGTGTGGAGACCAGCCAGCTGGTCGGCGCGGTGGCGGTGTTCGCCGGTGGCGCGCTGGCCTTCGTACTGCTGCGCCGGGCGGAACGCGCGGTGCCGGTGGTGCCCGCGCCCGGCGCATAGCATCGACGCACGTGCCGCACGACCCGTACCGAGGAGTCCCCATGCCACCCGGCAGCCGTGCCCGCCCCGCGCCCCGGACCAGCGTCTGGCTCGCCGGCGGACCTTCCCGGCACCGTGCGGCGGACGCCGCCCCGGACCATCCCGGCGCGCTGGACCGGGCGAGGATCACCACGGTGACCGTGCGCCTGCTCGACGAGGAAGGGCTGGCCAAGTTCTCCATGCGGCGGCTCGCGTCCGAGCTGGGCGTCACCGCGATGTCGCTGTACTGGTACGTCGACTCCCGGGACGACCTGCTGGAGCTGGCGCTGGACGCCGTCCAGGGGGAGATCGCCCTGCCCCGCTTCGACGACGGCCCGCAGCCGGACGCCGCCCCCGCCGACCGGGACGACGCCTGGCGGGAGCAGTTGCGCGACCTTGCCTCCGAGTACCGGCGCATGCTGGTCGGCCACCCGTGGGTGTCGCCGATGATCGGTCAGTACCTCAACGTGGGGCCGCAGGCGATGGAGTTCGCGGCCGCCGCCCAGCAGGTGATGCTGCGGGCCGGGCTGCCCCCGGGCCGCCTCACCGGCGCGCTGTCGGCGGTCTTCCAGTTCGTCTACGGGTTCGGTGCCGTCGAGGCGAACTGGAACGCCCGCTGCCGGTCGTCGGGCATGGACAAGGACGCGTACTACGCGTACATCCACCGGCAGGTCGAGGGCCGGCCCGAGTACGCCCAGTCGCTGGAGCTGCGGGAGGTCGGCGGGTCCGGGACCGTCGACGGCATGCGCCAGCAGGACTTCGACACCGCCGTGGAACTGCTCGTCGCGGGCATCGAGGCCCTGCGCTCCGGTCCGGCCGCCCGAAGCTGAGCCCCGCCCCGCTCCCACCGCGTCCCCGCCCCCCGGGCACGGCTTTCCGCCCCAGGAGGTCAGCGCGGAGCGTGCGAGGTGGTCCGGAGCGGGACCTCCTTGACGCACACCACCAGCAGCAGCGCCAGCAGGGCGGCGGGCGCGGCGTAGAGGTAGATGTCCGCGATGCCGTGCCCGTAGGCGCTCTCGACGACCGTCCGGACCGGACCGGGCAGCGCGTCCATGTCGGGGATGGCTCCGCTGCCCGGGGCGCCGGACCCGGCCGGGACTCCGGCCTTCGCCATGCCGTCCTGCACGTAGGTGGAGATGCGGGTGGCCAGGACCGCGCCCAGCGCGGAGACGCCGACCGCGCCGCCCAGTGAGCGGAAGAAGGTGATCGCCGAACTGGCCGAGCCGAGGTCGGCGGCCGACACCTGGTTCTGGGTGGCGAGCACCAGGTTCTGCATCAGCATGCCGAGGCCCAGGCCCAGCAGCGCCATGGAGATCGCGATGTGCCAGTAAGGGGTGTCGTGGCGCATGGTGCCCAGCAGGCCCAGGCCTGCCGTCATGCCGACGCCGCCGGCGACCAGCCAGCCCTTCCACCGCCCGGTGCGGGTGATGATCACGCCGGAGAGCGTGGACGAGAGGAAGATGCCGGCGATCATGGGGATGGTCAGCACGCCTGACATGGTCGGCGACTGGCCGCGGGCCAGCTGGAAGTACTGGCTGAGGAAGACGGTCGCGCCGAACATCGCGACACCGACGAAGAGCGAGGCCAGGGCGGTCAGGGTGATGGTGCGGTTGCGGAACAGCCGCAGCGGCATGATGGGTTCGCTCGCCCGCCGCTCGACGGCGACGAACAGCAGGCCCAGCAGCAGCGAGCCGCCCACCATGGCCACCGTCTGCCAGGACGCCCAGGCGTAGCTGTCGCCCGCCAGCGTCACCCATATGAGCAGCAGGGAGACGGCGGCGCTGACGACCAGGGCGCCCAGCCAGTCGATGCGGACGCCGGCGCGGCGCACCACGGGGAGCTTCAGCGTCTTCTGCAGGACGACCAGGGCCACGATGGCGAACGGCACGCCCACGTAGAAGCACCAGCGCCAGCCCAGCCAGGAGGTGTCGGTGATCACTCCGCCCAGCAGCGGGCCGCCGACCGTGGCGGTGGCGAAGGTGGCGCCGAAGTAGCCGCTGTAGCGGCCTCGTTCACGCGGCGAGATCATCGCCGCGAGGATCACCTGGGCCAGCGCGACCAGTCCGCCGACGCCGAGGCCCTGCACGGCGCGGAAGGCGATGAGCGTGCCGGTGCTCTGGGCCAGCCCGGCACCGGCGGAGGCGAGCACGAAGATGACGATCGCGAGCTGGACCAGCAGCTTCTTGCTGTAGAGGTCGGCCAGCTTGCCCCACAGCGGGGTGGAGGCGGTCATGGTGAGCAGGGAGGCCGTCACGACCCAGGTGTAGGCGCTCTGGCCGCCGCCGAGGTCCGAGATGATCTCCGGCAGCGCGTTGGAGACGACCGTGGACGACAGGATCGCCACGAACATCCCCAGTAGCAGCCCCGACAGGGCCTCCATGATCTGCCGATGGCTCATCGGCGCGGTCTCGGTCTCGTGCGCGGTGCCGACTGTCTCCGTCGTCGTGGTGCTCACCCTTCGCCCTCCGTAGTTTGTTGCTCTAAGCAACTATAAGGAGGGAGGGTACTCCGGCCAAGCGGAATCGGGGCAGGTGCAGGCAAACAATCCTTAAAGCAGCCGGGGATGCCGTGGCGGCCCGGCGTTCGCTAAGGTCCGCCTATGGCTCACAACCCCCAAGCACCGCAGGGCCCCGAGGGCAACCCGGACCCGGCCGGCAGTACCCAGATGTTCCGCGCCTTCGTCGACGAGGGCGGCGTGCCGCAGAGCCCGGCGGCCCCGGCTCCCGCCGCGGGTCCCCGGGTCGGGCTGATCGTCGGCGTGATCGTCGGCCTGGTGGCCGTCGCCGCCGTCGTCTGGCTCGCCCTGTCCTGACCCGTCGCACTCCATCGGGCCTCACCCGGCGCCACCACCGGTGACCGGGTGGGCGCTCGCACGCCCTCTCCGCCCGCGTGCGTCCCGCCGCGTGCGCGGAGGTGGTGCCGCTGTGTCTTCTGCCGCGCCCGCATGGGGGGCCGACGCGGCGTCCGGTCCGTCGGCGGCGGAGCCCTGCGCGCTGCTCCGCCCTTGTCTGCTCCGGCTTTGTCTGCTCCGGCTTTGTCTGCTCCGGCGTGGAGCTGCCGGTCACTCCTCCGTGATCAGGCCCTCGCGCAGCTGGGCGAGCGTGCGGGTCAGCAGCCGTGAGACGTGCATCTGCGAGATGCCGACCTCCTCGCCGATCTGCGACTGGGTCATGTTGCCGAAGAACCGCAGCATGATGATCTGCCGCTCCCGGGACGGGAGTCGGGCCAGCAGCGGCTTCAGGGACTCGCGGTACTCCACGCCCTCCAGCGCGGCGTCCTCGTAGCCCAGGCGGTCCGCCAGCGAGCCCTCGCTGCCGTCCTCCTCCAGTGAGGGGGAGTCCAGCGAGCTGGCGGTGTAGGCGTTGCCCACCGCCAGGCCGTCCACCACGTCCTCCTCCGACACGCCCAGGCACGCGGCCAGTTCGGGCACCGTGGGGGAGCGGTCGAGCTGCTGCGACAGGTCGTCGCTGGCCTTCGTCAGCGCGAGCCGCAGCTCCTGGAGGCGCCGGGGCACGCGCACCGACCAGGACGTGTCCCGGAAGAAGCGCTTGATCTCCCCGACGACCGTCGGCATCGCGAACGTGGGGAACTCCACGCCGCGTTCGCAGTCGAAGCGGTCAATCGCCTTGATCAGGCCGATCGTTCCGACCTGGACAATGTCCTCCATCGGCTCGTTGCGGCTGCGGAACCGGGCCGCGGCGTAACGCACCAGGGGGAGGTTGAGTTCGATGAGGGTGTCGCGCACGTACGCACGCTCACCGCTGTCCGCCTCGAGTGCGGCGAGCCGCAGGAAGAGGGAGCGGGAGAGGGTGCGCGTGTCGATGGCGTCGGACTCCGCGGCACGCGCCGCGACGGGCGGGGGGCCCGGCACGCCGGGCGCCTCGGATGTCCCGGAAGCACCGTGCGGTGCGTCGGTGTTGATCGCTTCGGTGAGTACCTTCGAGCTGCCCAGATCTACGGACATGCCACCCCCTTGAGGTCGCGGACGGGTCGCAGCGGCTGCCTTCCGGATGAGGGCAGTCCTCCACCTGAATACCGGCGGTGCAGCCGCGGCAAACGCAGCTCTTGCAGAATGTCACAAGTCAGCAACGCGATGTAGCGTCATGTCGATAAAACTGCACAGCTGGGAGCGGGTGTACTCCGAAGGAGTGTCACCCGAACTGGCTACGCTTCGATGGTGTTTGCGGCTCGCAGCCTGGCGAAGCTGCGGGAGAGCAGCCGGGAGACGTGCATCTGCGAGACGCCGAGTTCCGCACTGATCTGGGACTGCGTCAGGTTGCCGTAGTAGCGCAGCATCAGGATTCGCTGCTCGCGCTCCGGGAGTTGCACCAGGAGGTGCCGGACGAGGTCGCGGTGCTCCACGCCGTCCAGTGCCGGGTCGTCGTAGCCGAGCCGGTCGATGAGCCCGGGCCGGCCGTCCTCACGCTCCTGCGCGGCCTCCAGGGAGGTGGCCCGGTAGGCCCGCCCGGCCTCCATGCAGGCCAGCACCTCGTCCTCGCCGATCTCCAGCCGCTGGGCGATCTCCGCCGTGGTCGGCGAGCGCCCGTGCTGCACGGTGAGGTCCTCGGTCGCCGTGCTCACCTGCGTCCACATCTCGTGCAGGCGGCGGGGGACGTGCACGGTCCGCACGTTGTCGCGGAAGTACCGGCGGATCTCGCCGATGATCGTCGGCATCGCGAAGGTGGGGAACTGCACGCCCCGCGCCGGGTCGAACCGGTCGATGGCGTTGATCAGCCCGATCGTGCCGACCTGGACGACGTCCTCCATCGGCTCGTTGCGGCTGCGGAACCTGGCGGCGACGTAGCGCACCAGCGGGATGTTCGCCTCGATGAGCGCGTCCCGGACCCGGTGGTGCTCGGGAGTGCCCGGTTCCCGCTGCGCCAACTGCTCGAAGAGCGCCTGGGTCAGCGCCCTCGTCCGGGCGCTGCGGCTTTCGCGGGTCTGAGTCACCGCCACCCTTGCACCACCCCTTTCACGGTCTACTCATCCGGCAAAAGCGGTCATAGCATCACAATTCATAGCCATCGTGTGCAAGCACCTTATACGTCCGTGTTGGTGATGCGGAGGTACGAAGAACGGCCCCCCATGGGCACTGGGGGGCCGTTCGGCGGAGGCTTCGATCGGGTGTGCTGATCCGGGGCGGGTCTCAGTTGACCAGCTGGGTCATGAAGTCGCCGACGCCCTGCGCCGCGGTGGAGATCCCCTCGAACCCGACCTGGACCAGCTCGGCCGAGCGGGCGGGTGAGGTGATGATCGTGTACAGCACGAAGACAACGACGATGTAGAGCGCGATCTTCTTGATGTCCACCGTCGCCGCCTCCTGTGGCTGGCCGCTGTCCCCTGTGCAGTCGCGAGAGTCTATCCGGCCAGGTCGTCGGCTTGATCGTCCCTTATCCGGCCAAAACCCCAGCAACCAGGGCTCTTTGCCGCCGAACTCACCACTCCGCGCTCGGCCGACCTGTCCAGGGCGCACGACGAAGGGCCGGACCCCTGCCGGGTCCGGCCCTTCGTTCGTCCTGCTCAGAGCGGTAGCGGTGGGATTTGAACCCACGGTGGAGTTGCCCCCACACTCGCTTTCGAGGTCTGCTCGTGCTGGTCAGAGGGGTGTCCGGGGTCGTTCACTACCGTTCGGAACGGCCCGCCACCAGGACGTGAGGGGCGGTGTGCAGCGTGGTCTGAACGCCGCTGGACGTAGGTGAATGAGACGGAAACTGAGACGGTCGGCGGGGTTCATCTCCGAGGCCGCCTCGGGCGCTCCCTACCCCGCGTATCTTGTCTGGCGTTCAGTGCCCTGCCGTTCGAGAGCCGGCCTCTGCGACCCTTGGCCTTCACAAGTTCGGCGACCATTTCATGGAATCTCCATCAAGTGAGTGTGCAAATATGCGAAATTGGCGCCGAAATCACAAGATGATTATCGGGGAATCGAAAGCCTACTACATTTTCACTTTTGGCGGTGAAGCCCCAATGGATATCCATAAGGTCGCTAGACGGCTACTGAAGCAGGGGGTGGCCTATGCTGCGATTTCTCCAGCAAGTGGAGACGTTTTCATGTCGCCGCAGTATAGAGAGCTTGCGGACCTATTGCGAGATGGGGAGAAGATCTCTTCTTTCAAGTCGGCAACTGGAAAACGCGAACGCCTGAAATGGCTATTGTGCAATCCTGGTATTGGGCTAAAGATGGCGGCAAGGCTTCGAATTCGAATTTCATCAGGAGTGCATGATGGGGATAGCGAGAGTGGGGGTGCGGATTCGGAATCAGGTATTGAGGTGATTGATGAATGGAGGCGCCATCGAGAGGCGCTTGACAGGGTGGTTATGGGTCGGCAATTTTCGGTAGCGGTTCAGCATGAGGTGGAGCGGGGCCTATTGCGCCCCTCCTATCTGGAGCGTGAGCCTTATATCCGGTTGAAATTGAGAGCGGGACGCGTGTGGCTTTCTGGAGGGGTTCCTAGTGGTAGATCTCAAGGCCATGAATCGACTCTTGAAGCCCATCTGATGCTCCATCGGTCGGGCGTCATGCAATTGGTTCTGTCCTATGCATTGCCGCAGAATATCGATGCAGATACCTACGGTATGTTCTCGTTCGGAGGTTCTCCAGCGATCGACGCTGTGAGCCTCCCAGAGGCGGTAATTGATACGGATGCCGGGGCTTTGGGTGGGGCCGTGAGTAGAGGAGTAGAAGGAAAAGACGAGTCGGGGTCTCGTCTTATCAAGATCGAATTTAGTAGCAGTACTAGTGCTGCCGTAGTCTTCGTGGCTTATGCGAATTCTGTCACAGCTGTAGGCAAGGTGAGCTGGGAAGGTGAATGGTTCTGCTACCCGGCCATGTTCCTCGCAGGGATTGCATGCTGTGAGTCCGAGAATAAGTTCAGTCGTTCTCATGCTGAAGAACTTGCGCTGCTCTTCTTGAGGCTCGATCCGCGTCAGGGTATTAGGGCCGAGCAGCTTCGGACTCTGATGCCGGAAAATGCCGCACTGGACTCAAACTCCTCATTCTATTTCAACGCCTCGTCAATGCTTGAAATTGAATGGAAGGGGCCACCAGGTGAATTTGCCGACCATCTGAATAGGTTGATCATTATGGAAAGCGCCCTGCTGCAATACTGGCAGATCCGAATGCTGGATCAACGGATCAGCGCAACGCAGGACAAGCTTTCCAGGGTCCGTGAGGTTCAAAAGGAGGCAATCTTTGGGTTGAGGGAATACAGGGAAGCTGCAATTAGCTATGGCACCGCGAAAGAGATTACCGAAAAGCTTCTTTCGGAGTGGCGTGCTGATAGGTTCTATGCCCGTATTCTGGAAGGCTTGTCCCAGCTCCAGCAGCTTGCAGCTACTGAGGAATCACGTCTGGGCGCTAAGCGAGCGAATACTCTGGCGGCTCTTGTGCTAATCGCCACTCTCTTCTTTGGGATTCCGGCTGTCGGTCAGACGTTGCAAGCGATCGACGAGATCCCCGATGGCGGATTTCTCGGGTTTCTCTCCGCGCCCCTTCGCTTCCTCGCCGGCATGGGTCCTCAAGGAGTGTGGATCGGCTATCTCACGATGGCTACGGCCACCGTCATCTGCTTTGTGTATTTCGCCGTGTCGGGTAAAATCGGGAGATCAAGAGGGCGGCGGTTCAGGCCTATCGGAATGCGTTGGCCTGGTGGGGATCTGCGCACTGTTAGGGTTTCTGAAATTGGTGACACAGGTGACTAGATGCGCTGCTAATTGCCTACTCTCCAGTCCATAGCCATCAACGCCTCTGCTCTTGCTGTGATCACTGAAATGCGAGCATCACGTTCGCCAGAGTGGGTGTGTGCCAGATCGTTAGTGACCTGCCCCGACCACTTGCGGTAGAGCAAGCCCGTTTCAACGGTGAACCATCCCGTGCTGACGGCGTTGAGCGCCATGAGAAGACCGGTGTCTTCGGAGGCTGGTAGTGCCATCCAGCCCCCAAGGGCCAAGACCAACTCCCGCGAGGCAGCAAGAGTGGCAGGGTGAACCGGGGCCCGGTAGGCGTGCGCTCGCCAGTGCTCTAGTACCTCGCCTCTCTGGATTGGCCCCTCCGGCGGGTCTTGGTCGAAGCCGACGGTGGAGCCATCCGGCAGGAGGTCCAGCACTCGTGACGTTGACCAACTCACCCCGGGCTGTGTGAGGGCCACAAGGTCACGAGCAAGCGCGCCGGGAGTGAGTTGGTCGTCTGCGTCCAGCACCTTGACGTATTTGCCAGCAGCGCGGGACAGCGCCAGCGTCCGAGCGACACCCGCACGGCCGTGTCTCCCCTGCCCGAAACTCAACCGGGGATCGTCGGGGAGGTGCGGAACCACGGCATCGGTCTCACCGTCTTCCTGTACGACCCACTGCCAGTCCCAACCGTCCGGGAGCTTCTGGGCTGCCAACGACCGGTAGGCGTCTCCAAGGTGGTGTGCGGCAGGTGCATGTACGGCGGTGATGATCGAAATAAAGTTGGTCATCCTCACCACCTCTTGAGGGGGGTTGTGAACACCATCTCCGTGCGGTCGCCCGGCAACGTCACATCGGATACCTCTACTGTCCGTCCGGTGGTGTCGATGGAGATCTTGCGCAGAACGAGTACGGAGACGCCCGCCGACAGTCCAAGTTCCTCTGCCTCTTCGGCCGTTGGCGGCCGGGCGCTGACGTGTTCAACGATGCGGTCGAGTTCGATACCGACCGTGTGCAACTGGTTCTGTGTTCCTCCGGGCCACGGCTCGTTCGCCTGGTCAAGCAGGGCAGGGTTGGCCCCGATCAACCCGCGAAGCAGATAGGAGTGGGCCAGATTGAACGGCGCCTCTTCCTCGCGGTACCACGTGCGGTAGACGCGTTCGAGCAGAGGTGTGCCGACGGCTACGTCGAAGACGGACGCAAGGTCATCATCGGCTGTCGCGTCTTGGTACTCCGCGCGGAAGACCAGATCGGGTAGCTCCAGGCCGGTGTCATGTTCGGTCGCACCCGTCTTGCGGCGTTCGGCTTCCGGCTGGCGTGCTCGATCCTTCTCCCACTGGTGTCGCCCGTTGCGGCGCTCCACCAAGCGGCGCGGCTTGCGGACGATGTTGCCCCGTCCGTGCTGCTTCTCGATCAACCCTTCCGCCTGGAGGGTGCCTAGTGCTTGCCGCACCGTCGGCAAGCTGCGGCGGTAGCGCTCTACCAGCGCCGTTTCCGCTGGCAGTCGTTCACCTGGCTTCAACTCGCCGCTGCGGATCTGCTGCCGCAGATCGTCAGCGATCCGCTCGTACGCCTTGGCCATCTGGCATCCACCGTCCTGGGTTGGTCGAGCTGACCAAGCATAAGTCCTCATGAGGTGTTGACGATTGCTGTGAGGGCCGTCATAGTCATGGCTAGTCCTAAAGAGGAGTTGAGGACAGCACCTCTTGGAGCTCTAGTTTGCTGCGCCCGGACGGCCTCGTGAAACGGGTCGAAAGGCAGCGCTGGTCCTTTGACAACTGCATGAGGTTCCGCTGACGCCCCTCGAACGGAGGTGTGCGGGGTTGTCGGCGGGAGCGAACCGAGGGCGGGGCCGGAGAGGGCCCCTGCGGGGGTGAGGGTGCAACTCCCTTCCCGCCCACGCCAGCGGCATACGCCGCTGTGCACTGCCTGATTCTTCCCCGACGGCGTGCGGCTCCGGTGC
This sequence comes from Streptomyces sp. 549, assembly GCF_030124175.1. Classification (GTDB taxonomy): domain Bacteria; phylum Actinomycetota; class Actinomycetes; order Streptomycetales; family Streptomycetaceae; genus Streptomyces. Next base: position 6,534 of record NZ_JASKMT010000013.1, on the reverse strand, counting down.
TCGAACACCGGAGCCGCTGTCTGGGCCGTCTGCCTGAGAGGACCTACGACCCATGAGGAACATCGTCGCACTGGCGGCGGTCGGTGCGCTGGATGCGGAGCCGACCGCTGCTGAGCTGGACGCCATCGAGCGTGAGATGCCGCTGATTCGGGCGGACGTCGAGCTGCTGGATGTGCGGATCGCGCTGCTGGACCGGCCGGTGTCGGAGTTGGACGCGCGGCGGCTGCGCCGGGCCCGGCGCCGGGTGCTGGACGCTCGCCGCGACCTGTCCAACCGCGCCGCCACCACGTCGGGCGAGGTGATCGCATGAGCGCTCTGCTTCCTGCGGCTGCAGCTGCGGTGCCGCTGGCCGGGTGGGGGGTGCACGGCCTGTGGCTGCGCCGCCAGCTCCACAACGCGCGGCGTGACCCGCTGACCGGGCTGCGCACCCGCGCCGCGTTCGAGAGGACCGCCGGCCGGATGCTCCGGCGCGGCCCCCACGCCGTCATCGTCATCGACCTGGACGGGTTCAAGGCCGTCAATGACACCTTCGGCCACCCGGCTGGCGACCACGCCCTGACCACCGCCGCCACCGCGCTCACCGAGGCGATGGAGCGTGAGGGTCGGGGCGGGATCGCCGCGCGGTTGGGCGGGGACGAGTTCGCCGCCGTGGTGCCGGTGGCCGATCCGGTGTCGGTGCCGTTGCTGCTGCGCGAGCTGCACGCCCGCCTGTGCGAGCCGCTGGCCTACCGGGGCCGCCGGTTCGCTCTGGGTGCCTCCCTGGGTGCCTGCCTGACCGGTGAACTCCCGGCCCCTGACCTCTCCCTTGCGCTGCGGCGGGCGGATGAGGCCATGTACGTCGCCAAGCGCGGCGGGGGCGGCTGGCTGGTGGCCGACGGCCCCACCCTGTCTCACCCGACCAGCAACGGCCGCCGGGCCGGACGGCGAGGTACGGCATGAGCACTGACCCCCGGCCCCGGGCGTATCCGATCCGGCCGTTGCCGGACGACGACGCCCGGTTCACGTTCGGCCTGATCCGCGACGTGGCCGAAGTTCTGGCCGCCCATGGCTTCCCGCCGGTCACCAGCGGCCTGGACCACGTCGATCTCCAGCAGGCCCTGTTCCGGTTCCTCTACAGCGACCGTCCCGGAGGCGCATCATGATCCGCTTCATCACCGACGCTCGCCTGCGCGAGCTGATCCAGGACACCGGGCAGGCACATGCGTCCGCTCAGGAGGCTCAGGGCCATGCGGCTGAGGTGTGGCGCTGCCACATCCAGCGCGTACGGCACCTCACCCAGCGGGCGGAGTCGGCGGAGGGTGACGCGGCGATCCTGCGCGAGGACGTGTCCTTCCTGCGCGCCGCGTTGAAGGAGGCCACCGCTGCGGTTGACGGCCTGGAGGCGGAGGTGTCGGCGGCGCGTCGTGCGGCGGCGGAGCCGGTGGCGCTGCTGCTGCGTTCAGGGGTGCCGCACAGTGTTCATGGCAGTGTTCACGCTGCCAAGGAACACGCTGCGCTCCACGGTGCCAGCCCGTCGGGCTGGGCGCCGCAGACCGACCCGAGCACCGTTTCCGACTGGCTGGTCATGCCGGTCCGCCGGAGTGGGGGCGGGTCGTGAACGCTGTTCAAATCCGTTCAGCAGACCGCGCCCTCTCCGTCGGCACCTGGCTCATCGTCGGCGGCGCCATGCTGTTCTCGATCCTCACCGTCACCCCGCTGATGGCCAAGCACACCCCCGACGGCTGGCGCTGGACCGCCCCCATCCTCCCTCTCGTCGTGGATGCCGCCGTGGTCATCGTGGTCCGCCTGGACGCCGTTCTCGCCCGTCTGGGTGGGCACGGGGGCCGGTGGCCGGTAGTGCTGCGGTGGATGACCGGCTGCATGACTCTGGCCCTCAACGTCGCCGACTCCGCACTCAAGAAGGACCTGGTAGGGGTGGCTGTTCATGCGGTCGCGCCGCTGCTGCTGATCGTCACCGCAGAGACCGGACTCGCCTACCGCCGCGCCATCGCCGCCGCCCTGACCGCCCACGAAGCCCAGCAGCGCGCCGAACGCGAAGCACGCGAGCAGGCCGAGACAGCGCGGCGAGAGGCGGCGGAGCGGCGGGTGCGCGAGGAGCGCGAGCACGCCGCGATGCTGGCGCGTGAACAGCGTGAACACGAGGCCCGTCTTGCCCGTGAGCAGACCGAACGTGAGGAAGCCGCCCGCCGGGCGGAGCGGGCTGAGCAGGAGGCGCGGGAGCGGGCGGAGCGGGAGGCTCGTGAACGCCGTGAACGCGAGCGTGAACAACACCAGCGCGAGCGTGAACGCCTCGAACGCGAAGCCGCACAGCGCGCCGAGACCGAGCGGCTGGAGCGCGAGCAGGCAGCGCGCCGGCAGGAGCAGGAACGAGCTGAGCGTGAACGCCGTGAACGCGCCGCCCTCCTGTCCGGCGGACCGGTGAACACCAAGCTGCCCGAGGCCGAGGCGCGCCGGATCGTGCACGCCGCGTTCGGCGAAGGGCTGCCGGTGCGGTCGGCCGCGGAGTTGTGCGGCTGGTCCATCGGCTGGGTCTCCACCCGCTACCAGGAACACCGCGACGGCGCCGGACTCGTCCTTGAAGGCGCCACCTCATGAGCACCCTGCCCGTCTACCGGTGGCGGCTCGCCCCCGACGGCTACGCCACCCGCCGCCAGCTGCGCGCCCTCGGGTTGCGGCCTGGCGGTCAGGACGTGGCCGCGCAGCTCGAACGGCCCCGCCGCCGGGGCCGCCCACCGCTGGTGGCCTACCTCTACCGCATCGACGCCGCGAAGCCGGTTCGGCCGATGACGCCGGGCCGGTGGGCCGCGCTCGACCGTGCCAACACCGCCCGACGTACCTGCCCCGAGTGCGGGCGGGATGCGGGCTACACGATCCCTGCCTCGCTGGGCGCCTGTGTGCCCTGCGCCTACCCCGAGGCACAGCGCGCTGCCTGACGGCAAAGGGTGACGAACTGTGTCCCTTTGGCCGCTCTGGCGGCCTTACGTTCTGCTGCAACACGGGCCCGGCCGCCTACCTCTCACAGCATCGGCCGGGCCCGCCAACCCCTCCCGTAGGAAGGAACGTCAGTGAACCACGACGATGAACACGAGCTGTTCCGACGGCTCGAAGCCGACCTGAACACCCCGGCCGGGGCTGAGGTCGTTGACCTGGACAAGGCCCGAGCCGCCCGCGAAGACGCCACCGCAGTCGCGCCCACTCCCGACGCTGACGCCGATCGGGATGAGACGGCGGAACCGGTGCTGGTGGACGGTCCGGCACCGACGGGCCCGGGACTGATGGAGCGGGTCCGGGGTGCCCAGCGCGCCCCGATCCTCCCGGCCTGGGTGTGTTCGAAGCCGGAGTTCATGAACGCGGCGGGGTGGCTGGCCGGGTACGCCGGGCACACCGCCGCCTTCCACACCGTCCGCGCCCCCTACTACGCGGCGGCGCTGGCGGTGCGCGCACCGGCCGGTGCCGCGCGGTTCGTGGGCGGCAGTCTGCGGTGGCTGCGGGACGCGGAGGGCGAGCACCTGCGGCAGGCCGCCGCGAGGCGGGAGCACCCGGAGGACTACCTGAAGCTGTCGCGGCAGCGGGACAACCGGGTGCGGCTGCGGGGTCTACTGTTCACGCTGGCCTGCCTCGTCGGCCCGATCGTCGCCCTGTCCCTGTGGGTGCTGGCCCCTGCGTGGTTGCTGGCGGCCAGCGCGGCGGCGGTGACGCTGGCGCTGGGCTGGTACGGCGCACCGGCGGATAGGCCGGTTGTCTCCCGCGCCGTCGTCGCCACCGAGGTCGAACGCCTCACCTCCAGCATTGTCGAGCGCGCTTTGGGGGCGCTGGGGATCGCTGAGGTGAACAAGGCGCTGGGCAAGGGCGGGGAGGGCATCAAGTTCCCCGCGCCGATCACCCGCGATGGCCCCGGCTGGCGCGCCGACGTCGATCTGCCGTACGGGGTGACGGTGACGGACATCCTCGACCGCCGTGACCGGCTTGCGTCCGGGCTGCGGCGCCCGTTGGGGTGTGTGTGGCCGGAGCCGGTGCCGGACGAGCACGCCGGCCGGATGATGCTCTGGGTCGGGGACCGGGCCCTGTCGAAGGTGCCGCCGCCCGCATGGCCGCTGGCCAAGAGCGGTTCGGCGTCGCTGTTCGAGGCGCTGCCGTTCGGCACCGACCAGCGCGGACGTCCCGTCGCGCTGACGCTGATGTACGACAACCTCCTCATCGGCGCGATGCCTGGCATGGGCAAGACGTTCTCCCTGCGCACCCCGCTGCTGGCCGCCGCCCTCGACCCCCGGGCCGAACTGCTGGTGTGGGAGCTGAAGGGCACCGGCGACCTGGACGCGCTGAGCAAGGTCGCCGCCGACTACGGCTCCGGCCCCGACGACGAGACGTGTGCGGCGGCGCTGGACTCGATCCGCTATGTCTACGGCGACCTGGAGCGCCGGGCGAAGGTCATCGCGGGGCTGCCGAAGGACAAGTGCCCGGAGAACAAGGTCACCCCCGACCTGGCCAAGGTGCCCTCCCTCGGGCTGCACCCGCTGGTGCTCTCCATTGACGAGTGTCAGGAGCTGTTCATGCACCCGGAGTTGGGCAAGGAGGCCGGGGCGCTGTGCACGTCCATCATCAAGCGCGGCCGGGCCCTGGGCGTGATCCTGCTGCTCGCCACCCAGCGCCCGGACAAGGACTCCCTGCCCACCGGGATCTCCGCGAACGTGGGCTCCCGGTTCTGTCTGCGGGTGATGGGCCAGACGGAGAACGACATGGTGCTGGGCACCTCCGCCTACAAGAGCGGCACCCGGGCGACGACGTTCACCAAGTCCGACAAGGGCATCGGCTACCTCGTCGGAGCCACCGACGAGCCGCAGATCGTGCGCACCTACTACCTGGACAACCTCGACGCTGAGCGGATCGCGCAGCGGGCCCGTGCGGCGCGCATCGCGGCCGGGACGCTCAGCGGCGCGGCGGCGGGTGAGGCGCCGGAGCGCTCTGTCGGTGTGGACACGCTGTTGGATGACCTGCTGGCCGTGGTGCCCGCCAGCGAGGCGAAGTGCTGGAACGAAACCGCCGTCGATCGCCTCGCCCAGCTCCGGCCCGAGCTGTACGAGACGTGGGCCGCGCTGGACCCCGGCGACAAGGCGGCCCAGCTCACCAACGCGCTCAAACGGCACGGGATCAAGACGGGTCAGGTCGGGCGTCGGGTGGACGGCAAGACCGTCAACCGGCGCGGCTTCGAACGCCACCACCTCACCACGGCGGTTGCGGAGCGTGACCGAAAGCGGCCCGCCGGATGATTCCCCGGGGCCGCTAACGCTAGCGGCACAGCCCGCTAACGTTAGCGGCCCCGCTAGCGGCCCACACCCCCAGTGATCAGCACGCTAGCGGTTAGCGGCCTGACCTGGGCAACCCCTGGAAACCCCGGTCAGGAGACGCTTCGTGCCCCCTGCTCTCACCGCTATCACCCTCCTCACGCTGGTCACGTTCGGTTACGTCGGTGTGTGTGCGGCGGTGCCGTTCCGCAACTGCCGCCGCTGCCGCGGACTCGGCTTCGCCCTTACCCACACCCGCACGGGCAAGCCCAAGCGCGGCCGGGCCTGCCGCCGCTGCCGCGCCACCGGCAAACGCCTACGCGCCGGCCGCTGGCTCTACAACCGCTGGCACCGCATCCACCACCACGGCACCCGCCAACCCCGCACCTGACCCGGAAGGGACACACCCGCCATGGCCGTGACCATCTCCCTCGCGCTCCTCTTCGGAGCACTCCTCGCGATGCTGCTCAAGACCCGCAGCCTCAGCGCCGGTTCCGCCTTCATCGCCGTCGGCTTCGGCTACTTCCTCGCCGCCACCGGCGCGGCCGGACCCATCAACGACTTCACCGCCGCCGTCATCACCGCCATCCCCGACCTGTGAGGAGCACACCCGTGCCCGACCACATCACCCTGATGGCCGCCGGAGAGCTGCGCGACGCCATCGACGCCGCACGACGCGGCGACCCGGCCGCCGCCGCCCACGCACTCGCCTCCATCGACCCCCAGTCGTGGCGAGCGATCGAGCATCGGATGGCCACGCTCGGCGGCACCCTCGCCGGCCTGCTGGCCCCCGACCGCGACGACCGCACCGGCCTCTGACACAGCACGGGGCGGCCCACCTCTCGCCAAAGAATCCGGGCCGCCCCACCACCTCCCACCCGAAGGACAGGAGAACACCAGCATGACTCACCCGTTCCCCATCCGGCGAGGGCCCGGCCACCGGCCGCGTCTGCTTGATCTGTTCTGCTGCGCCGGCGGCGCAGCCATGGGCTACCACCGCGCCGGGTTCGACGTCACCGGCGTCGACATCGCCCCCCGCCCGAACTACCCCTTCCTCCACCACCAGGGCGACGCCCTGGAACACCTCGCCCACCTGACCGCGTCCGGGGAGATCCGCCGGTACGCGTTCGTCCACGCCTCCCCGCCCTGCCAGCACGGATGCGCGCTCGCCGTCGGTACGAACGCCTCGCAAGGGTGGGGCCGCACACACGTGGACCTGGTGGCCCCGACCCGTGAACTGCTGGATGCGTCG
>NZ_JASKMT010000012.1 GCF_030124175.1 Streptomyces sp. 549 | reverse complement strand
ACTCACCGGCGGCTACCAGGCACCGAGTCTGCCAGCGCGGCTCACCCGGTAGCTCCCATTAGGCGGAAGGCCGCGGCGGGGATTCTCCGCGGCGCTGTCACATCCGGGGCCCGGCCGGTGTCTCCATGCCGAAGCGCCGAAGGGGCGCTGTGCGACACCGGCACGAGCAGCACTGGAGGAGACATGGCCAGCAGCACCCGGGTTCCCGCGGTCGAGATCAACGGCGTCTACGGGGCACTGCTGAAACGGATGAGCCGCCGCATGCTCGGCCAGGTGCCCGAGTCGATCGGCGTGATGTGGAACAACCCGCCGGTGTTCAAGGACCTGATGGGTTTCGGCCGCAAGGCGGAGAAGTGGGACCGGCTCGACCCGCAGCTGAGCACGCTCGCGCACATGGCCTCGGCCGGGGCGATCGGCTGCGGGTTCTGCCTGGACCTGCACTACTTCATGACGCGCCGCAACGGACTCGACGAGGCCAAGGCGCGCGAGGTGCCGCGGTGGCGGGACTCCGACGCCTTCACGCCGCTGGAGCGCAGGGTGATGGAGTACGCCGAGGCGATGTGCCAGACGCCGCCGACCGTCACCGACGAGATGTCGGCCCGGCTGGCCGGGGAGCTGGGGGCGGCTGCGCTGGTCGAGCTGACCGCCAAGGTGGCCTTCATGAACGCGACCTCCCGCCTGAACGTCTCGCTCGGCATCCGCTCGCAGGAGTTCGCGGCGTCCTGCGGCCTGCCACCGCTCGCCGTCCCGTCGACGGACGTAGCCTCCCCCTCATGAGCGACGACCCGTTCCTCACCCACCGCGGCCTGCTGTTCACCGTGGCCTACGAGATGCTCGGCTCGGCCGCCGACGCCGAGGACGTGGTCCAGGAGACCTGGCTGCGGTGGGCGGAGGTGGACCGCTCGCCGGTTCGGAATCCGCGGGCCTACCTGGTCCGGATCGTCACCCGCCAGTCGCTCAACCGGCTGCGCACGCTGTCCCGCCGCCGGGAGCAGTACTTCGGCGAGTGGCTGCCGGAGCCGCTGCTGACCAGCCCGGACGTGGCGGAGGACGTCGAGCTGGCCGAAAGCGTGTCGTTCGCCATGCTGACGGTGCTGGAGACGCTGGGGCCGGCCGAGCGGGCGGTGTTCGTGCTGCGGGAGGTGTTCGAGGCGCCGTACGAGGAGATCGCCGAGGCCCTGGGCCGGACGCCGGACGCGGTGCGGCAGATCGCGCATCGGGCGCGGGGGCACGTCGCCGCCCGCCGGCCGCGCCGGAGTGTGGACCAGGCGGAGCAGCGGGTCGCCGTCGAGCGGCTGCTGACCGCGATCAGCACCGGTGACCTGCAGGGCCTGATGGACGTGCTGGCACCGGACGTGGTGCTGGTGTCGGACGGCGGCGGTCTGGCGCCGAGCGTACGCAAGCCCGTGGCGGGCGCCCGGAAGCTGGCCGCGCTGCTGCTGGGGGGCACCGCGAAGCTGACCGAGAAGTTCGTGGCCACGCCCATCTGGCTCAACGGGGCGCCCGGTGCGCGGATCGACCTCGGCGGCCGTCTCGCCGCGGCGATCAGTGTGACGGTCGAGAACGGCCGGATCACCCGGATCTACTCGGTCGCCAACCCGGAGAAGCTGGCCAGGCTGGACGCCGAGGCTCCGCTCAGCCGGTAGCCGGCAGCAGGGCCCGCCGGGGCGCCCGGACCTCCTCGTCCGCGCGCCCCGGCAACCGAGCCGCACGCACCTGCCCCCGCTCGGCCGCCCTGTCCTCAGCCGCTGGCACCGGTCAGCCGCTGCCGCCGGTCAGCCGATGCACCCGCTCAGCCGCTGCCGCTGCTCGCCGGGGTGGTGGGGCAGAAGGCGGCCTCCGCGATGGCGTCCTGGAGCGGGCTGCCGGTGAGCCAGTCGCCGTTCAGGTGGTACGTGAGCAGGTGGGAGCCGTCGGCGGTGCCCAGTGACCGGGAGGCCGAGCCGTGGATACCGCCGGCGTGGCCCCACACGGTGGTGCCGCAGGACAGGGTCCAGGACTCGACGCCCAGGCCGTACCGTGCGGTCCCGGCGGGGTTGAGCGGGACGCTGCGGAACATGGCCGACTGCTGCCGCTCGGGCAGGAGGCGCCCGCGCAGCAGTGCCCGGTAGAAGCGGTTGAGGTCGGAGGCGGTGGAGACGATCTCGCCCGCGGCGCCTGCCCAGGAGGGGTTGAGCCGGGTGACGTCCCGCGGCGGCGCGTCCGGGTCGCCGCTGAGGGGCGCGGCGTAGCCGACGGGGTGGGGGCCGGGCAGGGTGCTGCGGGTGCCGGGCAGTGACGTGCCGGTGAGGCCGAGCGGTTCGACGATGCGGGTGCGGACCTGATCCGCCCAGGTGCGGCCGGTGGCCTTCTCGACGATCAGGCCGGCGACGAGGTAGCCGGTGTTGGAGTAGGACCAGCCGGTGCCGGGCGCGAAGACCGGCGGGTGGCTGAGCGCGACGGCGATGAGCTGTTCCGGGGTGCGGGTGCGGAGGTGGTGGTCGGCGGAACCGGCGGCGAGGCGGCGGGTCACCTCGGGGTCGGCGGTGTAGTCGGGCAGGCCGCTGGTGTGCTGGAGCAGGTGGCGGACGGTGACGGCCCGGCCGTCGTGGCCGTTGCCGTCGAGCAGGCCGGGCAGCCAGGTCTCGACGGTGTCGTCCAGGTCGAGCACGCCCTCTGCTTCGAGTTGCAGCACCACGGTCGCCACGAAGGTCTTGGTGATGCTGCCGGCCCGGAAGTGGTCGGCGGGCTGGCGTTCCCGGCCGGTGGCCAGGTCGGCGACGCCCGCATGACCGAACCATTCGGCTCCACCGGCCCCTGGGCCTTCGTCCGTTCCGGTGCGGGACCCGCCGGCAGGGGACGTCCCGGTACGGGTCGTCCCCGTTTCGGACGTGCCCGGATCGGTGGTGGTGAGTGCCACGGCTCCCGGGATGCCGCGGTCGACGGCGGCCTGGAGGGCGGCCCGCACGGCGGCCCGCCGCGCCGCCTCCCGGCGGTCCGGCCCGCCCGCGGACGCGGCGGGGCCGTCGTCCGGCGGGTCGGCGGAGTGACGCGGTCCGGGCGCGGGCGGCCCCGCGGGGACGGCACCGTCGGGTGCGGGTCCTGCGGGCGTGAGGGCAGTGGCGGGAGCGGCGGCCAGGACGGCGGCGCCGAGCGCGGTGACCACCGCGAGCCCCGACGCGGCCCGGCGGGCACGCCGTACTCCTCGGCGTGCGGCCCGCTGACCCATACTCACTCCTCGCATCGTGCTGCGCCCGGGTGAACCGGCCGCACTTGCGGGGACGTTGCACGGTCTCCGCCGGTTGCTCACATAACGGACAAGGATTTGCGGTGGACGGACGAATTCCGGTCAACCGGCACGCATCGTCATGACATGTTCATGCACCACGTGCCCCGCTTCCGAGGCACCCGGGACGATCCCTCACCCAAGGAGCCCCTGTAGCAGACACCCGAGCCCCCCGCACTTCGCGCACGCCTCGTCATGATCTCCGGAAGACCCGCCGCCGCGCCAACTCGGTGAGCGCCGCCCTCGTCGGCGCGGCGGCGGTGCTCGCCGCCGGACTCACCGCCGTGCCGGCCGGCGCGGCAGCCCCCGAACCGCCCGGCGCCGCACCGGCCGTGCTCAGTGCCGCCCAGTACACCGGCCTGGTCATGGCCGCCGACACACCTGCGGCGAAGGCCCGGACCGCCGCCGAACTCGGCCTGGGTGAGCGGGAGGAACTCCAGGTCCGCGGCGTGGTGAAGAACCGCAACGGGGACACCCGTACGCGGTATGAGCGGACGGCTCGCTGCTGACCAGCAGCACCAACGTCCGGGGCGACGGCACACCCGCCAACGCCCGGACCGCCGCCGTGGAGGCAGCCTGGACGGCGGTGAAGGTGGAGGGCTGACGCTCCCGAGCGCCCTCCACGCCGGCCGGCGGCCCGTGACGCACCGGGCCGCCGGCCGGACGGGGTCAGCGCATCAGCAGCCCGGCTGCCTCACCGGAGGCGGTGCCCTCCGGTGGGACGGCGGCCAGGCCGAGTTCGGTGCCGGCGGCCAGCAGCCGGTGAGAGGGCAGCACCCGGACGGTGTAGCCGAACGGGCCGGTCCGGTCCAGGGTGAGCGGCCCCTCGAACAGCCAGCGGCCCTCCAGGTCGGGCCCGCCGGTGGGCTTCAGCGCCACGTGCACGGGCTCGGTGATGGTGTCGGACCCGTCGACCCGGCCCGCCACCGCCTGCACCTCCACCTCGGCGGGCTCCAGCGCGCCGAGCGTCACCCGCACCCGCAGCGACAGCGCGCCGCCCAGCTCCAGCGAGTCGCAGGCCGCGTCCACGGCCTCCACGTGGTCCACCCGGACCTGCGGCCACTCGGCCCGGACCCGGGCCTTCCAGCCGGCCAGCTCCGCGGCGGACGGCGCGTCCAGCTCTCGGTGCGCCCGTGCGGCCGGGGCGTAGAGCCGCTGCACATAGTCCCCCACCATGCGGTCGGCGAGGACCTTCGGGCCCAGCCGGTCCAGGGTCTGCCGGATCATCTCCAGCCAGCGGCCCGGCCGGTCGTAGAACGCGGGCGCGACCTGCTCCGCCAGCAGGTCGTACAGCGCGGCGGCCTCGATGGCGTCCCGCCGCTCCTCGTCGGCGGCGGCGCCGTCGGCGGTGGGGATGGCCCAGCCGAAGTCCGGCTCGTACCACTCGTCCCACCAGCCGTCGAGCACCGACAGGTTGAGACAGCCGTTCAGCGCGGCCTTCATGCCGCTGGTGCCGCACGCCTCCAGCGGACGCAGCGGGTTGTTGAGCCACACGTCGCAGCCGGGGTAGAGCGTGCGGGCCATGCCCATGCCGTAGTCCGGCAGGAACACGATGCGGTGCCGCACCCGCGGGTCGTCGGCGAAGCGGACCAGTTCCTGGATGAGGCGCTTGCCGCTGTCGTCGGCCGGGTGGGCCTTGCCCGCGATGACCAGCTGGATCGGCCGTTCGGGGTGCAGCAGCAGCTCGGTGAGCCGCTTGCGGTCGTGCAGCATCAGCGTGAGCCGCTTGTACGACGGGACGCGGCGGGCGAAGCCGATGGTGAGCACGTCCGGGTCGAGGACCTGGTCGATCCAGCCGAGTTCGGCCCCGGCGGCGCCCCGGTGGCGCCACGACTCGTGCAGCCGCTGCCGCACCTCCGCCACCAGCTGCTCGCGCAGCGAGCGGCGCAGCTCCCGCAGTTCGCCGTCGGGCAGGCGGGAGGTACCCGCGGTCACCTCCGGCGCCACCCAGGTGGGTGCGTGCACGCCGTTGGTGATGGACGCGATGGGCACCTCGGCCGGGTCGAAGCCCGGCCACAGGCCGGCGAACATCTCCCGGCTGACCTCGCCGTGCAGGGTGGAGACACCGTTGGCCCGCTGGGCCAGGCGCAGGCCCATGACGGCCATGTTGAACAGGTCGGGGCGGCCGCCGGCGAAGGTCTCCGTGCCCAGTGCGAGCACCTCCTCGACGGAGACGCCGGGCAGTTCGCCGTCGTCACCGAAGTGCCGCGCCACCAGGTCCCGGTCGAAGCGGTCGATGCCGGCGGGCACCGGCGTGTGCGTGGTGAACACGGTTCCGGCCCGGACGGACTCCAGAGCCGCATCGAAGTCAACGCCCTGCTCGCCCAGTTCGCGGATGCGCTCCAGGCCGAGAAAACCGGCGTGGCCCTCGTTGGTGTGGAACACCTCCGGCTCGGGATGGCCGGTGAGGCGGCAGTAGTCGCGCACCGCGCGCACCCCGCCGATGCCCAGCAGCATCTCCTGGAGCAGCCGCTGCTCCCGGCCGCCGCCGTAGAGCCGGTCGGTGACGTCCCGTTCGGCGGGCCCGTTCTCCTCCACGTCGGAGTCGAGCAGCAGCAGCGGCACCCGGCCGACGCGGGCCACCCAGACGTGGGCGCGCAGCGCGCGGCCGCCGGGCAGGGCGAGGATCACCGGGGCGGGGCTGCCGTCGGCCTCGCGGAGCAGGTCCAGGGGCAGCTCGTTGGGGTCGAGCACCGGGTAGCGCTCCTGCTGCCAGCCGTCGCGGGACAGCGACTGCCGGAAGTAGCCGTGCCGGTAGAGCAGGCCGACGCCGATCAGCGGCGCGCCGAGGTCGCTGGCGGCCTTGAGGTGGTCCCCGGCGAGGATGCCCAGGCCGCCGGAGTACTGCGGCAGGGCGGCGGTGATGCCGAACTCGGGCGAGAAGTAGGCGACGGCGGCCGGCAGGCCGTCGCCGGCGTCCTGGTACCAGCGCGGTTCGGTGAGGTAGTCGTGCAGGTCACCGGCGGCGACGGCGAGCCGGCGCCGGAAGGCGCGGTCCCGGGTCAGCTCGTCGATGCGTGCGGCGGGGATGGAGCCGAGCAGCCGCATGGGGTCGCCCCCGGCGGCGTGCCAGCCGTCCGGGTCGGCGTAGCGGAACAGCTCGCGGGTATCCGGATGCCAGGACCAGCGCAGGTTGCGCGCCAGATCGCTGAGCGGTCGTAGGGAGTCGGGAAGGACGGGACGCACGGAGAAACGACGAATGGCCTTCACGCTTCGACGGTAGCCGGGAGGGACTGTCCGATGCGCGCCTTCGCCACGATTTCACGTGACTTCCACCCCCATGTCGTGCCCCTTCGGCTTGCCCGGCCGGGCCGTTCCGCCGCTGGTCGCGGCGCTGCCCGGCGCGCCCGCCCGCCTCCCGGGCCGGGGGGCGCACCTGCCGAACCACCCCGCGCACCACCGCCCGAAGCAATTGCCCGACGCACCGCCGTTCGGACCACCCGACGCACCGTCTGACGCAGCGCTCGAAGCAGCACCTGACGCACCACCCGACGCACCGCCATCGAACGAGCACCGGACGCACCACCGCCCGAAGGGCCCTTCGGCCCGTCCGGGTGCGCCGAGGGGCCGCGGCGCGCCCGGGCGTCGCACCCCCCGTGTGGCCCCTCTTCAGGACTCGCAGTTACGTACGAGTAGTTCACCCGGCGCCGGAATATCCGCCCCCGGAGCGTGGGCAGGCTGTCCTCCTGCGCCCCAGCGAGACCCCCAGCCGAGTGAACGCGGACAGGAGCGGTCATGCCCGCAACCAGCCAGTTGCCAGCGGAGCGGATAGAAAGTAACAAAACCCCCGTACCAGACCCAGGTGAGCCCATGATCGGTCGTATCCCCGTCCTGGACGTCCAGCCGCTCGTCGACTGTGGACGCCGTCCCGCGAAGGCCGTGGCCGGAGAGACCTTCCAGGTGTCCGCCACGGTGTTCCGCGAGGGACACGACGCGGTCGCGGCCAACGTGGTGCTGCGCGATCCGACCGGCCGCGGCGGGCCGTGGCTGCCGATGCGCGAGCTGGCCCCCGGCACCGACCGGTGGGGAGCGGACGTCACCCCGGATGTGGAGGGCCGGTGGACCTTCGCGGTGGAGGCGTGGAGTGATCCGCTCGCCACCTGGCGGCACCACGCACAGGTGAAGATCCCGGCCGGGATCGACGCCGAACTGACCCTGACCGAAGGCGCGGTGCTGCACGAACGGGCCGCCGCGCAGGTACCCAAGAGCGAGGGCCGGGCGGTGGTACTGGACGTGGTGGACGCGCTGCGCGACCACGACCGGCCGGTGGCGGCCCGACTGGCCGCCGCCCTCACCCCCGAGGTGCTGGCCGTGCTTGACGGGCATCCGCTGCGCGAGCTGGTGAGCACCACCCGGGCGCTGCCGCTGGTGGTGGAGCGTCGGCGGGCGCTGTTCGGTTCCTGGTACGAGCTGTTCCCCCGTTCGGAGGGCGCGGTGGTCGAGGAGGGCCGCCCGCCGGTGTCCGGCACGTTCCGCACCGCGGCGGAGCGGCTGCCGGCGGTCGCCGCGATGGGCTTCGACGTGGTGTACCTGCCGCCGATCCACCCGATCGGGACGGCGTTCCGCAAGGGCCGCAACAACTCGCTCACCCCCGGCCCGGACGACGTGGGCTCGCCGTGGGCGATCGGTTCGGCCGACGGCGGCCATGACGCCATCCACCCGGACCTGGGCACCTTCGCCGACTTCGAGTACTTCGTGGCGGAGGCGAAGGCGCTGCGCATGGAGGTCGCACTGGACTTCGCCCTCCAGTGCTCACCGGACCATCCATGGGTGCGCGAGCATCCGGAGTGGTTCCGCAAACGGGCGGACGGGACCATCGCCTACGCGGAGAACCCCCCGAAGAAGTACCAGGACATCTACCCGATCGACTTCGACTCCGACCCGCGGGCCTTCGACGGCATCGTGCGCGAGACGCTGCGGGTACTGCGGCTGTGGATGTCGAAGGGCGTGCGGATCTTCCGGGTCGACAACCCGCACACCAAGCCGGTGGTCTTCTGGGAGAAGGTGATCGCCGACATCAACCGCACCGACCCGGACGTCGTCTTCCTGGCCGAGGCGTTCACCCGGCCGGCGATGATGCACACCCTGGCCAAGGTGGGCTTCCAGCAGTCCTACACCTACTTCACCTGGCGTAACACCAAGCAGGAGCTGACGGAGTACCTGACCGGGCTTTCCGGCGACGCCGCCTCGTACATGCGGCCCAACTTCTTCGTCAACACGCCGGACATCCTGCCCGGCTACCTCCAGGACGGCGGGCGGGCGGCGTTCGCCGTACGGGCGGTGCTGGGCGCCACGCTGTCCCCCACCTGGGGGGTGTACGCGGGCTACGAGCTGTACGAGTGCGCACCGGTGCGACCGGGCAGCGAGGAGTACCTCGACTCGGAGAAGTACGAGCTCCGGCCGCGTGACTGGGCCGCCGCGGAGCGGGAGGGGCGCTCGCTCAGCCCGCTGCTGACCACCCTCAACCGGCTGCGCCGCCGGCACCCCGCCCTGCAGCAGCTGCGGAACCTGGATTTCCACCACACGGACAACGACCAGGTCATCGCCTACTCCAAGCGCAGCAACGTCCCCTACGCCGACCTAGTGCTCATGGTGGTCAACCTCGATCCGCACCACACCCACGAGGCAACGGTGTCGTTGAATATGACGGCACTGCAGGCGTCGGGACTCACACCCGCGCAGGAAAGTGGCGCCGCCCCCATTCCGGTGCGCGACGAGCTCACCGGCGAGACCTACCACTGGGGCAGGGACAACTACGTGCGTCTGGAGCCCGGCGGTGCCGGAGCGTCCGCCCCGGCCCACGTGCTGACCCTGCGACCGTCCTCACCGACCGGAGGGTCACCCAACGATGAGCGTCAATGAGCCCGTCCACGACACGTTCGAGGACACGCCCGCCAAGGACCGCGATCCCGAGTGGTTCAAACGAGCGGTGTTCTACGAGGTGCTGGTCCGCTCCTTCCAGGACAGCAACGGCGACGGCGTAGGAGATCTGAAGGGCCTCACCGCCAAACTCGACTACCTGCAATGGCTCGGCGTCGACTGCCTGTGGCTGCCGCCCTTCTTCAAGTCGCCGCTGCGCGACGGCGGCTACGACGTGTCGGACTACACGTCGGTGCTGCCGGAGTTCGGCGACCTCGCCGACTTCGTGGAGTTCGTGGACGCCGCCCACCAGCGGGGCATCCGGGTCATCATCGACATGGTCATGAACCACACGAGTGACCAGCACGAGTGGTTCCAGCAGTCCCGCAGCGACCCCGACGGGCCGTACGGCGACTACTACGTCTGGGACGACAACGACGACCGGTACGCCGACGCACGGATCATCTTCGTCGACACCGAGCAGTCGAACTGGACGTTCGACCCGGTGCGCAAGCAGTACTTCTTCCACCGCTTCTTCTCGCACCAGCCGGACCTCAACTACGAGAACCCGCAGGTGCAGGAGGAGATGATCTCCGCGCTGCGGTTCTGGCTGGACCTGGGCATCGACGGCTTCCGGCTGGACGCCGTGCCCTACCTGTACGCCGAGGAGGGGACCAACTGCGAGAACCTGCCGGCCTCGCACGACTTCCTCAAGCGGGTGCGGTCGGAGATCGACACGCACTACCCGGACACCGTGCTGCTCGCCGAGGCCAACCAGTGGCCGGAGGACGTCGTCGACTACTTCGGCGACTACTCCAAGGGCGGCGACGAGTGCCACATGGCGTTCCACTTCCCCGTGATGCCGCGCATCTTCATGGCGGTCCGCCGGGAGTCGCGCTACCCGGTGTCGGAAATCCTCGCCAAGACCCCGGCCATCCCCTCGGGCTGCCAGTGGGGCATCTTCCTCCGCAACCACGACGAGCTGACGCTCGAAATGGTCACGGACGAGGAACGCGACTACATGTACGCCGAGTACGCCAAGGACCCGCGGATGCGGGCCAACATCGGCATCCGGCGGCGGCTGGCGACACTGCTCGACAACGACCGCAACCAGATCGAGCTGTTCACCGCGCTGCTGCTGTCCCTGCCCGGCTCGCCGATCCTGTACTACGGCGACGAGATCGGCATGGGCGACAACATCTGGCTCGGCGACCGCGACGCGGTCCGCACGCCGATGCAGTGGACGCCGGACCGCAACGCCGGGTTCTCGTCCTGCGACCCGGGGCGGCTGTTCCTCCCGGCGATCATGGACCCGGTGCACGGCTACCAGGTCACCAACGTGGAGGCGGCGATGAGTTCGCCCTCCTCGCTGCTGCACTGGACCCGGCGGATGATCGAGATCCGCAAGCAGAATCCGGCGTTCGGCACCGGCCAGTACACCGAGCTGCCGTCGTCCAACCCGTCCGTGCTGGCCTTCCTGCGGGAGGTCCGGCTGCCGGACGGCGGCGACGACGTGGTGATGTGCGTGAACAACTTCTCCCGGTTCCCGCAGCCGACCGAGATCGACCTGCGGGCCTGGAAGGGCCGCCATCCGGTGGAGCTGATCGGCGGGGTCAAGTTCCCCGCCATCGGCGACCTGCCCTACCTGCTCACCCTCGCAGGTCACGGCTTCTACTGGTTCCGGCTGCGCCGCCAGCCGTCCGCCTCCTGAGCCGGCGTCAACCTCGGGTACCGCACGAGTCACGGCGGTCCGGCCGGTTTCCTCCGGGCCGCCGTGGGCACCCTCTACAACACTCGTGCAGGAAGCACCCGTGCGGCGTAGCCACCATCCGCCGCACGGTCGATCTCCCCTCAACACGTCCCGCACAGACGGACAGTCATTGCCGCAATCCGGGACACTTTGCGTAGATTTCGTGTGCCCGGGGGAAGGACGCCATGACCGCGAAGCCGGACAGCTCCTCGCCCCATGTTGCTGTCGACGAGACAGACGACCCGGCGTTGCTGCGCTCGCTCGTTCCACTGCTCATCCACTGGCTGCCCCGGCAGCGCTGGTTCGCCGGCAAGGGCCGTCCGCTGGACGGGCTCTCCCTGGCCGCCGCCACCGAACTCCTGCCGTGTACGACGGGCAGCGCCACACCGGGGCTGCTGCACCTGCTGGTGCGCGCGCACCAGGGCGAGGAGGCGGACTGCTACCAACTGCTGGTCGGCACCCGCCCGGTGCTGCCGCCGTTACTGGCGCCCGCACTGATCGGCAGGCCCTCCGACGGCCCGCTGCGCGGCCTGGCGCTGTACGACGCGGTGCCCGATCCGCGCCTGACCGCACTGCTGCTGGAACGTCTCCGCGCCCCGGGCCGCCTGGGCGGGCTGCGGTTCCGGCGGGAGCCGGGCAGCGCCATCCCGTCGGGCCTGCGACCGCGTCCGCTCCTCGCCGAGCAGTCCAACTCCTCGGTCGTCTACGGGGACACCTACATCCTCAAGCTGTTCCGCCGGGTCAGCCCCGGCGTCAACCCCGACCTGGAACTGCCGCTGGCGCTCGCCCGCAGCGGCTGCGACCGGGTGCCGGCGCCCGTCGCCTGGTTCGAGGTGCCGGCCGCCGACCCCGTCACGCTGGGCGTGCTCCAGCCGTTCCTGCCGCGCACCACCGACGGCTGGCAGCTTGCCCTGCGCGCGCTGGAGCGGCACGCCGACTTCTCCTCGGCCGCGCACTCCCTGGGCCGGGCCACCGCCGATGTGCACACCGCGCTCGCCCGTTCCCTGCCGACGTGCGTCCTGCGCGGCGACCGGCTGGCCGCGCTCGCCGACGGCATGGCCGAACGCCTGGAGGCGGTCGCCGCGGCCGTCCCGCAGCTGCGCCCCTACCGGTCGGGGCTGCACCAGGCGTTCGGCGCGATCCACGACCTCGCCCGGTCCGGCGGCGGCTGCGCGGTGCAGCGGGTGCACGGGGACCTGCACCTCGGCCAGGCACTGCACGGCCCGAGCCCGCACAGTCCGGCCCCGCACGGCACGGCCGCGGCGGGCGGCTGGACGCTCATCGACTTCGAGGGCGAGCCGGCCAGGCCGCTGGCCGAACGCCGCCGTCCGCAGCCCGTGCTGCGGGACGTCGCCGGCATGCTGCGGTCCTTCGACTACGCGGCGGGCCAGCGCGGCGCCGGCGACGCGTCCCGTGCGTGGGCCGCGGCTGCCCGCGCCGCCTACTGCGCCGGCTACGCCGAAGCCGGCGGCATCGATCCGGCCGGGCATCCCGCGCTGCTGCGCGCCCACGAGACGGACAAGGCCGTCTACGAGGTGCTGTACGAAGCGCGCAACCGCCCGAACTGGCTGCCCGTCCCGCTCGCCGCGGTACGCCGCCTCGCCGCGGCCCGCTGACCGCCTCCCCTCCCCCGCCCGTGCACGCCCCGCAGGATCACACCCTCGACTCCAGGGAGAACCGTCCCGTGACCGCCCGCTCCGAGGTACCGGAAACCTTCCGCCCCGCCTCCGCCCCGCCCGCCCCCCGCAGCGGCAGCACCGGCGCCCCCGAGGGGGCCGGCCCCGAGGCCGACGCCTCCCCGGCCGACTCCCCGACCGCCGCGCCGACCGCCGAGCCAGTCGCTGCCGAAGCCGCACCGGACGCCGCGCCTGCCCGCCCGGAGGCTGCACCGGACACCGCACCGACCGCCGAACCGGCCGCTTCCGAGACCGCACCCGCTGCTTCCGAGCCTGCGCCGCCCGCCGTGAAGCCCGCTTCCAGGGCCCGGAGAACCGCGACCCGGCCCCCGAAGGCCGCGCCCGCCGCCGCGACCTCGCCCCCCTCACCCGCCGCAGGCGCCGCGCTCGCGGCGGCGCCGCTCGGCGGCGTCGACCGCCGCCGGCTGCTGCACGGCGAGCACCACGACCCGCACGCGCTGCTCGGTGCGCACCCGGTGGCCGACGGTGTCGTGGTCCGCACGCTGCGGCCGTACGCCACCTCCGTGGAGGTGGTGGTCGCCGGCGGGCTGCGCGCCGCACTGCACGACGACGGGGACGGACTCTTCAGCGCCGTGCTCCCGCCGGACACCAGCGGGCAGCTGCCCGCCTACCGGCTGCTGGTGCACTACGGCGGGCAGGACGGGCAGGACGGGCAGGACGGGCAGGACAAGATGAACACGGTGGAGGTCGACGACCCCTACCGGCTGCTGCCCTCGCTCGGCGACCTCGACCTGCACCTGCTGGGCGAGGGCCGCCACGAGGAGCTGTGGCACGCGCTCGGCGCCCGGACCATGACCCACCAGGGCGTCGCCGGCACCCGGTTCACCGTGTGGGCTCCCAACGCTCTCGGGGTGCGCGTCGCCGGCGACTTCAACTACTGGGACGGCACGGCGTTCCCGATGCGGTCGCTGGGGTCCAGCGGCGTCTGGGAGCTGTTCCTGCCGGGGGTGGGCGACGGCGCGCTGTACAAGTTCGACATCTGCCGGGCGGACGGCAGCCACACCCTGCGAGCCGACCCGATGGCCCGCCGCACCGAGTGCCCGCCGGCCACCGCGTCCGTGGTGCACACCTCCGGCTACGAGTGGCGGGACGAGCAGTGGATGGCGCACCGCGGCGACCGCCCGGTGCACGCGTCGCCGTTCTCCGTCTACGAGGTGCACCTGGCGTCGTGGCGGCCCGGCCTGGGCTACCGGGAGCTGGCCGACCAACTGCCGACGTACGTCCGGGACCTCGGCTTCACCCACGTGGAGCTGCTGCCCGTCGCCGAGCACCCGTTCGGCGGTTCGTGGGGCTACCAGGTCACCGGCTTCTACGCGCCGACCGCGCGGCTGGGCACTCCCGACGACTTCAAGCACCTGGTGGACGCCCTGCACCAGGCGGGCATCGGGGTGATCGTGGACTGGGTGCCGGCGCACTTCCCGAAGGACGAGTGGGCGCTGGCCCGGTTCGACGGGGCCGCGCTGTACGAGCACCCGGATCCGCAGCGGGCCGAGCACCCCGACTGGGGCACGCTGGAGTTCGACTACGGCCGCCGCGAGGTGCGCAACTTCCTGGTGGCCAACGCCGTGTACTGGTGCGAGGAGTTCCACATCGACGGCCTGCGGGTCGACGCGGTGGCCTCGATGCTCTACCTGGACTACTCCCGGGAGGACGGCCAGTGGTCGCCGAACGAGCACGGCGGCCGGGAGAACCCGGACGCGGTGGCGTTCCTGCAGGAGATGAACGCCACGGTGTACCGGCGCTGCCCGGGCGCGGTGACCATCGCCGAGGAGTCCACCGCCTGGGACGGCGTCACCCGCGCCACCCACCACGTCGGGCCTGGCGGGTTCGGCGGTCTGGGCTTCGGCCTGAAGTGGAACATGGGCTGGATGCACGACTCGCTGGAGTACGTCAGCAAGGAGCCGGTGCACCGCAAGTACCACCACGGTGAGATGACGTTCTCCATGGTGTACGCCTACTCGGAGAACTACGTGCTGCCGATCAGCCACGACGAGGTGGTGCACGGCAAGGGCTCGCTGGTGTCGAAGATGCCCGGCGACTGGTGGCAGCAGCGGGCGAACCACCGGGCGTACCTGGGCTACATGTGGGCGCACCCCGGCAAGCAGCTGCTCTTCATGGGCCAGGAGTTCGCACAGGGCGCCGAGTGGTCCGAGCCGCACGGCCCCGACTGGTGGCTGCTCGACCCGACGTACTCGGCAGCCGCCGACCACCGGGGCGTGCGGGACCTGGTCAAGGACCTCAACCGGGTCTACACCGCCGCGCCCGCCCTGTGGGAGCGGGACACCGAGCCGGGCGGCTTCTCCTGGGTGGACGGAGGCGCGGCGGAGGACAACGTCTTCGCCTTCCTCCGGTACGCCGCCGACGGGTCTCCGCTGCTGGCGGTGAGCAACTTCTCCCCCGTGGTCCGCCAGGGCTACCGGCTGGGCGTCCCCGGGGACGCCGCCGCCTGGCAGGAGGTGCTCAACACCGACGACCTGCGGTACGGCGGCAGCGACGTCGGCAACCGGGAGCCGCTGAAGGCGGAGCCGCAGGGCGCGGACGGCCTGCCCGCGAGCATCACGCCCACGCTGCCGCCGCTGGCCACCGTCTGGCTGCGCCCGGCGTGAGGGCCCCGTCCCGCGCCCGGCCGCGCGCCGGGTGCGGGACCCCGCCCGGTGGGGCACCGTGGAAGGGCCGCGTTTCATCCCAGGTCCCGCCCCACGGCACTTCCCACACCACCGGCACCACCGGCACCACCCGCGACAACCGCCAGGAGACGACATGAGCGAGCACACCTACCGGGTCACCGAGATCGTCGGCACCTCGCACGAGGGGGTGGACGCCGCGATCCGCAACGCCATCGGCCGGGCCTCGCAGACACTGCGGGGCATGGACTGGTTCGAGGTCACGCAGGTGCGCGGCCACATCGAGAACGGCGAGGTCGCGCACTTCCAGGTCGGCCTCAAGGTCGGGTTCCGGCTGGAGGACATCGCAGACTGACGTGCCCGGCCCCGCTCCCCTGCACGCCCGCCCGTCCCGGCACGCGTACGCCCGCCGGGACGGGCGGGCGTACGTGCGTGCGTGTGTGTGCGTGTGCCGAAACGATGGGCAGCGGCTTGCACCGGCTGGCTGAGAGAGGCGGGAGTACCCCGTTCCGGAAGTGTGCAAGGGGGCGCATTCAACCGCGCGCCGGAGCGTGATTCATGTGCCCGCGCTCCAAGTGGCGGCCGGTGGACCGGGCAGTAGCGTTCCCCGCCCGCCACCCCGGGCACATGCACGGGGGACATGTGGCGGCGTCCGGCCGACGGGGGCGTGGAGCCGGGGCGTGCCGCCGAATCGAGACGAGAGGGTGGGGAATGACCCGGGTTCTGGTGGTGCACGAGGCCGTTCTGTTCCGGTCCGCGCTGGTCGCGTTACTCCGCGCCGAGCCCGGTTTCCTGGTGACCTCGGTGGGGAGACGCGGGCTTGCGGACCGCATCCGGTGCGATCGTCCGGACGTGTACACCGTTGATGTCGACTCCCCGGGTTCCGTGGCGCTGCTGGAGGCACTGGAGCTGGCCCGGGGCGGCCTCGGCCAGGAGGGCGCGCTGCTGGTGCTGGCCAACGCCGACCGTCCGGGCACCCTGCGCAAGGCGTTCGACGCCGGCGCGCTCGGCTTCGTGGACCGCAACGCACCGGCCGGCACCCTGGCGGAGGCGATACGCACGGTCCGCCGGGGCGAGCGGTTCGTCGACGAGTCGCTGGCCTTCGGCTTTCTCCAGGCGGCCGAGATGCCGCTGACCCCGCGCGAGCTGACCGTGCTGTCGCTGGCGGCGGAGGGCCGCTCGGTCGCGGACATCGCACAGAGCCTGTGCCTGTCGAGGGGGACCGTGCGCAACTACATGGCCGCGGCGACCCGCAAGGTCGGCGCCCGCAACCGGATGGACGCCATCCGCATCTCGCAGGGCGCCGGCTGGATGTGAGCGGGACACGGCGGCTCCGGGCGTGACCGCCACGGGCGGCTCAGGCCCGACCGCTCTCCCAGACGCCCGCCAGTTCCCGGTAGAGGTCCGACCGCCGCAGGAGTTCCGCGTGCGAGCCGGTGACCACCCGGGTGCCGTCCATGACGAGCACCCGGTCGGCGCGGCGGGCCGACGACAGCCGGTGCGCGACGACGACGAGCGTTCCGGGACGCGCGGCGAGTGCCCGCTCGGCTTCCGCCTCGGTGGCCGGATCAAGATGGCAGGTCGCCTCGTCCAGCAGCAGCAGCGGTGCCGCCGACAGGTGGGCGCGGCCCAGGGCGAGCAGCTGTCGCTCGCCCTGGGAGAGGTCCCGCGGTTCGAGCACCGCGTCCAGGCCGCCCAGCCGGTGGACGAGCGGGCCCAGCCCCAGGGCCGCCACGCTGGCGCCCAGCAACCGGTCGGTCGCGTCGGGCCGCAGGTAGCGGAGGTTGTCTCGGACCGACCCGGTGAAGACGTACGCCTCCTGGGGCACGAGGGTGCGGCCCGACACGTCCGGCCCAGCCGGCCCAGTCGGCCCAGCCCGGCCGGACGGGTGCCGCGGGCGGCCGGTCAGCGGGACGCCGTCGAGCGCCACCGTGCCGCGCTGCGGGCTGAGCAGGCCCGCCACCAGCGCGGTCAGGGTGGACTTGCCGATGCCGCTGGGACCGACGACCGCCAGGTGCTCGCCGTGCCGGACCGTCAGGTCCAGGTTCTCGACGACCGGTTGCGCCGACGCCCCGTAGGCGAAGGTGACGCCGCGCAGCGCCACCGCCGGGTCGTCCGGACCGGTGGTCGGTGGCGGGGACGGACGTGCGGGCGAGGCCGAGGACGGAGGCAGGGGCGGGGGCGGGCCGAAGCGGTCGAGTACGACGACCAGGCGGGTGCCCGCAGCGCCGAGCGCGCTCATCAGGGCGTGCAGCGCGGGCAGCAGAGCCTGCGTCAGATAGGTGAGCGCCCCGGCCAGTACCCCCGCGGTCACCCCCTGGTCCAGCAGCCAGGGCGTCGCCAGCAGCACCAGCAGGATGGGTAGTTGCCCGGCGACGGCGAGCGCCAAGGTGCGGGCCGCCGCCCAACGGGCCAGCGCACGGGCGGCGTCGGCCTCCGCTGCGACGAGCCCGTCGGCCCGTCCGGCCACGCTCCGCTGCCCGCCGCAGGCGGCGACGTCCCGGAGTCCGGAGCCCACCGCACCGACGTGCGCGGCCAGTTGCTCGTCGGCGTCGAGGAACTCGCGCTGCCGGGCGGCCATCGGCCGCAGCGTGGCCAGGAACAGGCCCACCCCGCACACCAGGGGCACCACGACGATCGGCAGCAGCGGCGGGGCGAGCGTGCCAAGGCCGAGGAGCGCGCCCGCCGCGACGAAGACGAAGGAACGCGCGGTCAGCACCACCCCGGCGAAGCCGTCCCGGGCGATCTCGGTCTGGTGGACCAGCCGGGAGACCGCCGAGTCGTCGGCCCGTGCCGGGTCCGCGACAGCGGTGTCCAGAGCCCGGGTCACCGCCCGGCGCACCAGGCCGTCCCGCAGCGGTTCCACCAGGCCGGCAAGCCCGGTGAACACGCCCCGGACGGCGGCTCCGCCGAGCAGGATCGCCACCGCGGCCAGGGCCAGCCACCACAGGCCGGTCGCCGGGTCCCCGGCGAGGAAGCCGTCGTCCAGGGCGCGGGCCACGCCGTAGCCGCCGAGGAAGGTCTGCAGCGACTCCAGCAGGGACCATCCGCCCAGGACGGCCAGCGCCCGCTTGCGGCGCCCGAGGAACGGCCAGGCCTGTGCCATCACCCGGCGCAGCGCGCCGCGGCCCCGGCGCCCGGGCGCCTCACCGGCAGGCGCGGGGCCGCGACCGGTCGAGACGGCCCCCGTCCCGGCCGGGTCCTCCCCCGCCTGCATGGTCTGCTCGACGGGCTCGGCGGGCTCGGCCGACGGAGTTCTCCTCATCGTTCCTCCCCCTTCTCCGCGTGCGCCCCGGGCTCGGGGGCGTCGGCGAACGCGGCGCGGTAGGCGGGGTCCCGCCACAGCTCGGCGTGCGGTGCCACCGCCCGCACCCGTCCGCCGTCCAGCCACACCACGAGGTCGGCGCGGGCGGCGGAGGAGACCCGGTGTGCGACGACCAGCCGGGTGCCGGGCCTGACCTGCCGGGTCAATGCGCGGCTGACCCGGCGTTCGGTGACGGTGTCCAGGCTGGAGGTGGCGTCGTCCAGGATCAGCAGCCGCCCGGCGTGCGCGAAGCACCGTGCCAGGCCCAGGCGTTGCGCCTCCCCGCCGGACATCGGCGCGTCGGCGAGCGGCGTGGTGTAGCCGTGCGGCAGCCGGGTCACGAAGCCGTGGGCGTCCGCCGCACCGGCCGCCGCGCGCAGCTCGGCGGCCGGTGGGCGGTGGGCGCCGAAGGCAAGGGCCTCCTCGACGGTCCCGCCGAACAGCGCGGGCCGTTCGAAGGCGTAGCCGACCTCACGGCGCAGCCGGCCGGGTTCCAGGGTGTGCAGCGGCACGCCGTCGAGCAGCACCACGCCCTCGTCGGGATCGGTGAGCCGGCCGGCGACGGCCGCCAGCAGCGACTTGCCGGCGCCCGAGCGGCCGACGACGGCGGTCGTCGTCCCGCCGGGCACCACCAGGTCGACGTCGTGCAGCAGCAGCAGGCCGTCCCGGCGCACTCCGACCCGGCACAGCTCCAGCGTGCCTGGGCCGTCCGGTGGCAGCGCCCGGGTGCCGTGCGGCACCGCGGGCAGGTCAAGCAGGGCGGCGGTGCGCCGGGCGGCGGTACGACTGCGGACGAGCGCGCTGAGCGCGCCGGTCACCGCCCCGACGCCGCCGGCCAGCACCGCGTAGCGGGAGGCGGCCAGCAGCGCGCCGACGGTGAGGTGCCCGTCGGCGAGCCGCAGCCCGCCGACGGCCAGCACGACCGTCGCCAGCAGCGGCATGAGCACCCCGGTGCGGGCCACGGCCCGGCCGTAGAGCCGCCAGGTCTGCCGTCCCTCCGCGTCGAGTTCGGTGAGCGGCGCGAGGATGCGGGCGCGTTCGCGGGCGGCGGTGCCGGCCGCGGCGACGGTGCGCGCCCCGGCCAGGGCCTCGACCAGGCGGCCCGCGATCCGGCCCTGAACCTCCTGGTAGGCGCCGACGGTGGCGGCGGTGCCCCGGGCGAAGGCGCGCAGCAGCAGGATCAGCAGGGGCACGCCGAGGAGGAACGCGGCGGCGGTCCACACGTCGATGAGGAAGAGGCCGACCAGCCCGCCGACGGGGGTGAGCAGCGAGGCCACTCCGGTGGCGCAGGTGACGGGTGCGGTGCCGGTGTCGGCCGCGTTGACGGTCAGCCGGGTGCCGAGGTCACCGGCGGAGAACCCCGCGCCGTGCCGGGGTTCGGTGGCCAGCAGCCGGCCGACGCAGCGGCGGCGGACCCAGGCGGTGGAGCGGGCGCCGGTGGTACCGCCGAGCCAGGCGGTGGTGGCGTCCAGGGCCGCGCCCGCGCCGATCAGGGCGGCGGCCAGCAGCAGCCAGCGCTGCGCCTGCGGGTCACCGGCGAGAAGCAGGTCCAGCGTGCGGCCCAGTACGGCGGGCAGCGCCACGGCCGCAGCGGCGGCTGCCGCCGCGCAGGCCAGCAGGGCGGCGACCCGGCCGGCGCTGTGCCGGACCGCGGCGCGCAGCAGACGGTCGGCTGCCTCCGGGGAGGCGACCGCGGCGGCCTGCGGGGCCGGGGCCATGTCCGGGGCCCTCCTTCGTCGGTGCGGGCGGGTGCAGACACCTGCGGGCGGGGTTCGGACGGCGTGCCGCCGTCAGGGGCCGTGCGCGGCCGTCAGTGCGCCGGGCGGTGCCGGGAGGGGCGCGCGCCCGGGTCCCGGGTGGGCCCGAGGGGCCCGGCCCGGGACCCGGGTGCGGGATGGGCCGCGCGGCGAACGGAGGCCGCGCGGCCTCACCCGTCAGACGCGGGAGAGCTGCGTCACGGGGTGCACAGGGTGACGCTGAGCGAGCTGTACTCGCAGATGAGCAGGCTCACCTGACTGCCGGTGGCGAGGTCGCCGACGGCCTCGTCGGTGGGGGTGTCCATCGCCTGCAGGTCGAGAAGTGCCATGAGGTGTTCCCTTTCTGGGGACGGTAGGTGATCTTCACTTGCCCCTGACCCCTGGGTGGGGCCGGCTGGTGGGCCGCCGGAGCGGCGGCAGGAACGGCAGGTGCACGGGGGCGTCGTGCAGGGCGCTGCCGAGAGCGAGCAGGCAACCCGCGGTACCGGTGGCGAGGTCCATCGACAGGCGCATCAACTGCTCGCCAGGGAAAGCGAGTTCGCCTTCGTACGGGATCGCGTGCCAGGACATCAGCTCGGTCAGCCGCCGCAGGTGCCGTCCGGACTCCGCGGCGTGGCCGCTTCCGTCCGGGTCGGCGGGGTGTGCGGGGCGCGGGTCGGCGGGGAGTGCGGGGCCGGTGGTGCGGGCCAGGTGCAGCAGCAGGCCCGCCACGCCGCGGAACAGGCCGGGCTGGATGTAGAAGGAGGAGTGCGCGGCGCGGGTCGTCTCCTCCCGCGTCCGGCGCAGTTCCCCGTCGTCACGGTGGGCGAGGTAGTCGTCCAGCACCATGGCGATGCCCACGCTGCCCGCGCCCAGGTAGGGCATCGTGCGGCGGCCCTCCCGGACGAGCAGGGCGCCGCCGTCGTCCTGGACGCAGCGGCTCAGGTCGTCGCGCAGCGCCCGCGCCGCCAGGTCCAGCAGCGCGCTGTCGCCGGTGCGTTCGAAGGCGCGGACCAGCAGCAGCGCGGCACCGGTCGTGCCGTGCAGCAGGCCGGTGCGGGCGCCCGGGCCGGCGGCGGTCGCGGCGGCGGCCGAGGCGAGCCGGTCGGCGACCAGTTCAACGCAGCGGTCCGCGGCCTGCCGCAGCACCGGGTCCTCGCCCGCGGCACCTGCTCCGCCCGCGCCGGGGGTGGCGAGCGCGTCCAGCGCGAGGCCGATACCGGCAAGACCGGTGTGCAGGTCGGTGCCGAGCCCCTGCCAGGGCTGCTCGGTGACCAGGTGCGCCAGTGCGAGGGCGGGCTGGCGGTGGCCGAGGCGGTCCAGCGTCCAGGCGATGCCGGCCAGGCCGTCGTAGAAGCCCAGCGGGCTGCCGGAGGCCGGTTCCTTGCTGCGCAGCAGCAGCCACTCCTCGGCGTCCGGACAGGGCGGCGCGCCCGTGGACGCCAAAGCGTGCAGCACACCGGCGGCGCCGTAGCCGAAGGACTGGCCGCCGCAGGGCGTGGCGAACTGCGCGATGTCACCGGGGAAGCAGCGGTCCTCGCGGTCGAAGGTGGCGGAGGCGAGCACGGCCCGGACCATCGAGTCGCGGCTGTGCGGCCAGTCGCCCGGCCGCAGCCGGGCCCACGTCTCCGGCCCGGAGGGGGCGGCGCGCGGGGGCACGGCCGGGGCCGAGGGCGGCGCGGCGGTCACCGGGACCGGGGCGGCGCCCTCGCGGCTGATCTCGGCGACGGCGTCGTCCAGCAGGGCGCGGTCCACGGGGAAGGTGCGAGCGATGACGTCCGCCAGGTGCGCGGCCTTGCCCCGGTCCAGGGTGAACAGCGTGGTGAGCGGCACGAACAGGGCGAGGCGCAGGCAGGCCAGCGCGTAGGTGTCGATGTCGGTGCCGCGCCGGTCGGACGGTGCGACGAAGGCCGGGTTGGCGACGACCTGGCGCCGGTTCTCGGCGGCCGCAGACGCCGCCTCGAAGTCCAGCAGCACCACCGAGGACTCGTCCTCGGCGACGATGACGTTGCTCATGTGCAGGTCGCTGATGACCAGGCCCCGGCTGTGCACGGCCTCCACGGCCCGCGCCACCAGGTCGTGGATTCGCAGTGCCCAGGCGGTGTGCTCGGCCAGCCGCTCCGGCGCCGGGTCGGCCTCGGAGAGCGGGAAGCGGCGCGCGAAGACCGTGTTGAGCGTGGTGCCCGCGATGTGCTCCAGGACGAGGAAGCGGTGCTCGCCCAGGGTGAGGGTGTCCAGCACCCGGGGCACGCACGGCAGTCCGGCGAGCTGCTCCAGCGCGGCGCGTTCACGTTCCAGGCGGGCGATCGCGTCGGCGCCGTCCGCGGCCAGTCCGGCGTGCGGGCGGGCCTCCTTCAGTACGACCTGCTCACCCGTCCGGTTGTCCCGGCCCAGGTACACGCCGCCGCCGTTGGAGAAGTGCAGCGCGCGCTCGACGGTGTAGGGCACGTCCGCTGTGCCGTTGGCGGACCGGGCGGCCAGGTGCGGCGCCAGGAAGTCGGGTAGCGCCACCCATTCCGGGGTGCGGAAGACCGGGCCGCGCAGGTCAGGAACGAGGGCGCCCGACGGGTCCTCCACCGCGGGGCACAGCTCGCCGCTCGCGTCGCGGCAGAAGCGCCGGGCGAACGCCCCGTACCGCACGTGGACCGGCCCGTCGCCCCAGCGCAGGTCGCTCAGCACGTACGGCCCGTGCTCACCGGCGAGCAGCGTGTCCAGTTCCTCCGCGAGGGTGCGGCACTGCGCGTCGTCGGCCGGGTAGACGGTGATGAACTTGCCGCTGGCCGCACGGTCGGCGTACTTCGCGTTGCGGGTGTGCAGCAGGTAGCGGTTCGGCACGAACTTGAAGGGGACGCGGCGGGCGAGGCAGTGGTCCATCACGCGGGAGAGCACCGACTCGGCGTTGTCCAGCGCGGCCGAGACGTGGATCTTCCAGCCCTGGGCGGGCAGCCGCACGTCGAGCGGGCTGTAGGCGAGCCAGTCGCCGGCGCGCTTGCGCTCCCAGCCGTCCGGCGCGGAACGGCGGGCGGTCTCCCAGAGGGCGCCGCGGCTGTCCCGCGAGGCGGACACGCGGTGCGGAGCGTCGTAGAAGTGCCGGTCTGCGTCGCAGTGGACGGCGTACTCCGGGTTCACGCGCTCCCCCCTCGGTCGGTGACGGGACCGACGTTTCCACGGGCTGCCGGGGCGCGGACAGTCACCGTTGTCACCTCTCGCCCATGCAGAACGCACATGTTCTCCACACACCTCACCGCCCGGCGGCGGGGCGGTCGTGCGCGGTCGGCACCCGGCGGCACCTGGGGGCACCCGGCGGCACCTGGGGGATGGTCCAGGGGCACTGGACGTTCCACCAGATGCGGGTTCTGGCGGAACGCACCGGGGGTCACCGCGGGTGACCGCCCCTACCGTGTCCGCATGCACACGCGCCCACCCTTCGACGCCACGGCGGCACGCCGTCTCCGGGAATCCCTGGGCATGACGCCGGGCCACGTCGCCTACGGGATGTGGGCGGCTTTCGGCCTGCGGATCAGCGCCGAGCGCGTCACCGCCTGGGAACACCAGGAGGACGCCCCCACCGAGGACGAACTGGCCGCGCTCGCCGGTGCGCTGTGGTGTGCGCCGGCGGAGCTGATGGGTGAGCCGCGCACCGTGCGCGAGTACCGGCTCGCCCGCGGGACGGCCCTGACCGACGTGGCCATGCGGGTCGGGATGCCCGCCGCCCAGTACCGGGAGGTGGAGCGGTCCGGCCGCTGGACCGGCGACGAGCGGCAGGCGGTGGCCCTGGCGGACGCGCTGGGCATGTCGCTGCGCGCCAGGACCGAGCTGACCGGCAGGCGGGACCGGCTCGTCGCGCTGCTGCGCAGCGCGGCCGGTTCACGCTGGCAGGGCTATGTGCGTCCGCTTCGCAAGCTGCTGCCCGAGCTGTCCGGGGAACGGGCGGAGGAGGTCCTGGAGTTGCTCAACGACGAGTTCCACCGGCGCAGCTTCTCCTCGCTGAGCTGGATCGACACCGGTTCGCAGACGGCGCAGGGCTCGGCGGACGCGGGACGGATCTTCCTGGACGGGATCGAGGAGCACTTCTGGGCCGCGCTGGACACCGGGCAGCGCACCTGACGCCGTCCCGCCCGCCGAGCACCGGGCCGGCCGGGACGGGGTCAGGAAGTGAAGCAGTGCCGCTCGCCGGTGTCGCCGCTGACCAGACACGCTTCGAGCCCCCGCGGACCACCGCCGGTCATACGCGTGGACAGGTAGCCCTCGGCGTCGTACCGGTCGGCGATGCGCACGGACTGGCGCTCCTCACCCGGCGCGCTGATCTCCACGCGGTCGCCGATGCTGCCGAACCTGATCCGGGCCCAACCCGCGTCGCAGCCCTCGCTGTAGCGGATGTCCACGGCCTTCTTCCCGGCGAAGCGGCGTTCGGCGACCGTGCGCGGACCGCTCGACGCGATGGCGCAGGCCTGCGACTGGGCGTTCTCACCGGTGCACGTCGAGCCGCGGCAACCGGCCTTCACCGGTCCGGTGGCCGGACCTGACCGGTCCTGTACCCCGTGGTAGGCGCCGACCAGTCCGATCAGCGTGCCGATCGACAGCACCGCGACCAGCAGGCGCCGCCGCAGCCGCCGCCCCCGGCCCGGCACCCGTCGAGCCGCGTCCTCCCGTGCGCCAGGCGCCGCGTCCGGCCCTGCGCCGGGCCCCGGCTCCGGGGCCGTGCCGGGGGGCGCGGCGGTGGTTCGCAAGGGAGGCGAGGGCTGCGAGGGCTGCGGCGGGGGCTGGGCTGCCGGGGAGCGGCGGGCCTCGTCGGCCAACTCCCACAGCAGCAGGAGCCGTCCGGGCCGTTCACCCGCCAGCAGGCACAGTTCGCGGACCAGTTCACGCGGCGGCAGCTTGCCGCCGCACAGGTACCGCTGCCACGAGGAGCGGCTCGCCGTGGTGCGGGCGGCGAGCGCCGCCAGGCTCAGCCCGGTGCGCTCCCGCAGCGCTGTGAGTTCGCGCGCCAACCGCGCCTGCTCGGGCGGCGGTCCGGCGGACGCCCCCGTGCTCACCGACGCAGCACCTCCCAGCTGTGCGGGCCCATGATGCCGTCGACCACCAGGTTGTTGTCGTCCTGGAGCCGCTTGACGGCGCGTTCCGTGGCGGCGCCGTACGCGCCGTCGACCTCACCGACGTCGTAACCGCGGTAGCGCAGCAGGCACTGGGCCTCGACGACGTCCCAACTGGTCGTGATCTGCTGGAGCAGCGCCTCCACGGTGTCGCTGCGTCCGGCGTGGAGCAGGCCGGCCTCGCGGTGGATGTCGCAGCTGTAGGTGGTGCCCGGGGTGAAGGCGAACGGGGCGCTCTCCACTCGCCGGTTCTCCGCCGCCGTGGGCTTCGAGGACGGCAGGAGCACCACCGCGGCGGCCACCAGCACACCGAGCACCACGGCCACCGCCCCGACCAGCGCAGCCATACGCGGACTCCGCCGCCGGACCGCGTTCCCGGCGCCGTCCGCAGCGCCGTCCGCATGCGCACTCGGGGCCGCGGACTCGCCACCGTCCGGGCCGGGCGCCGGATCGCCGTCGCCCGGCGTCCGTTCGGCTGCCGCGACCGGTGCCGGGGCGGCGCCCGCCGACCTGTCCGGTGCAGCGGCGGGCGACGCGTGCCAGTGCTCCGCCGCAGCGGACCGCAGCTCCAGCAGGCGTTGGACGTCCTCCCCGCACACGCGGCCCAGTTCTGACACCGCGTCGGCCGGCGGCAGGTTCTTGCCGTTGAGGTAGCGCTCCCACGAGGACTTGCTGTAGCTGGTGCGCTTCGCGAGGGTCGCGAAGCTGAGCCCGCCGGAGTCCTTGAGCCGGCGCAGCGCGTGCACGAACTCCCCTGCCCGCGGGTCGAGTGCGGTCGGCAGCTCTTTCCACTGACTCATGACGAATGCCTCATCTCCCCCACCTGCACGTCATTCCCCGTTTCCCGCCCGGGCTGGATTCGTGCAGGTCAGCGCCCGGGATGTCCCAGACTACCGGTAATACGCCCCGTATTGCGGGGCGGCACGGCCCCAGGGGGCGGAAGCCGGCCGCACCCGCGCGGGAGCACACCGCGGGACCTGCCGGGGCCTTGGGCGACGGACCGGCCGTATACGGCATCGCGTGCCGTCCGGGTCCGCCTGACGGGCGTTCCACCTGCGGAAGCCCGGCCGTCCCCGGCCACCGGGTGCGGGGTTGCGGCGTGGGCCGCGACCGTTAAGAACAAAAGCGCGACAGCCCCAGTGAGCCGTGCCACATTCCCCGGAACGACGGTTACAGCGAAGTGGCCGGGAAGTTTCGGAGGCACGGTCATGACGACGAACACGCAGCAGGCCGAGGAGCGGGCAAGAGCCTCGGCCGGACCCCGACCGGGGGCCGACAGCCAGCACCTTCCGCAGCGGCGCATCTGGCTCGGCCGGGTACTCGGCCCGGTGCTCGGGCTGCTCACCTACTTCCTGCTGCCCGACGACGCCGCCCTGTCGACGGCGGCGCGCACCACCGCCGCCGTGGTCGTGCTGGTCGCCGTGTGGTGGATGACGGAGGCGCTGCCGCTGCCGGTGACGTCGCTGGTGCCGATCGTCGCCTTCCCGCTGCTGGGCGTGCTGGCCGTCGACGAGGCCACCGCGCCCTACGCGCACCCCACGGTGTTCCTCTTCCTCGGCGGCTTCGTCATCGCCCTGGCCATGCAGAAGTGGAACCTGCACCGCCGGATCGCGTTGCTGACGATGCGGGCGATCGGCACCAAGCCGCGCCAGCTGATCCTCGGCGTCATGGTGGCCACGGCGTTCCTCAGCATGTGGGTGAGCAACACCGCGACGACCCTGATGATGCTGCCCATCGGCACCAGCGTGCTCGCCATGGTGATCGCCAAGAAGGCCGGCGACCGCAAGGCCGCAGAGGGAGGAGACGCCGGAGCCGCCGGAGACTCCGAGGGCGCGGGGGACGCCGAGGCCATCAGCGGCCCGGTCTCCGACCTCGCCGACGACAAGGACACCAAGAACTTCGCCACCGGCCTCATGCTGGCCATCGCCTACGCCGCCACCATCGGCGGCCTGGGCACGCTGATCGGCAGCCCGCCGAACCTGATCATGTCGGGCTTCGTCCAGCAGAACTACGACATCACCATCGCCTTCGCCGACTGGATGAAGGTCGGCGTGCCGCTCGCCACGGTGTTCCTGATCATCGCCTGGCTGTTCCTGACCCGCGTCGCCTACCCCACCAAGCTCAAGGACGTCGTGGGCGGCAAGGAGGTCATCCAGCAGGAGATCGACAAGCTGGGCCGGATGTCGCGCGGCGAGTGGAACGTGCTGGTCATCTTCGCCGGCGCCGCACTGCTGTGGGTCTTCAAGCAGCCGATCACCAACTGGGGCACGCTGACCTCGCTGCTGCCGTTCACCGCGAACCTCACCGACGAGGCGGTCGCCATCGGCGCGGTCGTGCTGCTGTTCCTCATCCCGGTGTCGCTGAAGAAGGGCATCACGCAGACCATGGACTGGCGGACCGCGCAGTCCGGCATCCCCTGGGGCGTGCTGCTGCTGTTCGGCGGCGGCCTGAGCCTGGCCAAGGCCGTGCAGGAGACGAAGCTCAGCGACTGGATCGGCACCCGAATGAGCGGCCTGGGCACCCTGCCGACGGTCCTGCTGATCGCCGTGGTCTGCCTGATCATCCTGATGCTGACCGAGCTGACCAGCAACACCGCCACCGCGTCCACGTTCCTGCCCGTCCTGGGCGGCGTCGCGGTCGGCATCGGACTCGACCCGCTGCTGCTGCTGGCTCCCGCCGCACTCGCCGCGACCTGCAGCTTCATGCTGCCGGTGGGCACCCCGCCGAACGCGATCGTCTTCGGGTCGGGTTACGTCACCATGCCGCAGATGGTCCGGGCCGGCCTCTGGCTGAACATCATCGGCATGCTGCTCATCACCGGCATGGTGATGCTGCTCGGCGGCTGGGCCCTGGGCATCCAGTTCTGACCACCGGCCCCGCGCCCGTCAGGGCGGCCGCGGCCCCGGACCTGACCTGCGACAATCACGGCATGCGCAAGCAGCTCAGCCTGGCACAGCAGCTCTTCGTGCTACAGCTTGCCGTGATCCTGCTCCTGGTCGGGTCCGGGGCCGCTCTGGTGGTCCTGGAGGCACGGCGGGACAGCCAGTCCGACGCCGAGCACCGGGTGCTGACCCTGTCAGCCGGTCTGGCCCGGCTGCCCGAGGTGCGCGAGGCGTTCACCCAGCCGGCCCCGAGCCTGACGCTGCAACCGCTGGCGGAGTCCGTGCGCGAGGCCACCGGCACGGACTTCATCGTCTTCATGGGCCCCGACCGGACCCGGTACTCCCACCCCAACCCGGACGCGGTCGGCGGCAAGTTCCTCGGCACCATCCGCCCCGCGCTGCACGGTGAGCCGTTCACCGAGACGTACGAGGGCACGCTCGGCCCCTCCGCCCGCGCGGTCGTCCCGGTGGAGACCGAGCAGGGCCGGGTGCTGGGGCTGGTGGCGATCGGCATCCTCCAGGAGCAGATCGGCGACGAGGTGCGGCGCCGGATGGGACCGGTGGTGGTGATCTCGGCGGCGGCGCTGGTGCTGGCCGCCGCCGGCTCGTGGGCGATCAGCCGCCGGCTGCGGCGGCAGACGCTGGGGCTGGGCGCGGCCGAGATCAGCCGGCTGTACGAGAGCCACGACGCGGTGCTGCGGAACGTGCACGAGGGCCTGCTGATCGTCGACCCGCACGGTCGGCTGACGCTGGTCAACCAGGAGGCGGCCCGGCTGCTCGGCCTGCCCGACCAGCCGGAGGGCCAGGAGGTGCGCG
The DNA here is from genome assembly GCF_030124175.1 of Streptomyces sp. 549. GTDB lineage: Bacteria > Actinomycetota > Actinomycetes > Streptomycetales > Streptomycetaceae > Streptomyces. The sequence goes on along the minus strand of NZ_JASKMT010000012.1, from coordinate 136,353 downwards.
ACCTGGAGCTGGACGAGCCGCTGGGGTCGGTACTGGCGTCGGGTGAGGCGGTGCACGACGAGCTGTGCGTGTACGGCGACCGGGTGCTGGTCGTCAACCAGGAGCGCATCGACAAGGACGGCCGCCCGCTGGGTGCCGTCACCACCCTGCGCGACCACACCGACCTGGAGGCGCTGGCCGGCGAGCTGGACTCGGTGCGCGGCTTCGCGGAGGCGCTGCGTTCGCAGACCCACGAGTCGGCGAACCGGCTGCACACGGTCGTCACGATGATCGAGCTGGGCCGTCCCGAGGAGGCGGTGGAGTTCGCCACCGTGGAACTGGCGTCGGCGCAGGCGCTCACCGACCGGCTGACCGGCGAGGTCGAGGAGCCGGCGCTGGCCGCGCTGCTGCTGGGCAAGGCCGCGCAGGCGGCGGAGAAGGGCGTGGAGCTGTCGGTGAGCGAGGACACCGCGGTGGCCGGGACGTCGTTCGCGGCCCGGGACCTGGTGACGCTCGTCGGCAACCTGGTGGACAACGCGATCGACGCGGCACTGGCCGGCGCCCCGCCCCGCCGGGTCGCGGTGACGGTGCGCAGCGCGCCGGACGGCTCGCTGCTGGTGCGGGTGGCGGACTCCGGCGACGGGGTGGACAACTCCCAGCTGGAGTCGATGTTCACCCGCGGCTGGTCGACGAAGCGCGCGGAGGGCCCGCACGGACGCGGGTTGGGGCTGTCCCTGGTGAAGCAGGTCATCAACCGGTATGACGGAGAGGTCGACGTAGAGAGCGGCGAGGGCGCGGTCTTCACCGTGAGGTTGCGCCCGCTTCGTGAGGAACCGGAGAGATGATGCCGCACACACCGGAGATCCGGACGCTGGTCGTCGAGGACGATCCGCGGATCGCGGACGCCCACGCCCAGTTCGTGGCCCGGGTGCCGGGCTTCACCGTGGCGGGGGTGGTGCACCGCGGCGGGCAGGTCCCGGAGTTCCTGGACCGGCAGTCGGTGGACCTGATCCTGCTGGACTTCTACCTGCCGGACATGACGGGCCTGGACGTGTGCCGGGGCCTGCGGGCCCGCGGCGACCTCACCGACGTCATCGCCGTCACCTCGGCCCGTGACGTGGACGTCGTGCGGTCGGTGGTGGCGCACGGCGTGGTGCAGTACCTGCTGAAGCCGTTCACGTTCGCGGCGTTCCGCGACAAGCTGGAGCGGTACGCCGACTACCGGCGGCAGCTCGTCTTCCACGGCGAGTCGACCGCGCAGCAGGACGTGGACCGGGCGTTCGCGGCGCTGCGCGGAAGCGTCGGCGGGCCGCTGCCGAAGGGCATGAGCAACGAGACGCTGGAGGCGGTCGTCGACCACCTGCGGCAGGCGGCGCCCGACGGGCTGTCCGCGAGCCGGGTGGGCGAGCTGATCGGCGCCTCCCGGGTCACCGCCCGCCGCTACCTGGAGCACCTGGCCGAGCAGGGCCTGGTGGAGCGGGCCCCGCGCTACGGCGGGCAGGGGCGGCCCGAGCACTTCTACCACTGGGGCCGCCGCAACACGTCCTGACGGCCGTCCCGGTCACGCGGTGGTGGGGGTGCCCGGGCCGGGCGGGATCAGAAGACGGCTTCGGTCTCGTCCATGCGGTACTGCGGCACGGTCTTCAGCTCGCGGGTGGCGTCGGCCAGGTCGGCCATCACGATGTCGGTGCCGCGCAGCGCGGTCATCTTGCCGAAGTCGCCCCGGTGGGCGGCCTCCACAGCGTGCCAGCCGAAGCGGGTGGCCAGCACCCGGTCGTAGGCGGTGGGGGTGCCGCCGCGCTGGACGTGGCCGAGGATGACCGGACGGGCCTCCTTGCCGACCCGGCGCTCCAGCTCGACCGCGAGCCGGTTGCCGATGCCGGTGAACCGCTCGTGGCCGTACTGGTCGATGACGCCCTTCTCGTAGGGCATGGACCCCTCGGCGGGCCGGGCGCCCTCCGCGACGCAGACCACCGCGAACTTCTTGGCGCGGGAGAACCGCTCCTCGATCATCTTGCACAGGTCGTCGATCTGGAAGGGGCGCTCCGGCAGGCAGATGCCGTGCGCGCCGCCGGCCATGCCGGCCTCCAGCGCGATCCAGCCGGCGTGCCGGCCCATGACCTCGACGACCATGATGCGCTGGTGGGACTCGGCCGTGGTCTTCAGCCGGTCCATGGCCTCGGTGGCGACACCCACGGCGGTGTCGAACCCGAAGGTGCGGTCGGTGGCGGAGATGTCGTTGTCGATGGTCTTCGGCACACCGACCACGGGCAGACCGGCCTGGGAGAGCATGGTGGCCGCGGTCAGCGTGCCCTCACCGCCGATCGGGATGAGCGCGTCGATGCCGAGGCGGCCCATCAGCTCCTCGCTGTTGTCGCACGCCTCGCGCAGGCGGTCCCGCTCCAGGCGGGCCGAGCCGAGGATCGTGCCACCGCGGGAGAGGATGCCGCTGACGGAGTTCAGGTCCAGTTCGCGGTAGCGGCCGTCGAGCAGGCCCTTGAAACCGTCCTCGAATCCGATGACCTGGTCACCGCGGTCGACCACGGCCCGGTGCACCACTGACCGGATGACGGCGTTCAGGCCGGGGCAGTCGCCGCCGGCGGTGAGAACTCCGATGCGCATGCTGATCGCTACTCCTGATCGGGGACGGTCCGACTGAGGCCGGGGGGATTGTTTCACGTCCTGAACGCGGCCCGTACAGCTCGTCCACATGCTGCCGCCCCGACCGCCGCATATCCAGTTCCACAGGTACTGTCAAGAGTAAAGCCAGGCCCGTTCGGGTTTCCGTGATACCGATCCGCCCTGCGGTCACGGGGCAGATGGACCTGCCCTGCGAGCGCGGGACACGAAGGAGAGAGCACGCCGTGACGCGCAGCGTGTACGTAACCGGCATCGGCCGAGGCGACGGCAGGCAGGTGGTGGAGCTGGGGGTCATGGAGCTGCTGACGCGGCGCATCGACCGGGTCGCCGTGTTCCGGCCGCTCGCCCATGACGGCGCCGATCCGCTGCTGGACCTGCTCCGCAGCCGCTACCGGCTCAGCCAGCCCCCGGGCACGATGGTCGGCATGGGGTACGACGAGGCGGCGGTGCTCCAGGCGGAGAAGGGCACCGACGAGCTGGTGTCGCAGCTGGTGGACCGCTTCCACGAGGTCTCCCGCGACTACGAGGCCGTCCTGGTGCTCGGCACGGACTACGCGGACACCGGGCTGCCGGCGGAGCTGGCGCTGAACGCGCGCCTCGCCAACGAACTGGGCGCGGTGGTGCTGCCGGTGGTGGCGGGCCTGGACCAGAGCGCGGAGTCGGTGGTCGCCGAGGTGCGCAACGCCCACCACGCCTTCACCTCGCTGGGCTGCGAGGTGATCGCGACGATCGCCAACCGGGTGCGTGACAGCCACACCGCGGAGGCGGCCCGCGCGCTCGGCGGGCACCTGCCGGAGCCGGTGTACGTGCTGCCCGAGGAGCCGGCGCTGTCCGCGCCGACCGTGCAGCAGATCGTCGACGAGCTGGGCGCCGAGGTGCTGCTCGGCGACCCGGCGGGCCTGGCGAGGGACTGCCGGGACTTCGTCTTCGGCGGCGCGATGCTGCCGACGTTCCTGCCGGCGCTGACCGACGGCTGCCTGGTGGTGACGCCCGGGGACCGGGCCGACCTGATCGTCGGCGCGCTCGCGTCCCACTCGGCGGGCGCGCCCCCGATCGCCGGTGTGCTGCTGACGCTGGGCGAGCGCCCCGGCCCGGAGACGCTTCAGCTCGCGGCCCGGCTGGCGCCCGGCACGCCGGTGCTGGCCGTGCCCGGCGGCTCCTTCCCCACCGCGGGCGAGTTGGTCACGCTCCAGGGCAAGCTGAACGCGGCGAACCCGCGCAAGGCGGAGATCGCCCTGGGGCTGTTCGAGTCGCACGTGGACACCGGGCGGCTCTCCGAGCGCCTGTCGGTCGCGCGCAGCGGCCGGGTCACGCCGATGATGTTCGAGCACGAGCTGATCGAGCGGTCGCGGACCTCCCGCCGGCACGTGGTGCTGCCGGAGGGCACCGACGAGCGGGTGCTGCGCGCGGCGGACGTGCTGCTGCGCCGCAACATCTGCGACCTGACGCTGCTGGGACCGGACGCGGCGGTGCGCAAGCGTGCCGCCGACCTGGGCGTGCAGCTGAACCTGCTGGGTCCGCACGAGATCCCCGACGGCACCTCGGCCACCGCGCGTGTGGTGGACCCGGCCGAGTCCCCGCTGCGGGAACGGTTCGCCGAGCTGTACGCAAAGCTGCGCGGGCACCGGGGCGTCACCTACGAGCTGGCCTACGACACAGTGGCGGAGGTGTCGTACTTCGGCACGCTGATGGTGCAGGAGGGCCTGGCCGACGGCATGGTGTCGGGCGCCGCGCACTCCACGGCGGCCACCATCCGGCCGGCCTTCGAGATCATCAAGACCAAGCCTGACGCGTCGATCGTCTCGTCGGTGTTCTTCATGTGCCTCGCGGACAAGGTGCTGGTCTACGGCGACTGCGCGGTCAACCCGGACCCGGACGCGGAGCAGTTGGCGGACATCGCCATCCAGTCGGCCGCGACCGCGGCCCAGTTCGGCGTCGAGCCCCGCATCGCCATGCTGTCCTACTCGACCGGCACCTCCGGTTCGGGCGCGGACGTGGACAAGGTGCGGCGCGCCACCGAACTCGTCCGCGAGCAGCGTCCCGACCTGCTGGTGGAGGGGCCGATCCAGTACGACGCGGCGGTGGAGCCGTCGGTGGCGGCGACCAAGCTGCCCGGCTCGGAGGTGGCCGGGCAGGCGACGGTGCTGATCTTCCCCGACCTCAACACCGGCAACAACACGTACAAGGCGGTGCAGCGCTCGGCCGGGGCGGTCGCGGTCGGCCCGGTACTCCAGGGGCTGCGCAAGCCGGTCAACGACCTGTCGCGCGGCGCGCTGGTCCCCGACATCGTCACCACGGTGGCGATCACCGCCATCCAGGCCCAGGAAAGGGGCGTCTGAGCATGCCTGCCACACGAGTGCTCGTGCTCAACTCCGGCTCGTCGTCGGTGAAGTACCAGCTGCTGGACATGGCAGGCCCGACCCGTCTGGCGATGGGGCTGGTCGAGCGGATCGGCGAGGCCGGCGCCCGGCTGGTGCACTCCCCCACCGGGGGCGAGCGGCGGGAGCGTCAGCAGCCGATCGCCGACCACGAGGCGGCGCTGCGGGCCGTCGAGGAGGAGCTCGCCGCCGACGGCATGGGCCTGGACTCGCCGGAGCTGGCGGCGGTGGGCCACCGGGTGGTGCACGGCGGGCAGCGGTTCAGCGCGCCGACTGTGGTGGACGAGGAGGTGCTGGCGGAGATCGAGCGGCTGGTGCCCGTCGCGCCCCTGCACAACCCGGCCAACCTGACCGGCATCCGCACGGCCCGGTCGCTGAACCCGGACCTGCCGCAGGTCGCGGTGTTCGACACGGCGTTCCACACCACGATGCCCGAGCACGCCGCCCGGTACGCCATCGACGTGGAGACGGCCGACGCGCACCGCGTACGGCGCTACGGCTTCCACGGCACCTCGCACGCCTACGTCTCGCGCCGCACGGCCGAGCTGCTGGACCGCGACCCCGCGGACACCAACATCATCGTGCTGCACCTGGGCAACGGCGCCTCGGCGTCGGCGGTGCGCGGCGGCCGGTGCGTGGACACCTCGATGGGGCTCACGCCCTTGGAGGGCCTGGTGATGGGTACCCGCTCGGGCGATGTCGATCCGGCGGTCGTGTTCCACCTGTCGCGTGTCGCGGGCATGTCGGTGGACGACATCGACACACTGCTGAACAAGCGCAGCGGGCTGCTGGGGCTGTGCGGCGACAACGACATGCGGGAGATCGTCCGCCGGAGGGAGGAGGGCGACGAGCGGGCCACGCTCGCCTTCGACGTCTACGTGCACCGGCTGAAGAAGTACATCGGGGCGTACAGCGCGGTCCTTGGCCGGGTCGACGCGGTGGCCTTCACCGCGGGCGTCGGGGAGAACTCGGCGCCGGTGCGGCAGGCCGCCGTGGAGGGTCTGGAGGAGCTGGGCCTCGCGTTGGACACGCAGCTCAACACGGTGCGCGGGGACACGCCCCGGCTGATCTCCCCGGAGTACGCTCGGGTCGCCGTCGCCGTGGTGCCGACGGACGAGGAGCTGGAGATCGCCGCGCAGGCGTACAGCCTGGTCAGCCGCTGATCGGTGAGCTGCGTCACCCCCCGATACGTTTCGCGTCTAAACAAAACGATAGGATCGCACCCATGCGCCGTTCCAAAATCGTCTGCACCCTGGGCCCCGCCGTCGACTCCTACGATCAGCTGAAGACGCTGATCGAGGCCGGTATGAACGTGGCCCGCTTCAACATGAGCCACGGCAGCCAGCCGGAGCACCAGGAGCGGTACGACCGCCTCCGTAAAGCCGCCGAGGAGACCGGGCGGGCGGTGGGCGTGCTCGCCGACCTCCAGGGCCCGAAGATCCGCCTCGCCACCTTCGCCGAGGGGCCGGTCGAGCTGGTCCGCGGCGAGGAGTTCGTCATCACCACCGAGGACGTCCCCGGTGACCGGACCATCTGCGGCACCACCTACAAGGGCCTGGCCGGTGACGTCTCCAAGGGCGACCCGATCCTGATCAACGACGGCAACGTCGCGCTCCAGGTGGTCGAGGTCGAGGGCCCGCAGGTGCGGACCATCGTCATCGAGGGCGGAGTGATCTCCGACCACAAGGGCATCAACCTGCCCGGCGCGGCCGTCAACGTGCCGGCGCTGTCCGAGAAGGACGTCGACGACCTCAAGTTCGCGCTGCACATGGGCTGCGACATGGTCGCCCTGTCCTTCGTGCGCAACGCCGCCGACGTGCGGGACGTGCACCAGGTGATGGACGAGGTCGGCATCCGGGTGCCGGTCATCGCCAAGGTGGAGAAGCCGCAGGCGGTCGAGAACATGGAGGAGGTCGTCCTCTCCTTCGACGGTGTGATGGTGGCCCGCGGCGACCTGGCGGTGGAGTACCCGCTGGAGTTGGTGCCGATGGTGCAGAAGCGCCTCATCGAGCTGTGCCGCCGCAACGCCAAGCCGGTGATCGTGGCGACCCAGATGATGGAGTCGATGATCACCAACTCGCGCCCGACCCGCGCCGAGGCGTCCGACGTCGCCAACGCCATCCTGGACGGCGCCGACGCGGTGATGCTGTCCGCCGAGTCCTCCGTCGGCCAGTACCCGATCGAGACGGTCAAGACCATGTCGAAGATCGTGGTGGCCGCCGAGAAGGAGCTGCTGTCGAAGGGCCTGCAGCCGCTGGTTCCGGGCAAGAAGCCCCGCACCCAGGGCGGTTCGGTGGCCCGCGCCGCCTGCGAGATGGCGGACTTCCTGGGGGCGAAGGCCCTGGTGGCCTTCACCCAGTCCGGCGACACCGCGCGCCGCCTGTCCCGCTACCGCGTGGAGCAGCCGATCCTGGCCTTCACCGAGGACGCCAGCACCCGCAACCAGCTGACGCTGACCTGGGGTGTGGAGACCTTCGTGGTGCCGCACGCCGAGAACACCGACGCCATGGTCGGCCTGGTCGACGCCGAGCTGCTGAAGCTCAACCGCTTCCGCGAGAACGACACGATGATCATGACAGCCGGTTCGCCGCCCGGAGTGGTCGGCACCACCAACATGGTGCGTGTGCTGCACCTGGGCAGCGAGAGCTGACACAGCGCCGGTCGGCGTCCCCCGGGAGACGCCGACCGGAACGTGAACGAGGGCCCGCCCACCGCGATCTCGCGGTGGGCGGGCCCTCGTGCTGCGGACGTCGGCCCCCGTCGGGGGCGGTGGGTCGGCGGGTCAGCCGGAGTTGGTCAGCCGCATGCCGGGCACGGTCAACGTGCCGCCGAACTGGCCCGCCTGGACGACCCGGACGTCCGTGAAGAACGCCACCGGCACGTCCAGCGGCGGCGGGGACTTGGGACTGAAGGTGATCGGGATCAGCCCGAACAGCTTGCCCTTCAGCTCCTCTGTGTACATCGTCACGGTGCCGCCGCGGATGGTGGAGGTACTCCCGGCCCGCGCCCGCACGTGCTGGGTGCTGCCGGCCGGTCCGTCGACGAGCTGGTGCAGGTCCCTGATGTCCAGCGAGTCGGCGGTGAACTTCAGTACGCGCTTCTGGGCGCCGTTGAACGTCGTCACCTGCACGATGCCGTGGTACTTCAGGCCCAGCAGTGTCAGCCGGGTCGACTCCAGCCGCCAGGGTGTGTCCGGGACGAGCGCGGCGGTCGGCTCGGCGGCGGCGTCGCGGTACGCCTCAGCGTCGAACTCCGGGCAGGGGAAGGGCTCCTTGCCCGCCGCGTCCTCCTCGGGTGTGCTCTCCTCCTCCGCGGCAGCGTCGGCCGGCAGGTCCTCGGCGGCGTCGGCCGGCAGGTCCTCGGCGGCGTCGGCCGTCAGGTCCTCGGCAGCGGCGTCGGGGGCGTCGCGCCCGGCACTGCCGGTGGCGTCGCCCTCCGACGGCCCGCGGCCCGGCTTGTCCGGGGCGGCGCCACCGGTGGCGGGGGCGGCGGACGGGTCGGGGCGTCCGGGGGCGGCCCCCGTGTCCGGGGCCTCGGTCCCGGCCGCTTCGGGGGTACCCGAGGGGGTCGGGGTGGGGGACGGCTTGCCGCCAGGGGTGAGCAGGTCCCTGAGCGCGTCGCCGATGCCCAGCGGGTCCAGCGGGTTGCGCGTCGCGGACGGGCTGGGAGCCGGCGCGGGCTCCGCCGGGGCGGACGCACCGGGTGCGGCGGGCTTCGGCACGTCGGGGGCGGCCGGGGCAGTCGGCTTCGGGCCGGGGCTCGGCGTCGTCTGCGGGCCGCCGGAGGCGCCCGGGCGCGGCACGCCGGACGGGCCGGAGGCGCCCGGGGAGTCGGGGGCGTCGGCTTCGGGGCCGTCCACGCCTCCGGCGTCCTGCTTGCCCCCCGCGTCCTCCCGGCCGTCAGCGCCGTCAGCGCCCTCAACGCCGTCAACGCCGTCGGCAGGCGCTTGCTCGCGGTCGGGTGCCGTGACGCACGGGCCGTCCGCGAACGGGTTGTCGGGCAGGGGCCGGGCGCTGGCCAGTTGGGGCATCAGCCCCATGCTCATCAGCACCGCGGACGGCATCGCGGCCAGCGCCACCGCCTTGCCGGTGGGCACGTGCAGCCGGGTCAGCAGGGGCTTGCGCGGTGCGGCATGCCGCGGACCGGTGCGGGCGGGCCTGTCATCCGGCACGGGTTCCCCCGTCCGCCGGACCGGCCTCGTTCCCGGCGGACACGGCCCGGTTGTCGGTGCCGACGGCGGTGGCGGTGTCCACCGCGGCGGCGGGGGCGGTGCCGGCTGCGGGTTCCACGACGGGCCGCGGGCCGACCGGCTCGGCGGGCTCGGCGGGCTCCACCGGCCGGGTGTCGCGGGCCTTCGCGGAGGCGTCACCGGGCGCCCACGAGACGGCCATGGCGCCGCCGACCAGGGCCAGCAGGAATCCGACGAGGTACCCGCCGATGTTGGACACCACCAGGGACACCAGGGCGAGCAGGATCGCGGCGACCCCGGCGAAGACCCGCCCGTGCGGCTGGTACCAGAGCGTCAGGCCCAGTACCACCAGCAGCACCCCGATGATCAGCGAACCCGACCCCGTCGTGGTGGCCAGGCGGAAGGACAGGTCCTCCAGGCTGGGATCGGCGTACGGTATCCAGACGATCGGCAGACCGGCCAGCAGTGTCAGCAGTCCCGCCCAGAACGGGCGCTGCCAGCGCCAGTGGCGGAACGACCTGCGCCAGTGGCCGACGCGCGACGGCGTCCCCAGCGACTCGGCACTCATAAGAACAGCTCCCTCGGGCCGGACGGTGCGAAGTTCGAGGTCGGGGAGCGGGACGCCACGCCCCGCTCCCCCTCAGTGCGTCAGAAGCACTCGTTCTTGCCCTTGGAGACGTTCATCTTCAGTCCCGAGAGCTTGAAGGTGCCCGCGCTGGTCGCCCACGACGTCTGGCGGACGTTGAGCAGCGTGGCCGAGTCGGCCTCCTGGGCGAACGAGCCGGCTCCGGCGTCGTCGCCCGGCTTGATGCCGGGCCCCTTGTTCGAGTCGCCGGCCGCGACACCGATGTTGATGTTGCGGAAGGTCGCGTCCGCGTCGAGCTGGTCGAGGTCGATGTAGAGGTTCTGCGCCTCGACCTTCTTGCTTCCCTGCCCGGCCCGCAGCAGCAGCGACACGTCGCCGAAGCCGGGTACGGGCACCACCACCGACTGGCACAGGTTGGTCAGCTCCGCGGTCTTGAACGCCGAGACCGCCACCGGCACCTTCTTGCCGCCACGCTGCGTGTCGATCGCCCCGTACTGGACGAACCCGCTGCCGTCGAGCTTGTCCACGGCGACCTTGGCCTGCTGCCCGGACACACTGAACGACGCGGCGAGCGCGCCCTGGCCTATCGCCAGGCCGACCGCCGCGGTGGCGGCCACACTCGGGACCATGACAACGGCGAACCGCTTCCACCTGGTCCCGCCACGAGCCACAGACTCCATGACATTCCTCCTTCTCGGACGTACATCTCCGGCCCGGTGCGGCCGTCCGATGCGGACCGCCCCCCGGCAGGGATGGGAGAAGTGCTCCGTCCTCGGGAAGGGGAACGCCGAAGCCCCGGGGCGCGGGAAGCGTCCCGTCGGCCGGCGATCACCCCCGAGCGACAACCACTTGCCGCGCTCTCGCGCGGCTGCGGACAGGCCCCGCCGATCGGCGGAGACCCCCCTGTCCTGACCGCGGGTGGGGTGCCCGCGGCCTGCCCGGTGGGGTGACCACTGGCCGCACGGACACCGGTTGGCTGCCGGGCGGTGGGAGTGGACCGAGCGTGGCCGATCGTGGTCCATGGACGGGCCGCGACACAAGGGCCTCGTTACTTACGGGTAACGAACGGGTAACCACAGCCCGGCGCCGCGAACAGGGCGGGTACGGAGGGTGCCCGCCGGGTCGGCGCTGACAAGTGGATCAAACGGGCACCTTACGGAGAAAACGCCGACCTGCACTTACCCGGAGTAACAGCGGCCGCGATTGCCAAGATTTGGCAAAGCGCGGCCGCTGTTTGTCAGTCTGTAAATAAGCGCGGCGGAATCGGGACGACGGTCAGAACAGCACCCGGGCGAGCGCGCCGCGGGCGGCGACGACCCTCGGGTCCTCCCCGCCGATCACCTCGAACAGCTCCAGCAGACGCAGCCGGACACTCTCCCGGTCGTCCCCCGCGGTGCGGCGAACCGTCTCCACGAGTCGGCCGAAGGCGTCCTCCACGTGGCCGCCGACCAGATCCAGGTCCGCCGCCCGCAGCTGCGCCTGCACGTCCGTCGGCGCGTCGGCGGCGGCGGTGCGCACCTCGCGCTCGTCAAGACCCTGCACCCGGGCAAGCAACTCGGCCTGCGCCAGGCCCAGTTTCGCCTCCTGGTTCAGCGGGTTGTCGGAGAGCACGTTGCGGTAGGCCTGCACCGCACCGCCGAGGTCACCGGCGTCCAGCGCCTCGTGCGCCGCGGCCAGCACCGGATCGACCGGCGGCTCGGGCGCCTGCTCGGCCACCGGAGCGGCGTCCCCGTCCACGGGGGCACCGACGATGCCGAACCGCTCCTCGGCGGCCTGGATCAGCTGGTCCAGCACCTGGCGGACCTGCGCCTCGGGGGCCGCGCCCTGGAAGAGGGGCAGCGCCTGACCGGCGATGACGGCGAAGACGGCCGGGATGCCCTGCACGCCGAACTGCTGGAACAGCATCTGGTTGCTGTCGACGTCGATCTTGGCGAGTACGAAGCGCCCGCGGTACTCCTGCGCGAGGCGCTCCAGCAGCGGTCCGAGCTGCTTGCACGGCTCGCACCACTCGGCCCAGAAGTCGATGACCACCGGCACCTCGGCGGACCGCTGGAGCACGTCGAGCTCGAAGCCCGCCTCGTCGACGTCGATCACCAGGCCGGACGGCGCCGCGGCCGATCCCGGCCCACTGCCGGCGGCGGCGCGCTGGGCGCGCGCCTCCTCCGCCTTCTGCTTGGCCTCCCCGGCGGCCTTCACGGCACCGAGGTCGACCACTCCGCTCATGGACATGTTGCGTGGCTGCATGAGGACAGTCTCCCCCCTCCACGCGGTGTTGTGCGCCGGGTCCCCACCCGGTTGTGGTTGTCGCGGTGTGTCGCGGCGCTCCGGAGACCGGGGCAGGTCCACCGCAGGCCATTCCGCTACGGGCCGTAGCGTAACTCATGTGCTGGGTAGGGTCACCCCATGGCTCGACCACGCAACGCCGCCACGGACGCGGCCATTCTGGACGCGACCAGGGCGGCCCTGGTCGAACTGGGCTGGTCCGGGCTGTCGATGGCGGACGTCGCCAGCCGTGCGGGCGTGGCGAAGACCACGCTCTACCGGCGCTGGCCGGGCAAGAGCGAACTGGTCGTGGACGCGGTCGCGACCGTCTTCGACTCGCTCGAACTGCCGGACCTTGGCAACCTGCGGGACGACCTGGAGGGCGTCGTCCTGTCCTTCGGCGCGCTGCTGGAACGCCCCGAGACCTCGGCGGCCCTGCTGGCGGTGGTCGGCGAGGCCGCCACCGACCCCGCACTCCAGCAGCGGCTGCGCGCAACCGTCGTCGACCGCCAGAAGCACCTCGTCGTCACCGGCCGGGCGCGCGCCCAGGCCCGGGGCGAGCTACCGCCGGACGCCGCGGACACCGCCGAGACGGCCCGCGTCGTCGACCTGCTCTTCGACGTGATCGCGGGCGCGGTCGTGCACCGCTGCCTGATCAGCGGCGGCTCGGTCGACCGGCAGTGGGCCGCCCGGTTCGCCGCCCTCCTACTCGGCGGCCTCGCCGCCATGGAGGCCACCGCACAACCGAACGGCGAGTAGAGCCAGGGCTGACACGTACAGGCCACATCCGGCTCGGCTTTCGCCGTCCCGCAGGACGCACCACTCTTCAACTCGCGGAACGTACAAGGCTCTTGGGCATGTGATAAATGTCCGCTTCTGAAAACGATTGTCATCATGCTACGGTCGGCGATGTTCAAACTTCAACGATGCCCTCCCCCCGGAGTCCCCTGTGCGCCATCCCGCCCGATCCGTTCCCCTCGTCGCGATCACCACCGCGGCGTCCTCCCTCCTGCTCACAGGCTGCTTCTCGTCGACGGGCACGACGGAGGACGCGGCCTCCGGGGAGGGCAAGCGCATACGGGTCGCGATGATGCAGCCGCCCCGCTCGGGCCTGACGCCGCTGTCCGACGACGCGTTCAAGCTGTCGCGGTGGTCGACCGCGGAGACCCTGGTGAAGCTGGACGCGGAGGGCGACGCGCAGCCCGCGCTGGCCACCGAGTGGAAGCAGTCGGGCAAGCAGTGGACGTTCACCCTCCGGGACGGGGTGACCTTCCACGACGGGACGAAGCTCACCGGCGAGGCCGTCGCGAAGTCCCTCACCGTGGCGGCCACCGCCTCCCCCAAGCCCCGCATCCTCGACGGCGTCAAGCTGACGGCGAAGGCCGACGGCGACACCGTCACCGTCACCACCGCCGTGGAGGACCCGCTGGTCCCGCAGCGGCTCAGCTCGCCGCAGCTGTCGATCCTCGCGGCGAAGGCCTACAAGGGGAAGACCGTCGACCCGGTGGGCGCCGGCACCGGCCCCTTCGAGCTGACCAAGGTCAACGGCACCTCCTCCGCCTCCCTCGACCGCTACGACGACTACTGGGGCGGCAAGGCCAAGGCCCCCGGCATCGACGTGAAGTTCGTGCCGGACGGCACCGCCCGCGCTGCCTCCCTGCGCAGCGGTGAGGCCGACATCGTCGAGTCGGTGCCCGTGTCGCAGGCAGCCGTGCTCGACGAGGACCTGATCACCGAGGTCCCGATGCCCCGCACCAACACGCTCTACCTGAACACCGAGAAGGGCGTCTTCAAGGACGCCGCCCTGCGCGCCGCCGCCCGCGAGGCCCTCGACACCGAGTCGATCGTCGAGGGCGTCTACGAGGGGCGCGCCGACGTGGCCGAGGGACTGCTCGGGCCCGCACTCCCCTGGGCGGCCGACCTGCGGTCCACGGTGAAGCGCGCCAAGGCCGGTGACCCGGCCGGCAAGTCGATCACCATCGGCACCTTCACGGACCGCGCCGAACTGCCCGAGGTCGCCGCCGCACTGCAGCAGCAGCTGCAGAAGGCCGGGTTCAAGGTGAGGCTCGACGTGCGCGAGTACGCCAACATCGAATCCGACGCGCTGGCAGGCGAGTTCGACGCCTTCGTCCTCTCCCGGGCGACCGTTCTCGACTCCGGCGACCCGGCCGCCTACCTGTACAGCGACTTCGCCTCCGACGGCTCCTTCAACATCCCCCAGCTCGCCGACCGGACCGTCGACAAGGCACTCGGCAAGGCCTCCGACACCGCCGCCGGCGACGCCCGCCGCCAGGCCGTCATCGACGCCGAGGCCGCCGTCCTCGGCACCGACGCCGCCGTGCCGATGCTGCACGAGCGGGTCATCCAGGGCGACGCGGCCGGAGTCGTGGACGCCGCGCACGACCCGCGCGAGCGTGAGCTGGTCACCTCGGAGACCTACGTCAAGTGAAGCAGTCCGTCTGGAAGCGGGTCGGCCCCGCGGGGTCGGCCCGCTTCGTCTGCCTGATCACCGTGCTGGCCGTGGTCGGCCTCCTGCCGTGGCTGTCCGGCCGCGACCCCGCGCTGACCGTGCTGCGGGCCCGGTCAGCCGAGCAGGAGGCCACGCCCGAGGCGCTGGCCGCGATCCGCGAGGACCTGGGCCTCGGCGCCGGTCCCCTCACCCTCCTGGGGGACTGGGCCTTGGGCCTGCTGCGCGGCGACCTCGGCACGTCGTGGGTGTCCGGCACCGACGTGCTCCCCTCGGTCGCCTCCGGCCTCCAGGTCTCCCTCGGCCTGATGGGCGCCGCCTTCGCCGTCGCGGCACTCCTGGCCTGCGCGCTGGTCGCCCCGGTGCTCGTCCGGAGCCGGGGAACGGGCGGCGCGTTCGCCGCGATGCTCGCCGCCGTGCCCGAGTTCCTGCTGGCCACGGTCGCGTTGCTGGTGTGCGGGGTGTGGCTGGGCTGGCTGCCCACAGCGGGCTGGGCGGGACCGGAGTACCTTGTCCTGCCCGCGATCGCCCTCGGCGTCCCGGCCGGCGGCCTGCTGGGCCGCCTGGTCGCGGACGCGCTGCCCGCCGTACTCGACGAACGCTGGGTGGAGCTGTGGCGCGGCGCGGGCGTGAGCCGGTCCCGCGTCTCGACCGCCGCGCTGCGCCGTGTGCTGCCGCCGCTGGTACCGCAGTTCGGCATGGTCGCCGTCGGCCTGACGGGCGGCGCGGTCGCCGTGGAGACGGTGTTCGCGGTGCCCGGCATCGGCCGCACGGCGCTCGGCGCGGCCAAGTCCCAGGACCTCCCGCTCCTCCAGGGCTCCGTCCTCGCCCTGCTCGTCCTGGGTCTGGCCGCCGGCGCCCTGGCCGCCCTCGTCCGCCGCCGCCTGCTCGGCCCGGCCCTGCGCGACGCGGGGCTCACCCTCCCGCCGACCCGACCGGTCCGCACCCATCCGGCGGTACCCCTGGTCCTGGCAGCCGTCCTCCTGACCACCATCGGCTGGGGCCTGCTGCGTGACCCGTACGCCGTGGACACCACCGCCCGCCTGCTGCCGCCGTCCTGGGCGTATCCGCTCGGCACGGACGGGCTCGGCCGTGACGTGCTGGCCCGCCTCGGCCACGGCGCGGCCTCCACGGTCGGCACCGCGGCGGCGGTCTGCGCCCTGAGCCTGCTGGTGGCCCTGGCACTCGGCTTCCTGCCCGGCCTGGCCGCGGGCGCGTCGGACATCGCCAACGCCCTGCCCCCGGTGATCGTCGGCATCCTCGTCGCCGCGGCAGCCGGCCCCGGCACGGGCGGCGCGGCCCTCGCCGTGGCTGCGGTCTCCTGGCCGGCCCTGTCGGCCCACTCGGCGGCGCTGGTCCAGGAGGTCCGCGCGTCCACCTTCCTGACGGCCCAGCGGGCCATCGGGGCGAGCCCGTCATGGATCCTCACCCGGCACGTGCTCCCGTCCGTCGCGGGTCCCGTCGCACGCCACGCCGTCCTCCGCCTCCCGGGCATCGCCCTCGCCCTCGCCGCCCTCGGATTCCTCGGCCTCGGCGCCCAACCGCCGACGCCCGAGTGGGGGCTGCTGCTCGACGAGTCCCGCGCGTACGTGGAACGCGCCCCGTGGGCGGCGCTCGCCCCGGCGGTCGCGCTGGCCCTGCTGGCCGGTCTGGCGGTGTCGGGAGCGACGTACGCCGACGGGCAGCGCGGCCGGCGGTCCGCCCGGCAGGCCGCCCGGCGCAGGTCCGTGAAGGCCAGGACGCCCGCACCGGACCCGACCGGGGCGACGAGCCCGACACACAGCACGAACCCGGCAAGCACGAAGACCGTGTCGAAGGAGGCCCCCGTTGACGTCTGACGACGACGTACTGCTGTCGGTGCGCGAGCTGCGGATCGCGTTCGACGGGGTGGAGGCCGTGCGCGGGCTGTCCTTCGACGTCCGGCCCCGCGAAGTGCTGGCCCTCGTCGGCGAGTCGGGCGCCGGCAAGTCCCTCACGGCGCGGGCCCTGCTCGGGATGCTGCCCGCGGGCGCGACGACAACCGGAACGGTACGGCTGCGCGGTGCGGCGGATCTGGCCTCCCAGCGAGGCCGCCGTATCGCCCTCGTCCCGCAGGACGCCCTCTCCGCGCTCTCCCCCGTCCACCCGGTGGGCGACCAACTCGCCGCCGCCGTCAGGTCGGTGGGCGGCGTGCCGCGCAGGGAGGCCCGCGCTCGCGCGGTCGCCGCGCTCGACCGGGTGGGAATCCCCGACGCCGCACGCAAGGCGCGGGCGTACCCGCACGAGTACTCCGGCGGCATGCGCCAGCGCGCCGTGATCGCCATGGCGACCATCAACGAACCGGACGTCGTCGTCGCCGACGAACCCACGACCGCGCTCGACGCGGAACTCCAGGAACAGGTCCTCCGCGTCCTCGGCGAGCAGCGCGAGGCGGTCGGGGCCGCGCTGGTCCTGGTCACCCACGACCTGGGCGTGGTCCGGGGCCACGCCGACCGCGTGCTGGTCATGTACGCCGGCCGCCAGGTCGAGCAGGGCCCGGCCGGGGCAGTACTGGGCCGCCCCCGCGCGCCGTACACAGTGGGACTGATGGCGTCACTGCCACCGGACGATGTACATGCGGGTGCCGGTGCGGGTCACGGTGCCGCTGACGACTCACGGTCCGGGGCCCGTCGGCGTCGCCGCCGGCTGCCCTCCATCCCCGGCTCTCCCCCCGCCCCCGACGCGCTTCCGCCCGGCTGCGCCTTCGCACCGCGCTGCCCGCTCGCCGAGGACCGCTGCCGCCGCGAGGAGCCGTCGCTGCGGGCGGCCGGCGCCGACCACGAGGTCGCCTGCCACCGCTGGGACGACCTCCCGCACTCCGCCACCGAGTTGTTCCTGGAGCAGCCCGCATGAACCCGCGCGAGCACCGGCCCGACGACCGCAGCCGCGCCCTGCCCGGCGACGAGGGCCACGCACTGCTCGACGTGCGCGACCTGGTCGTCCGCTACGGCACGGTCACCGCCGTCGACCAGGTGTCCTTCACAGTGGACGCGGGTGAGACCCTGGCCCTGAACGGCCCGTCCGGCTGCGGCAAGTCATCCACCATCGCGGCCGTACTCCAGCTGCGGCGCCCGCACGGGGGCGAGGTCCGTTTCGAGGGTCGGGAACTGACCTCTCTGCCCGAACGCGAACTGCGTCCGATCCGCCCCCGGATGCAGCCGGTCTTCCAGGACCCGTACGGCTCGCTCAGCCCCCGCCACCGCATCCGGGACGCGGTGGCGGAACCCCTCCACGTGCAGGGCCGCTGGGACACGACGGGCCCCGCCCGGGTCGCGGAACTCCTCGACCGGGTCGGCCTGGACCCCGCCTACGGCGACCGACACCCGCACGAGCTGTCCGGCGGGCAGTGCCAACGCGCTGGCATCGCGAGGGCGTTGGCCTCCGAGCCCCGCCTGCTGGTGCTGGACGAACCGGTGTCCGCTCTCGACCCCTCCATCCGGGCCGGAGTCCTCAACCTGCTCGCCGACCTCCAGGACGAGCTGGACCTGGCGTACCTCTTCATCTGCCACGACCGAGCCGTGGTACGCCACTTCGCCGACCGGTCGATCGAGATGCGCTCCGGGAGGCTCGTACCGGCACAGGGGGTGGCGTAAGGGCGTGGCGCAAGAACTCGGGTGTGGCGGAGTGAGCTTCAGCCTTCCCTCGGTTCGACCACGGCGGCTGTCCGGGCGCGTGCGTCCTTGCGTTCCGCGAGCAGGAACAGGACCACAGCGGCGGCGATGAAGCCGAAGCCGACGTTCATGCAGGCCATGACCGTCTCAAAGGAGGCGTCGGCGATCCGGGGGATGCTGTTGACGAGAATGAGGCCGTAGATGCACAGGATGCCGTAGGCGCGAAGCCGCTTCCCGGCCTCTCGCTTCCGCATCCACGGCGATGTCCACCCCAGCAGTATCGCCACCGGCACCGGCAGCACGACCGCCGTGGACACCGCCAGCCCTATCCAGTGGTACAGCGGATTGCCGTTCACACTGCCCCCTTTGTCACTCGCAGGCGATCACCGGCCCACGGTGGGAAGGCGAAAGGCACGTCCGTGCCCGAACAACTGCGAGCCTGCGGCGAACCTACCCGGTCCCAGCACCAGGCGATGCGGCAGGTCGGGGCTGGGTCCGGGATGGCGTCCCGCCGCGTGGTGTAGCCGATCAAGGGTGAGGTGTGCGCGGGCTTGCTCGCCGGGCGCACACCCGCGAAGGGGCCCGCGCTCTCTGCGCATGAGGCGGGCCATCGCGCAACTCTCCGTAGTGAACGGGCAGTTCAACGCGGGAGGTGCAGGATGGCCCTGTCTCAGCATGACCTACTCCGGCTGCTGGAGTCACTACGCTCGGCGGACGGGCTCGAACTCGTCCGCGGGGTGGCCGAGCGGATGCCCCAGAACTGATCGAGGCCGAGGCCACTGCGAGGATTGGCGCAGAGTGGAACCAGCCCCATGATCATGGGAGAGCCCTCTGCTACGGATGCGAACGCCGTGTCGCACCCGGGGCAGAAGCCTCTGTGGAGGGTGGGCCAGGTCGGGTACCAGGCGGGAAGGCCCTCGGGGGCGGGGTTGGCCCACGTCTGTCGCGGTCGCTCCCTGGCACCGGTGCCGAGGGTTCGGCGCGCGGTCCTGCCGTGTCGGGCGGGCGATGCCTCGCCACTGCTCCAGCACCCCCGCTGGCGTGGGCTCTTGTTCACGGAGTCCTCGGCGAAACCACATTCCGAGTGCCGCCACGCCATCGGGTGATGCGGCTAGGCCGAACGCGTGACAGCGGCTGGCGCGGCCTGCTTTCGGAGGGGTCAGTGTTCCACGATCAGTGCCTTCCCCGAGTCCGGCGAAGTGTGCGTCAACCGCGTCTGTGCCGTGTGATCGGATCCATCCGACTGTCCGAGGAGTCCCACCCCATGCGTTCACGTGTCATCGCCGTCATGGCCGCCGCACTTGCGGCCACCGCGGCACTCGCGCAGCCCGCCCAGGCCGCCCCCCTCGTCGACGGGGTCTACCGGTTCGCAGCTCTCCACGACGGCAAGTGCTTGGTCTGGCCCAAGACACACGGGAACATCGGCATGGTGTCGCTGGGCGCCTGCACGGACACCGCGTCCACCTCGGCGAACTGGCAGGTACAGAAACTTCCCAACGGGATGATGGAGATCTCCCCTCCGGGCTCGAACCCGCGCGCTTGCATGAAGGTGACATCGGACCACCGCGTGGCGGTCAGCAACTGCGCTGACAAGTACGCCGAGTGGACCGTTTCGAACGGCTCCGCCGGGCCCGGCAGCCGGGTGTGGGCCGACATCGAGCACACCCCCAGCGATCACTCCGGCTCGTTCGGAAGGCTGATGGACATTCCCGGCACGGCCGGTCGAATCGCGGTGGAGCGGACATCCATCGAGCCGCCCCACTGGGAACTGCAGCCGCCCAGCTAGGGTCCGCCGTCGCATGTCACGCCCACAGCGGGTCATGTCCCCTGTGGTGGCGTAGCCGGACCGATCTGATCGTTGTCGGGATAGACCTTGTCCATGCCCCCTTCGGGGAGGTAGCGGCGAGGGCAGGCAATCCGCTCGTCGTGCATCTCGGTGAGCACGGCGGTGGTGAGGGGTTCGAGGGCTTCAGGGTCGGGGGAGATCTGCACGACGTCGGTCCGGCGTCTGGTCAGCCAGCAGTGCGCACCCTGGTCCGGGAGACCCCGGCGATCGTCGGCCGCCTCACCCCCAGCGCGCTCGCGCACGGCGGCGCTGCCGGGGGTGGGGCCGAGCCGGACGACCGGGCCGGTCAGAAGCCGGGCGGCTCCACGTAGACGCCCCACTCGTCGCGCAGGACGTCGCAGATCTCGCCGAGCGTGGCCTCCGCCCGCACCGCGTCGAGCATCGGCCCGATCATGTTGCCGCCGTCCCTGGCCGCCGCCAGCATCGCGTCCAGCCCGGCGCGCACCCGGGCCTCGTCGCGGCGGGCCTTGCGCGCGGCAAGCGCGCTGACCTGGTCCCGCTCGACCTCGTGGCTGACCCGGAGGATCTCCAGGTCGCCGGTGACGGAACCGGTGTGGCAGTTCACGCCGACGACGCGCTTCTCGTCCTTCTCCAGCGCGCGCTGGTACTGGAAGGCGGCCTCGGCGATCTCGCCGGTGAACCAGCCGTCCTCGATGCCGCGCAGGATGCCGGACGTCATCGGGCCGATCGGGTGCACGCCGTCGGGGTGGGCGCGGGTGCCGCGCTCCCGGATCTGTTCGAAGATCTTCTCGGCGTCCGCCTCGATGCGGTCGGTGAGCTGCTCGACGTACCAGGAGCCGCCCAGCGGGTCGGCCACGTTGGTGATGCCGGTCTCCTCCATGAGGACCTGCTGGGTGCGCAGGGCGATCTCCGCCGCCTGCTGGGAGGGCAGGGCCAGGGTCTCGTCGAGCGCGTTGGTGTGCAGCGAGTTGGTGCCGCCCAGCACGGCCGACAGCGCCTCGACGGCGGTGCGCACCACGTTGTTGTAGGGCTGCTGCGCGGTGAGGGAGACGCCGGCCGTCTGAGTGTGGAACCGCAGCCACTGCGCCTTCTCGCTGGTGGCGCCGTAGACGTCCCGCATCCAGCGGGCCCAGATACGGCGGGCGGCCCGGAACTTCGCGATCTCCTCGAAGAAGTCCAGGTGGGCGTCGAAGAAGAAGGACAGGCCGGGCGCGAAGGTGTTGACGTCCAGACCGCGGCTGAGGCCCAGCTCGACGTAGCCGAAGCCGTCGGCGAGCGTGTAGGCGAGTTCCTGCGCGGCCGTGGAGCCGGCCTCGCGGATGTGGTAGCCGGAGACGGACAGCGGCTTGTACGCCGGGATGCCCGCGGCGCAGTGCTCCATGAGGTCGCCGATGAGCCGCAGGTGCGGCTCGGGCTGGAACAGCCACTCCTTCTGGGCGATGTACTCCTTGAAGATGTCCGTCTGGAGGGTGCCGTTCAGCACCGCCGGGTCGACGCCCTGGCGCTCGGCGGCGACCAGGTACATGCAGAACACCGGCACGGCCGGGCCGCTGATCGTCATGGAGGTGGTGACGTCCCCCAGCGGGATGTCGCGGAACAGCACCTCCATGTCGGCGGCCGAGTCGATGGCGACGCCGCAGTGGCCGACCTCGCCGAGCGAGCGCGGGTCGTCGGAGTCGCGGCCCATCAGGGTCGGCATGTCGAAGGCGACGGAGAGGCCGCCGCCACCGGCCTCCAGGATCATCTTGTAGCGCTCGTTGGTCTGCTCGGCGTTGCCGAAGCCGGCGAACTGGCGGATCGTCCACGTCCGCCCCCGGTAGCCGGTGGCGTGCAGTCCCCGGGTGAAGGGGTACTCACCGGGCCAGCCGATGCGCTCGAAGCCCTCGTAGGTGTCGCCGGGGCGGGGCCCGTAGACGGGTTCGACGGGATCACCGCTCAGCGTGGTGAAGTCGGCGTCCCGCTTGCGGGCGGCGTCGAACCGGGCCTGCCAGCGGCGGCGGCCCTCAGCGGTGGCGTCAGCGTCCATGAGGACAAATTTACTAGGACGTCCTACTATTTGGCTAGAGCAGACGCCCGGCGACCTTGACGGACACCGGGCGGGGCTTCACAGTCCGGGCGACCCCGGGCAGCCCCGGGCGGACTCGCCCGCGGCGGGTCGGCCCGGTCAGGCCTTGACCGGGGTGGCCGGCTCCGCGTCCTCCAGCAGCGGCTTCATCTCGGCGGCGATGCGCTTCTCGACGAAGAACGCGACCACCGGGATGCAGCCGGCCGCCAGCACCCACAGCAGCTTGCCGAACGGCCAGCGCGCCTTGGAGCCCAGGTCGAAGGCGAAGACGACGTAGATGATGTAGAGCACACCGTGGATCTGCGAGACGACCGTGGTGTCCCCGACCTCGAAGGCGTACTTGGCGATGATGAACCCGGTGAACACGAGCAGCCACACCGCGGTCACGTAGGCCATCACCCGGTACCGGGTGAGCACATTGGACTTCATGGGCAACGAGCGTAACCGGGCGTTCCGGGCAGCGGCGAGGCGGCCCCGCCGTCACCCGTCCGGAGACGCGGGCGACCGGCGAGCGGGCAGGTCAGCCCTCCTCGAAGTCGGCGGCGGCCAAGCGCAGCGGGCGCAGCATGGCGAAGATCTCCGCGCACTCCTCGTGGTCGTAGGCGCCGAGCCCGAAGTCCATGGCCATCAGCTCGCGGGTGGCCTGCTCGCACACCTCGCGCCCCTTGTCGGTGATCGACGCCAGCGTGCCCCGGCCGTCGTTGGGGTTGGGCCGCTTGGCGACCAGCCCGGACCGCACGAGCCGGTCGACGGTGTTGGTCACGGAGGTGGGGTGCACCATCAGCCGCTCGCCGATCTTGGACATCGTCAGCTCGCCGGCCTGCGAGAAGGTCAGCAGGACCAGCGCCTCGTAGCGGGCGAACGTCAGACCGTAGGGACGGACGACCGCGTCCACCTCGGCGAGCAGGATCTGGTGCGCCCGCATGATCGAGGTGATGGCGGCCATGGACGGCACGGAACCCCAGCGCTGCTTCCACAGTTCGTCGGCGCGCGCGATCGGGTCGAACGGGAGACTGAGCGGCTTCGGCACGCGAACGACCCTACCCGCCGGTCATATCGCGGTCAGCCCCGTCTCAGACTTCGGGCCCCTGGCCGCCCGGAGCCCGTGTCCTGCGCGGGTTCCGGGCTGCGCCGTGCCAGGCTTGCCCGCATTCTTCCCCTTCGGCCGTAAACGGGAGAGTGGATGTCCGGCAGACGCCTGCGCATGCTCACCGCCCTCGTGGCGCTCGCGCTCGCCCTCGGCTGCACCGCCGGGTACGACGGCGGTGGCGCCGACGGCGGGCTGGTCCGCGTCAACTCCGAGCGCACCGCCCCCGCCGGACCGCCGGCCCCGGCGGCCGGCGCGCAGGCGACAGGGTTCTACGTGGATCCGCACAGCGCGGCGGCCCGGCAGGTGCGCGACTGGGAGCTGGCGGGCCGGACGGCGGACGCGGCGCTGCTGCGGCGGATCGCGGACCGGCCGATGGCCGTATGGCCGTCCCACGACGACCCGGCGCGGCAGATCACCCCGGCCGTCACCGGCGCCGCGGCGGCCGGGACCACGCCCGTCCTGGTGCTCTACAACATCCCGCACCGCGACTGCGGCCTCTACTCCCGCGGCGGCGCCGCCACCGCCGCGGCCTACCGCAGCTACGTGGCGGAGTTCGCCGCGGCTGTCGGCGACCGGCCCGCGGTGGTGGTGCTGGAGCCGGACGCGGTGCCGCACGTGGTGGCGGGCTGCACGGCCGCCGTGCACCACGCGGAGCGCTACCGGCTGCTGCGGGACGCGGTGGCCAGGCTGAAGGCGCAGCCGGGGGTGCGGGTCTACGTGGACGCGGGCAACGCCGGCTGGATTCCCGACCCGTCCCGGCTGGTCGAGCCGCTGAGGCGGGCGGGCGTGGCGCAGGCGGACGGCTTTGCGCTGAACGTGTCGAACTTCCACACCGACGCCGCGTCCGTGGCCTACGGCAAGCGGCTGTCGGCGGCGCTCGACGGCGCGCGCTTCGTGGTCGACAGCAGCCGCAACGGCAACGGTCCGCCGCCGGACGGGACGTGGTGCAACCCGCCGGGCCGGGCCCTGGGCCGGGCCGCGGCCGCGGTGGCCGACGAGCCGCTGGTGGACGCGTACCTGTGGGTGAAGCGGCCGGGAGAGTCGGACGGCGAGTGCCGCGGCGGACCGCCCGCCGGGCAGTGGTGGCCCTCCTACGCCCTGGACCTGGCCCGCAACTCATCCGCCTGAACCTGCCTCCCCGCCTGCCTGCGCACCCGTGCGGGCCTGATCCTCGGAACCCGGACAAGCGCCCGCCGCACCGGCCCCGGGGTCGGGGGGCCGGTGCGGCGGCGTGGCGTGCGGTGGAAGGGCGGGCCGGGGTCAGGGCAGGTGCACCCACTTCGCCTCCGAGGGCGTGCCCTCGGTGTCGATCAGGAAGAGCATGTACCAGCCGGGAGGCGTGAGCGTGCGGTCCTCGGGGACGTCGAGCCGCACCCGTCCGTCGCCCTTCGTCACCTCCAGCGCGACCGAGCGCTGCTCGACGTCCGTGACGTGCGTGACGGCGCTGGGCCGGATCAGGCGGGCCCGCGCGACGCGCGACGCGTCGCCGGTCTCGAACACCGCTTCGGCGCCGCGCCGCAGCCGCTCCGGTCCGTCGCCCACCACGGGACGGTTGTCGGCCCGGCCGCCGTGCAGGTAGGGCGGGGTGTAGATCTCCACGCGCTTCTCGAAGGTGCCCAGGCGGGTGTTGGAGCGGTCGCCGAACAGCGGGTCGGAGCCGAAGGTGGCGACCCGCCCGTCGGGCAGCAGCAGCGCCTCGGCGTGGTAGTTCCTGGGCACCTCGGGGTCGGCGGCGGGGCGGAACTCGTTCTTCGCCGGGTCGTAGAACTGCGCCTTGAGGATGTCGCTGTTGCTGCGCCCGCGGTAGTTCTCCGAACCGCCGGTGGTGAAGACGGTGTCGTCGGGCAGGATCACGCTGTTGAGGTAGCGCGTCCCCTGCGGCAGGTCGGGGCCCGGCTTGAAGGCGGGCTTGTCCTCGTTGAGGTCGACCACCGCGGTGCGGGCGGTGGAGCGCTCCGACTCGCCGATGCCGCCGCCGCCCAGCACCATCACCTTCTGGTCCTGCGCCGGCGGCAGCAGCAGGGAGCTGGAGGTCTCCAACTGGTCCGCGTCGGTCATGCCGCCGACCTT
This sequence comes from Streptomyces sp. 549, assembly GCF_030124175.1. GTDB lineage: Bacteria > Actinomycetota > Actinomycetes > Streptomycetales > Streptomycetaceae > Streptomyces. The sequence continues at coordinate 111,191 of NZ_JASKMT010000012.1, read as the reverse complement.
CTCGAAGGTGTTGTTCGCCAGGTCCCAGATGCCGGGGTCGCGCCCCTTGTCGGCCGGTCCGTAACCGGCGTTGGCGCCGGAGTAGAAGAGCTTGCCGCCCTTGGTGAGGAACAGCGCCGGATAGGTGGGGAAGTACCGGTGGGGGGCGGCGGACCACTTCTTGGTCTTCGGGTCGTAGATCTCGTTGTCGCCGGGCAGGATCTCGCCGATGTCGTCCAGGCCGGAGACGGACAGGACCCTGCCGTCCTCCAGGGTGACGAGCGTCGGGTACCAGCGCGCCTCGGCCATCGGGTCGACCGGCAGGTAGCGCTCGGCCACCGGGTCGAACTCGTAGGTGTCCTTGATGCCCTGGAAGTCCTGCTTGTCGAGGGTGAGCTTCTCGGCGATGCCGTACAGGTTGTCGGCGTCCTTGCCCTTGAGTCCGACGATCCGGTACTGGGCGTGCCGGTCGGTGACGGACTCCTCGCCCTCCTCGACGGCCTCCACGAAGACCCGCACCTCGCTGGGGGTGACGGTGACCTTCCCGGTCTTCTTGTTCTCCGTCTTCTTGGCGCGGGGCACGATCACCGGGGTGTCGGACGCGTACTCGACGCCGGACGGCGAGCGGAACCGGGTGCCCTCGGGCAGGGTGTGCGGCCGGTCCGGGTTCTCGTTCTTGACGATCATGCCGCCGCCGGCCCGCGTGACGCCGCCCTCCAGCAGTTCGTAGCGGGCGGTGCCGCCGGCCACCAGCATCTTGCCGTCCGCCAGTTGGGAGTGGCCGGCGCAGAACAGGTCCTCGGGCGTCTCGACGCGTTCGTAGCTGTTGTCCGACGGGTCCCACAGCACGGTGACGAAGGTGCCCGCGTCGAACTGCTCCTCGTCGTTGCCCGAGCCGGCTATCAGCAGCACCTTTCCGGTCCGCAGCAGCGCCGCGTGGATGGTGTTGGTGCGGTAGCTCTCGGGGACGTTCGCCAACTGCCAGGAGCCGTAACGCGCCTGGTAGGCGGGCTGGGCTATTCGGTAGTCGTGGATCTGCTCACGGGCGAAGCCGATGGTCGCCGGGGCGTTGAGGCCGGCGAGCACCAGGCCGACGCCGGTGCCCAGGAGGGTCTTCTTCATCCTTGCGCTCGGTCGGTAGGGCATGGATCAACTCCCGCTGGTGGTCACGGCGAGCGTGGTCTGGCGCTCGCTTCGGGGAAGGCGGTCGCGGCGCCTGCCGCGCATCTCGGTGAAGCCCCAGATGGCGAGCGGCGCGAGCGCGATCACCAGGGCCAGCACCGTCCAGGTGCGCATGGCGACGTGGGTGTGGTCGAGGACGACGGAGGCGGCGAGCCCGCTGCCGAACAGGCCGATCCACACCAGGTGGATGCGGAACGTGCTGAGCCGGTCGGGGCTGGCGGACGCCCCCTTGGGGGTGACGACGAACCGGCAGTCCCGCCGGAACACGGCCGCCAGCAGCGAACGGGCGTAGACCGGTGCGCAGATGGCCGACATCGCCATTCCGGCGAGGCCTCCCGAGCCCTGCGGTTCGTGCGGGGAGACGTTGTGCCGCCGGTTCCACAGGTAGAGGCCGATCTGGAGGGCGGCCACGTCGCTGTACAGCATCAGCCACACCCCGGCCGACACCTGGGTGCCGGAGGCGCCGAGCCACAGGAACAACGTGCAGCTGAGCGCGCCGAGCGTCCAGGTGAGGGCGCTCATCGGGTAGTAGACGAGCATCAGGGAGTAGTTGAGGAGCTTGCCCGGCGAGAAGCGGTGCGGGCCGCGCCAGTACTGGCGGATGACCGTCTCGTAGGTGCCGCGGGACCAGCGCATCTGCTGGGTGAAGAAGTCCGTCCAGCACTCCGGTCCCTCACCGACGGCCAGCACGTCGGGCGTGTACACCGAGCGCCACAGCCGGCCGGTGGCCGGGTTGCGGGTGCGGTGCAGTTCGAAGCCGGTGGCCATGTCCTCGGTGATGGAGTCGACGAGCCCGCCGATCTGCTTCACCGAGCTGACGCGCACCGCGTTGTTGGTGCCGACGAACATCGCCGAGCCGTAGCGGTTGCCGGCGCGCTGGATCAGGGCGTGGAAGAGGAACTGCTGGCTCTCGGCGAACTTGGTGACGGGCTTGGTGTAGTTGCCGTACACCTGCGGGCCGACGACGAAGGCCACGTCCGGGTCGCGGAAGTACCCGAGCATGCGCTCCAGGTAGTTCGGCAGCGGGATGTGGTCGGTGTCGACGGACGCGAAGAAGGCGTAGTCGTCGCCGTGCGCGGCGATCCAGGCGTTGTAGTTGCCGTGCTTGGTCCGCGCGCGGTGCGCGCCGGAGGGCTGGTTCCACTCCGGCACACCCTTGCGGGTGAAGTGGCGCACGCCCAGCTCGGCGCAGAGCAGCCGGGCCTCGGGGTCGTCGCCCTCGTCGAGCAGCCAGACGTGCAGCGTGCCGTCGTGCCGCAGGCCGACGGCGGCCTCCAGCGTGGCGCGCACCATGTGCAGCGGCTCCTTGCCGGGCACGTAGGTGGTCAGGAACGCCACCTTCGTGCCCGGTTCAGGAACCACCGGCACGGGATCCCTGGCGACCATCGTGGCGTGCGCGACGGACGCCACGTTCACCAGCCGGAACAGTTCGATCAGGCCGATGCAGCCCAGCATCACCGCGTCTGCGGCGATCAGGTACCCGGGTGCGCCCTCGCGGTCGGTCCAGTGGCTGGGCCAGACGAGCCACAGCAGCAGCACGCACGACAGGGTCGGCGCCGCCGTCATCAGCAGCATCGCGCGGACGCGGTGCGGCTCCTTCGACAGCAGGCTGCGGTAACGCACCCGGTACGGCAGCTGGGGCTCGGTCAGCGGCCCGGCGAGACGGCTGTAGAACTCGTAGTCGTACCCCTCCGGCACCACGGTCCCTCCACTCCCTGCGACGAAGCCCGACAGTCACAGCAGAAGTGACGCAGGTCTCCCTGTCGAACGCAGGAGGGGCCGCCGAACGGGCCCCGGGCACGCGGCGGGTGCCCGGATGCCAGACGCCGCGCAGGCGTCAGGCGAGATGGCGCTCCACGGTCTCGATTTTTGTGTTTAGTCCATCCGTGACTCCCGGGCGGATGTCCGCCTTGAGAACGAGCGACACCCGGGGCGCCCGCGCCTCGACGGCGGCCACCGCCCGGCGGACGACGTCCATGCACTCCTCCCAGTCGCCCTCCAGCGAGGTGAACATGGCGTCGGTGCGGTTCGGCAGTCCGGACTCGCGGACGACCCGGACGGCGTCGGCGACGTAGGCGCCCACGTCCTCGCCGACGCCCAGCGGGGTGACGGAGAAGGCGACGATCACTTGCTGACCACACCCTCCTGGCGGGCGCGGGCGGCGATGACGCCGGCCTCGACCTCCTGGCGGAGCATCCTCTCCGCCCAGAAGCCGCCCGCCGGCAGCACGGAGAGCACGGCGTAGAGCGCGGCCCGCTTCAGCGACCACTTGGCGAAGTACCAGGCGATGGCCCAGAACAGGATGTAGATCATGAACAGCACGCCGTGGATCATGCCGACCACCGGCACGGCGTTGAACTCCGTCGTCCGCTTCAGTACCGAGCAGACGATCAGCACCAGGAAGGAGACGGCCTCGGGGGCCGAGACCAGGCGCAGCCGGCGGAGTGCGGAGGCGGTCGTCATGTCCACAGCGATGTCCTCGTCCTCAGGTTTGTGAAGGGGTGCACAAGCGCCGTCCATTGTGGCAGCCCCTCCCCCGGCCTCAACCGGTCGGGGTAGGTTCTGGGACGTGGCTCACTTCCGTCTCCAAGGCAGCAAGGTGCTCGCCGTCGACCTGACCGGCGACACCGTCAGGGCCAAGAACGGCTCGATGATCGCGTACGAGGGCCAGATGGCCTTCAAGAAGCTGACCGGCGGCGGTGACGGCCTCCGCGGCATGGTCACCCGCCGGCTCACCGGCGAGACGATGGCCGTCATGGAGGTCAAGGGCAGCGGCACCTGCTACCTCGCCGACGAGGCCAGGGACATCAGCATGGTCACGCTGCAGAACGACACCCTGCATGTGGAGTCCAGCAACCTGCTGTGCACCGAGGGGGGCCTCCGCACCGGCACCACCTTCACCGGGCTGCGCGGCGCCTCGCAGGGCAACGGCCTCTTCACCACCACCGTCGAGGGCAGCGGGCAGGCCGCCCTGCTTTCCGAGGGCCCGGCCATCGTGCTGCGCGTCACCGAGCAGACCCCGCTCCAGGTCGACCCCGGCGCCTACGTCGCGCACACCGGTCGCCTGCGGCAGGAGCTCCAGTCCGGGGTGAACTTCCGGACATTCATCGGGGAGGGGTCCGGCGAGGCGTTCCAGATCCGCTTCGAGGGCGACGGCCTGGTCTACCTCCAGCCCAGCGAGCGCAACACGGTCGGAGGGCAGCTCTGATGGCGTTCACCCAGATCACACCGAAGATGATCGAGGCGCAGGTGCTGCCGGGGCAGCGCCTGTACAGCCAGCGCGGCGCGATGCTCGCCTACCGCGGCGAGGTCGCGTTCACCCCCGACCTGATGGGCGGACAGGGTGGCGTGATGTCCGCCATCGGCCGCCGGGTGCGCGGGGAGGCGGCCCCGCTGATGACGGTCGAGGGCAACGGCACGGTCATGTTCGGGCACGGCGGGCACGAGGTGCACCTGGTGCACCTGACCGGGGAGACGCTGCACGTGGAGGCCGACCGGCTGCTCGCCTTCGAGGGCACGCTGCGGCAGGGCACCGTCTTCCTCGGGTCGCAGGGCGGCGTCATGGGCCTGGTCCGGGGCCAGGCCACCGGGCAGGGCCTGTTCACCACCACCCTCCAGGGGCAGGGCTCGGTGGCGGTGCTGGCCCACGGCGGCGTACTGGAGCTGGCCGTCACTCCCGACCGAGCGGTCAACGTCGACCCGCAGGCCTACGTCGCGCACCGCGGCGACCTGCGCAACCGGCTGACCACCGCACTCGGCTGGCGGGACATGGTCGGCCGCGGCTCCGGCGAGGCGTTCCAGCTGGAGCTGTCCGGACACGGCACGGTCTACGTGCAGGCAAGCGAAGCGAAACTGTGAGGCCGCGAGGCCCGAGGCGCCGGGAAGGCCGAGGACGACGATGAACACCCCCGTGCACGACGCGCACACCCTGCCCGGCGACGACAACGTCAACCCGTACACCTTCTGCGTGGACCTGGCAGGCCAGTGGTTCCTGCAGAAGGGCAAGATGATCGCCTACTACGGGCAGATCACCTTCGACGGCATCGGCCACGGCCCGCTGGACCAGCTGGTGGCCCGCAGCTTCCACTCGCCGCTGCACGCCTCGGACTGGGTCGTCGCCCAGGGCAAGGGCAAGCTGCTGCTCGCCGACCGGGCCTTCGACGTCAACTCCTTCGACCTGGACGACGGCAACCTCACCATCAGGTCCGGCAACCTGCTCGCGTTCTCGCCGACGCTGTCGCTCAAGCAGTCGATCATCCCCGGCTTCCTCACCCTCGTCGGCACCGGCAAGTTCGTCGCCGCGTCCAACGGGCCCGTGCACTTCGTCGAACCGCCGGTCCGGGTGGACCCGCAGGCGCTCGTCGGCTGGGCCGACTGCCCCTCGCCATGCCACCACTACGACCACCAGTACCTGCGCGGCTTCCTCGGCGGGGTGCGGTCGCTCACCGGTTTCGGCGGGGCCTCCGGCGAGGAGCACCAGTTCGAGTTCACCGGCGCGGGCACGGTGCTGCTCCAGTCGTCGGAGCACCTGCTCGACGAGCAGGCGACCGGCGCGGTGCCCCAGCAACAGGGAGTGCCCGGCGGGTCACCGGGCGCGGCTCGGTAAAGTCGCTGCCATGGACACCGATAAGGGCACCCGCTGGCTCTCCGAGTCGGAACAGCGGGCCTGGCGTACGCACCTGGACGTCAGCCGGCTGCTCACGTACCAGATGGAGAGGGACCTCCAGCCCTTCGGGCTGACGATCAACGACTACGAGATCCTGGTCAACCTCTCCGAGTCCGACGACCGCCGGATGCGCATGAGCGACCTGGCCGGTGCCACCCTCCAGTCCAAGAGCCGGCTCTCGCACCAGATCACCCGCATGGAGAACGCCGGGCTGGTCCGCCGCGAGCACTGCGACACCGACAAGCGCGGCCTGTTCGCGGTACTGACCGAGCACGGCTGGAACACCATGCGCGAGGTCGCGCCGCACCATGTGGCCTCCGTCCGCCGCCACTTCATGGACCTGCTCACCCCGGAGAGCATGGAGGAGCTGCGCGCGGCCCTCGCCCCGATCGCCGACCACCTCCGCTCCCGCCGCGGACGCGTCTGACGGCGCAAGGCCCGAGGGCACCGACCGCCGGCGGCCCGGCGGGGGCGCCGGCCGGGCCCTCAGCGCCGGGCGCCGCCCGGCAGCGGGTGTGCCAGGGCGCAGTCCCGCGCCCACACGCTGACCCGCGCCCCGTGCACCGCCGTCGTTCCGCAGCGCCGGAAGGCGCGGTCGAGGGTGTCGCGCTTGGTGGCCTCCGCGGCCGTGGCGTCGAGCGGCTGATCCTCGGGATCGGACAGGGTGACGACGCGGTCGGTGGCGCCCAGCCGCCGCCGGACCTCCTCCGGCGGGTACTCCACGCCGCGCAACGTCCCGGAGGGGCCCGGTCCGGTCCGTAGCGCGACGTCGTCCAGCGTCCCGTACAGGGCGCGGTCGTGCAGCAGCCAGTCACGTCGACGGGCCGGGGCGAAGAGCACGGCGTCCCCCGGTTCGGTGAGCGCGCGCACGGTGTCGGCCACGGCGACCGCGTCGTCCTTGCGCGCCTCGGGCGTGCGCATCCCGACATGCCAGGGCACCAGCACGACCACCGCGGCGAGCGCCACCAGCAGCGACACGGCCCGCCGCCCGCTCGGGGCCGACCGGCGCGGGACGCGCCCGCGCGGGCCGGCGCGGCGGGCGTCAGCGGACCGGTCGGTGACGTGGGCGGTGAGGCTGGTGGTGAAGCGGGCGGTGACGTAGGCGGTGGAGCGGGCGGTGAGGTCGCTGGTGAGGCGGGTGGCGGCGGCGCCCAGCAGCAGCGCCAGTCCGGCCATCGCGTAGAGCACGTACCGGTCGACGTAGCGGGGCGTGACCATGGACACCGCCAGCAGCACGCCCGGCGGGACCACCAGCAGCGTCAGCGCCACCCTGCGCAGCCCCAGTGCCGCCGGGGCTGCCCCGGGCCCGGGCCGCGATGCCGACGCCGCCGCGCACAGCAGCGCCCCGGCGGCGGCCACCAGCAGGTAGCCCGACCACGGCCCCACCCCGGGCCTGCTCAGCCAGCCCAGTTGCTCGTCCGCCTGCCCGGCGGCGACGGCAGCGAGCGGCAGCACACCGACGGCCACCACCCCGGCCGCCACCACCCACGCACGGCGCACCTCGCGGGAGACGCCCGCCCGCCACAGCGCGAGCGCGTGGGCGGCCAGAGCAAGAAGGGCGAAGAAGTTGAACCAGCAACCCAGGAGGGCGAGAGCGGCATAGGCCGCCCATAAACGGAACCGATTGTTCTCCACCGCGCGCACGAAGAAGTACGTGGCCCACACCACGCAGGCCGACACCAGAGCGGTAGCCCGTGCTTCCTGGGCATGGTGCTGCACCAGGGGAAGGAGAGGGTGAACAATTCCCGCCAGCATTCCCGCCCGGCGTGAGACCAGGCGCGCCCCGAGAGCCGCGACGGCGGCCGCCGCCACGGCGGTGGCCAGGACCGAGGGCAGCCGCAGCACGGCCGGCGAGGTGCCGCAGACCGCGACCCAGCCGTGCATCAGCAGGTAGTACAGGCCGTGCACGGCGTCGATGTTCTGCACCAGCGCCCACAGTTCACCCAGTTCACGCTGTGCCGTGGCCGCCGTCACCGCCTCGTCGCGCCACAGCGAGCCCTGACGCCCCAGCCCCCACCACCCCAGCGCGAGCGCCGTGGCCACCGGAGCGACGGCCACCGTCCACCGGCTGGACGCCCGCTTCTCCCGATTCCGTCCGGCGGGTCCGGCGGATATACCGGGCCGGGCGGATTCGTCCACCGGCGTTTTCATGGCATGCAAGATGACAGCCCCCGACAATTCTTCCCCCGCGGTCAGCGGAAAGCGTATGGCAATTTTCGCTCCGCACCCGTTGCCGGCCGTGGGCGTTTTCGGCCGTCGCTTCCGGCCACCGACCGGCAACGTGCGGGACGCAGGCCGGACATCCGCGCGTAGACCCCCGTCCGTCAATTCACCTTCGCGACCGGTACCCGACTCCGCCGCCACAGCGATCGAGGAACCGACCGCACTCGGGCGGGCCGGACGTCTTGACGAGACCACGTCACGCGCCCACGATGCTTGGGAGCGCTCCCATGACTGCCTGCCTACCTGCCCGCCCCGTCGCTCCCGTCCCCCACTCGGAAGGACCGATCCATGACACCTCACCCGCCCCCTGGGCGCCCGCCTCAGGGCAGACACCGCTTAGTGGGGGCCCTCGCCCTCGCCGGTCTGCTGGCGACCGCAATGACGGCACCCGCCCTCGGTGCCGAGCCGGAAGCACCCGCACCGGAACTGATCACCAACGGTGACTTCTCCGACGGCACCACCGGCTGGTGGTGGACCGAGGGCAACCCCGGCACGGTCGTCGACGGCCGACTGTGCTCCGAGGTCCCGGCCGGCACGACGAACCCCTGGGACGCCATCGTCGGACAGAACGGCCTCCGGCTCGCGGCCGGTGAGAGTTACACCCTCCGCTACACGGCAACCTCCACGGTGCCGCTCACCATCCGGGCCAACGTCCAGATGGCGACCGACCCCTACACGGCGGAGCTCTCCGCGGCCGACCGGATCGACGACACCGCCGAACCCGTCGAGCACACCTTCACCGCCGGGGCCGACCACGGGGCCGCCCAGCTGGCCTTCCAGATCGGCGGCAGCAAGGAGGCGTACACCTTCTGCCTGGACGACGTCTCGCTGACCGGCGGAACCGAACCACCCCCCTACGAGCCCGACACCGGCTCCCCAGTGCGCGTCAACCAGGTCGGCTACCTCACGAAGGCGCCCAAGAACGGCACCGTGGTCACCGACGCCACCGAACCGCTCGCCTGGGAACTCAAGGACGCTGAGGGCGCCGGGGTCGCGAGCGGCAAGACGGTTCCCGCGGGCATCGATCCCACATCCCGCCAGAACGTCCACACCTTCGACTTCAGCAAGGTCAGGGCGGTTGGTGAGGGCTACACCGTCAGCGTCGGCGAGGACACCAGCGAGCCGTTCACCATCGGCGACGACCTGTACGGCTCGCTGCGCTCCGACGCGCTCGCGTACTTTTACCACAACCGCAGCGGCATCAGGATCGAGGCGGATCTCGTCGGTGCGGAGTACGCACGGCCGGCCGGACATGTCGGTGTGGCGCCCAACCAGGGCGACCTCGACGTGCCGTGCCAGGAAGGGGTGTGCGACTACCGCCTCGACGTCTCCGGAGGCTGGTACGACGCCGGTGACCACGGCAAGTACGTCGTCAACGGCGGCATCTCCGTGGCCCAGGTCATGGCCAACTTCGAGCGCACCCAGCACGTCGACGGTGCGGACGGCGAGGCCCTCGGCGACGGCAGGCTCCGGGTTCCCGAGCGCGGCAACGACGTCCCGGACATCCTGGACGAGGCCCGCTGGCAGCTGGACTTCCTGATGAAGATGCAGGTGCCCGAGGGCGAGGAACTGGCCGGCATGGCGCACCACAAGATCCACGACCGGGCGTGGACCGGTCTGCCGCTGCTGCCGAGCGAGGACCCGCAACCACGCGAGCTGCACCCGCCGACCACCGCGGCCACGCTCAACCTCGCCGCGAGCGCCGCCCAGTGCGCCCGCCTGTTCAAGCCGTACGACGCCGACTTCGCCGCACGGTGCCTGAAGGCGGCCAAGACCGCCTGGACGGCGGCCGAGGCCAACCCGGACGTGCTCGCCGATCCGCTCGACGGCACCGGCGGCGGCGCGTACAGCGACGACGAGGTGGCGGACGAGTTCTACTGGGCGGCGGCGGAGCTGTTCGTCACCACCGGCGAGGACACCTACCGGCAGGCGCTCCTCGACTCCGAGCTGCACGGCGACACCGAGGCGGTCTTCCCGCGCGCCGGAATCTCCTGGCAGTCGACCGCCGGGCTCGGCGGGCTGAGCCTGGCGACCGTGCCCAGCAAGCTGACGGACGGCCAACTCCGGTCGATCCGCGCCATGCTGGTCAAGGCGGCCGACGGTTTCGCCGAGGACGCCGCGAACTCCGCGTACGGCGTGCCGTACGCCCCGGAGGGCAACGAGTACGTCTGGGGCTCCAACAGCCAGGTCCTCAACAACATGGTCGTACTGGCCACCGCCCACGACCTGACGGGCGAGGCCCGCTACCGCGACGCGGTGCTCAGCGGCATGGAGTACCTGCTGGGCCGCAATCCGCTCAACCAGTCCTACGTCACCGGTTACGGCGAGCGGGACTCCAAGAACCAGCACCACAGGTTCTGGGCCAACCAGCTCGACGCCTCGCTGCCGAACCCGCCCCCCGGCTCGGTGGCGGGCGGGCCCAACGTCGGCATCGAGGACCCGGTGGCGCAGAAGCACCTCCAGGGGTGTGCTCCGGCGATGTGCTACATCGACGACATCGGGTCGTGGGCGACCAACGAGATCACCATCAACTGGAACGCGCCGCTGGCGTGGGTGGCGTCGTACCTGGACGACCTCGGTGACGGGACGGGCGGCGAGGACGGCGGACCGGGCGGCGCCGAGTGCCGGGTGTCGTACACCTCGCACCGCTGGGACGGCGGCTTCACCACCCAGGTCGTCCTCACCAACACCGGGTCGGCCGAGGTCAGCCCCTGGGAGCTGAAGTGGGCCTTCTCCGACGACCAGCGCGTCACGCACACCTGGAACGCCAGGATCACGCAGGACGGCCGTGAGGTCACCGCGAGGCCGGTGAGCTGGAACACGGCCGTTCCGCCCGGCGGCACGGTGAACTTCGGCTTCAACGGCACAGCCGGAAGCGGGGCCGCCGACCCGGGCGCCTTCACCCTCGGCGGCCGGAAGTGCGAGGCGGCGCCCGGCCGGTGAGCCGGGAGCACGCACCGAACCGGTGATCCGTCACCGGTGACCGCTGTGGCGAACACGGCGCGCGCCTCCCGAGTGAGAGGCCCCGGCCCACCGGCCGGGGCCTCTGCGCTCCCAGCGGCGTCACCGGCCCCCTGACCGGCGGCTTCGGCCCGTTGCAGCACCGGTTCCGGGCGTCGCTAGCCGTCACCCGGCGGGTCCGCGGGCGCCGGGTCGGCGGCTGGCAGGCGCAGCACGAACAGCGCGCCGCCCTCCGGCGCCCGGTCGGCGTGCAGGGTGCCGCCGTGCCGGTGGGCGACCTCGCGGGCGATGGCCAGGCCGAGTCCCGCGCCGCCGTCGTCCCGGCTGCGGGCGTCGTCGAGCCGGACGAAGCGCTCGAAGACGCGCTCACGCTCGTCGTCCGGCACACCCTGCCCGTCGTCGGCCACCTCCAGCACGGCCCACTCGCCGCCCGGCACCCTGCGGACCGACACCCGCACCGACGCCGCCGCGTGGCGCTGGGCGTTGTCCAGCAGGTTGCGCAGCACCCGGGCGAGCTGCCCGGCCGACCCCACCACCTCCACGTCCGCCAGCGGCTCGGCCCGCACCGCGAACCGGTCTGCGGGTCGCCGCGCGACCTCCTCGCCGACCAGCGCGGCCAGCGCGACGTGCCGGCGGGTGTGCCGCTCCCCGGCGTCGAGCCGGGCCAGCAGCAGCAGGTCGGCGGCGAGGTCCTGGAGCCGGACGGTGTCCTGCACGGCACCCGCGACGTCCAGCAACTCCGGGTGGGCCTCCCCTACTTCGAGCTGGGTACGCAGGGAGGCGATCGGGCTGCGCAGCTCGTGCGAGGCGTCAGCGACGAACCGCCGCTGGCGCTCCACGGAACCCTCCAGGGCGGCGAGCGTCTCGTTGGTCGTCCGGGCCAGCCGGCCGACCTCGTCGGCGACCGGCGGCTCCGGCACCCGCCGGGACAGGTCGGTGGACCGGGTGATCTCGGCCATCTCCCGTCGGATGCCCTCCACCGGGCGCAGCGCGCGCCGCGTCACCCGCCAGGTGGTGACGGCCACCACGGCCAGCAGCAGCGGGGAGCCGACCAGCAAAGCGGTGCGTACGGTGCCCAGCGCCGCCTGCTCGACGGCGAGTTCGGCCCCGGCGTACACGGTGAGCGCCTCGCCCTGCGGTGTGCGCGCCTCCGCGACGGCGAAGCGGTAGTCCCGGCGTTCGCCGTCCTCGGTCGCGGTGCCGTCGGCGAAGTCGATGTCGTCACCCACCTCGCCGGGTCCGATCACCTCCGTTCCGTCCGCGCCCTGGTCGCGGGCGTCGTCGTCATCGTCGTCATCGTCGTCGTCCCCGTCGTCGTCCCCGTCGTCGTCTCGGCCGGTGGGGGACGGTGAGGCGGTCGACCGCAGGGCGGCCGGCACCGGGGTGACGCTGCCGTCGGCCGTGCCGGTGATGCCCTCCAGCCCCTCGCTGACGGCCCGCACCCGCCCCCGCTCGTCGAGGATCTGCACCGGCCCGTCCAGCGACAGGTCACCCAGGTCGGTGCCGGTGGCGATCTGTCCGGCCGCGTCCCGGGCCCGCACCTCCGCGCGCAGTTCCACCTCGCGCAGCAGGTTGGCCTGGAGCAGCCACAGCACCGCCGCCCCCGCGGCGGCCAGCGCCAGCGCGACCACGACGGTGGCGCCCAGCGTCGCCTGGGCACGGACCGAGCGGAACAGCCGGCTAGCCACCGGACACCAGCCGGTACCCGGCGCCGCGCACCGTCACGATGAGGTCCGCGCCGAGCTTGCGGCGCAGCGCGCTCACGTAGACCTCGACGATGTTGGGGTCGCCGTCGTAGGCGAAGTCCCACACGTGCTCCAGGATGTCGGCCTTCGACACCACCTCGCCGGGCCGGACCGCGAGGTGTTCCAGCACGGCGAACTCCTTGGCGGTGAGCGTGACCGGCTGCCCGTCCCGTTCGACCCGGTGGGCGGCCCGGTCCACCGTCAGGTCACCGAGCCGCAGCACCGGCGAGGATCCGTTGCCGCGCCGCCGCAGCAGCGCCCTGACCCGGGCGAGCAGCACGACGTAGGAGAACGGCTTGGTGAGGTAGTCGTCCGCGCCGGTGTCGAGCCCTTCCGCCTCGTCGTACTCGCCGTCCTTGGCGGTGAGCATCAGGATGGGCGTCTCGAACCCGGCGGCGCGCAGCGCGGCGCAGATCCGGTAGCCGTTCATCCCGGGCAGCATGATGTCGAGGATCACCAGGTCGTGGCCGCCTTCGGTGGCCAGGTGCAGGCCCTCGCGGCCGTCGTGGGCGACGTCGACGGCGAAACCCTCGGCGGTGAGGCCCCGGGCGAGGGACACGGCGAGTCTTCGCTCGTCCTCCACGATCAGCACGCGCATGCGCCCAGCCTGTCAGAAGCAACCTGAAGCGATCTTCAGGTTGCTTCAGCGGGGCTTCAGGTTCGCCCGGCCATGGTGGAACCACTCGGCCGGAACACCGGTCGCTGCCACCACTGGGGAGGACCTCATGAAGCGCAACGTGATCATCGCGACCCTCGCCGCCTCCGGCGTCATCGCGGGCGGCGTGGTCGCCGGCACCGCTCTGGCGGACGACGACAGCCGCGACAGCACGCCGCGCAGCCTGCGCACGGCCGACGCCGCCGACCGGCAGGCCGGCGACGGCACTCGCGAGGGGCGCGACGGCAACGAGCGCCGCTCGGCGTCGGTGAGCGCGGCCGAGGCCGTGGAGCGGGCGCTGAAGGAGGTGCCGGGTACGGCCGCGGGCCTGGAGCGGGAGGACGACGACCGGGTCTGGGAGGTCGACGTCGTGGCCGAGGACGGCTCCTGGCGCCTGGTCGAGGTGGACCGCTCGACCGGGGACGTGGTCGCCAACCGCGCCGAGCGCGACAGTGACGACTTCGGTGACGACGACGGTGACGACGACCGCCGGGACGCCGGGGCGTTGCGCGGCTTCCTCGCGAAGGCCGAGGTGAGCGCGGCGGACGCGGCCCGCATCGCGGCGGGCGAGAAGGCGGGCCCGATCGAGGAGCTGGAGCTGAACGACCGCGGCACGGCCTGGAAGGTCGAGCTGGGTGGCAAGGACGACGACCGGGAGCTGCGCGTCGACGCCGCCTCCGGCAAGGTCACCGTGCTGGACGACGATGCCGACGACGACCGCCGGGACGACGACCGCGACGACGACCGGGACAGCAAGGACGACGACTCAGACGACGACCGCGACGACGACCGCCGCGACGGCTGAACCGGCTGGGCCGCCTGAACCGCCTGGGCCCCGGTGACCGCCGCCGGCTCAGCCCTCCGTGACCGACGCGATCAGTTCGTCCGCGGCGGCGTAGGGGTCGGTGGTGCCGGCGACGATGCGCTCGGCGAGCGCGCTCAGCCGGCGGTCGCCGTGCAGGTCCGCGATGCGCTCCCGCAGGGCGGTCACCGCGATGGTCTCCACCTCGCGGGCCGCCCGGCGGGTACGGCGCTCGGCGAGCACTCCGCGCTCCTCCATCCAGGCGCGGTGCTTCTCCAGCGCCTCCACCACCTCGTCCACGCCCTCCGACCGGCTGGCCACCGTCTTGACGATGGGCGGGCGCCAGTCGCCCGGGCCGCGGGACTCACCGAGTCCCAGCATGTGGTTCAGCTCCCGGGTGGTCGCGTCGGCCCCGTCCCGGTCGGCCTTGTTGACGACGTAGACGTCGCCGATCTCCAGGATCCCGGCCTTGGCGGCCTGGACACCGTCGCCCATGCCGGGCGCCAGCAGCACCACGGAGGTGTCGGCCTGGGCGGCGATCTCCACCTCCGACTGCCCGACGCCGACCGTCTCGACGAGGACCACGTCGCAGCCGGCCGCGTCGAGTACCCGGATCGCCTGCGGCGCGGACCAGGCGAGCCCGCCGAGGTGGCCGCGGGTCGCCATCGAGCGGATGTAGACACCGGGGTCGGAGGCGTGGTCGGACATGCGGATGCGGTCGCCCAGCAGTGCGCCGCCGGAGAACGGCGACGAGGGGTCGACCGCGAGCACGCCCACCCGGCGGCCCGCCCTGCGGTAGGCGGTCACCAGCGCCGAGGTGGTGGTCGACTTGCCCACGCCGGGTGAGCCGGTCAGGCCCACCACGTAGGCGTTGCCCGTGAAGGGCGCCAGTGCCGCCATCACCTCGCGCAGCTGCGGGGACGCCCCCTCCACCAGGGAGATCAACCGGGCCACGGCCCGGGGCTTGCCCTGCCGTGCCTGGTCGACCAGTTGGGGGACGTCCACCGCCATGCGTGCTGCGCTCCTCGCTCGTGTCCGCTGCCGCCGCCCCGGTGGGGCGGCGGTACCTGCCCGGTGGTTACCGACCCGGGACCTTGACGATCAGGGCGTCGCCCTGGCCGCCGCCGCCGCAGAGCGCCGCCGCGCCGGTGCCGCCGCCGCGCCGCCGCAGCTCCAGCGCCAGGTGCAGCACGATACGTGCGCCGGACATGCCGATGGGGTGGCCGAGCGCGATCGCACCGCCGTTGACGTTCACCTTTTCGGGGAGCACCCCGAGGTCCTTCATTGACTGGTGCGAGACGGCCGCGAACGCCTCGTTGATCTCGATGAGGTCCAGGTCCTCGACGCCGAGCCCCTCCTTCTTCAGCGCGTGCCGGATGGCGTTCGACGGCTGCGACTGGAGCGAGTTGTCCGGGCCGGCCACGTTGCCGTGCGCGCCGATCTCGGCGATCCACTCCAGGCCCAGCTCCTCGGCCTTGGCGCGGCTCATCACGACCACGGCAGCGGCACCGTCGGAGATCTGCGAGGCGGTGCCGGCGGTGATGGTGCCGTCCTTGGCGAAGGCGGGGCGCAGCTTGCCGAGGGACTCCTCGGTGGTCGCTCCGCGGATGCCCTCGTCCTGGCTGAAGACGACCGGCTCGCCCTTGCGCTGCGGGATCTCCACGGGGGTGATCTCGGCTTCGAAGAGGCCGTTCTTCTGCGCGGCGGCGGCCCGCTGGTGCGATGCGGCGGCGATGCGGTCCTGCTCGGCGCGGCCGATGCCCAGGCGGGTGTTGTGCTTCTCGGTGGACTCCCCCATGGCCACGTTCTCGAAGGCGTCGGTGAGGCCGTCATGGGCCATCGCGTCCAGCATCTCCACCGCGCCGTACTTGTATCCGGCGCGGGACTTGGGCAGCAGGTGGGGCGCGTTGGTCATGGACTCCTGGCCGCCGGCCACCACCACGTCGAACTCGCCGGCCCGGATCAGCTGGTCGGCCAGCGCGATGGCGTCCAGGCCGGAGAGGCAGACCTTGTTGACGGTCAGCGCGGGCACGTTCATCGGGATGCCGGCCTTGACGGCGGCCTGGCGGGCCGGGATCTGTCCCGCGCCGGCCTGCAGCACCTGGCCCATGATCACGTACTGGACCTGGTCACCGCCGATGCCGGCCCGGTCGAGCGCGGCCTTGATGGCGAACCCGCCGAGGTCCGCGCCGGAGAAGGAGGCGAGCGAGCCGAGGAGGCGCCCCATGGGCGTCCGGGCGCCCGCGACGATCACTGAGGTGGTGCCGGTGGTGCCAGTCATGCTGCGACCCCTTCGGAGAAGGAAGTGAACGAGGGTTAATCCAATGTACTGAGCAGTACAGGCCAAGGTCACCGGTCGGCACGTGTGACCGTGCGCACGTTGCGTAACCGGTCCCGGAGCGGTGTCCTGGTTCCATGCTGACGCGTATCGACCACATCGGGATCGCCTGTTTCGACCTGGACCGCACCGTGGCCTTCTACCGGGACACCTACGGCTTCGAGGTGTTCCACACCGAGGTCAACGAGGAGCAGGGCGTCCGGGAGGCCATGATCAGGATCAACGGCGCCGACGACGGCGGCGCCTCCTACCTCCAGCTCCTGGAGCCGACCAGCGACGAGTCCACCGTCGCGAAGTGGCTGGCGAAGAACGGCGAGGGTGTGCACCACATCGCCTTCGGCACGGCGGACGTGGACGGCGAAGCGGAAGCCGTGCGCGGCAAGGGCGTGCGGGTGCTCTACGACGAGCCGCGCACCGGGTCCATGGGCTCGCGCATCACCTTCCTGCACCCCAAGGACTGCCACGGCGTACTGACCGAGCTGGTGACGTCCGCTTCCTCGGCAGATGCTCAGGCCGATACCGCGGCCGATGCCCCGGCCGGCTCCGGGCACTGAGGCGGACCGGACCGCGCACCCGCCCCGGCCTGGTTCCGGCCGCGCCCGACGCAAGCCCCCGCAGCTAAACGGAATCTGTCCATCCTCCACAACGGCGAAGCCGCCCGTCCAGAACATCGGTAGAGTGGCCGGGCGGCGACCAGCCGCGGGCCGGACAGGGCCCGTTCCGCGTCCCGCCGATGATCTGACACCATTTCGTCAGAGCGTTCTTCGGGGCGCTCGTCGGAATACGCAGTTCACCTTGTCTACCAGGGGACGGATGGGACCGCGCAGTGCGGGGCTACGACCGCTACGAGGCTGACGATCACCTGTCGCGCTTCGAGGCCGAGATGGATCGGCTGAAGAAGGAGCGGGACAAGGCCGTCAGCCATGCCGACGACCTCGGCTACCAGGTTGAGGTGCTGCGCGCCAAGCTGCACGAGGCGCGCCGCGGCCTTGCCGCGCGCCCGGCCGGCTTCGACAACCTCAACGGCCAGGCCGAGCAGCTGCTGCGCAACGCGCAGATGCAGGCCGACCAGCTCCGCGCGGACGCCGACCGGGAGCTGCGCGACGTCAGGGCGCAGGCCCAGCGCCTCCACCAGGAGCAGGCCGAGGCGCACTCCCGCCTGGAGGCGGAGCTGCACGCCGAGGCGGTCCGCCGCCGGCAGCAGCTCGATCAGGAGCTCTCCGAGCGTCGCGCGACCGTCGAGTCCCACGTCAACGAGAACGTCGCCTGGGCCGAGCAGCTGCGGGCCCGTGCCGAGGCCCAGTCGCGCCGCCTCATGGACGAGTCCCGGGCGGAGGCCGAGCAGGCGCTCGCCGCGGCCCGCGCCGAGGCGCAGCGCATCACCGAGCAGTCCAGGGAGCGGCTCACCACCGAGGCCGAGACGGCCCGCAACGAGGCCGAGTCGCTGCTGCGCCGCGCCAGGGCGGACGCCGAGCGCCTGCTGAGCGCCGCGTCCAGCCAGGCGCAGGAGGCCACCGACCACGCCGAGCAGCTTCGCACCAGCACCGCGTCGGAGTCGGAGACGTCCCGCCGGGAGGCGGCCGGGCTGGTCCGTCGCGCCGGGGAGCGCATGCAGGAGGCGGAGACGTCCCTGCGGGAGGCGCGGGCCCGCGCGGAGAAGCTGGTCGAGGAGGCGCGGGAGACGGCCTCGAAGCGGCTCGCGGACGCCGAGTCGGCGAACGAGCAGCGGGTGCGGACCGCCAGGGCTGAGATCGCGCGCATGGTCGGGGAGGCCACCAAGGAGGCCGAGACGTCCAAGGCGGAGGCCGAGCAGGCGCTCGCCGACGCCCGCGCCGACGCCGAGCGGCTGGTCGCCGAGGCCAAGGAGAAGGCCAGGGCGATCTCGGCGGAGGAGTCCGCCGCGCAGCTCGCCGAAGCCGCCCGCAAGGCCGAGGAGCTGGTCAGCAAGGCCGCCGAGGAGGCCCGCTCCACCACCCGCGCGGCGGCCGAGGAGGCCGAGCGGCTGCGCCGGGAGGCCGAGCAGGAGGCCGACCGCCTGCGGGCGCAGGCGCATGACACCGCCGAGCAGCTGAAGGGCGCCGCGCAGGACGACACCGAGGAGTACCGCGCCAAGACGGTCGAGCTCCAGGAGGAGGCGCGCCGGCTGCGCGGCGAGGCCGAGCAGTTGCGGGCCGAGGCCGTCGAGGAGGGCGAGCGCCTCCGCGGCGAGGCCCGCAAGGACGCCGTCCAGCAGATCGAGGAGGCGGCCGGCCGGGCCGAGGAGCTGCTGAGCCAGGCCAAGGCCGACGCCGAGGAGACCCGCGAGTCGGCGGTCTCCGAGGGTGAGCGGGTCCGCACCGACGCGATCGAGCGGGCCACCAGTCTGCGCCGCCAGGCCGACGAGGTGCTGGAGCGGGCCCGCGCCGAGGCGGAGGAGCTGCGCAGCGGCGCCGAGCAGCAGGCCGAGCAGGCCCGCGCCGACGCCGAGGAGGCGGCCCGCCGCACCCGCGAGGAGGCCGAGCAGCAGGCCGAGCAGGCCCGCGCCGACGCCGCCGACGAGCTGACCCGCCTCCGCGAGGAGGCCGCGTCCCGGGTCACCGCCGCCGAGGAGCAGCTCGCGGAGGCGCGGACCGAGGCCGAACGCCTCCGCGAGGAGGCGCGCACGGAGACGGAGCGGCTGCGTGCCGAGTCCGCCGAGCGCATCCGCACCCTCCAGCAGCAGGCGGAGGAGGAGGCGCAGCGGCTGCGCGACGACGCCGCCGCCGACTCCTCGCAGGCGCGCGCCGAGGGTGAGGCCGTCGCGGTGCGGCTGCGCAGCGACGCCGCCGCGGAGGCCGAACGGCTGCGGGCCGAGGCGCAGGAGACGGCCGACCGGGTGCGCGCGGAGGCGAACGCCGCCGCGGAGCGGGCCGGCGCGGAGGCGGCCGAGACGCTGGCAGCGGCGCAGGAGGAGGCCGCACGCCGACGCCGGGAGGCCGACGACCTGCTGGCGGACGCCCGCGAGGAGGCGCACCGCGAGCGCACCCAGGCCCGCGAGCAGAGCGAGGAGCTGCTGGCCTCGGCCCGTGTCCGGGTCGAGGAGGCGCAGTCCGAGGCCGCGCGGCTGGTGGAGGAGGCCGAGCGCCGCGCCACGGAGTTGGTGGCCGCCGCCGACGAGCACGCCAAACAGGTCCGGGACTCCGTGGCCGGGCTGCGCGAGCAGGCCGACGAGGAGATCGCCGGGCTGCGGCGGGCCGCCGAGCACGCCGTGGCGACGCTGCGCCGGGACGCCGAGGAGGAGACCGACGCCGCCAAGTCGCTTGCCGAGCGCACCGTCTCGGAGGCGATCGCGGAGGCGGACCGGCTGCGCACCTCCGCCGAGGACGCCGGGGAGCAGGCGCGGGCGGAGGCCGACCGGGTGCGGGACGAGGCCCGCCGGGACTCCTCCCGCAAGCTGACCGAGGCCGCCGAGCAGGCCGACCAACTCGTGGCGAAGGCGCAGGAGGAGGCGCTGCGCGCGGGAGCGGCGGCCGAGGAGCAGGCCGACACCATGGTCGGTGCCGCCCGGCGCGAGTCGGAGCGGCTGCTGGCGGAGGCACGCGGCGAGAGCAGCAACCTGGTCGAGAAGGCCCGCAAGGACTCCAACACCATGCTGGAGGAGGCCCGTCGGGACGCCGCCGCGATACGCGAGCGCACCGAGGAGCTGCGCACCCGGGTGGAGAGTGAGGTCGAGGAGCTGCACGACCGGGCCCGCCGGGAGTCGGCCGAGGCGATGAAGTCCGCCGGCGAGCGCTGCGACAAGCTGGTGGTCGCCGCGGAGGAGCAGTTGACGGCCGCGCAGGAGAAGGCCGCAGACATGGTCTCCGAGGCGAGTGCGGAGGCCAGCAAGGTGCGGATCGCCGCGGTGCGCAAGGCGGAGAACCTGCTGAAGGAGGCCGAGCAGAAGAAGGCCGCCATTATCAAGGAAGCCACCGAGCTGCGTACCGAGGCTGAGCGTGAGGCCAAGGAGATGGTGGACGAGGGCAGGCGCGAGCTCGACGTGCTGGTGCGCCGCCGTGCGGACATCAACACGGAGATCTCCCGTGTCCAGGACGTGCTTGAGGCGTTGGAGTCATTCGAGGCGCCGGGGGCCGGCGGCGGCAAGAGCGGGTCGAACAACGCGCACAGCGCCAACAGCGCCAACCACGGGGTCAAGGCGGGAGCCGGGGCGGGTACCACTCGCTCGGGTAGCAAGTCCGGGGACAGTTAGTCACTCGAACGAGCGCATCGCACCGGACATTCTCCATATCAAACCGGCATCCCTTCGTCGACACGCCGCTTGGGCCCCTAGGATTCCCTCTATCACCTCACCGGTCTCATTCGACAGGAACCCCATGAGCGACACTTCCTCTCCATTCGGCTTCGAGCTCGTGCGCCGTGGTTACGACCGCGGACAGGTGGACGACCGCATCACGAAGCTCGTCGCCGACCGTGACAGTGCACTGGCCCGCATCACCTCTCTGGAAAAGCGGATCGAGGAGCTGCACCTCGAGACGCAGAACGCGCAGGCTCAGGTCAGCGACTCCGAGCCCTCCTACGCCGGTCTCGGCGCGCGGGTCGAGAAGATCCTCCGCCTCGCCGAGGAGGAGGCCAAGGACCTGCGGGAAGAGGCCCGCCACGCCGCCGAGCAGCACCGCGAGCTCGCCGAGGGCGCCGCCCAGCAGGTCCGGGACGACGCCGAGGCGTTCGCCACCGACCGCAGGGCGAAGGCCGATGACGAGGGCGTCCGGATCGTCGAGAAGGCCAAGAGCGAGGCGGCCCAGCTGCGCTCCGAGGCCGACAAGGACGCGCAGTCCAAGCGCGAGGAGGCCGACGCCCTCTTCGAGGACACCCGCGCCAAGGCCGCCCAGGCCGCCGCCGACTTCGAGACCAACCTGGCCAAGCGCCGGGACCAGTCCGAGCGCGACCTGGCCTCCCGTCAGGCCAAGGCGGAGAAGCGTCTCGCCGAGATCGAGCACCGGGCGGAGCAGCTGCGCCTGGAGGCCGAGAAGCTCCGCACCGACGCCGAACGCCGCGCCCGCCAGACGGTGGAGACCGCGCAGCGCCAGGCCGAGGACATCGTCGCCGACGCCAACGCCAAGGCGGACCGCGTGCGCAGCGAGTCCGAGCGGGAGCTGGCGGCGCTCACCAACCGCCGCGACAGCATCAACGCCCAGCTCACCAACGTGCGCGAGATGCTGGCCACGCTCACCGGTGCCGCCGTCGCCGCCGCCGGCCAGCCGGCCGACTCCGACGAGGGCCTGTCCAAGGGCGTTCCGGCCCAGCAGTCCCGCTAGTCACCCGAGCACGGCCACAGCAGCCGGCCGTCCCGCGTCCGCTGCCCGGCACCGCCCCGCGCGGTGCCGGGCAGCGGCGCGTCCGGCGGCCGTGCAGGCGCTGCCGGAGGGGGTCCGACGGTGTGGGGCGCGGCCCGGCAGGAACGCGGCGGGAACGCCCGGTGGCCGTGCGGGGAACGGGCTGGCGTGCCGGACGCCCGGCCACTAGCGTCATCCCATGATCGAGCTAACGGAACTGACGAAACGGTACGGTGACACGACCGCGGTGGACGGTCTGAGCTTCACCGTCAAGCCGGGCATCGTCACCGGTTTCCTCGGTCCCAACGGGGCCGGAAAATCCACCACCATGCGCATGATGCTCGGCCTGGACCGGCCGACCTCGGGTGACGTGCGCATCGAAGGCAAGCACTACAAGGACCTGCAGGACCCGCTGAACGCCATCGGCGCTCTGCTGGAGGCCAAGGCCATCCACGGGGGCCGCACCGCCCGCAACCACCTGCTGTGGATGGCCCAGTCCAACGGCATCCCGCTGTCCCGGGTGGACGCGGTGCTGGAGATGGTCGGGCTGACCCAGGTCGCGCGCAAGCGGCCCAAGGGCTTCTCCCTGGGCATGGGCCAGCGGCTGGGCATCGCCGCGGCGCTGCTGGGCGAGCCGCGCATCCTGATGTTCGACGAACCCGTCAACGGGCTGGACCCCGAGGGCATCCAGTGGGTGCGCAACCTCATGAAGCAGCTGGCCTCGGAGGGCCGCACGGTCTTCGTCTCCAGCCACCTGATGAGCGAGATGGCGCTGACCGCCGAACACCTGGTGGTCATCGGGCAGGGCAAGCTGCTGGCGGACACCTCGATGAGCGAGTTCATCCGGGAGAACTCCCGCAGTTACGTGCGGGTGCGCACGCCCGAACCGGAGCGGTTCCGGGACGTGCTGAGCGCCGACGGGCTGACCCCGGCTCCCGGGGCCGACGGCACGATGGAGATCGACGGTGCCGAGGCCGCGCGGATCGGCGAACTGGCGGCCGAGCACCGGCTGGTGCTGCACGAGCTGAGCCCCCAGAAGGCTTCGCTGGAGGAGGCCTTCATGCAGCTCACCGCCGGTTCGGTGCAGTACCAGGCCCACGCCGGGGCCCCCGTCGTACCGCAGGCCGCCGGGGTGGCACCGGCGCCCGCCGCGCCCGTCATGGGTGACGCCGTACCCGACGCGGGTGCGGACCAGCAGAAGAAGGGATCGTAGAGGACATGGCCCACACGACACGGGTTCTCCAGTCGGAGTGGACCAAGGTCCGCACGATCCAGTCGACGATCTGGACACTCGTCGCCGCCTTCGGCGTGACGGTGGGCCTGGGCATGCTGCTCAGTCTGCTGATCAGCGTCAGCTTCGACGAGCTGCCGCGTGAGCAGCAGGTGACCTTCGACGCCACCGCGACCAGTTTCTCCGGCATGATCCTCGGCCAGCTCGCTGTGATCGCGTTCGGTGTGCTGGTGGTGTCCAGCGAGTACAGCACCGGCATGATCCGGGCGTCGCTGGGAGCGGTTCCGCAGCGCGGCACCCTGATGGCCACCAAGACGGTCGTCGCCACCGCGCTGGTGTTCGTGGTCGGAGTGATCACCGCCTTCACCTCGTTCCTGGTCAGCCAGCCGATCCTGGGTGATCGCGGAACCTCGCTGGGGGAGCCGAACGTACTGCGCGCGGTGTTCGGCGCCGCTCTCTTCATGACACTGATGGCGCTGTTCTCCATGGGCGTCGCCTGGATGCTGCGCAGCCCGCTGCTGTCGCTGGGCATCCTGATGCCGTTCTTCTTCCTCATCTCGACCATCCTCGGATCGATCGAGACCACGCGGAAGGTCGCCCAGTTCCTGCCGGACCAGGCGGGTTACCTGATGATGATGGTGGTGGACGACAACGTCGACCGGCCCTACGGGACGGTGGGCGGACTGCTGATCATGGTGGCCTGGACGGCTGCCGCGCTGATCGGCGGCTACGTCGTCCTCAAGCGCCGGGACGCCTGACCCGGCTGCCGCCCCTCGCAGCCTCTCGCTGTCCCTCCGCTGGCAGTTCGCCGCCGAAGCGGGCGGCACGTCGCCGTTCCCGGCGCGTGCCGCCCGCTTCGCGCGTGCGGACCACGGCGAAACGCTTCGCCCGGCCCTCAGTACCGCGGGGCGTTGCGGGAGCGCTGGAGGCGGGCGCCGCGGCGCTCGCGGGCGTTCCAGCAGGCCCGGTGCCAGTGCCTGCGGTCCTCCACGCCGCCGTCGCGCTGCCAGGCGACCAGGTGTGGGACGCCCGGGGGGATCTCCTGGTCGCATCCCGGGCAGCGGTAGTGCTTGGACGCCGCGCCGCCGGTGATCTGCCGTACCGCCCAGTCCTCGCCCTGCCAGCTGTCGGTGCGCTCCAGCCCGTAGCGCTCCCCCGCGTCGTCGTCCGCGCGGCGGCGTTCCGGTGGGGCACCGCGCGGGCGGTTTCGTCGCGGGGACACAGGTCACCTCGGGGTGTCGGGGGCGTGAGGCCCTCACATGCGTGATGCCTCAAGCGTACGCATCACCACACGCGGCTTCCGGCAGTGGCGGATCCGCTCACGCGTTCCGCTGATGATCCGAAGAACTTCCCGCCAAGCCGTGCCCTTGGCACGTGTCAGCCGTTAGTGCCAGTGGGGATGCCGCGTCCGCCGGCGAGAGGAATGGCGATGCGAGTAGGGGCTTTTGTGCTGGCCGCACAGTTTCCGGGCCAGGGGCAGGCGGAGGCGCTGCACCGGGCGGTGCGGGCCGCCGAGGCGGCGGAGGCGGCCGGTCTGGACGCGGTCTGGCTGGCGGAACACCACTTCGTGCCGTACGGCACCTGCCCGTCGGCGGTGACGCTGGCGGCGCTGCTGCTGGGCAGGACGCGGCGGATCGGCGTCGGCACAGCGGTGAGCGTGCTGCCGACGGTCCACCCGGTGGCGCTGGGCGAGCAGGCGGCGCTGCTGCACGTCGCCTCCGGTGGCCGGTTCACGCTGGGCGTGGGGCGCGGCGGGCCGTGGGTGGACCTGGAGGTCTTCGGCAGTGGCCTGGCCGCCTACGAGACGGGCTTCCCGGAGTCGCTGGACCTGCTGCTGCGCTGGCTGCGGGAGCCGAGGGTCGGCGCGGACGGCGAACGGTTCCGCTTCCGCGAGGTGGACGTGGTGCCGCGGCCCGGCGAGGCGCTGGACGCGGCGGACTCGCCCCCGGTGGTGGTCGCCTGCACCTCCCCCGGAACGGTCCGGCTGGCGGCCCGGCAGGGGCTGCCGATGCTGCTGGGCATGCACTGCGGCGACGAGGAGAAGGCGGACATGATCGCCCTGTGGCGGCGTGAGGCACGGGCGGCGGGCCACGACCCGGACCCGTCCGCGGAGGCCGGCCACGTGTCGGCGGGTGTCGTGCAGGTCGCCGACACCCGCGAGGAGGCCGTGGAGACGCTGACCAAGGCCATGCCCGGGTGGCTGCGCCTGGGGCTCGGGGCACATGTGACGGTGGACGGCAGGGAGCGCGCCATGCGCGATCCGCTGGCCTACACCGAACTGCTCACCGAACTGCACCCGGTGGGGCCGCCCGCGTGGTGCGCCGACCGGTTGGCAGCGACGGCCGAGCGCACCGGTGTCAGCCGGTTCGCCCTGCTGGTGGAGGGTTCGGGCGACCTCGCGGCGACCGAGCGCAACGTCGGCCGCCTGGGTTCCGAGGTGCTGCCGCTCCTCGACGTCGAGGGGCGGCAGCCTTCCTCCTGACGGTACGTCAGCAGTCCCGCAGCAGCGGCGACTGGTTCAGCAGCTGTCCACGGATGGAAGTGAAACGCTGCAACCGGTCGTCGGCTGAGGCGTCCATGGGGAAGACGGCGACCCGGTGGCAGTTCTGGAAGGCCAGACGCACACCGAAGTGACGTTCCAGCGACCCCCGTATCGCGTCACTGGCCAGCGCCCGCAGGAGCTGGCCCCGCTGCTGCTCGGTGGCGGGCGGCGTCTGGTTGTCGGCGAACTCTCCGCCGTCCACCTGCAGCCGCGCCACCAGAGAGCTGATCATCTCCCATGCGTAGGGGAGGGAGTTCTTGACGCAGTCAACGAATTCCGCTTCGTCGACCTCGCCTCGCTCGGCCTGTTCCAACAGGGCCGGTGAGACGTCGAGCGACATGGGGTTCTCCTCTCGCGACCCCGACGACCCGGGGTCTTACGGACGGGACAAGAGGGATCACCGATTGACGGACGATCTCGGTCGGCGACCCCTCCACTACCAACGGTAAGGCCCGAACGAGCCACCGACCATACGGTTGCGCACACAACAGGCCATGCATGAACGGGGAGAAGCAGGGGCGAATCGCGTCCCGGGCACCGGGTCGAGTAGCCTCACCGACCATGCGTCTTGTCATCGCCCGGTGCTCTGTGGACTACGCCGGCAGGCTCACCGCCCATCTCCCCTCGGCCCCCCGGCTGATCCTGGTGAAGGCCGACGGATCGGTCTCCATCCACGCCGACGACCGGGCCTACAAACCCCTCAACTGGATGTCCCCGCCGTGCACCCTCAAGGAGGAGGCCGACGTGTGGACGGTGGTCAACAAGGGGGGCGAGAAACTGATCATCACCATGGAGGAGGTGCTGCACGACTCCTCCCACGAGCTGGGTGTCGACCCGGGACTGATCAAGGACGGCGTGGAGGCGCACCTCCAGGAACTGCTCGCCGACCGCATGGAGACACTGGGCGAGGGCTGGTCCCTGATTCGGCGTGAATACCCCACCGCGATCGGCCCGGTCGACATCCTGGGCCGCGACTCCGGCGGTGCCACGGTCGCGATCGAGATCAAGCGGCGCGGCGAGATCGACGGTGTCGAGCAGCTGACCCGCTATCTGGAACTCCTCAACCGCGATCCCCATCTGGCTCCCGTGCAGGGCGTGTTCGCCGCTCAGGAGATCAAGCCGCAGGCGCGGGTGCTGGCCACCGACCGCGGCATCCACTGCGTGACCTTGGACTACAACGCGCTGCGCGGCATCGAGGACGACAAGCTGCGGCTGTTCTGACCTTCTCCCCCGCCGCGGCTGCCCCGGGCCCGCGACGGCCTCCGCGTACCGCGGGGCCGTCGCGGGCCCGTACGCGTCCGTGCCGGTGGGACGTCCCGCGCGGTCCGCGCGGCGGCGCTCAGGCCAGCGTCGCCGTCGTGGAGCCGTCCGGCTCGGGGCCACGGCTCGTGGGCCCCTCCGCGGAGGCCGACGCGCTGGGCGGCGGGCCGCTCGCGGAGTCGGTGGTGCCGTCCGTCGGGCCGCCGCCCGGGTCGCCCGACGGGTCCGGGTCGCCGGGGTCGCCGGACGGGTCGGGGTCGCCGGGGTCGGTGCTGGGGCCCCCTCCCCCTGGGCCGCCGGACCCGCCGGTCGGGGTGCCGGGGCTGCTGGGGCGGCCGGGAGTGGTGCTGGTGCCGCTGCTGGGCTTGCCCGGCGCGGTGCTCGGCTTGCCGGAGGCGCTGCCGGTGCCGGTGGCGTCCTCGTCCGGCGTCTCCTCGGCGGTGCTGTCGCCGTCGGGTGACTCGCTCGCCGAGGCGCTGCCCGAAGGGCCGCCGGGTGAGCCGGGCAGGCCGCTCGGGCCGGGCGACTGGTTGCGGTTGCCGGACTTGACGGGCTGGTCCGCCGGCAGGTCGCCGTCGCCACCCTCCTGGGTGGCCGAACGGTCGGGCTTGACGACGTCCGAGGGGTCGTCCCCGCCGCCCGAGGTGTTGCCGAGCGTGACGACAGTGCCCAGCACGGCGGCGAGCAGCGCGCCCGCGGCGGCGGCGACCACGTTGCGGCGGGCACCGTGCAGCACCGAGCGGGCGCCCAGCGCCTTGGTGCTGCCGGTCGAGGGCTGCGGGCCACCGCCTGGCAGGGCGGAGGTGTCGTGGCCGGCCGCGGCGGGTACCGGCGCGCCGGGCGGGGACGCCTCCTCCTCGCTCTGCGAGTTGGGCAGCTCGGAGGCGAAGCCGAGCGCCGGGCCGCCGGTGTCGAATGCCGTCGGCGGGGCGACCGCGGTGGAGCCCGCGCCGGGCGTTGCGCCGCTGCGGTCGTCGACGAGGGCGAGCGCCCGGCGGCCGACGACGGTGCCACCGCGGTCGGCGAGCGCGCCGCGCAGGCCGATGGCCGCCTCCAGTTCGGCGCGCGCCCGTTCCAGGTTGCCGGCGCAGAGCGCGAGCACGCCCAGTTCGTGGTGGAAGTACGCCTCCTCGGCGACCTCCCCGGCGACCCGGGCGGCTTCCTGCCCGCAGCGCAGCGCCCGCTCCCAGGCCGACCAGTGCAGGCCGGCGGCGAAGACCGGGGCGACGGTGTGGGCCAGCAGGACGGCGGTGCTGGCGTGGCCGCCGCGCTGCGCGCTCTGGGCGGCGGCGAGCACGGTGTCGGCCTCGGCCGAGACCTGGGGAGCGGTGACGGAGGGGTGGCCGGTCCACCAGGCGTAGTGCTGGGCGGCGGTGCGGGCGCGCTGGGCGGCGTCCTCGCCGTAGCCCTCGGCGGCGAGCTGCACGGCCACTCCGGCCGCGAGCCGGTGGTGGGTGCCGGTGCCGGTGGCGAGCCCGGCGGAGACCAGCTCGGCCAGAGCCGCGTCGGCGTGCGGGTCGTCCAGCAGGGCGGGCAGGTGCGCCGCGGCGGGCAGTTCCCCGTCGAGCGCGACGGCGAGCCGCAGCGTGTCGCGGGCGTACTCGGACAGTTCCGCGGCGAGCGACCCGGCGGTGATGGTGGCGACGGTCAGCTCGGCCAGTTCGGTGTCCGGGTCGGCTTCGAGCCGTGCGTCGCGCTGCCGCAGCACCGCGCCGGCCTGCACGAAGCGCAGCGGCAGTCCCTCGGACTCGAACCACAGGTCGGCGGACCAGTCGGCCTCGGCGTCGGTCAGCGGGCGGCCCACCGCGTGTTCCAGCAGTTCCAGGCAGGCGGTGCGGCTGATGCCGCCGAGGAAGACCTCCTCGAGGAAGGACCCGGGTGAGGGCGCGGCGACGTGCGGGGTGGCGGCGATGAGGAAGGCGCACTCGGGTGTGGCGCGCAGCAGCTCGTCGAGGGCGGCGCCGCCGAACTCTATGTCGTCGACCACGACCACCGCTCCGACCCCGGCCAGGGCGGTCAGCAACTCCTCGCGGTCCGGCCGGTGCAGCTCGGCGCGGTAGACGGTGGCGTGCAGGTCGTGGAGCAGGTCGGTGGGGGTGCGGTGGTAGCCGTTGAGGCGGACGACGCCGTCGGGCGCCAGCTCGGCGCAGTCGTCGACGACGGCGTCGAGCAGGGCGGTGCGGCCGGAGCCGGCGGGACCGGTCAGGCGGACCGAGCGTCCGCGGGCGAGCAGCCGTACCAGGCGCTCGCGTTCCTCCTCGCGCTCCAGCAGGGGCAGGCCCGCGCCGAGGCGGACGGGCGGGCGCCAGCGCGCACTGCGCTCCTCGGGCGAGTGGCGACGCGGCGGGCCGGGGGCGCGTCCGGGCGGGCAGGGTTCGATCTCGCTGCCGTCGACCGGGTTGACGGTGACGACGTACTCGCCGGCGACGAGCTGGACCATGCGGGCCGGTGCGGCGCCGCCGGGGCCTGTGCCGTCCTGCGGTCCGCGGTTGATCGGATCCATCGTCGATGCCCCCAGATGCGGTGCGTGCTGTGCGTGAAGTCCGCCCCTCCTGGCAGTGAGAAGAACCCTAGACGTTCCACGGCCTCGGACACAGGTCGGGTCCGGGGGGCGGACGGAATCGTCACGGCTTTGTGAGGGTCTCCCCTTCGATGGCCAGGATGCGGTGCAGTCGGGTGGCTACCAGCAGACGCTGCATCTGCGGCGGCACGTCGCGCAGCACGAGGCGTCTTCCGCAGCGTCCCGCGCGGCGGTGCGCACCCATGATCACTCCGAGACCGGTGGCGTCCCAGGAGTCCAGCTGGGCGAGGTCGAGGACGAGGTCGCCCTTGCCCGCGTCGAGGGCGTGATGCAGGACCGTGCGGGCGTCCGCAGCACTGCGGACGTCGAGGCGCCCCCCGACGACCATCTCGGCGTGGTCGCCCTTGATGTGCATATCGCGCTCCCCGGGGGTGGCCTCGTGTGAACCTTCAGGTCTGTTGCGTCACCACAACTGACTGCCCCTCGGGCAGCGAAGTTGCCGTCCGTGCTCGAACCGATACGGAATTCACCCTCGCGGGTGATTCCTTGGACCTTCTGAGCCAGTGAACCGGTCAGTGGTCCGGTGGTGCCGGTGTCGCGTGCTCCACCGCGCGGGGCGGCGGGCGCCGGGCCCGTCGGTGGCGGCCGCGCCGTGCGGCGCGGTGCCGAACCGCCGATCCGACGGTACGTCAGGTCCGACAGTACGCTGACCGACGGTGTGCGGCGTTCGACGGTCCGTCAGTGGCGTGCCGCGGACCGCCCTGCCCCGGGAGCGCTCTCCGCGCCGGTGGCCGGGGCCGCGACCGGCTCGGCGGTCGACGGCCGCGGCCCCGCGGCCTCCGAAGGGCGCTGCCCGCTGCTCGGCAGGTCGCCGAGCAGCTGGTCCTGCGGGTGGTTCCGGCGGTGGTGCGGTGGCGCGGTGGGTGGTTGTGCGGGTGGTGCGTTGGGTGTGCGGGTGATGCGGGTGGTGCGGTGGTCGTGCAGGGGCGTGGCTCAGTAGGTGTAGAAGCCCTCGCCGCTCTTGCGGCCGATGCTGCCGGCGTCGACCATGCGGCGCATGCGCTCGGGGGCGGCGAACTTCTCGTCCTTGGACTCGGTGTAGATGTTGTCCGCGGCGTGCGTGAGGATGTCGACGCCGGTCAGGTCGGCGGTGGCGAGCGGGCCCATGGCGTGCCCGAAGCCCAACCGGCAGGCGGTGTCGATGTCCTCGGCGGTGGCCACGCCGGACTCGTGCAGCTTCGCCGCCTCGACCACGAGCGCGGTGATCAGGCGGGTGGTGACGAACCCGGCGACGTCGCGGTTGACGACGATGCAGGTCTTGCCGACGCCCTCCGCGAAGTCACGGGCGGCGGCCAGCGTCTCGTCGCTCGTCTTCAGTCCGCGGACCAGCTCGCAGAGCTGCATCATCGGCACCGGCGAGAAGAAGTGCGTACCGACGACCCGGTCGGGCCGGCCGGTGGCCGCGGCGATCTTGGTGATCGGGATCGCGGAGGTGTTGGAGGCGAGCACCGCCTGCTCCCCCACCACCTTGTCGAGCGTGCGGAAGATCTCCTGCTTGACGTCGATCTTCTCGAACACCGCCTCGACGACGATGTCGGCGTCCGCGACGGCGTCCAGGTCGGTGGTGGTGGTGATGCGGCCGAGAGCCGCCTCGGCGTCCTCAGCGGCCAGCTTGCCCTTGCTGACGAACTTGGCGTACGAAGCCTCGATGCCGCCCCGACCCCTGGCCAGGGCCTCGTCGGTGACATCGCGGATCACCACGTCCCACCCGGCCTGGGCGGAGACCTGCGCGATACCGGACCCCATCAGTCCGGCCCCGATGACGGCAAGCTTCTTGGCCACGTGCGATCCCCTCTAGCGGTCCCTACGGCAGTGCTCTCAGCCGGACCATAGCGTCCGTGAGCGCCCCTTGGGCGGCGAAGAGATGCGCGTCACGTCTCACCTGATGGACATCACATCCGACGGTCCTACCGGGCGTTCCGCCTTGCGTAGTTGAGCACCTTTTCGCTCAGCAGCTCCTCGTACACATCCGGCCGGTGCAGGACGCCACCCCCGGAGATGGCCCGCCAGCGTGCTGCCGGGCGATCGCGTGGAGCTGGCCGTGGTCGCTGCGATCCTCGGTCACCCCGGAGCGCGAGCGCCAGGCCCTCAGGGGCGGCCGGGGATCGCAACGCCTCGCCGGTGGGTCTCGCCCTCGGCGCTCCGGCCTTCCACCGTCTCCCTGCCCGGTGCTGCGTCGCGGCCGATCGTGCCGTGCCGGCGGTAAGACGCGGCGCCCGCCGGACAAGAACAGGGTGCCGGGGGAGGTTCCCCCGGTCCGGCGACAGGAGAGCGCGGGTGAGCAGTCCCCTGAACGACAGGCGGGGAAGCAACTGGCAGGAATTCGAGCGGGTCTACCGGGAGACTTCACTACCGGTTCTGCGGTTCCTGCACCGCAGGCTGCCCGTCACCTATGTGGAGGACGCCTGCGCGGAGGTGTACGCCACCGCCTGGCGCCGCTGGGCGGAACTGCGCGGCGAACCGCTGCCCTGGCTGTACGGCATCGCCCGGCTGACCGCGGCCAACGCCCTCCGGGCCGACGAGCGATGGCGGCGGCTGAGCGAGGCGGCCCACCAGCGCGTCCCGGTCGCACCGGGACAGGCGGCGGAGGCACACGCACTGGCTCGACTGAATGCCTGTCAGGCACTGCTGACGCTGCGGGAGGCCGACCGGGAAGTGCTGATGCTGGTGGCCTGGGAGGGTCTGGAGCCGCCGGAGGCCGCGCAGGTCCTGGGCTGCTCGGTGCCGACGTTCACCGTCCGGCTGCATCGGGCCCGCAGACGTCTCGAACGGGCCATGGCGGGCGGGCAGAACGAGGACGGCAGCGCGGACCCGCCGACGGGAAGAGCGGCGACAGCGGTGACGGCAACAGAGGAGGAGCGGTCATGACCGGCGACGACGTGGACAGGGTGCGAACCCTGCTGAGCTCCGGTGACCCGGCTGCCGGGGTGGCGTCGGTCCCGGAGCAGGTGGACCGCCGGATCGACGAGCTGCGGCCGTCCCTCGCGACCGGAACGGCCCGCAGCCCTCGGCGCAGGTGGACGCTGGTGGCGGTGGCGGCCACCGCCGCACTGGCGCTGGCGACGGTGGCCGCGCTCGTCACCATGGCCGAAGACGCCCCGCCTGGGGTGGTCGTCCGCGCGGACGCCGGTGATGCGCGGTTGCCGTCCGAGTCGGCCGCGGACTGGGTCACCTACGGCGATCACGTGGCGGTGGTCCGGCTGTCCCTGGAGAAGAAGCTCCCGGTCTCGGAGGAGGACCAGGTCAACGGCGAGGGCTACGTCGGCCGATCCGTCACCATGACCGTCCGGAAGGTGCTGTGGACCCGGGACGCGGCTCCCGCACTGCCTGCGAGCGTGTCCTTCAACGCCTCCGGCTGGGTGATGAAGGACGGGAGAATGACACCCGTTGCCCTCCACGACACACCCCGGCTGGAGAAGGGGCACACCTACATCCTGGCACTGTCCCGCTACAGCGACGGATGGGCCCCCACCGGCTCCGGCAGCACTCTGCCCTACGACAGCCGCGTCATCGGCGAAGGCGAATCCGAAGGACGCGCCGTCACTCCGGACACCTCCGGCGAGCCCGGCGCCCAGGCAACCCTGGGGGAGAAGGTCATCGGCGGGACCGCCGAGGATCTTGTCGCACACCTGCGGGCGGCGGCGCCCGATCCGAGGGCCGAGGGGTTCGAGGACCTGCCGGCCGATGAGCGCTGGGAGAAGGCGGTCGGCGCAATCGACGGGTGAGAGAACACCGGGCAGTGCCGCAGCCCGGCCGTACTGCCCCCAGCAGCAGGCCCGGAGCCAAGGAGGGGTCGCTGTGGAGGTCCGTCAGCGCAGGATGGTGCCGTCGGTGGCGTCGACGTCGACCTTGAAGCCGTCGCCGGCCCGGTCGGCCTCGACCTCCCAGACAGGGCGCTTGTCGTCCTTGTCGAGTTCGACCTTGAGGACGCGGGCGCCGGGGAAGCGGGCGGTGACGATGTCGGCCGCCTCGGCGGCGTTGAGCACCCTGGGACCGAAGCGGGCGTCGAGCTCGGGGTCGATCTCGACCTCGAAGCCGCCCGCACGCGGTTGGGCGGTGGCTCCTGCGTCCGTCTGGCCTGCGGACGCCAGAGCGCCGCCCGCCGTCAGAGAGATCGCCATGCCGACAGCGGCGAGCGTGATGACCACGGGTGTGCGCATCCGTACCTCCAGGGTGGGCGTGGCGGGTGGCCGCAGCCGGGACCACCGGTGCGCCGCCGCGCGCAGACCGATTTCGTCCCGGCCGCGGCAGCTCCGGTTCCTGCCGCAGCAGTCCGTTCCAACCGGACCTGAACCGTAGGGCGCCGAGCGGTGCCGTCGCCCGGTGCCTCACGAGGTGCGACAAGATTTGGCGCCCGCTGAGTCCCGGCGGGCGGCCTTACGTACTTCTCCGGGCCTGCTGCTGCCGGGCGACGCCCGGGAACCCGTCCGCGCAAGCCCGTCCCCGCGGGCCCGGCCTCGTGGGGGCGGGCGTCCGGTGGCGCGAGCCGGGCTCAGCGGCCGATGCCGTCGATCAGTTCGCGCGCGCCCTGGCGCAGCAGTGCGAGGGCCACCGACACGCCCCAGGATCTCGGTGATCACGTCACTGCGGCCGATGCGTTCCAGGCCGGACACGGCCAGCAGCAGGGCGTCGGCCTCCCCGGCGGCGAGCTTCGCCAGCCGCCGGTTGGCGTTGCCCCGGAACGGCACGCACGTCAGGTGCGGATGCTAGGCGGCCAGCTGAGCGCAACGGCGGACCGAGGACGTGCCGACGCGGGTTCCGGCGGGCAGCCGGTCGAGGGGCAGTCCGCCGGGGTGGATCAGCGCGTAGCGGATGTCGTCCCGCGCCAGGAACGCGGCGAAGACGGTCCCCTCCGGCAGCGGACGATCAGCGGGGATGTCCTTGACGCAGTGCACCGCGAGGTCCGCCTCGCCGGCCAGCAGCGCGGCGTCGACCTCCTTGGTGAAGGCGCCCTTGCCGTCCACCTCGGCCAGGTCGCCCATCCACCGGTCGCCGGTGGTGCGCACGGGGACCACCTCGGTGGCGACGCCGAGGTGCAGCGCAACCAGTTCGGCACGGACCCGCGCGACCTGCGCCAGGGCCATGGGCGCGTCGCGGGAGACGATGCGCTCGGCGGCGGACATCTCTCCACCCTGGGCCGCCCACCTCGCAGCCCGATCGTTTCCACGTGCAGGCCGCAACGGGGCGCAGAACGGCCCACCCGCTGCGGGAGGGACCCGGCTAGGCTCGTCTCATGGTCAATCTGACGCGCATCTACACACGAACCGGCGACAAGGGCACCACCGCGCTCGGCGACATGAGCCGCACGGCGAAGACGGATGTGCGGATCTCCGCCTACGCCGACGCCAACGAGGCGAACGCGGCGATCGGGGTGGCCCTGTCGCTGGGCGCGCTGCCGGAGGAGATCGCCAAGGTGCTCACCCGGGTCCAGAACGACCTCTTCGACGTGGGCGCCGACCTGTGCACGCCGGTGGTGGCGAACCCCGAGTTCCCGCCGCTGCGCGTGGAGCAGGCCTACATCGACAAGCTGGAGGCCGACTGCGACCGGTTCAACGCCGAGCTGGAGAAACTCCGCAGCTTCATCCTGCCCGGCGGCACACCGGGCGCCGCACTGCTGCACCAGGCGTGCACCGTCGTCCGCCGCGCGGAGCGCTCGACGTGGCGTGCGCTGGAGGAGCACGGCGACACCATGAACGCGCTGACCGCCACCTACCTCAACCGCCTGTCCGACCTGCTGTTCATCCTCGCGCGCTCCGCGAACCGCGAGGTCGGCGACGTGCTGTGGGTTCCGGGCGGCGAGCGGTAGGAGGAGGACGGGCGGCTTACGGCCCGGTGGCGCGCGGTCGCAGGGCGTCCGTCGCTGGGCATCCGCCAAGGTCCCGCAAGTGGGCACGTCAGCGAACCGTAAGGACTTCGGGGCTGTTTGCGCGCGACAGCGGCTGTCCGGCCCCGATGTAATGCGGGTGACCTGACGGGCGACGGATGGAGACGGACATGAGCCGATCGAAGGGCGGGCGGCGCAAGCCGCTGGTGCTCGGAGTGCTGGTGGTCGGTTTGGCGGCGGTGGCGGTGGGGCTCTACCTGTTCCAGCCGTGGAAGCTGTGGACCGACGAGACGGTGGACGAGGCGCTGCCGGACACCGTGGCCGTCCAGGAACCGGCCGAATCTCCCCAGCCCCCCGACTCCCCTGAGTCGCCGGGCGCCTCCGGCACCGACCCCGCGCAGGCCGACCCGCCCGAGACCACCGAGCCGGCTCCGCCCTCCGGGCCGACCACCCTGGCTACCGGTACGTTCATCACCCACGAGCACGCCACCAGCGGCACGGCGAAGATCATCGAGCTGCCCGACGGCTCGCGGGTGCTGCGCATCGAGGATCTGGACACCAGCAACGGTCCCGACCTCAAGGTGTGGATCACCGACGCCGAGGTGAAGCCGGGACGTGCCGGCTGGGGCGTCTTCGACGACGGCGCCTACCTGGACCTCGGCAAGCTCAAGGGCAACAAGGGCAGTCAGAACTACGCGCTGCCCGCCGACGCCGACCTCGACGTCTACACCAGCGTGAGCATCTGGTGCGCCCGCTTCAGCGTCTCCTTCGGCGCAGCCGAACTGGCCCGCGCCTGACGGGCCCCACCGGGAACGGCGGCCGAAGCGGACGGTCGAAGCGGGCGGCCGAGCGAGAGTACTCCGGCGGTCAGCCGCGTGCCTCTCGCCCGCGGGCCGCAGCCCGCCGCCCGCCGCCCGCCCGTGTACGGACGAACGACCGGAGGGTCTATGCCAACGTGTCCGAGCGTTGCGGAGATCGGTGCCCTGGTTGCTCACTTGCGGCAGTCCCTGGGCGACAACACCGCCCCTCGCAGCGCGCTGCGCTCGGTTGTGAACCTCGCGAGGAACGGGGAGGCAGACACGGCTCTGGACGAGCTGTGCCTCGTCATCGACTGCTTCGCCATCACGCTGACCGAGGAGCAGTTCGAGCGGATCGGCCGTCTGGCCGAGCACTTCGAGTCCGATGCCCCGGAGGAGACCCGGCTGGCGAGACTGGTCATCTGAGTGCTGCCTCGCGGCTGCGCTCACCGACTGTCCGCCGGACGCCTGCCGTTGTGTTCACGCACTGCGCCCGCCGACCGGGCGGCGCAGAGGTGACCCGAACGCTCACGGGCCGCATGTGATGCCACTGTCCTCGGGCAGGTCGGCGAGGGTGAGGAACGCGGGTGAGTGGTGCACGCCCGGCGGCAGGCCGACGGCGTTGCGGACAGCGAGAACCGTCAGCACTGCCGTCGCCTGGGACTGGAGACGGCCCCGGGCCCAGCGCACCGAGCCGTCCGCCGCCCGAGCCAGGGCCCACCAGCGGTCGGTGCCGGGCAGGTGCAGGCCGCGCGGAGCGCGGCGACCGCCGGGCAGGCGGGTCAGCAGGGGCAGTACGGCGGTGGCCGGCGTCGAGTCCAGGGCGAAGAAGGTACGGACGGGCACGCCCAGTTCCCGCGTCAGTGTGTGCTGGTCGGAGAAGTCGGCCCGGTAGAGCCGTCGGCGGCCCAGATCGGGCAGGTCGAAGGTCTGGGGACGGGTGAAGTTCCGTACCGGCGGCCCGCCGTGGGTGTCGGGGAAGCGTCGGCCGAGCAGGTCGTAGCTCCAGTCGGTGGCGGCCGGGCCGTGCCGCTCCCCCGCGCCGAGCACAAGCGCCAGGTCAATCGGGCCGGGCGAGATGCGGTGCACCTCGGTGGCGAGCAGACCGGTGAGGCCGGGCGCGAGGCCCACGCTCAGCACGACGGGCGCCGCCGGGTCGAGCCGTTCCACCGCAGCCACGTACGCACTTCCCGCAGTGATGTCGACGAACGCGACACCCTCCCGGCTGGCCGTGGCCACCAGGCCCGGATCCTCGACGCCGGACGCGTTGACGACCACGTCCACGTCGGCGAGCGCGCCGCGCAGCGAGGTGGCGGCCGTGTCGGGCGCGCGCAGGTCCACCACCCGGTCGGCCTTGGCGGCGTCCCGCCCTGCCGCGAGCGCCTTGTGCCCCTGCTCCCGCAACAGCGTCACCACCCGGCTGCCGACCGCCCCGTACCCGCCCAGGACCAGAACCCGCATTTCCCGCACCTCCCGTGCCGCAACCCGTGCGAACTTTCACTAGAGTCCATCACTAGTGAAGGACTCTAGCAACTTCCCTGGAGTTAGACTCCAGCCATGGCAGCCGAGAAGGTGGAGGGCAAGCGGGCCGCGAAGGCGCGGCAGACGCGGGAGCGCATGCTGGAAGCGGCACGCGAACTGTTCGTCGAGCAGGGCTACGGCGTCACCACGCTCCAGGACATCGCCAACCGGGCCGGCGTGGCGGTGCAGACCATCTACTTCACGTTCACCAACAAGCGCTCACTGCTCAAGGAACTGGTGGACATCACCGTCGCGGGCGACCACGAGCCGGTGGCGACGATGGACCGCCCGTGGTTCCGGGAGGCGCTGGCAACGCCCAGCGCCGAGGAGCACCTGCGGGCCCACGTGCACGGCACCCGCCTGATCCTTGCTCGCGTGGCCCCGCTGACGAGCATGGTGCACGCCGCCATGACCACCGATCCGGCCGTCGCCTCGATGTGGCCGCACGAGGACCCCCGTCACGTGGTGCAGACGGCGGCGGCCCGCAGCCTGCTCTCCAAGCCGGGCGCCCGGCCGGACGTGCCGGAAGGGCACGCCGCCGACGTGCTCTACGGGATCCTCAGCACCGACCTCTACCTGCTGTTCGTACGTCGGCGCGGCTGGTCCCCGGAGCAGTGGGAGCAGTGGGCCTTCGACACCCTGCGCCCCCAACTCTGCGCGGCGACCACGGACGACCCGTCGGCCCCGCAGCCGCCTGCCAGCACCGCATGACGGCACGCGGCGGCGTGCAACTCGGGGCAGAAGCGCAGGCGCGCCCGCCGGTGGGTGACCGCCTTGCCTCCTGGCAGCACAGCAGCACAGGGATACGATCAAGGAGAGGTCGGCCGCGCATTACCGTGGGCCGGTCGGGACAGAAGGGGCCGCCCGTGTGGGAGCACAACCAGTGCGAGTCCGCCGCCAGGCGTGGGGCTCCGGCCGCCCCGCTCAGCCCAGCCACTTCCCACTTCTGGGTGTCCTCGCTCCGCCCTGATGCGCCCACCGCCTTCGACCGGGAAGGTGTCGTCTCGTGACCCCGGCTCCTGTGACCCTGACGCCGTTCCTCACCCGCGTCCGCGTGAAGAATTTCCGTTCGCTCTCCGAATGTGACGTGCGACTGGGGCCGCTGACCGTTCTCGCAGGCCCGAACGCGGCCGGCAAGTCGAACTTCATCGACGCGATCCGCTTCGTCAGGGACGCATTGCGCTCTTCACCTGGCCAGGTGCTGGAATCCCGGGGTGGACTTGCCGAGGTGCTGCACAGGTCGACAGAGGGCAGCGCACAGGCCGACAGCTTCACCATCCGTCTGGACGCGCAGGTTCCCGATCGGGTGGCGGGGACGGCGCTTCACACCTCGTATCACCTGGAGGTGGGCTTCGATCCTCGCGGCGGGGGCCTCCCCGTTCTTCGAGGTGAGGAGGTTCGCGTCTCTGGCGGATGGCGAGGAGACCAGTTCCTCCCCGCTCGGGCCGGAGAGGCAGGAGTGGCGTGGCGGGATCACATCCTCCTCCCCCGCTCCGCCCCGACCGACGCAGACGTGAATGCGCTGTACGTGCGACTGCGCGAGATGCGCTTCCACGAACTGCTCACCCCGGCGCTGCGAGTGGTCGATGACACTCCCGCGAGCAGTGCCGGAAACACCCTGGGAGAACGCGGAGAGCATCTGCCCCGTGTGCTCTCCGCGCTGGCCCGCGAGTGGCCTTGGGCGAAGGAGACCATCGACGGCTACGTCTCCACCATGGTGGACAACGCCGCCGGCCTGGACGGAGTGGAGGTCCCCGAGGGCGACCTGGCCTTCGTCGTCGGCCGCTTCGTCGGAGGAGACGGGCTCACGTCCAGAGTGGACCGCCGGTCACTCTCGGAGGGCACGCTGCGCCTGGCCGGGGTCCTTGCGGCCCTCTTTCAGCCGAAGGCGCTCACCGGCGAAATCCCGCTCGTGGCGATCGAAGAACCGGAGGTGTCCCTGCACCCGCCGATGCTCGGCGCCCTGTACGACGCCCTCCTGGCAGCCTCTCGCAATACTCAGGTGATGGTGACCACCCAGAGCGCCGACCTGCTGGACAACGCGTCCGCCGACCCGGGACACGTGGTGGTGGTGCACAACGAAGGGTCAGGCACCTCGATCGGGCCGATCGACGCAGCCGGACGGCATCTGCTTGATGAGGGCGTGCTGACTCTGCCCGAACTCCTGCGAAGTGGTGAGCTACGCCCGGCGCCGACACCCGTCACGACAGAGCAGGAGGAGGCTCCGGAGTGACCTGTGGTTACCCCGTGCTGGCGTCCATCGTCGAGGGGCACGGCGAGCAGAAGACACTGTTGGGGCTCCTGCAACGTCTTGTCCCCCACCTCGTCCCTGAGGCGTACGCGGAGATCCAGCGCCCACACCGGCTTCCCAGAGACCGCATGGTGAAGCGCGATGCGCTGGCGCAGGCCCTCACGGTGGTGATGGCGCGCACGCCTCGACCGACCGGTGTCCTCGTACTCCTGGACGCCGACGACGACTGCGCCGTTGACCTGGCCGCGCGAGTGCGCGAGCACGCACACGCCACCCACCCCCACGTACCGATCATGGTGGTCGCGGCGGTCTGCGAGTTCGAAGCCTGGTTCCTGGCCGGTGCTGCGGGCCTCGCCGGGCGGGCAGGCCTACCCCAGGATCTATCCGCTCCACCCGACGCCGAGGCAATCCGCGGCGCGAAGGAATGGCTGTCGCGCCGGATGCCTCGCGGAGCGACCTACCAGGAAACCGCGCACCAACCGTCCTTCGCCCAGTCCTTCGACCTGGCAGCGGCCCGCCAAGGGGCGCCCTCCTTCGACAAGTTCTGCCGCGACGTCACCTTCCTGCTCACCGGGAAGAGGGAAGCCCAGCGTTGAGCGGTCGCCCTGGACTGGCGGACAGGGCAGCCCCTACACAGGTCAAGAACCGACGCCGTCGCAGTCCCCACGTTTGACCGCGACCAGCAGCTTCCCCAACCGGTCGCGGGACGCGCGCAGTATTACGTCCGGTGACTCGCTTTCGCGCACCCATATGTGGCCGGGCACTGCGGCGACTTCCACACACTCAGGCCCCTGGTTACCGGAGAACGAAGACTTCTGCCATACCACTTCGGGGCTTGCATGTTGCGTCATCTCAGATCTCCTTGAGCCGTTGGTGCACGAGTCGACGTGAGGCGTCTTCGGACAAAGATGCCGCAGAGGCATCGGCCAACACCGTGGCGAACTCGCTCAACTGCGCTTCTTCGTCTACATAGACGCCACCGAGGGGTGTGTCGATCTGCACGGTGTCCAGCTGAGGCACAACACCGCCCGCGTACAGGGTGGAGTGGGTGGCCTCGATGAAGCGCTCGTTGCTGAAGGGCAGCACTCGAAGCGCGACGCTTGGCCATGCCGATGCGTCAAGCAGGAACTCCAGCTGACGTTGCACGACGGCTCTCCCACCAAACCGCATATGTAGCGCGGCCTCATGAACCACGACGTCGAACGGAGTCGGGTTCGCCCGCTCGAAGATCTCGCGGCGCCGCACACGATGCTCGATCTTGGCCTCGACGAGCGCTTCGTCCAGGTTGGAGGCGAAGAGGGCACGGGCGTACTCGCGCGTCTGCAACAGTCCTGGCACCACAACGGTATGGGCCGACCGCAAGTAGGCGGCGTGGTACTCCAGTTCCGCCAGATCCAGGAAACGCGACGGCAACCGCCCGCGATACTCATCCCACCAGTACTGACCTCGATGCTCCCCTGCGATGCCGCACAGCGCCTCGATCAGGCGCTCGTCCTCGCAGTCGTAGAAGCCGGCCAGTCTGCGGATCCTCGACGCGCTGATGCCGATGCGACCGGACTCAATGTTGCTGATCTTTCCCTGGTCAGTACCCAGCAGTACGGCGGCCTGACGCGCCGCCATGCCAGCTCGGAGACGCATGTTGCGCAGTTCGACTCCCAAGCGAACCTGACGCTCTGTGGGATTTGCCCTTGGGGGCACGGCACCTCGCTCTCTCTGACTCTCCTATTGCCCGGCATCACCTGCGTACGTCTACCACACGCCACCCATCCTGATTGAAGTTCGGGAGTAACCTTGCCACGGCATAACCTTGCACCCTACTGTCGGTGCACGAGCCGCTACGCAGGTCGGTGAAGCCGCAGTGCAGTCGTTCTCGTGCCGGGGTGTGCCCTCATGCCCGGTGCGGTGAGCGGCCGAGCCACGGTGACGGGCGAACGGCGAACCCATCAGACGACAACGAAGGACGAACCGTGACCACGTTCTCCGCCGTACCTCCCCACCGCCCTCCGCACCGCACTCCCCCGCTCCCCCTCCGGGACCAGACGTTCCGGCTCATCGCACCCAACGTCCCCGTCGCTGCCCGTGCCGCACGCGACATGGTTGCCGCGCTGCTGCACAGCTCCGATCGCCCCGAACTGGCCGACGTGGCGCGGCTGCTGGTGTCGGAGGTGGTCACCAACGCCTACCGGCACACCATCGCTCCCCGGTTGACGCTGGACGCGACCGTCGGCACGTCGGGTCTGCTGGTCGCCGTCGCCGACGACGACCCCGGTCGGCTTCCGCTGGTCCAGTACGCCCGTCCGGACGAGGAGCGCGGGCGCGGGCTCGCCCTCGTCGACCACCTGGCCAGCGCCTGGGGCACCACCTGGCTTGGCGGGGCCTCGCGAGCCACCGGCAAGAGCGTCTGGTTCGAGCTGCGGGACAAGCCCGAGACGGACCAGGCGCTGTGATCACCTCCCTGCTCTACGGCGTTGTCGGTTTTACGGTGGGCGCCTCGATGGTGGCCATGGCCATGAGCAGCGCGCTGTCTCGGAACCCGGCCCCTCGGCCACTGGACGACCCTCAGCCGCCGGAGTAAGCAACACGCGACGGGCGGCGCGTCGAAGCCCGTAGGTTGCCCGATGCCCATGCCTGCCCTGCCGGTCGGGCAGGCATGGGCATCGGGCAGGCATGGGGTCCGGCGTGAAGGATCCCGACCCCCGTGCGGGGCCTTCACAGGGCCGACGCCCGCCGGTACCAGCGGGCAGCAGAGGTCAGCAGCGGGTAGCAGATGTCAGCGACCGAGGCGTTCGCGGTCGTTGCCCGCGACGCCTCGCGCCTCTTCCCGGCCGGGGGTGGATACGACCTCTGCCGGGGCCTGCTTGGGCCAGATCGTATAACTCGCGGCGATGATCAGGGCGATCACCACGACGAACCCCATGCGCTGTTGCCACGCCACCAGCGAAGTGGTGCTGCCGTCCGCGCCTACGTACCAGATGGCGGCTTGGAGCAGGCCGGCGGCTATCGCCGCAGCACCTATCGCGCGGGCGGACATCTTCCACTCGTGCACCGCGCGGGCCATGCCGTAGCGCGGCGGTTTCACCGGCGGCGGGCCGCCGGCGAAGCGGTGCGCGAAGTGACCGTCCGCCCAGCGGATCAGGTAGTGCCCGTAGGCGGCGGTGAAGCCTATGTAGACGGCGGCCAGGCCGTGCATCCAGTCCGGCTCGGCGCCGTTGCGCAGGTCGATCGCGGTGGCGACCAGCAGCACCACTTCGAGCAGGGGTTCGCACAGCAGCACCGCGACCCCCGCCCGGGGCATGCGCGCCAGGTAGCGCAGCGCGAGACCGCCGGCCAGGATCACCCAGAAGCCGATCTCGCAGGCGATGATCAGAGCGACGATCACGGGGACTCCTCTCCTTGTGGGCTTCAGCTTCCGTCGAGGAGGGGTCCGCGCACATCGTCGCCGGTGAGGAGCGGGCACTGCATCGTTCGATGTAGTCGGCGCGCGGTGATCTCCGCCGCGCGTCCGGAGCCGTGCCGGCCGTGGCGTGCTGAGATGGGCTCATGCCGC
Organism: Streptomyces sp. 549; assembly: GCF_030124175.1. Lineage (GTDB taxonomy): Bacteria > Actinomycetota > Actinomycetes > Streptomycetales > Streptomycetaceae > Streptomyces. The sequence goes on along the minus strand of NZ_JASKMT010000012.1, from coordinate 67,795 downwards.
AGCGCCTGACCCGTCCGCACCGCGACGACCTGCTGATCGCCGCCGCCGGTCTGGTCTTCGGCCTGGCGCTGTGGAGCATGGACCTCTACACCAAGGGCCAGGGTCACGACGTCGCCGAGAGCGAGCCGCTGGTGCTGCTGGCGCTGGCCGTGATGTGCGTCGCCGTCGCGCTGCGGCGGTCGGCGAACGTCTGGGTGGTGCTGGTCGCGACGGCGGCGCTGGTGCTGGACCTGTGGGCCGGTTCGCTGCTGGCCACGCTGCTTCTGTACACCGACGTGGTCTACGCGGCGGTGCTGTACGGCAGCGTCCGCCTGTCCCGGACGGTCGTCCGGGTGAGCGTCTTCGCGACGGCCGGGGTGACGGCCCTGGCCTTCGCCCTGCTCCAGCAGCCCTCCGCCGTGCTGCTGGGAGCGGTCTTCGGGTTCCTGACGGTCGCACCGGCGACCACCGGGCTCCTCGTCCGCGGCCACCGGGACACCGCCGCCGCCGAACGGCTGAGGGCCGAGCGGACGGCGCTGCGCGCCGAGCAGACCGCGCTGCTCGCCGAGATGGACCGGGCGCAGGCCGTCACCGCGGAACGGGCGCGCATGGCACGGGAGTTGCACGACGTGGTCGCCAACCACCTGTCGGCGATCGCCCTGCACGCCACCGCGGCGCAGTCGCTGGAGGACGCCGAAGCCACCGGCCAGGCACTCGTCGTCATCCGCGAGAACAGCGTGCAGGGCCTGACGGAGATGCGCCGGCTGATCGGCATCCTGCGGGAGGCGGGCGCGGACGGCGCACCCGCGGCGGTGGCGACGCTGGACGGCTTGGCGTCACTGGTCAAGCAGGCCCGCGTCAACGGTTCGCCGGGCGGGCTGCGGTTCACGCTGGAGGACACCCACGCCGGCGGCGCCGCGCTGCCGTCGCCGGTGGATCTGGCCGCCTACCGGACGGTGCAGGAGTCGCTGACCAACGCGGTGAAGCACGCGGCGCCCGGCGAGGTCGCGGTGCGGGTCGCCCGCCAGGACGGCGTGCTGCTGGTCGAGGTGGCCAGCGCGCTGGGCGAGCGTGCGGCGCCCGGCGTGCCCGGGTCGGGCGCCGGGCTGGTCGGCATGCGCGAGCGGTTGGCGCTGCTGGGCGGCGCGTTCGAGGCGGGGCCGCAGGACGGCCGCTGGATGGTGCGGGCGGTGTTCCCGCTGGACGAGGGAGAGTGAGCGGCGGTGGCGATCCGGGTGCTGGTGGCCGAGGACCAGGCGTCGGTGCGGTCCGGGCTGGTGCTGATCCTGGGCGGTGCGCACGGAATCGACGTGGTGGGTGAGGCCGCCGACGGCGAGCAGGCAGTTCGGCTGGCACGGGAACTGCGCCCCGACCTGGTACTGATGGACGTGCAGATGCCCCGGCTCGACGGGGTGTCCGCGACCCGGCAGGTGGTGGCGGAGGGCTTGGCGGACGTTCTGGTGCTGACCACGTTCGACCTGGACGAGTACGTCTTCGGTGCGCTGCGCGCCGGGGCGGCCGGCTTCCTGTTGAAGGACACCGATGCGGCGTCCCTGGTCGAGGCGGTGCGTACGGTGGCGCGTGGCGAGGGCATGATCGCGCCCGCGGTGACCCGGCGGCTGATCGAGGAGTTCGCCGGCGGCGCCCCGCGCGCGGGCGGTGGCGGCGCGGGGCGTGCGCCGGAGCTGGCGGCGCTCACCGATCGGGAGTACGAGGTGCTGGCCTGCCTGGGCGAGGGGCTGGCCAACGCCGAGATCGCGGCGCGGTTGCGGATGGCGGAGGCGACGGTGAAGACCCACGTGAGCCGGCTCCTGGGGAAGCTCGGGCTGCGCAGCCGGACGCAGGCCGCGGTGCTCGCGAAGGAGCTGGGGGTCACCGGAACGTAACCGTCAAGTGGTCCAGACCTATTGATTATTGGTCCAGACCTCCCTACTGTCGCTTTTCAACTGCGGCGATCGTGTCATGTACAGGCGGGCACGGTCCGGGCGGCGCAGGTACCCCCCGACGGTCCGGCGGCACAGGCCGGCCACAGCTCGAGGAGCGCCCTTGAGAACGACACGCACCACCGCACTACGCATGACGCGCAAGGTCCTCGCGGCCTCTGCGGCGCTGCTGATCCCCATCGGCGGCATGGTCGCCCTCGCCTCCCCGGCCCAGGCAGCCGAGAAGGCGACGGCGACGTTCCAGAAGACGTCCGACTGGGGCAGCGGTTTCGGCGGCCAGTGGACGATCAAGAACACCGGTGACACCACGCTCACTTCGTGGAAGCTGGAGTGGGACTTCCCGTCCGGTACCGGCGTCGGTTCCCACTGGGACGCGAAGGTCACCAAGGACGGCAACAGCTACACCGCCGTCAACCTGGCCTGGAACGGGACCCTGACCCCGGGCGCCAGCGTCAGCTTCGGCTTCAACGGCACCGGTCCGGGCTCACCCAGCGGCTGCCTCATCAACGGCGCCGCCTGCGACGGCTCCGGCGGCGGCCCCGGCCCGGGACCGGACCCCGACCCGGACCCCGATCCCGATCCCGACCCGGATCCGGGGCCGAACCCCAACCCGCCCGGTGACCACATCAACCTGGGCTACTTCACCGAGTGGGGCGTCTACGGCCGCAACTTCCACGTGAAGAACCTGGTGAGCAACGGCTCCGCGGAGAAGCTGACCCACATCAACTACTCCTTCGGCAACGTCCAGAACGGCAAGTGCCTGCTGGACGACGCCTACGCCGCGACCGACAAGGCGTACTCCGCCGCGGAGAGCGTCGACGGCAAGGCCGACACCTGGGACCAGCCGCTGCGCGGCAACTTCAACCAGCTGCTGAAGCTGAAGAAGATGTACCCGCACATCAAGGTGCTGTGGTCGTTCGGCGGCTGGACGTACTCCGGCGGCTTCGGGGACGCGGTGAAGAACGCGGACGCGTTCGCCAAGTCCTGCCACGACCTGGTCAACGACCCGCGCTGGGCCGGCGTCTTCGACGGCATCGACCTGGACTGGGAGTACCCCAACGCCTGCGGCGAGACGTGCGACACCAGCGGTCCCAAGGCGTTCGAGACCATGATGCGGGCGATGCGCGCCAAGTTCGGCAACAAGCTGGTCACCGCCGCCATCACCGCTGACGGCTCGACCGGCGGCAAGATCGACGCCACCGACTACGCGGGCGCCGCCCGGTACTCGGACTGGTACAACGTGATGACGTACGACTTCTTCGGCGCCTGGGCCAAGACCGGCCCGACCGCACCGCACTCGGCGCTGCGGGGTTACGACGGCATCCCGCAGCAGGGCTTCCACTCCGACGCGGCCATCCAGAAGCTGAAGACGCAGGGCGTGCCCGCGCACAAGCTGCTGCTGGGCATCGGGTTCTACGGCCGCGGCTGGACCGGCGTCACCCAGTCAGCACCCGGCGGCACCGCAACCGGAGCCGCGCCCGGCACGTACGAGGCGGGCATCGAGGACTACAAAGTCCTCAAGGGCAAGTGCCCGGCCACCGGCACCATCGCCGGCACCGCGTACGCGCACTGCGGCAACGAGTGGTGGAGCTACGACACCCCGCAGACCATTCTCGGCAAGATGAGCTACGCCAAGCAGCAGGGCCTCGGCGGCGCCTTCTTCTGGGAGACCAGCGGGGACACGTCCAACGGCGAGCTGATCACCGCCATCCACAACGGGCTGAACGCCTCGTAGCACCCTCTCCGGAGGCATCACCTCCCCGCCCGGGGCGGTGGTGTCTCCGCCTCCGGAGGCAGCGACCGCCGGGGGGACGGCCCGCCCGCCGTCCCCCCGGCTCCGCCGTGTCCGGCACCGCCGAGCGGGAGTCGCGGCCTTCGACGCCACCGCGGCCGGTGCCGTTTCCTCTAAGAAGCGTTTTGGTCCAGACCTATTGACCGTTGGTCCAGACCACTTTACGCTCCAGCACAACTGCGGTGAGCACGTCAGGTCCATCAGGCGACGGCGCACTCATCGGGCGGCGCAGGCTCCATCGTTCCATCGGATCCCTACCGAGGAGCCATCCTTGAGCAGCAGAGGAACCATAAGACGCAGAGTGGCCGCGGTGATCACCGTGCTGCTCCTCCCCCTTGCGGGCCTGACGGTGCTGGCGGCCCCGGCGCATGCCGCGTCTGCCACCGCCACCTACACCAAGACCTCGGACTGGGGCACCGGCTTCGAGGGCAAGTGGACCATCAAGAACACCGGCACCACGGCCATCAACGGCTGGACGCTGGAGTGGAACTTCCCCTCGGGCACCACCGTCGGCTCGTTCTGGGACGCCAACATCACCGGCTCGGGCGGCCGCTGGAAGGCCACCGACCGCGGCTGGAACGGCACCCTCGCCCCCGGCGCCACCGCCAGCTTCGGCTTCAACGGCACCGGTAGCGGCGGCGGCTCGGCCACCGCCTGCACCCTCAACGGCGCCTCCTGCGACGGCGGAGGCACTCCCGGTGACAACCCGCCGTCCGCGCCCGGCACGCCCACGGCGAGCAACATCACCAACACCTCGATCACGCTCGGCTGGGCGGCGGCCACCGACGACAGGGGCATCAAGAACTACGACGTGTACCGCGGTTCCACGCGGGTCGGCACCGTCACGGGCCGCACGTACACCGACACCGGGCTCACCGCCGGCACCAGCTACACCTACACCGTTCGCGCCCGGGACACCGCCGACCAGGTCGGCCCCGCCAGTGCCCCGGTGACGGCGAGGACCACCGGAGGAGGCGGCGAGGAGCCGCCGCCCGGTGACCACATCAACCTCGGCTACTTCATCGAGTGGGGCGTCTACGGCCGCAACTACCACGTGAAGAACCTCGTCACCAGCGGCTCCGCCCAGAAGCTGACCCACATCAACTACAGCTTCGGCAACGTCCAGGGCGGCAAGTGCACGATGGGCGACGCCTACGCCGCCACCGACAAGGCGTACTCCGCCGCGGAGAGCGTCGACGGCAAGGCCGACACCTGGGACCAGCCGCTGCGCGGCAACTTCAACCAGCTGCTGAAGCTCAAGCAGCAGTACCCGCACATCAAGGTGCTGTGGTCCTTCGGCGGCTGGACCTGGTCCGGCGGCTTCGGCGACGCCATGAAGAACCCGCAGGCGTTCGCCAAGTCCTGCCACGACCTGGTCTACGACCCCCGCTGGAAGGGTGTCTTCGACGGCATCGACCTGGACTGGGAGTACCCCAACGCCTGCGGCGACAAGTGCGACACCAGCGGCCCGTCCGTGATGCGCACCATGATGCAGGCCTTCCGCCAGCAGTTCGGCAACAAGCTGGTCACCGCCGCCATCACCGCCGACGCCTCCGACGGCGGCAAGATCGACGCGGCCGACTACGGCGGCGCCGCCCAGTACACCGACTGGTACAACGTGATGACGTACGACTTCTTCGGCGCCTGGGCGCGGACCGGTCCCACCGCTCCGCACTCGCCGCTGCGGGCGTACGACGGCATCCCGCAGCAGGGCTTCAACTCCGACGCCGCCATCCAGAAGCTCAAGGCCAAGGGCATCCCGGCCAAGAAGCTGCTGCTGGGCATCGGGTTCTACGGCCGCGGCTGGACCGGCGTCACCCAGTCCGCACCCGGTGGCACCGCCACCGGAGCCGCGCCCGGCACGTACGAGGCGGGCATCGAGGACTACAAGGTCCTCAAGAACAAGTGCCCCGTCACCGGCACCATCGCCGGCACCGCCTACGCGCACTGCGGCAACGAGTGGTGGAGCTACGACACCCCCCAGACGATCGCCGGGAAGATGGCCTACGCCAAGCAGCAGGGCCTCGGCGGCGCCTTCTTCTGGGAGACCACCGGGGACACCGCCAACGGCGAGCTGATCACCGCCATCCACAACGGGCTGAGGAGCTAGCCCCCCACCCACGGGCCGTACAGCGGCCCGCACGGACGCCACCCCCCAACCGACCGGGGGACGGCCCGCCCGCCGTCCCCCGGTCCGGTCACGCCCCACCCACCCCGACCTCGGTCCGGGCGGGTGGGGCGCCTTCCGGACAGGTGTCCCAGGGCCCTTGCGGGCTCCCGGAGGACCCACCAAGATCGTCTCCATGGACCAGACCCGGTACGCCCTGCGCCCGGCCGCCCCGGAGGACGCCGGCTTCCTCACCGACATGCTCCTGGAGGCGGTGAACTGGCAGCCGGGCCGCACTCCCATGACCCGCGAGCAGGCGCTGGACGAACCACTCATCGCCCACTACATCAGCGGCTGGCCGCTCCCCGGCGACCTCGGGCTCGTCGCCGAGACGCCAGGACCCGACGGCACGCCTCGGCCCGCCGGGGCCGCCTGGATGCGGTTGTTCCCCGCGGCGGACGCGGGATACGGCTTCGTCGCCGAGGACATACCGGAACTGACACTCGCCGTCGCACCGGGGCAGCGGGGACGGGGCCTGGGCCGGGCGCTGCTGCGCGCTCTGGGCGCACAGGCCGCCGCGGCCGGGCACTCCCAGCTCTCCCTCAGCGTGGAGCGCGCCAACCGGGCCGCCAAGCTCTACGCCGCCGAGGGCTACACCACCGTGGCCTCAGGGCCGGTCTCCGACACCATGGTCAAGGATCTGGGCTGAACGCGGCGGTCCGTCCCCGGAACGGGGATCAGGCGACGTTGACCCGCTGCCCGGGCGGGGCGGCCTCCAGCCAGGCGAGGAAGCCGGTCAGCGCGTCCTCGCTCATCGCCAGCTCCACCCGCACGCCCTTGTGGCGGCAGGCGAGCACCAGCGCGTCCGAGAGCAGCGCCAACTCCTCCTCGCCGTGCGGCGTGCGCCGCTGGAGGACCTCGATGGCGTCGCGTTGCAGGGAGCGCCGCGGGCGCGGCGCGTAGGAGAAGACCCGGAACCACTCGATGCGGTCGCCGCTGTAGCGGGCCACGCCGTAGCTCCAGCCCTTGCCCTTGGGGTCGGCCGACTCGTCGTCCGCCACGTCCCAGCGCAGGCTGCAGTCGAACGTGCCGCCGGAGCGCTGGATGAGCCTCCGGCGCAGACCGAAGACAAAAAGCGCCACCAGCAGCAGCACCAGGAACAGTCCGCACAGCAGCAGAGCGAGGACCATCACTCACCGACCTCCTCGCATGACTCCTGCGTACCGCGCCCCCGGCGCGGACCGCACCAATGATGGCTTCAGCCGCGGACCGTCCGGAGCGTGTACTCCGGAGCCGTCCGCGGCTGATTCTTGTGTCCGTACGGGCTCAGCGTGCAGCCGCCACAGCCCGCAGGCGGATCTCGGCACGGCGTTCCGCCGCCGCGTCCTGGTCCGCCTTGGCCTGGTCCAGCGCCCGCTCGGCCCGCTCGACGTCGATCTCGTAGCTGAGCTCCGCGATCTCGGTCAGGAGCGAAAGCTTGTTGTCGGCGAACGAGATGAAACCGCCGTGCGCCGCGGCGATGACGGTACCGTCGCCGCTCTCCCCCGTGGTGCGGATGGTGACCGGTCCCGACTTCAGCACACCCAGCAGCGGCTGGTGGCCGGGCATGACACCGATCTCACCCGTGGAGGTGCGCGCGACGACCAGGCTGGCCTTGCCGGACCAGACCTTGCGGTCGGCGGCAACCAACTCGACGTGCAGCTCAGCCACAGTGGCTCCTTGGAACTGGGGTTGTCACAGGATAGTGGGTGCGTGGGGTGAGGGGCGGGGCAACCCGCCCCTCACCACCGAAGCGCGGGTGTCAGGAGACGCCCAGCTCCTTGGCCTTGGCCTTGAGGTCGTCCAGGCCACCGCACATGAAGAACGCCTGCTCGGGGAAGTGGTCGTAGTCGCCGTTGGCGATCGCGTTGAACGCGGCGATCGACTCGTCCAGCGGCACGTCCGATCCGTCGAGACCGGTGAACTGCTTCGCCGCGTGGGTGTTCTGCGACAGGAAGCGCTCGATGCGGCGGGCGCGGTGGACGGTGAGCTTGTCCTCCTCGCCCAGCTCGTCGATACCGAGAATGGCGATGATGTCCTGGAGGTCCTTGTACTTCTGCAGGATTCCCTTGACACGCGAGGCGCAGTCGTAGTGGTCCTGCGAGATGTAGCGCGGGTCCAGAATCCGGGACGTCGAGTCCAGCGGGTCGACCGCCGGGTAGATGCCCTTCTCGGAGATCGGACGGGACAGCACCGTGGTGGCGTCCAGGTGGGCGAAGGTGGTCGCCGGGGCCGGGTCGGTCAGGTCGTCCGCGGGGACGTAGATCGCCTGCATCGAGGTGATCGAGTGACCGCGCGTCGAGGTGATGCGCTCCTGGAGCACACCCATCTCGTCCGCCAGGTTCGGCTGGTAACCCACCGCGGAGGGCATCCGGCCGAGCAGCGTGGAGACCTCGGAGCCGGCCTGGGTGAAGCGGAAGATGTTGTCGATGAAGAACAGCACGTCCTGCTTCTGCACATCGCGGAAGTACTCCGCCATGGTCAGACCCGCCAGCGCGACCCGCAGGCGGGTGCCCGGGGGCTCGTCCATCTGGCCGAAGACGAGGGCGGTCTGCGGGAGCACGCCGGACTCGGCCATCTCCTCGATGAGGTCGTTGCCCTCACGGGTGCGCTCACCGACACCGGCGAACACGGAAACGCCCTCGTGCAGCTTCGCCACACGCATGATCATTTCCTGGATGAGCACGGTCTTGCCGACGCCCGCGCCGCCGAAGAGGCCGATCTTGCCGCCCTTGACGTACGGGGTCAGCAGGTCGACGACCTTCAGGCCGGTCTCGAACATCTCGGTCTTGGACTCGAGCTGGTCGAAGGCCGGGGCCTTGCGGTGGATCGGCCAGCGCTCGGTGACCTCGGACTCGGCCTCCGGCTCGTTCAGGATCTTGCCGAGGGTGTTGAACACCCGGCCCTTGGTGACGTCGCCGACGGGCACGGTGATGCCCTCGCCGGTGTTCGTCACCGGGGCCTGGCGGACCAGGCCGTCGGTGGGCTCCATGGAGATGGCGCGCACCACGCCTTCTCCGAGGTGCTGCGCGACCTCCATGGTCAGCGTCTTGGTGCCGCTGCCCTTGGCGAAGTCGGCGACCTCGACGGTCAGGGCGTTGTAGATCTCGGGCATCGCGTCGACGGGGAACTCCACGTCGACGACCGGGCCGATGACCCGCGCGACGCGGCCGGTTGCCGCGCCGGACGCGGGGGCCGTCTCAACAGTGGTGGTCATAGTTATCGGTCACTCCCCGCAGAGGCGTCGGCCAGCGCGCTGGCACCACCGACGATCTCGCTGATTTCCTGGGTGATGTCGGCCTGACGGGCCGCGTTGGCAAGCCGCGTGAGCGACTTGATGAGGTCCTGGGCGTTGTCGGTCGCCGACTTCATCGCACGCCGACGGGCGGCGTGCTCGGAGGCGGCGGCCTGCAGCAGCGCGTTGTACACCCGGCTCTCGACGTACCGCGGCAGCAGTGCGTCGAGCACCTCCTCGGCCGACGGCTCGAAGTCGTACAGCGGACGGATGCGGTCGCCGAGGAAGACCTTCGCCGACTCCTCCGCCGTGTGCTCGAACGTCAGCGGCAGCATCCGGCGCTCGACCGGGGTCTGCGTCATCATCGAGACGAACTCGGTGAAGACGATGTGCAGCTCGTCGACGCCGCCCTCAGCGGTGTCCCGCTGAAGGGCCTCGATGAGCGGGGCGGACACGGCCTTCGCGTCGGCGTAGGTCGGGCTGTCGGTGAACCCGGCCCACGACTCCTCGACCTTGCGCTCGCGGAAGTTGTAGTACGCCACGCCCTTGCGGCCGACGATGAACGTCGAGACGTCCTTGCGCTCGTTCCGCAGCCGCGTCGTGAGGTGCTCAGCAGCCTTGATCGCGTTGCTGGAGTAGCCGCCGGCCAGTCCGCGGTCGCTCGTGACGAGCAGGACCGCGGCCCGGATCGGCGTCTCCACCTCGGTGGTCAGCGGGTGCTTGACGTCCGCCCCGTAGGCCACCGCGGTGACCGCGGCGGTGAGCTCCTCGGCGTACGGGCTGGAGGCCGCCACCTTGCGCTGCGCCTTGATGATGCGCGAGGCGGCGATCATCTCCATCGCCTTGGTGATCTTCTTGGTCGCAGTGACGGACTTGATCCGCCGCTTGTAGACCCGGAGCTGGGCACCCATGCTCAGCCCTCGCCCAGGAGCTTGCCGTCCGCGGTCTCGAACTGCTGCTTGAAGCTGTTGACCAGACCGCCCAGCTTCTGCAGCGTGTCGTCGGACAGCTTGCCGCCGTCGCGGATCGAGGTCATCAGGTCCTTGTGCTCGCGGTGCAGGAAGTCCAGCAGCTCGCGCTCGAACCGGCGGATGTCCGCCACCGGCACGTCGTCCATGAGGCCGGTGCTGCCGGTCCAGATGGAGACGACCTGGTCCTCGGTGGAGTACGGCGCGTACTGATCCTGCTTGAGCAGCTCGACCATGCGCTGGCCGCGCTCCAGCGACGCCTTCGACGCGGCGTCCAGGTCGGAACCGAAGGCGGCGAACGCCTCCAGCTCACGGAACTGGGCCAGGTCGACGCGCAGCCGGCCGGAGACCTGCTTCATCGCCTTGTGCTGGGCGGAGCCGCCGACGCGGGAGACCGAGATACCGACGTTCAGCGCCGGGCGCTGGCCCGCGTTGAACAGGTCGGACTCCAGGAAGCACTGGCCGTCGGTGATGGAGATGACGTTGGTCGGGATGAACGCCGAGACGTCATTGGCCTTGGTCTCGACGATCGGCAGACCGGTCATCGAGCCGGAACCCAGGTCGTCGGAGAGCTTCGCGCAGCGCTCCAGCAGCCGGGAGTGCAGGTAGAAGACGTCGCCGGGGTAGGCCTCGCGGCCCGGCGGGCGGCGCAGCAGCAGCGAGACGGCGCGGTAGGCGTCGGCCTGCTTCGACAGGTCGTCGAAGATGATCAGGACGTGCTTGCCCTGGTGCATCCAGTGCTGGCCGATGGCCGAGCCGGTGTAGGGCGCCAGGTACTTGAAGCCCGCCGGGTCGGACGCCGGGGCGGCGACGATGGTGGTGTACTCCAGCGCGCCGGCCTCCTCCAGCGCACCGCGTACGGACGCGATGGTGGAGCCCTTCTGGCCGATGGCGACGTAGATGCAGCGGACCTGCTTGTTCACGTCGCCCGAGCGCCAGTTGTCGCGCTGGTTGATGATGGTGTCGACCGCCAGGGCGGTCTTGCCGGTCTGCCGGTCGCCGATGATCAGCTGGCGCTGACCGCGGCCGACCGGGGTCATGGCGTCGACGGCCTTGTAGCCGGTCTCCATCGGCTCGTGAACCGACTTGCGGTCCATGACCGTGGGGGCCTGCAGTTCGAGGGCACGGCGACCCTCGGTGCTGATCTCGCCGAGGCCGTCGACCGGGTTTCCCAGCGGGTCGACGACACGGCCGAGGTAGCCCTCGCCGACCGCGACGGACAGGACCTCACCGGTGCGCTGCACCGGCTGGCCCTCCTCGATGCCGCTGAACTCGCCGAGAACGACCGCGCCGATCTCCCGCTCCTCGAGGTTGAGGGCGAGACCGAGGCTTCCGTCCTCGAACTTCAGCAGTTCGTTGGCCATGACCGAGGGAAGGCCCTCGATCTTGGCGATGCCGTCGCCGGCAGCGCTGACCGTCCCGACCTCGTCGCGCGAGGCCGCGTCCGGCGTGTACGACTGGACAAAGTTCTCCAGCGCGTCCCGGATCTCATCCGGCCGGATCGTGAGCTCCGCCATCTGGGTTCCCTGCTCTCCTTGTTGGGCCCGTAAGTGTCTGCTACGGCCCAACTCGGGCCGCTATGTACTGCTTGTTGAGTTGGTGGGGCCGGCGTCAGCCGGCCATCCGCCGCTCGACCTCTTCGAGACGGTCGCCGACGGTGCCGTTGATGACCTCGTCACCGATCCGCACCATGATCCCGCCGAGGACCGAGGGGTCCACGTCCAGGTTCAGGTGCACCTGCCGGCCGTACAGCCGGGTCAGAGCGGCGCCGAGGCGCTCCCGCTGACCGTCGCTGAGCGGCACCGCGGAGGTGACCACGGCCACCGAGCGGTTGCGCCGGTCGGCCGCGAGCCTGCTGAGGGCTTCGAGCCCACTCTCCAGGCTACGTCCTCGCGGCTGGGCGACCAGGCGGGCGACCAGACGCTCGGTGACGGGGCGGGCCCGCCCGCCGAGCAGCCGGGCGAGCAGCTCGCGCTGCGCGTTCCGGTGCGCGGGGGTGCCGATCTTGGCGCTCAGCGCGGCCCGCAGCTCCGTCGAGGAGGCGACGATCCGGCTGAACCGGAAGATCTCGTCCTCGGCGTCGTCCAGGGTGCCGTCGCGCTCGGCCGCGATGAGGTCGGCGATGTCGGCCAGCTGCTCGATCGCGTCGACCAGGTCGCGCGAACGGGACCAACGGGCGCGGGCCATTCCGGTCACCAGGTCGACGGTCTCGCCGCCGACCTGGCCGCCGAACACCTGGCCCACCAGCGCGGCCTTGGCGTCGCCGGACTGCGCCGGGTCGGTCAGGACCCGACGCAGCGACACCTCACGGTCGAGCAGAGCGGTGACGGCGGCCAGCTCGTCGGCGAGCTTCGCCGCGTCCACGGACGTGTTGTCCGTGAGCGCGTCGAGTCGCTCCCGAGCGGCAGCCAGTGCGTCGCGGCTCGCTCCGTTCATCGGGCGGCCTCGGCGTTCGTCGTGGAACCCTCGAGCTCGTCGAGGAACCGGTCGATGACGCGGCTCTGCCGGGCGTGGTCCTCAAGGGACTCCCCGACGAGCCGGCCCGCCAGGTCGGTGGCCAGCTTGCCGACGTCCTGGCGAAGAGCCAGCGACGCCTGCTTGCGGTCGGCCTCGATCTGGGTGTGACCGGCGGCGACGATCTCCTCGCGCTGCCGCTGGCCTTCCGCACGCATCTCGGCGATGAGCGCGGCGCCCTGCTCCTGCGCCTCCTGGCGCAGGCGCGCGGCCTCGTGGCGGGCGTCCTTCAGCTGCTCGCGGTACTCCTCGAGCGTCTGCTGGGCCTCGGCCTGCAGCGCCTCGGCGTTCTCGATGCCGCCCTCGATCTTCGCGTGACGCTCTTCCAGTGCCTTGTTGATGGCGGGGAGGAGCTTCTTGGCGAAGACGAAGAAGATGATGCCGAAGCAGAGCAGACCGATGACGATCTCGGGCCAGACCGGGAACAGAGGACTCTGTGCTTCCTCGGCTGCCTGGTACATCATGGTGGACCTTTCGTCGAATCCGGCTGCGATCGGACCGTTACTTGACGATGAACGGGACGACGAAGCCGATCAGGGCCAGGGCCTCGACGACTGCGAAACCGAGCAGCATGTTCTGACGGATGAGGCCGGCGGCCTCGGGCTGGCGGGCGATGGCCTGCACACCGTTACCGAAGATGATGCCGATGCCGATGCCGGGGCCGATCGCGGCCAGGCCGTAGCCGATGGTGCCGACGTTGCCGGTGACGGCCGCGAGCGTCTCGAGAGCAGACATTCCGTGGTTCCTTCTCTTGGTGGGCCGGTGGGTGGTTGGTCCACCGGACGTCTGAGGGGGTTGGTGGCTGGCGGCGGCGGGCGCCGGGGCTCAGTGAGCCTCTTCCAGCGCCTGGGAGAGGTAGGTGGCGGTCAGCACGGTGAACACGTACGCCTGCAGCGCCTGGATGAACATCTCGAAGACCGTGATGACCAGCGTCAGGGCGAACGAGGCGGTGGCGTACACGGTGCCGAGCAGCGTGCCGAGCATGTACCAGGTCGCGATCGTGAAGATCAGGATCAGGATGTGACCGGCGAACATGTTGGCGAAGAGTCGCACGGCCAGCGTGAACGGCCGGACGAAGACGTTGGAGACGAACTCCAGCGGCGTCAGCAGTACGTAGATCGGCTTGGGCAGGCCACCGGGCACACACAGGTTGCGCATGCCGCCGACGAAGCCGTTGCTGCGGAAGGTCACGGTCATATAGGTGACCCAGACGACCAGCGCAAGACCGATCGGGTAGGCGATCACCGAGCTGACCGGGAACTGCGCAAGCGGGATCAGCGCCCAGAGGTTCAGCATCCAGACGAAGAAGAACAGCGACACCAGCAGAGGTACGAACGGCTCGCCCTTCTTGCCGATCACCTCGCGGGCGATGCCCTTGCGCACGAAGTCGTAGAGGACCTCGGCGACCATCTGCAGCTTGCCCGGCACGACCTTCGGCTTGGAGAAGGCAACCCAGAAGAAGCTCATGATCAGGACGGTGCCGAGGATCGCCAGCAGCATCGGCTTGTTGAACTCGACGGGGCCGATGGTGAAGATCGGGTCGAAGATGAACGACCACACGCTCGGTGCCTCGAAGCCACATCCCTTGAACAGGTGGCAGTCGACCTCGAAGGCGAGCAACTGGTCACTACTCACCGCGAGCTCCTTCGGTATGACGCATAGGTACGGCTACCTCGATGTGTCGGCGTGGCACACGGCCACGGAGCGGCACTGGACTGGGTATCGCGGGAGATAAGGACGGCCGGCGCGGCGGCAGGACGACCCTCACAAAGGCGGATAGGACGCGTCGCTGTCCCGCACAGCGCACGCTCCGTTGCTCGCCACACTCTCGGCGTCGGACGATAGCAGTCCAACGGGGGAGCTTTTATGTCGCCCCTACTGTCGGCACAGGCGTGCGGGGCACTCATGGGCGAGGCTCCGTACCGGTGTCCGCCTGGCTGCTCTCGGGCTCGACGTAGAGGGTCTTCACCCGCGTGTGCGACCACGCCTGAGCGGCGAGCCAGACGAGGATGCAGGCGAGCATGACGAAGCCGAACACCCGCCCGTCCATGAAGGTGGCGTCGCGGAAGATCCGCAGCAGGATGAGCATGATCAGGACCTGCGTCGTGTAGACGAGGACGGCGGCGCCCATGAACATGGCGGGCCAGCGCTCACCGATCACGCTCAGCAGATACAGACCGACACAGAAGAAGGCGAGGACCAGCACTGTGCCGAGCGCGGCACCGATCGCACCCTCGCCGCCGGCCACGAAGGCGCCCACAACCGTGCCGATGAGGCCGGCGCACGCCGTGGGGATCGCGGCGCCGCGGAGGATCCGGGCGTCGTTCGACTGCATGAATGCTGCTCCAGCACAGGGGGACAGAAGGTCGGAAAGAACTCGTGGCGAGCCTAATCCCCGGCCGCGTGACCACGCTGGGCGGGGACCGTCGCACTCCGGTCCCCCGACTCCCTCGCCGGTTCTCGTGAACGGTATCACAAACTATTTGATGAGGTCTTTACCTACATCGTGTGCGTGAGATCACACGTTCGGGCTAGCGCCTGTGCATCATTTGGCCTATTCGGCACGATTTCGGGCAGACGTGCAGTCGCCTGCTACCCGAGTGCGCCTCGGTATGCCCCACCAAAGCCAGCCCAGACACCCGACCCTCTTGCGCGCTGCCGCAACGGCCGAGAACAAGAAGGCGGCGCTCGCGCACAACGGGATGTGAACCCGTGATGTACACAAGCGCCGCTTGATGGAATCAGGTGTTCCGCACCGACGTGGCCGCTCGCCTCGTCAACCGGAGGGGCGTGCCGCAAGAGCGTGCCGTCGCGAAAGGAACGGCCTAAGGGGTCAGCACGCCTTGTTCTTGATTCCGGAACCCTTAACTCCGAGAGTTCCTCCGTACCGGAAGCTCGCGGTCTTGTTCGCACCGATGCTGAAGCTCGGGTCCTTGCGGAGAGCCATCGTGACGCTGAAGCAGGCGGTGCGCGCACAGGAGTTCTTGACCTTGACATACCTGCCGGACTTCTCGCTGTACCAGTCGACCACGGTGACGCAGGCAGCCGCCTGAGGAGCCACCTCCGCGACAGGTGCGGTCGAACCCAGGGCCGGGGAGGCCGCAGCGGCAGGGCCGGCGGTCAGGCCGAGCGAGCCACCGAGCAGTACTGCGGTCGCCGCTCCAGCTGCCAACTTGCGCATGTGAACCTCCGTGTGTCCGTGAATCCACAGGCGCCGAAGAACACGGCACCTGGACCGATCGAACGATTTCTATCAACGCCTGATCGTCAAGTACAAGGAGATTCGTGTTGTCGGGCCGCGGGCCCACCCATCCGTGTCCGGAACTTTTCCCCTCACTTACGCGGGAGCCTGGGAGGAAAATCACCGCAATGCATGTCACCGGGGACTTGCAGAACGTCTTCGATGGAGACGGGCGAGCAGTAGCGCTTTCAAGCCAAATACGAATCGCTGTCCGGAACAGGGAATTCGGAATTTGACGTTCAGCTTCCAGGGAGTGTGCAAGCACGCCTCACGACCGGCTGTCGATCTTCTTCCGGTCGTCGAGGCTGGGGCGGTCGCCCACTGCCGTGGAGCCGTTGAGGCCTGCGCGGCGGGCTTCCTCGGCGAGGTCCGGGGAGGGCTCGGGCGGGCGGCGGCGGTAGCGGGGCGGGACGACGCGCTGGGCCCAGACGGGGGCCCGCGGGGTGAAGCGCGGTAGCAGCAGGACGACCAGGCCGACGGCGCTGAGCAGCACGACGGAGAGCACGATGACCTGGCTGGCGGCCCGTACCGAGAAGGCGACCGTGCCGAAGGCGATCAGGGCCGACCAGAAGTACATGATGAGCACGGCCCGGCTGTGCGAGTGGCCGATCTCCAGCAGCCGGTGGTGCAGGTGGCCGCGGTCGGCGGCGAACGGGGACTGGCCGTTCCAGGTGCGGCGCACGATGGCGAGGACCAGGTCGGCGAGCGGGACTGCGAGGATCGTCAGCGGCAGCAGCAGCGGCATGTAGACCGGGACCATGGCCTGCACGCCGACCCGTACGGAACCCTCGGCCTCGGTGATGCGGTCGGGGTCGACCTGGCCGGTGATGGAGACCGCGCCCGCGGCGAGCACCAGGCCGATGAGCATCGAACCGGAGTCGCCCATGAAGATCCGCGCCGGGTGCATGTTGTGCGGGAGGAATCCCAGGCACATGCCGATCAGGATGGCGGCGAACAACGTGGCGGGGGCGGCGGCCTCGACGCCGTGACCGAACCACATGCGGTAGGCGTACATGAAGAACGCGATGGCCGACAGGCAGACCATGCCCGCGGCGAGGCCGTCGAGGCCGTCGACGAAGTTCACCGCGTTGATGGTGATCACGACGAGGGCCACGGTGAGCAGCGTGCCGTGGGTGGGTGTCACCGCGGCGACGCCGGAGCCGGGGATGGGCAGCCACAGGATGGTGAGCCCCTGCCAGACCATCACGCCGGCGGCGATCATCTGCCCGCCCAGCTTGACCAGGGCGTCCACGCCCCACTTGTCGTCCAGCACGCCCAGCAGCCAGATGATGCCGGCGCCCGCCAGCAGGGCGCGGGGTTCATCGGAAAGCGTGAACACCTCGCCGATGTTGTCGAGTTGTGAGGCGACCAGCAGCCCCGCGCACAGTCCGCCGAACATCGCGATGCCGCCGAGCCGCGGCGTCGGCTCCCGGTGCACGTCACGGGCCCTGACTGCGGGCATGGCGCCCGCGGCGATGGCGAACTTCCGTACCGGCCCGGTCAGCAGGTAGGTGACCGCGGCCGTGACGCACAACGTCAGGAGATACTCACGCACGGGCTCCCCAGAGGGTCTCTCGGTGTGTCTGTGCCCACAGACTAGGACACCGGCAGGTGTGGGCTGGTCCGCGAAGCCTACGCCGGGGCGGGAACGCCGGTGAGCGCCGTGACCACGGGGTCGAGGGCGTCGTTGATCTCCTCGCCGACGCTGCGGAAGTAGGTGATGGGCGCGCCGTAGGGGTCGTAGACCTCGTCGGCCTCGGCGCTGGGTGCCAGCAGCCAGCCGCGCAGGGCGGCGGCGGCCTGGACGAGGGCGCGCGCCCGGTCGGCCACGCCGCCCGCGGACTCGGGGGCGGGCAGCGTGGCGGGGTCTATGGCCCGCACCAGCCGGGTGAACTCCTTGAGCGTGAAGGTGCGCAGGCCCGCGGAGTGGCCCATGGAGATGACCTGGGCCCGGTGGTCGCGGGTGGCGGTGAGGACCAGGTCGGCGCGGATGACGTGCTCGTCGAGCAGTTCCCGGCCGGTGAACCCGGTCGGGTCTGCCCCGTAGTCGGCGAGCACCGTCGCGGCGTGCTCCTCCATCGGCGCGCCCTCGTGGCCCCAGGTGCCGGCGCTCTCGACCAGCAGGCCGCCGGAGAGCGGGCCTGCGAGGCGGGCGTCGAGGGCATGGCGGGTCAGCCGCTCGGTGATGGGCGAGCGGCAGACGTTGCCGGTGGAGACGTGGAGGATCCGGAAGACGGGCCGAGCCGGTATGCCACGCCTTTCGGGCGTGGTCAACTGCCCTCCCGCAACTCGGGTACCACCTTGCGCAGTTCCTCGGCGCTCAAGGCACCGGCGCGCAGCAGGACGGGTACCGGGCCGGTGACGTCCACGATGGACGACGGCACGGTGTCGGGGGTCGGGCCCCCGTCGAGGTAGACGGCCACGGAGTCGCCGAGCATGTCCTGCGCGTCGTCGCAGGTCTGCGGCGCGGGGTGGCCGGTGAGGTTGGCGGAGGAGACGGCCATCGGGCCGACCTCGGTGAGCAGTTCGATGGCGACCGGGTGCAGCGGCATGCGCACCGCGACGGTGTCGCCGGTCTCACCCAGGTCCCAGGTGAGCGAGGGCTGCTGCCGGGCCACGAGGGTGAGCGCGCCCGGCCAGAAGGCGTCGACGAGTTCCCAGGCGGACTCGGAGAAGTCGGTGACGATGCCGTGCAGGGTGTTGGGCGTGCCGACGAGCACGGGCGAGGGCATTCCCCGGCCGCGGCCCTTTGCCTCCAGCAGGTCGCTGACGGCCTCCGGGCTGAAGGCGTCCGCGCCGATACCGTAGACGGTGTCGGTGGGGAGCACGACCAGCTCCCCCCGGCGTACCGCGGAGGCGGCCTCACGCAGACCGGTCTTGCGGTCGGTGGCCTCGGAGCAGTCGTAACGGCGTGCCATTTACGGCACCTCCCTGCGGGCTGTGGCGAATCGGGGTCGGTTGTTGAGGTCGGGGTGGTCCGCGGCGTCCGCCCAGCCGCGGTGCTCGGCGAAGATCCAGGGCACCTGCCCGCCCTGGGTGTCCGCGTGCTCGACGACCACGACCCCGCCGGGGCGGAGCAGGCGGTGTGCGGTGCGTTCCAGTCCGCGGATGAAGTCCAGGCCGTCCTCGCCGGAGAACAATGCCAGTTCCGGGTCGTGGTCGCGGGCTTCAGGAGCGACATACTCCCACTCGGTCAGCGGGATGTAGGGCGGATTGGAGATGACCAGGTCCACCTGGCCGTCGAGTTCCGGGAACGCGGCGAGCGCGTCGCCGTGGTGCAGCCGGACGCGGGAGCCCTCGGTGTTCTTGCGGGCCCAGGCGAGCGCGCCCTCGTCCAGCTCCACGGCGTGCACGCGGGAGCGCGGCACCTCCTGGGCGAGCGCGAGGGCGATGGCACCGGATCCGGTGCACAGGTCAACGATGAGCGGTTCGGCGACGTCCATGGCGCGTACCGCGTCTATGGCCCAGCCGACGACCGACTCGGTCTCCGGCCTGGGCACGAACACGCCTTTGCCTACCTGGAGTTCCAGGTAGCGGAAGAAGGCGCGCCCGGTGATGTGCTGGAGCGGTTCGCGGGCCTCGCGGCGGGCGATGGCCTCCCAGTAGCGGGCGTCGAAGTCGGAGTCGGCGACCCGGTGGAGTTCGCCGCGCCGGACACCGTGCACGTAGGCGGCCAGCTCCTCGGCGTCGAACCGGGGCGAGGGCACGCCCGCGTCGGCCAGCCGCTGCGTGGCCTGCGCCACCTCGGCCAGGAGAAGGTTCATGGTCTTCTTCGTCACCCGTCCCCTTGTGTCCGCTTATTGGGCCGCGGCCAGTTTGGCCGCGGAGTCGGCGTCCACACATGCCTGGATCACCGGATCGAGTTCACCGTCGAGCACCTGGTCGAGGTTGTACGCCTTGAAGCCGACGCGGTGGTCGGAGATCCGGTTCTCCGGATAGTTGTAGGTGCGCACCCGCTCGGACCGGTCCACGGTCCGCACCTGGCTGCGGCGGGCGTCGGAGGCCTCGCGCTCGGCCTCCTCCTGGGCGGCGGCCAGCATCCGGGCCCGGAGGATGCGCAGGGCCTGCTCCTTGTTCTGGAGCTGGCTCTTCTCGTTCTGGCAGGAGACGACGATACCGGTGGGCAGGTGGGTGATCCGCACGGCGGAGTCGGTGGTGTTGACGGACTGGCCGCCCGGGCCCGAGGAACGGTAGACGTCGATCCGCAGGTCGTTGGCGTTGACCTCGACGTCCACGTCCTCCGCCTCGGGGAGCACGAGCACGCCGGCGGCGGAGGTGTGGATGCGGCCCTGGGACTCGGTCGCGGGCACCCGCTGCACGCGGTGCACTCCGCCCTCGTACTTCAGCCTCGCCCACACGCCCAGTCCGGGCTCGATCTGCCCGCGGGACTTCACCGCGACCTGGACGTCCTTGTAGCCGCCGAGGTCGGACTCGTTGGCCTCGATGATCTCCGACTTCCAGCCCTGCCGCTCGGCGTAGCGCAGGTACATGCGCAGCAGGTCGCTCGCGAACAGCGCGGACTCGTCGCCGCCCTCACCGGCCTTGATCTCCAGGATGACGTCCTTGTCGTCGCTGGGGTCGCGGGGGACGAGCAGCAGGCGCAGCCGTTCGGTGGCGGTCTCCCGCTCGGCTTCGAGCGCCTTGGTCTCGGCGAGGAAGTCGGGGTCGTCGGCGGCGAGCTCGCGGGCCGTCTCGATGTCCCCGGTGAGCCGCTTCCACTCCCGGTAGGCGGCCAGGATGGGGGTCAGCTCGGCGTACCGCTTGTTGAGCGCCTTGGCCCGTCCCTGGTTGGCGTGGACGGAGGGGTCGGCGAGCTGCTTCTCGAGGTCGGCGTGTTCGCCGATCAGTTCCTCGACCGCCTCGAACATCGGGTGTCCTCACTGGAAGGGGGTGGGCAAGAAAGGGGTGGACGCGGTGGCGACGACCGGCGGTGCCGGGCGGACCCGGGTACTGTCGGGCACTGCCGGGGACTGCCGGGTACTGCCGGGGACGACAAAACGCCGGTCCCGCGCCGCCGCGTGGGCGGCCGGGAACCGGCGCTGTGGTCGCTACTTCTGGTCGGCCTTCTTGCCGAAGCGCGCCTCGAAGCGGGCGACACGGCCGCCGGTGTCGAGGATCTTCTGCTTGCCGGTGTAGAAGGGGTGGCACGCCGAGCACACGTCGGCGCGGATGGCGCCTTCCTTGACGGTGCTGCGGGTCGTGAACTCCGCGCCGCAGGTGCAGCTGACCTGGGTCTCGGTGTACTCGGGGTGGATGTCCTGCTTCAAGGTGTCTCCTAGGTTCGGGAGGGTGCCGGGTCGTCGCGCGGATTGCGGGACGTGAACCGGGACCGACGGACCAGTCTGCCACTTCTGGCCGCACCTCCCAAAACGGGGAGCCGCCGCCGGGTATTCCCGCCCGGCGAAGCTGCTCCGGGGCGGGTGCCGGGGGACGGGCGGAACCGCCCTTCCCCCGGGTCAGCGCACGACGTCGCCGGCCTCCGCCTCGGTAGCGGCGGAGTCCGCGGTCGCGGAGGCCGGTATCGGCTTGTCGGCCTTGATCGCCTGCCAGACCTGCCGGGACTGCGCGGGCAGCGGCACCACGCGGTTGGGGTCGGCGCTGTCGTACTCGACGGGCAGCGTCACCATGTCGATGCGGTCGGCGTCGATGCCCTTGAGTGCCCGTGCGAGGCCGGCCAGCCGGTCCACCGAGGCCAGCTCGGAGTCGGTGGTGAGGGCGGAGGTGCCGGCGTCGGCCAGGTCGTACAGCTTCTTGGGGTTGCCGAGCGCGTCCACGTCGCCCACCTGCTTCACCAGCGCCTTGACGAACGCCTGCTGGACCTGGATGCGGCCGAGGTCGCTGCCGTCGCCGACGCCCTTGCGGGTGCGGACCAGGCCGAGTGCCTGTTCACCGCCCAGGGTGTGGGTGCCGGCCTCCAGGTCGAGGCGGCTGCTGGGATCGTGCACGGCCCGGGAGGTGGTGACCTCGACGCCGCCGAGGGTGTCGATGAGCTTCTTGAACCCGGTGAAGTCGACCTCCAGGTAGTGGTCCATGCGGATGTCGGTCATCGCCTCGACCGTCTTCACCGCGCAGGCCGGGCCGCCCAGGGCGTAGGACTCGTTGAACATGGCACGTTCGGCCGCCGGGACGGCGCTGCCGTCCGCACCGCGGCACTGCGGGCGGTCCACCAGCGTGTCGCGCGGTACGGACACCACGCTGGCGCTGCGGTGGTCGGCTGCTATGTGCACGATCATCGCGGTGTCCGAGCGTGCCGTGCCCTCGTCTGCGCCGTAGGCGGCGTTGTCGCCGTCGCGGGAGTCGGAGCCGAGGACCAGCAGGTCCAGCGAGCCGCCGGGCCGGTCGTCGGGCCGGTCGCCGCCGAGGGCGGCGTTGATGTCGACACCGGAGAGGTTGCCGTTCAGCGCGTGCCAGGCGTAGCCAGCGCCGCCTGCGGCGACCAGCACCAGCGCCGCGCCCGACCATGCGGTGACGCGCAGCGCGCGTCGGCGGCGGCTGGGCGGCCTGCGCCGCCGGCCGGTGGCGCGCAGCACACCGCCGCGGCGGGTGGCCGCCTGCTCACCGGTGCTCTCGTGCGCCATGCCTGCTGCTCCCTCTCGGCTCTGCCCCCTGCTGTCGATGAGACGTCGGGCCCTGCGGAAGGGTTGCACACAGCGTGATGAACACTGCCTAAGCAAGATCATCCGGACATCCGGCCCCGCGCTGCCCCGGGACCGGCACAGCGGCGTCCACCAGCGGCGACGCCGCGTCCCGGCCGTCGGCGCCGCACAGCGGCGCTGCCGCCGGCTGTGGCGAGGCTCTCACGCCTGCGGGCCCGGGTGGGCTCCGCGCCCGTACACGGCCGCAGGCCGCCGCACACGCCCGGGAGGGGCGGGTGCGACGGCCTGCGCAGGCGGTGCCGGGCGGGAGGCTCCGGCGGCGGGATCAGTCCCCGCTGTTGCCCGGAGACGGCGTCGTCTTCTGGATCTGCATCAGGAACTCGCCGTTGGACTTGGTCTTCTTCATCTTGTCCAGCAGCAGCTCGATCGCCTGCTGCTGGTCGAGCGCGTGCAGCACCCGGCGCAGCTTCCACGTGACGGCCAGCTCCTCGCTGCCCATCAGGATCTCCTCCTTGCGGGTGCCGGACGCGTCCACGTCCACCGCCGGGAAGATGCGCTTGTCGGCGAGCTTGCGGTCGAGCTTGAGCTCCATGTTGCCGGTGCCCTTGAACTCCTCGAAGATCACCTCGTCCATGCGCGAGCCGGTCTCGACCAGCGCGGTGGCGAGAATGGTCAGCGAGCCGCCGTCCTCGATGTTGCGCGCCGCGCCGAAGAACTTCTTCGGCGGGTAGAGCGCGGTGGAGTCCACACCGCCGGAGAGGATCCGGCCCGAAGCGGGCGCCGCCAGGTTGTAGGCGCGGCCCAGACGGGTGATGGAGTCCAGCAGCACGACCACGTCGTGGCCCAACTCCACCAGGCGCTTGGCACGCTCGATGGCCAGCTCGGCGACCGTGGTGTGGTCCTCGGCAGGGCGGTCGAAGGTCGAGGAGATGACCTCGCCCTTCACCGACCGCTGCATGTCGGTGACCTCCTCCGGACGCTCGTCGACCAGGACGACCATCAGGTGGCACTCGGGGTTGTTGTGCGTGATGGCGTTCGCCACCGCCTGCATGATCATGGTCTTGCCGGTCTTCGGCGGGGCCACGATCAGACCGCGCTGGCCCTTGCCGATCGGCGCGACCATGTCGATGATGCGCGTCGTGAGCACACCCGGGTCCGTCTCCAGCATGAGGCGGTCCTGCGGGTACAGCGGCGTCAGCTTGTTGAAGTCCGGTCGCCCGCGACCGTTTTCGGGCGCCATGCCGTTGACCGAGTCCAGGCGCACGAGCGCGTTGAACTTCTCGCGGCGCTCACCGTCCTTGGGCTGGCGCACCGCGCCGGTGACGTGGTCGCCCTTGCGCAGACCGTTCTTGCGGACCTGGGCCAGCGACACGTACACGTCGTTGGGGCCCGGCAGGTAGCCGGAGGTGCGCACGAACGCGTAGTTGTCGAGGATGTCCAGGATGCCGGCGACCGGAATCAGGACGTCGTCCTCGTTGACCTGCGGCTCGTTGAACTCCTCGCGGGTGCTGCGGCGGCCGCGCCGGTCGCGGTAGCGGCCGCGGCGGCCGCGACGGCCGCCCTCGAAGTCGTCGTCGTCGCGGTCCTGCCGGCTCTGCCGACCCCCGCCCTGACCCTGGTTGCCCTGACCCTGGTTGCCCTGGCCGCCCTGGCCGCCCTGGCCCCCCTGGTTGCCCTGGTTGGCCTGGTTGGCCTGGTTGCCCTGGCGATCGCCGCCCTGCTGCGGGGCGTTGCCGCCTTCGCCGCCCTTGCGGCGGTCGCGCTGGCGGTCGCGCTTGCCCTGGCGATCGCCGCCCTGGGCGTCCCGGCCGCCCTTGCCGCCGTCGCCGCGACCCTCGGCCGCCTCCGCCTGCGCCTGCGCCTCCGCGCCGGCGTCGGTGGAGGCACCGCCCTCACCGCCGTCCGCACTGCGGAAGGGGCGGTCCTTGTCGCCGCGCTCGGCCTTGTCGGCGTTGCGCGAGCGGCGTGCCGCAGCGGGCTTCTCGTCGTTGACGGGCTGCCCGGGGATGTCGATGTGCGCTTGGCCGGACGGCTGCTCGCCGTCGGCCGGGGCACTGTCGACGGTGCGCGCCTTGGAGGTGGCACGGCGCTTCGGCTTGGCCTCCGCGGCCTCGGCCGCGGCCGGGGCTGCGGCCGGGGCGGAGTCGGCGCGGCTGCCGGAGTTCTCGGCCTGCTTCTCCTTGATGACCTCGATCAGCTGGCTCTTGCGCATACGCGCGGTGCCCCTGATGCCGAGGCCGGAAGCGACCTGCTGCAGCTCCGCCAGGACCATGCCGTCGAGGCCGGTGCCGGAGCGGCGCCGCCGGCCGGCAGTGCCGGAGGCGGTACCCGAGGCAGGCGCGGCAGAGGCGTCCTTGGTGGGCGCGTCTGCGTTCGCGCCCATCAGATCGGTGGTGTCGCTCACGAAGGGTCCTTCCCTGGAGCGGACGTCGGCCTGTCTGGCTCGGCGACCGGTTGTGCTGTCCGGCTGCGGTCCGATGTGGCGGAACGGCCGGGGCGGTGGTCCCGCCTGTGCGTACGGCGGAGAGATCAGTTCACTGGCACGAGAGGATGACTGGCGTCATTCGCGCCGGTTCCGGAGCGTTTTCGACACTGCTCGGCAGGCTGCTCAGACAGTGTGGGGAGCTCCCGGAAGAAAGGGTGGTCCCGGAGAGGGACACCGTGCACCGCATCGTTTCGGATGCAGGTGCAGACTTGAGGTTAACACTACCGGATCCGACAAACATTCCCCCTCTCGGTAACCGGCAATCGGGCCGGTCCTCCTGTCACTGGTTGCCGCCCGCACCGGCGAGCGGCAGCACGCTGGCCCCGTCCGCGTCCAGCGCCAGCCGGTTGGCCGCCCACCCGGCGCCCGTGCTGCGGGCGACCTTGTTGGCGGTGTCCGCGGTGTCCGCGGTGGCGAGCGCGAGCACCGTGGGGCCCGCACCGCTGATGACGGCGGGTACGCCCTCGGCGCGCAGACGGTTCACCAGTTCCACGCTCTCCGGCATCGCCGGCGCCCGGTACTCCTGGTGCAGGCGGTCCTCCGTCGCCGCGAGCAGCAGCTCGGGGCGCCTGGTCAGCGCCTCGACGAGCAGTGCGGCCCGTCCGGCGTTGGCGGCGGCGTCGACGTGCGGCACGGTGCGCGGCAGCAGGCCGCGGGCCGTCTCGGTGAGCACCGGACGGGACGGCACGAAGGCGACCGGTACGACGGACTCCGCGGGTTCCATCCGGATCGCCCGCGCGGCGCCGCCGTCCGTCCAGGCGAGCGTGAACCCGCCCAGCAGGCAGGCGGCCACGTTGTCGGGGTGCCCCTCGATCTCGGTGGCGAGTTCGAGCAGCGCGGTGTTGTCGAGCTTCTCGGCACCGCCGGTGGTCACCGCGCGGGCGGCGACGATGCCGGCGCAGATGGCCGCCGAGGACGAGCCCAGTCCGCGGCCGTGCGGGATGCGGTTGGCGCACACCACCTCCAAGCCGCGGGGCTGCCCGCCGAGCAGGTCGAAGGCGGTGCGCAGCGAGCGGACGAGCAGATGGCTCTCGTCCCGCGGCAGCGTCTCGGCCCCCTCACCCGCGATGTCGAGGTGCAGGCCGGACTCGGCGACGCGGACCACCACGTCGTCGTAGAGCCCCAGGGCCAGGCCGAGGGCGTCGAAGCCCGGGCCGAGGTTGGCGCTGGTGGCTGGGACGCGCACCCGGACGGCGGCGGCGCGGAACGCGGGACCGGCCATCGCTCGATGACTCTCCTTGGTTCGTGTGCTGGTGGTGCGTGCGAGCAACTCCCCCGGCGCCTCGGTGGGTACCGGACGTCGCGTGCCGGGCCTCGGCCCGGCGAAGGAACCGCTGTGGGGGCGGTTTTCGGGAAACACAACACATGCCCCTGGCACATTCATCTGTGCGGGGTGGGTTGAATCCCAGCCTATCCAACGATGGTTCGGTGGCGACACAGGGCGCACGGGAGGCGCACGATGCGTGTCGTCCACAGCGGTGTGCTCCCGCGTGGTCCCTACAGTGAACCAGGCCCGGCGGTGAGGTCCCGCCGGGCCCGTGCCGCCACGGGGTCGAGGGTCAGGCCAGGCCGAGCCGTTCGGCCGCTGCGGCGGCGTCCACCGGCACGGTCACCGGCTGCGGCGCGCCCGCGACGGCCCAGTCGGGGTCCTTGAGGCCGTTGCCGGTCACGGTGCAGACGATGCGCTGCCCGGGGTCGACCAGGCCCTGCTCGGCGGCCTTGAGCAGGCCGGCGACGGACGCCGCGGAGGCGGGCTCCACGAACACGCCCTCCTGCGCGGCGAGCAGCCGGTACGCGGACAGGATCTGCCGGTCGGTCACCTCGTCGATGAGGCCGCCGGACTCGTCCCTGGCCTGCTCGGCGCTGTGCCACGACGCCGGGTTGCCGATGCGGATGGCGGTCGCGATGGTGTGCGGGTCCTTGACGGGCTCGCCGCGGACGATCGGCGCGGAACCCGACGCCTGGAAGCCCCACATCCGGGGCGTGCGCGTCGCGGTGCCGTCGGCGCGGTACTCCTGGTAGCCGCGCCAGTAGGCGGTGATGTTGCCCGCGTTGCCGACCGGCAGCACATGGATGTCGGGCGCGTCGCCGAGCATGTCCACGATCTCGAAGGCGGCCGTCTTCTGGCCCTCGATGCGGGCCGGGTTCACCGAGTTGACCAGCGCCACGGGGTAGTTGTCGGAGAGGGCGCGGGCGAGCGTGAGGCAGTCGTCGAAGTTCCCGTCGACCTGGAGGATCTTCGCGCCGTGGACCAGCGCCTGGCCCATCTTGCCCAGCGCGATCTTGCCCTGCGGCACCAGCACCGCGCAGACCATGCCGGCGCGGACCGCGTAGGCGGCGGCCGAGGCGGAGGTGTTGCCGGTGGAGGCGCAGATGACGGCCTGCGCGCCCTGCGCCTTCGCGGCGGAGATCGCCATCGTCATGCCGCGGTCCTTGAAGGACCCGGTCGGGTTGGCGCCCTCCACCTTGAGGTGGACCTCGCAGCCGGTGCGCTCGGAGAGCACCTGCGCCGGGACCAGCGGCGTACCGCCCTCGCGGAGCGTCACCACCGGATCGGACTCGCCGATTGTCAGGCGGTGGCGGTACTCCTCGATGATCCCGCGCCACTGGGCGCTGGTGCCGGTGCGGCCGGCGGTGCCGGATGTGGCAGACATGCCAGAAGTCCCAGACATTGTGCTGATGTCCCTCATTCCCCTTCGACCCGCATGATGCTCGCGACGCCGCGGACGGTGTCCAGATTGCGCAGCGCCTCGACTGTCGCGCCCAGGGCGGAGTCGGCGGCGCGGTGGGTGACGACGACCAGCGACGCGTCGCCGTCGGCCCCCTCCTTGCCCTGCTGCCGGACGGTGTCGATCGACACGCCGTGCTCGGCGAACACCAGGGCGCACTGGGCGAGTACGCCGGGTTTGTCGGCGACGTCCAGGCTGATGTGGTAGCGGGTGACGACGTCACCCATCGGGCTGACCGGGAGCTGGGTGTAGGCCGACTCGCCGGGGCCGCGGGCGCCGCTGAGCTTGTTGCGGCAGGCCGCGACCAGGTCGCCCAGGACGGCGGAGGCAGTCGGGCCGCCCCCGGCGCCGGGGCCGTAGAACATGAGCTGGCCCGCGGCCTCCGCCTCGACGAACACCGCGTTGTACGCCTCGCGGACCGACGCCAGCGGGTGGGTCAGCGGGATCATCGCGGGGTGGACGCGGGCGGTGACCGAGCGGCCGTCGGCGGCCCGCTCGCAGATGGCGAGCAGCTTGACCGTGCAGCCCATGCGGCGGGCGGACGCGATGTCCGCGGCGGTGACCTCGGTGAGGCCCTCGCGGTGCACGTCGTCCAGGCCGACGCGGGTGTGGAAGGCGATGCCGGCGAGGATCGCGGCCTTCGCGGCGGCGTCGAAGCCCTCGACGTCGGCGGTCGGGTCGGCCTCGGCGTAGCCCAGCGCGGTGGCCTCGTCGAGCGCCTCGCTGTACCCGGCGCCGGAGGTGTCCATCCGGTCGAGGATGAAGTTGGTGGTGCCGTTGACGATGCCCAGCACCCGGTTCACGGTGTCCCCGGCAAGGGACTCGCGCAGCGGGCGGACCAGCGGGATCGCCCCTGCGACCGCCGCCTCGTAGTACAGGTCGGCGCCGTGCTTGTCGGCCGCCTCGTGCAGCGCCGGGCCGTCCTCGGCGAGCAGCGCCTTGTTGGCCGAGACCACGCTGGCGCCGTTCTCGAAGGCGGCCGTGATGAGGGCGCGGGCGGGCTCGATGCCGCCGATGACCTCCACGACCACGTCGATGTCGCCGCGGGTGACCAGCGCCTTGGCGTCGGTGGTGACGAGGTCGGCGGGCACGCCCTCACGCACCCGCCCGGGGCGCCGCACGGCGATCCCGGCCAGCTCGACCGGGGCGCCGATGCGCGCCGCGAGGTCCTCCGCGTGCGTCGTCATGATGCGTGCCACCTCTGAGCCGACCACTCCACAGCCCAGCAGCGCCACCTTCAGCGGACGCGTACGCATCATCTGACCTCGTTCACTCGGTTCGTGTCATGTCCGGCGGTTCCCTGGTCCCACCGGTTCGGCGTGACGCCTCGTCCAGCATGCCGTCCAGCGTCCCGTCCAGCAGGGCAAGTCTCACGCACCGGACCCGGGATTCCCTCCCGGGTCCAGCATGTGGAACGCGTTTCTCAGCTTTCAGTCACCCGACGTCGAGGCGGAGCAGGTCCTCCTCCGTCTCGCGCCGGACGATCTCCCTGGCCTCGCCGTCGCTGACGGCGACCACCGGCGGGCGCAGCGCGTGGTTGTAGTTGCTGGCCATGGACCGGCAGTAGGCGCCGGTGGCCGGCACCGCGAGCAGGTCCCCGGGTGCCGTGTCGGCAGGCAGGTAGGCGTCCCGTACGACGATATCGCCGCTTTCGCAGTGCTTGCCCACCACCCTGCTCAGCATCGGCTCGGCGTCGGAGGTCCGGGAGGCCAGCGTGACGGTGTACTCGGCGTCGTAGAGCGCGGTACGGATGTTGTCCGACATGCCGCCGTCGACGCTGACGTAGGTGCGCAGGCCGTCCAGCGGCTTGGTCGTGCCGACCTCGTAGAGCGTGAACGCGGTCGGGCCGACGATGGCCCGGCCGGGCTCCACGGACAGCCGCGGCACGGCCAGCCCGGCGGACTCGCACTCGCGGGTGACGATCTCGTTGAGCGCCTTGGCGATGTGCTGCGGCTCACTGGGGTCGTCCTCGCTGGTGTACGCGATGCCCAGACCGCCGCCGAGGTCGATCTCCGGCAGTTCGACGCCGTGCTCGTCGCGGATCTGCGCGAGCAGCCCCACCACGCGGTGCGCGGCGACCTCGAAGCCGGAGGTGTCGAAGATCTGCGAGCCGATGTGCGAGTGGATGCCGATGAGCTCCAGCGAGTCCAGGCCCAGCGTGCGGCGCACCGCCTCCGCGGCCTGCCCGCCGGCCAGCGGCAGGCCGAACTTCTGGTCCTCGTGGGCGGTGGCGATGAACTCGTGGGTGTGCGCCTCGACGCCGACGGTGACCCGGATCTGCACCGGCTGGCGGCGGCCGACCCGCTCGGCGGCCTTGGCCACGCGGACGATCTCCTGGAAGGAGTCAAGGACGATGCGGCCCACCCCGGCCTCGACGGCCCGGTCGATCTCCTCGGTGGACTTGTTGTTGCCGTGCAGCGCGATGCGCTCGGCGGGCATGCCGGCGGCCAGCGCGGTGGCCAGCTCGCCGCCGGAGCACACGTCCAGGTTGAGTCCCTCCTCGTGCAGCCAGCGCACCACGGCCCGGGACAGGAACGCCTTGCCCGCGTAGAACACGTCGGCGCCGGGCCCGAAGGCGTCCCGCCAGGCCCGGCAGCGGGCGCGGAAGTCCTGCTCGTCCAGCAGGTAGGCGGGGGTGCCGAAGCGCTCGGCCAGCTCGGTGACGGCGAGGCCGCCGACCGTGACGGTGCCGCGCTCGTCGCGGGTGACGGTGCGGGACCACACCTGCGGGTCGAGGGCGTTGAGGTCCTCGGGCGCCGCACTGTGGCGGCCCTCGGGAAGGACGTCGGCGTGGCGGGGCCCGGCAGGATGGGCGGAACGGCTCATGGTGGCTCTGATCCCCTCAGAGGTGGTTCGGTGCGCTGATGCCGAGTTCGGCGAGGCCGCCGGCCAGCACCGTCCCGGTGGCCTCGGCGAGGGCCAGCCGGGAGCGGTGGGCGGCCTCGGGTTTCTCGTCGCCGCGGGGCAGCACGGGGTGGGCGTCGTGGAAGTCGAAGAAGGCGTCGGCGGCTGCTTCGAGACGGTAGGCGAGCCGGGCGCCGCCCTCCGGCCCGGTGGCCCGGCTGGCGGCCTGGCCGCCGACCCGGGCTGCCTCACCCAGGCGGGCGATCAGCGCGGCCTCGGCGCGGGTGTCGTAGCGGCCCGGCTCCGGGGCGAGGCCGAGGTCGCGGGCACCGGCGAGCAGGGCCCGGGTCCGGGCGTGGGCGTACTGCACGCGGAACAGCGGGTTGCTGTGCCGCCGCTCCCAGTTCGGCGCGGTGCCGGTGGCCGCCGCCCAGCGGGCGGCGTCGCCCGCCGGGTCCTCGGCGGGCGGCACCGGACCGGGGACGCGGGCGCCCGGGGTCCGGCCCGGGGCGCGGTGGGCACCGGCGAGCAGGGCGCGGACGGCAGCGGTGCGCCCGCCGGGGTCGACACGGATGTTGAGGAAGCCGGCTCCGGCGACGGCGACGGCGGCGACCCCCGGTTCGGCGGCCAGCGACGGCCGCAGGATCTCGGCGATCTCCCGGGCCGGGCGGCCGACCGCCGGGGCGAGGCGCAGCGCGATGTTCGACGCGTAGTCGGCGTCGCCGTGCGGGGGTTTACGCAGAGTGACCCGGTCCGGCTCCTCCGTGGCAGGCAGCACCCCGGCGGCGACGGCACGGTGTACCGAGCGCAGCACACTGCGGGAGAGCTGGTCGGGGGTCACGGGACAAGCCTAGTCCCGTGTCGGCGGCGGTCCGCCGCGTGTTCCACTCCTCAGGACGGCCCGGCGACGGACTCCGCGCTCTCCGTCACCGACGGCGACGCCTGGTCGGCCGCGGGCGGCCCGCCCGCGGGGCCGGGGGCGGGGCCGCTGAGCAGCAGCCGCCGGACCAGCTGGACGAGGTCACCGGGCTCGAACGGCTTGGCGAGGAAGGCGTCCGCGACGTCCACCTCGCCGCCCATCCGGTTGCAGCCGCTGACCAGGGCCACCGGAATGCGGCGGGTACGCGGGTCGGCCCGCAGCCGCTGCGCGGTGCGCAGGCCGTCCAGCCGCGGCATGGCCACGTCGAGAGTGATCACGTCCGGTCGTATGTGGTGGACCACGTCAAGGCACTCGGCACCATCGGCCGCGGTCACGACCTCGAAGCCCTCCAGCTCCAGGTTGACCTTGATCAGTTGCCGGATCACCTTGTTGTCGTCCACCACAAGGACCCGGCCCGACGCCCCAGGCACATACGAAGCGTAGGGGGCGTACACCGACTGCGTCCGGGTTTTCCCTATTTCCGCCCGCTGCCCGGCCGTTCGGGACGCCTGCCGGTCGCCCCGCCCAACACCCTTGTCACGCACGTACCTTCACGGTCGTGCTACCGCCTGGTACGACGGTGGAGTGGCCATTCAACGTCTTCGGACCGCTGCCGCGCTCGCGGTGGCCGTCGCCCTGCTGCTCGCCCCCACGTCCGCCTTCGGCGGATCCCCCACCGCGGCGCTCCCCACGGCCCCGGCGTCCCCTGCCACCACCTCCGACGCGGCCTCCGCCGCCGAGGAGCCCTACCTGGTCGGCCGCGGTGTGGCCGACGCCACCGGAGAGATCGCCGAGGCCGGGATGATGGGCTACGCCCGGGTCGACCAGGTCGCCGAGGGCCTGCACACCCGGATGCGGTCCCGTGCCTTCGTGATCGCAGACCGGGCGACCGGCAAGCGCGTGCTGATCGTCGTCGCGGACTCACCCATGATCTTCTCCAGCGTGCACCAGCGGGTGCTGCGCGGTCTGAAGGAGCGCTACGGCGACCTGTACTCCGAGCAGAACGTGATGATCACCGCCACCCACTCGCACTCCGGGCCCGGCGGCTACTCGCACCACACGCTCTACAACGTGACCACACTCGGCTACCGGGAGAAGACGTTCCGGGCGGTGAGCGACGGCATGCTGGCGTCCGTGGAGCGGGCGCACGCCGACCTGGCCCCGGCCTCGCTGACGCTCACCCACGGCGAACTGCACGACGCGAACGTCAACCGGTCCAAGGTGGCGTTCGACCGCAACCCGGCGGCGGACCGGGCGTTCTTCCCCGAGGGCCGCGACCCGCAGACCTCGCTGCTGCGCATCGAGCGGGACGGCCGCCCGGTCGGCGCGATCAACTGGTTCGCCACCCACAACACCTCGATGACCGGCGAGAACAAGCTCATCAGCGGCGACAACAAGGGCTTCGCCGCCCACCACTGGGAGCGGGAGGTCGAGAAGGTCGACTATCTCGCGGACACCCCACCGGACTTCGTGTCGGCGTTCGCGCAGACCAACGCCGGTGACATGTCGCCGAACATCCACCTCGACCCGGCAGACGAGTTGGAGGAGAAGCAGTTCGAGAACACGCACACGATCGGCATGCGGCAGTACGAGGCTGCGGCCGGTCAACTGGACGAGGAGGGACAGCGGTTGGGCGGCGGCGTGGACTCCCTGCTGTCGTATGTGGACCTGTCCGACGTGGAGGTGCGCCCCGAGTTCACCGGTGACGGCCGCACCCACCGCACCTGCAAGCCGGCCTACGGCACCAGCGCCGCAGCCGGCAGCACCGAGGACGGCCCGGCGCTGCCGATCTTCAAGGAGGGTGCCAACCCGTTCTGGGACGCCGTCTCGCACTCCGTGCTGTACACCGTGTCCCCAGCGCTGAAGGACTGCCAGTCACCCAAGGGGGTGCTGCTGCCGGTGGGCGAGATGAACCGGCTGCTGCCCTGGGTCCAGGAGGAGGCGCCGGTGCAGCTGATGCGCGTCGGCGACCTCTACCTGATCGGGCTGCCGGTCGAGGCGACCGTCACCGCCGGACTGCGCCTGCGGCGGACCGTCGCCGAGATCACCGGCGCCGACCTGAAGAACGTGCTGGTGGCCGGCTTCTCCAACGCCTACCTGCACTACCTGACCACGCCGGAGGAGTACGACGCCCAGCAGTACGAGGGCGGCAGCACGCTGTTCGGCCGCTGGCAGCTGCCCGCGCTCCAGCAGAGCGCGGCCGACCTGGCGACGCGGATGCGCGACGGCCGGCCGGCGGTCCGCGGGCCCGTGCCCGCGGACCTCTCCGGCAAGCAGTGGATCCGCCCGCCGGGCGTGGTGCTGGACACGCCGCCTCTGTTCCGCGGCTTCGGCGACGTGCTGACCCAGCCGGCGGCCTCCTACGGGCGCGGCGACCGGGCCACCGCCGTCTTCGCCGGCGCCCACCCGGGCAACGACACACAGGCCGACGCCACCTACCTGGAGGTGCAGCGGCGGACCGGCGACCGCTGGGAGCGCGTCGCCGACGACGGCGACTGGTCGACGACATTCCGCTGGGCCAGGGACGGCATCAGCGCGTCCAAGGTGACGCTGTCCTGGGACGTGCCGGCCGACGCGGCACCGGGCGAGTACCGTTTCCGCTACCACGGCCACGCCAGGAGCCTGCTGGGGAAGATCACCCCCATCAGCGGCACCAGCCGCGCCTTCACGGTCACCGGAACAGGCTGAGGAGGTGCGGGGCTGAGGAGGTGCGGTGCCGCGGAAGTGAGGGCCCCGGAAGTGAGGGGTCGGGAAGTGGATCAGGGCTGACCGGGACCGGGGCCCTCTGACGCACTCCGGTGCCGCCCGGCCCGCACGCACCCCCGTGCGAGCCGGGTGGCATGCTGCCGCACGAGGGCGACGGCGCGTCGGGTGCGGCGCCGCAGCACCGGAGGCGGGGTGGGGGCCCGAACTGCCCGACGAGATCTGGTCGTCGGTGCGGCTGCGCGCCTCGGCGGGTGAACGCCCGCAGCTCACCCTGCGGTTGCTCTCGCTCGGCGCGCGGCAGGACGCGGAGAACGCCGTGGACCGGCTGGCCGCCCGGTGCGGACCGGCGGACCGGGCGGTGTTCCGGCAGGTGCCGCACGCGCAGGCGATGCGGGAGCTGGCGCAGTGCGAGTCGCTGAGCGACGAGCAGAGCCGGCTGCCGGGACGGCTGCCCGGCCGCCACCCGCTGGGCGCCCTGCGCCGGGGTGCCCAGACCGCCCGCTCGCACTTCTTCCGGCATCTGGTGCCGGACGCCGGCTGGCGGGCGCTGGTGCGGACCGTGGAGTCGTTCGACGCCCCCGAGGGGGGCGCCGCGGAGGTCCTGCTGACGGCGCTGGGCGGCGCGGTGGGCCGGGTCCCGGTGCACGCCACCGCGTTCGTGCACCGCCGGGAGCGGGTGCTCGCCCAGTACCTCGCGCACCTGCCCGCGCCGCACGGCGGCCCGTCAGAGCCCCTGGGCGCGGCAGGCACGGGCCGGCACGCGGCGTGGGTGCGGCGGGTGTGGGAGTCGCAGCGCCCGCACGCCTCGGGGGCCGCGTACCAGAACTACGCCGACCCGGACCTCGACGACTGGCGGACGGCGTACTACGGCCCGGCGGCCGCGCGGCTGGCGGAGGTGAAGCGGGCCTGGGACCCGGACCGCGTCTTCGACTTCCCGCAGGCCGTCTGAGACCGCTCCGCCGGGCGCGGGCGGTGGGCGCGGGCGCTCAGATGCGGCGCACGCGGGACGCGAAGATGTGGCCGATGGCCAGGTAGATGACGGCTGCCAGGCCGTAGCCGAAGACGACCTGCATCCACTCCTTGTCGAAGGTGAACAGGTCGTAGGACCAGCCCGCGAGCCAGGTGGCGGCGTCGTGGATGAAGCTGACCAGTTCGTTGCCCCGGTTCGCCCCGAGCAGGTACATCAGGATCCACAGCCCGATGATCAGGGCTGCGATATCAGCGATGACGGCGATGAGCCTCGCCGCGCCTCCGTACGTGGATCGTGTGGACATGACAGGCTTCTTGCCGCTTGTGCGCGTGTGAAACCTCCTCTCTCGGACCGCGCCCCCGGACCGGTAATCCAGTGGACACCGGTACGGCCGGCGCCCACTGTTCGCCCATGACCGAGAACGCACCGCCGCACCTCACCCATGCGGCTGCCCCGTCCGCCCCTTCCGCCGCGTACGGCCCGCCCGCGCGACTGCGGTTCGTCCCACTCACCGCGGACACCATGCGCGCGCTGCTCGACGGCGACCTCAACCGGGCCAGGGAGCTGTCCGGCGTACCGCTGACCGGCTACTTCACCACCGGACAGGCCCGGTGGCTGTGGGACCTGCGGCTGCGCCAGCTCGCCGAGGACCCGGCGAGCGGCAGGTGGTTCGCGCGCATCGCCGTCACCACGCCCGACGGCGCCGTCGTCGGCCACGCGGGCTTCCACGGGCCGCCCGACGAGGCGGGCACGGTCGAGGTCGGCTACTCCGTGGTTCCGGAGCACCGGCGGCGCGGTCACGCCACGGCGATGCTGGCGGAGCTGCTGCGCCTCGCGGCCTCGGAACCGGACGTGCGCACCGTGCGCGCCTCGATCAGCCCCGGCAACGCCGGCTCGCTGGCCACCGTCGCCCGCTTCGGCTTCGTACGCGTCGGCGAGCAGTGGGACGAGGAGGACGGCCTGGAGACCGTGTTCGAGGTCCCGGCCGTGCGCGGCGCCGCGCCGCTCTGAGCCGCACAGGACGCCGCTGGAACCGCACCGGGGCGGCGGCCTGTGTCACCGGACGGTCACAGGCTCACCCGGACGGTCCTGCGGGAGGTGTCGGACGTTGACTTGACTGCCCCTTTTTGTCGTCAATGTGGGCAACAACGGACTTCTGGCGGAGAGTGATCATGTCCCTGGTGGCACCGCGCGGCCCTCTGTCAGTCTCGTCGCCGCAACTCCGGCTCGCCGACCCGCACTTCTGGGGGCGGCCCGCTTCCGAACGGAACGCGGTCTTCGAGGCGCTGCGCCAGGCCGGCCCTCCGGTGTTCGTGCCCGGCCCGCACGGCGGTGGCCGGGGCCACTACGCGCTGGTGCGGCACGCGGACGTGGTGAAGGCGGCCCGCACGCCTCAGGTCTTCCTCTCGGGGCCGGGCGTCACCACACCGGAGCCGGCCCGCTGGGTGCGGACCGTCTTCGGTGACTCCATGGTCAACCTCGACGACCCCGAGCACGCCGCGCTGCGCCGCATCGTGTCCCGGGCCTTCACCCCCCGGCTCATCACCCGGTTGGAGGACGGTATCCGCGAGACGGCCGCCCGGGTCACCACCGACGCCGCCCGGGCGGGCTCGGGGGACTTCGTGGCCACCGTCGCCGGCCGGCTGCCCTACGAGGTCATCTGCTCGATGATGGGCATCCCGGAGCGGCAGCGCGCCCGCATCCTGCACCTCGTCGACCAGGCCTCCGCACACGCCGGCGTGCACCGTTCACTGCGCGCACGGGTGCGGGTGCCCGGTCGCGGCCTGCGTGCGCTGGCCCGCATGCACCTGATCATTGCCGCGCTGGGCCGGGAACGCCGCCGCTCGCCGCGCGAGGACCTCATCTCCGCCCTGGTGACGGCGGACGTCGACGGCCGTTCCCTGACGTACCGTCAGCTGGGTTCGTTCTTCTCCCTGTTGCTCGTCGCCGGCGTGGAGACCACCCGCAACGCGCTTGCCCACGGCCTGCACCTGCTCACCGAGCACCCCGAGCAGCGTGCCCTGATGCTGTCCGACCTGGATTCCCATCTCGACGGCGCCGTAGAGGAGATGGTGCGCCACAGCACCCCCATCATCCAGTTCCGGCGCACGCTGGCCTGCGAGTTCGAGTTGGGCGGACGGCTGATGGCGGCCGGTGACAAGGTCGCGCTCTACTTCCTGGCGGCCAACCGCGACCCCTCCGTCTTCACCGACCCGGACGCCTTCGACATCACCCGCTCCCCCAATCCGCACGTGGGCTTCGGCGGCGGAGGGCCGCACTTCTGCCTCGGCACGCACCTGGCCCGGCAGGAGATGCGCGCGCTGTTCCGGGAGCTGCTGACCCGGCTGCCGCAGATCCGCTCCACCGGCAGCCCCCGGCTGGTCCCGTCGAGCTTCGACAACCGGGTGGCGTCCCTGCCCTTCCGCTGCTGACCCTGTTCGCCCCGCCTGCCGCCGTCCGCCATTCGGCGCCGGCGCCGGCGCCGAATGATTAGCGCGCTGTCAACGGGTACCTGGAACTCCCAGAGCAAGAAGTGAGGTGAGCGCAGTGAGCGGTCCTGTGGGCCACCGGCCGGCCGGCACGAGTGAGCACTCGACGGGTGAGCTGGTAAAGGAGGCGTCGGCCCAGCTCTCGGAGCTGGTCCGCAGCGAGATGCGGCTGGCGCAGGCGGAGCTGACCGAGAAGGGCAAGCGGGCAGGCATCGGCGGGGGCCTCTTCGGAGGCGCCGGAGTCGCGGGGTTCCTCGGCCTCCAGGCGTTGCTGGTCGCCGCGGGGGCGGCCCTCGCCCTGGTCATGCCGGTGTGGGGAGCCGCGCTCATCGTCGCGGCCGTCATGTTCGCCGTGGCGGGTGTGATGGCGCTGACGGGGAAGAAGCAGATCGCCCAGGCGACGCCGCCCATGCCGGAGGAGGCTGTGAGCAGCGTCAAGGCCGATGTCGAGGAGATCAAGGGAAGGGTACGTCGATGACCAGCACCCCCGGGGCCGGGGGCCCCGACGCCAGCAGCCCCGAGCAGTTGCGCAAGCAGGTCGAGCAGACCCGCGAGCGGCTCGGCGACACGGTGGAGGAACTGGCCGCCAAGGCCGACGTGAAGGGCCAGGCCAAGGAGAAGACCGCCGAGGTGCGGGCGCAGGCGCAGGCCAAGGCGGCGGAGGCGCAGGAGAAGGCCGTGCACGCGGCCCACGTCGTGCAGGACAAGGCCGGGCAGGCTGCCCAGGCCATCCAGGAGCGCACACCGGAGCAGCTGCGGGAGTCGGCGCTGCACGTGGCGGAGGTCGGCAGGCGCAACCCGGGACCGCTGATCGCCGCCGGTGTGGTCGTGGTACTGGCGATCGTGCTGCTGCGCCGCAGGAGGCGATGACGATGGCTGCCAAGATGCTGTACCGCCCGGTGGGCATTCTCGTCGGCATGGCCGGCGGTGCGCTGGCCAGCGCGGTGTTCCGCAAGGTGTGGAAGGCCACCGGACACGACAACGACGTGCCGCAGCCGATGGACGAGCACCGCACCTGGCGCGAGGTACTGCCCGCCGCCGCCCTTCAGGGAGCGATCTTCGCCCTGGTCAAGGCAGCGGTGGACCGAGGCGGTGCCACGGGGGTCCGGCGCCTGACGGGCACCTGGCCGGGCTGACCCGGCCCCGCCTCCCGTCCCCCGACCGGCCCGTCCACGTCCGGCCCGCGCCCCTCACCGGGGTGCGGGCCGGACGTGTGCCGTCAGCGGCGCGGGTCCGGGTCGCGGGCGGGGCGGTCGGGGACCGGGCGGATGCCGTTCTCCCAGGCCCAGGCGGCGATCTCCACCCGGTTGCGCGCCCCCAGGCGGCGCTGCACGCTCGCCAGGTGCGTCTTGACGGTGGACAGCGTCACGTACAGCTCCGCGGCCACCTCCTCGTTGGTGCGCCCGCCCGCCACCAGCCGCACCACGTCCCGCTCCCGGGGTGTCAGGGGTTCGGCGTGGCGGGCGGGGACGCTCGGGCCGGCGCCCGGCGTGCTGCTGCCGGTGGCCGTCCCGCTCCCCTCGCCGGACGCCATGCGGGCGAGCAGGCGCACGGTGACCGCCGGGGAGATGAGCGCGTTCCCGGCGGCGGCTGCCCGGACGGCCTCGACCAGCAGCGCGGGCGAGCTGTCCTTGAGCAGGAAGCCGCACGCGCCGTTGCGCAGAGCGCGGTAGACGTACTCGTCGAGGTCGAAGGTGGTCGCGATGAGCACCCGCAGCGGCTCCGGCACCGAGGGGCCGGCGAGCAGCCGGGTCGCCTCCAGGCCGTCCAGCTCCGGCATGCGGATGTCGAGCAGGCAGACGTCGGGGCGCAGCCGCCGGGCCGCCTCGACGGCCTCGGCGCCGTCGGCGGCCTCCGCGACGACCTCCATGTCGGGTTGCGCGTCGAGGATCATGCGGAACGCGGCCCGGACCATGGGCTGGTCGTCGGCGAGGAGCAGCCGGAGAGTCATGGCGCCCATCGTCTCAGCCCTGCCGCCGTCGCCGGTCCCAGGCCGGCGGAAGCGGCAGTTCCGCACGCACCCGCCAGCCGTCCGCCGCCCGCCCGGCACGCGGGCCGGGAGCCGCGTCGGAGTCGCGGTCCGCGTCGGACGGGACCGGTCCGGCGGTGAGGTGACCGCCGGCGGCTTCGACGGTCTCGGTCAGTCCGAGCAGGCCGAAGCCGCCGGACGGCACGGCCGCGGCAGCGCCCGGGCCCGCCGGTCCGGCGTTGTCGGTGACGGTCACCTCCAGGACGTCGGGGCTGCGGTCGGGAACGTGCACCGCCACATCCACCCGGGTGGCGGCGGGCGCGTGCTTGCGCACGTTGGTCAGGGCTTCCTGCACCACCCGGTGCGCGGCCTGCACCAGCGGTGACGGCAGCCCCGCGCCGGGCGGGGCCGCACGCCCGCCGCCGTCACTGCCGGGAGCACCGGCGCCGTGCGGGTCACCCGCGCCGTGCGGGTCGCCGGTGAGCCGCGGATCGACGCGCAGTGTGACGGGCGGTGCCGCCGCGGGGAGTTCGGCGACGGCCCCGGCCAGGAGTTCGCCCAGGTCGGGCGCGGGACCGGTCGGCGCGGTCGCGGGCTCGCGGAGGTCGGTGACCATGGCGCGCATCGACGTCAGCGCTTTGGAACCGGCGTCCTCGATGCCGGCCAGCATGCGGTCCAGCTCCGCCGGGTCCTGGACGTGGCCCGCCGCCGCGACATAGCGGGCCGCCTTGGTCTGGGCGACGATCGCGGTCACGTGGTGGGCGACGAAGTCGTGCAGGTCGCGTGCGTACTGGAGTCGCTGGGCCTGGCGGACGGCCTCGCGCTCCCTGGCCCGCAGCGCGTCGCGCAGCCGCAGGCTGAGGCCGGCGAGCAGGGCGAACGCCAGGCTCACGGTGAACGCGGGCAGTACCAGGTGCAGTTGCACGTGCTGGTCCGGCGGGAGCCGCAGCGGCAGCACCAACGCGGCGAGCGACGGCCCCGTGGAGACGGCGAGCGCGGCGAACAGCCGGCGGCGGCGGAACGCCTGGCAGACGAGCAGCAGCAGCGCGCCGAACTCGACGACGCCGAACGTGTGCTCAGGCCGGTGCGTCAGCTGCGTGGTGACCACCGTCAGCAACAGCGAGAAGCCCGCCGCGCCCCACAGCACCGCCGTCGGCGGCACGGCCGGCAGCCGTGCCGCCAGGCGCACCGACCGGACGGCGGCGGCCAGGCGGCGCCACGGCTCCGGGGGCAGCTGACCCGTCCGCGACGGGCGCCCGGCGCGCAGGGCCAGCAGGCACAGGGCGCCGCTCAGCACGCCGGCCACGGCGGTCGGCAGGTAGCCGGTGTCGGAGCCCTCGAACACGAGCAGCGCCAGCAGCGCGGCGCCCAGCACGGCGGTGGTGGCGGTCCGGAGCTGGCGGCGGAAGGGAGAGGCAGAGGTCACGGTCGCTCACGCTACGACAGCGCGCACGGCGCCCACCTCAGCCTTTCAGCTGAGGCCCGCGGCGCCGTCTCGGCTGTCCGGTGGATCCGCCGGGCGTTGCCCGCCGCGCAGGATCGGGGCTCCGGACGCGTTCCGTCCGGGGGCCGCCGGCCCGCGCGTCGTTCCGCGCCCCGCCCATCTGTCTCGCGATCCTCCGCCGTCCCTCCCGCGGTCCTCTCCCGTTCCGGACCGCACCAGCTCGTGAAGGCTCCCGATGCTCCGCACCGTTCTCCGTACCCTGCGCGCGCACACGCTGCGCTTCCTCATGCCCGCTCTCGCCGTCGTGCTGGGCGTGGCGTTCGTCGCCGGCTCCCTGCTGTACGGGGAGGCGGTCTCGTCCTCGATGGCCAGTGCGCAGGCCCGCTCGCACCCGGACGTGTCCGTGCGGATCCAGCCCGCCGACGACGCCCCCACCGCCGTCCCGGAGGTCCCCGGCGAGACCGCAGGCGACGCGTCCGCCGAAGCGCCCGACGGCGACGCGGGCCACGCGCGGCTCGACGACGCGCTGCTGCGGCAGCTGCGCGACCTGCCCGGTGTCGCCCGGGTGCGGCCGGAGGTCGAAGGCCGGACGTTCGTGGTCGGAGCCGACGGCAGGCCCGTCGGCTCGCTGCACGACGCGGTCGGCGTGGCCCACGTACCGGACGCCACCGGGGCCGACCCGCGCTACCCGCTCGTCGAAGGCCACGGGCCGCGCGGGCCGCGGGAGGTCGCCGTCGACCGGGGCACCGCGGATCGCGCAGGCCACCGCGTCGGCGACCGGGTGCGCGTCGTGGTGGGCGGCGAGGTGCTGCGGGTCCGCCTGGTCGGCGTGTTCACCGCAGAGGACAGCCGGGTGGCGGCGGGCGGCAGCGTCACCGCCTTCGACCTGGCGACCGCACGGGCCCGCCTCGCGCCCGCGCCGGACCAGTTCGACGCCGTCTCCCTGACCGCAGGCCCCGGCGTGGGCGCGGACCGGCTGGCCGCGCAGGCGGACGCGCTGCTCGCGCCCGGCCTGACCGCCCTCACCCGGGCACAGTGGGAGGCCGAGGCGTTCCTGCCGACCGACACCAAGACAGGTGACCTGCTGCTGAGCTTCGCCGCCGTCGCGCTGTTCGTCTCCACCTTCCTCGTCGCCAACACCTTCACCATGCTCAGTGCGGCCCGCGCCCGGGAGCACGCGCTGCTGCGCGCGGTCGGGGCCACCCGCGGGCGGGTGCAGCGCATGGTGCTCGCCGAGGCCGCCGTCGTCGGAACCCTGGCCTCCGCCGTCGGCTACCTGCTGGGCATCGGCGTCGGCAGCGCGCTGCACGCCCTGTTCCCGTTCGCCGGAGGGACGGCCGAGCGGCTGCCGCTGCTCGCCGCGAAGCCGCTGCTCGCCTCGTTCGCGGTCGGGGTGGGCGTCACCGTCGTGTCGGCCTGGCTGCCGGCCCGGCGGGCCGCGTCGGTGCCGCCCGTCGCGGCGCTGCGCCAGGGAGTGCCGGCGCCGGCCGGCGCGCTGCTCCGCCGCAACCTGCTGGGGCTGGGGCTGGTGGGGCTGGCGGCGGCGGCCGGATCCGTGGCCGGTGACGACCAGATGCTGTTCCTGACGGCGGCGGGCCTGCTGCTGGTCGGCATGATCGTGCTGACGCCGTGGTTCGCGCTGGGCGCCACCGGGCTGCTGCGCCGCCCGATGGCGCGGCTGGCGCAGGTGCACGGCAGGCTCGCCGTGGCGAACGCGCGGCGCAACCCCCGGCGGACGGCCGCCACGGCGACCGCGCTGATGATCGGCCTGGCACTGGTCACCGCGGCGACGGTCGCCATCACCTCCATCGGTGCCCACGGGGAACGCAAGGTGGCCGCGTCCTTCCCCGCCGACCTGCGCGTCACGGCGGTCGACTTCGGCGAGATCGACGACTCCGCGGCCCGTCGGGTGGCGCGGCTTCCCGGCACACGGGCCGTCTCCCCCACCGCCTCCGAGTACGGCGGCCTGCCGGGGGGCGGCCACCTGGACCTGCTGGGCCTCGACCCCGGTGCCGCGGCCGACGTGCTGCCGGTGACAGTGCGCGAGGGCAGCCTCGCCGACCTGTACCGGGGCGTCGCGGTGACCACCGAGACCGCCCGCGAGCGCGGCTGGCAGCTCGGCTCCACGGCGGAGATCACCTTCGGCTCCGCCGCCGGGGACGGCACCGAGCCGGTCCGGCTGCCGGTGGTGGCCCTGTACGAGAAGGCGCCGTTCGCGGACTCGGCGCTGGTGGACATCAGGACCCTGCGCGCGGATCGGCCGGGGCTGGAACGGCCGCAGCTCACCTCCGTCCTGGTCCGGGCCGCCGCACCGGAGCGGACAGCCGCGCTCAAGGATGAGGTCGTGCGCGCCCTGGACAACCCGACGCTGCTCGTCCAGGACCGGCGGGACGCGGTCGCCGACGAGTCACGGGCGACCCGGTCGCTGCTGGCGATCGTGTACGCGCTGCTGAGCGTGACCGTGGTGATCGGCGCGCTCGGCGTCGTCAACACCATGACCATGGCCGTCTTCGAACGGGTGAGGGAGATCGGCCTGCTGCGCGCCGTCGGCCTCGACCGCAGCGGCGTCAGGGCGGTGCTGCGGCTGGAGTCGGTGACGATCTCCCTGCTCGGCTGCGCGATCGGCCTGGTCACGGGGACCGTGATCGGGGCCGCCGCGGTGCGCGCCCAGCTGGGCGGCCCAGCGGTGGTCGTGCCCTGGCCGGAGCTGGGCGCCTTCACCGTGCTCACCGCCGTGATCGGTGTGCTCGCCTCGCTCTGGCCGGCCCACCGGGCCGCCGCCGTCCCGCTGCTGGACGCGCTGCGCTCCGACACCGAGTGACCCGCCGGGCGTACCCCGTGCCACGAGTGGCTGACCCCGGGCGCGGAACCGGGCGAACGGCGGGACACTGAATCCGGCACAGGAACCGGCACTGGAACCGGCACAGGAACCGGACCTGCGGGGTACGCAGTGGGCGGCTTCCCGTGGCACCGCGCCGGCGCTGTGCCACGGGCCGTGGGTCACGGCCCGTGGGCGCAGAAAGTGGCAACCCGTCGCCGAGGACGGGTGTACGCCGCTCAGCTTGTGGCAGAAAGAGCTTCAACGTGCCGCATCGGCCGGCACACCGTTCGGGGGGAACCCGCCCCGGCACAGGGCGGCGCAGGCAAGGAGGCCTGATCCTGATGGTGAAAGCGTGGGCACCTGTCAGAGCCGGGCGGCCACCAGGCAGGTTCGCCGCCGCGACCGGCGCCTCGGTGCTGGCGGTCAGTCTGCTGGCCGGCTGCGGCAGCGGCGACGACGGCATCGTGGTGAACCTCTACATCTCCCCCGAGGAGAGCCTCCAGCAGGTGGTCGACCGCTGCAACGAGGAGGCCGACGGCAAGTACCGCATCGTCTACCACCAGCTGCCGCGGGACGCGGACGGCCAGCGCGAGCAGATGGTCCGGCGGCTGGCCGCCGAGGACTCCGGTCTTGACGTGCTCGGCCTGGACGTCACCTGGATCCCCGAGTTCGCCGAGGCCGGGTGGATCGAGGAGTGGACGGGCGACAACCGCGCCGAAGCCGTCGACGACG
Source organism: Streptomyces sp. 549 (assembly GCF_030124175.1). GTDB lineage: Bacteria > Actinomycetota > Actinomycetes > Streptomycetales > Streptomycetaceae > Streptomyces. The sequence continues at coordinate 23,273 of NZ_JASKMT010000012.1, read as the reverse complement.
TGCTCCCCGGCCCGCTGGAGACGGCGACCTGGGACGGGAAACTCTACGGCGCCCCGAAGAACACCAATGTGCAGCTGCTCTGGTACGACGAGCGCATCACCCCCGAACCGCCGCGCACCTGGCGGGAGATGATCGACACCGCCAAGGAGCTGAAGGCGGAGGGCGAACCGCACCGCGTGCTCTTCACCGGCGCCCAGTACGAGGGCCTGGTGGTGTTCTTCAACAGCCTCGTCGCCTCGGCGGGCGGCGAGCTGCTGTCCGAGGACGGCAAGAGGGCCGTCGTCGACGACGGCGTGGTCGAGGCGCTGAAGCTCCTGAAGGAGATCTCCACCTCCGGCATCACCAGCCCCTCGCTGTCCAACCAGCAGGAGGACGAGATCCGGCTCGCCTTCCAGGGCGGCCGGGGCGCCTACCAGTTCAACTGGCCGTACGTGTACGCCTCCTACGCGCAGGAGAAGCCGGACGACCTGGAGCACTTCAAGTGGGCCCGCTTCCCCACCGTCGAGGAGGGCGGCACCAGCCGCACCACTGCGGGCGGCTACAACCTGGCCGTCAGCAACTCCTCGCCCAACAAGCCGGAGGCGTTCGAGGCGGCGCTGTGCCTGCGCAGCGCCGAGGCGCAGAAGTTCCAGGCGCTGCGCTCCGGTCTGCCGCCGAGCATCGCCGGCGTCTACGACGACGAGACGCCACTCGACCCGGACAAGCCCGCTGACCCCGAGACCAACCCGACGATGGCGACCGAGTACCCGCCCAAGGACGACATCCGCGCCGCCCTGGAGGACGCCGCGGTCCGCCCGCTCACCCCGGCCTACCAGAACCTGTCCACCGTCACCGCGAAGGTCCTCTCCCCGCCGTCGGCCATCGACCCGGAGAAGACCGCGGACCGGCTGCGTGAGGAACTGGACGCGGCCCTGGAGTCCCAGGGGGTCCTGCCGTGACCACCACCTCACCCGAGGCGGGCGGGCCCGCCCCCGAGCAGCCGCCCGCGAAGGACACGAAGGACACCGCGACGGCCGTCGACAACCGCAAGGCGATGAGCGAGGGCAAGAAGGCCGAGCGGCGGCTCGCCTGGATGCTGTGCGCCCCGGCCGCGCTGGTGATGGTCGCCGTGACGGGCTGGCCCATCATCTACTCGATCTGGCTGTCCCTGCACCGCTACGACCTGCGCTTCCCCGACCAGCAGGAGTTCATCGGGCTGGACAACTACGTCGTCGTCCTCACCAACTCCTACTGGTGGACGGCCTTCAGCGTCACGATGATCATCACCGTGGTCTCGGTGGTGATCGAGCTGGTGCTCGGCATGGCGCTCGCCATGATCATGCACCGCACGCTGCTCGCCCGCGGCCTGGTCCGCACGGTGACGCTGATCCCCTACGGCATCGTCACCGTCGTGGCGGCGTTCTCCTGGTTCTACGCGTGGACGCCCAACACCGGTTATCTGGCTGAGGCGTTCGCAGGCGACTCCGCGCCACTCACCGAACGCGGCGCGTCCATCGCCATCATCATCCTCGCCGAGGTGTGGAAGACCACCCCGTTCATGGCGCTGCTGCTGATGGCCGGCCTCGCACTCGTCCCCGACGACCTGATGCGGGCCGCGGCCATGGACGGCGCCGGCGGCTGGCAGCGGTTCATCAAGGTGACCGTGCCCGTGATGAAGCCCGCCATCCTGGTGGCGCTGCTGTTCCGCACGCTCGACGCGTTCCGGATCTTCGACAACATCTTCGTGCTGACGTCCGGGGCCAACGACACCTCGTCGGTGTCGATGATCACCTACAACAACCTGATCAGAGGCCTCAACCTCGGCATCGGATCGACCATGTCCGTGCTGATCTTCATCTCGGTCGCCATCATCGCGTACCTCTTCGTGAAGCTCTTCGGCGCCGCGGCACCCGGCAGCACCCAGGGAGGCAAGGGCTGATGGCCATCGCGACCCAGCCGACCGTCCGTCGCAAGTCGAAGTGGGCGTTCGTCAACGTCATCGTCGTGGTCTACGCACTCATGCCGGTGCTGTGGATCGCCTCCCTCTCCTTCAAGACGAAGGAGACCATCAACGACGGCAACTTCATCCCCCGCGCCTGGACGTTCGACAACTACGCCGACATCTTCGCCACCAGCGAGTTCATGCGCGCCCTGTTCAACTCCATCGGCATCGCGCTCATCTCCACCTTCATCGCCGTGGTCCTCGCGACGATGGCCGCCTACGCCGTCGCCCGCCTGGACTTCCCCGGCAAGCGCGCCCTGATCGGGGTGTCGCTGCTCATCGCGATGTTCCCGCAGATCTCGCTCATCACGCCGCTGTTCAACATCGAGCGGCAGCTCGGCCTGTTCGACACCTGGCCCGGCCTGATCCTGCCGTACATCACGTTCGCGCTGCCGCTGGCGATCTACACCCTGTCGGCGTTCTTCCGCGAGATCCCCTGGGAGCTGGAGAAGGCCGCCAAGATGGACGGCGCCACCCCCGCACAGGCGTTCCGCCGGGTCATCGCGCCGCTCGCCGCACCCGGCGTGTTCACCACCGCGATCCTGGTCTTCATCTTCTGCTGGAACGACTTCCTCTTCGCGATCTCGCTGACCGCCTCGGAGTCGTCCCGGACCGTGCCGGCGGCGCTGTCCTTCTTCACCGGGTCCTCGCAGTTCGAGGACCCGACGGGAACGATCTCGGCCGCGGCCGTGGTGATCACCATTCCCATCATCCTGTTCGTGCTGTTCTTCCAGCGCCGCATCGTCGCGGGGCTGACATCCGGTGCCGTGAAGGGTTAGCAAGGGGTACTGCTATGGCTGAGATCGTGCTCGACAAGGTGTCCAAGCGCTTCCCGGACGGCTCCCTCGCGGTGTCCGAGGTCAACCTGACCATCGGGGACGGCGAGTTCCTGATCCTCGTCGGCCCGTCGGGCTGCGGGAAGTCCACCACGCTCAACATGGTGGCCGGGCTGGAGGACATCACCGCCGGCGAACTGCGCATCGACGGTGAGCGAATGAACGAACGCGCACCCAAGGACCGGGACATCGCCATGGTGTTCCAGTCCTACGCGCTCTACCCGCACATGACCGTGCGGGAGAACATCGCGTTCCCGCTGCGCCTGGCGAAGGTCCCCGACGCCAAGGTGAAGGAACGCGTCGAACACGCGGCGGAGGTGCTCGACCTCGTCGACCACCTCGACCGCAAGCCCGCCAACCTCTCCGGCGGCCAGCGGCAGCGCGTCGCAATGGGCCGGGCCATCGTCCGCAGCCCCAAGGCGTTCCTGATGGACGAACCGCTGTCCAACCTCGACGCCAAGCTGCGCGGACAGATGCGCACCGCGCTGTCCCGGCTGCAGAAGAGACTCGGCACCACCACCGTCTACGTCACCCACGACCAGACGGAGGCGATGACCCTCGGCGACCGCATCGTGGTGTTGCAGGCCGGCCACGTCCAGCAGATCGGCAGCCCGCAGAACCTCTACGACCAGCCGTCCAACCTGTTCGTGGCCGGGTTCATCGGCTCACCGTCGATGAACTTCCTGCCGGCCACCGTGCAGGACGGCAGCCTCTCCACCCCCATCGGCACCGTCCCGCTCACCGACCGGGTACGCCGCCACCTGGAGAGCACCGACGCGCCGCGTGAGCTCATCGCCGGCTTCCGCCCCGAGCACTTCGAGGACGCCTCCCTGGTCGACGAGCACCTCCGCGACGAGGGCGGCTCGTTCACCAGCTCGGTCGACGTGCTGGAGTCGCTGGGCTCGGAGAAGTACGCGCACTTCGAGCTGGAGGGTGAGGGCGCCCGCTCCCAGCAGCTCACCGACCTCGCCGCCGTCACCGGCTCCTCCGACGTGCCCACCGGCGGCATCGCCCAGCTCGTCACCCGCCTCTCCTCCGCCACCGAGGCACGCGAGAACGCAGAGCTGGAGGTCTGGTTCGACCCCGACCGGGTCATGCTCTTCAACCCGGAGGACGGGAGGAACCTGACCCTGGAGGGCTGAGGGGCCGCCCGTCTCCCGCGTCCGCATGTCGCGGCCGGGCCCCTGCGGGTCCGGCCGCCGGGCGGGGAGGACGCTCAGAGAGCCCGGCCGCGCCCCGGGTCGGTGGACGCCAGCCAGGAGGTGACCCTGCTGACGTCGGAGGTCGTGACCACGCCCACGACCCTGCCGTCCTCCACCACCAGGGCACGCTGTGTCGGGCTGCTCCCCAGCTCGGGCAGGAGCCGCACCAGCGGATCACCGGGGTGCGGTGTGGGGACGTCGTCGAGCGGGACCATCACCGAGCCCACGGTGGCATCCCGCTCGCCCTCCGGCAGGCCGGCGGCAGCCTTGGCGCTGACCATGCCCACCGGGCGGTCCGCCTCGTCGACGACGGGGAAGGCGGAGTGCCGGTAGCGGAACTCGGGGGCCTGGAGGAACTCGGCCACCGTCATCGAGGCGGGCACCGTGACCGGGTCACGTCCCATGGCCTGGCCCACGGTGACGCCGCCGAGCAGCTCCCGCAGCTTCGCCTGGCCGCCCTCCGCCGTCGCGATGGTGATGAGGAACAGGCCGAGGATGACGAACCAGAACCCGCTGAACGCGGGCCCCACAAGCACGAGGTACACACCGACACCGACCAGCAGCCAGCCCAGTGTCCGGCCGGCGCCCGCCGCAACCGCGGTGGCGCGCAGCGGGTCGCCGGTGGCGCGCCACACCAGCGCACGCAGCAGCCGTCCACCGTCCAGGGGCGCGGCGGGCAGCGCGTTGAAGAGGGCAAGCAGCACGTTGATGCCGGCCAGCCACGCAAGCGCCTCGACGACCAGTCCGGCCCCGTACAGGGCGCCGGACAGCACGGCCAGGAAGCCGAACAGCACTCCGAGCAGCAGGCTCACCAGCGGCCCGACCCCGGCGATGCGGACCTCGGCGGCCGGCGTCGGCGCTTCGCTCTTCAGCCGGGCCATGCCGCCCAGCAGCCACAGCGTGATGTCCTCGACCTCCACGCCGTTGCGCCGGGCCACCAGGGCGTGGCTCATCTCGTGGCACAGCAGCGACAGCATGAAGACCAGGGCCGCCAGCAGGCCGGTGAGCCAGTACTGCCACGGCGGCCGGTCGGGGTAGGCGTCCGGGAACCGGGCCGCGAGCCCGAGGGCGAGCACGGCGATGATGGCCAGGACACTCCAGTGCACCCCGATCCGGATGCCGGCCACCCGCCCGAGCGAGAACGTCGCCTTCACAGGAATCCACCTCCGTTTCGCCTCCCGGGTTCCACGCGGCCGTCTCCCTTACCGGGTTCCACGTCCGCCACACCTCACCCGCCACGCCCTCACCCGCCACACCCTCACACGTCACGCCCTCACCCGTCGCCGACCGACCGGGTCCGGGCCGGTCGAGGGTGACGTTCGCCGTCAGGGAGCGGGAAGCCTCAGCACGCCGTTGTCGTAGTCGACGGTGATCGAGCCGAACCCGCTGAGCACGTCCGAGCCCAGCAGCCCCTGAATCCCGCCGCTGCCTTCGGCCGCAGTACCGAGGTCGATGACCGTGACCTCGCCCGGTTGCAGGGGCACGTCGCCGACCTTCCACTCCTCCACCTCGCCAACGGGAACCTCCCCGGTGGCGATGACGCCGCTCACCGCGCGGCGTTCCCCGGTGAGCTCCAGACCGACCTCGTCGGCCACGTCCTCGTGGACGACGCTGACGGAAGCACCGGTGTCGAGGGCGAACAGGAACGACCCCTCACCGGCGATGGTCACCGGGACGAACGCGAGAGTCCGACCGTCCTGCTCCACGACCCTGAGCGGCACCTCGCGCATCTCGCCGGGCGAGGCCTCCGCGGGTCCGGGGTCGTCGGCACGTTCCTCGGCGACGACACATCCGGCCAGGAGCAGTGCCGCGACCGGTGCCGCAGCGAGCCGGCCCGTCCACCGCCGCCTCGTGCCCGACACCGTGCTGCCCTGGGTCTCCATGTCGCCCGGGGTGCCCGCCCGGGGTGCGGGTAAACGCCTGCGGCGTTCCGGGCGCCCGTGGCAGGCCCCGCCCGTGTGCGCAGCTACGGCTTGCGCCCCACGCCGCCGTAGGCGTCGACCTCCAACGGGCCGCCGAGGAGGTGCCCCGTCCCGGGCCGCCATTCCGTCACCCGGACGATGCCGGGTTCCAGGACGTCCAGGCCGTCGAAGTAACCGGCGATCTGCTGCGGGCTGCGCACGTGGTACGGCACGGCGCCGCTGGAGTTGTACTGGTCCTGCGCCTCCACCATGCCCGGCGACGTGTTGGTCCCGTCGTAGTGCACCAGGTGGCTGCCGGAGGGCAGACCGTCCAGCAGCCGCCCGATGATCACCTTGGCCTCGCCGTGGTCGGCGACGTGGCCCATGACGCCCATGAGGATCAGCGCGACCGGCCGGGACAGGTCCAGGGTGCGCGCCGCCTCCCGCAGGATCCTGTCGGTGTCCCGCAGGTCCGCGTCGAGGTAGTCGGTCGCGCCCTCGGGACTGCTGGTGAGCAGCGCTCGCGCGTGCGCCAGCACCAGCGGGTCGTTGTCGACGTAGACGACGCGGGCTTCCGGAGCCAGCCGCTGGGCGACCTCGTGGGTGTTCTCGGCCGTCGGCAGACCGGTCCCCACGTCAAGGAACTGCCGCATCCCGGTGTCCTCGACCAGGTGCCGGATCGCCCGGTGCAGGAAGCTCCGCGATGTCCGGGCCACGTCCACCAGCCCCGGCCAGGTCGCCGCGATCTGCTCGGCGATCACCCGGTCCACCTCGTAGTTGTCCTTACCACCCAACCAGTGGTTCCAGAACCGCGCCGAGTGCGGCACCGTGGAATCGATCCTGGCCTCCGCCGCTGCCGCATCTGCCGCATCTGCCTGATCGGATGCCTGATCGGACGCGTCCGTCACGTGCCCCTCCTACGGTCGGTGGTCCAACTCCCTGTCCCTGGGCCCAACGTAGCCCCAACTGCCTTGTGGGCAAGCTGCTTTCGGCGGCGCATCACAGCTGTGGCATCGCTGGGAACGGGACGAGGGCCCCGGCAGCCAGCAGCGGATGGCAGCCCGGACGGTGGCGTGCCCGTACATCCGGTACTGACTCCGGCCCAGCGCACGCGCCCGTCGGGCCCGGGCAGGCGACAGTCCCCTGCGCAACCCGCGAGGGAGTACGGTGGCGGTACCGAGCGCACCTCGCACGCCGTCATTCGTCTCGGCGTCGCCCTCGGGGAGCTGCAAGACCGGACCCACCGTGTCCGGAGGAAACGAGCCACCCCACATGAGTCTGATGAGTCTCGGTGTATTCGCCTCCTCCCACAAGGAGAACGAGTTCCGACTGCCGCTGCACCCCGAACACCTCGACCGGATCGCCCCGGACCTGCGCCAGAAGATCTTCCTCGAAGAGGGCTACGGCAGCCGGTTCGGCGTCGCCGACGACGCACTGCGCCCTCTCGTGGCCGGTCTGCGGTCCCGCGAGCAGCTCCTCGCCGAGAGTGACGTCCTGCTGCTGCCCAAGCCGACGCACGAGGACATCGCCGAGCTGCGCGAGGGCCAGGTGCTGTGGGGATGGCCGCACTGCGTGCAGGACGAGAAGATGACCCAGCTCGCCATCGACCGGCGGCTGACCCTGATCGCCTGGGAGGCCATGAACCACTGGACCTCCACCGGGGCCTTCAGCGTGCACGTGTTCCACAAGAACAACGAGCTGGCCGGCTACTCCTCGGTGCTGCACGCCCTCCAGCTCGGCGGGCTCACCGGCAGCTACGGCCGCCGGCTGCGCGCGGTGGTCCTCAGCTTCGGCGCCACGGCGCGAGGAGCGGTCACCGGACTGGGCAGCATGGGGATCTCCGACGTCACGGTGCTCACCCAGCGCGCCTCCACTGCCGTGGCCTCGCCGGTGCACTCGGTGGTGATGGGCCACTTCGAGGAGCAGGAGAACGATCCGTCACGCCTGCGGGCCTCTACGGGGGCCGGTTCCGTACCGCTGGCCGAGTACCTGGCCGGGTTCGACATCATCGTCAACTGCGTGCTGCAGGACACCGACGCGCCGCTCACGTTCGTCTCCGACGAGGAACTCGCCCTGTTCCGTCCGGGCACCTTCTTCGTCGACGTCTCCTGCGACGAGGGCATGGGCTTCGCCTGGGCCCGCCCGACCACCTTCGGCGAGCCCATGTTCACCGTGGGAAACGGCTGCCACTACTATGCCGTGGACCACAGCCCGTCCCACCTCTGGAATTCCGCCACCTGGGAGGTCAGCGAGGCGCTGCTCCCCTACCTTCGCCAGGTCATGAGCGGTCCCGCGGCATGGGACACCGACGTCACGGTCAGGAAGGCCATCGAGATCCGCGACGGCGTGGTCCAGAACCCGAAGATCCTCTCCTTTCAGCACCGGTCGGCCGCATACCCCCATCATCCCGAGGCCCCGGCCACCAGCTGAATGAACGGGCAGCGATTCCAAGGGAACTCACCTGACTCGAATCGACGCATTGGCCGCGTGCCGTGCGGAGAGCGTGATGGGGCTCACGTGGTTCCCACTGTTGAAGATCCCCTCCGTGGCATAGGTTCTTGCGTGCTTCACTCGCTCGGCTGACCTCCGAGACGAGTAACTGTCAGGGGAGAGTTCCAGCGCTCAGAGCCCACTCGGGTTTGACCACCCGAGTGGGGTTCGGCATGGCCTGCAGCGAACGGGTGGCGGGCAAACCGCAGCCCGTGATCTGCCCCATGACGCCGCGTCTACATCAGGGGGAAACTCACGTGCAGGTCCCGGGCCCGTCGGACGTCTCGCCGATTCCAGCGTCGTTCCCCCACTTTCTGAGTCCTGCCGCTGCGGCGGAGATGCCCCGCGGGGCACCGCGACGATGAGCAGCGAGCGCTCGGAAGTCTCCGGCACCAGCAGCGTCTGACGTCCGCAGGCCAGCCACTCGGCCCTGGGGCCCGGCGCAGCGTCTCGGCATGCTCACGCCTCGACCCGACGCCGATGCCGTCACTTTCCACGCGCCTGTCCGCAGCTTGCCGCACCTGCACAGCCGCTTGGGCTGGTGGAACAACTGCCGCGCGCCCCGGTCCCGTTCGTGCGGTTTCAGTTCCTGTCCCCCACCGACATCTCCACAACCTGAATTCCACCATGACCTGCCACGGAACCGCGCTCAGCTACCGCCTGTCCGTATGGCTCATCCCGATGGCATGGACGCTTTCCCTCGGCCTCTGGGGACTGTCCCGGCAGCAGAGCGTCTGGCGGGACGAGGCAGCGACATGGCAGGTGGCCCTGCGGTCCGTCGGCGACATCTGGCACATGCTGGGGCAGGTCGACGCCGTGCACGGGCTCTACTACCTGCTGATGCACGAAGTCTTCGCATTCTTCGGGCCGAGCACCACGGCCCTGCGACTGCCCTCCGTGCTGGCCATGGCGGTGGCTGCGGCCTGTGTGGCGCGCATCGGACACCGGTTGGCCGGGTTCTGGACGGGCCTGGGCGGAGGCCTCGCGTTCGGCCTCCTCCCAACCGTGCAGTTCTACCTCCAGGAGGGGCGCCCGTACGCACTCATAGCGGCAGGCGCTGGGATTTCGACGCTGCTGCTGGTGAACGCGCTCGAAGGCCGGAGCCGAGCACGGGGATGGGCAGCGTACGGCGCCACGGTCCTGGTCTGTGCGCTGCTGAACTGGCTGTCGCTGCTGATTCTGCCCGCGCACCTGGTGACCCTGGTCTGGACGAGAGCCGAACTCAGGCACTGGAGAAGCTGGATGGCGGCTGCGACGCTCGCCGTGGCCGCCACGCTGCCGTTGATCCTCTTCAGCCGCAGCCAGTCGAGCCAGGTGTCCTGGATCCCGTCACTCACCTGGCACATGATGATCGGCCCTGCCGTCCTGCTGGCGATCGGCGGTCTGGGGGCCTACCTGGACCGGCCGCGGGCCGGGCGGCTGTCGGTTGCCGCGGTCGGTCTGCCGCTGCTTGCGGCACCGCAGACGGGCCTGGCCGCGATCTCGCTGGTTCAGCCGCTCTTCCTGGACCGCTACGTCCTGTTCAGCATGCTGGGACTGGCACTGCTGATCGGCACCACACTGGGTGCGGCGGTTCGCTTCGCCGAGCGGCGGATGCCACGAGCGTCACCGTGGGTCGTTCCGGTGGTGTGCGTGGTGGCGGTGGTTGCGCTGCTGCCGCAGTCACTGACGAAGCGGTCTCCGTCGAGCCGGGTGGACGACGTCCTGTCGGTGGCGGCGAACGTGCGGAAGCACGGACAGCCGGGGGACGCCGTGCTGTTCATACCGGCGGCCCGGCGCGACACCGCGCTGGTCTCCCCCCAGGACGCCGCCGGCCTGCGGGACGTCGCGCTGGCAGAGAGCCCCGCGACGTCCGGCACCTTGAAGGGCGAGGAGTTCGGCCCGGACCGGATCCGCGCCGCGATGCTGGCTCACCAGCGGATACTGCTCGTCTCCGACGCGCCCGAGGTGGCCCGGCCGGTGTCCGCGAAGCGGGACAAGGAAAAACTGGCCGTCCTCAAGGAGCACTACACCGTGGTCGCGGACGAGCAGACTCGCGGGCGACGGTTGACGGTGTACGAGCGACGCCGGTAGCAGCCGAGGCCCGCCACCGGCACGCACCTCGCCCATCAGCCGCCGGTCATCCCGGGCCCGGGGTCATGCCGGGTCCGGGGTCATGCCGGGTCCGGGTGATGCCGCGGCCGGGGGTCGGCCGACTCGCCGCAGCACGCCAGCAGCCCTCAACGACGCGAGGTGCAGCGCTCGTTGGCATCACCGCGTGGAGTGCCGAAGGGGATCGGCACCGCAGGCGAGAGTGGTTGCTGAGGTCGCCCGTCGAGCAGGTGACTCGCCCGAGGTCATCCACCGCCGGTACGGGGGCTGCGCTGAGCTCGTACGACCAGCCGCCCGAGGAAGCCCAGCGGCCCCTGGGCGGAATCGGCGATTCCGGGCTCGTCGGCTGACAGGGGCAAGCCGCCTACGGCTTGCGCGGCGGTTGCTCCCCGGAGCCTCGGACGATCAGCCGTGTGGGAACGGTGATGGTGCGAGCCCGGGAGCGGTCTCCGTCGAGCCGGGCCAGGGCGGTGGACGCGGCGCGGCGGCCGATCTCCTCGGGGTCCTGGGCGACGACGGTCAGGGCCGGTTCCAGTGCCTCGGCGAGTGATACGTCGTCGAAGGCGACGACGGCTACGTCCTTGCGCTTGCTGCGGGCGAGTTCGGCGACGATCCCGAACCCCATGATGTTGTTTCCGGCGAACAGGGCCGTGGGGGGATCGGCCAGTCGGAGGAGTTGGGAGGTCGCAGCCTCGGCTCCCTGCTGGTCGTGTGCGTCCGCGAGCAGCGAACGGTCGTAGGGGATGTCGGCTTCTTGCAGGGCCGCGCGGTATCCGGCGAGGCGTTCGCGGCGGGTGTACAGCTTGACGGGCAGGTCGCCGACGAATCCGATGCGTCGGTGCCCGTGGGCGACCAGGTGGGCGACGCCGTCGTGGGCCCCCGAACGGTTGGAGCTGACGATGCTGTCCGTGGACAGGCCGACGCCCGGTCGGTCGAGGAAGACGACCGGCAGCCCCGCCGCCCGGTGGGGCTTGAGAGGGGAGTGGTCGGCGCCGACCGCAGGCACGACGATCAGGATGCTGACGCGCCGGGCGAGGAACTTGGCCGTCAGGGCGCGTTCGCGGTCGGGGTCGTCCGCGGAGGAGCCCATGAGCAGCGTCAGTCCACGTCCTCGGACCGTGTCCTCGATGCCGCGGGCCACGGCTCCGAAGAAGGGGTTGCCGAGGTCGGGGATGACCAGTCCGATGGTGGTGTCCGGGCCGCCGACGCGGATGTTGCGTGCCATGAGGTTCGGCTGGAAGCCCAACCTGGCCACCGCGGCGAGTACCTGTGCCCGCGTCTGCTCCGAGACGGGTCCGTCCTCGTTGAGGACACGGGATACCGTCTTGGCGCTGACGCCTACTTCTCGGGCGACGTCGGCCAGGGTGGGGCGGCGGTTCGCTGCCATGGAGGAAACGGTCTCCTGTGCTCGTCGGTTCCGGCCGCGGCCTCGGCCGGAACCGTGAGAGCGGGGTTGTGCCGTCAGGTGGCCTGTACTCCGGCGGCCTTGGCGGCCTCCGAATCTGCTACCACAGTAGCTCCGGCCTCGTCGACGGTGAGCGCGCCGGTCATGATGGCGACGACCTCCGCCATGGAGTAGTCGGAGGGCTTGATCACGGCAGCGCGCCGACCCAGCCGGTGGACGTGGATCCGGTCGGCGATCTCGAAGACGTGGGGCATGTTGTGGCTGATCAGGACGACCGGCAGACCCTTGTCGCGGACGCGGCGGATGAGGTCGAGGACCTGGCCGGACTCCTTGACGCCGAGGGCGGCGGTGGGCTCGTCCATCACGACGACGCTGCGGGCCCAGGCGACGGCGCGGGCGACCGCGACGGCCTGCCGCTGTCCGCCGGAGAGGGTCTCGACCGACTGTGTCAGCGAGCGCAGGCCGATCTTCAGGTCGGCCATGTGCTCGGCGGCCTCCTGGCGCATGCGCTTCTTGTCGAGCATGCGGAAGACGCTGCCGAGGACGCCGCGGCGGCGCAGCTCGCGGCCGAGGAACATGTTGGATGCGATGTCCATGGAGGCGGCCACGGCGAGGTCCTGATAGACCGTCTCGATGCCGTGGGCGCGGGCACTTTGCGGGCCGGAGAAGCTGATGGGTCTGCCGTCCAGGCGGATCTCGCCCGCGTCGGGGACCACCGCACCCGTGAGGGCCTTGATGAGGCTGGTCTTGCCGGCTCCGTTGTCGCCGATGACGGCGAGGACCTCGCCGGGCAGCAGGTCGAAGTCGGCGCCGTCGATGGCGGTGACATGGCCGTAGCGCTTGACCAGACCGCGGGCCTGCAGCACAGGGGTGGGGGACGAGGCGGCAGTCATCGGACCTTCTTCCGGGAGAGCTGGTCGACGGTCACCGCGAGGATCACCAGGATGCCGGTGATCAGGGTCTGGTAGATGGAGGCGACGCCCATGAGCTGCAGGCCGTTGCGGAAGACGCCGACGATGAGCACGCCGATGAACGTGCCCAGGACCGAACCGCGTCCGCCGAAGAGGCTGGTGCCGCCGAGGACGACGGCGGTGATGCTGTCGAGGTTGTCGGTCTGCCCGGCCTGCGGGTCGCCGACTCCGGTGCGGGAGACGAGGAACAGGGCGGCGACGCCGTAGAGCAGACCCGCCACGGTGTACACACCGATGGTCAGTCGGGAGGTGCGGATGCCGTTCAGCCGCGCCGCTTCCCGGCTGTTGCCCAGCGCGTGGACGTGCCGGCCCCAGCTGGTGCTGCTCAGCGCGTACGCGACGAGGAGGAACAGGGCGATGGTGACCAGGGAGCCGTAGGTGATGTCGGTGTTGCCGAGCGGGAAGGTCTGGCCGAGGGCCGTCAGCGGGCCGGGCAGGTCGGTGACCGTCTGCTCCTCGGAGTAGATGTGGGTCAGCGCGAACGCCACGTTGAGCATTCCGAGGGTGACGATGAACGGCGGCAGAGGGATCTTCTGCACCAGCGCCCCGTTGAGCAGGCCGAAGCCACCGCAGACGGCCAGGCCCAGAGCGATGGCGACGAGCGGGGGCACGGATCCCTCGGCGGCCATCTTGGCGATCACGATGCTGCCGAACGCCATCACGGCGCCGCACGACAGGTCGATGCCCGCGGTGAGGATGATCAGAGTCTGCCCGATGGCCAGTGTGCCGACGACCATGACCTGCTGCACGATCAGCGAGAAGTTCCCGCCCGTGAGGAACTGGTCGGTCGAGAAGGAGAAGAAGGCGCAGGCCAGGAGGAGGGCGACCAGCGGGCCGGTGGTCGGCTGGGTGAGCAGTCTGCGGATCGTGGTCGGTGCTTTGAGCTCGGCGTACGGCGTGGACGTGGAGGGTGGCGTGGACGTGGCAGTCATGCGAGGTCCTTGTCGGAAGACTCAAGTCCTTGCCGGTCCTAGGCGGACGACAGGAGGACGAGGGGGCGGCCGTCCCCGGTCGGGAGGAGGGCCGGCCGCCCCGCTGACGGGTGTCGAACGGCGGCAGCCGGGGGTCGGCGGCTCAGCCCCAGCAGTTCTCCAGGCCGTAGGCGGTGTCCTTGGAAGCGACCCCGTCCTGCGCCTCGTCGGTGACCAGGGTGACGCCCGTGTCGGTGTAACCCGACGCCTTCTGGCCGTCCTCGGCGAACGTCGCGACGGCCTTGACCCCCTCGGCGGCCATCTTCAGCGGGTACTGCTGCGAGGTCGCGGCGATCTTGCCGTCCTTGACCGCCTGAGTGCCGGTGCAGCCGCCGTCGACGGAGACGATCAGGACGTCCTTCTCCCGGCCCTTGGCCTTCAGCGCGGTGTACGCGCCCAGCGCGGCCGGTTCGTTGATGGTGTAGACGACGTTGATGCCGGGAGACTTCTGCAGGCAGTTCTCCATCGCGGTCTGGCCCTTGGCCTGGTCGCCGCCGGTGTCCTGGGAGCAGACGATGGAGGAGTCGCCCTCCTTGACGCCGAAGCCCTTCAGGAAACCGTCGTGGCGCTGGATGCCGACGGAGACGCCCGGCGCGAGGTCGAGGGTGGCTATCTTGGCCGACTTGCCCTTCATGGCGGCCTTGGCGTACTCGCCGATCAGCTCACCGGCCCTGACGTTGTCAGTGGCGAAGAGGGCGTCGACCGCGCTTTCCGGCTCGGTCGGGGTGTCCAGGGCGATGACCAGAACGCCCTTGGCCTTGGCCTTCTCGAGCGCCGGAACGATCGCCTTGGAGTCGCTCGGCGTGATCAGGATGCCCTTCACCCCGGCGGCGACCATGTTCTCGACGGCGGTGATCTGACCGGCGTTGTCCCCGTCGAACTTGCCCGCCGCGGTGGACAGTTCGACACCGTTCTCCTTGGCGGCCTGCTCCGCTCCTTCCTTCATCTTCACGAAGAACGGGTTGGTGTCGGTCTTGGTGATCAGTCCGACCTTGACGCTGCCCGATCCGGCGCTCGCGGTGCCCGACCCGGATCCGGAACCACAGGCGGTCAGGGTGAGGGCCGCGGCGGCCGTGCACGCGGTGGCTCTGAGCAAGGAGGAGGGCAGACGAGGGATGTGCGACATGGGCTACTCCTGCGGGATTGCGGGCGAGTGGCCGGCAACGGGGCATGCCGTCCCGAGATGCCATCGTTGACTTATGTCATCGTTGACACTGCTTGGCCAGGATGATGGACTCCGCCTCCAGGCGACGTCAATGCCTGTGCACCCGTCAGAAATCGGCAACGCCCGTGCCACCGCCCGCCCGAAGCCGTTCAGGGAGTCCCCGCAACGTGTCCGCTTCGGCGGCACGTTCGTAGAAGGAACAGCCCATGGCGCAGCGTGAGATCACCGACCTGGGAGAGTGCGTCGCCGACGCGTCAACCGAACCCGCAAGCACCCGGAACGCACTCGCCCTGCGAGTGCTGCCGGGCGGCGGACCCGCCGACACGGCGGTGGCTCTGACCCGCCTGGGAACCCCGGCACGCCTCGACTCCGCCAACTGACAAGGACACGAACCATGACGAAGACCCTGCTCGCCGAGTTCACCGCCCGACAGGGAGCGGAGGACGAGGTCGCCCGCCTGATCCGGGACTACGCCCTGAAGGTGCGCGAGGAGGAAGGCAACCTGGCCTTCGACGTCTACACCAAGGCGGCCAACCCGCGCGCCTACTGGATCTTCGAGGCCTACCGGGACGAGGAGGCCTTCAAAGCACACCTGGCCGCCCCGTACGGCGCCCCGTTCAACGCCGCCCTCACGCCGCTGATCGAGGAGGACGCCTCCGTACTGACGTTCCTCGATCCGGCGGCCTGAACGGTGCCGGGCCTCCTCGGGGCCCGGCACCGACAGGGGGCACCGGTTCCGGGGATCGCTGCCACGCCGCTTCCTTGGCGCCTGCCTCGCCGACAGCCGCGCGCCGGCAGCCGCTCCTGGCCGACCGGCGCGCGGACCTGCGGCTCGTCACCGCCAGATGGACTTCATCTGCCACGCCTGCATGTGGTTGAGGGTGGCGGAGCCGCCCTCGGCGAAGACCTCGACGCCGGTACTGGAGGGGTCGGGGAAGATCTGGTCGGTGATCACTGCCTCGCCGTCGCCGCCGAAGACCTCGACGGACGACCAGTCGACGAGGATACGCAGCTTGACCTTGCCGTTCTTGGGCTTCAGGGGCGCGGTCTGGACGCCGGGGAAGGTACGGTCGAAGTCGACGGCGCCGGAGCGGGAGCGGTCGACGTACAGCTCCTGTGTCGTGGTGTCGTAGCCGATCACGGTCTCCTCGCCACCCGCGCCGGTGCGCACCTTCAGGCCGAAGCGGTCGGCGTCCTTGAGGGCGAAGGTCGCCTCGATGTCGAGTGCCCTGCCCTTGGCCGTGGGGCCGATCAGGGGCTTGGAGGTGCTCTTGACGGTGACGGCGGACGCCGTGGCCGGGCGCTTCTGGCGCAGGGACTCCAGGCTGCCCACCGGCTTGCTGGTCAGCCGGATCCGGCCGTCGACGGTGCGCAGGCCCATCTCCCTCGGCACGCTCTGCGCGCCGCGCCACGGGGAGGTGGGGACGGACTCGCCGTAGTCCCAGTTGTTCATCCAGCCGATCATGTAGCGCTTGCCGCCCGGTGCGCCCTCCCAGGACACCGCCGCGTAGTAGTCCTTGCCGTAGTCGGCCCAGTCGGCGCGCTGTACAACGGACTTGGCGGGCCTGTCGGCGGCGGTGAACTGGTCCGCCATGACGTGGCCCCAGCCGGCGGTGTTCATGTCGCGGATCTGGATCTGCGCCTTCCTGCCGACGTACGGGCGCATGTCGAAGGACGCCCAGTCCAGGGTCTCGCTGTCGGCCCCGGTCGCGCTGCGGACGACCTCGCCGTCGACGAGCAGGTTGACGGACGTCTCCGTGGAGACGCGCTGAGCCTGGGCGTCGGACATCACGACGTGGTCGACGTTGATGTGGCCCCAGCCGCCGGTGTTGTCGTCGACGATCCTGATCCGCGCCTTCTTGCCCGCGAGGTCGCCGACGTCCCAAGAGGCCCAGTTGAGCGCTTCCGCGTCCTCTCCCGTGGCGCTGCGGACGGCCTGGCCGTCCACAAGGAGCTCCACGGCGGTCGGGTTGGCGGAGTCGGCCGGGTGATTGCCGCCGCCGATGAGGAAGTTGACGTACTTCTTGTCGATGGTGAACTCGGGTGAGGTGAGGGTGCCGGTGGTGGAGTCGCCGTTCAGGAAGGTGTTGACCAGCCCGCCTCCCAGGAATCCGGAGACCTGCCCCTGGCCGGGGAGGGTGCCGGTGGCCGGTTCGGTGCCGAAGGCGTCCCCGGTCGCCGTCCAGTCGCCGTAGGTGCCGCCTTCGAAGTCGGCGAGGACCGTGCCCTCGGGCGGAGTCCTGTCCATGACGGTTCCAGCCTCGTGCGGGTGTCGCCCGCCACCGACCTTGAAGTTCAGGTAGGGGCTGTCGACGGTGAACTCGGGCGAGCTGAGGGTGCCGGTGGTCCCGTCACCGCCGTGGAAGCTGTTCGCGAAGCCCTTGCCGTCGAAGCCGGTGACGGCCCCCTGTCCGTCCACCGCCCCGGCTGCCGGCCCCTGACCGAACGCGGTTCCGGTCGTCGTCCACTCACCGAAGCCGGCGCTCTCGAAGTCCTGCACGATCTCGCCGGTCGGCGGGGTGTAGGTGCCCTCGTCCTCGGCGGTGAACTTCCTGCCGTCGAAGTCGCCGATGAAGTACTGGGCCGCCGAACCGCCTGCGATACCACCGGGGTTCATGTTGACGACCAGGACCCACTTGATGTTGTTCTTGTCGCCGTCGACCGCCAGGGGAAACAGGTCCGGGCACTCCCACACGCCGCCCGTCGCGCCGGCCGGTCCGAAATCACTGAGCAGCTCCCAGTCCTTGAGGTTCTTGGACGAGTAGAACCGCACCTTGTGCTCGGCGGACAGCGACACCGTCATCAGCCAGCTCTTGGTGGGTGCGTGCCACTGGACCTTGGGGTCGCGGAAGTCGTTGGAGCCGATGTCGATGACGGGATTACCCTGGTACTTGGTCCAGGTGCGGCCCCGGTCGGTGCTGTAGGCCAGCGACTGGGCCTGCTTGCCGCCGTTCTTGTAGGCGCTGGTGTAGATCGCCACCATGGGCGGGTTCTTCTTCGTGCCGAACCCGGTGGTGTTGTCCCAGTCGACGACCGCACCGCCGGAGAACACCATCTCCTCGTCGTCGTGCGACAGGGCGAGCGGCAACTCCTCCCAGTGCACGAGGTCCTTGCTCACCGCGTGCCCCCAGGACATGTCGCCCCAGGAGTCGCCGTTCGGGTTGTACTGGTAGAAGAGGTGGTACTCGCCCTTGTAGTGGACGAGGCCGTTGGGGTCGTTCATCCAGTTCTTCTCCGGAGTGAAGTGGAACTGGGGTCTGTAGGTCTCGGTGTACGCCGGGGTGTCGGCCGCGACGGCCTGGGGTGCCAGTAACGCGGCGGACAGGGCGCAGACCGTCGCCACCGCCGCCATCAACCGCATCCGGGCATGCCGGAGTACGCGTGCAGAGCTCATGGTGTCTCCTCGCCTGCGGCCGTCCGTGCAGCGGTGGCCGCGGCCCCGACACGGACGGACCGAAAAGTGACGCCCTGCCGGCGCCGACGTCCACGGAACCGACCAGGGTGTCATCGTTGACTTATGTCAGCGATGACATGAGGGTGTTCCGACAATGAAGCGCCATCGGGCCAGTGCCGTCAACGGTGCGGGCGCGATTGCTTCGGTACGGATCGACAGCCCGTCAGGCGTCGCCGCTGGCGGCGAGCTGCGCCAACTGGTTCGGGCGAGTGGGGTTGAGCCGGTAAGCGAGCAGGTCAGGGCGGCAGCCTGGTGGTGAACCGGCAGGCTGCCGGGACAGCGTCGAGACCGAGAACGACCGGTGAACGAACTGGCGCGAGCCAGACGACGGTCTCGCGGGTGCTGAACGCCAGGCGCGAGATTCACGGGAAGACCGTCTTGAATGCCAATCGACCGTCCGTCCACTACAGAGTGACCACGAGCAAACGGCCGCCGTTCGAACCTGCGCACACGGCTCCAGAGGGCACGCTCCTGACATGCTGGAGTGTGGCTCTGACCTGCATGGCAGTGCTGGGGCATGTCTGCGGTCCGCGAGCTCACACGCTTCTCACACGTCGGCTAGCGACGAGGAGCCTGGCAGCCTACTCCAGCGAGTAGTCATCCTTGAGGATCGGGTCTGGTGCAGGTTCGGGTGACAGGTTTGGTCGCGCGGCGTGGAGGGCCGGTGTGGTCATGACGGTCCCGAATTCGATGGGGGTCAGCCGGCCGAGTGAGGCTTGCCTGCGGCGCCGGTGGCAGGTCCGCTCGATCCAGGTCATGATCGCGATCCGGAGTTCTTCGTGGGTGGCCCAGGCACGACGGTCGAGGACGTTCTTCTGCAACAGGCTGAAGAAGGACTCCATCGCCGCATTGTCGCCGGCAGCTCTGACTCTCCCTATCGATCCGGCCATCCGGTGGCGGTCGAGCGCCCGGACGAACTTCCGGGAGCGGAACTGCGCCCTGAGCTTGGGAATCCCCGCCCGTCGAGCCCGATCCCTGCACTGACCTGCACGTTGCGCTTGCCCCAGCCCTTCAGAGATGGTTGATCGATGACCGGTGTTGACCCTGGTTCACCGCCCGTTCTGGTGCGCGTCTGGTGCGGGTGACCACGCTTGCTCACAGGGTGGGGCGAGGCTCACAGCCGTCCACGTACTTAGCAGCGGCCGAGTTGCTGCATCGCGGCCCCGGCCTCCCGCACACAGCCGAACCGCGAGAGCGGAACCGAGGGCCTACAGCCCGCGCAACGCCTCGAAAAGATCACCGTAGACCGACCAACAATCGACGCTCCCATCGTCGTTCAGGGTGCCCAGATACCAGTCTTCGTCGTCCAGGGACTGAACTAGACACAGGCCATGGAATCCCAGAACCAAGCCGGGACGCACAACCTCGTCGGCCCCTCCCGGCCAGCCGCACCACACAACCGCTCGATCGGCAGGAAGGGCAACGGCCTCTTGATCGCCGGAGACATCCCGGATCCGCTGAAGGGTCCACCCGGCGGGAAGCTGCGCGTTACTCATCAGACATGGTCTCAGAAGCCGAAGAAGTGACACGCCGGGTCTCTGGTCTGCGGCTGTGTAGTCGATCAATGCTGCGAACTGCGCCTTCCATGCCGACGCTTGTCAGCGGTGGTCGTCGTTGAGCGCCCTTCTACGGCCCGGAGACGGCCCAGCACGTGCGAACCTTGCTACAAGCGCGGAAAATGGGCAATATGAACGCTCGTTTGGAAGTGCTTGCAGGAGCCGAATGGCGTCCCGTGCTGCGTATGGGTCAGGGTGCTCGAATGCAGGGCAATTCGCCTACCTTCCGGCCAGTGCCCGAAGGCTTGCGAGACGCTCTCTGGGGGGCGGCTGCCGATGCCTTGGAGAGGTTCGCTGAAGGTCCGCTGTCCATCGCTACTGTTGCCGCAGATGGAACAGAGACGATCCTCTTCGCCGCGGGAGCCGCAGGGCCGTTCCGGGTTGGGCAGGTGGAGGAGGATGCGTGAGTGTGACTGCACGGTCTGCTGATCACCGGTACCGCTGACAAACGGCGCAGAAGAAGCCCACGGCTCTGACCAGTTCAGACGCCGTGGGCTTCTGTCATTGTTGGTCGGCGTGTGGTGCCGTTGGACAGCCCAACGACAGCCCCGAGACTCACAGTCGGGGCATCACTTGACCGACGCTGACCACCTCGTTGCGAACTACCGGCCTGACGGTCCCTGATGGCTGCTGGCCCGATCAGCCGGGCGTCGAGGTGCAGTGACGGTCACCAACGTTCGGTGAAGTTGCGGTACGTTTCTGCTGTACAGCACTCGCTGCTGCAACTGCCTCATGGAGCGGTGGCTTCGTCGTCGCTCGTCTCCCGGCTCCCTCCGGCGAGTTCGTGGAAGAAGCCCGGAACGCCGAGCACGATCGCGGGCAAGGCCAAGGCCCACCACCACATGTGAGCACCGCCTTGAAGCGCGGCCCAGGTACCGAGTGCAATACCTCCGCCACCTAGAACGATGCCCAGCCCGATTCCCAGTCCATCCCGCTTGAACGTGTCTTCATGAGTGCACGTCTGCTTGTACGTACGTGCCGTCGCCTCGGCCTGAGAGAGAAGAATGGACTTGGCATCTGAGTTATCGGGCAGTGAGCTGAGAGCCGCGATCTCTGCGGTCAACCGGTCCATGATCTTGGCAGAACTTGACTGGCGGCGTTCCCGAGCAGCGAAGAGGCCCGTAAGCAGGGCGACAGCCAACGGCGAGAAGGCCGTAATCCCATCCGTGACAGCACTCATCCAGCGAAGCTCCGATCCATGGCGCGATTCCACTTACGCTACTGAATGAGAGTCATATCCGGCCATGGCCATGAAGCACTGAGTGGAGCGCCCATGGCGGCCTGTGCCACATCGCGGCAGCAGCCCGCTCCCCCTGAGCCGTTGCCGGGTGGATGGTCCGCTCACGCTGGTATATGTGTGACGGTGGCGGTACGGTGGCCGACCCATGCTGGCCTATGTGGTCGGGCTGCCTGGCTCCGGCGGACTCCGCCCCTCCCGTAGCCCGCTTGCCATTCGTCACCATGGCGCTCGCGGAGGACCGGACGTTCCTGGAACAGCGCGCTAAGCGTTGTCCCGTAAATGATCTACAGCGTGTATGCTGACCTGCTTGTTTCCCGGTCACCCGGCGAGGGTGAGGTTGTGCAGGCGGGCGATGCCGAGCATGGCGTGATGGACTCCGTCGCCTTTGAGGCGGCAGTCGCGGAGGATCTTCCAGGTCTTCATCCGGGCGAAGGTGTGCTCGACGCGGGCGCGGACCTTGCGGTGGGAGGTGTTGTGTTCCTCTTTCCAGGCGGCGAGTTCGGCCTGGTCTGGTTCGCGGCGGTGCGGGATGACAAGGCCGGTGCCCCGGTAACCGCCGTCCGCGATGACTGTGGTCGTGCCGACGGCGGCCTTCGCACCGGACTCCTCCCATGCCTTGCAGTCGTTGCGGTTGCCGGGCAGCGGGCGGCCGACGGCGACGACCAGCCGGGTGTCGGCGTCGATGACGACCTGGTGGTTGGTGGAGTACCGGTAGTTCTAATAGGTCATCGGTGAGCCCGAGCACGGCAGTGCAAGGGCCCCGATGCGAGGTGGAAGCCTGCCGCCGTTCTGGGGCTTTGATCCCTGTGTTCAGACCGGCTCTGCCTCGCCCACGCCCTGCCGGGCGGAGACCTTCGGTAGTTCCGGGACCTTGATCTCTCGTCAAAGACCGGTCCTGCCCGGCAGGGGCTCGGATCCAGGTTTCATGTCCTCAGCCCGCCGACAGGGGCCACCTCTCAGCAGTTCGCGAGCCATGAGCTCTCCAGCAGACCGAGGTCCCTGTCGGTCGCTGGAGACACGAACGGCTTATGAGATGGCGTGCCTTGAGCACTTCTATTAGAGCGCCGCGTGCTCCGCACAGGTCCAACCTGCAGATTCATACGGAGGCACAGGGTTGAACAAGATCTTCTGCGGCATCGACTGGGCGGAAGGGCATCACGACATAGCCCTGGTCGACCAGGACGGGACCCAAGTCGCAAAGCTACGGATAAGCGACGACAGCGCCGGCTTCCACGCACTGATGGAACTTCTAACCCAGCACGGTGACAGCGCAGCAGAACCGATCCCGGTCGCCATCGAGACGCCCCGCGGGCTTCTCGTCGCCGCCTTGCGGGCCACCGGCCGCCAGATCTACCCAATCAATCCATTGGCCGCGGCTCGATATCGTGACCGCGCCAGTGTCTCCCGCGCCAAGTCCGATGCAGCGGACGCCCGGGTTCTGGCCAACATCCTCCGGACCGACCGGCATGCCCACCGGCCTCTGCCCGACGACAGCGAAGAGGGACAGGCCGTCGCCGTCCTGGCCCGCGCTCACCAGGACGCCATCTGGGACCGGCAACAGATGATCAACCGGCTTCGGTCGCACCTGCGCGAGTACTATCCAGCCGCCCTCACTGCCTTTCACGGCGCTGGGAAACCCGGACTCGACTCGCCGCGCGCCCGCGTGATCTTGACTGCCGCACCCACGCCGGCCGACGCCGCCAAGCTCACCCGCAGCCAGCTGCGCGCGTTGCTCAAGCGCGGTGAACGTCCACGTTGTGGGATCGAAGCCGAGGTGGAACGGCTTCGGACAATCTTCCGCGCGGACTCCCTGCGGCAACTGCCGCAGGTCGAGCAGGCTCTGGGACAACAGGCAGTGGCACTCATCCGGCAGGTCGACGCCGCTTGCGTCAGCGTGGCCCAGTTGGCGGTGGCGACGGAAGAGGCATTCCTCGCGCACCCGGATGCCAGGGCGGTTTCAAAGTCTGACTGTTCATGGGTCCGTGCTGGTCAGCGGAGTCCGAGGAGAGC
>NZ_JASKMT010000011.1 GCF_030124175.1 Streptomyces sp. 549 | reverse complement strand
AAGGAACGGACGCTTCCTTCGGATTCCCTTCCGGGCCTCCTCCGGGCGCTTCCCTTCGGTGTTTCCAACCTTACCAGACTCTCACCGGCCGTTTCACCGACCAGATCCGAACCCGAGGGAGACTGGAATCCCCTTCACGCTTTCCGGTATTCACCTCGCGGCATCAACCTTTCGGCGCTTCCGACTCTAGCAGAGCCATTCAGGCCGATCGAACCGGCCGAAATGATTCCCACTGGAATTCGAAAAGTGCTTCCGATAACCACCCGCGTTGCCACGTGCGTCCTCGGAGGCACATCAGATACTCACATGTTGCTGCCGAGCCCACCGGGCTCCAGGCAACTGTTCGAATCTACCGCCCCCCGCGCACCGAGTCAACGGCGACCCGTGGGGCGAGGACAGACACTAGCAGTTGGCGGGTCGCCGACGCACATCGGCGGACGGTCCTGCGGACCAGGACGCGGGGTGGCCCGGTGGCACGCCCCTCATCCACACGTCCCCGACCGGAAGTCGCTGGGCAGGCTGCAGGTCACGGGGGTCGGCACGCCCGTGGACGGGGACGGAATCGGCAGTTCCTATGACTTACGCTTCTGAACGGTACGCCGTCCGGACACGAAGCGACGGCGGCTGAACAATCACCGCCCTGGGAGGCTTCCCATGACCACCGTGACGTCCCCGCTCACCGGACGCGCCATCGGACTCGCGGCAGTGCCCGACCCGGTGTTCTCCGGCGCGATGGTCGGACCCGGAACCGCCATCGACCCGGTGCGCGAGCCCTCCGAGGCCGTGTCGCCCGTCGACGGGATCATCGTGTCCCTGCACCCGCACGCCTTCGTGGTCGTCGACGCGGAAGGGCACGGCGTGCTCACCCACCTGGGGATCGACACCGTGCAGCTCAACGGCGAGGGCTTCGAGCTGCTCGCCGCCAAGGGCGACAGCGTCAAGCGCGGCGATCCGGTCGTGCGCTGGAACCCGGCCGCCGTCGAGCAGGCCGGCAAGTCCCCCATCTCGCCGGTCGTCGCACTCGAAGCGACCGCGGACTCCCTCGCCGGTGTCGCCGAGGACTCCGAGATCCGTGTCGGCGAGACCCTCTTCGACTGGAGCTGACCGCCGCTTCCGGCACCGCCGGTGCCGGACCTGTACGTGAAGAACCGCGGCGGCTGGGTCGCCGCACCAACCGGAGACGGGTGAGATGGACACAAAGCTTCGAGGCGTCGGCGTCAGCCACGGTGTGGCGATCGGCGAGGTACGGCACATGGGTACTGCGGTGCTGGAACCCCCGGCCAAGCAGATCGCCCCGGACGACGCTCCCCGGGAGCAGCAGCGGGCCCGCCAGGCGGTCGACGCCGTGGCGGCCGACCTCAACGCGCGGGGCAACCTGGCCGGCGGTGAGGCCCAGGCCGTGCTGGAGGCCCAGGCGCTCATGGCAC
Source organism: Streptomyces sp. 549 (assembly GCF_030124175.1). Taxonomy (GTDB): domain Bacteria; phylum Actinomycetota; class Actinomycetes; order Streptomycetales; family Streptomycetaceae; genus Streptomyces. The sequence continues at coordinate 183,577 of NZ_JASKMT010000011.1, read as the reverse complement.
AGGACCCCGAGTTGATGGCGGACGTGGAACGCCGGATCGCTGTCGGCAGTACCGCCGAGCGCGGTGTCTACGACGCGTTCGCCTCCTACCGGGCCCTGCTGGCGGGGGCCGGCGAGTACCTCGCCGGGCGGGTGGCCGACCTGGACGACGTGCGCAACCGGATCGTGGCGCGTCTGCTCGGCGTGCCGATGCCGGGTGTACCGGACAGCGACGAGCCGTACGTCCTGATCGCGCGCGATCTGGCGCCGGCCGACACCGCGCTGCTCGACCCGGCTCTCGTGCTGGGCTTCGTCACCGAGGAGGGTGGTCCGACCAGTCACAGCGCGATTCTGGCGCGGGCCCTGGGCGTGCCCGCGATCGTGGCGCTGCCGGGTGCCGGCGAGCTGCCCGAGGGCACCGTGGTCGCGGTGGACGGCAGCAGCGGCGAGGTCATCGTCAACCCGGACGCCGACGAGCGTGCGGCGCTTGAGCAGGCCGCGGCCGAGCGCCGGGCGGCGCTGTCCGCGAGCACCGGTCCGGGCGCCACGTCGGACGGGCACAAGGTGCCGCTGCTGGCGAACGTGGGCGGGCCCGCGGACGTGCCGGCGGCCGTCGCCGCGGGTGCCGAGGGTGTGGGGCTGTTCCGGACCGAGTTCCTGTTCCTCGACGACAGCAAGCATGCTCCGTCGGAGGAGAAGCAGGTCACGGCGTACCGCTCCGTGCTGGAGGCGTTCCCGGAGGGCCGGGTCGTGGTGCGGGTGCTGGATGCCGGCGCCGACAAGCCGCTGGACTTCCTGACACCGGGCGAGGAGCCGAACCCGGCACTCGGCGTGCGCGGTCTGCGCAGTCTGCTGGACCACCCCGAGGTGCTGCGCACCCAGCTGACGGCGCTCGCCAAGGCCGCCGAAGGGCTGCCGGTCTACCTCGAGGTGATGGCGCCGATGGTCGCCGATCGTGCAGACGCCAAGGCGTTCGCGGACGCCTGCCGCGAGGCGGGTCTGCGGGCGAAGTTCGGTGCGATGGTCGAGATCCCCTCGGCGGCTCTGCGGGCACGTTCGGTGCTCCAGGAGGTCGAGTTCCTGTCGCTGGGTACCAACGACCTGGCCCAGTACACCTTCGCGGCTGACCGCCAGGTCGGTGCGGTGTCCCGGCTCCAGGACCCCTGGCAGCCGGCGCTGCTGGATCTGGTCGCGCTGTCCGCGGACGCGGCGAAGGCCGAGGGCAAGAGCTGCGGAGTCTGCGGTGAGGCGGCGGCCGACCCGCTGCTCGCCTGTGTGCTGACTGGGCTCGGTGTCACCAGCCTGTCGATGGGCGCGGCCTCCATTCCCTATGTGCGGGCGACGCTGGCGAAGCACACGCTGGCCCAGTGCGAGCGGGCCGCTGCCGCGGCGCGCGCCTCGGACAGCGCCGACGAGGCGCGGGCGGCCGCGCAGGCGGTGCTCTCCGGGGAGTGAGTTGAGGGATCGCGCGTGACACGCGCCTGACGAGTGCGTGAGGACATCGGCCGTCGACCGGCCGGACGGTGCCGGGTGCCCCGCGGAGTGCGGGGGCCCGGCACCGTGCGTTGCGGACGGCGGGCGGCTGCCAGGTGTCCCGGCTGCCGCGCTCAGCCGGAGCCGGGCAGCGGGAAACCGGCCTGGTAGTCGACGCCGGGTTCCGGCGGCAGCGGTTCGCCCGTGGTGGCGTCCGTGCAGTAGGCGGCGAACACCTCGGAGGCCGACAGCGGTCGCAGCCCGCCGGCCGACAGCTGCCAGCCGCGGACCGTCTCCGTGGCGAGGTGGCGGGTCCGCAGCACCACCCCGCCGCGGCTGCGGCCGGCAGCGGCGTCCGCCAGCAGGCGCGTGAACTGGTCCAGGTCGTGCTCGTCGACAGCGAGGTCGGGCCCGGACCGGCCGGACGGGCGGTCGGCGGCGCGGCGGACCGCGCCGACGGCGCTGAGCACGGCGGTGCGCGGATGGGGAACCTCCGCGGTACTGACGCTGCACACGAGGTGGTGGCGTCCGGGGCCGGCGGCTTCCAGCAGGGCCAGGACGAGCCCGAGCGCGCGGGCGCGCTCCCGCGCCGCCGGGTTCCGGGCCCTGGGGCCCGGCCCGTCGCCGGGCACGGGCGCCGTCCGGTCCGCGGGGTGCCGGCCGAGCAGGGGCAGCAAGCGGTGTACGGGCTGCCCGGTGTAGGGCAGGGAGTGGTCCGTGTGCGCTGCGTGAGCGGTGTAGCCGGCCCGGCTCGGGCCGCTGTCGGGGTCGAGACGGTGGCGGCGGCAGTAGCGGACGAAGTCGTCGGGGCGGAAGCGCACGACGCGGACGTGCACTCCCTGCCCGGCGAGGGAGCGCAGCAGGGCGTCGAGCCGTTTCAGGTAGGCGCGGTGGTCGGTGAACGGGAAGGTCGGGTACCGGCGCATGGCGGCGAAGTCCGCTGGGTCGGTGAGCAGCGCGAGCACGCTGGGGACTTCACCGCGGGTGGCGGCCAGGCGGCGCCGGTGGCCGGGAAGCGGGCGTGTGGTGCACGGCCGGTTGCGGCGTGCGGGGTGGCTTCGGGTCCGGCGTGCGCGGTGGGTGCGGCTGGTCTGCTTGCCGGTGTGCTGCGGCATGGGTCCCCCTGGCTGCTGCGGCTGACTGCTGCGGCGCCGTACTCATGTGGCGCTGCCATCTGCTCACGCAGCGTAGCCAGGGGGACTGACAACGGCCGCTCAGCGGACCCTTCGGCGGCCGAGTTCGGCGTAGAAGTCGAGCAGTTCGGGCCGGTCCACGGAACCGGGGTTGACGGCCTTGGTGAGTTCGGTGCCCTGCAGCAGCCGCTTGACCGGGACCTCCAGACGTTTGCCGGTCAGGGTGTGCGGCACGGCTTCCACGGCGATGACCTCGTCCGGTACGTGCCGGGGGGACAGCTGCTCGCGGACGGTCCGGCCGATGCGGGCGCGCAGGTCGTCGTCGAGCACGGCTCCGTCGGCGAGGTGCACGAACAACGGCATCCAGTAGCCGCCGTCGGGCAGTTCCAGCCCGATCACCAGGGACTCGCGGATCTCGGGCAGCCGCTCGACGGCCTCGTAGATGTCGGCCGACCCCATGCGCACACCCTGGCGGTTGAGAGTGGAGTCGGAACGGCCGTGGATGACGACCGAACCGCGGTCGGTGACGGTGATCCAGTCGCCGTGGCGCCACACGCCGGGGTACATCTCGAAGTAGCTGTCGCGGTAGCGGGCGCCGTCGAGGTCGTTCCAGAAGGAGACCGGCATCGAGGGCATGGGGTTGGTGACGACGAGTTCCCCCACCTCGCCGACCAGGGGGCGGCCCTGCGGGTCCCAGGACTGGAGGTCGGTGCCCAGGCAGGGTGCCTGGAGCTCTCCGATGTGCACGGGCAGGGTGGGGACCGCACCGGCGAAGCAGCTGCACACGTCGGTGCCGCCGCTGACGGAGGCGATCCACAGGTCCTTGGCCACTTCCTCGTGCAGCCAGCGGAAGCCGTCGGGCGGAAGCGGTGAGCCGGTGGTGGCGACGCAGGTGAGCGCGGAGAGGTCGAAGTCGCGGCCGGGGTGCACGTCCGCCTTGCGGCAGGCCATGACGTAGGCGGCCGACGTGCCGTAGAAGGTGGCGCCGGTGCGTTCGGCGATGCGCCACTGGGCGTCGGTCGCCGGGTGGCCGGGGCTGCCGTCGTAGGTGATGACGGTGGTTCCGGTGAGCAGGCCGGAGATGAGGAAGTTCCACATCATCCAGCCGGTGGAGGTGTACCAGAAGAAGCGGTCGCCCGGCCCGAGGTCACTGTGCAGTCCCAGCTGCTTGAGGTGTTCGAGCAGGATGCCGCCCTGCGACTGGACCAGGGCCTTGGGCAGGCCGGTGGTGCCGGAGGAGTACAGCACCCACAGCGGGTGGTCGAAGGGGACCTGTTCGAAGACCGGTTCGGTGTCGGCGGCGGTGAGGTCGTCCCAGAGCCGCGCGCCGTCGGGCGCCGGGGTGCCGAGCAGCGGGACGTGCACGGTGGCGCGCAGCGAGGGCAGGGCGCGGCGCAGCTCGGCGACGGTGGCGGTGCGGTCGTGCTCCTTGCCGCCGTAGCGGTAGCCGTCGACAGCGAAAAGCACGACCGGCTCGACCTGCTGGAAGCGGTCCAGCACGCTGCGGGCGCCGAAGTCCGGGGCGCAGGAGGTCCACACGCCGCCGACGGCGGCGGTGGCGAGCAGTGCGACCGCCGCCTGCGGGATGTTGGGCAGGTAGCCGCTGACGCGGTCCCCGGGTCGGACGCCGAGGTCGCGGAGCGCGTCGGCGAGCGAGCCGACCTGGCGGCGGAGTTCGGTCCAGGTCAGCGGTACGGGTTCGTGGGTCTCGTCGACGTGCAGCAGCGCGGGCGTTCCGGCGCGGGCCGGGTCGAGGGCGGTGCGCAGGGCGTGTTCGGCGTAGTTGACGGTGGCCCCGGGGAACCACTGGGCGCCGGGCATGGTCCGGTCGCCCAGCACGGTGCTCGGCGGGGTGCCGAAGCGGACGTCGAACCACTCGGTGACGGACTGCCAGAACGCGGGTAGGTCGTCGACGGACCAGCGGTGCAGCGCGGCGTATCCGGCGGCCGGGTCGCCGGGGACGGGGGCGGGCGCGCCGTGGTGGCGGGCGGCCCACTCGTGGAAGCGGGTGATGCCGGACGCCGCGATCCGGTCCGGTCCTGGCTGCCACAGGGGCTGGGGCTGCGCGGCGGAGCGGTCGTCGGTGTGGGCTGCGGTCATGGCGGCTCCCGTGCTGTACGCGTGGTGGGCGTGGTCCGCGCACGGGCGGGGTGTGCGCGTGACGCGGCGGCTGACAGGGACGATGCCATGTGCGGGCGCGGCGCACCAGGGTGGGGTGCGGCGGGTCGGCCGGTTCCCACTCAAGGGCAACGCCTGGGGAGGAGGGCGTGAACGGCAGTTGAACGCGGGCCCGTCGCGCGGGCGGCGGTGGCAGGCTGAGCTGCATGGATGCTCGGCGGCTGGGGCGATGGGTGGGGGTGCGGACGCGCGGGGTGGCGACCGTGCTCTCGGCGTGGCGGCGACGGCGGGCGGACGCCGCGGCGTTCCGCCGGCGGCCGGTGGAGCGGGCCCGGACGCCGGGCCTGCTGCTGGGGGCCGATCCGGAACCGGGCGGGGGCTGTGTGCGGTTCGCCCGGTCGGTGCTGCGCTTACGGGTGTCGGCCGGGGGTGCGGTGTTCGTGGGCTGGGACGGTTGCGGGCCGCTGCCGTCGTACGCGCTGGTCGGGGCGGGGCCGGCGGTGGACGAGCGGGTGGTGCTGGAGCCGGACACCGGCGGTGGTTGGCGGCTGGTGTCGGAGCGGGTGCTGGTGACGGTGTCGCGGCTCGGCGCGGTGGAGGTCCGGACGCCGGGCGGTGTGCGGCTGCGGCGGGACCTGCCGCCGCGGTGGTGGGAGTCGGCCGGGGAGGCGCGCTGGGAACAGCGTACGGAGGTGCCGGCGGACGCCCGGTTCTTCGGTCTGGGCGGGCGGGCCGGGGGTCCGGTGCTGCCGGACGGCGAGTACCGGTTGTGGAACACCGATCCGGGGGCGTTCGGCCCGGGGACGGACCCGCTGTACCTGTCGATGCCGGTGCAGTGGGTGGTTGCGGACGCGGGCGCGCACCTGGTGTTCCACGACAACACGTGGGACGGGCGGGTGGTGCTGCGGCAGGGCCGGGAGGGTGCGGGGTCGGGGCACGACCGGCCGGGCCGGTCGTGGGTGCGCATGAGCGGAGGGCCGCTGCGCTACTGGGTGCTGCCGGGGCCGCCTGCCCGGGCGTTGCGGGAGTGGGCGGCTCTGACGGGCGCGGTCGCGGTGCCGTCCTCGTGGGCGCTGGGCCACCAGCACGCGCGGTAGGGGTTCGGCAGCGCGGCGGTGGGCACCGGCGACGGCCCGTTCCGGGTGCGGCTCGCTTCCGCGTGCGGATGGCCGGGGGCGAGCCGGTGGTGACGGCGGACGACGGCGGGAGGTGGGCTGTCCGGTGCGGATGCGTGGGCTGGGCGCGTGAGCACCCGGCGCGGTCCGCGGACGGCGGGCGCGGGGGCCTGGTAGGGCGGAGGCATGTTCGCCGGACGTGCCGTGCTGTGCCTGCTGCTGCCCGCCGTGCTCCTGGCCGGCCCCGAGGGGCCCGCGCCGTCTGGAGTTCGTGCGGCTCCCGAGGGGCGGGCCGCTGAGCCGCGGGCTCCTGCCGCGTTCACGGCGCTGGCGGAGGTGGCTCCGTCGATCCTTTCGGACATGCGGTACGCCACGGCGCGCAACTTCACCGGTGCGCCGGTGGTGGGCTACCGGGACCCGGTGTGCCTGCTGACCCGCGACGCGGCGCGGGCACTGCGCCGGGCGCAGGCGCGGCTGCTGCGGACCGGCCACAGCCTGCTGGTGTACGACTGCTACCGGCCGCAGCGGGCGGTGGACCACTTCGTGGCGTGGGCGGCGGACCAGCGGGACCAGCGTACGAAGGCGGAGTTCTACCCGCGGGTGGACAAGAGCGCGCTGATCGCGGAGGGCTACGTCGCCGAGCGGTCGGGGCACAGCCGCGGCTCCACGGTGGACGTGACGCTGGTGCGGTGGGCGGCGCCGCTCTCACATCTGGGGGCGGGGGCGGGCGGATGTGCCGGCCCCGGTTCCGGCGTGGCGCTCGGGTGCCCGGTGGACATGGGCACGCCCTACGACTTCTTCGATCCGCTGTCGCACACGCTGGATCCGCGGATCGGCGGGGAGCAGCGGGCGAACCGGCTGCTGCTGAGGCGGGCGCTGGAGGCGGTGGGGTTCGTGAACCTGCCCGAGGAGTGGTGGCACTTCACGTTGCGGCCGGAGGCGTTCCCCGACCGCTACTTCGACTTTCCCGTGGCCCGTTCCTCCGTGCGCGGCGGGGGCCGTGGCGTGCGGTGAGCGGACGGGGGCGGGCCGCTTCGGCGCGCGGTCAGGTCCCGGCGGGCTGGATTCCGGCGGCGGCGGTGCGCAGGGCGTGCTCGACGACCGCGACCAGCACGTCGCGGGCCGACTCGCGGCGCCGGGCGTCGCACAGCAGCACCGGTACCCGGGGCTGGAGGTCGAGGGCGGCGCGGACCGACTCGGCGGGGTGGTGCGCCGCCCCGTCGAAGCAGTTGACGGCGACGGCGAAGGGGATTCCGCGGCGCTCGAAGTAGTCGAGTGCGGCGAAGCAGTCCTCGAACCGCCGGGTGTCGACCAGGACGACCGCGCCCAGCGCGCCCTGGGCCAGTTCGTCCCACAGGAACCAGAAGCGGTCCTGGCCGGGTGTGCCGAAGAGGTACAGCACCAGCGCGTCGCTGAGGGTGATGCGTCCGAAGTCCATGGCGACGGTGGTGGTGCGCTTGTCCGCCACGCCTTCGACGCTGTCGACGTCGCGGCCCGCCTCGGTGAGCACCTCCTCGGTGCGCAGCGGTCTGATCTCGCTGACCGCGCCGACGAAGGTGGTCTTGCCGACGCCGAACCCGCCGGCGACGAGGACTTTCAGCGCGGTCGGGTCGGCCGGGGTCCCGCCGCGCCGTTCAGAGCGCCCTGAGCCCATTGATCACCTCTCGGAGGATGCTCTCGTCGGGCAGTTCGGCGGGGGGTACGGGCCGGCTGACCCGGACGAGTTCGGCGTTGATCAGGTCGCCGAGCAGGACCCGGATGACGCCGACCGGCAGGTCGAGGTCGGCGGCCAGCTCGGCGACCGACTGCGAGGTGCGGCGGCAGCGCAGGACGATGTCGATGTGCTCCGGTGCCAGTGTCCGGTCGCCGTGCAGCAGATCGGCCGCATCCGCAGTCTGGGCGGCGGCGGCACCGGGCGGGCCCAGTGGGAACGTCGGCGCGGACACCAGCGCGATCAGGTCGAGACGGGCGTCGGCCGCGCTGCGGGTGCGTCCGCGGGTCATCGCGTAGGGCCGCACGACCGGGCCGGCGGCGTCGTCGAACCATCGCTCCTTCATGCTCAACTCCCCCACGCCGTCGTCGCGGTCAGCCGCCGTCGGGCTGGTCGGCGCGCGGTGCGGTGCCCAGGTGCACACCCACCCGCTTGACCAGCAGGGTCATCTCGTAGGCGATCAGGCCGACGTCGGCGTCGGCCTCGGCGAGCACGGCGAGGCAGCTGCCGTCACCGGCGGCGGTCACGAAGAGGAACGCGTCGTCGAGTTCCACGACGGTCTGCCGCACGCCGCCCGCGCCGAAGTGCCGGCCGACCCCTCTGGCCAGGCTGTGGAAGCCGGACGCCACGGCGGCGAGGTGCTCGCCGTCCTCCCTCGGCAGGTCCTGCGAGGTGCCGCGCGGCAGTCCGTCACCGGACAGGATGAGCGCCTTGCGGATGCTGCCGACCCGCTGCACCAGTTCGTCGAGCAGCCAGTTCAGCTCTCCGGCTCCCGCTGATGCGGTGTTGCGTACGGCTTTCGGTGCGGTCATCGACCGTTCCCCTCCGGTGTTGTTCCCTCGTTCTGTTCCCTGCCGCGCTGCCAGCCACGCTGGAGCGCGGCCATTCTTCTGCGGACCTCGTCCGCGTCCCGGTCGGCGTCCGGCTGCCCGCCGTCCGCCGGGCCCGTGGCATCCGGCTCGCGCGCCGGGTCCGCTCTGCCCGTCCGGTCGGCGTCCGTCGCCCCGCCACCGTCTCCTGACTTGCCGGAGGAGCCCGGGCCGCTCCCCTGGGCGCGCTGCTCCTTCAGCTGCGGTGCCAGGCTCGCCTGTCGCACGCGCCGGGGCAAGCCCCCCGCCGCGGTGGAGCCGGTCGGCGGTGTCGCGCGCGGGGCCTCGCCCGGCCGGATGCCGTCCCCGTCGGTGGCCTGCGACTCCGGGGGCGTAGGGGCGCGGCGGGGGCCACCCTCCGCCGGTGGCGTGTCGCGGTTGCGGGGCGCGGATTCCTCGGCGCCGGCACCGACCGGGCGGCCGTGGTCGGAGACCAGTACCGGTCCTGCGGGGCGGCGGCGGGGCAGCGGTGTGGGGCCGTCGGCCCGCTCGGCGGGGCGGGACTCGTCGCGGGCGTGGCTGTGCTGGGCGGCGGTCTCGGTGCTGCGGCGCTCCTGGAGGTCGCGGAACAGGCTGCCGATGCCGGGGCCGGTGTCGTCGAGCGGGGCTTCCAGCTCGATCGGGCCGCCGTTGCCGCGGGCCCGGAACGCCCGGGTCAGCCCGGCGGCGGTGGTGCGGTCCCGTTCGGTGAGGGCCGGGTGGGCGCCCCTCAGGGCCTCCAGGGCGTGGCTGCCGGTGTCCTCGGAGGTGGAGCCGTCGAGCGGTTCGTTGTCCTTCTCCGCCGGCTCGGTGAGCACCGAGGCCGGGACGAGCACGACCGCGGTGGTGCCTCCGTAGGGCGACTGCTGCAGTGACACGCGGACGCCCTGGCGCTGGGCGAGGCGGGAGACGACGAACAGGCCGAGCCGGTCGGTGTCGGACAGCTCGAACTCGGGGGTCTCCGCGAGGCGGAGGTTCGCCTCCAGCATCGCCTCGGCGGGCATGCCCAGTCCCCGGTCGTGTATCTCCAGGGCGAACCCGTTGGGCACCCGTTCGCCGAGTACCTGCACGGCGGTGTGCGGCGGGGAGAACGCGGTGGCGTTCTCCAGCAGTTCGGCGACCAGGTGGGTGAGGTCGCCGACGGCCGGTCCCTCGACTGCGAGGCAGGGCAGCCGGCGGACCTCGATGCGCTCGTAGTTCTCCACCTCCGCCACCGCGGCGCGGACCACGTCCATGAGCTGCACCGGCTTGCGCCACTGCCTGGAGGGGGCGGCGCCGGAGAGGATGACCAGGCCCTCGGCGTGGCGCCGCATCCGGGTGGTGAGGTGGTCCAGGCGGAACAGGTCGGCGAGTTCGTCGGAGTTCTCGGTGCGGCGTTCCATCGCGTCCAACAGGGTGAGCTGGCGGTGCAGCAGCACCTGGTTGCGGCGGGCCAGGTTGACGAACACCTCGGACACCCCGCGCCGCATGTCGGCCTGCTTGACGGTCGCTTCCATCGCCGCGCGCTGGAGGGTGTTGAGCGCCTGGCCCACCTGGCCTATCTCGTCCTGGCTGTACTCCAGGCGCGGCGCCTCGGTCTCCACGTCGACCTCCTCGCCGGCGGCCAGTCGGCGCATGACGCTCGGCAGCCGCACCCCCGACACCTCGTGGGCCTCCTTGCGGAGCGCGCCGAGGTCGCGCACGAGTCCGCGGCCGACACGGAAGGAGACCACTATCGACAGCAGCACCGCGAGAAAGCCGAGTACGCACGCGACGCCCGCCTGCAGCAGCACGGTGGTCGCTGCGGGCGTGATGCGGTCGGCGTAGCGGTCGCCGGCCTCGCGGTCGAGTTCCTTCAGGTCGTCCAGCACGGTGGTGGTGGCGGCGTCCCACCGGGCGGAGTTGACCGCCTTCACCGCGCCCGCCGCTCCGGCGGCGATGATGTCGTCCTCGAAGGCGGTCAGGGTCCGCCCGTCCGCGCCCTGCCAGAACTCCTCGACGGCCCTGCGGTCCTCGTCCGGCAGGACCGGCAGGTGGGTGCGGTAGATGACGTTGCGTTCGGCGACCCGGTCGCTGAGTTCGCGCACCTCCTGCCTGCTCATCCGTCCGGCGGCGAGCGCCGCGGCGACCAGCGCGTCCTCGCGGGCGACTAGTTCACGGGCGCGGGCGACCCCGACCAGGGCCCGGGACTCCTTGTCGAGCTGTACGTCCTCGATGACGTGCAGCGTGGTGAGCAGGTCGTAGGCGGGGTCGACGACGGCGTTGTACGCGGCGAAGGCGTTGTCACGGGAGAGGGTGTTGTTCTCGACCTTGGTGCGGACCGAGTCGAGCCCGTCGAGCCGTTCCAGCAGCGCGTCCAGTTTCTGCCGGGAGTCCGCCGGCAGGTTGCCGCGCACGTGCAGCGCGTTGTCGCTGATCCGCTCCACGGCCCGGTCGGTGGCCCGCTGCTGGCGCCGCAGTTCGGTGAGCGCGTCGGAGCGGCGCGGGTCGGCGAGGTGGACCAGTATCTGGCGGCGCTCCTGCTGGACCGCCTGGACGGTCTCCTCCGCCGGGTGCACGATCTGCTCGACGATGTCGCCCAGTCTGAGCAGTTGACCGGCCTCGCGGCCGGTGAGGTAGGTGGCGAACGCCCACAGTGCGGTGACTGCCACCAGTGGGACAAGCAGCAGCGCCACGATCTTCCGGCGGATGGAACTTCCGCGAAAGCGCATGGCCTCCCCTACGTCGATTCTGCCCGGCGTCGGCAGATCCGGTCAGTAAACGGCGCGAGCCTACTACCGAGCACCCTTCCGTCCGTAGATGTGTCCACGCGATGGAACATCTGAGCGATTCCTTCACATCCGGAAGTTTCCTGCGATGCCCGGACAATGCGGCGGCAGGTGCGCCCGAGTCGGTACGTGACTCGGGCGCCGAATCGGGCATCCTGGAGGAGGGGAGTGAGAAGAGCATGTACGCCAAGTCCCGATTGCCGGACCCGGTAAGGTCCGCGGCGGTCCGCGCCGTCCTGGTGGTCGCCCTCACCCTCGTCCAGTTGACGGTCGCCGTGCTGTGCTCACTGGCCGGGGTGTGGTTCGCCTTTCCCGCGCTGCTCAGCACCGTCGCCAGCACCGTCGTCGCCACCTGGGCCGTGCTCGACGTGTGGGTGACCCGGCAGGTGTGGGTGCAGCGCCACGGCGTGGTGTCCACGCCCAGCAGTGCCGCCCGTGACCGCGCGCTGCGCCGCGGGCACGGCGCCCACTGAACGCGCCGCCCGCGGCGAACGCCCGCCGCACGCCCGCTCAGGTGGCGGTCGCGCTCTCCTCCGGGCGGCGGAACACGCGGGTGGCGGTGATCTCGCCGTGGACGGCGTCCGGATCGTCGCCGGGCTGCGGCAGACCGGGACGCAGGTGCTCCTCGACGCTGATGTACTTCAGGCCCGCCCGCAGGTCCGCGTCGTTGCGCAACCGGACCACGAGTGGGAACTCGGCCAGTGCCGTGGTGTCGAACAGCCCCGTCGTGTAGAGCAGTTGCACGCCGAGTGCGTCGGCGACGGCGCGTTGCAGCTCCAGCAGGTAGGTGGCGTTGGCGCGGCCGATCGGGTTGTCGAGGAACAGGGTGCCGGCGTGCCGGTGCTTGTCCCGGCCGCGGTCGCTGCTGCGCAGCGCCGCCATCGTGCAGTACAGCGCGATCGCGGCGGTGAGCAGCTGCCCGCCGGAGAAGACGTCGCCCATCTGCCCGACCGGTACCCGTTCGGCCCTCAGCACCGCGTCCGGCTTGAGGATCTCCACCGCCACCCCGCGCGGCTGCATCCCGGCGTGCACCCCGCGCAGCAGCAGCGACATGCCGTCCCGGCGCAGGTCGGAGTTCTTGCGCACGGCCGCTCTGGTGGCCTCGTCGATGACCTCGCCCAGCCGCTCGGTCAGGTCCGCCTGGTCGGGGTCGTCGAAGCGGATGCGCAGGAACTCCTGGCCGGACCACTCCCCCAGCCCCTCGGGGAGGCGGGAGAGGCGCTGCGCGGAGCGCAGTGTCGCCAGGGAGGCCTCGACCAGGCCGCGCAGGCGGTCCACGATGCTGTCCCGGTTGCGCTCCAGCTGCTGCAGCTCGTCGGTCAGGACCCGCAGCCGCGGCGCGAAGGCGTCGGCCCAGGCGGCGGCGTGCTCGGGCAGCGCGGCGGCGGGCAGTTCGCGGATCTGCTGCCGGGCGGGGGTGCGGACCTGCTCGAAGCGGGTGGAGTTGGCGTGCCGCACCAGGACGTCGCTCGCCTCTCGGACGGCCGTCTCGGCGGCGGACAGCTCGGTGGCGCAGCCGCGCAGCGCCCGGCGTGCCTCGGCCGCCGCCCTGCGGGCCTCCTCCGCGTCGCCCTGGTAGGGCTCCGGCGCGGCGTCCGGCTCCTCCGCGGGCTGCGGATCTCGCAGCAGGTCCCGCAGCAGGGCGGCTGTCTCCTCGAAGGAGGCGGCGGCGTTCTCCGCGGCCCGGTGCGCGTACAGCAGTTCCTCGTGGGCGGCGCGGGCCGCCTGGAGCGTGTCCTGGCAGCCGGCCAGCTCGCCGGTGGCGGTGCGCAGCAGTTCCTGGGCGCGGGCCGGGTCGGCGGGCACCTGGTCGTCGGGCAGGTCGGTGTGGCGGTCGCCGTCCTGCGGGGCGAGGCGCTCGGCCTCACCGCGCAGCCGTCCCAGCTGCTCGCTGGCGGTGGAGGCCCGCGTCTCCAGCATCTGCACCAGCGCCTCCGCGCGGGCCGCGGCGGCCTGCCGCGACGGGCCGTCGGCGCCGTCGGAGGTGGTGAGCAGGTGCTCGGCCCGGGCGCGCACCTTCTGGGTGAGGCGGTCGAGTTCGGTGCGGGCCGCGCTCTCGTCGCCCTCCGCGCGGGCCTGCTCGGCGCGAAGGTCGGCGCCGACCCCGACCTTCTCGTACAGCCGGGACGCCGAACGGTAGGCCTCCCGCAGCGCGGGCAGCGAGCCCGTGGGAGCTGCGGTGTCGGGCAGTTCGTCGGGGGCGCCGGCGATCTCGGCGCGTTCGGCGCGCAGCACCCGGGCGGTGCGGCGCGCGTCGTCCGCGGCGCGCTGGGCCGCGCGGCGGTCCTCGTCGGCGGCGCGGGCATGCTCCAGGCAGACGGCGGCGCGTTCCTCCGCCTCGGCGGCCTCCTCGGCCAGTTCACGCAGCCGTGTCTGCCAGCGGGCGCGTTCGCGCAACCGGTGCGCCAGCCCGGCGAGCGCGTCGGCGGAGCGGCGGAGGCGCTGGGCGTTCTCCTGGCGCTCGTCGCGGACCCGGGCCGCCTCGGCGGCCTCCTGCTGGGCGTCGGCCCGCTCTGCCGCCGCCCTGGTGTGCCTGTCGACGGCCTCGTCGACACCCTCCCGCGCCGCCTCGGCGGCCTCGGTCAGCTCCGCGAGCCGGCCGTTGGGGCAGCCGGCCCGCCAGGAGGCGAGGCGGGCACTGAGCGCACGGTCGCCGGAGAGCCGGGCGGCGAGGGTGCGGATCTCCTCGTCGCGCTCGGTGGCACGGGCCCGCAGCGCCTGCCGCTCGCCGTCGGCGGCGTCCTCGTCGTGCATGGCCGGGTTGGGCGGCACCAGGAAGACGGAGGTGTCCTCCTGCGCGCCGGGCGGCGGGGCGAGCAGGGCCGCCGCGGTGCCGACGGCGACGGCCGAGCGGGGCAGCAGGGCGGCCTGGGCGAGCACGTCGCGGGCGCGGGCGTGGCTGGCGGGGTCGGTGATGATGACGCCGTCGACGAGTTCGGGGCGGGCGGCGAGCACCGCCGCGTGGTCGGCGGGGTCGACGGCCTGGGCGAGGTAGCGCCAGCCGGACAGGGCGGGCACGCCGTGCTCACCGAGGTACTCCACGGTGGCCAGGACGTCGGGGCCGGGCGGCAGCAGGCCTCCTTCGCCGAGCGCGCCGAGCATGCGCGCGTCGTCGCCCGCCGCGGTGCGCAGGTCGAACAGGCGGCGTTCGCAGGTGGCGACACGCTCCTCCAGCAGTTCGCGCAGTTCGTCGGCGCCCCGGTCGAGTTCGGTGCCGGTCAGTGGGCCGTCGGCGCCGAGCAGTTCGACCAGCCGGGGTTCGGCGCCCAGCGCGGTGGCGGCGTCCAGTTCGGCGCTGTGGGCGGCCTCGGCCGCACCGGCGGCGTCCGCCGCGCGGGCCGCGGCCAGCTCGGCGCGGGCGAGCGCCTCAGCGGCGTCCCGGTCTCGTTCGGCGGTGCGCCTGGCCGCCTCGCGTGCGTCGTCGAGGGCCTGCGCGGCGGCCTTCTCCGCGTCGGCGGCTGCGAGCGCGGCACGGGCCGGGTCGGCGTCGGGCGCGGTGTCGTCGAGCCACCCGGCCCGGACGGCCTGTGCGGTCTCCTGCTCGACCTCGGTCAGCCGCTGCCGCAGGTGCTCGCCCTCGCTGCGGGCGCGCTGGGCGGCGGTGGCGGCGGCCGTCGCGTCGCGGTGCGCGGTCTCGGCGGCGACCTGCAGGGCGGTGGAGCGCTCCTCCTCCTCCGCGGCTGTCCGCTCCCCGTCGGCCGCCGCGGCGTGCAGGGCGCCGACCAGGTCGGCGGCGGCGGCGGACCGGGCGGCGAGCGCGGGCGCGGCGTCGCGCTCGGCCTCTCGGATGGCCGCCGCGACGCGGGCGACGCGGTCGGCTGCCGCCCGGTGGCGCAGCGCGATCTCGGCGGCCTGCCAGGCGGCGGCGAGGGTGCGGGCGTCGGAGAGTTCGCGGCGCTGGGCGGTGGCCGCTCGTTCGGCGGCGGCCAGGGCGAGGGACGCGTGCCGGTAGGCGAGTTCGGCGGCGACCAGGTCGGCGCGGCCGCGCGACTGCTCGGCGTCGGCCACCGTGCGCGCGGCGGTGGTGGTCTGCTCGGCGAGTTCGCCGGTGCGGGCGCGTTCCAGTGCGCCCCGGGCGGCGAGGCGCGCGGCGAGGCCGCGGGTGCGCTGCTCGGCGGCGGTGTGCACGGCCCGGTGGCGTTCGCGGCGGCCGGCGGCCTCGTCGATGCGGCGCAGCAGGTCCAGGGACCCGGCGGTGAAGTCGCGTTCGGCGGTCAGCTCGGCGCGGCGGCCCAGCTTGTGGGCGAAGCCGTGCACCAGGTCGGCCAGGCCGTCGGTGTCGCGGGTGTCGGTGACGGCGCGCAGCAGCAGGTCGGTGAAGTCTGAGTCGTTCTTCACCGCGAACAGGCCGGCCGCTTCGCCCTCGTCTGCGTTCATCTCGCGCTGGTAGCGGAAGAGTTCGGGGTCCAGGCCGAGCGCGTCGAGGTGCTCCTTCCAGCGGTCGTGGCCCTCCTCCCAGACGACGTCGAGGTTGGGGTAGGCCTTCGCGGTCTCGGTGAGGACGTCGCGGAAGCCCTTCATGGTGCGGCGCCTGCCGCGGGCCCCGGAGGCGCCCTCGGCGCGCGGGCGCAGCGCGGTGGACTCCGACACGGGCAGCGAGTCGAGGCTCATGCCGGGTCCTGGGCGGAAGGAGTACCAGGCCTCGGCGAAGCGGCGGGGGTCGTTGGAGACCTGCCGTCCGCGCCATTCGCTGACCTTGCCGACGACGACGCTCTCACCGGTGAGGGTGTGCTGCCACTCCAGCGCGACGTGTCCGCAGTCGTCGGCGAGCAGGAACTTGCGCAGCACGCCGGAGCTGGCGCCGCCGAGGGTGTTGCGGTGGCCGGGCAGCATCACCGAGAAGATCAGCTTGAGCAGGACCGACTTGCCGCCGCCGTTCTCCAGGAAGAGCACGCCGGCCGGGGCGGGCCTGCGGGGCGGCCCGGTCGGCTCGTCCTCGAAGAAGTCGGCCTGCGCCGGGGCGGGGCTGGGCACCGGCTCGCCGACTCCGCGCAGGTCCAGCACGGTGTCGGCGTAGCGCGCACCGGCGGGTCCGATGGAGTGGAGGCGGATCCGGGACAGCTCGTACATGGGGCGGACTCTCGGTGCGGCGGTCGGGTGGGGGCGCGGACGGTCGGAGGGCGGGCGGGTCAGCGGTGGAAGGGCAGGCCGGCTCCGTCGGCGAGTTCGAGGTCGTCGCCCTCGGGCGGCGGCACGAGCGTGCCGCTGCCGTCGCTGACGGGCACGATGCCCAGGTCGAGCAGTTCGGCCATCGCCGCGTTGCCCGCCATGTCGCGGACCTGGAGCTGGTAGCGGGCGGTGGTGCGGTAGGTGCCGCCCGCCTCGTCGCCGGTGCGCTGCAGGAAGCCGGAGTCGGTGAGGAAGGCGACGGCCTTGCCGACGATGCCGGTGGTGGAGCCGGCGAGGCGGCGGGCGTCCTTGGTCGCGCCGGTGGCGCTGCGCCGGGCCCAGACCCGCCAGGCGGCCTCCAGCCCGGGCGCGTCGGTGGCGGGGTCGGTGTTCTCGCCGCGGGCTGCGGCCTGCTCCTCCAGCCGGCGGCAGGCCTGGCGGACGAAGGCGTCCACGCCGTTGACGGTGAGCCGCCCGACGTAGCCGTCGTCGGCGAGGTCCTCCGGGCGGGGGAAGGCCATGGCGGCGACGGCCAGGTGGGCCAGGCCGTGCAGGAAGCGGTCGGCGGAGTCGGCGGCGGCCCGGCGCGCGTAGTCGCCCATGCGGACGGCGAACACGGAGTCCTCGGCGGCGGTGACTGCCATGCCGGCGCGGGTGGAGACCTCCAGGACGACGAGGCCCAGCCCGGTGGCGACGGCGTCGGCGAGCCGGGCGAACGCCGGGTCCTCGCGGTGGCGGCGGAGCAGTTCGGCGTACTCGGCGTCGCGGGACGGCAGCAGCTTGGGCTGGAGGCCGAAGGAGACGAGCCGGGCCGCGTCGGCGGCGTCCGCCGGGGTGAGCCGGGCGGGTCCTTCGGCGGTGGTGTGCGGGCCTGGCCCGGTGCCGGGTTCGCTCACGTCGTGCGCTCCTCGGTGGTGGTCGGTCATGAGGCGGCCTCGGACCGTCCGGCGGCCATGCCGGCGGCGTCCAGCAGTGCGGTGCCGACGACCAGGTCGGCGCCGCCGAACTCCGGGTCCTCCAGCGGGGTGCCGTCGTCGACGGCGAACAGCAGCCGCTCGTCGCCCTGCCGGTAGGCGGTGCCCACCGGGGGGCTGGCGGCGTGCACGGCGAGCAGCGCCACCAGGTAGGGAAGGTCGCGGTCGTGGCCGCGGGCTTCGGCGAGCAGGCCGGACAGGCGCCGCGGGGCGTCCGGCGGCAGGTCGAGGAGTTCCCGGGCGTCGGCGAGCTGCTGTTCGCTGAAGCGGCTGTCGTCGGGGGTGGTGACCAGGTCCGGTTCTGGCATCTCGGCGCCGAGGTGCTCACGCGGCGCGGGGGGCGTCAGCAGCAGGTCGACGAGGTCGCCGACGCGTACCGCGCCGGGTGTGCGCAGGCCGGTGCCGTGCCGGAAGAACGCCTCGGTGACGCGGGCGGCGCGTTCGAGGGGTTCGGGCAGCAGCGGGGCGAGCAGCTGGCCGTGCAGGTCCAGCCCGGCGCGGCCGGCCGCCGGGGCGAACGCCTGCCGGTCCTGTTCGGCGCGGAACAGCGGGCCGGCCTCCAGCAGGCGGGACTGGAGCTGGGTGTGGCGCCTGATGCAGTCCTTGACTATGTCGACGAGTTCGGCGGCCCGCAGCCGGTGGTCGGGGTGCCGGTCGTCGGCGGTCTCGTCGCGGACGCGGCGGATGTTGGTGAGAATGGCGTTCTCGTGCCGGTAGCGGTCGGCGACGTGGTCGAGCGCCTCGGCGATGAGGTCGGGCACGGTGCGCAGCCAGTCGACGGAGCGCACGTCGCGGCGGGTGGCCTCCAGGGTGCGGCGGAGCGTCTCGGCGTACTGGACGGTGCGGTAGCGGGCCTGCTCGGCGGCGAGCTGGGCGTCCGCCAGCCGGCCGCGGTTGACCAGCACCTCCAGCTTGACCTCGGCGGCGATCTGGGCGCTGGTGACGTCCGTGTCGAGCGCGCCGACCAGGACGTTGACGGCCTCGTCGGTGGTGCGCAGGTACACGCCGCCACCGGGGCCGGGGACCTCCTCGATGAGCTTGAAGTCGTAGTCCCGCCGCACGTAGGCGCCGTCCGGCCCGAAGGTTCCGTAGACGGCGCGGAAGCCGCGGTCGACGCTGCCGACGTTGAGCAGGTTCTCCAGCACCCATCGGGCGACACGCTCGTGCTCGGCGGTGCTCCGCCCCGGGGCCTGCGCGGCGACGCGCGGCAGCAGGCGGGCGACGACGTCCTCGTGGTCGGCGCCGGTGTCGAAGTCCATCTGGAGGGTGACGAGGTCGATGGCGGAGAGGGCCACTTCGGCCATGGCGTAGGTGGTGTACTCCCCCGCCAGGTTCGCCTTGCGGACGTCCAGGTCGTGCAGCGGCGCGGTGCAGGCCAGGGCGCGCAGCCGCCGCGCGAGGCCCTCGTCGGCGGCGGGACCGAGCGCCGGGCGGAGGGAGGGAGCGGCCGGGCGGGGGGCTTGAGCGGCCATCGGGCGGGTGCCGGAGGCACCCGCGGTGGCAGCGCCGGAGGCACCCGCGGTGGCAGCGCCGGAGGCACCCGCGGTGGCAGCGCCGGAGGGTCCGCCGGTGGCGGCGGGCGCAGAGGGGCCGCCGTGGGACGGCGGGCTCTGCCGCCGCTGGCCGGGCACGCCGCTCTGAGCTGGAGAAGTCACGTCGCACAGATTAGGCCGTCGCACCGACATCGCACGAAACGGCACGGTTGGGCAGGAGGCCCGCCGGGTCAGTGCGCGGTGCCGCCCGGCTTCGGACGGGGGCGGGCCAGGAGCAGCGCGACGTCGTCCAGCGGCGTGTGGTGCAGGGCGTGCAGCACGGTGTCGCAGGTCTGTTCCAGGGGTCGCGGGTCACCGGTCAGTACACGTGTCAGGGCGCGCAGCCCGGCGTCGATGGGGGCGCGGCGGTCCTCGACGAGGCCGTCGGTGAACAGCGCGATCGTCGCGCCCTCGGGGAGGTCGCGCTTCTCGGTGCTGAACGGCACCCCGCCGACGCCCAGCGGGGCGGCGTTGGGCAGGTCGACGAGTTCGGCGACGCCCTCGGGCGAGATGAGGACCGGGGGCAGGTGTCCGGCGCTGGAGAGTTCGCACCGGCCGTGCAGCGGGTCGCAGACGGCGTAGACGCAGGTGGCGATGGACTCGCCGAGCGAGGTGAGGATGTCGTCGAGGTGCCGCATCAGTTCGGCGGGCGGCATGTCGAGGCGGGCCAGAGCCCTGGTGGCGGTGCGCAGTTGGCCCATGATGGCGGCGGCGTGCAGGCCCTTGCCCATCACGTCGCCGACGATCAGGCCGAGTTTGCCGTGGCGCAGCGGCAGGACGTCGAACCAGTCCCCGCCGACCGCGCTGACGGCCGGCAGGTAGCGGGCGGCGATCTCGATGTCGGGGTGGCGGGGCGGCGCGTCGGGCAGCAGGCTGCGCTGCAGTGTCAGCGCGGCGTTGCGCTCCCGGCTGTACAGGCGGGCGTTGTCGACGCAGATGGCGGCGCGGGCGGCGAGTTCGGCGGCGAGGGTGAGGTCCTGGTCGTCGAAGGGCCGCGGGTTGCCGGTGCGGTAGAGGCTGACGGTGCCCAGGACGTCGCCGCGTGCGATCAGCGGAGCTGCGAGGTAGGAGTGCACGCCGGCAGCCGTGAGCACGTCGGCGGCGGCTGTGTCCTTCGCGATGCGGCGCACGTCGGCGGAGTCCACCTCGGGGAGCAGGATGGGCCGGGCCTCCCGCACGCACTGGGTGATCATGCGGGTCGGTCCGTAGGACGCGAGTTCGCCGACCTGGTCGGCAGCCTGTGAGGCGTCGGTGCCTTCGGCTGCGATCACGGCCAGCGCCCGGAACCGTGCCGAGCCGTCGGGGCGGACGGCGGCTGCCACCTCACCGCCGAGCACGGAGTCCAGCACATCGACCGCCGCGAGGTCCGCGAGCCGGGGCACGGCCACTTCCGCGAGTTCCCTGGCGGTCTGCTGAAGGTCGAGGGTGGTGCCGATGCGGACGCCGGCGTCGGCGATGACGGCCAGACGGGCCCTGGCGCCGGCCATCTCGGCGGCCACCCGCTGGCGTTCGCTCACGTCGATCGCGGAGGTGGCCACGCCCAGCGGTCTGCCGCGCGGGTCGTCGATGCGGTAGTAGGACACCGACCACACACGTTCCTCGTCGCTGCCGACGGGGCTGCGGCAGGCTGTCATCTGATCCAGCAGGGGCCGGCCGGTCGCCATCACGTGGTGCAGGGCGCGGCGCACCACGTCGGGGTCGACGGCAGGCAGCACGTCTTCGAGGTTGCGGCCGAGCATGGCGCCCGCGGCGAGGCCGCCGGCGCGTTCCAGTGCCGGGTTGACCCGCAGCCAGCGCAGTTCGTTGTCGAACATCCCCATGGCCACCGGGGACTGGTTGACCAGGCTGTTGGAGAGGGCCAGGTCGGTCTCCAGGCGGCGCAGCGTCCCGGCGTCCGCGGCGAGCCCCAGTGCGTGCACGTCGCCGTGGGCGTCGTGCAGCCGGATGTTGCGGAACTCCACCCTCCGGACGGAGCCGTCCTTGGCGCGGACGGGGAAGACGCCCGACCAGCTGGCTCCGGCCCTGACCCTGCCGAACAGCTCCTTCACCAGGCCCAGGTGCTCGGGGGCGACGAGCAGGTGCCCGGCGGGGGCGCCCAGGGCCTCCTCGGCGGAGTACCCGAAGAGGTGCTCGGCCTCCGGGCTCCACAGCACCACGCGTCCGGCGCCGTTGAGGACGAACGCGGCGACGCGGAGCAGGTCGAGCAGGCCGCCGGGCGCGGCACTGACGCCCTCGGCGTCGGTGCCGCCGCGGATCTCCGGCTGCCCGGGGTCGTCCATACCGGCTGCTCCCCCTCTCAGCGCTCGTCGAGGAGTTGCTCGGTCCACATGGTCTTGCCGGAGGATGTGTACCGGCTGCCCCAGCGGTGGGCAAGCTGTGCGACGAGGAAAAGTCCGCGACCGCCCTCGTCGGTCACGCGGGCGCGCCGCAGATGCGGCTGGGTCTGGCTGGGGTCGGACACCTCGCACACCAGCGTCTCGTCCTTGATCAGCCGTACTCCGACCGGGCCGCCCGCGTAGCGGATGGAGTTGGTGAC
This sequence comes from Streptomyces sp. 549, assembly GCF_030124175.1. Lineage (GTDB taxonomy): Bacteria > Actinomycetota > Actinomycetes > Streptomycetales > Streptomycetaceae > Streptomyces. The sequence goes on along the minus strand of NZ_JASKMT010000011.1, from coordinate 162,303 downwards.
CAGCTCGCTGACGATCAGTTCGGTGACGAAGGCCAGCTCGGTCAGCCCCCACAGGTCGAGGCGTTCGTTGACGAGGTCCCTGGCCCGGGCGACCTGCACCGCCTCGGCGGGGAACGTCCACGACGCGGTGGCCTCCTCGGGCAGCCGGCGGACACGTGCCATCAGCAGGGCGACCTCGTTGTCCGGCGGGCCCTCGGGCAGCAGCTGCCGCAGGATGTCCCGGCCCGTCTCCGCGGGGGTGCGGCCCGACATGGCGGCGGCCCCGATCCGGGCGGCGAGCGTGCCGCCGTCGTCGCCCCGCCGGTGGGAGTCGTCGCCGCGCAGCATCAACTCGTCGCTGCCGAAGGCCAGTACGGAACCTGGTTCCAGTTGCAGTTCCAGCGGTTCGAACGGCTTGCCGCCCATGCCGAGCGGCGGGCCGGGCTTCAGGGCGACGGGCGCGGCGTCGCCGCCGTCCGGCCCGGCGAGAAGCGGCGGCATCCGGCCCGCGCTGGCCATGGCGCAGCGGCCGGTGACCGGGTCGTAGACGCAGTACAGGCAGGTGGCGCCCAGCACGCCCGCCGCGGGGCGGGCGGCGGTGCCGCCGCCGGGGTCGGCCAGCCGCACGGCCAGGTCGTCCAGGTGGGTCAGCAGTTCCTCGGGCGGCAGGTCGAGGTCGGCGAGGGTCTGCACGGCGGTGCGCAGCCGCCCCATGGTGGCGGTCGCGTCCAGGCCGTGCGCGGCCACGTCGCCGACGACGAAGGCCACCTGCGCGGAGGACAGCGAGATGACGTCGTACCAGGTGCCGCCGGTGCCCGCGGTGGTGCCGGCGGGGACGTAGACGCCGGCGGTGTCGGCGGCGCTGGTCTCCACGACGGGTTGCGGCAGCAGGCTGCGCTGGAGTGCCTCCACTGACCGGTGCTCGCGGGTGTAGCGGCGGGCGTTGTCGACGCTGAGCGCCGCGCGGGAGGTGATCTCCTCGGCGAGCGCCGCGTCCCGGGCCGTGAAACCCGTGCGGTCGCCGGTGCGCCACAGGGCGACGGCTCCCAGCACCAGCCCGCGCGCCTGCAGCGGCACGACCATCAGGGACGTCGCGGCGTCGGGGAGCACCAGCCGGGTGCGGCGCCGGTCGCCGCCGTAGCGGCTGCGCAGCCTGGCGAGGTCGGAGGTGAAGACCGGGGTGCCGCTGCGCAGCCGCTCGCTCTCCACGTCCTCGATGCGGAAGGTCTCCCCCACCGGGTACAGCTCCTCGGGCCACGGCCCGTCGTTGTGCGCGGCGGCGACGCGGCGCAGCGGGGCGCCGGCGCGGAAGTCCCCGGGTTCACCGCCGACGAGCACCGTCTCGGTGAGGTCGACGGCGGCGAGGTCGCCCAGACCGGACAACAGCACGCGCACCAGTTCCTCGGCGTTGCTGGTCACGTCGAGGCTGCGCCCGATGCGCTCGGAGGCGGCGTGCAGCAGCGCGAGTCGGCGCCGGTCGGCGCGCTGCTCGGTGACGTCGGTGGACACGCTGGCCACGCCGATCACCCGGCCCGCCGGGTCGCTGAGCCGATACGCGGCCAGCGACACGGCGCGGTCGCCCGCCGGGTCGTGGCGCAGGCGTGCGGGGTGCTCCCAGCCGATCAGCTGCCCACCGGTGTCGGCGACCTCCCGCAGCCGGGCGAGCAGCGCGTCCTGGTCCTCCTGGACGAGCGGGCCGGGGGCCCGGTTGCGCCGCACCACACGCAGTTCCTCGTCGTGCAGGGTGAAGCCGACCGCGGTCTGCTCGAAGAGTTCCCGCAGAAGGGCCTGTTCCCGGTCGGTGCGCCGGGCCTGTTCGAGCGGGACGACGGTGACGAGCAGTCCGTCCTCCAGCGGCACGCCGGTCACCCGTACGGCGACGGGCGGGCCGCCGGGGTGGCGCAGCTGGGTGTCGACGCCCATCGGGCGATCGGCGAGGCGTTCCGCGGGGCTCTCGGCGTCTTCGGCGGGCGGTGTGCGGCCGGGTTCGGTGAGCAGGTCGGCCAGGGGGAGGCCGCGCAGCGCGGCGGCGGGGCGGCCGGTGAGCGCCGCGGCGCCGGGGCTGACGGAGCGGACGGCGCCAAGGGCGTCGAGTACGAGCACCGCGGGTTCCGTGCCGGGCGGCGGGTCTGTGTACGGGCCGTGCTCGCTGGCGCTCACGTCTCTCCCTCACTGCGGGGGCATCGCGGCGGTGTCCCTCCGGCGGTCCGGGCTCTTGTCGTCCCTCCATTCAACCCGCAGCGCCGCAGCGCCGCTCGGTGGGCCGCCCGGGTGTAGGCCGGTCGGTGGTGCGGTGTTCACCCGCTCGGCGGTTGCTCTCCGTAACCTCCGCCGCCGGGTGTCTCCAGCACCAGGACGTCCCCGGTGTCCGCCTCCGCGGCGGCGACCCCTGCCAGGGGCGTCACCGTGCCGTCCGGGTGCTCCAGCGCGTTGCGTCCCAGCGCTCCCGGCCCGCCGCCGGCGAAGCCGTAGGGCGGGACGCGGCGGTGGCCGGTGAGCAGGGCGAGGCTGACGGGTTCGAGGAACCGCAGCCGGCGGCGCACCCCGTCGCCCCCGCGCCAGCGGCCGGTGCCGCCGCTGCCGGTGCGGACAGAGAACTCCTCCACCCGGACGGGCAGCCGCCATTCCAGCACCTCGGGGTCGGTGAGGCGGGAGTTGGTCATGTGGGTCTGCACGGCGTCGGCGCCGTCGAAGCCGTCACCGGCTCCGGAACCGCTGGCGACCGTCTCGTAGTACTGCACCCGGTTGTTGCCGAAGGCGACGTTGTTCATGGTGCCCGACCCTTCGGCCTGCACGCCGAGCGCCCGGTAGAGCGCGCCCGTGACCGCCTGCGAGGTCTCCACGTTGCCCGCGACGGTGGCGGCGGGCGGCCGGGGCGACAGCATGCTGCCGGGCGGGATGCGGATGTCCAGCGGGCGCAGGCAGCCGCCGTTGAGCGGGATGTCGTCGGCGACCAGCGTGCGGAAGACGTACAGCACGGCGGCGGTGACGACCGAGCTGGGCGCGTTGAAGTTGTCCGGGCGCTGCGCCGAGGTGCCGGTGAAGTCGACGACGGCACTGCGGGCGTGCCGGTCGACGCGGACGGCGACCTCGATGACGGCGCCGCTGTCGGTCTCGTAGCGGCAGGTGCCGTCGTTCAGCCCGGCGACGATGCGCCGCACCGACTCCTCCGCGTTGCCCTGGACGTGGCCCATGTAGGCGCGCACCACGTCGATGCCGAACTGGTCGACCAGGGCCCGCAGTTCCTCGATGCCCTTGTTGTTCGCGGCGATCTGGGCCCGCAGGTCGGCGAGATTGGCGTCCGGGTCGCGGGAGGGGTACGGGCCGCGGGTCAGCAGTGCCCTCGTCTCCGCCTCGCGCAGATGGCCGTCGCGGACCAGCAGCCAGTTGTCGAAGAGCACACCCTCCTCGGCCGCGGTCCGGCTGAACGCCGGCATCGACCCGGGGGTGATGCCGCCGATCTCCGCGTGGTGGCCGCGCGAGGCGACCAGGAAGAGGAGTTCGCCGCCGTCCTCGGAGAAGACGGGGCTGACGACGGTGACGTCCGGCAGGTGCGTGCCGCCGTGGAAGGGGTCGTTGACGGCGTGGACGTCGCCGGGGCGCAGCGAGGTGCCGTTGCGGCGCAGGATCTCCTTGACGGTGTCGCCCATCGAGCCCAGGTGCACGGGGATGTGCGGGGCGTTGGCGATCAGGTCGCCGTGGGCGTCGAAGAGCGCGCAGGAGAAGTCGAGCCGCTCCTTGATGTTGACGGAGTGCGCGGTGTTGGCCAGGCGCACGCCCATCTGCTCGGCGACGGCCATGAAGAGGTTGTTGAAGACCTCCAGGCGGACCGGGTCGGCGCGGGTACCGACCGCTGTGGTGCGCGGCCGGGGTGCGGCCCGGGTGAGCAGCAGGTGGCCGGCGGGGCCGGTGCGGGCCTCCCAGCCGGGTTCGACCACCGTGGTGGAGTCGGGCTCGGTGACGAGCGCCGGTCCGCGCACCGTGTCGCCGGAGGTGAGATCGGCACGGCGGTGAAGCGCGGCCGGCTGCCAGCGGCCCCCGGCGTGCACGGGCGAGGGCTCCGGCTGCGGGCCGCCCGGCGCGGTGGGTTCGGCCGGCGGTGGGGCGGACGCTCTGGTGGGCGAGGGGCCGGGCGGCGTGGGGGCGGCGGGCGTGGCGGGCGGCTGGGGGGCGGGGGCCCCGGCGGGCTGCGGGGTGTCGTCGGGCGGGCTGCTGCGGCCGACCGCCTCGACCGCCGCGGTCGCCGCGACCAGCGGCTTGTCCATGGTGAAGCCGTAGCGTGCCCGGTGGGTGCGGGTGAACTCCTCAGCCATCGCCGCGGGTTCGTCGAGCGCCACCGGCAGGGCGGCGTCCGTCCCGGCGTACCGCAGGTGCAGGTGGGCGGTGGTGCGCACCGAGTCGCCGGGCACGCCGTCGGCCCGCAGCTCGGCACGGGTGTGCTCCTCCAGCGCCCGGCACACCTCACGCAGGGAGCCCATGGCCTCCGGCGTCAGCTCGCGTTCCACCGACTGCTCGCGGAGCGCGGTGGCGTCCGCGACGCCGATGCCGTACGCCGAGAGCACGCCCGCCAGCGGCGGCACCACGACGGTGTCCACGCCGAGCGCGTCGGCGACGGCGCAGGCGTGCTGGCCGCCGGCGCCGCCGAAGCTGGCCAGGGCGTAGCGGGTGACGTCGTGGCCGCGCTGCACCGAGATCTTCTTCACCGCGTTGGCCATGTTGAGCACCGCGATCTCCAGGAAGCCCGCCGCGACCTGCTCGGGAGTGCGGTCGTCGCCGCTCTCGCGGCGGGCGCGGTCGGCCAGTGCCGTGAAGCGGCGGCGCACCTCCTCGCGGTCCAGCGGCTGGTCGCCGCGCGGGCCGAAGACGTGCGGGAAGTGCTCGGGCCTGACCCGGCCCAGCATCACGTTGGCGTCGGTCACGGTGAGCGGCCCGCCGCGCCGGTAGCAGGCCGGGCCCGGGTCGGCGCCCGCCGAGTCGGGGCCGACCCGGTAGCGGGTGCCGTCGAAGTGCAGGATCGAGCCGCCGCCCGCGGCGACGGTGTGGATGTCCATCATGGGCGCCCGCATCCGGACCCCTGCGACCTGGGTGTCGAAGCTGCGCTCCAGCTCACCTGCGTAGTGCGAGACGTCTGTCGAGGTGCCGCCCATGTCGAAGCCGATGACGCGGTGGTGCCCGGCCCGCGCGCAGCTGCGGGCCATGCCGACGACGCCGCCGGCCGGCCCGGAGAGCACCGCGTCCTTGCCCCGGAAGTGCCCGGCCTCCCGCAGCCCTCCCCCGGACTGCATGAACATCAGCCGCACTCCGCGCAGTTCACCGGCGACCTGGTCGACGTAGCGCCGCAGTACCGGGGACAGGTAGGCGTCGACCACGGTGGTGTCGCCGCGCGGCACCAGGCGGATCAGCGGGCTGACCTCGTGCGAGCAGCTGACCTGGTGGAAGCCGACCTCCCGGGCGAGCGCGGCGACCTGCTGCTCGTGCCCGGGATGGCGGTAGCCGTGCATCAGCACGATCGCGGCGGAGCGTACGCCCCGGGCGTACGCCGCGCGCAGCCGCTCGGCGGTGGTCGCCAGGTCCAGCGGGCGCACCTGCTCCCCGTGGGCGCCGACCCGCTCCGGGACCTCGACCACCTCCGTGTAGAGCGCGGACGGCAGCACGATGTGCCGGTCGAACAGCCGTGGGCGGTTCTGGTAGGCGATGCGCAGCGCGTCGCGAAACCCGGCGGTGGTCACCAGCACGGTCGGTTCGCCCTTGCGTTCCAGCAGGGCGTTGGTGGCGACGGTGGTGCCCATCTTGACCACCGCGATCCGCTCCGCCGGCACCTCTTCGCCGGGGCCGGTGCCCAGCATGCGGCGGATGCCCTCGACGGCGGCGTCCCGGTAGTGCTCGGGGTGGTGCGAGAGCAGCTTGCCGGTGGTCAGGGTGCCGTCCGGCCGTCTGCCCACCACGTCGGTGAACGTGCCGCCGCGGTCGATCCAGAACTCCCAGCGTCCGGTCATGGCGTCATCGTGCCAGGTGGCGGCCTGCCGTGGAACGCCGCGCTGCGGCGGGTCGGGCAGGCCGCGCACGGGCGGGGCGGCGGATCAGCGGGCGAGGGCGGTGCGGGCCTGGACGACGTGCGCGTAGTGCTCCAGCAGGCGGTCCCCGACCGCCTCCCAGGTGCGGCCGGCCACCGCGGCGCGGCCGGCGTCGGCGAGGGAGCGGCGCAGCGGCGCGTCGTCCCGCAGCCGGCGCACCGCGCTGCGGACCGCTGCGGCGTCCAGCGGCGGCACCAGCAGCCCGGTGCGTTCGTGCGCGACCAGGTCCAGCGGCCCGCCCGCCGCGGGCGCCACCACGGCGACCCCGGCGGCCTGGGCCTCCTGGACCGTCTGGCAGAACGTCTCGAACGGGCCGGTGTGCACGAAGACGTCCAGCGAGGCGTAGACGCGGGCCAGTTCGGCACCGGTGCGGCGGCCCAGGAACCGTGCGCCGGGCAGGGCGGTGCGCAGGGCCGCCTCGCTGGGCCCGTCGCCGACCACGACGGTCCGCACGCCGTCAAGCGCGCCCAAGCCGGCCAGCACCTCCACGTGCTTCTCCGGCGCGAGCCGGCCGACGTAGCCCACCACCAGCTCGCCGCCGGGCGCCCAGCTGCGGCGCAGCGCCTCGTCGCGCAGCTCCGGGCGGAAGCGCGCCGTGTCGACGCCGCGCCCCCACAGCCGCACGCGCGGCACGCCGTGCGCGGCGAGGTCCGCGGCGGCGGGCGAGGAGGGGGCGAGCGTCAGGTCGGCGGCGCTGTGCACGGCGCGTATCCGGCGCCAGGCGGCGGCCTCGCCGGCGCCGAGGTAGGTGCGGGCGTATCCGGCGAGGTCGGTCTGGTAGACGGCGACCGCGGGCCGTCCCAACCGGGCGGCGACCGCCATGCCGCGCACGCCCAGGACGAAGGGGCCGGCGAGGTGGACGACGTCCGGACGGTGGGCGGCCAGCGCAGCGCGCAGCCGGCGGCCGGGCAGCGCCACCCGCACCTGCGGGTAGCCGGGCAGTGGGAGCGAAGGGATGTGCACGACGGGGGCCGGGCCGTCCTGCGGCAGGTCGGTGCCCGGTGCCGGGGCGGGAGCGACGACCAGCACGTCGTGGCCGCGGCGGACCAGGTGGCGGGCGGTCTGCACGGCGCAGTGGGCCACACCGTTGACGTCGGGAGGGTAGGACTCGGTCACGAGGGCTACGCGCATGCCCCGGTTCTCGCCACCGCGGCCGTGCCCGGGGCCACGGCCGTGTGGCCGGGAGGGGAACGGTCCGTGAGGTCTTGGCGCGGGGGTGCGGCGGGTGGTCGGTGGGTGTCGGCGGGTCCGTTGACGAGCCGGTGGGCCCGGGCGCCCCGGCGGACGACGGACGTCCGGGCTGCTCAGGCGGAGCCCAGCCGGCCGCGGACGGCGCTCTGCACTCCGGCCTCCTCGGCCGGGTCGGTGGCCAGCCGCCGCAGCCGCTCCACGACGCGCACGTCACCGGTGGTGGCGTGCCGGGCCGCGAGTTCCCGGGTGGACTCCTCGCAGTCCCACAGGCACTCGATGGCGAAGCCGGCCGCGAAGGACGGATCGGTGGCGGCGAGGGCGCGGGCGGTGATGCCGCGCAGCCGGGAGGAGCACGTCTCCCGGTAGAGGTGGCGCAGCACCGGTGCGGCACGCTCCACGGTGAGCCTGCCGAGCCCCTCGACCAGCGGCCACAGCCGCTGGCTGTCGGGCCCCTCGGCCCGGGCGGTCCGCAGCACGGCGGCCAGCACCGCCTGCCCGTCGCGGGCACCGCCGCGGCAGGCGAGCATGGTGGCCGCCTCCACGCCCAGGGCGTCCGCCCGGACGGCCCAGCGGCGGGCGCGGTCCAGGGCGGCGACGCTGCGCATGCGGGCGAAGGCGGCGCAGGCGGCCTCGGCGACCGGCGCGGGACCGGCGACGACGGCGGCCTCGATCAGGTCCAGGGACTCGCGGTCGCCGCGTTCGGCGAGGTGCCGCAGGGCGGCGGCACGGGCGGCGTCGGGACCGCCTCGGGCGGCACGGAGCAACTCCTCGCGGTCCTGCGGGCCGGCGACCGCGGCGAGGCAGCGGGCGGCGGCGGCCTCCCGTGCCTGGCGGCGCTCGTCCGCCGGGTCGGCGTCCCGGTCGAGGCAGCCGTCGGCGGCCCACTCCAGGATCTCGCGCACGCTCCAGCCCGGGCGGGGGCCGGCGGCCCGCATCTGCTTCGCCCAGCGGTCGAAGGAGTGCTGCTCGCGGGCGCGGACCAGGCGCTCCCGCTGCTCGGGGCGGTGCGGGTCCTCCTCCCACAGCCGCCACGGGCGCGGCTCGAAGGCGTCCCGCAGGGCCAGTGCCAGCTCGGCGTCCCCCTCGGCGGTGCGGGGGAAGCGGTCGAGCACCGCCGCTCCCAGGGCGCGCAGGCCCTCGTCGTCGTCGCGCACCGCCAGCTCGTCGAGCGCCCACTGCCAGTTGGCGCCGCGGGCGGCGTAGCGACGCAGCAGCTCTAGGGCCCCGGTGTCCCCGTAGGAGGCGAGGTGCCCCAGCACCGACAGGGCGAGGCCGGTGCGCTCCTCGCCGGTCTCGGCGCCGTCCTCGGGGGCGAAGAGGTGCTCCTCGATCGCGTCGAGTGGCGCGGCCAGCTCGGTGTGCAGCCGGGCGTAGTACAGCGAACGGTGCTCCAGTTGCCAGTCCCGCCGGGGATCGTTCAGCAGGCACCGGCGCAGCGCGGCCAGGGCCTCGGGACGGGGTGCCGCCAGCGCGTGCAGGGTGCCGTCACCGCGGCCCCGCTGCAGGAGGCCGAGCAGCGTGCCGCTGGGCGCTATGTCTGGATCGACGTGTTCGGCGTACATAGGGGTCAGCATCCGGTGCGGGGTGTTCGACTGGCAACGGGATTTACGGTTCGTCCGGCAAAACCGCCGGTGGGAGGGTTGCGTGGGGCCGCGGAGAGCGGTACGAAGGGCGCAGCCTACCTTCGGCGGTGGCCGGCGGCGAGGGCCGGGGGGACGGCGCCTGCAACCGTCGCGCCGTTGACATATGCCGGAAGCACCACCGTATCGGGTGTCGCCGAATCCCTTACGGACCGTCGCACACTGTGCAAGAGTCGTAACCGGCCCTCCTGTCCCGGCGTCCGCCGGTGAAACGCCCGTATCGGAGTACGCGATGCCCTCCCATGTCCCCGCGGACCGTCCCGCCGCCGAAGTGGCCGAGCGGGGCACCCTCGACTCCCTCATCTCCCAGGCCCGCCGGTTGCGCGGTTCTCTGGACGCCGTGCGCCAGGGAGCGGTCGACACGGACGGCCAGCCGGACGGCGAGGGCGCCAGACAGCGGTGGCAGCGAGCGCTGTGCTCCCTGGCGGTGCAGCAACTCGACGACGTCGGACGCCAGTTGGATCAGCTGCGCGACGGCCCCCCGACTCCCGGGGTGCCCGCGGCGCGTACCGCGTCCCAGGGCCCCTCACAGCGCGGCGCCGCCGCGCCGGGGCGCACCGGCAGCGCCGAGTGGAACCTGCGCACCGACGAGGTGCAGTGGTCACCGGAGCTGTTCGTGATCTTCGGCCGGGAGCCCGCTGACGGACCCCTCTCCCTGGACGAGCTGCCCGCCTGGCTGCTGCCCGACGACCAGGTCTGGATGATGGAGGCCGTCACGGACTGCCTGGTCGACGGGAAGCCGGTCGACGGCGAGTTCCGCATCGTGCGGCCGGACGGTGACATGCGCACCCTGCACATGTCCGGCGAGCCAGTACTGGACGGCGACGGCTGCACGCTCTCGCTGTGGGCCGTGGTGCGCGACGTCAGCGCACTGCGGCGCACGGAGAAGGAGGTGCGGGACACCACCGAGTCACTGCGGCACGAACAGCACGCCGCCGAGACCGAGCACCGGCTCGCGGTCGAACTCCAGGAAGCCGTGCTGCCGCCGTGGCAGGGCCCGTTGCGGTTCCCGCACCGCGAGCCGGCCACCGGCGGCCTGGACGTGGCGGCGCACTACCTCCCCTCGGTGACCAGCGCGCTGATCGGCGGTGACTGGTACGACGCCATGGAACTGCCCGACGGCAGCGCGCTGCTCAGCGTCGGCGACCTCACCGGCCACGGTGTGGCGGCCACTTCGGGCATGGCCATGCTGCTCGGCGCGGTCCGCGGCATGGCCGTCGCCGGTGTCGCCCCGGGCGTCCTGATGGGCCACCTCAACCACCTGCTGGACGCCGCCGCGCAGCCCGCGCTCGGAAGTGCGCTGTGCTGCCGCTACGAACCGCGCACCGGGTTACTCACCTGGGCCCAGGCAGGCCATCCCGCGCCGCTGCTCTTCCGGGAGGGCCTGGGCCGGGCGCTGCCGCAGCCCGACGGCGTTCTGCTGGGTGCCACCAGCGGTGCCGTCTACGGTCAGCGCACCGAGCACCTTCGGCCGGGTGACCTGCTCGTGCTGCACACCGACGGACTGGCCCCCCGCGCGGGGCACTTCGGCCCCGAGCAGCAGTCCGGCACGGAACGCCTGCTGGCGCTCGGCCCGCGCCTCGGCATGGCCCGCACCGCACGTGAGTGCGTGCGCATCGTGGTGGAGGAGTTCGGCACGGAACGGGAGGACGACGGCTGCGCGCTGGTCGCCCGGGTCGGCGGCTGACGGGTCTGCCTCACCGCCGACGACCGCCGACGACCGCCGGGAGGGGCGGCTACACCCTCAGCTCCTTGGGGCTCTTGACGCCGCTCGCGCCGCTGCCGCGCGGCTTCCGGGGCAGCGCCGACTGGATCTCCTCCCGCAGGTCCTCGATCTTCGCGTAGCCGGAGTACTGGCCGGTGAGCCGGTACATCTCCCGCAGCCGGTCCCATGTGCGGTGGGAGGAGTTGTCCCCGATGGAGACCAGCGCCAGGCGCGCGTACCGGTCCGCCTGCTCGGGGTCGTCGGCGATGAAGCACGCCGAGGCGAGCGAGATGTAGTCGAAGATCTTCGACCGGTCCCGGTTGCTCTCCCGGAGCAGGAGGGCCTGCTTGGCGTGCTTCTCGGCGATCCGCGCGGCACCGGGGTCGTGCTCGGCGAGCGTGCGGAACGCCAGGGCCTGCATGCCGTGCAGGTCCGCCTCGTCGAACATCTGCATCCAGCTCGGCGGCGGCACGTCGCCCTTGTCGGAGACGAACAGCTCCTCGGCCTCGCCCAGGGTCCGCCGCATCGCCTGTCCGCGGCCCATCGATGCCTGCGCCCACGCCTCGATGGTGTGCAGCATCGCGCGGGTCCGGGGCAGCATCTGCTCACCCGAACCGCTCCTCGCCAGCTTCATCAGGTCCAGGGCGTCGTCCGGGCGTCCCAGGTGGACCATCTGGCGGGCGGCGCGGGAGAGCGCCTCGCCCGCCCGCGGCCGGTCGCCGCCCTCCCGTGCCGCGTGCGCCGCGATCACGAAGTACTTCTGGGCGGTGGGCTCCAGGCCCACGTCGTGCGACATCCAGCCGGCGAGGACCGCCAGGTTCGCCGCCACCCCCCACAGCCTGCGCTGCAGGTGCTCGGGATGGTGGTGGCCGAGCATGCCGCCCACCTCGTTGAGCTGCCCGACGACCGCCTTGCGCTGGAGTCCGCCGCCGCGCTGGGCGTCCCAGGCGCGGAACACCTCCACCGAGCGTTCCAGTGCGTCGATCTCCTGGGAGCCGACGGGGGCCGCTTCGTAGGTGTCGTACCCGGCCGCCTCGGCGGTGGTCCGAGGGTCGTACGCCGGGGCGGAGAAGGCCGGGGCCGGATCGGCCAGCAGCCAGTCGTGCAGTGAGCTGTGCAGGGCTGAGCCTGCCGCGAGCGCGGCACCCGCGCCCACCAAGCCGCGTCGGTTGAGCATGAGGTCCATTCCCGTGAATTCGGTGAGGACCGCGGCGGTCTGCTCAGGTGCCCAGGGCAGTCCATGCACGGACTGCCGTCGTGCTGCTCCTGGCCGGCCGAACCCGAGATCCTCGATGGTCACGACACGGCCGAGTCGCTCGGTGAACAGGGACGCCAGCACCTTCGGCACCGGCTCGCGGGGGGACTCCCCCATGTCGATCCAGCGCCGCACCCGGGAGGTGTCGGTGGCCAGCTGCGGATGGCCCATGGCCGCCGCGTGCCGGTTGACCAACCGGGCGAGTTCGCCCTTGGACCATCCGGCCAGGCCGAACAGGTCCGACAGACGGGTGTTGGGTCCTTTGTTCACTTCAAGCCCCCAGGTTCTCGGCTGAGTTGACAGTAACTGCCGGAAATGGGCCCTGCGAGCATTCGCCAGGGTTCGCCAGGGTTCGCCAAGTGGTGTGCCACCCGTTCGTGGGTGTCCTGTAGGAAGCGCGCCACCCCGGCCCGGTCTCCACCAGGCGGCTGACGGCATTCCCCAGGGTGCGACACAGCCTGATGTGAACCGTGCGCGACCGACATGCGCACGGTTTGTTCCGACCGGGCCGGGGGCGCGCGTCCATCTGTCGGCGCACGAAGGGATTCGGCCAGCTCATGTATCAAGCAACATCCCCCGTGTCCGCCCCGCCCCGGCCCCGGTTCCAGCACTACACCGGAGCCGTCACCCAGGAACGGACGCGGCGGCCGCTCGGACCCGCGTCCCCCGGTGCGTCGCCACCGCTGAGCGGACGGCTCGACCTCTCCGGCGCGCAGGGTGCGCGCCTGCGGGCCGCGCTCGGTTCGGTGCACCGGATCTGCCCCGACTTCCACCCGGTGCAGGTACTGCGGCGCAGCGGTCGGACGGTGATCCTCGCGGGCACCATCGGCCGCACCCCCGCCATCGCCAAGTGCCTGCTGGACCACTCCCCCGCGTGGACTGCCGGATTCCGGCAGGAGATAGCGGCCTACCGCTCCTTCGTCCGCCACCGGCCGCCGGTCAGGGTGCCGCGCCTGATCGCCGCCGATCCCGACAACTGCACACTGGTCATCGAGCGCCTGCCCGGCAGACCTGCCGCCGCGCACCGGCACCCGGCCGGCAGCCCTCAGCGCGCCGACCTGCGAACGGTGCTGGGGGCGGTGACCCGCCTCAACGGATGGCGTCCGCCCACCGGCATGTTCGAGCGGCCGCTGGACTACGGCACCCGACTGGCGCGTTTCCACGAACTCGGCCTGCTGACCGACCGCGACCTCGACGACCTGCACAAGCTGCTGCACGGGGTGGCCCACCCCGGTGGCCGTACCCGTCCCTCCTGGCAGTTCTGCCACGGCGACGCGCTGCCGGCCAACGTGCTGCTCTCCCCGACCGGGCCGGTCCTGGTCGACTGGGAGCAGGCCGGGTGGTACCTGCCGGGCTACGACCTGGCCACGCTGTGGTCGGTCCTCGGCGACTCCCCCGTGGCGCGGCGCCAGATCAGCCAGACGGCCCAGAGCGACGGCACACCCGCCCGGGACTCCTTCCTGGTGAACCTCATGCTGGTCCTCACCCGGGAGGTGCGGAACTGCGAGATGGCGGTGCAGCGCACGATGCGCGAACCGGTGGGCGGCACGGGCGGCGGCGAGCAGGGCGGGGTACCGGCGTCCGGCGAGGAGCAGCGGCTGCTGCTGCGCCGCCTGCACGACGACTGCGCGCTGGCCAGACGCGCGGTGCGGGCCGCCGTCGGCACCCGCTGACGCCCGCATCCGATCGACGTCCCGCCACGTCCGTCCACGTGGCGGGGGTACGCCGGCCGGGCCGGGGGCGACGCGCCCCTGGGCTCGACGGTCCTTTGACGGTCCGTCAGCCGGTGGTAGTTGTGAGGCAGCCGATGGGCGGGGCCCGTCCCGCCACGGCTTCCCCTGGAGGCTGCCGTGCGCCGCGTCGTTCCCCACCCGTCCCGGATCAGACTGCGGGCCGCGGGTGCCGCGCTGGCCGCGGTGGCGATGGCTGTGCCGCTGCTGTCCGCTGCCCGTCCCGCGGCGGTGGAGCCACGCGCCGGGTCCGCGCTGCAGCGCGAGTTCCGCGACGCCGCGGAACGCCACGGTGTGCCGGAGCGGGTGCTGCTGGCGGTGTCGTTCCTGCAGTCGCGGTGGGACTCCCACGGCGGCGCTCCCAGCGTCTCGGGTGGCTACGGCCCGATGCACCTGACCGACGCCGAGGCCGCGCTCGCCGACAGCCGGCACCACCATGCCGGGGCCGAGGACCCGCGCGGCGACGACGCCCGCGCGGCGCGGAAGGGGGTCACCGCCCTGCCGGACACAGACCGGCTGCCCGCACGGCTGCGCACGCTGGAGCGCGCGGCGCGCCTGACCGGACTGCCCGCGTCCCACCTGCGCACCGACCGGGCGGCGGGCATCAGCGGCGGGGCCGCGCTGCTGGCGCGGGCGCAGCGCGACCTGGGACTGCCCGCGAGCGGCGACCCGGCGCGCTGGTACGCGGCGGTGGCCTCCTACCCGGCCGCGGACAGCAGCCGCGCGGCACGCTTCTTCGCCGACGAGGTGTTCACCGTCCTGCGTGCGGGGCAGCGGCGCACCACTGACACCGGGGAGGCTGTGGTGCTGCCGCCGACCCGGAAGGTGGCGCCCGACACCCGCCAACTGGCCCTGCTGGAACTGCCGTCACTCAGGTCGGCGCTGGTGCCGGAGTGCCCGGCCGAAGTGTCCTGCGAGTCGGTGCCCGCTCCCCGCGAGGAGTACCCGGGCGCGGACGGCGGCACCGACTACGGCAACCACGACCGCTCCGGGCGGCCCGCGTCGCAGCGGATCGAGTACCTGGTGGTGCACGACGTGGAGGGGTACTGGGAGGGTGCACTCGGCATGGTGCGCAATCCGCGTTCGGTCTCCTGGCACTACACGCTGCGGTCCTCCGACGGCCACGTGGCACAGCACGTGCGGACCCGCGACGTGGCGTGGCACGCCGGGAACTGGTACGTCAACAGCAAGTCCGTGGGCCTGGAGCACGAGGGTTTCCTCACCGCCCCGGACGCCTGGTACACCGAGGTCATGTACCGGTCCTCGGCCCGCCTGGTGCGGTACCTGGCCGAGCGGTTCGACGTCCCGCTGGACCGGCAGCACGTCATCGGCCACGACAACGTGCCCGGCGGCACCCCGTCCGCCGTCCGCGGCATGCACACCGACCCGGGCCCGTACTGGGACTGGCGGCACTACTTCGACCTGCTGGGCGCGCCCTTCGAGGCCGAGCCGCGCGACGGCGCCGGCCGGCCGGGAGGCGCCGCCGCGGGCCGGGCCCCGGCCGAGGGCGAGGTGGTCACGGTGCGCCCGGACCACGACGCGCACCGGCCGGTGTACACACGCTGCGACGGCACTCCGGCCCGCTGCCCGGCACGGGGTTCGTCGGCGGTCCGGCTGCACACCGCGCCGGACGCCACGTCCCCGCTCGTCAGGGACGCGGGTCTGCGGCCGGACGGCAGCCCCTCGACCGACGGAGTGAACGACATCGGCGCACGCGCGGCCACCGGCCAGCAGTACGCGGTGGCCGGGCGGAGCGGGGAGTGGACGGCGATCTGGTACCTGGGTGGCAAGGCGTGGTTCCGCGATCCGGTGGACCGGCCGACGGCCGTGCGCACCACCGGCACGTTGGTGGAGGCGGCGCCGGGCCGCACGTCGGTACGGGTCTACGGACGGGCGTACCCGGAGCGGGACGCCTACCCGGCGGGGGTCCCGGTGCAGGAGGTGTCGCCGCTGCCGTACACGCTGGCCGCCGGCCAGCGGTACGTGCGGGGGCTCACCACTCACGCGGAGTACCTGTCGGCGCGCACCTTCGACCCGAAGGGGCACACCGTCGTGCGCGGGGAGGAGTACCACCAGATCCAGTTCGGCCACCGGGTCGCCTTCGTGAAGGCGGCCGACGTGCGGCTGCTGCCGGCGAGGTAGCGGACGCCTTGCGGGTCGGGCGGCGGGCTGCGGGCTGCCTCCGGTGGCCGGAGGCACCCCGTCACTGCTGGAAGAGCTCGGCAGGAAGCGGCTTGAGCAACTGGTAAAGGTCGTCGGTGATCGGCCGGTCCCAGCTGGCGATCGTCACCAGCACGCCGTCGCTGCGGTCGAACTGCACGCAGGAGATCCGGCTCTCGGAGCACTTCACACGCCGCACGATGAGCAGGTTCCCGTCGTGCATGACGGGGCTGTCCTCGGTGCCGGTCACGGCGACGGGCTCGTCGTTCTCCAGGGCGGCCAGCAACTGCGCCACCTCGAAGGGGACTTCGCCGTCCTCGATGTCGCGGGCCGGCGAGCCCTCGGGCAGGTTGCCGATGACCATCGCCGGTCCCCGCCCGCCGAAGAGGTCGTAGCGCAGGAACACACCCTGGCAGCTGCCGTCGGGGGCGGGCAGCAGTCCGGCGCCGAGGTTCCCGGGCCAGTCGCCGGGGTCCATCGCGAGGACGTCGAAGTCCGGCCCGGCGGGCGTGGCGGCACTGCGGCGGCGAAGGAAGGACATGTGGTTATGGTACGCGGACACTCAGGCTGTTCGACCCGCCAGGTCCTCCAGAACGGCGATGGCGACCGAGGCCCGCTCGTAGGGCACGAACAGGTGGTCGTGGTGGTAGCCGGCCACCACGTTGCAGCTCAGCCCGGCCTGTTCCAGGGCGGCGGACACGGCGGCGGTCAGTCCGACGGCCTCCAGCGCGGAGTGCACCCGCAGGGTGATCCAGCCGGCGGTGTAGGTGTAGGGCAGGCCGGAGGCGTCCGCCTCCTCGCGGGGCAGCACCAGGGTGAGCCCTTCGGCCTCCCTGACCGTCACGACCGGGTTCAGCCCGGCGGGCTGGTCACCACCGGGAAGGGTCACGAAGACGTAGGCGCCCGGATGGAGGTCCGGCCGCAGCCCGCGGAGCAGCTTCTTCAGATCGCGTTCACCTGCCATGATCACATCGTATGACGGATACGGTGAATCTGTGGCAGTCCGGGCTCACGCAGGTGCCAGACGAGGTCTGGCGAAACGTCGATCTGCGGGTACTCATCCTGGCGGAGAACCGCCTGGTTTCGGTGCCCGCCCGCCTCGGCGAGCTGCGCGCCCTGCACACCCTGGACCTCGGCCACAACCGGATCGAGGCGCTGCCGCCGCAGCTCGGTGACCTCACCACCCTGGACCGGTTCCTGTACCTGCACGACAACCGGCTGCGCACGCTCCCCTCCGAGCTGACCCGCCTGGCGGCCCTGACCTATCTGAACGTGGGCGACAACCCGCTGCACTCCCTGCCCCCTGACCTGGGCGCGATGCGCGCCCTGGTCGAGCTGCGGGCGCAGCGCTGCGGACTGGAGAGGCTGCCGGACAGCGCGGGCGCCCTCCCGGCGCTGCGCGAGCTGTGGCTGGGCGGAAACCGGCTGACCGGGCTGCCGGGAGCAGTGGGCGGGCTGCCCGAGCTGCGGCTTGTCGAGTTGCGGGACAACCGGCTGGAGGCCGTCCCCGGAGCGCTGCGCGGGCTGCCGCTGCTGCGGCGTGTGGACCTGCGGGGCAACGGGCTGACCACGCTGCCGGAGTGGCTGGTGGAGCTGCCCGCGCTGGAGAAGCTCGACCTGCGGTGGAACCCGCTGGACGAGGGGCCCGCGCTGCGGCGCACCGAAACCGCGCTGGTCAGCCGGGGCACGGTGGTACTCCGGTGAAGACCGGGCGGTGGGGGCGGCTGCGGGGGCGACCGGCTCGGCCGCCGCTGTCAGGTGAGCTGGTTGCCGTCGAAGACCCCGAGACGTTCCCGGTAGAGCTCGACGGGGACGCCGTTGGGGTCCTTGAGGTAGAGACTCTCCTCCACTCCGCGGTCGGGGCCGACGTAGGCGATCCCGGCGGTGTCCAGGGCGCGCCGGGCCTCGGCGTGCTGGACGGGGTCCATGGACAGCGCTAGGTGCTGCACGCCGCCGACGGTCTCGGTGAACGGCGGATGCGGGTGGCCGGGGAAGTCGAAGAAGCCGAGCAGGTTGTTGTTGCCGAGGTCGAAGAAGAAGTGGGTGGACCCCGGGTAGTCGCGGTTCTCCACCATCTCCACCAGCGGGAAGCCGAGCAGTCCCTGGTAGAAGTCGACGGTCTCGGCCACGTCTCGGCAGATGAACGCCACGTGGTGCACGCCCCGGGTGGGGGGCGGCGGCCGGTCTCCCGCATCCTTCAAATGGCGGGCCCTGATCTGCGCCCTGCGGGCCCGCAGGGCGTCCACGTCGGGCACATCGGGACGGGCGTCCACGTCGGAACCTCCGGGCACCTCGGGAAGGGCGGCGGCCTCGGATCGGCCGGGGGTGTCCGGCTGCGTCATCGGGATCTCCTCGCGCGACGAGTGGTTGCTCAATCAACCATCCCTCGCGCGGGGCCTCCAGGCAATGCGGGAGGTCCCACCCCGGCGGCACGGGGCGCGGGGCCGCCGGGGCGTCAGGCAGCCCGTCAGGCAGGACAGCGCCGGGCGGGCGGGGGCGCTCAGGCGCCGAAGGAGGCGGGGCCGCGGCGCAGGGTCGCCACCTGGCGGTACAGCTCGACCGCCTCGGTGCCGTGGCCGAGCTGCTCCAGGCAGTGCGCCTCGTCGCTGCGGCTGGTCAGCGCGTCCGGGTGGCCGGGCCCGAGGACCCGCTCCCGCGCCCGGGTGACCTGCCGGTAGACGTCCAGTGCCTCCTCCCAGCGCCCCAGCCAACCCAGCGCGACCGCGGTTTCCCGGCGGCTCACCAACGTGTCCGGATGGTCGGGGCCCAGAGCCCGCTCCCGGGCGGCGCACACGTCGCCGGCCTCCGTCAGGGCCTCTTCCCAGCGGCCCAGCCGGCCCAGGTTGACGCCGTAGCCGTGCCGGGCCCGCAGCGTCTCCGGCGCGTGCGGCCCCAGCGTGCGGGTGCGCACCAGGACCAGTTCGCGGTACAGCTCCAGCGCCTCCGCGCTGCGTCCCAGCCGTCCCAGCCCGACGCCCGTCTCGTAGCGGGCGGCGAGCGTGTCCGGGTGTGCGGGGCCGAGCACCCGGCTGCGGGCGTCGGCAACCTGGCGGCAGACGTCGAGCGCGTCCTCCCAGCGGCCCAGCCGGCCGAGCGTGTAGCCCACCTCGTGCCGCGAGGCCAGCGTGTCGGGGTGTTCCGGGCCCAGCACCGCGGTGCGGACGGCGGCCACCCCGGCTGCTGCCCGGTGGGCCTCGTCCAGCCGGCCCAGCCGGCTCAGGTTGAAGGCGAGGTTGTGGCGGCAGCGCAGCGTCTCCGGGTGTTCGGCGCCCATGGCCTCCTCGATGGCGGCGAGCACCGCCTCGTACTCCTGGTGCGCTTCGGCGTGGCGGCCGAGCCGGCCCAGCGCGTAGGCGCACTCCTGGCGGACGGCGAGGGTGTCCGGATGGTCCGCGCCCAGTGCCCTGAGCCGTCCGGCGGCCACCTGTTCCAGCTCCCGCAGCGCCTGCGCGGTGCGGCCGACGCGCCCCAGCGCGAAGCCGATCTCGTAGCGGCTGGCGAGCGTGTCGGGGTGGTCCGCGCCGAGCAGCGCCTCCCGTTCCGCCGCGACCGCCCGGTGCAGGTCGGCGGCCTGCTCCCAGCGGCCCAGACGTCCCAGGTCCAGGGCTCGCCGGTACCGGTCGGCCAGGTCGTCGAGCTGTGCGGGTGAGGCCGAACCGGCCGGCGGCGGTTCGGGCGGCCTGGTCCACCGGCCGCTGAGCGGGGCGGGCGGCGTCTGCGGCGGCGGGCGGTGGCCCCCGGCCCGGGAGCCGACGCGCATGCCGCGGGTCCAGGTCGGCAGCGCCGCGGCGCCGTGCACCTCGGCGGCCCGGCCGCCGCGACGCACGGCGGCGATGCGGCGGACCAGTTCACCGGCGTGCTGGGGGCGCTGCCCGGGGTCCTTCGCGAGCAGGTCGAGCACCACGTCCTCCAGCCCGCCGGGCAGGTCAGGGCGCAGCGCCCGCGGCGGCTTCGGCGGGGTGTCGCGGTGGCCGACCAGTACCGCCCAGGCGTCGTCCAGGTCGAACGGGGGCACACCGGTGGAGAGTTCGTACAGCACGCAGCCGAGGGAGTACAGGTCGCTGCGGTGGTCGACGTCCGTGCCGGCGATCTGCTCCGGCGACATGTAGTGCGGGGTGCCCATGGCGATGCCGGTGACGGTCAGCTGCGCGGAGGAGCCGCCGCCGTCCCCGGGACGGGCGATGCCGAAGTCGCAGATCTTGACCGTGCCGTCGGGCAGCCGGACGACGTTCGCCGGCTTCAGGTCGCGGTGCACGATGCCCTGGTCGTGGGTGTAGGCGAGGGCGGAAGCCACCTGGCCGGCGATGTCGAGCACGTCCGCGACGTCGAGCGGATGCTGCTTGTTCTCCTCCAGCAGCCTGCTCAGGTCGAGGCCGTCGAGCAGTTCCATCACCAGGTAGAGCACGCCCTCGTGCTCGCCGAAATCGTGCACGACGGTGATGCCGCGGTGCTGGAGCCCGGCCGCCAGCCTGGCCTCCCGGCGGAACCGCTCCCGGGTCACCTGCGCCAGCGAGGCGTCCGGCTGCTGGCCGAGGGGCTTGAGGCACTTGACGGCGACCCTGCGGCCCAGCGCCTCGTCGCGGGCCCGCCACACCTCGCCCATGCCGCCGCGACCTATCACCTCGAGCAGCTGGTACCGGCCCTGGATCAGCCTGGTGTCCGCCATCGAGCACTGTCCCCCGTCGTCGCTCCCGTTCTCCCCCTGCGCCTTCCAGTATGGCCGCCCACCGCCGGGGTGGGTATGCCGTCCGAAGCGCCCGCGGAGCCGGACGCGGGAACGCGCCCGGAGCGGTGACGGGCACAGGGCCCGCGCGCGGCATCGTTCCGTACCGCCCGCTGAGCTGCGACAGTGGCAGTGTCGGCGAAGACCAGGACGGGAGCCCGCGATGAAGCAACTGATCAACGTGCCGGAGAGCGTGGTGGCCGACGCCCTGCGCGGCATGGCCGCCGCCCACCCGGAGTTGGCCGTCGACGTCGAGCACCGCCTCGTGGTGCGGCGGGACGCGCCGGTGGCCGGCAAGGTCGGCCTGGTGTCCGGGGGCGGTTCGGGGCACGAGCCGCTGCACAGCGGCTTCGTCGGCCCCGGCATGCTCGACGCCGCCTGCGCCGGCGAGGTGTTCACCTCACCGGTGCCCGACCAGATGGTCCGGGCCGCCGCCGCCGTGGACAGCGGGCGCGGTGTGCTGTTCGTGGTGAAGAACTACACCGGTGACGTGCTCAACTTCGACATGGCCGCCGAACTCGCCGAGGACGAGGGCGTGCAGGTCGCACGGGTGCTGGTCGAAGACGACGTCGCGGTGACCGACAGCCTCTACACGGCCGGCCGCCGCGGGACCGGCGGCACGCTGTTCGTCGAGAAGATCGCCGGCGCGGCGGCCGAGGAGGGCGCGTCACTGGAGGAGGTCGAGTCCCTGGCCCGTCGGGTCGCCGGGGCGTGCCGCAGCTTCGGGGTGGCGCTCAGCGCGTGCAGTACGCCCGCCAAGGGCGGCCCCACCTTCGATCTGCCGCCGGGTGAACTGGAGCTGGGCATCGGCATCCACGGCGAGCCCGGCAGGGAGCGGCGCGGCATGATGACGGCCGGCGAGATCGCCGACGCGGCCGTCGACGCCCTGCTGGAGGACCTGCGGCCCGTGGGCCCGGTGCTGGCGCTGGTCAACGGCATGGGCGGCACACCCCTGCTGGAGCTGTACGGGTTCAACGCCGAGGTGCAGCGCGTGCTCACCGCGCGCGGTGTGCCGGTGGCCCGTACGCTCGTCGGCAACTACGTCACCGCGCTCGACATGGCCGGCTGCTCGGTGACGCTGTGCGAGGCGGACGAGACGATGCTCAGGCTCTGGGACGCGCCGGTCCGCACCGCCGGTCTGCGCTGGGGCGCCTGAGAAGCGACGGATGAGGAGTGAACGGGTGGAGATGGACGCCGACTTCTTCCGGCGGTGGATGGACGCAGCCGCGACTGCGGTGGACCGCGAGGCGGACCGGCTGACCGAACTGGACTCGGCCATCGGCGACGCGGACCACGGCAGCAACATGCGGCGCGGGTTCACCGCCGTGCGCACCGCGCTGGAGCAGGAGCAGCCGGACACGCCGGGCGCGGTGCTGATGCTGGCGGGCCGCACGCTGGTCTCCACGGTCGGCGGCGCCGCCGGACCGCTGTACGGGACGCTGCTGCGCCGCACCGGCAAGGCCTTGGCGGACACGTCCGCGGTGGACACCGAGGCGCTGCGGGCCGCGCTCGGAGAGGGTGTGGCCGCCGTCGGCGCGCTCGGTGGCGCCGCGGCCGGCGACAAGACGATGCTGGACGCGCTGCTGCCGGCCGTCGACGCGCTGGCCGGCGGTCCGGCCGCCGCCGCGCGGGCGGCGCGGGAGGGCGCGGTCGAGACGGTCCCGCTGCAGGCGCGCAAGGGCCGGGCGAGTTATCTGGGCGAGCGCAGCATCGGCCACCAGGACCCGGGCGCCGCATCGGCAGCGCTGCTGGTCGCGGCGCTGGCGGAGGTGGCTGATGACTGAGGACGGGCAGGTCGGGGTGGTACTGGTGTCGCACAGCCGGGCCGTCGCCGAGTCGGTGGCCCATCTGGCCGTGGGACTGGCCGCGGGCGGCGCGACGACGGCGGTGGAGCCGGCCGGCGGCACCGGTGACGGAGGACTGGGTACCAGCGCCGAGCTGATCACGCAGGCGGCACGGCAGGCGGACCGGGGCGCCGGTGTGGTGGTGCTCGCCGACCTGGGCAGCGCCGTCCTGACCGTGCGGGCGCTGCTGGCCGAGGGCGGGGAACTGCCCGACGGCACCCGGCTGGTGGACGCGCCGTTCGTGGAGGGCGCGGTGGCGGCCGTGGTGACCGCGTCCAGCGGGGCGCCGGCGGACGCGGTCGCGGCGGCAGCGGAGGAGGCGTACCGCTACCGCAAGTTGTGAACGCGTGCGGGCGGGACGGCGGCCGGTGAGGGGCAGCGACGCCGGGTCAGCGGCCGCCGGCGAACCAGGTGGGCCCGCCGGCGGCGGCGAGCTTGATCCGCTCCGTGCCGAACTCCTCCAGGGCGGGGAGTTCGTCCGGCGCGAACCAGCCGACCTCCAGTGACTCCTCGTCGTTCACCCTCGCCTCGCCGCCGACCGCGCGGCACAGCAGGGTGATGTCCAGGAACTGGCACACGTCGCCGTTGACGTACCGTATCGGCTCCCTCGTCTCCACCAGCACCACCCGCTCCACCTCGCACCGCACCGCGGTCTCCTCGTACACCTCGCGGACCGCGGTGTCCGCCGGCTGCTCACCGGGCTCGCAGATGCCGCCGATGACCGCCCAGCGACCGGTGTCCGTGCGTCTGCCGAGCAGCAGCCTGCCCCGGTCGTCGTAGACGAGCGCGGTGACGCCGGGCAGGAAGAGCAACTGCTGTCCGATGTGGGTCCGCAGGTCGCGGATGTACTCGGGAGTGGTCATGCGGCGAGCCTACGCGGCGGGCCCGGCGCGCGGACGCGCACACCGGGCGCATCGTTTCTGCGCGGGCTGTCCACATTCGTGACGTCAGCCGTTACGGTGGCCACCGAAGTCACCGGCCGTATCGGGCGTCCCGCGGCCGGGAGCGTTCGGGGGGCCATATGGCGTCGTCGGTGCGGACGGCGGACGGACAGCGCAGCCGGGTGGTACCCGTGCTCACCGGCGCCGCGCTGCTCGGCGCCACCGCGGCCTGGGCCCTGCTGTCCTCGCTCGACCGGGAGGAGGCCCGCCCGGAGGGTGTGCTGCTGGCCGTGCTCGCTGTCGCCGCCGGCTACGCCGCGGGACGGATCGGCGGAGCCCTGCACCCGGCCGCGGCGGCGGCGTCGGCAGCCGCCGCCGCGCTCGTGCTGGCCTTCACCTCCGGCGCGCTTCCGGGCGCCGTGTCGTCCGCGGAACGCACCGGTGAGATCGCGGCGCTGCTCGTGCTGGCGGCGGGGGCCGCGTGCTGTGCGGCGTGGGCCGGTTCGCGGCGCGCGGGCCGCACAGGCATGCGCCTCCTGGCGGTGCTCGCCGTGTGCTGCGCCCTGCTGCTGGGTTCCACCGCCGGAGCTCTGGCCGCCGCGGGGGTGCTGCTGTGCTCCTGGGCGTCGGGGCGGCCGCGCCGCCGCACCCCCGCCCTGGCGGTGGCGCTGCTGGCGGTGTCGACGGTGGCGGGCACCACCTGGCTGGTGGCGGAGGACGCGCTGCCGCCGGGGCTGACCGCAGCACTGGAGGGCCAGGTCGGTGCCCAGCGGACCGCGTTGTGGCGGGACGCCGCGGACATCGCGGTGCGGGAGCCGGTGACGGGGAGCGGTCCCGGCAGCTTCGGGACGCTGAGCCCGGCGGCGGCCCAGTCGCCGGTGGAGGACGTGCGGCCGCACTCGGCGCTGCTGCAGGTCGCCGCCGAGCAGGGTGTGCCCGGACTGCTGCTGCTGGCGGCCTCGTTCGGCTGGCTGCTGGTGGCGCTGGGGCGCTCCCCCGCCGCCACGCCCGTGGTGCTGACGGCCGCCGCCACCCTGGCCGTGATCGCCGCACTGGCGTGCGTCAGCAACGCGCTGAGCTTCAGCCCGGTGGCCGCCGGGGCGGGTGTGCTCGCCGGTCTGGCCACCGCGGCACGCGCCGAGCACCTCGAACATCCGGCGATGCGCTGAGCCGTGGGCGGGGCACAGCCCGCCGTTTGGCGCCGCCGGCTGCCGAACCAGCCGACGGGCTGTCAGGCCGGAGCCGGCCGGGCGCTCAGGAGCGGGAGGGGAAGGCGGCGAGGCGGATGGCGCGGGCGGCTTCGGCCAGGCCGTCGCGCCCCTCGTCGGGAGCGTCCAGGCGGGGCAGTCCGTGGGCGGGGACGTCCACCTGCCGCCCGGTGTGCAGCACGGTGAGGCGGCCGGTCGGCTCCGCGTCGGGATCGGGGCGGGTTGCCGCCCGGCGCAGGGCCTGGGCGGCGACGGCCTCGGCCGAGCCGAGCAGTTGCGGGGCCTCGCCGCCCTGCGGCGTCACCGCCTCGCGGATGCGGCCGGTGACCAGTTCGTAGTGGGTGCAGCCGAGCACCAGCGTCCGCACGTCGGGCGGGGTGAGCGCGGCGGCGGCGGCCACCGCGGCGGCGACGGCCGCGTCGTCGGCCTGCTCCACGGCGTCGGCGAGCCCGTGGCACGGCACCGGGGTGACGGCGACCCCGGCGGCGAAGTCCTCGATCAGCCTGCGCTGGTAGGGGCTTCCGGTGGTGGCCGGAGTGGCCCAGACGGCGACCGGCCCGCCCGCGGCTGCGGCCGGCTTCACCGCGGGCACCGTACCGATGACCGGCAGTTCGGGCTCCAGTTCGGCGCGCAGCGCGCCGAGCGCGTGCACCGAGGCGGTGTTGCACGCGACGATCAGCGCGTCGGGCCGGTACTCGGCCGCGGCCCTGGCGCACAGCAGGGCGTGCTCGGTGATGTCGGCCGGGGTGCGCGGGCCCCACGGCATGCCGTCCGGGTCCAGGGACAGGACGAGGTCGGCGTCCGGCCGAAGTCGCCGCACCGCGGCGGCAGCGGCGAGCAGCCCGATTCCGGAGTCGATCAGCGCGATCTTCACAGCAGTCAGGGTACGCGGCCCGGCTCCGCGCCACCCAGGGAGGTGGCGCGGAGCCGGACCCGGGTCACTTGCGCCCGGGCGTCCACTGCATGCCCCACCCGTAGGCGTAGTCCACGGTGCGCTGCGGGCTGACTCCGCGCTCGGGCACCAGGTAGCGGGCCTCGCGCTGGACGACGAGGTCGCCGTTGTTGTTGGTCAGCAGCGCCAGCGCGCAGACCGTGGAAGGCACGGTGCACTCGTCCAGCGAGAAGTCGACCGGCGCGCCGTGCTGCGGGGTGAGTGTCACCGAGGCGTTGAGGTTGGCGAAGCTGCGCGCGCCCTCGTAGATGGTCACGAAGATCAGTACCCGGCGCAGGTCGCGGATGTGGTCCAGGTTGACGGTGAGGTTCTCGCCGGTGGTGAGGGCGCCTGTGCGGTCGTCGCCGTCGAGGTGGATGAACGGCGGCTGGTGCAGCGAGCCGAAGGCGTTGCCGAGTGCCTGCACCACGCCCTTGCGGCCGTCGGCCAGTTCGTAGAGCGCGCACAGGTCCAGGTCGAGGTCGGAGTGCGCGGCCATGGCCCGGCCGAGCTTCTGCCCCCAGCCCTTGAACTGCTTGCGCACCTCCCAGTTGAGGTTGACGCGCAGCGCGCCGGAGGTGCCGCCCTGCTTGGTGAGGGAGACCGACGGGGCCTCCTTGGTCAGCGTGACCTTCGTCAGCCGCACCGGCGCGGGGGCGGGGGGCGCCGGGGGTGCGGCGGGAGCGGGAGCGGGCGGGGTGGGCTGGAGAGCGGGAGCCGGGGGCGGGGGCGGCGTCGCGGGGGCGGGCGAGTCCACGGTGATGCCGAAGTCACCGGCCAGACCGGCCAGTCCGCTGTCGTAGCCCTGGCCGACCGCGCGGAACTTCCAGCCGCCCTGCCTGCGGTACAGCTCGCCCAGTACGAAGGCGGTCTCCGGCCCGGCGTCCGCGCTGTCGAAGCGCGCGATCTCCCGCCCGTCGGCCGCGTCGACGATCCGCACGTACAGGCCGGGGACCTGGCCGAAGGTGCCACCGTCGGCGGAGGCCGCGAGCACCACCGTCTCCACCTCGGCCTCCACGCCGGCCAGATCGACCGTGAGGCAGTCGCTGACGGTCGTACCCGACGGCGTCTTGCCCTCGTGGCGGACGGCCCCCGAGGCGTGCGCCGACTGGTTGTAGAAGACGAAGTCGCTGTCGGAGCGGACCTTGCCCGCGGCCAGCAGCAGGGCCGAGGCGTCGACGTCCGGAACGCCGGGCCCCGACGTCCAGCCCGTCTCCACCCGTACGGCGGCGGCCGGTACGGGGGCGTTGGTCCCCTTGCGCATGGTCATACTGCTCCCCCTCGTGGGTGGCGTGCTGTCCCGCTCTGTCCTGCTCGGCAGGACCACAACCTATGCCAGCGAACTGCTCGCCCTGTCGCCCCCGTCGCCGCCCCCGACCCGAAAGTTCTCCCACATACCCCACATTGGGGCGATCATGCGACCGATTTGCAGAGTTTCGCTCGGATTAGGGACAAGCAGCCCCACAGAACCCGTGAAAAGACCCCCTTACCGGCCTCCTCATCCGGCACTTCTTCCGCTTAACTTATGGAGCATGACCTCCCCCTCCCTCGGCAGCAGCTACGGCGGCTACGGCGGTGGCTACTACGCCACCCCCTCCTTCCCCGACACGCCCATCTACGACAGCCTGGTGGCCGAGCGGGGCACCCCGCAGATCGCTCCCATCAGGGTCCCCGCCGCGTACGACGGCGGCAGCAACCTGCCCGCCCTCCCGTCGGCGCTGCCCGCTCTCACCGCGGGCCCCTCCTACGCGGCCCCGCGCGGCTACCAGGCACCCGCCCCGCAGCCCGCGCCGCTCCAGCAGGCGCCGTCTCCGTACTTCCAGCAGCAGGCCGGACCGGACCGCGGCGGATACCAGTCGGCCCCGCAGCAGTACCAGCAGCAACAGCAGCCGATGCGCCCGGTCGCACCCCGGCCCGCCGCACCGCGGCCGGCCGTGCCCCGGCAGATGCCGGGTGTCTACGAGGACCCGTACGGGCGCCAGCACCCGGCGCCGGGCTACTGACCGCGCGGTCCGGCCCGCGCGGCTGGCGTCAGGACGCGGCTGGCAGGATGACGGCATGCCCAGGCCTGAGCTGTCCGCGTTGCACGTCTATCCGGTGAAGGGGGTGCGGGGGACGTCCCCCGGCGAGGCGGAGGTGCAGCCCTGGGGGCTGGCCGCCGACCGGCGCTGGATGGTGGTGGACGCGGACCACCGCCAGGTGACGCAGCGCGAACAGCCGCGGCTCGCGCTGGCCGCGGCCGAGCCCCTGCCGGACGGCGGGCTGGAACTGTCCGCGCCCGCCATGCCCAAACTGCGCGTCGCGGTGCCCGGCGACGGGACCGGGACGGTCACGGTGTCGGTGTGGCGCGACCGGGTGCCCGCGGCGCCCGCGGACGTCGGCAGCGACTGGTTCTCCGCCTATCTGGGCCGGCCGGTGCTGCTGGTGTACCTGGCGGACCCGCGCGCCCGGCCGGTGGACCCGGAGTTCGGCCGCGAAGGGGAGACGGTCGGCTTCGCCGACGGCTTCCCGCTGCTGGTCACCACCACGGCCTCCCTGGAGGCGCTGAACGAGCTTGTCGCCGAGGGAGGCCACGCGGACGAGGGGCCGCTGCCGATGGACAGGTTCCGGCCGAATCTGGTGGTGTCCGGCACGCAGTCTTGGGCGGAGGACGGCTGGCGCCGACTGCGGGTCGGCCAGGTGGTGTTCCGCGTCGCCAAGCCGTGCGGGCGCTGCGTCGTGACCACCACCGACCAGCGCACCGCCCGGCGCGGCAGGGAGCCACTGCGCACCCTGGCCCGCCACCGTCGGTTCGGGAGCCAGCTGGTCTTCGGCCAGAACCTGGTCCCCGAATCCACGGGCAGGGTGCGCAGTGGGGATCAGGTGGAGGTGCTCGACCCGGTGCCCTGACCGGGGCTGCGGGCCGACTCCTCCTCGGTGAGCAGGCGGGAGCGGATGAGGAAGCGCACCCCTTCGGGTGCCTCCAGGGAGAACCCGCTGCCCCGTCCGGGCACCACGTCCACGGTCAGGTGGGTGTGGCTCCAGTACGCGTACTGGTCGGCGGCGATCCAGAACGGCACCGGCTCCGGCACGCCGTCCACCCGGAGTCGGCCGAGCAGCACGTCGGACGCGCCGGTGCGGAACTCGCCGAGCTGGTAGCACATGGGGGCGCTGCCGTCGCAGCAGCCGCCCGACTGGTGGAACATCAGCGGACCGTGCCTGCCGGTCAGTTCCCGGAGCAGTCCGGCCGCCGCCGTGGTGAGGGCGACCCGCGCGAGCGGGCCGGTGGGCTCGGTGCTGTCGGTCGGCACCACGCACCTCGTCTTCTCCCGGGGCGGCCGGGCGGGCCGCCGGGGCTGTGGTCGCGCTACGGGCGGGAGGGGGCGGTCCGCCCGGGCCGGGAGGCCGGGGCCCGGGCGGACCTGGTACCTGGTCAGAAGAAGCCGAGCTTCTGCGGTGAGTAGCTGACCAGGAGGTTCTTCGTCTGCTGGTAGTGGTCCAGCATCATGTGGTGGTTCTCCCGGCCGATGCCGGACTGCTTGTACCCGCCGAACGCGGCGTGCGCCGGATAGGCGTGGTAGCAGTTCGTCCAGACCCGTCCCGCCGCGATGGCCCGCCCCGCGCGGTAGGCGGTGGAGGCGTCCCTGGTCCACACGCCGGCGCCCAGCCCGTAGAGCGTGTCGTTGGCGGTCTTCATGGCGTCGGCGTAGTCGGAGAACGAGGTCACCGCCACGACCGGCCCGAAGATCTCCTCCTGGAAGACCCTCATGTGGTTGCCGCCCTCCAGGATGGTGGGCTGGACGTAGTACCCGCCTGCGAGTTCACCGCCGAGGTCGGCGCGGGCACCCCCGGTCAGCACCCGGGCGCCCTCCTGCCGACCGATGTCCAGGTAGGACAGCACCTTCTCCAGTTGGTCGTTGGAGGCCTGGGCGCCCATCATCGTGTCGGTGTCCAGCGGGTGGCCCTGCACGATCTGCTCGGTGCGGGCGGTGGCCGCCTCCAGGAACGAGGCGTAGTGGCCCTGCTGGATGAGCGCGCGCGACGGGCAGGTGCACACCTCGCCCTGGTTGAGGGCGAACATGGTGAAGCCCTCCAGCGCCTTGTCCAGGAAGTCGTCGTCAGCCGCGGAGACGTCGTCGAAGAAGATGTTGGGACTCTTGCCGCCGAGTTCCAGGGTGACCGGCTTCAGGTTCTCCGAGGCGTACTGCATGATCAGCCGGCCGGTGGTGGTCTCACCGGTGAAGGCGATCTTCGCGACCCGGGGGCTGCTGGCGAGCGGCTTGCCAGCCTCGGCACCGAAGCCGTTGACGATGTTGACCACGCCGGGCGGCAGCAGGTCGGCGATCAGGCCCATCAGCAGGTGGATCGACGCCGGGGTCTGCTCCGCGGGCTTGAGCACCACGGCGTTGCCGGCGGCCAGCGCGGGCGCCAGCTTCCACACCGCCATCAGGATCGGGAAGTTCCACGGGATGATCTGGGCGACGACTCCCAGCGGCTCGTGGAAGTGGTAGGCGACGGTGTCCTGGTCGATCTCCGACAGCGTGCCCTCCTGGGCGCGGATGGCGCCCGCGAAGTAGCGGAAGTGGTCGATGGCCAGAGGGATGTCGGCGGCCAGCGTCTCGCGGACGGCCTTGCCGTTCTCCCAGCTCTCCGCCACCGCCAGCGCCTCGAGGTTCTCCTCCATCCGGTCGGCGATCCGGTTCAGCACGACCGCGCGTTCGGCCGGGGAGGTGCGGCCCCACGCGGGGGCGGCCCCGTGGGCCGCGTCGAGGGCCCGCTCGACGTCCTCGGCGGTGCCGCGGGCGATCTCGGTGAAGGGCTCCCCGGTGACCGGCGTGGGGTTCTCGAAGTACCCGCCGAGCTTGGGGGCGACGTAGGCGCCGCCGATCCAGTGGTCGTAGCGGGGCTGGTAGGCGACGACGGCGCCGTCGGTTCCGGGTGCGGCGTAGCGGCTCATGATGCGCCTTCCCTGGCTCGAAAGGCGGCCCCCACCTCGTTGCGGAAGCCTGCGTGCTCCGCGACGCTAGCGGCGGCGACGTTGCACGGAGGTTGCGTCGGCCGCCAGCCCGTAGGCGGCACGCAACTCCCGCACCCGGCCGGCCGGCACGTCCCGGGCGGCGGCGGGCAGAACGGCCAGCAGCGCCTCCCAGGCGGCGAGGTCGTCCTCTCCCCACGGCGTGCGGACCCAGTCCTCCAGCGCCACCGGGTCGCGTCCGGTGAGCAGGGCGTGCCGCAGCCGGTCGGCGAGCCGCCGGCGCAGCCGCAGCACTCCGGGGGCCTCGGAGAGGGGCAGCAGCGGGCCCCGGTAGGCGGTGACCGCGCCGCT
The DNA here is from genome assembly GCF_030124175.1 of Streptomyces sp. 549. Classification (GTDB taxonomy): domain Bacteria; phylum Actinomycetota; class Actinomycetes; order Streptomycetales; family Streptomycetaceae; genus Streptomyces. The sequence goes on along the minus strand of NZ_JASKMT010000011.1, from coordinate 131,677 downwards.
GAGGTCGCCGTGCGCGACGGCCTCGGCGACGGCCTGCCAGTCGCCGCGCGGCGCGGGCGTGAGGCGGTAGGGGCGGGAGGCCAGGCTGTCACCCAGCAGTACACGCAGCCGGGACAGCTCGGCTCGCAGCGTGACGGGGTTGATGTCCCGCTCGCCGTACAGCTCGGTGGCGAGCTGGTCGCCGGTGAGGCCGTCGGGGTGGGCGGCGAGCAGGACCACGATCTCGCTGTGGCGTCGTCCCAGGCGCAGCGGCGGGCCGGCGCCGGGGCGCAGCAGCACCTCGTCGCGGCCCAGCGCCCGCAGGTGGCTGCCGGGCGGGCGGTGGGCGAGCGCCGCGAGATGCGCCTCGGCGGCCCGTGCGGTCGCCTGGACCAGGGCGAGGCTCTGCGGGGTCGCCAGGTGGTCGCCCCCGGTGATGTCGATGGCGCCGATGACGCGGCGGGTGTGCGGATCGTGCACGGGTGCGGCGGCGCAGGTCCACTTCTGGACGGGGTGGCAGTAGTGCTCGGAGGCGAAGATCTGCACCGGGTGGTCGACGGCGAGGGCCGTGCCGGGGGCGTTGGTGCCGGAGTAGGGCTCGGCCCAGCGTGCGCCGGGAACGAAGTTCATGCCTTCGGCGCGGCGCAGCACCGCGGGGTGGCCCTCCACCCAGAGCATGCGCCCGCTCTCGTCGCACACCGAGAGCAGTTGCGCGCCGTCGTCCGCGATGGCGCCGAGCAGTTCGCGCACCAGCGGCATGACCGCGGCGAGCGGGTGGGCTGCCCGGCGGGCGGCCAGCTCGTCGCCGCCGAGGTCGACGCGGGCCAGGCCGTCAGGGGCGACGCGGGCCCCGGCACAGCGCCGCCAGGAGTCGGCGACGACGTTGCGGACCGGCTGACCGACGCCGCCACCAGCGAGAAAGGACTCATGGGCGCGCCGCAGCTGCCCGGCTCGTTCGGCCGGGTCCGCTCCTGTCTCCAGCGCCAGCCAGGGGTTCAGCACGGGAACATCGTGCTGCAGCAGGGCTCGGGCGGCAACGGATCGCGCAGGGTGCCGCTCGGAAGAGTGGTTTCAGCGAAGGGTGCCGTAGGGCCCGAAGGTGTCGAGCAGGCGGCTGCGCGAGCGCTGCAGCCGGTGCGAGATGATCTCACCGACGGCGAGGGCGAGCGCATAGCCGATCTCGTGGTCGTCCTCGCACATCTGCCGGACCTCGGCGGCGTCGAACTCCAGGGCCCGCACCGGGCTGCCCGCCTCAGCCCCCATGTGCCACAGGTAGGGGCGGAACATCCACGACCAGCCCAGCAGTTCGCCGTGCCCGACGGTCTCCAGCACCTGCGGCCGGCGTCCCGGTATCTGCTGGTCCAGGGTGACCGATCCGGTGTGGATGATCCAGAAGCGGTCGGCGGGACGGCCTTCCTCGAAGATCCGGGCGTCGGTGGGGAACGACACCTCACGGCCCAGGCTCCGCAGGCGCCGGCTGTGCTCGGGGGCGAGTGCTCCCAGCAGTCCTGTGATCGTGCGCATGTGGTGCCCTTCTCCCGGAGGTGGGCGGTCCCGGGAGCGGCCGACTCCCGCGCCGGCGGGTGCGGTGGCGGCCTCACCGGGCGAGGGGTGAGGCCGCTGTCGTCGTCCACGTCCTGAGAACCGAGGGGGAACCTCCAGTCTCTCACCGAACGCGCGTACGGGCAGCTCGGCGGGGGTGCACGTCTGGGGGCGCTGCCACGGCCGGGCGGGCGGGGTCCCGGCTCGGCGGCCGCTACCAGCGGTCGTGCACCTGGGGGCGGATCCGCCGTTCGTAGAGGTCGCTGACGGCGCGCAGTGTCCCGTCGGTGAGCGGCGGCAGTGCGGCGGCTTCCGCGTTCGCCACGGCCTGGCGGGGCGAGCGGGCGCCGGGGATCACCGAGGTGACGCCGGGCTGCTGGACGATCCACCGCAGGGCCGTCTGCGCGGGGGTGGCGCCCTCGGGGGCCAGTCCGGAGAACTCGGCCGCAGCTTCGAGACCCGTCTCGAAGTCCACACCGGAGAAGGTCTCGCCCTGGTCGAACGCCTCACCGCCGCGGTTGAACGTCCGGTGGTCGTCGGGCGCGAAGACGGTGTCGCGGGTGTAGCGGCCGGACAGCAGGCCGGACGCCAGCGGTACCCGGGCGATGATGCCGACGCCGGCCCGGGCCGCGGCGGGCAGCACCTGCTCCAGCGGCTTGAGGCGGAACGGGTTGAGGATGATCTGCACGCTCGCCGTCCCGGGCCGGGCGATAGCGGCCAGGGCTTCGGCGCACGTCTCCACACTCACCGCGTAGGCGGCGACGCGCTTCTCGGCGACCAGGGTGTCCAGCGCGTCGAAGACGGCGTCGCTGGAGTACACGGCCGTCGGCGGGCAGTGCAGTTGCACCAGGTCGAGGGTCTCCACGCCGAGGTTGGTGCGGGAGCGGTCGGTCCAGGCCCGGAAGTGGTCCAGGTGGTAGTTCTCCGGCCTCTGCTCGACCCGGCGGCCCATCTTGGTCGCCACGAACACGTCCGCGTCGGGACGCTCGGCAAGGTAGCGGCCGATCACGCGCTCACTTCGGCCGTCGCCGTACACGTCGGCGGTGTCGAAGAAGGTGACTCCGGCCCTGACCGCCGCGTCCAGCACCTCCAGGGCATCCTCCTCGCGGATCTGCCCCCAGTCCGCTCCCAGCTGCCATGTGCCCAGTCCCACGACGGAGATCTCACGTCCGGTCCGACCCAGTACTCGCTGCTCCATGCGGTGATCCTACGGTCCCGCTCCGGCCGCGGCCCGCCTTCCTGGGGAGTTGCGGCGCCGGGGCTCAGCCACGGACCGGCGATGGGCCTTACTCGCCCGTGCAGCAGGTGTCGCGCTCGGAGCGGCTGCCGTCGGGCCGGCGGTGGGGAGGGGGCCGCAGCGGGCGCCTCCGCCCGCTGCTCGCGGACTTCGCGGCCGGCCGACGAGAACTGCCAGGCGACCGCCTCGGCGGAGGCACCTCGATGACGGAGTCGGGTCCGAAGCCGATCAGCGCGGTGGAGGAGGCACGGGTGCCGGCGCTGGGGGCGACGGCCGCCTCGACCACGTCGTAGGAGATCGTCGCGGCCACCACCAACCGCACCCGCCGGATCAGCACCTCGCGCCACGCCGCCGGCGGGCGGCACAGGAATCCGGTCCCCCGTGCCACCCGCCCGGATGTCTCGACGGTCAGAGCTCGACGTCCTCCAGCACGCCCAGCGCGTCGGGGACCAGGACCGCGGCGGAGAAGTAGACGCTGACCAGGTAGGAGATGACGGCCTTGTCGTTGATGCCCATGAAGCGGACGTTGAGGCTGGGCTCGTACTCGTCGGGGATGCCCGTCTGGTGAAGTCCGACCACGCCCTCGTTCTCCTGGCCGACCCGCAGCGCCAGCACCGAGCTGGTGTTGGTCTCGCTCACCGGGATCTTGTTGCACGGCAGCAGCGGGATGCCGCGCCAACTGCGCACCACGCTGCCCTGGACCTCGGTCTCCGGCGGGTAGATGCCGCGGCTGCTGCACTCGCGGCCGATCGCGGCGATGGTGCGGGGGTGGGCCAGCAGGTACTGGGTCTTGCGCCGCCGGGAGATCAGGTCGTCCAGGTCGTCCGGGGTGGGCGGGCCGGTGCGGGTGTGCAGGCGCTGCTTGAGGTCGGCGTTGTGCAGCAGGCCGAACTCCCGGTTGTTGATCAGCTCGTACTCCTGGCGCTCGCGCAGCGCCTGGATGGTGAGCCGCAGCTGCTCCTCCACCTGGTTCATCGGTTCGTTGTAGAGGTCGGCGACGCGGGAGTGCACCCGCAGCACGGTCTGCGCCACACTCAGCTCGTACTCGCGCGGCGTCGTGTCGTAGTCCACGAACGTGCCGGGCAGTTCCAACTCCCCGTGGTGGCCGGAGGCCAGCTCGATGTCGGCCTCGCCGCGCTGGTTCTGACGGGGCAGCACCCGGGAGAGGAAGCCGTCGATGTGCGCGCGCAGGTCGCGGGACTGCCCGGCGACGGCCTCGAAGTCCGACAGCGGCAGGGCGAGAACGGTGGCCCGGGTGACGGCCCGGAGGGTGAACCCCCACTCCCCCGGTTCGGCCACCATCGCGTGCTCCCCGGCCCAGTCGCCGTCGGCGAGCACCCCGAGGTTGGTCTCGCCGTCGTACTCGCCGGCGCCCACCTTGTTGATCTTGCCGTGGGCGATGAGCAGCACCTCGTCGACCGGTCGGCCCGATTCGACGAGCACGTCGCCGGGCGCGTACTCGCGCTGCACGCAGCGCCCGGCGAGCTGCTGCAGCACGTCCGGGCCCTCGAAACCGTGCAGCGGCGGCAGTTCGGTCAGCTGGGCGGGGATGACGCGGACCTCGGCGCCGGTGGAGACGAACTCCACCCGCCCGTTGCCGACCGTGTGGCTGAGCCGCCGGTTGACGCGGTAGGTGCCGGCCGAGACCTGCTCGAAGGGGAGGATCTTCAGCAGCCACCGGGAGGAGATGCCCTGCATCTGCGGCGGCGTCTTGGTGGTGGTCGCAAGCTGCCGTGCCGCGGTCGTGTCGAGACTTGTCAGGGCGGAGTGGGACATGCGGGGTGAGCCTTCCGGTGTGCGTGGTGGGGAGCGGCGGGCCGGCGGTCGTGCCGAAACCCGCCGGAAGGGCGGAACGGGCGGAGCGGGGGCCTCGCGGCGGCAGGCCGCGGCGGGCCGGGGTCAGAGGCCGGTCTCGACGTCCTCCAGCACTCCCAGGGCGTCGGGAACCAGCACCGCGGCCGAGAAGTACGCGCTGACCAGGTAGGAGATAACCGCCTTCTCGTTGATGCCCATGAACCGCACAGACAGGCTGGGCTGGTACTCGTCGGGAATGCCGGTCCGGTGCAGGCCGACCACGCCCTGGGCCTGCTCTCCGGTCCGCATCACCATCATCGAGGTGGTGCCGCTCTCGCTGACCGGGATCTTGTTGCACGGCAGTACGGGCACCCCGCGCCAGGCGGGCACCCGGTGGCCGTGGTGTTCGATGAACGACGGGTGGATGCCCCGGCTGGTGCACTGCCTGCCGAAGGCCGCGATGGCCTTGGGGTGGGCCAGGATGACGGTCGGGTCCTTCCACACGCTGGCCAGCAGCTCGTCCATGTCGTCGGGCGTGGGCGGACCGGTGCGGGTGTGGAGGCGGTGGGACAGGTCCGCGTTGTGCAGCAGCCCGAACTCCCGGTTGTTGACGAGTTCGTGCTCCTGGCGTTCACGCAACGCCTCCACGGTGAGCCGGATCTGCTCCTCGACCTGGTTCATCGGCTCGTTGTAGAGGTCGGCGACGCGGGTGTGCACCCGCAGCACGGTCTGCGCCACGCTCAGCTCGTACTCGCGCGGGGCGGTGTCGTAGTCCGCGAAGGTGCCGGGCAGTTCCAGCTCGCCGTGGTGGCCGGCGGCGAGTTCGATGTCCGCCTCGCCCTCCGCGTTGCGCTGCGCGGGCAGCGCGGACCGGAACGCGGCGAGGTGCTCACGCAGGGCGGGGGCCCCGCCGCGGACCTCCTCGTAGGCCGCACGGTCCAGCGTGAGCACCGTGCCGCTGGTCACCGACCGCAGGGTGAACTCCCACTCGCCCGGGTCCTCCTCGGTCAGCAGACGGTCCCCGAGGTGGTCGCCGTCGGCGACGACGCCGAGGGAGACCTCGCCGTCGTAGAAGCCGGGGGCGACCTTGTCGAGCTTTCCGTGGGCGACGAGCACGATGCGGTCCACCGGCCGGCCGGCTTCCACCAGGACCTCCCCGGCGGCGAAGTCCCGCTGCACGAATCGGTCGGCCAGGGCACGCAGCACGGCCGGGTCATCGAAACCGCGCAGGGCCGCCATCTCGCCCAGCTCCGCCGGGATGACGCGGATCGCGGCACCGGTGGAGACGAACTCCACCCGGCCGTCGCCCAGGGTGTGGGTGGTGCGGCGGTTCACCCGGAAGGTGCCGCCTGACACCTGGACCCAGGGAAGGACCTTCAGCAGCCACCGTGAGGAGATGCCCTGCATCTGCGGTGGTGTCTTGGTCGTGGTGGCCAACTGCCGTGCGGCGGCGGTGGCCAGGCTCAGGCGCCCGGACCCTTCGGGTGCGGGGTTGCTGCCGCCACTCCCGGAGCCACCGCTCCCGCTGCTTCCGTCGTTGCTGCCAGGAGTCGTCTCGACCGGAGCCGTCACGCAGGGCACCACCAATCCATGAGGGGTGGCGGGGCCTCGACGGCTCCCGCCTCGCGCTCGCAAACTAGTCAGACGAGTTGATCAGCGGCAATCACCCAAAAGAGACGACAAGAGGGTGGATGTGATTCTCATATCCGGGGTAGCGCAGGGCACTTGACGGCGCGCCCCCCACGTTGGGTGATCACGCCGCCGATCAGGGCGACACAGCGTCACCACGGGGGCCGGCGCCGCTTGTCGGCGTACACCAGTACGGGCGAACGTCCGCGTCCGGCGGACCGGGCGCAGGTCCTGGACGCGGACCGGTGGCGGGCCGACCGGAACCCGTCCTGCGGAAGCCCGTGACCGGCCCTGGAGAGCCGGAACAGGCAGGCAAGGAGGTCGGACGGGGCCGGAACAGGCCGCAGGGGGACCGGAACAAGACGGAAGGGGGAGGACAACGGCGCTGCTGGCCAGTACGGTTCTCCCAGGCTGTACGCGGCGGCTGAGGGCTCGACCGCCCGCGGCAGGGACGCGCCCGGGAGCCGGGCGGCGCGGGGACGGGGGTGCACGGTGTTTCGGGCGATCTTCGGCCTGTGGCGCTGGCGGCACAACTCGCTGCGCCGGCGCAGCGACCGGGTGGAAGCATGGCTGGCGGTGTGTGCCGCGCTGGTCATCGCTGTCGGCGCCCCGCTGGTGGGTCTGGTCGCGGGTGACGCCGCCCACCGCTCGCTGCTGAGGACCGTCGCCCAGCAGCACGAGGAGCGCAGCCAGGTGTGGGCGACGGTGCACCGGCTGCTGCCCCGGCCGGCCGCCGAGCCCGAGTTCGAGGAGTCCGGTGACCGCACCGGCCGCCAGCGTGTCGCCGTCGGCTGGACCGCCCCCGACGGCACCGTCCACAGGGCCGTGCTCGGCACCCGCGAGGGCATCCGGGTGGGCGAGCGCTTCCCCGTATGGACCGACCGCGCGGGTCAGGTCACCTCGGCACCGATGCGGACGGACACCGCCGCCACGCACAGCGCGCTGGCCGGTCTGGTCGTCGCGGTGCTCGCCGGCGCGGCGGTGGAGGCGGGCCGCCGCCTCCTGCTGCGCCGCCTGATGCACCGGCGGTACGAGGACTGGGAGCGCGCCTGGGCGCGGGTGGGGCCGGACTGGGGCCGGACGGACGCTTCGAGCTGACCTGGCCACCGGCCGGACCGACCGGCCGGACCGGTCATCCGAGGGGCGCCGCACACGCTACCGTGGTGCGACCGACAGGCTTGGCAGCACGGTCAGTTATCACAGGCAGTTATCTCAGGGTTCTCGCACGAGGTTGGGGCAACACGGTCCATGGCACAGGGCTCGGTCCAGGTGACGCACACCAGCACGTCGCGTTGGCGGCGGCGCACGGGCGACTACGCCTCGCTCGCAGCGGCCCTGGAGGCCGCCGGGGACGGTGACGTGCTGACCATCGCGCCCGGAACCTACCGCGAGAACCTGGTGATAGAGCGCGCGGTGACGCTGCGCGGCCCCGAACGGGCCGGCAGCGGCTCGGTGCGCATCACCCCCGCCGACGGAGTGCCGCTCACGGTGCGCGCGGCAGCGGTCGTGCGGGACCTCCAGATCGAGGGGCAGGACTCCGCCGCGCCGGCCCTGCTGGTCGAGGACAGCACTCCGGAGCTGATCGGACTGCGGGTGATGACCCGCTCGGCGGCCGGCATCGAGGTGCGCGACGGGGCCCGCCCGACGGTCCGCCGCTGCACGGTCGACAACCCGGCCGGGCTGGGCGTGAGCCTGTCCGGCGGCGCGGGCGGCCTCTTCGAGGAGTGCGAGGTGGTGGCCGCCGGCCAGTCCGGCATCTCCGTCCGGGACGGCGCCCACCCGCGTCTGGACCGCTGCCGGGTGCACCACGCCTCCGGTGCGGGACTCTCGCTGACCGGTGAGGGCAGTTCCGTCGAGGCGGTGGGCTGCGAGTTCTACGAGATCAAGGGCACCGGCGTGCAGGTCGCCTCCCGGGCCGTCGGCCAGTTGACGGACTGCCAGGTCCACCGCACCACGGCCGACGGCATCACGCTGGACACCGACGCGGTGCTCACCCTGGCCGACTGCGACATCCACGACCTGCCGGAGAACGGCATCGACCTGCGGTCGCGGTCGGTGCTGACGCTTACCCGCTCGGCGGTGCGCAGGTTCGGCCGCAACGGGCTGTCGGTATGGGACCCGGGAACCCGGGTGGACGCCAACCGGTGCGAGATCCACGACAGCACGGGCGACTACCCGGCGGTGTGGATCAGCGACGGCGCGACCGCCGTACTGGACACCTGCCGGGTTCACGGCGTGCCGGACGCGATCTTCGTACTGGACCGCGGCTCCCGCGCGGACGTGGTGGACAGCGACATCTCCCAGGTGCGCGGCACCGCGGTGTCGGTCAGCGACGGCGGCTCGGTCCAGCTGGACGACTGCCGCATCAGGGACGCCGCGACGGGCGCCTGGTTCCGCGACCACGGCAGCGGCGGCACCCTGTCCGGGTGCACCATCGACGGGCCGGCCAGCGGCATCATCGTCACCAAGGGCGCCGACCCCCAGGTCGAGCGGTGCACGGTCACCGGACCGGCGGAGGCGGGCGTCTACGTCTCCGCCCAGGGCCGCGGCACGTTCACCGCCTGCAAGATCACCGACAGCGGCGGCTACGGCTTCCACATCATCGACGGCTGCCGCACCACGCTCACCCGCTGCCGCACCGAGCGGTGCGCCCGCGGCGGTTACGAGTTCGCCGAGGACGGCACGACCGTGACGGACTGCAGCAGCGACGAGTCGTCGGCCGTACCCTCCCCCGTGCCGCCGGTGGCCGCCACCGCGGTGCAGGGCGCCACCGCGGGGCTGCTCACCGCCGCGCCCCCCGCGACCGTGCCGGCCCCCGCGGCGGCGCCGGAGGCGGAGAGCGGGCCCACTGCCCGCCCGGCGCACGACGTGCTGTCGGAGCTGGACACCCTCGTCGGTCTGGAAAGCGTCAAACGTGAGGTGCGCGCCCTCACCGACATGATCGAGGTCGGCAGGCGGCGCCAGCAGGCCGGCCTGAAGGCGGCCTCGGCCCGGCGGCACCTGGTCTTCACCGGCTCCCCCGGCACCGGCAAGACCACCGTCGCCCGGCTCTACGGGCAGATCCTGCACTCGCTCGGCGTGCTGGAACGAGGGCACCTCGTCGAGGTCTCCCGGGTGGACCTCGTGGGTGAGCACATCGGTTCCACCGCGATCCGCACCCAGGAGGCGTTCGACCGGTCCCGGGGCGGGGTGCTGTTCATCGACGAGGCGTACGCGCTCTCCCCGGAGGACTCCGGCCGCGACTTCGGCAAGGAGGCCATCGACACCCTGGTGAAGCTGATGGAGGACCACCGGGACGAGGTGGTGGTGATCGTCGCCGGCTACACCGAGGAGATGGAGCGCTTCCTCGCGGTCAACCCCGGGGTGGCCTCCCGGTTCTCCCGCACGATCACCTTCGGCGACTACGAGCCGGAGGAGTTGCTGCACATCGTCCGGCAGCAGGCCGAGGAGCAGCAGTACCGCCTCGGGGAGGGTGCAGAGGAGGCGCTGCTCAAGCACTTCACGGTGCTGCCCAAGGGGCCGTCGTTCGGCAACGGGCGGACCGCCCGGCAGACGTTCGAGGCGATGGTGGAGCGGCACGCGGGCCGGGTCGCCCAGCTCCCCGACCCGAGTACCGAGGAACTCACCCTGCTGTACGCGGAGGATCTGCCGGATCTGCGCTGACCGGCCCGCCCCTGCCGCCCGTGGTGTCGATGGCGCCTTGGGAGTCGGTGGCGTCGGCCGGTGCCGGCACGGGGGCGGCGCTGACCTCCCCGACGTCGTTGCCGCTCGGGAGCCGGTCGTTGCCGCTCGGGAGCCGGGGGCCGGCCGGCTGGGTGGGCACCACCCGGTCGTCGCGTTCGGTCAACCGCACCAGCAGGTCGCGGCGTTCGGCGCCGAAGGCCGGGTCGAGCTGGTAGTCGCCGTGGCCGAGGATCGGCGCGTGCAGCGGGTGGCGCAGTGAACGGCCGTACTGCAACGGGTCCTTGAGCGGCCCGCAGTCCACGTCAGGGCCGCCGCCTCCGGGAACGCGCACCGGCCCGCCGATGGGGTCGGTGGCCCGCCAGAGGTTGCGCCAGCAGTCGACCTCGCGGTGCAGCGCGCGCAGTGCGGTGGGCCCGAAGCAGGCGGGGAACCAGCGGCCGTAGAGACGTTCCAGCGGCGAGCCGTACGTCAGCAGCGCCACCCGGTTGCGGGTCACCGGGTCGAGCTGCCACACGGCCGCGGCGGCGAGCACACTTCCCTGCGAGTGCCCGGACAGCACCAGGCGTCCGCCGGTCAGTTCGGTCCAGGAGCTGATCCGCCAGCTCAGGTCGGGCACCGCGCGCTCGGCGTAGCAGGGCGGCGCGAAGGGGTGCGCGGCCCGCGGCCAGAACGTGCCGACGTCCCACAGGATGCCGATGGTGCGCCGTGCCCCGGCGTCCCGGTAGGCGCGGCGGCCGGTGGTGATCAGCACTATCACCAGGGCGCCCATCAGCCAGGAGCCGATGCCCTGGGCGAGCTGCCCCAGCGCCGGGAGCGGCCCGGGGGCGCCTCCGGCCGCCTGTCCGGGCGGCAGTCCCGACAGCACCGCGCCGAGTACCGCGCCTGCCCCCAGCAGCAGCGTCAGCACGGCTACGGAGCCGACGAGCGCGGGAGCGGAGTCGGTGAGGGAGGCGCGGGCGACGGTTCCGGCGATGCGCTCGGTGCGGGAGGGCACCTCCCGCTCGGGGTCCTCCTCCGGGTAGCCGGTCATGACCTCCGGGATGAGGCGCCGCCGCGCCCGCCACACCCTCGCGGCGGAGACCAACGCGAACAGCGCCACCGCCACCACCAGCAGCGGGATCACCGCGGCCTGCCAGGTCAGCACGACCGGCGGGCCGGCGATGAGCCCGGCCCCGGCGCCTTCCGAGGAGGCGGGGGCGAGCCACTCGGCGACCCGCTGGGCGACCCCGCCGGAGAGCACGCCGCCGAGCGCGCAGGCCAGCAGGGCCACCGCCGCGCCGCCAAGTCCGTGCAGCACGCTGCGGTGACCGGCGGGCGCCCGGCGGTGCAGCAGCAGGGCGACGGCGGCGAGGGCCGCGATGAGCAGGCCCTGCACGACGGCGCACACCGCGAAGAACGCGGTGCCCGGCAGGTGCTCGGTGGACGTCCAGCCCGGCCGGTCCCACGCCGCGTGTACCGCGGTCAGCGCCAGCAGGCCGACGGCGGCCCACGGCAGCGCCTGGGTGGCGGCGCGGTCGGAGCGGTCGTCGGGGTGCTCCTCGCTGCGCCCGCGGTGGACCACCACGAACACGGTGAGGCACCAGCACAGCGCCGTGGCGGCGGCCAGCAGGCGGCCGGCGTCCTCGGGCCAGCCGCCCAGCCGGCGGTCGTACCCGGCGACGGCGAACTGCACGGCGCTCGCCACCGTCAGCAGCCCGGCGGAGGTGTGGGCCGCCCGCAGGCGGCCGACGAGGCGGCGCCCGTACCAGAATCCGGGGAGGCTGAGCGGCGGCCGGTCCTCGACGGCCGGGACCCGTGCGGCGGCCGGGGCGAGCGGCGGCGGAGGGGCCGACTCGTAGGCGCTCCACGTGCGGCGGGAGAGGCCCCACAGCAGGGCGGTCAGCAGGACCGGGAGCAGGGACGCCACCACGAGCCTGCGGCCGGGTGTGCTCCACCATCCGTCACCGTCGGCGGCCAGGAACGCCAGCCAGGAGGTGTTGCGGGCGCACCCGGCCGCCCCGGCGCACTGCCAGGCCACCAGGTCGAGCGCCACCTCGCAGGCGGCGGCGACCAGCAGCACGGTCAGGGACAGCGCGATCAGCCGGACGAGCACCGAGTACAGGCGCTGCGCGGGGTGGGCGCGGGGCGCCGCGGGGCGCATCCAGTACGCCAGGTTGGCGATCATGAAGGGCAGCAGGATCAGCCAGAGCGCGCGGGCGCCGTTCCCCGAGGTGAGGTTGGACCAGCAGTACGCCTCCGGTACGGGCTGCGCGGGGTGGCCGTCGGCGCGCTCCTCGGCGTCGGCGTCGTCGGCCCGCCGGTGGATGCCGGCGGTGCCGTCACCGGTGACGCGGACGGTGCGCGGGTCGTCGAGCATGTCGTGCGGGGTGGCACCGCCGACGCCGTGGACGAGGAGTTCCAGGGCGGGAGCGGGCCGCGGACGGCCTGGTCGGGGTGCGGCATGCATCGGCTGGTCCCCCGGTCGGTGTGGCGGGGCCGGCCGGCGGGGGCGGTCCGCTCGACGTCCGGCGGTCGGTGCGGACGCGGATGCGGGCGGTCGTCGGGCGGCTTTCGGCTGCGGCGGCGGGCGCGACGAGGTGCGGAGTCCGCCTGCTGGCAGCATAGTTGACCTGCCGTCAGCCGCTAAGACGGCTGACCGGGCCGGTTCTGCCCGCACCGCGCGGGCGGGGCGCCGCCGGGTGGCGGTGGGGCGGCGGCCTGCGGGCGGTGCGGTCCCTGCCGGGCGGGCGTCAGCGCGGCCAGGTGCCGGTGCGCAGGAAGGTGCGCAGGGTGGTGGTGTAGGGGGCGATGTCGAGGCCCTGACCGGCCAGCCAGGCGTCGGAGTAGTACTTGTCCAGGTAGCGCTCGCCCGGGTCGCACAGCAGGGTGACGACCGATCCGGTGTGCCCGGCGTCGACCATCTCGGCGACGATCCGCAGCGCGCTCCACAGTCCCGTTCCGGTCGATCCGCCGGCCCGGCGGCCGAGCGCGGTCTCCAGTTCGCGTACCGCGGCGATGCTCGCGGCGTCCGGCACCTTCATCATGCGGTCGATGGCGCCGGGCACGAAGCTCGGTTCCATCCGCGGGCGCCCGATGCCCTCGATGCGGGATCCGCAGTCACTGGTGGCGTCCGCGTCGCGGTCGACCCAGCCGTCGAAGAAGCAGGAGTTCTCCGGGTCGGGCACGCAGATGCGGGTGTCGTACTGCATGTAGTGCACGTAGCGGGCGATGGTCGCCGAGGTGCCGCCGGTCCCGGCGGCGGCGACGATCCAGGTCGGCTCCGGGTAGCGTTCCAGACGCAGTTGCTGGTAGATCGACTCCGCGATGTTGTTGTTTCCGCGCCAGTCGGTGGCGCGTTCGGCGTAGGTGAACTGGTCCATGTAATGGCCACCGGTCTCCTCGGCGAGCCGGGCCGACACCTCGTACACCGTCTGCGGATCGTCCACCAGATGGCACCGGCCGCCGTGGAACTCGATGAGCCGGGTCTTCTCCGCGCTGGTCGTGCGCGGCATCACCGCGATGAAGGGGACACCGATGAGCTTCGCGAAGTACGCCTCGGAGACGGCGGTGGAGCCGCTGGACGCCTCGATGACGGGTTTGCCGGGCCGGATCCAGCCGTTGCAGAGGCCGTAGAGGAACAACGACCTGGCCAGCCGGTGCTTGAGGCTGCCGGTGGGGTGGGTGGACTCGTCCTTGAGGTACAGGTCGATACCCCAGTGCTCCGGCAGCGGGAACAGCAGCAGATGGGTGTCGGCGCTGCGGTTCGCGTCGGCCTGCACGCGCCGCACGGCCTCCTTCAGCCAGTTCCGGTAGACGGGGTCGCTGCGGTCCACGTCCACCGGTCGGGGCGCGGGACCGCTCGCGGGGGCCGTGCCGTCGGTGCCGGTCTGCTCGGTGCTCACCGATCGATCATATGCGGCTCCCCTTCCGGGCACCTGGACCCCTGGTCAGCGGCGGCGCGCGTGGGCAGACTGCTGGTGTCGGGGAGTGCCGCCTCACGCGGCGGCACGGTGGAAGGCGGTGGACCGTGGTGGAACCGGAGTTCGACGTCACCGGGGTGCGGATCGGGCGGCTCATGCGGTCCCTGACCCGGGCCGGGCAGGTACGGGTGCGGAACGGCCGGCTGGCACTGCTGACCAGCTACGGACGGGAGATCGACAGCGCCCCGGTGGAGCAGGTGCACCTGCTGGGCGGGTGGCCGGCGGCCCGCGACCGGATGCTGGCAACGGTCAACGGCACGGCGTACGCGCTGCGGCTTCCGGTGGCCGGCCGGGAGCGCTTGCTGTCGGCAGTCGGCGAGGCGCGGCGGCGCACTTCCAAGATCACAGAAGATCGACGCATTGTGCCCTCTTGAACACAGCTCGATTTGCGCGAACATGTGAGCTGAATCACGCTGGTAGGTCAGGACGCCGTCGTCATCGGCGCGTCCCTCAGCCACGCACGTCGCCCCGGCCCCAGGGAGTCGCAGTCGTGATCAGTCGCCCCACCCCGAGTCGGCACTGTGCCGTCGAGTTCCAGGCCCTGCCCTCGCGCATAGGCCAGGTCCGCCGCATCGTCTCCGCCCAGCTCCGGTACTGGAAGCTGGATCCCCTCATCGACACCGCCGCGCTCGGCGTCACCGAGTTGCTGGCCAACGTCCACCGCCATACCGGCGAGGACAAGCACTGCACGGTGGAACTCGTGCTGCTGTGGGACCGGTTGACGGTCTCCGTCCGCGACCACGACCCGCGCCTGCCGCAGGTCCGCTCGGCCGGCGCTCTCGCCACCAGCGGGCGCGGACTGGCCCTGGTCGCCGCCGTGAGCGACAGCTGGGGGATGCGCGCCCAGCGCGGTGGCACCGGCAAGGTCGTCTGGTTCACCCTCCCGGCACCACCCGCGGTGCGCTCGGCGAACCGGACGGCCCAGGCCGTCGCGGGCTGACGCCGTCCCGGGCGCGCGCCCTGAGGGGCGCACGACCTCCCGGTTGCGGTCAGGACGGGGACGGCGGGCCGACAGGCGCGCTCAGAGCTTCACCGCGATGCCCACGTGCGGACGCTTCCCCAGCCGCATCAGCGCGCCTCCGCCGTCCACGATCCGGAACCGCCAGCCGTACTTGCGGGCCATTGCCCGCCGCACCCGGGCAAGCCCGGCACGGTCCTCCAGTAGACGCCCGGTGCCCTCGGCCGCCTCGGCGCCCTCGGCGACACGGCCCCGGGCGTCGCACGGCGTCACCGTGACCCGGGCGTCGCGGCGCAGCCGCTTGACCTTCCAGGAGTCACTCCGCGTCCACACCAGCAGCTCGTCCCCGTCCGGCACCCCCCAGACAGGGGTGGGCGCAGGCGTCCCGTCACGGCGGAAGGTGACGAGGCTGACGTACGGGCTGTGGGCGATGTACGGAGGCACCATGGGGTGAGGTTACGCCTGTGCCGGCGGATGGGCCCCGGGCCGGACGACCTTGGGGCAGCGACCCGGTGACCCCGCCCCGGGGAACGCCCGGCACCGCGTCCGCAGTCCCTACTGGCCCAGCAGTACCGACGGGTCGTCCAGCACCGGCTGCCAGGCCAGCTCCGCCGCCCCCACCAGGCTGTTGTGGTCCAGCGTGCACGCCAGGACCGGCACTCCGCCACTGCGCCCCCACAGGCTGCGGTCGGCGACGGTCTGCCGCAGCCGCTCCGGGTCGGCGAGCAGCAGTTCGCGGTGGAGTCCGCCCAGGATGATCCGGTCCGGGTCGAGGATGTTGACCAGCCCGGCCAGGCCCAGCCCCAGCCGGTCGATCAGCAGCCGGGTGGCGGACCGGACGGCGGGGTCGGCGGCCAGGTCCCCGCACAGCAGGTCCCGGGCCTGGTCCAGCAGCGAGACCTCCGGCCCCGGGTCCCGTCCGGCGGCCTCCAGCAGTGCCAGCGGGTCGGTCTCCACGTCGAGGCAGCCCCGGCTGCCGCAGTGGCACGGCCGGCCCTGCGGGTCGACGGTGAGGTGGCCGACCTCCAGGGCCAGCCCGGAACTCCCGCTGTGCAGCCGGCCGTCCAGCACCAGCGCACCGCCGACGCCGCGGTGGCCGGTGGCCACGCACAGCAGCTGCCGGGCGCCGCGCCCCGCGCCGTGGCGGTGCTCGGCGAGCGCCCCGAGGTTGACGTCGTTGGCCGCGAACCCGGCGGCGGTGCTGCCGGGCGCGGGACCCGGCACACCGGCGTCCGCCAGGCAACGGGCGAAGATCTCGCGCACCGGCGCACCGGCGGGCCAGGCCAGGTGCAGCGGATTCAGCGCGGTGCCCTCCGGCTCGGCGACCGCGGAGGGCACCGCGAGACCGGCGCCCACGCACCGGCGGCCGGTGGAACGCAGCAGCCGCACTCCGGCGGCGACGACCTCGCCGAGCACCTGGGCGGGGTCGGCGTCGACCGTGCCGCACCCTGGGTCGGTGGCCACCACCCGCCCGCCCAGGCCGACGAGGGCGGCCCGGAACCCGTCGGAGTGCACCTGCGCGGCGAGCACCACGGGGCCGTCGGGATCCACCGAGAGCCGGTGGGAGGGCCGCCCCTGCGCGCCGGCGGAGATGGCCGGTCCGGAGTCGACGGTGATCAGTCCCAGGGACTGCAACTCCGCTGCGACGGCCCCTGCGGTGGCCCGCGTGACGCCCAGCTCGGCGGTGAGCACGGCCCTGGTCGGAGCCCGTCCGGTGTGGACGAGTTCCAGTGCGGGCCCGAGCGCGCTCCTGCCCCTGTCCGGCCTGGTACGCATCTGGGTCACCCCCTGATCTCCTTTGTGTTGATCGTGAACAAAATATGCTGGCAGTGTAGGCTCCACGCCGCCGCGTACTACCGGCGCGTAACGAATGAGTATGCGTACTCAGGCGGACCGTTCGGCGCCACGCCACCGTGGTGCGCGGGTCAACGCACCTTTCCGGGGAGCCACCATGCCGCGCAGACCGAAGTCACCCAGCACGCCCAGCACCGCGGCCGGTCCCGGCGCGGACGGTTCACCGGCCGCACCGGGCGGCGGCAAGCCCCGTTTCCCTCTGCGGAGTGTGCTGGTGAACCCGGTGTCGCTGGGATACCTGGCGCTGGCCGGTGCCGCCGTGCTGTTCGCGGCGGGCGACGCACTGCTCGGCAGCCACGAGGACGCCTCCATGGCGGGGGTGTGGGTGATGCTCGTGGCGGCACCCACCGTGTTCGTCCTGCTGTTCACGGAGAACTTGTTCTGGGAGGCCGGCGAGGGCCCGACGTGGTTCCTCCTGCTGGTGATCGCCGTCTCCGCCCTGATCCAGGCCGTTCTGCTCGGCGCCTGCCTGCGGGCGTTCCGCCGACGGGCCGCCGCCACCGAGGACGACTGGCACAATCCCGCACATGGAGACAGCTGACTTCCTCATCGCTCTCGAGCAGGAGGGCCGGTCCCTGATCGTGGCCGCCGAGAAGGCCGGACTCGACGCCGAGGTGCCCACCTGCCCGGGGTGGCGGGTACGCGACCTGCTCCGCCACCAGGGCGTGGTGCACCGCTGGGCGGCCGGCATCGTCGGTGAACGGCGCACCGCCCGGGTTCCGATGGACGACACCCCGGTGCCGGACGCGCAGCTGGGCCGGTGGTACCGCGACGGGCACCTGCGGTTGCTGCGGGCGCTGCAGGAGGCCCCTGAGGACATGGAGTGCTGGACCTTCCTACCCGACCCCCGGTCGGCACGGCACTTCTGGGCCAGACGCCAGACCCACGAGACCACCGTGCACCGCATCGACGCCGAACTCGCCGAGGGACAGGCGCTGTCGCCCGTGCGGTGCGAGACGGCGGCCGACGGCATCGACGAACTGCTGACCGGCTTCCACGCCCGCGACCGCAGCAGGGTGCGCAGCACGCAGCCCCGGGTGCTGCGGATCACGGCCACCGACACCTCCT
The DNA here is from genome assembly GCF_030124175.1 of Streptomyces sp. 549. Classification (GTDB taxonomy): domain Bacteria; phylum Actinomycetota; class Actinomycetes; order Streptomycetales; family Streptomycetaceae; genus Streptomyces. The sequence goes on along the minus strand of NZ_JASKMT010000011.1, from coordinate 113,973 downwards.
CACCGCGCAGTTGGACAGTGCGCATCGGTGAGGGGCCACCGGTGGCCGTACGGAACGACGCGGGACGGGCCGACTGCGAACTCAGCGGGCCCGCCGAGGTGTTGTTCCTCGCGCTGTGGAACAGGGTGCCCTACGAGGAGGGGCTGGCCGTCGAGGGTGACGCGTCCGTCGCGGAGCTCTGGCGCTCCAGCTCCGGTATCTGATCCGGGCCCCGGCAACCCGGGCGGGCCGTCAGGTGAGGCCGACCGACTCGGCCAGCCTGGTCACCGCGTGGTCGAAGAACGCCTCCCTGGCCTTCACCACTCCGGTGAACTGCCCGAAGAGCTCGAAGCCGACCAGACCGAACAGCTGGGACCAGGCGGCGATCAGCCGGGCCAGCACCGGGGCAGGCAGCGAGATGCCGAGCAGCACGCCGAGAGCGGCGGCGTCCTGTCCGACCTCCGGCGGCAGGCCGTCGTCGGGGGTGCGCAGCTCGCCGTCGCCCTCGGCGTCCACCACGACGGTGATCAGGCACAGCGCCACCCGGGCGGCCGGCCCGGTCGTCTCCTGCGGGGCCGCGTAACCGGGCACGGGTGAGCCGTAGATGAGGGCGTACTCATGGGGGTGGTCCAGCGCCCAGTCGCGCACCGCGTGGCACACGACGCGCCATCGGTCCACCGCCGGGGCCTCCTCCAGGGCGGCGAGCGCGTACTCGGCCGCCGCGCCCAGCGCGCCGTAGGCGTCGACGATGAGCGCGGTGAGCAGGTGGTCCCGGCTGGGGTAGTAGCGGTACAGGGCGGAGGAGGCCATGCCGAGTTCCCGGGCGACGGCACGCAGTGAGAGCCCCGCCGCCCCGGACTCGGCGAGTTGGCGCCGGGCCTCGTCCTTGATCGCTTCGGTGATCTCCTCACGGGCGCGCTCCCGTGCTCCTCGCATCACGTTCATGGGCAGCAGCCTGCCACACGGGAGAGCAATGCAAACAAACGAGAGCAGTGCTCTTGCATGGATCTCCGAATGATGGAACAGTGGTCCAAAACGAGAGCACTGCTCACACCGGAGGCCCGATGCCCGCCCACGTGCACAAGTCGAGCAAGCTCGGCAACCGCGTACTCAACCCCGCGATCATGTGGCTCACCCGCCGCGGCCTCGGCCTGTTCGGCGCGCAGACGCTGACGGTGCGGGGCCGCACCAGCGGCCAGCTCCGCCGCGCCCCGGTCAACCCGCTCGTGCTGGACGGACAGACGTACCTGGTCGCACCCCGCGGCCACGTGCAGTGGACGCGCAACATGCGTGCCAGCGGCAGCGGCGAGCTGAGCCACGGCCGCACCCGGCGGCCGTTCACCGCGGTCGAGGTTCCGGACGCGCAGAAGCCCGCCGTGCTGCGGGCCTACCTGAAGGCGTGGAAATGGGAGGTGGGCGCCCTCTTCCCCGGGCTGGGCCCTGATTCGGAGGACCGGGAACTGCTTGAGGCAGCCCCGCGCCACCCGGTCTTCCGGCTCACCTTCGCGGACTGATCAGCGGCTCAGCGTCTCCAGCGCGCGGCGGGCCGCCGGGTGGGTGCGCACGAGCTCACCCAGCGACGTCGAGCCGCGGGTGACGCGGGCGAACGCCTTCCAGGCGGGCCGGAAGCCGGTCAGTGCGGCGTGCAGCAGACCGGGGCGGCGGGAGAACAGCGCGAGCATGCTCCGTCCCACCCCCATCTCCGCGCCGAGCCCGGACTTGATGGCGAAGGTGTAGTTGAGGGCCTGCCGCCGGGCGTCCACCGCGTCGTGGGCCTCCGCGACCCGCACCGCCCACTCCCCCGCCAGCCGGCCGGAGCGCAGGGCGAACGAGATGCCCTCGCGGGTCCACGGCTCGAGGAGGCCGGCCGCGTCCCCGCACACCAGGACCCGGCCGCGGGACAGCGGCGAGTCCTCGGCGCGGCAACGGGTGAGGTGCCCGGAGGAGATGCTGGGTTCGAAGCCCGCCAGGCCGAGCCGGGCGGTGAAGTCCTCCAGGTAGCGCTTGGTCGCGGCCCCTTCACCGCGGGCGGCGATCACGCCCACGGTGAGCGTGTCCCCCTTGGGGAAGACCCAGCCGTACGAGCCGGGCAGCGGGCCCCAGTCGATGAGCACCCGCCCGGCCCAGTCCTCGGCCACGGTGGCGGGCACCGGGATCTCCGCCTCCAGGCCCAGGTCCACCTGGTCCATCCGCACACCGACGTGTGCGCCTATCCGGCTGGCGCTGCCGTCCGCACCGACCACCGCCCGCGCCAGCAGCGTCTCGCCGTCGGCCAGCACCACGGCGACCGTGCGCCGGTCCGGCACCGCAGAGCCGTGCTGCTCGACCCGGGACACCGCGACCCCGGTGCGCAGGACCGCGCCGGCCTTCTCTGCCGACTCCACCAGGCGCTGGTCGAACTCGGGCCGGTTGACGAGCCCGAACAGCATGTGGCGCGAGCGGCGGGTGCGGCTGAGGCGCCCGTCCAGCGAGAACGTGACGGCGTGCACCCGGTCCTGGAGCGGCAGCTCGAAACCGGGCGGCAATGAGTCGCGGGACGGCCCGATGATGCCGCCGCCGCAGGTCTTGTAGCGCGGCAGTTCCGCCTTCTCCACCAGCAGCACCCGCCGGCCGGCGACAGCTGCGGCATGCGCCGCGGAGGCACCGGCCGGGCCGGCGCCGACCACGACGACGTCCCACACTGTGGCTTCCTCACCGGCGGCGTCCACTTCAACGGTCTCCTCGCGAGCGGTCCGGTGTCCGGGCCCGTGCTCGGCGTCGGTGTCCCGCACGGCCGGGGCTTCGGCGGTCGCCGCTACCGGCCCGGGGTCGGGCGCGGCACCCGCGGGGGCACCGGGCTCCGCATCGGGTGTGTCCGCGGGCGCGGAAGCCGGCGGGCCGTCCTCACCCGGGTGGCCTCCCGCCGGACCCCGCCCCTCTGGCGCGTTCACCTCCGGGCCGTGCCCGTCCGGGCCGTGTTCCGTCGAGTGCTCTGCCGACGTCCCGTCACCAGGCGTGCCCTCACCAGGCATCCCGTCACCAGGCGTGCCGTCACCAGGCGTCCGGGACGCCTCGTTCCCGGCCGCGCTGTCATCGGCTGCGCCTCGGGCGTTCTCGCTGCTCACGATCTGCTTCTGCTCCCGCTCGACCGACCGGTTCGGTTGAGGCCTGGCCCCAGATCGGCATCCTACGGCCCTCGGGCGGGCCCGGGGCCTGTGGGAGTATCGGCAGATCTCCGCGGATGCCCGGTGATCCTGCGCGTCCGCGTCCGACGCACGTCCCGAGGAGCCGTTCCCATGGCGCACCAGGCCCTGGCTACCACCGTCGCCGCTCTGATGCCGCAGGCCCGCACCGAACTGGCGGAGCTGGTCCGCTTCCGCTCGGTGGCCGACCCCGCGCAGTTCCCGCGCAGCGAGTGCGAAGCCGCGGCCTCCTGGGTGGCGCGGACGCTGCAGGCGGAAGGCTTCCGCGACGTGGCCCTGGTCGACACGCCCGACGGCACCCAGTCGGTCTACGGTGAGCTGCCCGGCCCCGAGGGCGCTCCGACCGTGCTGCTGTACGCCCACTACGACGTCCAGCCGCCCGGCGACGAGGCCGCGTGGCTGTCACCGCCGTTCGAACTGACGGAGCGCGACGGACGCTGGTACGGCCGCGGCGCGGCCGACTGCAAGGGCGGCCTGGTCATGCATCTGCTCGCCCTGCGCGCGCTGCGCGCGAACGGCGGCGTGCCGGTGACGGTCAAGCTGGTCGCGGAGGGCTCGGAGGAGCAGGGCACCGGTGGCCTGGAGCGGTACGCGGAGGCCCACCCCGAACTGCTGGCCGCCGACGCCGTGGTCATCGGCGACTCCGGCAACTTCCGCGCCGGGCTGCCCACGGTGACCGGAATCCTGCGCGGCATGACCCTGCTTCGGGTGTCCGTGGACACCCTGGAGGGCGCCCTGCACTCGGGGCAGTTCGGCGGTGCGGCACCGGACGCGCTGGCCGCGCTGATCCGGGTCCTGGACTCACTGCGCGCCGAGGACGGCTCCACCTCGGTCGACGGCCTCGCCTCGGACGCGGTGTGGGAGGGCCTGCAATACCCGCCGGAGGACTTCCGGCGGGACGCCAAGGTGCTCGACGGGGTGGAGCTGATCGGTTCGGGTACGGTGGCCGACCGCATCTGGGCACGTCCGGCCGTGACGGTGCTGGGCATCGACTGCCCGCCGGTGGTGGGTGCCACGCCGTCGGTGCAGCCGGCCGCCCGGGCTCTGGTGAGCCTGCGGGTGCCGCCGGGCGTCGACGCGGCCGAGGCGACCAAGCTGCTCACGGCCCACCTGCACGCGCACACCCCGTGGGGGGCTCGGGTCACCGTGGAGCAGGTCGGCCAGGGCCAGCCGTTCCGCGCCGACACCGGCAGCCCCGCCTACACCGCGATGGCCGAGGCGATGCGGCAGGCGTACGACGGTGTGGAGATGGCGATCGCCGGGCAGGGCGGGTCGATCCCGCTGTGCAGCACCCTCGCCGTGCTCTACCCCGACGCGGAGATCCTGCTGACCGGCCTGAGCGAGCCGCAGGCGCAGATCCACGCGGTCAACGAGAGCGTGTCGCCCGAGGAGTTGGAGCGCATGTCCGTGGCGGAGGCGCTGTTCCTGCTCGGATACGCCCGCTCCCGCTGACCGGGCCGCCGGTCCGCCGCCGCGCGCCGCTCAGGGCGCGGGCGCGGACCGGTCAGCGGCCGACCGGTATGCCCGCCTCCAGGTTGAGCGGGCAGCCCAGCTTGCGGGCGTGCAGCGCCCAACGCAGCCGCTCGCGGCGGACGGACGGCAGCAGCGTCGCTGCCTCGGCCTCGTCGACGAAGCGCCAGCCGCGCAGTTCGGCTCCCGGCAGCAGCAGCCGGGAGGAGGCATCCGCGGTCAGCCGGCCGCCGTCGAACAGCAGCCGCAGCCCGCCGTAGCCGGGTGGTTCCGGCGGTTCCCAGTCGATGACCAGCAGTTGGGGCTCCCGGTCGAGGGTGAGCCCCAGTTCCTCGGCGACCTCGCGCACGCCGGCTCTGGCCGGGGCCTCCCCCGGCTCGACGACCCCGCCGGGGAACTCCCAACCCGGCTTGTAGGTGGGGTCGACCAGCAGTACCCGGTCCTCGTCGTCGAAGAGCAGCACACCCGCCGCGACGGTCTCGGCGACCGGTTCGGCGCTCTGCACGATGTCGCACGCGCCTTCACCGGACCTGAATGCGGCGGTGACCTCCTCGGCGACCTGCCGGGGCGTGAGCGCGGAGGTGTCTACGATGCGTGAGTCGGTGCGGAGCCAGGGCAGCGCCCGGGTGTAGTCGCCCAGACGGCGCAACCGCCAGCTGCGCAGCTCCTCGTCGTCGCCGGGGGCGCGGCGCCCGATGCGTTCGCGAAGGATCGTTTCCTCCGCATCGAGGAGGAAGTGCCGGACCTCGATGCGGCGGGCGGCCAGCCGGCCGAAGACCTCGTCGCGGTACTCCTGGCGCAGCAGCGTCATCGGCACCACCAGTGGACCGGGCACCTCCAGCAGCAGGGCGGCGGCGGTGTCGACCACCAGACGCCGCCAGGAGGGCAGGTCCTGGTAGTCGTCCACCTGCCCGAGGCGTTCCTTCGGCAGCATCCGCCGCAGCCCCGCACCGACCAGCTCGGGGTCGAACAGCGTGCTGTCGGGGAGCAGTTCCACGAGTTCCTGAGCCGCAGCGGTCTTGCCGGCGCCGAAGGCGCCGTTCAGCCAGACGATCACGGGTTCCCCTCTTCACTCGCCCCCCGTTCAGTGCCCGCAATACCCTGCCACGGAACGCGCGGCGCCGAGGGGGTGCATACGCCGGGCGCGGCAGTCAGGGGGAGGCGCTAAGAGCGCACGCCGGGGAGCGTGCGGCAGGCGACTGCTGCACCCACCAGGCCGGCGTCGGTGCCGATGGCCGCCGGGACGATCTCAAGGCCCTGCACGAAGGACAGCGTGGCGTAGTCGCGCAGCGCGGACCGCAGCGGATCGAAGAGGACCGGCCCGGCCTGGGCGACGCCTCCGCCGACCACCGCGATGTCGATCTCGACGAGCGCCGCGGCCGCCGCGACAGCTGCGGCCACCGCGCGGGCGGCCCGCTCGAAGGAGCGCTGCGCCACCGGGTCGCCGGCGCGGGCCGAGGCGGCCACGGCCGCGCCGCTCACCGGGGTGCCCGGCGGGGGCTGCCAGCCCTCGGCGAGGGCGCGGCGCACGATGTTGGGCCCGCTGGCGATGCGCTCGACGCAGCCCCGTCCTCCGCACGGACACAGGTCGCCGTCCAGTTCCACGCTGATGTGACCGATGTGGCCGGCGTTGCCGGTGGGCCCCGGCAGCGGGCGCCCGTTGAGCACGAGTCCGCCGCCGACGCCGGTGGAGACCACCATGCCGAGGGCGTTGCGATGCCCCTGGGCGGCGCCCTGGGCGTGTTCGGCAGCGGTCATCGCCACGCCGTCGCCGACCAGGGTGACCGGCAGGCCGTCGACCTCCCGCTGCACGTGCCGTACCAGCGGGAAGTCCCGCCAGCCGGGGATGTTCACCGGGCTGACGGTGCCGCGGACGGCGTCGACCGGCCCTGCACTGCCGATGCCCACGGCGGCGGCCCGCGGCCACTGCACGGCTTGCCGCAGCTCGCCGAGCACGTCGCCGACCGCTCCCAGCACCTGCTCCGCGGTGCCGCGTGCGGGGGTGGGACGCACAGCTCTGACGAGCAGCTTGCCGCTGTCGTCCACCAGTGCGCCGGCGATCTTGGTTCCGCCGATGTCAAGCGCGGCAACGAGGTCAGTGTCCATGGCGGGTCAGTCCACCTCATCAAGACAACGTTGTCCAGGCCGCTTCGGCAGCGCCTATGCTCAACCCGAACCCACCCCCGGAGCAGGACGGAACGACGTGGCCGACACCTCACGCCCCACCCGCGCCGCCTCACCCCGCTACGGCAGGCGCCCGACGATGAAGGACGTGGCCAGCCATGCGGGCGTCGGCCTGAAGACCGTGTCGCGGGTGGTCAACGGCGAGAGCGGGGTGACGGCGGACACCGAGCGCCGGGTGCGGGAGGCGATCACCGCGCTCGGCTTCCGCCGCAACGACAGCGCGCGCATCCTGCGCAAGGGCCGCACGGCCAGCATCGGACTCGTGCTGGAGGACCTGGCCGACCCGTTCTACGGCCCGCTGAGCCGGGCCGTGGAGGACGTGGCCCGGGTGCACGGCGCTCTGCTGCTCAACGGCTCCAGCGCGGAGGACCCGCAGCGGGAGCGGGAGGTGGCGCTGGCGTTCTGCGCCCGCCGGGTGGACGGGCTGGTGATCGTGCCCGCGGGTGACGACCACCGCTATCTCGCGCCGGAACTGGCCGCGGGCATCGCGACGGTGTTCGTCGACCGCCCGGCCGGGCACATCGAGGCGGACGCCGTGCTGTCGGAGAACTTCGCCGGCGCCCGGGACGGTGTGGCCCACCTGATAGCGCGGGGCCACCGGCGGATCGGATTCATCGGCGACCAGCCGCACATCCACACCGCCGCCGAGCGGCTGCGCGGCTACCACCGCGCTATGGGTGCCGCCGGTCTGGCCGTCGACCCGGCGTGGACGGCCTCGGGTCCCACGGACCCGGTGCGGGTGCGGGCGGACGCCTTGCGCATGCTGACCGGCCCGAACCCGGTCACGGCACTCTTCACCGGCAACAACCGCGTGACGCTCACCGTGGTGCGGCTGCTGGCCGGTCTGGACCGCCCGGTGGCGCTGGTCGGCTTCGACGACCTGGAACTGGCCGACCTGCTGGACCCGCCGATCACCGTGGTGGCCCAGGACGCGGCGCGGATCGGCCGGACGGCGGCCGAGCTGCTGTTCCGCCGCCTGGCGGGCAGCCGCGAGGAGCCGCAGCGAGTGGAGCTGCCCACCACCCTGATCGCCCGCGGTTCCGGCGAGATCCCGCCCGCCCCGCCCTGACGCAGCCCCTGCGGGCCGGTCCCGAGGGCTGTCCGCGCTCAGCGCTTGCGGGCCAGTACCAGGCGGCAGCGCGGGCTGCCGTCGGCGCGTCGGCCCAGCGGCTCCAACGCGGGGGCCCGCACCTCGAATCCGGCCCGTTGCAGGTCGCGCAGCACGCCGGGCAGCGCAAACGTGCGGTAGTACATGACGAACCGGGGACGCCACACCGCGTTGCGCACCCGCATCGCGGCGTCGAAGCCGAGCAGGGCCCAGTAGGCGGCCGATCCCGGCTTCGGCGGGGCTCCCACGGGGAAGGCGAACAGGCCGCGCGGGCGCAGCACCGCGTGGACGCCGGCGAACAGCGAGGGGCGCTCCCGGGGCAGGAAGTGCCCGAACGCCCCGAAGCTGACGGCCAGGTCGAAGGACTGCTCCCGAAACGGCAGCGCCCGCGCGTCCGCACGCAGGAACCGCACGGCGGCACCGCGCCCGCCCGGAACGGGAGCGCCCGGACCGCCGGGACCACCCCCGTCGGTGGAGAAGGCGGCCCGCGCCTGGCCCAGCATGCCCGCGCTGATGTCGACGCCCGTGACGCTCTCGGGGCACAGGGAGCGCAGCAGCGGCACGGCCGCGCCGGTGCCGCTGCACAGGTCGAGCCCGGCGGGGAACGGTCCCAGCGGGTCCAGGGCGCGCCGGGCGGCGTCCAGGACCCGGTCGGAGGTCCGGAACGGGGTCAGGTCGAACTTCGGGGCCAGCAGGTCGTAGCCGTGTTCGGTCGACGACAGCGCCTGGACGGCCAGTTCGCGGAAGGTGGGGCCCTGTGGTGTGAACATCACCGCACAGGTTAAGGGTTGTCCCGCACTCCCTGGTGGATGAGCGGACGGCGTCGGATGCGGTGCATCGCAAGGCGGAGGAACGTCCGCATACTGGGCGTATGTGGACGTTCCGACAACGCGGCGAGGTGCCGTAGCTGTCGTCGTGCGCCCGCCGGGGAGTGCGGGACAACCCTTGGCGGTTGTCCCGCACTCCCTGGTGGATGAGCGCACGGCGTCAGGCGTCGCCGTGCGGCTGACGCCGCGGGAGGGGTGATGCGGCGGGCCCGGTTGTCACGGCGGAATGAAGGAATCCCTTTCCGTGCTCAACTACTGCACATTGCACCGGCATTCGCGGCTGCGCACCCGGAGCCTCTGCCATATTCGCAAGCCCATGCGGAGGTGGCAGTGACCCAGAGTGCAGAAGAACAGGCATTGTCCGGCGCACACTCCACGCGCGGACGGATCGCCGAGCTGGCGGCCCGGCACGAGTCGGCGCGGTCGGCGGGTTCGGCCCGAGCCGTCGCCCGGCAGACCGCACGCGGCCGTCTCACCGCCAGGGAGCGGATCGCCCGGCTGCTGGACCCCGAGTCGTTCACCGAGACCGACGCCCTGGTCCGCGCCCGCTCCGGCGGGACCGAACGCCCCTACGGCGACGGGGTGGTCACCGGCCACGGCACCGTGAACGGGCGCCGGGTGTGCGTCTTCGCGCAGGACGCCACGGTGTACGGCGGCAGCATGGGCGAGGCGTGCGGCGAGAAGATCCTCAAGACGATGGACCTGGCGCTGAAGACGGGCTGCCCGGTCATCGGCCTCAACGACTCCGGTGGCGCCCGCATCCAGGAGGGTGTGGTCTCGCTCGCGTACTACGCGGAGCTGGTCCGCCGCAACGTGGCGGCCTCCGGGGTGGTGCCGCAGATCTCCGTGGTCCTGGGCCCGTGTGCGGGCGGTGCCGCCTACTCGCCGGCCATCACCGACTTCACCGTGATGGTCGACGGCACCTCGCACATGTTCGTCACCGGCCCGGACGTGATCGCCGCGGTGACCGGTGAACGCACGGACGCCGAGGACCTCGGCGGGGCCCGCACCAGCAACTCCGGCAACGGCAACGCCCACTTCCTCGCCGAGGACGAGGACGACGCGCTCGACATCGTGCGGGTGCTGCTGTCGTACCTCCCGGACAGCAACCGGGAGCCGCCGCCTGCGTACCCGCCGCCGCAGCACGGCCTCGCCCCCACCGCCGCCGACCTGCGCCTGGACTCCCTGGTCCCGGACCGTCCCGATGTCGCCTACGACATGCGGGAGCTGCTGCAGACGGTGGTGGACGACGGTGAACTCCTCACCGTGCAGGAGTTGTTCGCGCCCAACGTAATCTGCGCGTTCGGTCGCGTCGAGGGCCGGTCGGTCGGTGTCGTCGCCAACCAGCCCCTGCACACCGCCGGTGTGCTGGACATCAACGCCTCCGAGAAGGCCGCCCGCTTCGTCCGCTGCTGCGACGCCTTCGGTGTTCCGCTGCTGACCTTCGCGGATGTGCCCGGGTACCTCTCCGGGATCGACCAGGAGCGGGGCGGCATCATCCGGCGGGGTGCCAAGCTGCTCTACGCCTACGCCGAGGCGACGGTGCCGAAGGTCACCGTCGTGGTCCGCAAGGCCTACGGCGGCGGCTACGCCGTCATGGGTTCCAAGCACCTGGGCGCCGACGTCAACCTCGCCTGGCCCACCGCCCGCATCGCCGTCATGGGCGCCGAAGGCGCGGTGAGCGTGCTGCACCGCAGGGAACTCGCCGCGGCGGACGACGCAGAGGCGCTGCGGGCGAAGCTGATCGAGGAGTACGAGACGACCTACGCCACGCCCTACGCCGCAGCCGAGCGCGGGTACGTCGACGCGGTCATCGCCCCGCACTCCACGCGGGAGCAGGTCTCCCGCGCCCTGCGTGCACTGCGCCACAAGCGAGCGGCCGTTCCCGACCGGCGGCACGGCAACATCCCGCTCTGACCGATCACCCCGCAGGCAGGCCGCCCCTGCCGCCGCCTCCGACAGCCCGCGCGCCGGGCGGCCCGGTACCGCCGCCCTCCGTGCCCGCACCACAAGCCCCGCGACATGAGGAGCCGTCCCGTGCCCGCGTCCCCCCTCCCGGAGCCCGCCCCCGAGCCCTCCCCGGCCCCGGCCCCGGCCCCGGCCGACACGCTGCCCACGCTGCTGGCCCACTGGACCCGCCACACCCCCGACCGCCGCGCGTTCACCTTCGTCGAGTACCCGCTTCCCGACTCGCGCGGCGTGCACCGCACGCTCACCTGGGCCCGGCTCGGCGTCCGCACCCGGGCCGTGGCCGCCCACCTGTCCGGGCTCGCCCGCCCCTATGAACGGGTCGCGCTGCTGTGCCCGCAGGGGCCCGGCTTCGTGGTCGGATTCCTGGCCGCGTTGCAGGCCGGCACCGTCGCGGTACCCATGTTCACGCCGGACCTGCCCGGCCACGCCGACCGCCTGGCCGCGGTGCTCACCGACGCCCGCCCCACCGTCGTCCTGACCACGGAGAGCGCCGCGTCCTCGGTGCGCGCCTTCCTCGCGGAGCACCGGCTGGAGCCGCACCTGGTCGTCGTCGAGCGGGTCCCGGACGAACGCGGCGACGGCTGGGTCCCGTCGGACCCGGGCCCGCAGGCCACCGCCTACCTGCAGTACACCTCCGGCTCGACCAGGCTGCCCGCAGGCGTGGAGATCACACACGGGAACGTCGTGGCCAACGCCTGTCAGGCGCTCGGGGCCTACGGGGCCGCCGCACGGCCGGTCACCACGGTCGGCTGGCTGCCGCTCTACCACGACATGGGGCTTGTGCTCAGCGTCGCCGCACCCGTCGTCCGCGGCCTGCACTCCGTACTGATGGACCCGGCGGCGTTTCTGCAACGGCCGGTTCGCTGGCTGCAGTTGCTGTCCGCCCACCGCGACACCATCAGCGCGGCCCCCAACTTCGCCTACGACTACTGCGCCTCGGCCGTCGCCGACCACGAGAAGACCGGGCTGCGCCTGGACCGGGTGACGGCCCTCATCAACGGCAGCGAGCCGGTACGGCCCGCCACCGCCGACCGCTTCCACGCGGCGTTCGCCCAGCACGGCCTGCGCGACACCGTTCACTGCCCCTCGTACGGGCTGGCCGAAGCCACCGTCTTCGTCAGCGCGCACCGCCCCGGCACGCCCCCGCAGCGGTACGCCCTGGACCGCGAGGGCCTGGCCGCGGGCAAGGCGCTGCCCGCCGCCCCCGGCGATCCCGACGCGGTGCTGCTCGCCGCCTGCGGCGAACCGGCCGGGCAGGCCGTCTCCATCGTGGACCCGGGCACCGGTGCCGCCCTCGCGGAGGGCGAGGTGGGCGAGATCCTCGTCCAGGGCCCGAACGTCGGCCGGGGCTACTGGGGCCGGGAACAGGAGACCCGCGACACCTTTCGGAACGCCTGGGGGGACGCTCCCGGGCCGTGGCTGCGCACCGGTGACCTGGGCACCATTCTGGACGGCCGGCTGCTGGTGACCGGTCGGCTCAAGGACCTGATCATCGTCGACGGCCGCAACCACTACCCCCAGGAACTCGAGGCCACCGCGGAGGCGGCGCACCCTGCCGTCCGGCCCGGCCGGCTGGTCGCGTTCGCGGTCTCCGGCGCGGACGGCGGCGAGTCGGCGGTGGTCGTCGCCGAGCACGTGCGCGGGCTGCCCCCGGAGAAGCGGGATTCGGTGCAGACGGCCCGCGCCGTGCGCGCGGCCGTCTCGGCCCGGCACGCCCTGCGCCTCTCGGCCGTGCTGCTCGTCCCGCCGGGCAGCGTGCCCCGCACCTCCAGCGGCAAGGTCTCCCGCGCCCTCGCACGGCAGAGGTACCTCGACGGCGCCTACGATCCGGGCCCCGATCTGGCCCGGGAACACACAGCTGACGGCGACGCAGCCGCGGGTGCGGACGCGAGTGCGGGTGCGGACGCCGGAGCCAGGGCCAGGACCGGGGGCGACGAGGGAGGCCGGGCGTGAGGCGCGGCGAGGAACAGCAGACGGGAAGCGGCACGAGCGGCACGCCGTACGGGACGGACGGCGCAGGCCGGCCGGCGCCCGACGCCGAGACCCTGCGGCGGCTGATCACCGAGCGGGTCGCGCGGTGGACGGGTGAGCCCGCCGACGGCGTGCCCGGCGACCGGCCTCTGGTGGACTTCGGCATGTCCTCGCGAAACGCCGTGGCCCTCGCCGGGGAACTGTCCCGCGCCACCGGGCGGGCGCTGCCCGCCACCCTGCTGTGGGAGACGCCCACCGTCGACGCCCTGGTGGCGCGACTCGCCGGACGTGTCCGCCCGTCCCCGCTCACCCCGCACGCCGATCCGCGGGGCCCGTCCCAACCGTCCCAGCCCCCGCCGGACTCCGCCCCGCCCGAGGGGCCGATCGCCGTGGTCGGTGTCGGCTGCCGGCTGCCCGGCGGGGTGTACGGCCCGGACGACTACTGGCGGCTGCTGGACGGCGGCGTCGACGCCGTACGCCAGATCCCGGACGACCGGTGGTGGGACTTCACCGACGACCCGCCCGCGGACATCAACCCCTGGGGCGGCTACCTCGACGGCATCGACCGGTTCGACGCCGACTTCTTCCGGATCAGCCCGCGCGAGGCGGCGGCCATGGACCCGCAGCAGCGGCTGCTGCTGGAGGTCACGCAGGAGGCGCTGGACCACGCGGCCATCCCGGCCGCCTCCCTGGCCGGCACCCGCACCGGCGTCTACGTCGGCATCTCCGCTCACGACTACGGGCAGTTCACCGGCGCCGACCCCGCCGCGGTCGACCCCTGGGCGGCCACCGGGGCGGCCTCGGGTGTGGCGCCGGGCAGGATCAGCTACGCCTTCGACCTGCGCGGCCCCAGCGTCGCCGTCGACACGGCCTGCTCCTCGTCGCTGGTGGCCGTGCACCAGGCGTGCACCGCCCTGCGCACCGGGGAGTGCGGCACCGCACTGGCCGCCGGCGTCAACCTGCTGCTCTCCCCCGCCGTCACCGTCGCCTTCGGCCGGGCCGGGGCGCTGGCCCCCGACGGCCGGTGCAAGGCCTTCTCGTCCGACGCCGACGGCATCGGACGGGCCGAGGGCTGCGCGGTGGTGGTCCTCAGGCCGCTCGCCGAGGCGCTACGCGCCGGAAACCGGGTACTCGCCCTGATCAGGGGCACCTCGGTCAACTCCGACGGCCGGTCCAACGGCCTCATGGCACCCAATCCCGCCGCCCAGCGGGACGTACTCACCACCGCCTACGCCAGGGCCGGCGTGGATCCCGCCACCGTCGACCACGTCGAGGCGCACGGCACCGGCACCCCGCTCGGCGACCCGATCGAGGCGGGCGCGCTCGCCGACGTGCTCGGCCCCGGCCGCGACCTCGACCAGCCCCTGCTGCTGGGCTCGGCAAAGAGCAACCTCGGCCACCTGGAAGCCGCCGCGGGCACGGCCGGGCTGGTCAAGACGGTGCTCGCGCTGCACCACGACACGATCCCCGCCTCCCTGCACTGCGGCCGCTCGGCCCTGGACGACGCCCGGCTGCGGGTCGTCACCGAACCCGAGCCCTGGCCGCGGTACGGCGGTACGGCGGTCGCCGGGGTCTCCGCCTTCGGATTCGGCGGCACCAACGCGCACGCCGTGCTGGAGGAGTGGCGCCCCGCGCGCCGTACCCCGCCGGCCGCCGGCCGAGCGTCCCGGCAGCCGGGGGCGCCGCTGCTGCTCCCGCTCAGCGACGCCGATCCTGCCCGGGTCCGTGACACGGCCGGGCAACTGGCGCGCTGGCTGGAGACGGTCCCCGGGCAGGCCACCCCGCTTGCGGACCTCGGCCGGACCCTGACCGGCCGGACGGGCCGCGGGCCGGCGAGGGCTGCCGTCGTGGCCCGGGACCGGGAGGAGTGCGCGACCGCCCTCGCCGCACTCGCGGCCGGCCGGCCCGACCCGCGCGTCCTCACCGGCGACCGGGACCTGATCGGGCCGGGCCCGGTCTGGGTCTTCTCCGGGTACGGCACCCAGTGGGCCGGTATGGCCCGTGAACTGCTCACCACCGAGCCGGCGTTCGCCGAAGCCGTCGAGGAGCTGGAACCGGCGCTCGCCGACGCGTGCGGCATCTCCCTCCCGGAACTCCTGCTGCGCGGAACCGAGTCGGACCTGCAGCGGCTGACGACGGCACAACCCCTGCTCTACGCCACCCAGGTGGCTCTCGCGCGGCTCTGGCGCGCCCACGGTGTGGAGCCGGCCGCCGTCATCGGCCACTCCGTGGGCGAGGTGGCCGCCGCCGTTGTCGCCGGGCTGCTGGACCCGGCGGACGGCGCGCGTGTCGTCGCGGTGCGCTCCCGCCTGCTCGGCACCCTGCGCGGAGGGGCGATGGCGGTGACCGACCTGACCGACGAGGAGTCGGACCGCGTCACCACGTCCTTCCCCGGGGTGCACCTGGCCGTGCACTCCTCGCCGCGGCAGAAGCTCATGACCGGTGACCGCGAGGCGGTCGACCGCCTCGCCGCCCACCTCTCCGGACAGGGCCGCATGGCCCGCGTCATGCCCGTCTCCGGCGCGGGGCACTCGCCGCACGTCGACCCGCTGCTGCCCGAAATGACCGCCGAGCTGGCCGGGTTGCACATCCCGGACGACCCGGTCGGTTGCTCCGCGCCGGTACGCACGTACTCCACCGTCCACGACGACCCCAGGGCGGTGGTACGGCCCGACGCGGAACACTGGGCCGCGAACCTGCGCCGACCGGTACGGCTCGCCCAGGCGCTGCAAGCGGCACGGGCGGACGGGCACACCGCCTTCGTGGAGGTCTCCCCCCACCCCGCGCTGCTGCATCCGCTCGCCGAGACCCTGCCCGACGTCCACGTCCAGCCCACCCTGCGCCGGGGCACCGACGCAGCCCACAGCTTCCGCAGCGCACTCGCCTCCCTCCACGTGGCGGGCCAACCCCTCCCGGCCCACACGCTGTACCCGGACGGAGAGGTGGCCGACCTGCCGCTGGCGGCCTGGCGACACACCCGCCACTGGTGGAACGACCCCCGCGACGCCTCGACCCGCACCGCGCCACCGGCCACCACCACCACCGGGTGCGGCGTCGCCCCCGCGCTCCCGGACACCGCACGGCTCGCCGAGGCGCCCGGCGACGGCACCCCGGCGGACGTACCGCCGCCCGTCGTCGCACGCCTCATCCACCACATCGCCACGGTCAGCGGCCACTCGCCGCAGCAGATCACGCCCGGCACCCGGCCCGTGGACCTGGGGCTGGACTCCCTCATGGCCACCCGCATCCGGGCCGTCGTCGAACTCGAGTACGGCGTGGCACCTTCGCTGCGCGAACTGCTGACCGCACCCAGCCTCCAGGCACTCGCCGACGCCGTCACCGCGGGCAGTGCCAGTCCCCCGGCCCCCTGGCCGCAGCGGGTGGACCGCAGCTCACGTGCGGACCACCCGCCGAGCGCGCCGCTGAGTCCGCTGCGGGTCGAGGGCGACCGGCCGCCGCTGTTCCTCGCCCACGCGGCGGGCGGAACGCCGGACGTGTACCGGCAGTTGGTCCGGCTGCTCGGCCCCGACCAGCCGGTCTACGGGCTGGAACGCGTCGAGACGGCCGACTCCGTGCGGGCCAAGGCGAAGGAGTACGCGGCGGCCGTCCGGGAGGTGTGCCCGCGCGGCCCCTACCGCCTGGGAGGTTGGTCCTTCGGGGGGTTCGTGGCGCAGGAGACCGCCTGCCTGCTCAGCGAGGAGGGCGCGGACGTGGACGCGGTGGTGCTCATCGACTCCGTGCGGCCGCTGCCGCGCCCCGGCCGGTCGGCGTGGGACGTGGCCCGCTCCTACTTCGAGGGGTTCACCGCGCATGTCGCCCGCGTGTACGGCGTCACCCTCGACCTGCCCTACGCCGAACTCGCCGCGCTGGACGACCCGGCCCGCATCGACCGTGTGCTGCGGGCCCTGCGCGACGCGACGGACCTGCCCGCCGCCGCCCTGCGCCATCAGCGCGACTCCTACCTCGACCTGCGCATCGGTGAGGCGCACACTCCGCGCCGCCACGACGGGCGGGTGATCCTCTACCGGGCGACGGACCCGGCACCGCACACCGTCCGCGACCCGGCGTACGAGCGGCGGGACGCGGCCCTCGGCTGGGACGAGGTGTGCCCGGACCTGGAAGTCGTCCGGGTACCGGGCCACCACCTGTCGCTGCTCGACCCGCCGCACGCCGACGTGATCGCCGCACACCTAACCCAGGCGCTCGCCCCGCAGCGCACCCGTGAGTAGCAGAAGGAGCCGCATCCCCATGCCGCCTGCCACGCCTCCGCACCCCTCGCGCAGGACGCTCGCCAAGGCCAGCGCCCTCGGCCTCGCCACCGCCTTCGCCGCCACCCGTCCGGCCCTCGCCGCACGCCCCGCCCCGGGCAGCACCGGGCCGAGCGGCGCCGTCCAGACCCGGGCCGGCGAAGCCCTCGCACCGGCCGGAGTGACGGCCACCCGCCTCGGCCCCCGCACCTACGACCTGTCGGTACCGTCAGCCGCCCTGGGGCGCACCGCGCCCGTGCGCGTCATCCTCCCGGCCTCGCACGCGGCGCACCCGGCCCGCACGTGGCCGGTGCTGCACCTGCTGCACGGAGCGCACGACGACTACACGTCGTGGACCCGCGAGACGGACATCGAACGGTTCACCTACGACCGGGACGTGATCGTCGCCATGCCCGACGGCGGCCCCACCGGCATTCCCACGCGGTGGCGCGACGGCACCGACTACGAGACGTTCCAGGTCGCGGAGGTGCCCGCGGTGCTGGCCCGCGACTTCCGGGCGTCCGGGACGCAGGCCGTGGCCGGAGTCTCCACCGGCGGCTACGGCGCCATGGCACACGCCGCCCGCAACCCCGGCCGGTTCGCAGCAGCGGCCTCCTACAGCGGCATCCTCGACACGACCTACCCCGGTGTGCCCGCCGTTGTGGATGCCATCGTGGCTCGGGAGAACCTCCCCCCGAGGTCCCTGTGGGGCAGCCCCCTCCTGAACGTCGGCACCTGGCGGGACTTCAACCCGCGGGCCCGGGCGTCCGGCCTGCGCGGCACCGCCCTCTACGTCTCCACCGGCAGCGGTGTCGCCGGGGACGGCGGTGACGAACTGCTGCCGCGTGTGCTCGAAAGCCTGCTCTGGCCCGCCGTCCAGAGCTTCACGGCCCTGCTGCGCCTGATGCGGCTCGGCGCGACCACGCACCTCTACGCGGGTGGGGAGCACGGCTGGAACTACTGGCAACGCGAGTTCACCGCGTCCTGGCCCCTGCTGGCCCGGGCCCTCGGCGTCCCCGCCTGACCGCCCCCGCCATACGACCGTACCGCGGGTACGGAAACTGTCACCGAGGTACAAGAAGGGAGTGCACAGTACTCCAAAAGTGACACCTGCGAGACAAGCACATCCGATCTACGTACCGCATAGTGTCAACAGGCCCAACGGTCCAACCGTCTCAGCGGGAGGAGCTCCGGTGTCGGATCCCTTCGCCGCCGTACCCAGACCGCTCGCCGAGGAGATCACCGCGCACATGCGCCGGTCCCTCGACGACGTCATCGAGGAAGTGGAACGCGAGGTCCGCCACAGCGTGCCGGAGTACTCGCGTCCCGGGGACGACACCTACACGCGGAACCTCAGAGCCGGGGTCGTCGACGCGCTCGCCCTGTTCATCGAGCGCATCGACGAGCCTGGCCGGGACTGGACCAGCATCGCCCACTCCTACCAGGAGATCGGCCGGGGAGAGGCCGTGGAGGGCCGCAGCCTGGACACGCTGCAGGCCGCGTTACGGGTCGGCAGCCGCGTGGCGTGGCGGCGGATGGGAGTGCTCGCCGACGCGCTCGAACTCGAACCGCACGTGGTGGCCGCCCTCGGGGAGGCGGCCATGATGCACATGCACGAGATCGCCGAAGCCGCCTCGTCGGGCTTCGCCGAGGAGCAGTTGCACAGCACAGGTGAACTGCAACGGCGCCGCAAACGGCTGCTCGACCTGCTACTGGCCGACGCGCCCGCCTCGCCGGAGGCCGTGCGGGAACTGGCCCACGCCGCCCGCTGGCCGCTGCCGCGGCGCGTCGCCGTCATCACCTTCGACGCCCCGGCGCAGCCCGAGGACGAACGTCTGCTGCTGCCCGCCGGTGTCCTGGTCGACACCGGCGCCCGCCCGCCGCGCCTGCTGCTCCCCGGCCCGCCGTCAGGGGCCGCTCCCGGACGGCCGTCGGTGCCCGTCCTGCGGGACCGGCAGGTCGCCATCGGGCCGACGGTCCCGCTCGCCGAGGCCGCCGACTCGCTGCGCTGGGCGACCCGCGCGCTCAACCTGGTACGCCGCGGCCTGCTGCCGTCCGGCCGGGGCACCGTGCGGTGCGTCGACCATCTGCCGACCCTGCTGCTGTACGCCGACGAGCCGCTGTTGCGCCGGCTGTCCCACTGGCGGCTCGCGCCGCTCAGCTCCGTGCCCGAACCGCAGCGCGACCGGCTGGCGCAGACTCTGCTGGCATGGTTGCAGAGCGGCAACAGCGTGGGGGACGTCGCGAATCAGCTGCACGTCCACCCGCAGACGGTGCGCTACCGGCTCCGGCAGTTGGAGAAGCTGTTCGGTGACCGCCTGAGGGACCCGGAGAGTCGCTTCACCCTCGAAGTCGCGCTCCGGGCTGAGTCCGTCGCCCGACCGGACGAGGCGGGCCGCCCGGCCGCCCGGCGACTGCGTTCCGCGGACCCCTGAGCGGGGTGGGGCGAGCTTGGAAAGGGGCGAATCTCCGAGCGGGTGACTTCGCGTCGCACCACTTACCCCTGATCGACAGCGCCATTACGCTGCCGGGCATGGAATGGATTCCGGCATTGGTGACGATCGGCAGCGTGGTGTCGGCGGCTGTCCTTGGGAACCTCTGGGTGTCGAAGGACGCTCTGCGCTGGTTCCGTGAGCTGCGCCGGCCGCGGTGGATGATCCCTTTCCAGGGATTCCTGGTCGTGGGCCCGGTCTACTACGTCCTGATGGGCGTGGTGCTGTACCGGGCCTTCGACCGGGATGATGTGGCGGCCATCGTGCTGTCGTTCGTGGTGCTGGTCGGCAATGAGGCATGGAACGGGCTCTTCTTCGGACGCCGCAGCCCGCGGGCGGGCTTCTTCGGCATGCTCGCGTTCGCCGTGCCGGTACTCGCGCTGCTGGCGGCCGTCACCGGGGATGCGCTGTCGCTGGCCCTTGTCGGCCTGTACTTCGTGTGGGTGCTCTACGACATCGCGTGGGCCCGCGCACTCTGGCGCCTCAACCCCTGATGCCCCATACACCTTTCCCCGAGCACCCCCGATTACCCCCGAATCGAATATGCACAAGGGGTTCGCCTCGCGTACTCATCGGCGGAGAGAACGCGGGTTTCTTTCTGTTTTCCACTGCATAACAATGCCGTGTCACCCCCACTAGTTTTCGACGGACCAAATGACTGTGCGGTGCTCCGGGACAGGCTTTCCGGAACGGAGACCGCACTCGACGTCCGGAGGAACCCCCCATGGGCCTTTCCCTGTTCGGCGGCCGGCGGCGCCCGCTGGCCCGCCTCTCCGTAGCGGCAGCTCTCGTACTGGGCGGTGGTGGCGTGGTCGCGCTGACCGCCTCGAGTGCTTCGGCCGCCTGTACCGACATCGAGATGATCTCCGCACGCGGCACGTTCGAACCCGGAAATCTCGGCGTGATCGTGGGCGATCCGGTGTTCTCCGCGCTGCAGCGGCGTGCCACCGGAAAGACCCTGTCCAGCTACGCGGTGGACTACCCGGCGAACCTGAGCCCCACCTCGGCCGCCCAGGGAAACACCGACCTCGTCAACCGGGTCCGCAGTCAGGCGGCTTCCTGTCCCGACCAGCAGTTCGTTCTGGTCGGGTACTCGCAGGGCGCGAACGTCGTGAACAACTCCATCGGTGTCAGCAGCGCCGGTGCGGTGGTGGGCAGTCCGATCGTCGCGAGCATTCCGGCGGACCTGGAACCCCGGGTCGCCGCGGTGCTGCAGTTCGGCAATCCCATCCGGGCCCAGGGAAGGAGCATCACCGGCACCTACGAGAGCCGCACGCTGGACATCTGCGCGTCGGGCGACCCTGTGTGTGAGGCGCGTGGCGGCAACACGCTCGCGCACCTGGGCTACCGGTCCAACGCCAACGAGGCGGCCGAGTTCGCCGCGAGCAAGTTCTGACGGCACTCGCCGGTGACTGGGGAGCGCCGGCGTGACCGCCCAGCGGTGAACGGCCGAAGGTGCCCGGGAGCGATTCGCTCCCGGGCACCTTCATTGTGCGGACCGGTTCTGCTTTCGGTGGCCGGCTCAGCGCCGGGTGGCGAACTCGGCCAGGTGGGTGGACACCGTCTCGGGGCGGCCGTCGTTCTGGTCGGGCGCCGCGGTGAGCACGTCCAGGTGCTGGTATCCGGGGGCTACGACCGGGTCCAGGTCCTGGTGCCTGCCCGGGTCGATCAGGCCGTCGCCCGCCAGCACGGTGAGGGTCGGATTGGCCGTCAGACCGTCCTTGTGCACCACGAACCTGCTGATCTGCGGTGACGTGCCCAGTTGGATGTCGGTGACCAGCTTGGTGGGGAAGTAGTTCTCGGTGAAGTCCAGGGGGTGTTCGGACAGGCTGCGTGCCAACTGCTGGATGTCGGTGACCTCCTTGGCCGCAGAGGTGAACGGCGTCCCGTCCGCGGACCGGTGGACGGGATCGTCGTCGGCTCCCACCCGGTCGTAGTTGCGCCAGGTGTAGAGCGGGCCGTGCGGTTCTGCCGGGATCGCCTTGTACTCCGTACCGAGCAGTGCCGGGTTGCTGTTGCTGCCGTTGGCCACGGGGAAGTTCTTGTCCACGACGGGGCCGCCGTCGAAGAAGCCGACGCTGGCCTGGATGAAGGACAGCGGCACCGAGTGGTCGTCCATCAGGACGCCGAGCGCGGCCTCGTTGGTGAGCCGGAAGTCCTTCAGGCCCGGCTTGCCGGTCAGGAACGTCGCGGCGTCCTTGGAGAAGAGGAACCGGTTGGTGAGGTCGACGTTGAACCGCGGTGGTACGGCGGCGGCCATGTCGGACTCGGCGTCCGGCGCGGTGGCGGCGAACAGCCCCGACACGGACAGCAGCGTCATCGTCTCGGCGTTGACGACGGCCGGCGCCGAGACGGACCGAGGCAGCAGCCCGCTGTTCAGCCCGGCCTGCACGGCGGCGTACCCGATGCCGACGTCCGGAAGGTTGACGTCCTCGGGCATGGCGCCCTGGAGGTCACCGAGCGAGGTGGAGATCGTGGTGTCGAGAGCGAAGTAGCCGGCGCACTGGTTGTGGCCTGCGTCGGACAGGGTGGCCGGATCACCGTCGAAGTCCCAGGTGGCGAAGTAGCCGGTGAGCACGCCGCCGAGTGAGTGGCCGCCGCACAGGAACTTCTCCTTGCGCAGGGTCCGCGACGGCAGTTCCGCGACCATGAGGTCGTACTGGTCGCGGACCGTCTGCTCCAGCCCGACCTTGGACAGCCAGCCCAGCTGGCGGTTCTCAAGGAAGCCCGAGAACTTCTTCCCGTCCACGGAAGCACCGCGGTAGTAGTAGTCGATCGCGTCGTGCGGATCGCCGGAATCCAGGCCGGCCTGCACGCCGGTGCGGTCCTCCAGGCAGTTGGAGCGCCGGTCCAGGGCCCAGAACTCGATGTGCTCACCCCGGGCGCTGGCCTGCGTGATCGTGTTCCGGGCGACGCTGTCGAAGGCGCCGGCGCCTTCCAGGATGCCCGGCTGGGCGATGAGGATCCGGTCGGCGTCGGCGGAACGGTCCGGGCCGGCGCTGTCGCGGTAGCGCAGGTAGGACAGCCAGTCGCAGGCCTCGGGTCGCGCGCCCACCGACGCGGGCAGCGGCACCTTGACCCGGACCACGGTCTCGGTGATCCCGGTGACGGGGGAACGGGACTCCACCACCGTCTCGACCCGCGTCGGCGGCGCCTGCACGGCAGAGGCCTGCACGGCGGGCGCCGCGACGATGAGCACGCCCACCAGAGCGGTGGCGCGCCACGGGTGTCGACACCTTCTCGTTCGGTTCGTATCCATGTGCGGACGCTAGGGCCGCACCGACGTCCCGCTCAGGCGTCGCTGACGAACTTTGAGGTCCCGACCTCCGCCGTTGTCAACGGCGGACAGTGCCCACGCCCCGACTCCCGCCCGCGGCCTTCCGCAGCGGGTCGCCGTCGCCCGCCGGGCCGTCAGCCGGCGGCCGCGGTGAGGGCCGAGCGGCGCGGTACCGCGTAGGCGTCGAGCGCTTCGCGGGTCAGGCCGCTGTGCTGCTCCACCTCGGCGGTGTCCAGGGCGCCGCAGTCGAGGCCGCGCAGCAGGTAGCCGCTGAGGGCCTTGGCGGTGGCGGGTTCGTCCATGACCGAGCCGCCGGTGTTGCCCGCGTAGGCGGCCAGGCGCAGCGCGGCCTCCTCGAAGCCCTCGCGGTAGAAGGCGTAGACGGCGGCGTAGCGGCTGGGCAGGTGGCCGGGGTGCATGTCCCAGCCCTGGTAGTAGGCCCTGGCCAGGGAGCGCCGCACCAGGCGGTGGTGGAGCTGCCAGGCCGCGTGCACCTGGGGTGTCGGGCCGACGGGCAGCACGTTGGTGGAGCCGTCGGAGAGGCGGACGCCGGTCCCGGCTGCGGCGACCTGCATCACGGCCTTGGCGTGGTCGGCCGCCGGGTGGTCCATGGCCTGGTGGGCGGCGCTGACGCCGCAGCAGGCGCTGTAGTCGAAGGTGCCGTAGTGCAGGCCCGTGGCGCGGCCCCGGGCCGCGTCGATCATGCGGGCGACGGTGGCGCGGCCGTCGGCGCCCAGGATGGACTGGCTGGTCTCGATCTGGATCTCGAAGTCGAGGCGTCCGACGGGCAGGCCCCGGTCCTGTTCGAACTGCTCGCACAGCCGCACCATCGCGGTGACCTGCTCGGGGTAGGTGACCTTGGGCAGGGTGAGGCGCAGCCCTGCGGGCAGCGCGCCGGCCTCCACCAGGCCGGTGAGGAAGATGTCCAGGGTGCGGATGCCGCGGTCACGGACGGCGGCCTCCATGCACTTGAGGCGGATGCCGACCTGCGGCGCCACCCGGGCCGGGTCGCCGTCGGCTGTCGCCCGCGCGACGACTTCGGCGGCGCGGGCGGCGTCGGCGTCCTCCTCGGCGTCGGGCCGGTTGCCGTAGCCGTCCTCGAAGTCGATCCTGAGGTCCTCCACCGGTTCGCGCGTGAGCTTGGCCCGCACCCGTTCGCGTACCGGGCCGGCCAGCGCGTCGTCCAGGCCTAGGGCGGCGCCGAACGCGGCGGCGTCCGGGGCGTGCGCGTCGAGCAGGGCGAGTGCCTCGTCGCCCCAGGTGCGCACGGTGTCCTCGGTGAAGGCGTCGGCAGGCACGTAGACGGTGTGCACGGGCTGGCGGGTGCCGGGGTCACCGGGGTAACGCCGTTCCAGCTCGGCGTCCACGGCGGCGAGCGCCGCACCGATGCCCTTTCCGACCCGGGCGTCGAAGGTGGTGGCGATCCGGCGGCCCTGCGTCATCGGCACTCCTCAGGAAATCAACAAAACGTTGAAGCTGTCTGGGAAGCTAGCCGCCCGCCGAGCCCTCCGTCAACACCTCGCGGACGCGCGACGGCCGGGGCCCGGCGGCCGGAGCCGTCCCGGACCCCGGCCGTCGTGGCACCCGGGGGTTGGGTGAAGCAGTGGTCAGCCCTTGCGGGACTTGACCTCTTCGGTCAGCTGGGGAACGACCTCGAAGAGGTCGCCCACCACGCCGTAGTCGACGAGGTCGAAGATCGGCGCCTCGGCGTCCTTGTTCACGGCAACGATCGTCTTCGACGTCTGCATGCCGGCCCGGTGCTGGATGGCACCGGAGATGCCGGCCGCCACGTAGAGCTGCGGCGACACGGACTTGCCGGTCTGGCCGACCTGGCTGGCGTGCGGGTACCAGCCTGCGTCCACCGCGGCGCGGGAGGCGCCGACGGCCGCGCCGAGGGAGTCGGCGAGCGACTCGATGAGGTGGAAGTTCTCGGCGCCGTTCACGCCGCGCCCACCGGAGACCACGATGGCGGCCTCGGTCAGCTCCGGGCGGCCGGTCGCGGCCCGCGGGGTGCGGGAGACGACCTTGGTACCCGTCGCCAGCTCGCCGAAGGTCACCGACAGCTGCTCGACGGTACCGGCGGCCTGCGCGGCCTCGGGCGCGGCGGAGTTGGGCTTGACGGTGATGACCGGTGTGCCGCGGCTGACCCGCGAGCGCGTGGTGAACGCGGCGGCGAACACCGACTGGGTGGCGACCGGGCCGTCGTCACCGGCGGCCAGGTCCACGGCGTCGGTGATGATGCCGGACCCGATGCGCACCGCCAGGCGGGCGGCGATCTCCTTGCCCTCGGCGGAGGAGGGGACCAGGACGGCGACCGGGGAGACGGCCTCGTGGGCGGCCTGCAGCGCGTCGACCTTCGGCACCACGTGGTAGTCGGCGAACTCGGGGGCGTCGGCGGTCAGCACCCGTACGGCGCCGTACTCGGCGAGCGTGGGGGCGGCCGTGTCGGCGCCCGCGCCCAGGTGGACGGCGACCGGCTCACCGATGCGGCGGGCCAGGGTCAGCAGTTCGAGGGTCGGCTTGCGGACGGCACCGTCCACGTGGTCGACGTAGACAAGGACTTCAGCCATGGGAATGCTCCTGCGAGGAAAGTGCGGGCTCTGCGGACGGGCGGGCGGACCTGCTCAGATGAACTTCTGGCCCGCGAGGAACTCGGCGAGCTGCTTGCCGCCCTCGCCCTCGTCCTTGACCACGGTGCCGGCGCTGCGGGGCGGACGCGCGGTGGCGTCCTCGACCTTGGTCCAGGCGCCCTCCAGGCCGACCTGCTCGGCGTCGAGGTCCAGGTCGTCCAGGTCCAGGGACTCGACCGGCTTCTTCTTCGCGGCCATGATGCCCTTGAAGGAGGGGTAGCGGGCCTCGCCGGACTGGTCGGTCACGGAGACAACGGCCGGCAGTGCGGCCTCGAGCTGCTCGGTGGCGGCGTCGCCGTCCCGGCGGCCGGTCACCTTGCCGTCCTCGACCGACACCTCGGAGAGCAGCGTGACCTGCGGAACACCCAGGCGCTCGGCGAGCAGCGCGGGCAGCACGCCCATCACGCCGTCGGTGGAGGCCATGCCGCAGATGACAAGGTCGTAGCCGGTCTTCTCGACGGCCTTGGCGAGCACCAGCGAGGTGCCCATGGCGTCGGTGCCGTGCAGGTCGTCGTCCTCGACGTGGACGGCCTTGTCCGCGCCCATGGACAGCGCCTTGCGCAGCGCGTCCCTGGCGTCCTCGGGTCCGACGGTGAGGACGGTGATCTCCGCGTCGTCGGCCTCGTCGGCGATCTGCAGGGCCTGCTCGACGGCGTACTCGTCGAGCTCCGACAGCAGGCCGTCCACCGCGTCACGGTCAGTGGTCAGGTCTTCGGAGAAGTGCCGGTCGCCGGTGGCGTCGGGCACGTACTTCACACAGACAACGATCCTCAGGCTCACGCCGGCTCTCCTACTGCATCGTCATTACGGGGCTGCCTCGTGCAGGCAGCATAGGCGCCTGCCGGGGCGGATTCCGGTCAGGTGCCCCGGTTCTCCGCCAAGTTTATTACTCGCCAGTACACCCATCGCATTCCCCGTGGGCAAGGCCGGTTAACTGTGACCTTGCCAACGCGTGCGAACCGGGACGTCTCAGTCACGCAGCGCGTTGAAGCGACCCTGCTGGTAGAGCAGCGGACGGCCCGGTTCACCGCTGCCGCCGGTGACGATCTCGGCCAGGACCAGCCGGTGGTCCCCCGCCGGCACCCGCGCGACGATCCGGCACACCAGCCAGGCCAGCCCTCCGTCCAGGACGGGCACGCCGTGCGGCCCGGTGTGCCAGCGGGTGGGCGGCGCGAAGCGGTCGGCGCCGCTGCGGGAGAAGGTGGCGGCCAGCTCGCGCTGCTCCTCGGCCAGCACGTGCACGCCGACGTACTCCGCACGGGCGACGGACGGCCAGGTGGAGGAGGCGGTGCCGATCCCGAACGACACCAGCGGCGGGGCGGCGGCGACCGAGGTCAGAGAGGTGGCGGTGAAGCCGGCCGGGCGGCCTTCGGGCCCGCTCGCCGTGATCACCGCCACGCCGGCGGCGTGCTGCCGGAAGGCGGCACGCAGCAGCGCACCGCCTTCCTCGGGGGCTTCTGCGGCGCGTGCGGGGGTGCGGGGGCCTGCGGGGCTCAGCGCTCGGTTTCCGGCCATGGTGATCTCACCTTGACGAGGCTGCGATGGACGCGTCAAGCGCGCCGGGTGCGGGACGGGCGGCCGGGGACTCACGTCAGCGCCCCCAGAGCGGCGATGACATCGGCCTTGCGCGGCTGCCCGGTGCCGCGCCGCACGATCCGTCCGCCGGCGTCGAGCACCAGCACGGTGGGAGTGCGGTCGATACTCAGGGCGCGGACCAGTTCCAGGTGCGACTCGGCGTCGATCTCCACCGGCAACACGCCGTCGACAAGCCGCGCGACCTCGGCGAGTACACGCCGGGTGGCCCGGCACGGCTGGCAGAAGGCGCTGGAGAACTGGACCAGTGTGGCCCGCTCCCCGAGGCCGCCCAGCCCGAGCGCGGCTGCGCCGAGCCGCGTCAGACCGTCCGGTTGAGGCACTGCCCCTCCCTCCTTGCACGTCGGTCGAGCAGTACAGCACAGCGGACGGGCCGGGCATTCCCCGCGCCCGCCCGTGCGGCGGTCTCGGGACGGGCACGACCCGGCGGCGACCGCGTGACGGGGATCTCTTAGGCTCAAGGGTGGCAAGCGAAGTTACGCCAACGTAGGTTCAGGGCATGCGTCGCCGGGAGAACCCTCCCCAGGCAGCCTCACGAAGGGTCCCCCGACATGGCAGAGATCGTCTATCCCCCCGTCATCGGCGCAGCGAAGACCCTGTTCAAGATCTGGGACCTGCGCCTGGACATCGGTGGCACCGAGCACGTTCCCCGGCGTGGGGGCGCGGTCCTGGTGAGCAACCACATCGGCTACCTGGACTTCGTGTTCGCGGGGCTCGCCGCGAACCCCGCAAAGCGCCTGGTGCGGTTCATGGCGAAGGAGTCGGTGTTCCGGCACAAGGTGTCCGGGCCGCTGATGCGGGGCATGAAGCACATCCCGGTGGACCGGGGCGCCGGCCTGGACGCCTACAAGCACGCCGTGCGGGCACTGCGGGACGGTGAGATCGTCGGCGTCTTCCCGGAGGCGACCATCTCCCAGTCGTTCACGCTCAAGAACTTCAAGACCGGTGCCGCGCGCATGGCCCAGGAAGCGGGAGTGCCGCTGCTCCCGGTCGCACTGTGGGGCACTCAGCGCTTGTGGACCAAGGGCCGCAAGCGGGACTTCGGCCGCAACCACTTCCCGATCACCATCCGCGTCGGCGACCCGATCCACCCCGAGGAGGGCGAGTCCGCGGCGAATGTCACCCAGCGGATGCGCGGGCGGATGCAGGAGCTGCTGGAGGCGGCGCAGCGCGCCTACCCGGCGCAGCCCAGCGGACCGGACGACTCGTGGTGGCTCCCCCCGCACCTCGGCGGCACCGCGCCGCAGCCCGCACAGCCCGCCTGACGGGCACCCGGGCCTTCCGGCGACCGGTATGACGAGGGACGGCCGCCACCCCTGCGGGTGGCGACCGTCCCTCGTCATACGCGGGATCGCGGGTCAGCCGCCGGACTCCTCGCGGAGCGCGTCGACGAAGCCGTCCACGTCCTCCTCGGTGGTGTCGAACGAGCACATCCACCGCACGTCGCCTGCGGCCTCGTCCCAGAAGTAGAAGCGGTAGCGCTTCTGCAGGCGCTCGCTCACCTCGTGCGGCAGCCGGGCGAAGACGGCGTTGGCCTGCACGGGGTGCAGGATCTCCACGCCGGGCACGGTACGGACACCGGCCTCCAGCCGCCGTGCCATCGCGTTGGCGTGCCCGGCGTTGCGCAGCCACAGGTCGCCGGCGAGCAACGCCTCCAGCTGCACCGACACGAAGCGCATCTTGGACGCGAGCTGCATGGACAGCTTGCGCAGGTGCTTCATCGCCCGTACCCGGTCGGGGTCGAGCACCACCACGGCCTCACCGAAGACAGCGCCGTTCTTGGTGCCGCCGAAGGACAGCACGTCCACACCCGCGACGTTGGTGAAGGCCCGCATCGGCACGTCCAGCGACGCCGCCGCGTTGGCTATCCGGGCACCGTCGAGGTGCACGGCCATGCCGCGCTCGTGGGCGTGCACGCAGATGGCGCGGACCTCTTCGGGCGTGTAGACGGTGCCCAGTTCGGTGTTCTGGGTGATGGACACCACCTGCGGCATGGCGCGGTGCTCGTCGTCCCAGCCGTACGCCTCGCGGTCGATCAGCTCAGGGGTGAGCTTGCCGTCCTCCGTGGGC
Source organism: Streptomyces sp. 549 (assembly GCF_030124175.1). Lineage (GTDB taxonomy): Bacteria > Actinomycetota > Actinomycetes > Streptomycetales > Streptomycetaceae > Streptomyces. The sequence goes on along the minus strand of NZ_JASKMT010000011.1, from coordinate 84,972 downwards.
ACGGTGAGCAGCTTGAGTCCGCCGACCCGCTCGGGCGCCCCGCACTCGTCGACGTTGATGTGCGAGGTGTCGGCGGCGATCACCGCGCCCCAGCGGTCGGTCAGCGCCTGCAGGGCGACGACGTTGGCCCCGGTGCCGTTGAAGACGGGGAACGTCTGCGCGCGGGCGCCGAAGTGCCGCCGCACCAGGTGCTGGAGGTTCTCCGTGTAGTCGTCACCGCCGTAGGCGGTCTGATGGCCCTCGTTGGCGAGGGCCATCGCGGCGAGCACCTCCGGGTGTGCACCGGCGTAGTTGTCGCTGGCGAATCCCCGCACGGTGGGGTCGTGGCGACGTTTGGCGTCCGTTCTCACGGCTGGGGTGTGAGCCACAGGCGTTTTCCGTTCACTTCCTCGGCGGGCCTGGTCCAGGTGTCGACGATGGACCCGGCGAGGTCCTTGACGTCGGTGAAGCCGGCGAACTTCGCCTGCGGGCGCTCGGCCCGCATCGCGTCGTGCACCAGCGCCTTCACCACCAGGATCGCAGCAGCGGCCGCCGGGCCGCTCTCGCCCCCCGCCTTGCGGAACGCGTCGGCGAGCGCCAGCGTCCACGCCTCGGCCGCCGCCTTGGCGGCGGAGTAGGCGGCGTTGCCCGCGGTGGGCTTGCTGGCGCCGGCGGCGCTGATGAGGAGGAAGCGGCCGTTGCCGCTGCGCTTGAGCGCGCCCTCGAAGGCAAGCGAGGTGTGCTGCACGGTCCGGACCAGGAGTCGGTCGAGGTGGTCCCAGTCGGCGAGGTCGGTCTCGGCGAACGTCGCCGAGCCGCGCCAGCCGCCGACGAGGTGGACCAGGCCGTCGATCCGCCCGAACTCCTTCTCGGTGCGGTCCGCCCACGCCCGGGCGGCGGCCGGGTCGAGCAGGTCGACGGTGTCGCCGGTGACGGTGGCCCCGCCGTGCGCGAAACGCGCCGCGTCGACGCCCTGTGCGAGCCGTTCCACGTCCGCGTCGGCGCCCACCACGACGGCGCCCGCCTCCGCGAGGCGCAGTAGGGCGGCGTGCCCCGCGGGCCCGCCGGCTCCGGCGACCGCCACGACGGCGCCTTCCAGCGGGCCTCCGTTGCCGGACGTACCGGGTTGCGCTGTACTCATGTCCTTCGCCTCCTGGTGCGCGTTGCTCATGCGGCCACGCCCACGGACGCGCTGTCCGCGGTGATGCCCTTGGTGGAGGCGATCACGCCCCGCAGCTTCTTCGAGAGTGCCTCGTAGAACATGCTGAGCGGGAACTCGTCCGGGTGCACCTCGTCCACGAGTTTGCGCGGCGGCAGGTCGAGGTCGAGGGCCTCAGGTCCCTTGGCCCAGGTGGAGCCGGGGTGCGGGGCGAGGTAGCCGGAGACCAGTTCGTAGGCCTTGAACCAGTGCACGAGCTTGGGCCGGTCGATGCCCTCACGGTAGAGGGTCTCGATCTCCTCGCGCAGCCGCACGGTCACCTCGCGGGCGAGGTCCCAGTCGATGGTGAGCTTGTTGTCCGTCCAGCGCAGCGCGTCGTGGCGGTGCAGGTAGGCGAAGAGCAGCTGCCCGCCGAGGCCGTCGTAGTTGCGGTTGCGCTCACCGGTGACGGGGAAGCGGAAGAGACGCTCCAGGATGACGGCGTACTGCACGTCGCGGCCCTGGGCGAAGCCGTCGGCCTCCAGTTTCCCGGCCTCGTGGAAGGCGGTGAGGTCGCAGCGCAGCTCCTCCAGGCCGTACATCCAGAACGGCTGCCGCTGCTTGATCATGAAGGGGTCGAAGGGCAGGTCGCCGTGGCTGTGGGTGCGGTCGTGGACCATGTCCCACAGTACGAAGGTCTGCTGCGCGCGCTCCTGGTCGTCGAGCAAACCCAGGGCGTCCTCGGGCAGCTCCAGGCTGGTGACGTCGCAGGCGGCGTGCACGACGCGGCGGAAGCGGGCGGCCTCGCGGTCGCAGAAGATGCCGCCCCAGCTGAAGCGCTCGGGGGCTTCGCGGACGGCGATCGTCTCGGGGAAGAGCACCGCGGAGTGGGTGTCGTAGCCGCTGGTGAAGTCCTCGAAGGTGATGCCGAGGAAGAGCGGGTTGTCGTAGCGGGTGCGCTCCAGCTCCGACAGCCAGTCCGGCCACACCATGCGCAGCACGACCGCCTCGAAGTTGCGGTCGGGGTTGCCGTTCTGCGTGTACATGGGGAACAGGACCAGGTGCTGGCGTCCGTGGACGCGCTCCTGGGCGGGCTGGAAGGCGAGCAGCGAGTCGAGGAAGTCGGGCACGGCGAAGTCCGACTCCACCCAGCGGCGCAGGTCCGACACGAGGGCGCGGTGGTAGGCGGCGTTGTGGGGAAGCAGCGGTGCCAGCTCCTCGACAGCCTCGGACATGCGCGTGACCTGGGCGGTGACGGCCCCACGGGTCGGCGCGCCCTCGGCGTCGAAGTCGACGGACCCGTCCTTGGACTGCCAGGGGCGGACGGTCTCCACGGCGCTCTTCAGCTCGGTCCAGGCGGAGTGCTCCACCACCGGCGACTCGGGAAGAACACCCTCCGCGGCGGCGCCGGGCAACAAGGTCTGCGTCATCACTGTCCCTCCACAAGAAAACATCGCGTGCACCTCACGGTAGGCACAGACCCAGTCCGTTCTCAAGCGGAGGCGCCGTAAATCTTCCTGTGCGAGGCGGCTGAACGACGTGTTTTTCCTCTCGTTTGCCGGACCAGCCGCACCTTCTGGCCGGATCTCCGGTCATCGACCACCACCGGTGCGTGCGCCCTTCCCGCTGCCCGCGACCGACACCGAGACGCCGCCGTGCCGCCGGCAGGTGTTCGGCTCCCGTTACCCCGACCGCCCCACCGGCCCCGCTACGCTGTCCGGCGAGCGGGCGCCGACGGCCCGCCGTACGAAAGCGAGAGCGCTACCGTGTCACTGCTCGCCGTGGGACACCGCGGCCTGATGGGTGCCGAGCCGGAGAACACCCTTCCCTCGTTCCACCGCGCGGAGCGCGAGGGCGTCGACCTGATCGAGCTGGACCTGCACCTGAGCAGGGACGGCGAACTGATCGTGATGCACGACGCGCGGGTGGACCGCACCACCGACGGCACCGGGCTGGTCGCCGACCTGACCCTGGAGGAGCTGCGCGCCCTGGACGCGGGCGGCGGTGAGCGCGTGCCGACCTTCGAGGAGGTGGCCGGCGCGGTGTCCCTCGGAATCCAGGCCGAGATCAAGGACGTCAACGCGGCCCGCGTGCTGGCCGGTGTCATCAAGGACCGCGGTCTGCAGGACCGGGTCATGGTGATCTCCTTCCACGACGACGCGCTGCGCGAGACGCGGGCGCTGCTCCCGGAGATCCCGCTCGCCCTCGTCACCGGTCGGTCCACCCCGACCGCTCCCGAGAGGGCCGCCGCGCTGGGCGCCGCCATGGTGTCCGGTGAGTTCCCCCGCCTCACGGCCGACACCGTCGCACGCTGCCGGGCCGCGGGCATCAAGGTGATCAGCTGGACGGTGAACACCCCGGCCGAGCTGGCGACCGCACGCGAACTGGGCCTCGACGGCGTGGTGACGGACATGCCGGAGATCGTGCACGCGATCCGCGCCCAGGCCTGAGGGACCGGCTGCCTCCCGCGGGCGCACCGGCCGGTGTCCGAGCCGTCAGACGAGGGGCTTGACCAGCCGCTCGAAGGCGAGGTCGTCGCGCCGGGGGATGCCGAAGCGCTCGTCACCGTAGGGGAACGGCGACAGCTCCCCCGTCCGGACGTAGCCGCGCCGCTCGTACCAGGCGATCAGGTCCTCGCGGGCGGTGATCACCGTCATCTCCATGCGCGCGGCCGCCCACCGGCCGCGCGCGACGTCCTCCGCCTCCGCCAGTACCCGCTTGCCCAGGCCGCCGCCCTGCGCTCCGGGGTGCACCGCGAACATGCCGAAGTACGCGGTCGGCTCCCCTTCCGGGGCGGTGCGGCGCTGCACCTGGCAGCAGGCGAGTAGCCGGCCCGCGACGTGCGCGGTCAGCAGCACGCTGTCCGGGTCCTCCACCACGGCGCGCACGCCCTCGGGGTCGGTGCGCTGGCCGTCGAGCAGGTCCGCCTCGGTGGTCCAGCCGGCCCGGCTGGCGTCACCCCGGTACGCCGACTCCACGAGGGCCACCAGGGTGTCGACGTCGTCCGGCACTGCCGGGCGGAAGGCCGGCTCCTCGCGGTCCGGTGCCGCGGTGCGCGGCGCTGCGGTCTGCTGTGCTGCGTCCATGTGCCGGGAGCCTAGCCGTCGGGCGAGCGACCGCGGCGCGGCGTCCGGCCCGTGGACCCCGCCCACGGGCGGCGCGCCGCCCGTGCGGACACCGGGGAAGCGAGCACGCCTACCGGGGACGGGCTCGTTAGGGTCGGTCGTATGGTGCATGTGCTGAGCAGCCGCGTACTGCTGCGGCCCACCGACCCGCAGGCCGCCCGCGACTTCTACGGAGGCGCGCTGGGCCTGGCCGTCCACCGCGAGTTCGGGACCGGCGAGGAACGCGGCACGGTCTACTTCCTGGGCGGTGGGTTCCTGGAGGTCTCCGGGCGGGCCGACCGGCCCTCCTCCCCCGGCCTGCGGCTGTGGTTGCAGGTGGCCGACGCCGAAGCCGCCCACCGCGAGCTCGCCGACGCCGGGGTGGAGGTGCTGCGCCCACCGCTGAAGGAGCCCTGGGGCCTGATCGAGATGTGGGTCGCCGCACCCGACGACGTCCAGCTGTGCGTGGTGGAGATCCCCGCCGACCATCCGCTGCGCAGCCGCCCCGGCATCTGACGCCCGTCGGGCCGGCCGCCGCCTCCGCGTGCCGACCCCCTCCGCCCCTCCGGCCGCGGGACGCGCCCCCGTCGCGCTCCCGGCTCTGCCTCCGTGCGCTCCCCTGAGCCGAGCCGCGCTTGGGCAGCCTCCCTGCGGACGGACCGGGGGCACTCCGCCCTGCGGGAGGGCAGGGGGTGCGATGCACGGGCCGGAACCGGTGGCATGGCTGCTGTTCGGCGTCTGCGCGCTCGCCGCCGCGGTGTGCCTGCGCCGCACACGCAGCGGCCCGGCCGCCCACCGGCGCACGGCGGCCACCGAGGCGGTCATGGCCCTGGGCATGGCCGCGATGGCGCTGCCCCCACAGCCGGTACCGGCCGCCGCCTTCGCGGTGCTGTTCACGGCGGTGGCTGCCCACTCCGCAGCACTGCTGGTGCAGGGCGCCCCGCACCAGGCACACCACTTCGCGGAGGCCGCGGCCATGGTCTACATGGCGCTGGCCATGCCGGACCCGGCTGCCGCAGCGGCACACGCCGGGCACGAGCCCGGCGGCGTTCCATGGGTGACGGGGGCGCTGCTGGTGTACTTCGGCCTCTACACCCTGCGGACCGGCACCCGGCTGATGCCGGGGCCGGACAGCGGCGGCCCGGCGGCAACCTCCGGCAGCCCGGAAGTGGCGGTGGCCTGCCGGCTGACGCTGGCGCTCGGCATGTCGGCGATGCTTGTGGGGCTCTGAGTCCCGCCCCGGCCCCGGACCTCCCGGCTCCCGGCTCCCGGCGAGCGTCGCGGGTTCCCCCGGAACGCCAACCGGGGTGAGGCGTGCGTCACTTCCCCGCGGGCTCCGTACCGGTGGCTGCCCGCCGGGTCCTACTCTGTGCAGCATGACGGTCGCGCTCGCGCTCCTTCTTCTGGGCGGTCTGACCGCGGTGATGGCGCCGCGCCTCCTGGCCCGCAGCTCCTGGCCGGACCGCGAACCGGTGCTCGCGCTGTGGGTCTGGCAGTGCGTGGTGGCGGCCGTGCTCCTGTGCTGTGTGCTGGCGATGGCGCTCTCCGCCGCCGAGGCCTGGCAGGTGGTGCGCGGGCAGGTGTTCGCCCCCGCCCCGCAGCAGGTGCTGGACGCCTACGCGCTCTCCCCCGACGGCCATCCGTGGGCCGCCGCCGTGGCGGTTCTGCTGTTCGTCGGCGGTGCCTGGACCGCGGCGATGCTCACCAGGGAAGTGCTCGGGGCCCGCACCCGCCGCCGCCGCAAGCGCCGCGACCTGCGCACCCGCTCGCCACTGATGCCCGGCGAGGAGGAGACCTCCGGCGAGCGCCTGGTCGTGCTGGAGGGCGAGCGCGCCGAAGCCTGGTGGCTGCCCGGCTCAGCACCCCGGCTGGTCATCACCACCGCGGCGCTGCGCCGCCTCAAGGGGCGCCAGCTGGACTCGGTGATCGCCCACGAGGAGGGCCACGTACGGGCCCGGCACGACTGGCTGCTGCACTGCTCCTCCGCGCTGGCCGGCGGCTTTCCGCAGGTCCCCGTCTTCCGCGCGTTCCGCCACCAGATGCACCGGCTGGTGGAAATGGCCGCCGACGACGTGGCGTCCCGGCAGCACGGAAGGCTCACCACCGCCCTGGCCCTGGTCGGTCTCAACGAGGACCGCGACGTCTTCGGGCCGTGCGCGTCGCACCGCACTCTGCTGCCCCAGCGGGTGAACCGGCTGCTGTCGCCGGCGGACCGGCTGCCGGTCGGCAGCCGCCTGCGCATGACCGCCCTGGCGTCGCTGGTGCCCGTCATCCCGCTGCTTGTGGCGTTCGTCCCCGGGCTGAGCGCACTCGGCTGAGCCCGGCAGGCCGGTCGAACCCCACTGTCCTCGGCCCTCCGGCGGCTTTCGCCCTTCCGGGTGGGGCCGTGGTGCCGACACGCTCCGGGCGCCCGACACACCCTCTGCACGGCGGACACCGCTGAGCGAGGCAATGGTCTACCCGCGTCCGAAGCGGCGAAATCCTGTGACGAACAACTTTCTGCACGGGATCTGCGTCACACCGCCCGGCCGTCCCACACCCTTCCGCAGCCGCAGCCACCAGCGGCGATGCCGCTGCGCGCCCCGGACAACGGCACATGTCGTTGTCACAGGCTGCCCCTAGGGTGGACACATGACCACCACAACCGACAACTCCCCCGCGCCCACGGCCACCGAGGCCAATCGCGAGATGCGTGAGTTCGCTTCGGGTCCGAGGTCCTGGACGGCCGAGGAGCTCACCGAGTTCGCCCGGCTGCGCCAGGCATGGCTGGAAGCTGCGACCCGCGAGGTCGCCACGGCCGCCTGAGGCGCCGTCCCGCACCCGCGGCCGCCCCGGAGCCTGCCGTTCCGGGCCAGCCGCGGCCCCAATGTCGTCCGCTTCGGCGGAGATGCCGTTCCCACCAAGGCCCGTGGCCACCGCCCCGGGCCTTCGTGCTGCCGCGAGGCCGCCGCGCCGGTCGGCTCCGGTACCGGGCGATCCCCCGCGTCGCCCGGTACCGGCTGCGACCCTCGCCCCGAGCGGGGCCGGCCGCTTCCGCGCTGAGTATATTGGCTGTGAGCCAGTCAACGCAGGAGTTACAGGATGTCCCCTCGGAGCGCATCGGTCAATGAAGAGTTGCGCCGACGCTCCCGCGAGCGGCTGCTCCAGGCGACCGTGGACCTGGTCTCGGAACGCGGCTACGAGGCGACCACCCTGGGCGACATCGCGGACCGGGCGGGCGCGGCCCGCGGGCTGGTCTCCTACTACTTCCCCGGCAAGCGCCAACTGCTGCAGTCGGCGGTGCACCGGCTGATGCACCGCACGCTCACCGCCGCTCTGGAGCGCGAGCCGGTTCCCAGCGGCGAGCAGGCCGGCCGGGAGGCGATGGCCCGGGCGATCGACGCGATCCTGGGGCTGGCCGTGGAGAAGCCGACCCTGATGCGCACGCACATGGCCGGGATACTCCAGCAGGAGGGCTTCGTGGCGTGCGACGAGCAGCGCCGGCTGGCCGCGCTGCTGCGGGAGACCATGGCGCGCTACGGCACGGCCGACCTGGACGCCGAGTACCCGCTGCTGCGGGCACTGCTGATGGGCGCGGTGGTGGCGGTGCTGATCCCGGGAGCGCCGATGCCGATGCCGCGGCTGCGCGCGGAGCTGTTCGCCCGCTACGGACTGGACTGGCGGTTGGGGACCCCGCCGGACGGTGCGCCGCCCGGCGGGGCCCTCGATCGGCTACTGCCGCACGGTCAACGGTAGTCGGGCTGCGTCTGGACGTTCAGCTCGTCCATACGCACCTTCTTGGCGCTGTCGGTGCGCTTGTCCTTGATCTCCAGCACGTCGAGCCCGCGCTGGTCGTTGGAGTAGATGTAGCCGTTGTAGTAGTACGCCGACCAGGTGCCGCCGAAGGTCAGCATGGCGGTGGACTCGGGGCCCCGCTCGAAGTAGCCGATCTCCTTGGGGTTCTTGGAGTCGGTGAACTCCCAGATCGACACACCGCCCTGGTACCAGGACTGCACCATGATGTCGCGGCCCTTGACCGGGATCAGCGAGCCGTTGTGGGCCACGCAGTTCTCGGTGTCGGCCTGGTGGCGCGGGATCTTGTAGTAGCCCTGGAAGTCGAGAGTGGCCTTCTTGCCCTTCCCGCTCACGTGGTAGATGCCGTTGGCACCCTTCTCCGGGCCGATCTCCTCGTTGCAGGTGGCGCCGCCGCCGCCGCCGAGTTCGTCGGTGAAGATGACCTTGCGGCCGTTCTCACTGAACGTGGCGGAGTGCCAGAAGGCGAAGTTCTCCACGTCCTGCACCCGGTCGATCACCTTGGGCCGCTCGGGCTTGCTGATGTCCATCAGGATGCCGTCACCCATGCAGGCGCCCGCCGCGAGCTTCAGCTTGGGGAACGCGGTGATGTCGTGGCAACCGGACGTGGGCGTCTTCTCCGGCCGCGCCGGGTCACCGGGGAAGCCGCCGTCGGGGAAGAGCCCCTCGAAGCTGCTGAGCGACGCCTGGTGGGGCGCCTTCCGCGGGACCTTCACGATCGAGATGCCGTCGTGCGGCGGCTGGCAGTCGGGGAAGCTGGCGCTGGGGAAGTAGGACGAGACGTAGACGTAGACGTCCTTCTTCGTCGGCACCAGCGTGTGCGTGTGGGAGCCGCAGGCCGTCTCGACTGCGGCCACGTAGCGCGGCTTGGCCTTGTCCTTGATGTCGAAGACCCGCACGCCCTCCCACGACTCCTTCACCGTCGCGGACTGCGCGGTGCTGTTGCAGGTGTCGTCGCTGCGTGAGGAGTCCACCGACAGGAAGAGCAGGTCGCCGGAGACGGAGATGTCGTTCTGGGCACCCGGGCAGAGCACCTGGCTGACGACCTTGGGCGCCTTGGGCTTGCTGATGTCGTAGATGACGAAGCCGTCGTAGTTGCCGGCGAAAGCGTACCTGCCCTGGAATGCCAGGTCGGAGTTGGTGCCCTGGAGCGCGCCCTTGGGCACGTTGGCCAGGTGGCTCACGTTCTTGCTGGTGACCACTTCACCGGAGCCGGGTATCTCCCCGCTCTTGATGGCAGCCTCCGCCTCGGCGCGCTCGATGCCGTCGACCTTCTCCGCGGGTAGCGGGCTGTCGCCGGGGTCGGGGGTGGCAGACGCCGGCTGGGCGGACAGGAATGCCGCCAGCAGGCCGAAGGCGGCCACCGCCACGCCGATACGTCTGCGCCGCACTGGGGGTGTGTGCAACGACGTCACTGCTTCCTCCCTCTGGTCCGCACGGTTCCGCTCGGATGAGAACGGTTCGCGGACCCCGGCAGTATCGCGCGCCGCATGTACAGAACAACAGATGGAAACAGGATTGTCATGGACAACAGACGACTGGTTCGCTCAACTCCGTGCTAGGAACGAACAACTGGCATACCCCGCCACAGGAGGAAACGTGACGGATCGTCACCGCGTGCGCCCCATAGCCGTCCTGGCCCTGCTGCTCGCCGCCCTGCCCGCCCTGACCTCGTGCACCGGCGGCAGCGCCGACGCGGCGGGCGACGAACCCGGGGTGCTGGCGCCCGGGCGTCCCGGCGAGGACGCGCGCACCCTTTCACCCGACGAGGCCAGGGAGGTCAGCCGCAAGCAGACCCAACCCAACGGCGCGGACTTCACCTTCATGACGATGATGATCGAACACCACGAGCAGGCCCTGGTGATGGCCGAGTTGGCCGAGGAACACGCCGAGGGGGAACGGGTGGGCAAGCTGGCCGACCGCATCCGGGCGGCTCAGAAGCCCGAGATATCCGTTATGCGTGCCTGGCTCAAGCGCAACAACGCCGACAGCCGGTCCGGCGGGCACGACCACCACCACGGCGAGATGGCCGGCATGGCCACCGAAGCCCAGTTGGAGCGCCTGGGCAAGGCTCGAGGCGCGGCGTTCGACCGGATGTTCCTCAGTCTGATGATCACCCATCACCAGGGCGCGGTCACCATGGCCGAGGAGGTCCTCAAGGACGGCAACGACGTGACGGTGGAGGAGATGGCCACCGAGATCGCCGCGCAGCAGAACGCCGAGGTCGCCCGGATGCGCGCCCTGCGCTGAGCCGCGGCAACGGCGGCCGCGACGGCAGCCTCACCCGGACGCCCCCTCCCGCGGAAGCGGCGGCGGTGCCATGCTGGACCTCCCGGCGGAAGGGACTCCGACCGTGCCCCCAGTCCAGCGTGTCGCCGTCGTCGGCGCGGGCCCCAGCGGGGTCTACGCCGCCCAGTCCCTGGTGGACCGGTCCCCGGACGTCCTGGTGGACGTCCTCGACCGGCTGCCCTGCCCCTACGGCCTGGTGCGGTACGGCGTGGCCCCGGACCACAAGAAGATCAAGTCGCTGCAGGGCACGCTGCGCGCGGTGCTGGAGCACCCCCGCGTCCGCTTCCTGGGGAACGTCGCCGTGGGGCCGGGAGAGGGCCAGGTCACCCCGCGATGGCTGCGGGACCGGTACCGGGCGGTGGTCTACTGCGTCGGGGCGGCCTCCGACCGCCGCCTCGACATCCCGGGCGAGGACCTGCCGGGGAGCTTCTCCGCGACCGACTTCGTCGCCTGGTACAGCGCGCACCCGGACGCGGTGGCCCGCCGGTTCCCGCTGGGCGCGGCGGACGCCGTGGTGATCGGTGTCGGCAACGTCGCCGTGGACGTCGCCCGCATCCTGGTGCGAGGCGCCGCCGAGCTGGGCGGCACCGACATGCCGCAGGGCCCGTTGGACGCCCTCGCGGCCGGCGGGGTCACCACCGTGCACATGGTCGGCCGGCGCGGCCCCTCACAGGCGAAGTTCACCACCAACGAGCTGCGCGAGCTGGGCACCCTGACGGAGGCCGAGGCCGTGGTGCACGAGGAGGAGATGGTCCTCGACCCCGGCTATCGCGACGCGGGCGGGCTGCCGTCCGCGGCCCGCCGCAACCTGGCCGCGCTGCGAGGCTGGCTGGAGACCCCGCCGGGCGGCGCGCCGCACCGGATCGAGCTGCGGTTCTTCCTTCGGCCGGTGGAGCTGCTGGCCGGCCCCGACGGCGCAGTACGGGCGGTGCGGTTCGAACGCACCGCACCGGACGGCCGCGGCGGAGTGCACGGCACGGGCCGGTTCGAGGAGATCCCCGCCGGGCTGGTGCTGAGGTCGGTGGGCTACCGGGGGGTCGCCCTGCCCGGATTGCCGTTCGACGACCGGACGGGCACCGTGCCGCACGAGCAGGGCCGGGTGCTGCGTGACGGCGTGCCCGCGCCCGGCGAGTACGTGGCTGGGTGGATCAAGCGCGGGCCGACGGGCGTGATCGGCACCAACCGGCCGTGTGCCAAGGAGACCGTGGTGTCGGTGCTGGCGGACCTCGCCGCGACGGCCCCCGACGGGCCTTCGGGCGAGGATCCGCTGGCGGAGCTGCGGACCCTCGGCCTGCGGCCGGTCGACTGGCAGGGCTGGAAGCGGGTCGAGAGCGCCGAGCAGGCACTGGGCCTCAGCCTGGGCCGCGCCACGGTGAAGATCCCGGACTGGGACGGCCTGCTGCGCGCGGCCGACGGCGCTTCCGCTCACAACGGTCCCGCACACGGCGCTTCAGCTGACGACGGCCCGGCGCACGGCGTGCAGGACCGGTTGCCGCCGCTGGGCGCCTGACGGGCGGCACCCGCGGGTCGCCGGTCGCTCAGCCGGTGGCGGACGCCCGAACGGCGTGAGCCCCCGCAGGGCCGGCGTCTCACCGTGCGGCGCCTCCGGCCGGTTCGCGGGCCGCCGCCGCGAGCACGCTGTCCAGCAGCCCGGGGAAGAGCGTGTCGAGGTCGGCACGGCGGAGTGCGTTCATCTTGGCCGTACCCCGGTAGTCCTGTGTGATCACGCCGCTCTCACGCAGTACCCGGAAGTGGTGGGTGGATGTCGACTTGCTGACCGGGAGTTCCAGCGCCGAGCAGGTCAGCGCGCTCTCACCGCACTCGGCGAGGGTACGCACCACCGCCAGGCGGAGGGGGTCGGCGAGCGCGGCCAGCACGTTCTCCAGCCGGATGTCGGCAAGCTCCGGGTGAGGCAGTTCCCGGACGGCGGCAGCCGGTTTTCGAGTCGTCACGCCTGCCATCCTACGAGATGTGGTTCGAGAACCGTCGTAGTTTGACGACTCCCGTACTACGACGACTATCGTACGACCGTCGCCTCCTGACACGTCAGTGCCTTCCGCGAAACAAGGAGCCCACGTGAGCACGCTGTTCGAGCCCTACACCCTGCGCTCGCTGACCCTGCCCAACCGGGCGTGGATGGCACCGATGTGCCAGTACTCCGCCGACGTGTCCGGGCCCGGCACGGGAGTCGCCAACGACTGGCACTTCGCGCACTACGCGGCGCGGGCGGCCGGCGGTACCGGCCTGATCCTGGTGGAGGCCACCGGGGTGAGCCCGGAGGGCCGGATCAGCCCCGCCGACCTGGGGATCTGGAACGACACCCAGGTGGCGGCGTTCCGCCGGATCACGGCCTTCCTCCAGGAGCAGGGCACCGTTCCCGGCATCCAGCTGGCACACGCGGGCCGCAAGGCGTCCACCGACCGCCCCTGGCTCGGCGGCGGGCCGCTGACGGAGGGGCAGGGCAGCTGGCAGCCGCTCGCGCCCAGCCCGGTGCCCTTCGACACCGGCCATCCCGTGCCGGCCGAACTGACCGTGGAGGACATCGGCCGGGTGGTCGAGCAGTTCGCCGACGCGGCCCGGCGGGCCCTGGCCGCCGGCTTCCGGGTGGCGGAGGTGCACGGCGCCCACGGCTACCTGATCGGCGAGTTCCTCTCCCCGCACAGCAACCGCCGCACCGACGCCTACGGCGGCGACTTCGACGGCCGCACCCGCTTCGCCCGGGAGGTGGTGGACGCGGTCCGCGCGGTGTGGCCGGCGGAGCTGCCGCTGTTCTTCCGCGTCTCGGCCACCGACTGGCTGGAGGAGGGCGGCTGGACGGCGGACGACACGGTCCGCCTCGCCTCCGTCCTGGCGGACCGCGGCGTGGACCTGGTCGACGTCTCCTCCGGCGGCAACGCCGCCGGCGTCAGCATCCCCACCGGCCCCGGCTACCAGGTGCCGTTCGCGGCGCGCGTCAAGCGTGAGGCCGGGGTGCCCGCAGCGGCCGTCGGCCTGATCACCGAGCCGGAGCAGGCCGCGAAGATCCTGGCCGCAGGGGAGGCCGACGCGGTCCTGCTGGGGCGGCAGCTGCTCCGGGAGCCGTCCTGGCCGCGGCGCGCGGCCCGAGAGCTGGGAGCGGCCGGGCCGCAGCTGCCCCTGCAGTACGGGCGGGCCGCCTGACCTGCGGCGACGGCGTCCGGGACGCGAATGTCAGAGGTCGGGTGCAGACTGGCCGCAGCCTGAGACGACGACGTCCCGGAGGTGTCTGCCATGGCCGCGGTCCTGCTCGCGGTGGGAACACGCAAGGGCCTGTTCCTCTTCACCCGCAAGTCCACCCGTACCGACCACGGCCGGTGGGAGGTGGGAGCCCCGCACTTCGCCGACCAGGCGGTCTACGCGTTGGCGGTGGACACCCGGCCCGCGACCCCGCGCCTGCTCGTCGGCGGTGACAGCGCGCACTGGGGCCCGTCCGTCTTCCGCTCGGACGACCTGGGCGCCTCCTGGCAGGAACCGCCGCAACCCGCGGTGAGGTTCCCCGAGGACACCGGCGCCTCGCTCGAGCGCCTGTGGCAGCTGACGCCGGGCAGCGCTGCCGAGCCCGACGTGGTCTACGCGGGCACCGAGCCGGGCGCGTTGTACCGCTCGGAGGACGGCGGCCGGTCCTTCGAGCTGGTGCGCGCCCTGTGGGAGCACCCGCAGCGGGCCGAGTGGGTGCCCGGCGGCGGCGGGCTCGGCCTGCACACCGTGCTGGTCGACCCCCGTGACGACCGGGCCCTCACCGTGGCCGTCTCCACCGGCGGCGTCTACCGCAGTCAGGACACCGGTGGCACCTGGGCGCCTGCCAACCGCGGCGTCTCAGCGGTGTTCCTGCCCGATCCGCAACCGGAGTTCGGGCAGTGCGTGCACAAGGTGGCCCGGGACGCGGTGAACCCGGACCGGCTGTACCTGCAGAACCACTGGGGCGTCTTCCGCAGCGACGACGGCGGCGGGCAGTGGCAGGCGATCGAGAACGGTCTGCCCTCCACCTTCGGGTTCCCCGTCGTCGCCCACCCCCACCGCGCCGACACCGCCTACCTGTTCCCGCTCAACGCGGACGCCGACCGCGTCCCTGCGGAACGCCGCTGCCGGGTGTACCGCACCGAGGACGCCGGCGCGAACTGGCACCCGTTGGACACCGGCCTGCCGTCGGCACCGCACCACGGCCCGGTGCTGCGGGACGCCATGTGCACTGACGGCAACGACCCGGCCGGCGTGTACTTCGGCAACCGCAACGGCGAGCTGTACGCCAGCGCGGACGACGGCGACTCCTGGTCCCTCGTCGCCGCGCACCTGCCCGACGTGCTCTGCGTCCGGGCCGTGGTGATGTGAGGTGCGAACCGCCACGACGGACGCGGGAGGGGAAGGGAGCCATCGCGAGGATGCGGCGGGCCACGCGGACGGCGACGCCCTCGAAGGTCCGCCCGCCGTGCTTTTCCAGGTCGGGCTGCCCTTCGAGGGTGGCGTTGACCGACCCGATCAGCTGCCGCACCGACTTCAGCGGGCCCTCGCCCTTGCGGTTCCTCTCCCGCAGGAGTCCACGAACCGCAACCACCGCGACTCCGAGGTGAAGCCCAGCAGCGCCTGCGCGACGGCGAGCCAGACGAGATCGGAGTCCGTCAACGGTGGAGGCCGGCCCTGCCACCTGGTGCCTCCGATCTCGTCGTCGGTCTTCACCTGCAGTGCGGTTTGCGGTCAGCAGGGAGTCCAGGTTGTTCGTCACACAACGATCTTGGACGTCTACCCGCCGAGTCGAGCCGGCGACCGTCCAAGCACCCGTGACAGGGTGACCGGATGACGTCGAACCACGAGTGCTCATCCGATCCCTGCCCCGACGGCTTCGAACCGTGGTCGGACACCACCCGCGTTCACGTGGACCTCGTTGCGGCGAAGGCGCTCGTCTACGACCCTTGCGGGTTCACCTGCTCGCAGCCGGTCCCCGAAGCCGAGAGCGCCGACTACGCCGCCCACGCACTCACCCTTGACGGCCTCGCCATCCGGTTCCGCGCGGCCAGGACGACCCCCACCAAGGTCGGCCAGTTCGTCACCGTATGGAAGAGAGCCCCGGGCGGTCCCATCCAGCCGTTCGACGCCGGGGACCCCGTCGACCTCTTCGTCATCAGCACCCGCGACCATCACCACTTCGGCCAGTTCGTCTTTCCCATGGACACGCTCAGCCGACGCGGTGTCGTGTCAGTACACGGTTCCGGAGGGAAGCGAGCCTTCCGCGTCTACCCGCCCTGGGTGACCACCACCAACCGCCAAGCCGGCGGTTCACAGGCGTGGCAGCTGGACCACTTCTTGCGCCTTGACCAAGACGGGCCCGTCGACGTGGCCCGTGCCCGAGAGCTCTACCACCCGCAGGACGGCACCGGCACCACGACAGGATCGGCCAGCCGAGATCACGCCACTGGGCTTCACACTCGGAGATGAACGCTGCACCCGGCCGGCGGAGCGTCGGGCGCGCAACTCATGCTGGTGCGCGCCGCGCGGTCCTCACCGTCCCCGTACCCGCCGGAGGCCGCAGCCGAGAGCCGAGCGCGCGAAGTGGCCCGGGGCCTCATCCGGCAGCTCGCCCTGCCGGATGCGGTCAGCGCCCCGATCGCGGAGCACGCCGCCCGGCTGGGCGTCACCGGCGGCCATCTCACCGAGTCGGTGCGCCGGGCCACCGGACGCACGCCGGGCCAGTTGCTGAGGGAGGCGCGCACCAGGGAGGCCAAGCGTCTGCTGTCGGCCGGCGACCTGACGGTCCGGCAGGTCGCCGGCCGGGTCGGGTACCCCGACCCGGCCTACTTCTCCCGCTTCTTCCGCCGCGAGACCGGCATGACCCCGGGGGCGTTCCGGCATGCGCACCGGGCGGATCACCATCTCCCCCACGCCCAGTCCATCGCGGAGAGCACCGGCTCCTCCTAGCGTCGAAGGCGCCCCCGAGCCCCACTTCAGGAGGAAGCCGTGCGCGGACGACCGGACCCCGAGGAGACCGGCGGCCCACCCGCCGACAGCGGCGGCCTCACCCGCAAGGGCCTGTTGAAGGTCGCGCTCGCAGCCGTGCCGCTCTCCACAGCGCTCGGCGGAGCCGCGCTTGCCCAGGGCGCCGCCACGCGGCCGGACGGCAAGCAGCTCACCCCGACCCCCGATGTGCGACGACGGTGACGACCTGACGCCCCCGCAGATGGAGGGCCCCTACTTCAGGCCGAACTCGCCGCGGCGCACCTCGCTCGTCGAGCCGGGCGCCCGGGGCGTCCGGCTGACGGTCAGCGGATTCGTCTTCGGCCTCACCTGCCGACCGGTGCCCGGCGTGCTCCTGGACTTCTGGCAGGCGCACACCGCGCAGCCGGGCTGGGAGCCGCCGGGTACGCCCGCGCTCTGGCGGCGCCGCTGAATCGCCCTCCGTGAGGAGGGGCGCGGCGGCCGCCGGGCCGGTGCGGGCGCAGGCCCCCGCACCGGCCCGGTCACCGACCGCTTCGGGGGGCCCGGTAGACAGTCGGGGACGGCTGCGGGCGCCGGCTGTCAGGGCAGGCGCCAGTCGACCGGCTGGGCGCCGAGCCGGACCAGGTGGTCGTTGGTGCGGCTGAACGGCCGCGAACCGAAGAAGCCGCGGTCCGCCGACATCGGTGAGGGGTGGGCGGACTCGATCGCCGGCAGGTCGCCGAGCAGCGGCCGCAGGTTGCGCGCGTCGCGTCCCCACAGCACGGACACCATCGGCTTGCCCCGGGCGGCAAGTGCCCGGATCGCCTGCTCGGTGACGTCCTCCCAGCCCTTGCCGCGGTGCGCGGCGGGCTTACCGGGCGCCGTGGTGAGGGCCCGGTTGAGCAGCAGCACACCCTGCCGGGTCCACGGGGTGAGGTCTCCGTTGGAGGGTCGGGGAAGGCCCAGGTCGGTGTGCAGCTCGCGGAAGATGTTCTCCAGGCTGCCGGGCAGTCGCCGCACCTCGGGCGCCACCGCGAAGCTGAGACCGATGGCCATTCCGGGTGTCGGGTACGGGTCCTGGCCGACGATCAGGACGCGCACCTCGTCGAAGGGTTGCTGGAAGGCGCGCAGGACGTTCGGCCCCGCGGGGAGGTAGGTGCGCCCTGCCGCGATCTCCGCACGCAGGAAGTCCCCCATCACTGCGACGCGTTCGGCCACGGGTCGCAACGCCTCGGCCCAGCCGGGCTCCACCAGGTCACTCAACGGTCGTGCTGCCACAACCCGTCACCCTACCGGCCCACACCGACCCGCTCGTGCACGTGGCCCCGGGGCGGCAGGGGGCGGCCGGGATAAGGTGCTGCTCCCGCTGTTTCCCTCCTCCCCGGGCCGGTCCATGAGGTTGCAGACGTCCACGACCCCCCGCCCCTCGCCCGTGCCGACCGCCGGACGGCTCGCATGAGCGGGTGGGTGCTGGGGGCGGACTCCGGCGGTTCCGGACTGCGGATCGCGCTGGGCGCCGCCGACGACGGAAGCGGTGTCGCACCTCGCCCGGTGGGTGAGGTGTTGCGCTCCGGGCCGGTGCGCACCGGCCCGGAAGGTATCGACGCCGCGCACCTGCTGGAGCAGCTGGTTCCCGCGGCACACCGGTTGATCGACGCTGCCGGTGGCGGCCGGCTGGAAGCGGTCTGCCTGGGAGCGGCCGGGATGGCGACGCTCGGGAGCGGACTGCGCGAGGCGCTGCCGCCTGCGCTGGAGGCGTCCTTCGGTGTGCGGCGACTGGCGTTGGCCGCCGACGCGGTGACCGCGTACGCGGGTGCGCTGGGTGAACGGCCTGGGGTGGTGGTGGCTGCCGGTACCGGCATGATCGCGGTGGGCACGGACCTGCGGTGCTGGCGGCGGGCGGACGGCTGGGGCCATCTCCTCGGTGACTGCGGTGGCGGTGCCTGGATCGGGCGGGCCGGACTGGAGGCGGCGCTGCGTGCCGCGGACGGTCGCTCCGGTGGTTCGGCCGCGCTGCTCGCCCGGGTGGAGGCGGTGTTCGGCCCGGTGTGCGAGGTGCCGTCGCTGCTCTATCCGCGGGCCGACCGGGCCGCGGCGCTGGCCGCCTTCGCGCCGGAGGTGGCGCGATGCGCCGCGGACGACGACCCGGTGGCCGCTCGCATTCTTGACGGCGCCGCAGCCGAGATCGCCGACACGGCCGCCGCCGTGCACCCGGCCGGCCCGGCGGCCTCCGCCGGCCACGCGCCGGGCGCGGGCGCGGTGTCCGCTGCCGGTGGTGGCGCGATCGCCCTGACCGGCGGCTTGTTCAAGGTCGGCGACCCGCTTCTCTCGCGGCTGCACCGCCATCTGAGTGCCCGGCTGCCGGACGCCCCGCTCACTCCGTCGCTCGGCGATCCCCTGGCCGGGGCTCTGCTCGTCGCCGGTCGACTGGCCCGCGGCACGCTGCGACTGCCTTCCGATCCGCGCCTGCTGCACCTGCTGCACCGGCGCTGAACTGGGCCATTGACCGAACCCCACAAGGGCGCTACGCGTTCACAACGCCGACGCGCGGGAGGAAAGGGGACAGAACGGGATTGTCCCACCCCGCCCGAACACGCAAGCTCATCAAGGCATTAGCATGCGGCGCCATGAGCTCCTCCATTGGGCCCGAAGGTGGCCTGCCTGTACGAATGCCGCGTCCCCGCCAGCCCGGACGGCACCGCCGGCCGGAGCCCGTCGTCGCCCCCGAGGGCGCTCCCGCCCTCGTACTGGCCCTGCCCGGCGTACCCAGCGCGCAGCACCGCTGCCTTGCCGAGGAGCTCGTGAGCATAACCCGCTCCGAGCTTCCCGGCCTTGACGCGCGCATCGGCTGGGTCGACGGCGAGGACGAGGAGTTCCCGTCGTTGGAGTCCGTGCTCACGCGGACGGCTTCGGAGCGCGGAACCGGCGCCGACACGGAGGCGGAGGCCGACCAGGGCCCGCCGGCCGTCGTGGTCCCGCTGCTGGCCGGCCCGGACGCGGCACTGATGCGCCGGGTGCGCCAGGCCGTGCTGAACAGCGGTTCCGGCGCCGAGCTGACCGACGTGCTCGGGCCGCACCCCCTGCTCGCGGAGGCCGTGCACGTGCGGCTCTCCGAGGCCGGTCTGGCCCGCGCCGACCGGGCGCGGCTGTTCACCGTGGCGACGGCTGCCGACGGCATCATCCTGGCGACGATCGGCGGGGAGGACGCCGTGCAGGTCGCCGGGATCACCGGGATGCTGCTCGCCGCGCGCCTCGCCGTGCCGGTGCTCGCGGCCCCGCTGGACGAGGAGGGGGCCGTCGGGCGGATCGCCGAGCAGCTCACCGCGTCCGGCTCGCAGCAGCTGGCGCTGGCTCCGTGCATGATCGGCCCGGAGGTCCCCGAGGGACTGCTGGCCGCGGCTGCCGAGGAGGCGGGCTGCCAGGCGGCCGAGCCGCTGGGCGCGTACCCGGGGCTCGGCAAGCTGATCGCCTCGGCCTACGGCGCGAAGCTCGGCATCGGCGCGGGCCTGGGCTCGCCGCAGGGCGCGCCGGCACGCTGAGCCCGGCACACCGACTGAGCCCGGCACACTGAGCCGGCGCGACGGGCCCCGGACCGCGTGCCGCGCTGCGGGTCGGCAGGTCTGGAGTTTCTTGACCCCGGTGGTAGCCGGGCAGCACGGACACCGCGACAGGGCGGTCGGGAAACGGTGTGCGCACCGTTTCCCGACCGCCCTGTCGCGTGTGCGAGGCCTGGCGGGGGCGGGCGCACCCGGCCGCGGGCGCGTCAGCCGAAGACGACGCAGCTGGCCGCCGGGGCCGGCAGTGCGCCCGCACGCCGGGGCACGCCGGTGTCCGGGTCGAGGTGGAACCACACCACCTCGCCGGAGCGTTCGTTGGCCACGTAGAGCCGGTGCCCGGCGGGGTCGAGCGCCAGGTCCCGCGGCCAGTGGCCCCCGCACGGCACGGTGGCGACGAGTTCGGCCCGGTCACCGGCCAGGGCGAGCACGGCGATGGTGTCGTCACCCCGGTTCGCCGCCCAGGCGAACCGCCCGTCGGCGGAGACGACGAGACCCGAGGGGTGGTTGGCTCCGGCGGCGCCCGCCTCGCGGGTGGGGCACTCGCTGACGGGTTCCAGCCGTCCCGCCTCGGCGTCCCACCGGCAGACGGTGACCACCGAGTCGAGTTCGTGGATGACGTAAAGCCGGTCGCCACCGGGGTGGAACGCCAGGTGGCGGGGTCCGCTGCCGGGCCGCAGCGGCACCTCCTCGTGGCGGCTGGGGGCCGCACCGGCGTGGTTGAGGCGGTAGATCCACACCGAGTCGGTGCCGAGGTCGGAGGCGAGCAGCCAGCGCCAGCCGGCGTCGGCGACGACGGCGTGGGCGTGCGGGGCCTCCTGCCGTTCGGGGTGGGGACCGCTGCCCTTGTGCTCCAGCACGGTCAGGCGGCGCCCGTTGAGCGTGCCGTCCGCCCGCACCGGCAGGGAGCTGACGCTGCCGGAGGCGTAGTTGGCGGTGAACAGCTGGCCGGCGGCCACCGTGAGGTGGGTCGGGGAGGCACCACCCACGGACAGGGCGGAGGCGGTGAGCCGGGGTTCGTCCGGGTCGGCGAGGGAGAGCGCGGCGGCGGCGCCGTCCTCGGTCTCGCTGACGGCGTAGAGCACACCGCTGCCGGGCGCCAGGGCGAGGTAGGAGGGTTCGGGCACTGCGGCGGTGCGACCCAGCTCGGTGAGCGCGCCGCTGTCGGCGCCCACCGCCGCGGTGATGATGCCCGCCCCGCCCGCCGAGGTGAACGACCCGATGTACGCCCGCTGCCCGCTTCCGGTGACTCCCATGGAACCGCCTCTTCCCTGCGCCTGGTAGCGCCGCCCGCACTCCGTCGGCCCGACGGTAACAGTTGGTCTGGACCAGCGGGAGCGGGTGGGGGCTTTCCAGCCGCTTCCGCCCCGCCCTGGAGCCGGGGAGCCGCGGCGTTCCCGTACCCGGGCCGCTCGCGAGGTGTCAGGCGGTACCCAGCGGGGCCCTGGGCGCGCTGTGCAGCGGGGCCGCGAGGTGGTGCAGGGCCGCTTCGATGCGGTGCAGGTGCGCGAGGGCACGTTCGGCTCCGGGATGCCGCTCCGGCACCTCGACGGCGGCGACCTGGGGAGCGGTGTCCGCCGCTCCCTCGCGCACCAGGCGCTGCACGGCCGTCTCGACCCGGCGGCAGGCCGCAGCGAGGCGCGCGTCGTGGGAGGCGTCCGGGTCGGCGGCGACGGCGGCCAGGCCGCGGACCTCTCGGGCGCAGTCGTCCAGCAGGGCGATGACCTGGCGGGCCCTGGCCTTGCGGGCCCGCAGCGGGCTCAGCGGGTGTACCAGCGGGGCGAGTGCCGTGCGCACCCGGCCCAGCAGCACCTCCAGTTCGGCGACCCGGGGCGCGGGGTCGGCGGTCGCGTCACCGGCGAGGCGGCGGGCCGCGTCGGCCGTGCAGTGCCGCAGGCACACCAGGGAGCGCTGGATCCAGGCATGGGTGGTGGCGTGCGTGGTGATGGGCAGGATCAGGGCGACGGCGAGCGCCGCACCCAGCGCGCCCACCGCGGTCTCCTCCAACCGCAGGGTGAGCAGCCCCGCGTGCAGCACGCCGAACAGCCCGTAGAGCAGCCCGACGAGGACCGTCACGAAGAACATCATCCAGCTGTAGGAGACGGCCGCGGTGTAGAAGATGCCGAACACGCACACCGCGACGATCACCCCGGTCGGTGCCGGCGCCCCGTCCACGGGCAGGGCGACGAGCAGGCCGGCGGTGATGCCGACGACGGTGCCGAGCACCCGGCGGAATCCGCGCACCAGCGTCTCGCCGCGCGAGGCGGTGTTGACGAAGATCCACCACGCCGCGCCGACCGCCCAGTACCAGCGCTCGTGGGACAGCGCCTGCCCCGCGGCGAGCGCGAAGGCACAGGCGGCGGTGGCCTGGAATGCCTGCCGGGTGGTGGGCCTGCGCAGGCCCCGGCCGCCCAGCGGCGCGGGCGCGGCCGGCGGCGGGGTGCGGCGTTCGACGCACCACACGCCGAACCGCACGGCGGAGGAGGCGGCCAGCGCGGCCAGCACCGACAGCACCAGCGCCGGGACCTGCGCCGGGACGGGCTGCAGGAACTGGGCGACGAAGAACATCATGAAGGCGAAGATGCCCAGCGCGTTGCCCCGCGGCCCCCAACGCCTGGCGTACACGCCGAGGAAGACGATCAGCAGGAAGACGCCGTCGCGTACGGGACCGTGGTCGTGCAGCAGGGCGGCGAGCACCAGGACGGGCAGGCCGACCAGGGGCAGCAGCGCGGTGGTGACGGCCTGCCGGCGGACGGTCGTGTCGGTGACGGTGAACAGTGCGAGCAGCGCCGCGACCCCGCCGAGCACGACCGAGAGCAGTCCCGCACCGGTGAGTGCGGACGCGGCGACCGCGAGGCCCACACCGAGGACCGCGCGAAGCGAGGTGCGGAGCCGCAGACGGCCCGGGTCCGGCACGATCAATCTCCGACGCACTGCTCGCCCCCGCTCCCGCTGTCCGCATGCTGATACGACCATGAGGAAAGCATCTGTTGCCCCCTGCATCCAAATCGGCCCGTCGGTCTTGCGATGCTGGGGCCATGAGCACCGGCACACCGCGGCGCGCGGTGATCTTCGATCTTGACGGCACCCTGGTGGACAGCGAGCCGCACTACTACCGGGCGGGCCGCGAGGTGCTGGCTCGGCACGGTGTGCCCGGCTTCACCTGGGAGGAGCACACCCGCTTCATCGGTGTCGGCACCCGGGAGACGCTGGAGGAGCTGCGCCGGACCCACCACCTCGCGGCGCCCGTCGAGCAGCTGCTCGACGAGAAGAACGCCGCCTACCTCGCGCTGGCCCGCCGGTCGATGCCGGTCTTCCCACGGATGGCGGACTTCGTACGGCTGCTGCACGAAGCCGGCCATCCCCTGATCGTCGCCTCGGGATCCTCCCGGACCGCCATCGAGGCCGTACTGACCGGCACCGGCCTGGCTTCCCGGCTGCCCCGGTGGGTGTCCGCCGAGGAGGTGGCGCGCGGCAAACCGGAGCCCGACGTGTTCCTGGAGGCGGCCCGGCGGATGGGAGCCGATCCGGCGGCCTGCGTGGTCGTCGAGGACGCGCCGGCCGGCGTGCGCGCCGCGGCGGCGGCCGGCATGGCCTGCATCGCCGTGCCGTACGCGGGCGGCGCGGCGGACGATCCGGCGTTCGCCGCGGCGCAGCTCTGCTTCCCCGACGGCCAGGAGGGCTTCGACGCCTCGGCCGCCTACGCCTGGGTCCGCGACCGGGCCTGAGCACTCCCCCTGCCCCCGGGGACTGGCCGACCGCGTCGCACGGCCGGATGATCGCAGCATGAGCGATCAGCCGCGCGAGACCGCGCCGAGCACCCCCGGCCCGCCCGGTGCGCCGGTCGCGCCCGGACGGGTCAGGATGGCGGACCGGGCCGGACGCTGGGTGCTGCTCACCACGGTGCTGGGCTCCGGCATGGCCATGCTCGACGGGACCGTGGTCAACGTGGCCCTGCCGCAGATCGGCTCCGAACTCGGTGCCGACCTCGCGGTGCTCCAGTGGACGGTCAACGCCTACCTGTTGACGCTCGCCGGACTCATCCTGCTGGGTGGCGCACTGGGCGACCGGTACGGGCGGCGCCGCGTCTTCGTGGTCGGGGTCGTCTGGTTCGCGCTGGCCTCGCTGCTGTGCGGCGTGGCGTGGAACGCGGGTGTTCTGATCGGCGCCCGCGCCCTCCAGGGGGTGGGCGGGGCGCTGCTGACACCGGGCTCGCTGGCGCTGATCCAGGCGTCGTTCCACCCGCACGACCGCGCCCGTGCGGTCGGGGCCTGGTCAGGCCTGGGCGGGGTGGCAGCCGCCGTGGGGCCGTTCCTGGGCGGCTGGCTGGTGGACGGCCCCGGCTGGCGCTGGGTGTTCCTGCTGAACGTGCCGCTGGCGCTGGTCTGCGTGCCGGTGGCGTTGCGGCACGTCCCCGAGAGCCGCGATCCGGCGGCCACCGGCCGCTTCGACGTGGCCGGGGCGCTGTTGGCGGCCCTGGCGCTCGGCGGGATCACCTACGCGCTGATCGGCGCCCCGGAGCAGGGCACCGGCCCGGTGGTGCTGGCATCGGCTGCGGGCGGTTTGCTGCTGGGCGCGGCCTTCGTCCTGGTGGAGCGGCGGCGGGCCGCTCCGATGCTGCCGCCGGGTCTGTTCGCGTCCCGCCAGTTCACCGCCGTGAACGCGGTCACGGGCTGCGTCTACGCGGCGTTCGGCGGCTTCTTCTTCCTCACTGTGGTCCATCTGCAGGTGGTGGTGGGCTACTCGGCGCTGGAGGCCGGTACCGCCCTGCTGCCGACGACGCTGCTGATGCTGGCGCTGTCGGCCCGCTCGGGCGCGCTGGGGCGGCGGATCGGCCCCCGGGTGCCTCTGACCGCGGGACCGCTGCTGTGCGCCGCGGGACTGCTGCTGATGCTGCGGGTGGGCCCGCAGGCCTCCTACGTGCGGGACGTGCTGCCCGCGCTGGTGGTGCTCGGCATGGGCATGGTCACCCTGGTGGCGCCGCTCACCGCGACGGTGCTGGCCTCCGTGCCGGTGGCCCGCGCCGGGCTGGCCAGCGGCGTCAACAACGCGGTGGCCCGGGCCGCCGGGCTGCTGGCGGTGGCGGCGCTGCCGCTGCTGGTCGGCATGGCACCGGACGCCTATCGCGATCCGGCGGCGTTCGATGCGGCCTTTCAGCGGGCCATGGTCTGGTGCGCGGGTGTGCTGGTGGCGGGCGCGGCGCTCGCCTTCCTCACCGTGCGCCGGGAGACGCTCGCGGACGACGAGGCCCCCGAAGCAGCCGGGCACGACGAGCACGCCGGGGAAGCAGTCGCCGACGGCACAAGCACCGGACGCGCGGTCGCCGAGCCGGTGCCTGAGTGCCGCACGCACTGCGCGCTCAGCGCCCCGCCCCTCCTGCCCGGCCCCGCCCCGGCGGACGACCCCGTTGATGGCGGACGCCCCGAGACCTGAGGCAGCTCACCCCTCCCCCCTCTCACACTGCGGGCGTGGGCGGCGGGAGAAATCACCGTGACGGGCCGGCAGAGCGAGCGGGGCACGCATCATGGACGTGGTGAGGGCAGCGTCTGGTGAGAGGATCGGGGATGAGTTTCCGGCTGGCGGCGTACGGGGTGTGCATCGAGGACGGACGGGTGCTGCTCGCCTGCCACAACACGGCGGCGGGACGGATCAACTGGACCCTTCCGGGAGGAGGGGTCGAGCACATGGAGGATCCGTTCGACGCGGTGGTCCGGGAGGTCGCCGAGGAGACCGGTCTGGACGCGGTGGTCGAACGCCTCCTGGGCGTGGACTCAAGAGTCATTCCCGCAGCCGAACGCACCGTCCCCGATGGGCACCCGCACCAGAACGTCGGCATCTTCTACCAGGTCCGCATCACCGGGGGCCACATCCGACCTGAACCGAACGGCGAGATCACCGGGGCGGTCTGGACTCCGCTTCCCGAGGTCCGCGGTCTGCACCGGTCGTCGCTGGTCGACATCGGCCTCGCCCTGGCCCGGACCCTTCCGGCCACCGGTCACGTTGCCCCCGTCCCGGCCGGCGGGCTGCTCCAGCACTGAGGCAACCACCGCTGCCCACCTGCTGCTTGACTGCCCCCGGATCCGACGGCCTGCCGGACACGCTCCGGACCGGCTCCGGGTCGTCGGGCCGGCAGGACGAGGGGCTGCGCGGGGCGGCCGTTGCGGGAGCGTCCCGTAGGACCCGTTCCCGCAACGGCCGCGTCAGCGACCGCTGTTCTGGCAGCGGTCAGTTGAACAACCGTCAGCCCAGCGTCGCCAGCGCCTGGTTGAGGGTCTGCGAGGGCCGCATGACGGCCGCCGCCTTCTCCGCGTCCGGACGGTAGTAACCGCCGATGTCGGCCGACGAGCCCTGCACGGCGACCAGTTCCTCGACGATCGTCTGCTCCTGCTCCCCCAGCGTCTTCGCGAGCGAGGCGAACGCCTCGGCCAGCTGCGCGTCCTCGGTCTGCTTCGCCAGCTCCTGCGCCCAGTAGAGCGCCAGGTAGAAGTGGCTGCCGCGGTTGTCGATACCGCCGAGGCGGCGGCTGGGCGACTTGTCCTCGTTGAGGAACGTCGCGGTCGCCCGGTCCAGGGTGTCAGCGAGCACCTGGGCGCGCGCGTTGTCCGTGGTCTGGGCGAGGTGCTCGAAGCTGACGGCGAGGGCGAGGAACTCGCCCAGGCTGTCCCAGCGCAGGTAGTTGTCCTTGACGAGCTGCTGCACGTGCTTGGGCGCCGAACCGCCGGCTCCGGTCTCGAACAGGCCGCCGCCGTTGATCAGCGGAACGACGGAGAGCATCTTGGCGCTGGTGCCCAGCTCCAGGATCGGGAACAGGTCCGTCAGGTAGTCGCGCAGCACGTTGCCGGTGACGGAGATGGTGTCCTCACCGCGGCGGATGCGCTCCAGCGAGAAGGCGATCGCCTCGGCGGGCGCCATGATCTCGATCTGGAGCCCGTCCGTGTCGTGCTCGGGCAGGTACGCCTTGACCTTGGCGATGAGGTTGGCGTCGTGGGCGCGGTTCTCGTCCAGCCAGAACACGGCCGGAACGCCGGTGGCGCGGGCACGCGTGACGGCCAGCTTCACCCAGTCCCGGATCGGCAGGTCCTTGGTCTGGCACATGCGCCAGATGTCACCGGTGCTGACCGCGTGCTCCAGCACGACGTTGCCGGCGCCGTCGACCACGCGGACCGTGCCGGTGGTGGGGATCTCGAAGGTCTTGTCGTGGCTGCCGTACTCCTCGGCCTTCTGCGCCATCAGCCCGACGTTGGGCACCGAGCCCATGGTGGCCGGGTCGTAGGCGCCGTGGGCGCGGCAGTCGTCGATGACCACCTGGTAGATGCCCGCGTAGCTGCTGTCCGGGATGACCGCCAGCGTGTCGGCCTCTTCACCGTCGGGACCCCACATGTGGCCCGAGGTGCGGATCATCGCCGGCATGGAGGCGTCGACGATGACGTCGCTCGGCACGTGCAGGTTGGTGATGCCGCGGTCGGAGTCGACCATGGCCAGGGCCGGGCCCTCGGCCAGCTCGGCCTCGAAGGACGCCTTGATCTCGGCGCCCTCGGGCAGCGCCTCCAGGCCCTTGAGAATGCCGCCCAGACCGTCGTTCGGGCTGAGACCTGCGGCGACCAGCGCATCACCGTGCGCCGCGAAGGTCTTCGGGAAGAAGGCGCGGACCACGTGGCCGAAGACGATCGGGTCGGCGACCTTCATCATCGTGGCCTTGAGGTGCACCGAGAACAGCACGTCCTCGGACTTGGCGCGGGCGATCTGGGCGGTCAGGAACTCGCGCAGCGCGGCGACGCGCATCACGGAGGCGTCCACGACCTCGCCGGCGAGCACGGGTACCGACTCGCGCAGCACGGTGGTCGTGCCGTCGTCACCGGCCAGCTCGATGCGCAGCGAGCCGTCCTCGGCGATCACCGCGGACTTCTCCGTGGAGCGGAAGTCCTCGGCGTCCATGTGGGCGACGTTCGTCTTCGACTCGGAGGTCCAGGCACCCATGCTGTGCGGGTGCGCCTTGGCGTAGTTCTTCACCGAGGCGGGCGCACGGCGGTCGGAGTTGCCCTCGCGCAGCACCGGGTTCACGGCGCTGCCCTTGACCTTGTCGTAGCGGGCGCGGACATCGCGCTCCTCGTCGGTCTTCGGGTCGTCCGGGTAGTCCGGCAGCGCGAAGCCCTGCTCCTGCAGCTCGGCGACGGCCGCCTTCAGCTGCGGGATGGACGCCGAGATGTTGGGCAGCTTGATGATGTTCGCGCCGGGAGTCTTGGCCAGCTCGCCGAGCTCGGCGAGCGCGTCGTCGATGCGCTGCCCCTCCTCGAGGTACTCGGGGAAGCCTGCGATGATGCGCCCCGCCAGGGAGATGTCACGGCTCTCGACGGAGACCCCCGCGGTCGAGGCGTATGCCTCGATGACGGGCAGGAACGAATACGTCGCGAGGGCCGGAGCCTCGTCGGTCTGCGTGTAGATGATGGTCGAGTCAGTCACCGGGTACTCCGCTCCACGTCTGCAACATTGCTCGACATCAAGATATCTCCTGACCGTGCCCGGATCGACAGGGCCCCGCTGAGGCTCGACCGGATCACGACGCCCGGCCCCCGGGGGACGGGACGGCCCCTGGCGGGAGGCGGTCAGGGCAGAGCCGGTCCGGGTGGGAGGCCGGTGCGGTCGGAGGTGGGCCAGACGTACGGCAGGCCGGCCGGGACGTCGGGGAACAGCGGCCGGTAGTACGCGGGGTCCTTGCCCACCAGGGCCGAGCGGTGACTGCGGTGGAACTCCTCGTCACCCAGCCAGGGCGGCAGCTCCCCCGCCTCCGCCAGCTCCGTCCCGTCCCGCACGTGTCCCCGGTGGCCCGCCTCCGCCAGGTCCCCGACCAGCAGCGCCGCACAGGTGTCGGCACGACCGGCCTCCGTCCAGACCGCGCAGACGGCCAGCCCGTAGCGGACCAGCGCCTCCCGGTAGCCGATCCACATCTTCACGGCCGGGTGGTGCCGCCAGCCGTAGCCGGGCACGGTGAGACCACGCAGTACCTGCAACGCCTCGACCCGCTGCTTGCCCAGCCGGCGCGGGTCGAGCGCCCGAGCGCTCTCGGTAAAGTCCGCGTACGGCAGGAACGTCTGCATACCTCGTTCCTACCTCGCCTCCCCGACAGCCGCCCGGCAGGCTGCGCCGGACGCCGCACCTGCACCCGGGCACCCAGGCACCCAGGCACGACATCCTTGGAGGCCCGCATATGCACCCCCGCTCACGCAACCTCACACAGCTGTCGCCCTGAGCGCTGCTGCGGCTGGACTTGCGCCAGGCGAGGTCGGGCAGACCGGTCATGACGCTCCTCGCGTCTGCTCAGGGAGGCCCGAGAAGTGATCGCCGAATCCCCTGAGAGCAAAGGCCGTTGGCTGCCTGGAACGGACCCCGCCGGACACGGCATGGAGGTCCTCACCCGCCCGTACGGCAGCGGTGATCCGGCAGCGTCATGACCGAGTAGACCAGTACCGGGGGCCTTGGTCGTCAGACCACGGCAGCCATCTGGAGAATCCCGACTCCCGCCGACGCAGGCCCGGCGCCCTGCCAGGCACCGGGCCTGCGTCGGCGGGGCCCCTGAAGGATCAGCCCATGAACGTGGAGCATTCCTTGCCCGAGCCGCGATGGACAGCGACGTCTCCCGGAGTCCAGTCGACGAAGACGCACCGGGGCAGGCCGAAGAACGACGCCGGATAGCGCACCCGGACATCATCGTCCAGGTATCGCGTTCCGTCCGCGAGGACCGAGACGGCGTCGAACACCTCGTCGTAGAGGACGTCGTCCGCCTCCCAGGCGGAGTACGTCTCCAGACTGGTCCCGGCAAACCGGTCGTGCAGTTCCTGTTCGAGCGACGCCTGACGAAGCTGCGCGCCGAAGTACGTTCCCGCCACGACAGCCACGACAAGGCCGGCGGCGGAACCAGCAGCGAGCACCGTCTGCCTCCGGGAGAACCGGGGTGCCGCGTCCGTGGGCCGCCGCAGCCGCAGGAGAAGACTCCCGGCGAGAACGCCGAGCGCACCGCCCGCACTGTTCGCGAACAGGTCGGCCACGTCGTTGGCCCCGAGGCCGGTCACCCCCTGAAGGCACTCGACGAGGAACGACAGGCCTGCCATGGCCGCCAGTACCCGCAGCGCTCTGCCGGTCAGCAGCGTCCAGAAAAGGCCGGCCGGGACGAACAGCGCTACGTTCAGCAGTACTTCGGTGCTTGAGAACGGGTCATAGGAGATCCGCTGCCAGCCGCTCGTCGACCAGTGGAGCAGTGCCTGCGGAGCGAAGGCCAGACCCCCGCCACGGAACAGGGCCACGGAGAGGATCAGGCCGACGGAGGCGAGCGCGGCGAAGGTCAGGCCGCCGTGCCGGTCACCGGCCCCCCTGCGACGTACCACCCACGCCACGCCGGCCGAGGTCAAGGTCAGGACCAGCAGCGGCAGCGCCACGCCCTCGCCGGCCAGAGACCAGACGGTGTGGACAACCTCACGAAAACTCATCAGCCCGCCGTGTCCCTATCCGCATCCGAGTGCTCACAGCTGTCGGCCACATAGTCCGCGAGTGCGTCCAACTCACCGCCGGCCGCTTCCTCGGCGATTCCGTTGAAGAGGGCGTGGCCGTTCTTGTCAATGGCATCCCACACGTCAAGGGTCGGGAACTTCTTGAGCTGGGCGAGCGCCCGTTGCTCGGCCTGCCCATCGGTCAGCGCCAGCCTGGCCCACGAGCAGTACCACTGAAACTGCGCAGTTTGTTTCCCCACCCCCTGCTCGAACTTCATGGCCCCTTCGGGACCGGCCGAGTCGGTGGCCAACTGCCCGGGCCGAGGATCCCAGTTGTCCCCGGGAGCGAGTTCCAGGCGCTCGGCCTCTGTGCTGTACTCCGCCAGAATTTCCTTCTCGTCCAACAGAACCGGGTGACCCGTATCGGCACTCGTAAGGCCGCAGGCGGTCAATGATCCCGCCGAAACAAGCACGAGAAACGCCCGCCTCGCCACGGAAGTCATAATGCTGCCTTTCCGGGGTCGGCTGCTGTGCACACGAAGACCCTGCGCACAGCAGCCAACACGATGAGTTACCCGCCGTCAGTAGTCCAGGCTGCCCGAGAAGTCGGTGGTCGGCCTCTCGCTCCCCTTCCGCTCATTCACGCAAGTGAACTGCACCCGGAAGGCAGTGTTCTTCTTCGAGTACTTGCCCATGTTCTGCCACTTGTCAAGCGGAGGGTAGTAGCGGGCCGACGAGGTGCCTCCCGTGTTCTCGTTCTTCGTCCTCATCTTGACGCCGAGCTTGCCCGTGTCGGACAGCTTCACCCGCACCTGCTTGTTGGCGGTACTGGTGTACCTGACATTGTTGGACGTGTACCAGGAGCACGGACCCCAGGCAGTCGACCCGGAGACCGGAGCCGTTGCCGCATGTGCCGACGGGAGGGGGCCGAGCAGGACCGCTCCTGTGAGTGCCGCGGTCGCGGCGGCCGCCAGCTTGGTCTTCGCTACAATGCGCTTGGTTCTCACCCTGTTCTCCTTCTCTGTGGACAGTGAGGCCACCGCCCCGTGACGTCGCACCGCCGCGGGGCGTTTTTGCGCACTGGCCAGCGCGAAGAGAAAGCACAGCAGAAGGGGGTATCGAACCCCGAGAAAGAGGGCGCAAAAAGGACAGAAAGCGTCCACCCTCTGAGAACTTCCCCCGTATTACGTTTCCCCGTTTGCCGCGCCGGTCAGGCTGCGCGACACAGAAGATAGACGAACACTTAGCAGCAACGCAAGCACGCCCCAAAGGAAAGCAAAGCAAGAGATCAAGAATCCACCCGCAATGCAATGAAAAGGACAAAGCAACCATCGCCACCAGCAGTGCTTCACCGTACTGAAACGACAGGCTCTCTGGAACGTCGAGTGCTGTGCGGGTCGCGTAGAGCAGGGCATCACTCCGCCCAGCGCCTCCTCACGCTGCGCGGCCGGAGCCCCGTCTCACGGTCCGCCTGTCCCGGTATCGGACCTCGGTGGCCCGGCCGGGCCACCAGCAGCGGCCTTCACACCGACGTCCGGCACGCAACCCGAGCGTCGGCCGTTAGAGAAAGGCGTGTGCGCCATGTGGTGCGGACCCGACGCGGGGAGACGTGGATGATCATCTGGGTGAACGGCGCCTTCGGGAGCGGCAAGACCACCCTTGTTGCCGAGCTGCACAGACGCCTGCCTGCCGCTCTTGTCCTCGACCCGGAGCAGGTCGGCTTCCTGCTGCGGGGCATTGTCGACGTGCCGACCGGGGACTTCCAGGACCTGCGGTTGTGGCGGCAGCAGACGGCGGGCCTGGCCGCGGGTCTGTGGCAGGAGTACAACCGCCCGGTTCTGGTACCCATGACGCTCGTCGACGCCGGACACCTTGCGGAGATCTTCACGGCACTGGAGAACGCCGGTACACCCCTGCACCACTTCTTCCTCCGGGTTCCGCCCGACGTCCTGGCCCGGCGGATCGACGCCCGGACCGTCGCGCCGCACGATCCCGAGCGCGACCGGGCGGCCCGCGCGTGGTGCAGGGCGCAGGTCGGAAGGTGTGTGGCCGCCGCGGACTTCATGCCGCCAGGCACGGTTTTCCTGGACGGTGAACGCCCCTGCCGGGACCTGGCCGACGAGGTGCTGGTTCGCGTCGGTTCGGGCATGCGCGGGTAGCGGTGCCAGGCCACTCCCCCGGGGCCGGACAGGCGCAGGTCCAGCATGTTGCGTAAGCCCAGGAAGTCCAGGCCCCTGCCTGCCACTCGCGGGAGTGTCCGCCCCGTCTGCTCGGGGCTGCGCACAATCGTCCGCATGCTGTTGGGTCGGCGCGTTCCGGGCCGGTCGACGTCACCCGGGCAGATCAGGAACAGGTCCTGGCGGCACTCACCGAATCCGCGGACGCCCTGCCGTATGCGCCGCGCCGCAGCCCGACGGTTCGGCGCCTGGTCGTCCGCCAGCTCGGTCGCTTCGAGGCCTACGATGCCTACGAGGCAGTACCCCACCGCCAGCCCGTAGGCGCCGCCGGCCCCGCACCGAACGTCACCCGGCTGAACTGACGAGGTACGGGTTACGGGAGTGTGTAGAGCGAGGGAGTCCGGCGCGCCAGGCGGTATGCGTCGATCTCCCGGTGCGGGGCAAGCAGGGTGAGCGAGGAGTGGATCCGCTCGGCGTCGTAGCGGCGGCGCGGACGCGGGTACCCCGCCAGGGCGGAGGGCACGTACAGCGACACCAGGTACTCCTCGGCGTCACGTCCCATGTCCTCGGCGACGCAGGAGTCCACGGCCAGGCGTACTTGTTCCTGGAGCGGTGTCCGGTCCCAGTCCCGCTGCCACCACCACAGCCGGTCCGCGTACTCCGCCTCGTAGCGCCGCAGCAGCACCTGGTGGACCCAGCGGGACACCAGCTCGGCGGGGCCCCTACACTCCATCCCCCTTACGTCCAGGGGTCGTTGCGGCCACTGGAACAGGGAAGTTCAGTCGCAGGCGGCGGATGGGATCGTCGCGGTTGATGTCCACCTGAACCGGGGGCGGGCTGCCACTGGTCGCCCTTGTGTGGATCCCGCCGCGGTCACGTGCAGGCCGGGCACAAGCCGCGGTAGGTGACCTCCACCGAGCCGACGGTGAACCCGAACCGCTCTGCCTCGGGCAGGTCGGCGAGGGCACTGCCGTCCGGGTGGACGTCGCGGACCGTGCCGCAGCCGGAGCACACCAGGTGCTGGTGGGGGCGGCGCGCGTTCGGGTCGTAGCGTTTGGCCCGGCCCACGGTGGAGACCTCCAGCACCTCGCCGATGGCGACGAGTTCCCCCAGCGTGTTGTAGACGGTTGCGCGGGAGATCTCGGGCAGTCGCGCGGCGGCACGCAGATGTACCTCGTCGGCCGTCAGATGTACGTGCTCGCCGTCGAGGACCTCCGCGACGACGCGCCGCTGTGAGGTCAACCGCCAGCCACGGCCCCGTAGCCGTTGAAGGAGGGCGCTCATCCCGTTTCACCCGCTCCGCTTCGCGGGGACGCGCGCCCCCGCGAAGGATCAAGGACGCCGCGCCCCGGCCGGTATGCTTTTAGTGCACTTCTTGACTTGGACGAAGTCCATCGTAGGATCGATCTCGGCGACATCCAAGAGACAGGAAGGCTCCGGTACGGCAGCAGAGACACGTGACGGGGCACCGCCGGTCAACCGCGCAGTGCCGCCCACCGGCCGAGCGCCATGCTCGTCGCACCGCCCCGATCCTCCGGTCCGGTGCTCTGTGAGACGTGACGGGCGGCCTGCGGCGATGCCCTGGCACACGGTGTGCCCCTTCTGCACGGCCTGAATCCTCCTCCCACGTTCAGCGCCCCCATGACCCGCCGGGTCCGGAAGGATTGCCATGACCGAGAACCACGAGTCGCATGTCTTCGATCCCGTCACCCCGGATTCACCCGAGACGGCCGTCCCCGAGGTGCCAGAGGCGCAGGCGAGCGGCTGCCCCGTGACCCACGGCCGCGCGGCGCACCCCACTCAGGGCGGGGGGAACCGCCAGTGGTGGCCGGACCGCCTCAACCTGAAGATCCTTGCCAAGAACCCCGCCGTGGCGAACCCGCTCGGTGCGGACTTCGACTACGCGGCCGCGTTCCAGAGTCTCGACCTGCCCGCGGTGAAGCGGGACATCGCCGAGGTGCTCAGCACGTCGCAGGACTGGTGGCCGGCCGACTTCGGCAACTACGGACCGCTGATGGTCCGGATGGCCTGGCACAGCGCCGGCACGTACCGCATCAGCGACGGCCGCGGTGGCGCGGGTGCCGGCCAGCAGCGCTTCGCCCCGCTGAACAGCTGGCCGGACAACGGCAACCTGGACAAGGCCCGCCGTCTGCTGTGGCCGGTCAAGAAGAAGTACGGCCAGGCGCTGTCCTGGGCCGACCTGATGATCCTCACCGGCAACGTCGCCCTGGAGACCATGGGCCTGAAGACCTTCGGCTTCGCCGGTGGCCGTGAGGACGTCTGGGAGTCGGAGGAGGACGTCTACTGGGGTCCGGAGACCACCTGGCTCGACGACGAGCGCTACACCGGCGACCGTGAGCTGGAGAACCCGCTCGGCGCGGTCCAGATGGGCTTGATCTACGTCAATCCCGAGGGCCCCAACGGCAACCCGGACCCGATCGCGGCCGCCCGCGACATCCGCGAGACGTTCCGCCGGATGGCGATGAACGACGAGGAGACCGTCGCGCTCATCGCCGGTGGCCACACCTTCGGCAAGACGCACGGCGCGGGTCCGGCCGAGAGCGTCGGCGCGGACCCCGAGGGCGCCCCGCTGGAGGAGCAGGGCCTGGGCTGGCGCAGCTCGTACGGGACGGGCAAGGGCCCGGACGCCATCACCAGCGGTCTGGAGGTGACCTGGACCAGCACCCCGACCAAGTGGGGCAACGAGTTCTTCCACAACCTCTTCGCCTACGAGTACGAGCTGACCGAGTCCCCGGCCGGTGCACGCCAGTGGGTCGCCAAGGACGCGGAGGCGACCATCCCGGACGCGCACGACGCGTCGAGGAAGCACAGGCCGCAGATGCTCACCACCGACCTGTCGCTGCGCTTCGACCCGGCCTACGAGCAGATCTCGCGCCGGTTCCACGACAATCCCGAGGAGTTCGCGGACGCCTTCGCGCGCGCCTGGTACAAGCTGACGCACCGCGACATGGGCCCGATCCAGCGCTACCTGGGCGCCGAGGTGCCCTCCGAGGTGCTGCTGTGGCAGGACCCGCTGCCCGCGCGCACCAGTGAGCTGCCGGACGCCGCGGAGATCGCCGCGCTCAAGGAGCTGGTCCTCGCCACGGACCTGACGGTGGCGCAGCTGGTCTCGGCCGCCTGGGCCTCGGCCGCGTCCTTCCGCGGCAGCGACAAGCGCGGCGGTGCCAACGGCGCACGGGTCCGCCTGGAGCCGCAGCGCGGCTGGGAGGCGAATGACCCGGACGAACTGGCCCAGGTCCTGCGCGCCCTGGAAGGTGTCCAGGAGTCCTTCAACGCCAAGGGCGGCAAGCAGGTCTCGCTGGCCGACCTGATCGTCCTCGCGGGCAGCGCGGCCGTCGAACAGGCGGCCAGGAACGCCGGCGTCGAGGTGGAGGTGCCGTTCACCCCGGGCCGGGTCGACGCCACCCAGGACCAGACGGACATCGAGTCCTTCGCCGCCCTGGAACCCGCGTACGACGGGTTCCGCAACTACGCCGGCAAGGGGAGCCGCCTGCCCGCCGAGTACCTGCTCCTCGACCGGGCCAACCTGCTGACGCTGAGCGCCCCGGAGACCACCGTCCTGGTCGGCGGTCTGCGCGTGCTGGGAGCCAACACCGGCGGCTCGAAGCACGGCGTCCTCACCGATCGCCCCGGCACGCTGACCAACGACTTCTTCGTGAACCTGCTCGACCTGGGCACCACCTGGAAATCGACGTCGTCGGCGCAGGACGAGTTCGAGGCCCGCGACGCAAGCGGCCAGGTCAGGTGGACCGGTACCCGAGCCGACCTGGTCTTCGGTTCCCACTCCGAACTCCGGGCCCTCGCCGAGGTCTACGCAAGCGACGACGCGCAGCAGAAGTTCGTCACGGACTTCGTCGCCGCCTGGACCAAAGTCATGAACCTCGACCGCTTCGACCTGGTCTGACCGCACCCGACAACCAGTCCGCCACACGGGTTGCCGGCACATAGCGGCTGTGGGGTCGGTGCGTGCGCGCACCGACCCCACAGCTTCTCCGGTTCTGTCAGAGCGAGGGAGGAACCGGCGACCGCACCGCAGGACGATCCTGACCTCCCTGTGTCATGCCAGAAAACTCAGCCGCAGGCGGCGGTCCGGGTTGTCGCGGTTGGTGTCGACCAGGCAGACCGACTGCCAGGTGCCCAGTTCGAGGCGGCCGTCGAGCACCGGGAGGGTGGCGTGCGGCGGGACGAGGGCCGGCAGGACGTGGTCACGGCCGTGGCCGTGGCTGCCGTGCTGGTGCTCCCAGCGGTCGTCCGCGGGCAGCAGTTCCCGCAGTGCGGCGAGCAGGTCGCTGTCGCTTCCGGCACCGGTCTCCAGCACCGCGACACCCGCCGTGGCGTGCGGGACGAAGACGTTCAGCAGCCCGTCCCGGCCGGTGGCGACCTCCCGGAGGAAGGACACGCAGTGCCGGGTGACGTCGAGCACGGTCTCGTCGGAGCCGGTGGTGAGGTCGATGACACGGGTGCTGAAGCGATCGCTCATGGTTCCATCCTGCATCGGTGTGCGGGAAGCGCAACGGGCGGCCCGTGGTTGTTTGAAGCATGAACAACGTAGAGGTGCTGGTTGTCGGCGCCGGCCAGGCAGGGCTGTCCAGTGCGTACCACCTGCGCCGGATCGGCCTTGAGCCCGGACCCGGCTTCGTGGTGCTGGACCACTCCCCCGCACCCGGCGGGGCCTGGCAGTTCCGCTGGCCGAGCCTCACCTACGGCAAGGTCCACGGCATGCACGCGCTGCCCGGCATGGAGCTGGCCGGTGCTGACGAGAGCCGGCCGTCGTCCGAGGTGATCGGTGACTACTTCGCCCGGTACGAGCACACCTTCGGCCTGCCGGTGCTGCGACCGGTGGACGTCCGCGGCGTCCACCCGGCGGCGGACGGCAGGCTGCGGGCGGAGACCTCGGCCGGCACCTGGTCGGCTCGTGCACTGGTGAACGCGACCGGCACCTGGGGCCGGCCCTTCTGGCCGGCGGTACCCGGAGGCGACTCGTTCCGGGGGCGGCAGCTGCACACGGCGCACTACCCGGGCCCGGAGGCGTTCACCGGGAAGCGGGTGGTGGTGATCGGCGGAGGCACCTCGGCGGTGCAGCACCTGCTGGAGATCTCCGATGTGGCCTCAGAGACGGTGTGGGTGACCCGACGCCCGCCGGTCTTCCGGGAGGAGCCATTCGGCCAGGACCAGGGACGGGAGGCCGTGGCCCTGGTCGAGCGCCGGGTACGCCAGGGCCTGCCGCCGCAGAGCGTGGTGTCGGTGACGGGGCTGCCGATGACGGACGCCATGCGCGCGGCGCGTGAGCGCGGTGTGCTGGACCGGCGCCCCATGTTCGCCCGGGTGGTCCCGGAGGGCGTCGAGTGGGCGGACGGAACACGTACCGAGGCGGACGTCCTGCTGTGGGCCACCGGCTTCCGGGCCGCCATCGACCACCTCGCGCCGCTGCGGCTGCGGGAGCGGGGCGGCGGCGTCCGACTCGACGGCACCCGGTCGGTGCGCGACCCACGGGTGCACCTGGTGGGGTACGGCCCTTCGGCAAGCACCATCGGAGCCAACCGGGCGGGCCGCGCAGCAGCCCGGGAGATCCGGCGACTCCTCGGAGACACCCGGACTTCCGAGCATCGGAGCGGGCGATCACCCGAGCGCGAGGAGGACACGGAACTGGCCGTCCGGTAGCTGCGGGACACGTGCTGTTCACGGCGTGCAAGCGACGACCCGCAGACCGCGACTGCGCCCCAGCCGGTTCGGGACATTTCGCCACCACATCACCCGCCCACGCGACCGCACGAACACGGGCGCAGTGCACGAACGTTGGCACCTTGGTGCCCCACCCCTCGTTATCCCTCGACCTGCCACCCCTCCCACCAGGCACAACAGTGCGGGTGGCTGGATCTGGACGACGGGACGCAAGTTTCTTGCGGAGGTTTCTGAATTCTCTTGCAGACGCGAGAGAGTGAGAGCGCATCACTTTCGAGGCAACCGAGGAGAAGCCATGCCGACCAGCCGCCTGCACCGCCGCGCGTTCGCCCTCATCGGCGGACTCGCTCTCGCAGCCGCCCCCTGTCTGCCCGCGTCGGCAGCCGCGGCGCCCGCCGCGTCCGCACCGCACGCTCAGCACGACCCGCAGACCCAGCACGAGACGTCGTGCGTGACCGTGAACGCGGGATGGCGCTATGCCTTCGCCACCAACGGCTGCGCCTACCCGATGACGGTCCGGGTGGCCTACGCCGACCAGGACACCGCCGCCTGCCGTGTCCTCGAGCCGGGACAGGTGGCGACGTTCCCCGGCTACGGACCCGGCGAGTACCGCCCGCCGCGCGTGGAAGCCTGCTGAGTGGACCGCCGGGCCGAGCCGGACCCCCGGGGCCACGGAGCGCCCCGTGGGTCCCTCCGCGGAGCCGCACCGCGGGTCTCCGGCCCAGGAGGACGGACCGGCACCCCCGGAGGGCGGTGGGGCCGGGGGTGTGCGCAGCCGGTCACGCAAGGCGGCACCCCCGGACAGCCAGCCGTACTGCCCAGGTACGGACCTCTTGTACTGCATCTTGGACACGAAATACGAAGTCACACCCCGGTGTTCTTCCCGCAGCCGTGTCTCTGCTGCCATGCTCCGTTCACGTGCCGGACAGCACCTCAGTGCGAACTGAGGACACTTGTTCAGACAAGTGTCGTTCACTTTGGCTCATGGGAGATACCGTGTTCAGACCTTCCGCCCGCAGCGCCGCCGCCGTGCTCGGCGTTGCCGTCCTCTCCGCCGTCACCGCCTGCGGTGCCGCACCTGCCGAGTCGGCCGGGACCGGCGACGCGGCCAAGGCGTCCACTGCCGAATCCGTCAAGGACTTCGGCGGCATGAAGGACCTCGTGGCGGCTGCCGAGAAGGAGGGCAAGCTCAACGTCATCGCGCTGCCGCCGGACTGGGCGAACTACGGCGAGGTCATCAAGGCCTTCGAAGCCAAGTACAAGATCAAGATCAACAGCGAGAACCCGGATGCCTCAAGCTCCGACGAGATCGCCGCGGTCAAGGCCCGCAAGGGCCAGAAGCGCGCCCCTGACGTGCTCGACCTGGGTATCGCGTTCGCCCGCAGCGGCGCCCAGGAGGGCTTGTTCGCCCCCTACCGGGTGACCGCCTGGGACAAGATCGCCGACACCCAGAAGGACCCGGAGGCGCGCTGGTACAACGACTACGGCGGCTACGTCTCCATCGGGTGCGACGCCAAGCGCATCAAGACCTGCCCGGAGACCTTCGCCGACCTGCTCAAGCCCGAGTACAAGGGCAAGGTGGCCCTCAACGGCAACCCGACCAAGTCGGGATCGGCGTTCGCCGGCGTCTACGCGGCGGCCCTTGCCAACGGCGGCTCGTTCGGCGACATGAAGCCCGGCATCGACTTCTTCGGCAAGCTGAAGAAGAGCGGCAACTTCATCCCCGTGGAGTCGACGCCCGCAACCGTCGAGAAGGGTGAGACGCCCATCAGCATCGACTGGGACTACCTGAACGCCGGTTACGCCGACCAGTTCAAGGACAAGGGTGTCGACTGGCGGACCACCGTCCCCAGTGACGGCGTCTTCGCCCAGTACTACTCCCAGGCCGTCAACAAGGAGGCCCCCAACCCGGCCGCCGCCCGCCTGTGGATGGAGTTCCTGTACAGCGCGGAGGGCCAGAACCTGTGGCTCAAGGGCTACGCCCGTCCCGTGCTGCTGCCGCAGATGATCGAGGACGGCACGGCCGACAAGACCTTCGTCGAGAAGCTTCCGCAGGTCGAGGGCACCCCTGAGTTCCCCTCCTCCGAGGAGAACGACAAGGCGCAGAAGACGCTGGCCGACAACTGGGACAAGGCCGTTTCCTGATGGTTTCCCCCGTCCTGTCCGGCACGGGGACCGCCGGCGGCGCGAGCCGCCGGCGGGCGGGGCGGCCGCACTGGCTCGCCGCGCTCCCGCTGCTGCTGTTCACCGGGCTCTGCTTCGGCGTCCCGGTCTCCGCCCTGCTCTACGGGGCCGTGACCTCCACCGACCCGGCGTCGGGCGCGACCTCGTTCACCACCGAGCACCTTCAGCGGTCGCTGGACGGCGCCTACCTCGGCTCGCTCACCGGCAGCGTGCAGCTGTCGGCGCTGACCGCGGTCATCGGCTCCGTCCTGGGCCTGCTCATCGCACAGGCCGTCGTCACCTCGCCGTCCAGACGGCTGCGTGAGGCGGTGCTGACCGCCTCGGGGGTGCTGGCCAACTTCGGCGGGGTGCCGCTGGCGTTCGCGTTCATCGCCACGCTGGGCATCTCCGGCGTGGTGACACAGCTTGCCGACCTCGGCAGCATGGGCTGGAACCTGTACTCCTTCACCGGCCTGGCCGTGGTGTACCTCTACTTCCTGACCCCGCTGATGGTGCTGGTCATCATTCCCGCCCTGGACGGTCTGCGCCCGCAGTGGCGCGAGGCCGCGCAGAACGCGGGTGCGACCACCGGCCAGTTCTGGCGGCACGTCGGCCTGCCGGTACTGGCGCCCTCGCTGCTGGGCGGGTTCGTGCTGCTCTTCGGCAGCGCGTTCGCCGCTCACGCCACCGCCGCCGCCCTGGTGGGCGGCTCGGTGCCGCTGGTCACCCTCAAGATCGCTGACGCGCTGTCGGGCAACGTGCTGGTCGGCCAGGAGAACGTGGCGCTCGCACTCAGCCTCGACATGATCGTGATCGCCGCGCTTGTCATGGCGGTGTACCTCCCCCTCCAGCGACGGAGTGCCCGATGGCTGCACTGACCCCCACCGCCCCGGCACCCGCCGGGCCGGTCGCCGGCTCCCCCGAGCCGTCCACCGCACGGCCGGCCCGGCGCCGGCCCAGGGTGTGGCGCGGTCTGGTGCTGGCGCTGGCCGGCGCGTACTTCCTGGTGCCGCTGCTGTCCTCGTTCATCTTCACCGTGCACACGCCGGGGCAGGGCGTCTCCTTCGACGCCTACACCGGCATCCTCAGCGCACCCGGCTTCATCAGCAGTCTGACGCTGTCGCTCGGCCTCGCAGCCGCCACCATCACCCTGTCGCTGCTGCTTGCGGTGCCCGCGCTGGTCGCGGTGCGGCTGGGCGCACCCCGGCTGCGGCCGGTGGTCGAGGTGATGTGCATGATGCCGCTGGTCGTCCCGCCGATCGCCCTCGTCGCCGGCATCAACACGGTGCTGCGCTGGGGGCCGGAGCAGTTGGCGACGACCCCGCTGTACCAGACCTTCATGGCGGTGCAGAACGAGACGTTCCCCGTGGTGCTGGTGCTGGCCTACACGGTCCTGGCGCTGCCGTTCGTCTACCGGTCTCTGGACGCCGGCCTGCGAGCGATCGACGTACCCACCCTGGTGGAGGCGGCCCGCAACTGCGGGGCGAGCTGGCCGGAGGTCATCGGCCGGGTGCTGCTGCCCAACCTGCGGTCGGCACTGTCCGGCGCCGCCTTCCTCACCCTGGCACTGGTCCTGGGCGAGTTCACCATCGCCTCGCTGCTGGGTTACCAGCCCTTCGCGGTGTGGATCGTCTCGATATCCGGGTCGCAGGCCCGCATGTCGGTGGCCGTCTCCGTGCTGAGCCTGCTCATCACCTGGGCGCTGCTGCTGGTGCTGTCCCGCGCCGGTGCCGCCCCGCGAAACGCCGGTGCCACGCCGGCCGCCCCCTCGTCCCGCAAGGAGAAGTGACCCATGACCTCAGCCACCACGGAGCGGCCCGCAGCCGCTGCCGGCACCGGAGCTCGGGTCGAATTCCGCAACCTGCGGCGCTCGTTCGGGCACACCGTCGCCCTCGACGGCCTCGACCTGACCGTCGAGCCGGGTGAACTGCTGGCGCTGCTCGGCCCGTCGGGCTGCGGCAAGACCACCGCGCTGCGCGTACTCGCCGGGTTCGAGCAGCCCGACTCCGGTGAAGTCCTCGTGGACGGCGCCGACATCACCGGCGTTCCGGCCAACCGCCGCGACGCCGGCATGGTCTTCCAGTCGTACAGCCTGTTCCCCAACCTGAGCGCCCGCGACAACGTGGCGTTCGGGTTGCGGGTGCGCAAGGTGGCGACCGCGAAGCGGCACGCCCGCGCCGCGGAACTGCTCGAACTGGTCGGACTGCCGGACCACGGCGACCGCTTCCCGCACCAGATGTCCGGCGGCCAGCAGCAGCGGGTCGCGCTGGCGCGGGCGCTGGCCCTCCAGCCGCGGGTGCTGCTGCTCGACGAGCCGCTGTCCGCTCTCGACGCCAAGGTCAGGCTGACCCTGCGCGAGGAGATCCGCCGCCTCCAGTTGTCGCTCGGCATCACCACGGTGTTCGTGACGCACGACCAGGAGGAGGCGCTGTCCATGGCCGACCGGGTCGCGGTGCTCAGCGCGGGACGGCTGGAGCAGTGCGCCGCGCCCGCCGACCTGTACCGGCGGCCGGCGACGCCGTTCGTCGCCGAGTTCGTCGGCATGATGAACCGGCTACCGGGCCGGATGGCGGGCACTGGGCAGGTGGAGGTCGCCGGGAGCACCCTGCCCGTCGACGGCGAGCAGCCCGCCGGGGCGCAGGCGGACGTGAAGGTCCTGGTGCGGCCGGAGCACGTCACCGTCACCGCCGACCCGCAGGGCACCGCCACGGTGGTGTCGGCGTCGTTCTTCGGCTCGGTCACCCGGGTCCTGCTGGACCTGGCGGACGGCACCCCGGTGAAGGCCGACCTGCCGTCGCACGACGCGGACGCGCTCGCCCCGGGTGTCTCGGCGACGGTCGGCCTGGCGCAGCGGCCCGTGCTGGTGCTGCCCGCGGACGCCGGCTGAACCCTTCGCCGTGTCCGGACGGTCGCCCAACCGGCGTCCGGACACGGCGAATCGGCGGGCCGATTGAGCAACCTGCCTCCTGCACGCGTATGCGTGGTGAGAGGGAGCGCGCGGGTGCGCTTCCGCACAGGAGGTCAGATCCTTGAGTCACCGACGAGTGAACACACGCATCGGAGTCACGGCCGGCGCAGCCGTAGCAGCCGCAGCGGCAATCGCGGGGGCGGCGATCCTGATCCCCAGCGCCCAGGCGGGACAGGACCAGCCACCGGAGCCGCGGGCGCTGAGCCAGCCCGACGCGGCCCAGCTGGGTACCGAACTCGCCGACGG
The DNA here is from genome assembly GCF_030124175.1 of Streptomyces sp. 549. Taxonomy (GTDB): domain Bacteria; phylum Actinomycetota; class Actinomycetes; order Streptomycetales; family Streptomycetaceae; genus Streptomyces. Next base: position 41,453 of record NZ_JASKMT010000011.1, on the reverse strand, counting down.
ACTGGGCGAGTCGGCCGCCGGGTGGTACTTCGACGGTGACTCGGGCCGCCTGGTGATGAACGTGACCGACGAGGACGCCGCCCGCGAGGCCCGCGAGCAGGGCGCCGAGCCCAGAATCGTGCAGAACAGCATGGCGTCGCTGCGCGCGGCCACCGGGACGCTGCGCCAGCAGGCCCGGATCCCCGGCACCGCTTGGTCCATCGACCCGCGCACCAACAAGGTGGTGGTCGTCGCCGACAGCACCGTCACCGGCGACACCTGGAACTCGCTCACCGCCGTCACCGACCGCATGGGCGACTCCGTCACCGTGAAGCGCTCCGAGGGCGAGTTCAAACCGTTCGCCGACGGCGGCGACGCCATCTTCGGTGGCGGCTCCCGCTGTTCGCTGGGCTTCAACGTGACGGTGAACGGCGCCAAGGCGTTCCTGACCGCCGGCCACTGCGGGCAGGTGGGCCAGAGGTGGACCGCCGACCAGGCGGGCAACGCACCGCTGGGCACCACCGTCGTGTCGCAGTTCCCCGGCGCCGACTTCGCGCTTGTCGGCTACGACGACCAGAACGCCGACGCACCCAGCACGGTCGACCTGAAGAACGGCGACGTACAGGCGATCAACCGGGTGGAGGAGGCGTCGGTGGGCATGCCGGTGCAGCGCAGCGGCAGCACCACCGGGCTCAGCCAGGGCACGGTCACCGGTCTGAACGCCACCGTCAACTACGGCAACGGCGACATCGTCGACGGCCTCATCCAGACCGACGTCTGTGCGGAACCCGGCGACAGCGGCGGCTCGATGTTCTCCGGTGACGCGGCGGTCGGTCTGACATCCGGCGGCAGCGGCGACTGCACCAACGGAGGCGTCACGTTCTTCCAGCCCGTCTCGACGGCGCTCGCCGCCGTCGACGGCCGCATAGGCGACGGCAGCTGAGCCGCGGCCGACCGGCGGCCGGCGTACCGGTGAGGTGATCGGCCCGGGTCCGGGAGGCGGATGTCCTCCCGGGCCCTGGCCCGGGCACCGGTGCGTCCAGACGCCCGGGCGCGGCGGGCGTCAGTCGGCGACGAGGCCGAGTTCGGCGCAGTCCTTGCGGTAGTCCTTCGTGCAGATCTGCTGCACGGAGTAGACGCCGTCCTCAACGACCGTGTCCCGGATGTTGGCGCCGGTGACGGTGACCGGTTCCAACTGGGCGGCGGGGATGTTGGTGTTGGTGGGGCTGTTCACCAGGTGCGGCGTGAGGATCTGGAAGAACTTGTCGTTCGTCAGCCGCACGGCGATCTCCGCGGTGGTCTCGGCCAGCGGCACCAGCGGCTTGTAGACCGTGAAGGCCTGCTCGCCTGCCACGATGCGCTGCAGCCCGGCGAGTTCGGCGTCCTGCCCGCCGACCGGCTTCCCCGACACGTCGGCGTTGTCCAGAGCGGCGATGACGCCTGCGGCCATGCCGTCGTTGGCGGAGTAGACGGCGTCGAACCCGCTCGGGCCGAGCGACTTGATCGCGTCGGCCATGTTCTCGCCGGCGAGCTTGGGGTCCCAGCCGTCGATGTCCTCCTCGAAGACGACCTCCACCTCCTTGTCGAGCGCCTCGTGGGCACCGGCCTTGAAGTCGGCGGAGTTGGGGTCGCTGGGCGATCCGTTGATCATGACGACCCGCGGGGTGGCCGTCTCGCCGTCGAGCGCGTCCAGGACCGCGCGGCCCTGGAGGTGGCCGACACGGAAGTTGTCGTAGGAGACGTAGGCGACGATGTCGCCCTGGGCGAGCCGGTCGTAGGCCACGACGGGCACACCGCGCTCCTTGGCCTGCTTGACCCACGGCGCGGTGGCGGTGGCGTCCACCGGGTCCAGTACGAGCACGTCGACGCCCTTGTCGAGCATGGCGTCGAACTGCTGCTTCTGCGTGGTGGCGTCGTCCTCGGCGTTGGCGTACTCGAAGCCGCACTCCGGGCACAGCTCCTTGACCTTCGCCTCCATGGCCGGGCGGTCGAAAGCCTCGTACCGGGCGGTGGCGTTCTCCGGCAGCAGCAACCCGATGGTCTTGCCCGAGCCACTGCCGCCGTCGGTCTGTCCGCACGCCGCGAGCGCGGTGGCCATGGCCAAGCTGGTCGTGCCCACCAGGGCACGCCTGAGATACCGCATAAGTGCGTCACTTCCTTGTGGGCCTTACGTTTCGGCCGCGTGTGGAGGAGTGAACGCCAGGCGTCACACGGACGTCAATGCCTAGACGATCAGGATCCGGTAAGGGGTCGGAGACGCCCGGCCGCGGGGGCGCGCCTCCGGAGTGGTTTTCACGTATCGGACAAGGCGGTTGGCGTGCGGCGCCGTCCGTGCGCAGATGAGTACGGCTACTCATGTGAGCAGTGACACACCCCTCCAAGCTGGGGTCATGACAAATCCCGTGCAGCGCCCCACCACCGCCGCGTTCTACGTCCAGGCCGTGCTTTCCTTCGCGCTCTCGCTCGTCGCCGTCGTCCTGGGTGTGGTGTACATGCCGCTGGGCGCGTGGGAGCGGGGCTTCCTGGGGCTCGGTGTGCTCTTCCTGGTGTCGTCCTCGTTCACGCTCGCCAAGTGCGTGCGGGACCGGCAGGAGCTCCTGGAGGTGTCCACCCGGGTGGACAAGGCCCGGATGGACAAGCTGCTGACCGAGCACGACCCGTTCGACGTGAAGACCCTCTGACGCCGGTGCGGCACTCAGGCGGCGCCGGTAAAATCCGCCCATGGCCGCACGTTTCAAGGACCTGGCGCTGGACGCCGTCGACCACCAGTCGCTCGCCGACTGGTGGTGCGCGGCACTGGGGTACGCCCGGCGCGGCGCACCCTCCGGCACGCTTCCGCCGGCACCCGAGTGGCCGGTGCCCATCCACGACCCGCGCGGCCAGGGGCCGCTCATCTGGCTCAACCCGGTGCCCGAGCCGAAGACGGTCAAGAACCGCATGCATCTCGACGTCTGGGGCGACGTGGACGAGCTGCTCGCGCTGGGCGCGACCCTGGTGCGGCGCCGCACCGCGGAATCCGAGTGGGACGTCCTGGCCGACCCCGAGGGCAACGAGTTCTGCGTCTTCCGCCCCGACCCGCACGCCGGGCACAGCCTGCCCGGCCGCCGCTGAACCGCCCGCCTGCGGCGGTTCGTCTGTGAAGGAGCACGGCTTTGCCGGTGGTCATCGACACGGTCGCGTGGATCGTGCTGCACGAGGGGCGCATCCTGGGCACGCGCACCCGGGGCAGGGAGCTGTTCTACATCCCCGGCGGCAAGCGCCACTCGGGTGAGAGCGACGTGCAGACGCTGCTGCGCGAGACCGAGGAGGAGCTGGCAGTGGCCCTGCGGCCGCTCAGTGCCCGCCACTACGGCACGTACGAGGCGCCCGCCGACGGGCACGGCGCCGGGGCCGTGGTGCGCATGGCCTGCTACACAGCCGACCACCGCGGCGTGCCGGTGCCCAGCGGTGAGATCGAGGAGGTCCGCTGGCTGGGCTACGCGGACCGCGACCGCACCGCGCCCGTCGACCGGCTGGTCTTCGACGACCTGCGCGCGGAGGGCGTGCTGCGGTGACGGGCCCCTGCTGGGGCGCACCCGGGCAGCCCGTCCCGGCGGCGGCCGGGCGATGCCGTCAGGAGGGGACGTCGGCCGGCTTCCACAGCCGGTCGCCGCGCGGTTCGGAGCCGGCGTCCGGGCCGCTGACGGCGTCGCGGCGGATCAGCGCCGCGTAACGGCCGTCCAGGGCCAGCAGCGCGCTGTGGGTGCCGCGTTCGGCGATCTGCCCGCCGTCGAGCACCACGATCTGGTCGGCGTCGCGCACGGTGGAGAGGCGGTGCGCGATGGTGAGTGTGGTGCGGCCGGCGGAGAGCTCGTCCACCGCGCGCTGCACGGCCTGCTCGGTGCGGGTGTCCAGGGCGCTGGTCGCCTCGTCGAGAATGAGCACCGGCGGGTCGCGCAGGATGGTGCGGGCGATGGCCAGGCGCTGCTTCTCGCCACCGGAGAACCGGTAGCCGCGTTCCCCGACCAGGGTGTCGTAGCCCTCTGGCAGCGACTGGATGTGGTCGTGGATCTGCGCCGTCCTGGCGGCGGCGATGATCTCCTCGTCGTCGGCACCCGGCTTGGCGAACCGCAGGTTGTCCGCCACCGAGGCGTGGAAGAGGTAGGTCTCCTGGGAGACGACACCCACCGCTGCCGCCAGCGAGTCGAAGCCGAGGTCCCGCACGTCGACGCCGTCCAGCGTGACGCGGCCCCCGGTGACGTCGTACAGCCGCGGAACGAGGTAGCTGAGGGTGCTCTTGCCGGAGCCGGTCGCGCCCACCACGGCCAGGCTGGAGCCCGCGGGCACGGTCAGGTCGATGCCGCTGAGCGCGGGCGGTCCGCCCGGCTCGTAGGAGAAGGTGACGTTCTCGAAGCGGACCTCACCGCGCACCTTCTCCAGGCGGACCGGGTCGGTCCGTTCGGTGATGTCCACGCGAAGGTCGAGGTACTCGAAGATGCGCTGGAACAGGGCCAGGGACGCCTGGATGTCGACGCCGGTGTTGAGCAGCGACACCGCGGGCCGCAGCAGGCCCTGCTGGAGGGTGACGAACGCGACGAGCGTGCCGATCGACAGGGCCGGGCCGCCCACCTGGAGCATGAGTCCGGCCGCCCAGTACAGCACGGCCGGGATGGCCGCCATGATGATGCCGATGGTCGCCATCCGCCAGCGCCCGGCCATGCTGGAGCGGATCTCCAGACCGGCCAGCCGCTCCGACTCGCCGCTGAAGTCGGCGGTGAGCGAGTCGGCCCGCCCCATGGTGCGGCCCAGCAGGATGCCGCTGACGGACAGCGACTCGGTGACCATCGCCGCCATCGAGGCCATCTGCCTCTGCCGTTCGCCGGTGATGCGCTTGCGTTCCCGACCGACCCGGCGGCTGATCCACACGAACAGCGGCAGCAGCGCCAGGGAGACGAGTGTCAGCCGCCAGTCCAGCGCCAGCATGGCCACGACGGTCGCCACCACGCTGGTGCTGTTGGAGACGAGCGAGGTGGCGGTGGAGGTGACGGTGGCCTGCATGCTGCCGATGTCGTTGGCGATGCGGGACTGCACCTCGCCGGTGCGGGTCCGGGTGAAGAAGGCCAGCGGCATCTGCTGGAGGCGCGCGTAGACGCCGGTGCGCAGGTCGTGCATGACCCGCTGGCCGACGGTGGTCGAGATCAGCGTCTGGAGCACGCCGAATACGCTGGTGAGCACGGCGGTGGCGATCATGCCGAGTGCCAGCAGGGTCAGCAGGCCGGTGCGCTGCTCGGGGATCGCCACGTCGAGGATCTCGCGCAGCAGGAACGGCGAGGCGACACCGACCAGTGACGCCGCGGCCACCAGCAGCCCGACCACGAGCAGCCGCCCCCGGTAGGGGCGGAACAGCCGCACGATGCGGCGCAGCTCGACGGGCTCGGTGGGGCGGGGGGCGGGTGGTGTCCAGCGTGGTTCGTCGGAATGCATGGGCTCCTGCGGTTCGGGACGGGATCCGGCGGTGGTGGGCGGCCCGGTGGACGGACGGCTCGTCGGCAAGGGTAGCCGACTGTTACCTATACTCACAATGAACCTTGTCCTGTTACGCTCGGCCCCATGGTTCCCGCCGATCCCTCCGGTTCCCTCGCCGACCAGCTCATCCACCTGACGCGGCGGCTGCACCGCGCCCAGCGCCGGCAGTTGGAGCCGATCGGCGTCACCCCGGCGCAGGCCCGGCTGCTGCGCACCCTCTCGCACTGCCCGGAGCCCCCGCGCATGGCGGACCTCGCACAGCGCCTGGACGTCGTGCCGCGCGCGGTGACCACACTCGTCGACGGCCTGGAGCAGCGGGACGCGGTACGCCGGGTGGCCGACCCGGCCAGCCGGCGGGTGACGCGCATCGAGCTGACCGAGGACGGCCGCGCGCTGCTCGGCCGGCTGCGCCGGGCCCGCCGCGAGGCCGCCGAGGAACTACTGGCACCGCTCACCGAGGAGCAGCGCACCCAACTGGGCGCACTCCTCGCCCCCTTGGCCCCGCCCGGCCACCCCGACCCGCCCGGGGGCCGGACCCGCTGACGCGGTGCTCGACGCGGCCCGCGCCCCGACGCGTCGGGGTCAGCGGCGGAGGAACGTTCGGTCCCCCATCACCGCCACCGGGTGCCGTGCCGGGTCAAGGGTGGTGAGCAGGGTGCGCATCGCCGACTTCGGCAGACCCACGCAGCCGGACGTCCCGCTTACATGGTCGAGATGCAGCCAGATGCCGCCGCCCGCGGCCCGGCCCTCCGGGCGGGTGGGATCGGCCGGCGAGGTGCCGCGGACCCGGTTGTAGTCGACGGCGATCACATGGTCGAAGTCATGGCGGTGGGTCTTCGGCCAGTACGGCGGTGTGGTGAAGGCCGCCGACTCGGTGTACGGCAGCCGCGCGCCCGGGTCGGGCAGCAGACCGCCCGCGTCGGAGAGCGTGAACACCCCCGCGGGGCTGCGCCGGTCGCCCTCCCGGTGGTGCTCGGTCCAGCCGCGTCTGCCGTTGTGCGCGGGCCAGCGCTCCGCACGCCACCACCGCGGCGCGCCGCCGTCGTCGACCCGCTGCCACAGCTCGGCCACCGCCCGCGCCGAGTCCGTGTCCTGCCCGCGCACCAGGACCACCTGCCGGGTGGAGGCGGGGATGCGCGCGGCGAGTCGTTCACCCACACCGGTGAGCCCGGCCGTCCGCTGCGGGGACCGACCGCCGGCAGCGGACGGGGAGGCGGTCGCGGGCGGGGCGGGCCCGGCGGGCGGCGGTGACGCGCAGCCGGCGAAGAGCAGGACAAGCAGGGAGGCCGGGGCGACCGCCGCCCGGCGCCGGAGGACGAGCCTGCCCATGGCCATTGCGCCATCCTCGCACCGCGGGCCCGGACAGGCGGCCGGAACCTGCCCCCGACCGGCAAAAACCCGTTGCCTTATTCGCCGCGTCCGGAAAGCCTTGGCTGGCCGATCTGCGCCCTCTCCCGGCCACCGGCCGCTCCCCCCGTCCGCCATCGAGACCGCTCTGGACGTCATGCAGATTCGTGACCTTCCCTTCCCCGACCCCGGTGACCCCGACGTGAGATCCGGGCCGCGCTTCCTGCTGTGGCTGGGCCGCAGCCAGTGGGGCGGCCAGGCCAAGGCCCTCGGCTGGGGCACCCTGCACATGGCGGCGGTCGCGTCGCTGCCGGTTGTCGTCGGCCTGGCCGTGCAGGCCGTCATCGACCGCTCGGGCGCACGCCTGGCGACCGCCGGTGTCCTGCTGCTCATTGTCGGCACCGCCGTCACGGTCGGCGACACCATGCTGCACCGGGTGGCCGTCACCAACTGGATCACCGCTGCCGCCCGCGTGCAGCAGCTGCTGGCCCGGCGCACCGCCGAACTGGGCGCGACCCTCACCCGCCGGGTCGCGGCCGGGGAGGTCGTGGCCGTGTCCACCGGCGACATCGAGAAGATCGGCTGGTGCGTGGAGTCGGTGTCGCGGTTCAGTGCGGCGCTGCTCGCCACCGTCGGCGTGTGCACGGGCCTCATCGTCTACGAACCGCGTCTGGGGCTGCTGGTGGCGGGCGGTGTGCTGCTGCTCGCGCTGACCGTGCTGCCGCTGCTGCCCAGGGCCACCCGGCGGGCCGACCGGCAGCGCGACAAGGCCGGCCGGGCCACCGAACTGGCCGCCGACACGGTGGCCGGGCTGCGGGTGCTGCGCGGGGTGGGCGGCGAGGAGCTGTTCCTCGACCGCTACCGGCGGGCCTCGCAGGAGGTGCGGGAGGCCGCCGTCACCACCGCGCGGATGTGGGCCGTGATCGACGCCGTGCAGGTGGCGCTGCCCGGTCTGCTGCTGATCTCGGTCGTCTGGCAGGGCACCACACTCGCCTCCCAGGGGAACCTGGGCGTCGGCGAACTGGTCACCGTCTACGGCGCGGTGATCTTCCTGCTGTTCCCGCTGCGCAACCTCCAGGAGTTCGCCATGGCCTGGTCCTTCGCCCGGCCCTCGGCGCGCCGCACGGCCCGCGTGCTGGCGCTGCGCCGCGCCCCGGCCGACGCCGCAGCGAAGACCTCCCCCACCGCCCCTGCCTCTGCCTCTGCCTCTGCCCCGGCTTCCACCGCGGCCACCACCACCGCCACCGCCACCGCCACCGCCACCGGCGACGCGGAGCCGCAGGCCGCGCGGCTCGCCGGGGACCTGTACGACCCTGCCAGCGGCCTGCTGGCCCCTGCCGGAGCGCTGACCGCGGTCGTCTGCGGCGACCCGGACACCGCGGGCCGCCTCGCGGAGCGTCTCGGCGGGCACCCCGCCGACAACCCCGGCGCGCCGTCGGTCCTGCTCGGCGGGACAGCCCTGGGCGACCGCCCGCTGGGCGAGGCCAGAGGGGCCGTGCTCGTACAGGACAAGGACCCCGTGCTGCTGTCCGGCACCCTCACCGATCTGCTCGACGTGCCGTGCTCGGGTGAGGTGAGCGCGGTACAGGCGCTGGATGCCGCCCAGTGCGCCGACGTGCTGGACGCGCTGGCCCGCTCCGTGCCCGGCTCCGGAAGCGACCCGATGCGGGTGCGGATCACCGAACGCGGCCGGTCGCTGTCCGGCGGGCAGCGCCAGCGCCTCGCGCTGGCCCGCTCGCTGCGGACCGATCCGGAGGTGCTGGTGCTCGACGAGCCGACGTCGGCCGTCGACTCGCACACCGAGGCCCGGATCGCGGAGGGCCTGGTACGGCTCCGGCAGGGCCGCACCACGGTGGTGTTCACCTCCTCGCCGCTGCTGCTGGACCGCGCCGACCGGGTCGTGCTGGTCAGCGAGGGATCGGTGACGGCGGCCGGTGAGCACCGCGCGCTGCTGCGCACCGAACCGGCCTACCGCTGGGTCGTCACCCGCGAGACGGACGAAGAACTCACCGAAGGGATGGGCTCCGCATGATCGGCGTCGCACCTCCGGCGTACGACCCGGCCGCGCCGGAGTCCGCCACCACCCTGCCCGTGGGCTCCCCGGCGACGGTGCGCACGTACGTGCGGCAGCTCGTCAGGCGGCACCGCCGGGCGTTCACCGTGCTGGTCGCGGTGAACACCGTCGCCGTACTGGCGTCGATGGTCGGCCCCTACCTGCTGGGCGGGTTGGTGCAGGACCTCGCCGACGGCGCCGGTGAGGACCTGCCGCTGGCCAGGGTCCTCGTGCTGTTCGCCGCCGCCCTGGTCGTGCAGACATTCTTCGTCAGGCTGGTCCGGCTGCGCGGGGCGATGCTGGGCGAGCGCATGCTGGCCGACCTGCGGGAGGACTTCCTGGTCCGCTCGGTCGGCCTGCCGCCCGGCGTTCTGGAACGCGCCGGAACCGGCGACCTGCTGTCGCGCATCACCACCGACATCGACCGGCTCGCCGGCGCCATGCGCGAGGCGGTGCCGCAGCTGGCGATCGGTGTGGTGTGGGCCGGGCTGCTGATCGGCGCGCTCACCCTCACCGCGCCGCCGCTCGCGCTGGCCGTGGTGGTCGCCGCGCCGGTGCTGGTGATCGGCTGCCGCTGGTACTACCGGCGGGCCCCGTCCGCGTACCGCTCCGAGGCCGCCGGCTACGCGGCGGTCGCCGCCGCGCTGGCCGAGACCGTCGACGCCGGACGCACCGTCGAGGTACACCGGCTGGGCCCGCGCCGGGTGGAGTTGTCGGAGCGGCGGATCACCGAGTGGGTGGCCTGGGAGCGGTACACGCTGTGGCTGCGCAGCGTCATCTTCCCGGTCATCAACGCCACCCACGTGCTGATCCTGGGCGCGGTGCTGGTGCTCGGCGGGGTCTTCGTGCTCCAGGGCTGGATCAGCGTGGGGCAGCTGACGACGGGCGCGCTGCTCGCGCAGATGCTGGTGGAGCCGCTCGGTCTGATCCTGCGCTGGTACGACGAACTCCAGGTGGCCCACGTGTCTTTGGCCCGGCTCGTGGGCGTGCGGGAGATCGAGCCGGACAGCGGCGAGAGCGGGCTGTCGCCGGACGGGCTGCATCTGGACGCCGACGCGGTCCGGTTCGGCTACCTGGAGGGCACCGACGTCCTGCACGGCGTGACGCTCGCGGTGCGCCCGGGGTCCCGGGTGGCCCTCGTCGGCCCGTCGGGCGCGGGCAAGTCGACTCTGGGCAGGCTGCTCGCCGGCATCTACTCGCCGCGGCGCGGCAGCGTGACGCTGGGCGGCGCGGACCTGGGCCGAATGCCGACCGAGCGGGTCCGCGAGCATGTGGCACTGGTCAACCAGGAGCACCACGTGTTCGTGGGCGCGCTGCGCGACAACCTGCTGCTGGCCCGTTCGGACGCGACGGACGCCGAGCTGTGGGCGGCACTCGCCGCGGTGGACGCCGACAGCTGGGCGCGGACGCTGGACGACGGCCTGGACAGCGAGGTCGGCTCGGGCGGGCTGGTGGTCAGCCCCGCCCAGGCCCAGCAGATCGCCCTGGCCCGGCTCGTGCTGGCCGACCCGCACACCCTGGTGCTGGACGAGGCGACGTCGCTGCTCGATCCGCGGGCGGCCCGGCACCTGGAGCGGTCACTGGGCCAGGTGCTGGAAGGGCGCACGGTGGTGGCGATCGCCCACCGCCTGCACACCGCGCACGACGCCGACGTGATCGCCGTGGTGGAGGACGGCCGCATCACCGAACTCGGCAGCCACGACGAGCTGGTGGCGGCCGACGGCGCCTACGCGGCCCTGTGGCGGTCCTGGCACGGATGACACACCCGGCCGGCCCGGCCCCCGGCCCGCACCCGCGGGTACGGGGTGCCGGGGCCGGCCGGGCTGCCCGGGACGGGGCCGCCGGTCCGGGAGTCAGCCGACGACGCCGAGGGCGTACAGGGTGCTGGCCGTGCCGGCCAGCGCGAACAGCGGCATCAGCAGCTTCATCTCCACCCAGGCCCCCGCCCGGAACCGCATGAAGCGCGGCGTGCCCAGCGGGTACCACCGCTTGCCCGCTATGGGGACGGGCCACAGCACCGGGCAGCCGGAGATGGTGATCGAGTCCCCGATGTCGTGGACCAGCGCACCCAGCACGATGGGCAGGCCCAGCCACAGGTACTCCTGGCCCGGAGCGGTGAACAGCCAGTCGGCGCCGTTGCCCGGCTGGTCGAGGATGCCCGCCAGGATCCAGGCGCTGGTCGCGCCGAGCAGCCACACCAGGACGTCGCTGGAGACCCGGGCCATACGCCACAGCAGTCCTTCGACGGCGAGCACCATGTGCACGAAGAGGATCGCCAGCACCGCCCAGCGGCCTCCGGCGACGGCGGCCGCGGAGAAACCCGCGCCGACCATCAGCGCCCACAGCCAGGTGTGGGTGAGTGTGCGGTGACCGCCGGAGCGCTTGCGCTCGCCCTTGGCGCGGGTCGCGTTGAACACGGCCGTCGACAGCTTGTCGATCACTCCGCACAGGGCGCGGGAGAACGGGCCGAACGCACGGGAGATGGTCGCCGACTTGTGGTCCAGGTCGGGGGCGAGCGCCGCCCCGGCGCAGATCAGCGCGCCCGCCGCCAGCACCGGCCAGGGCATCGCGTGGCCGAGGGCCGCGGCTCCCGCGCCCACCCCCAGCCAGGCCGCGGCCCCCGACAGTGAATGCGCCGGTCCCATCATGTGTGCCCCACCCCATCGCTGTGCAGTTCGGTCCGGCGCTCGCCCGCCAGGCGGCACAGCGTAGCCCCACATGATCTTGCCCGTGGCGGTCGGTTCCCCCGTTGCCGTCCGGGGAGGGCAGTATGGGGGCGTGACGCTTATCGATCAGCTGCCGGCAGCCCCCGACCCCGACGCCCTCTTCGACGCCTTCTCCTCCTGGGCGGAGGAGCGCGGCATCACCCTGTACCCCGCGCAGGAGGAGGCGCTGATCGAGGTGGTGTCGGGGGCGAACGTCATCCTGTCGACGCCCACCGGCTCGGGGAAGTCGCTGGTGGCGGCGGGTGCGCACTTCGCCGCGCTCGCCCACGACAAGGTCACCTTCTACACCGCGCCCATCAAGGCGCTGGTGTCGGAGAAGTTCTTCGACCTGTGCAAGCTGTTCGGTACCGAGAACGTCGGCATGCTCACCGGCGACGCCTCCGTCAACGCCGACGCGCCCGTCATCTGCTGCACCGCCGAGGTGCTGGCGTCCATCGCGCTGCGCGACGGGCGGCACGCCGACATCGGACAGGTCGTCATGGACGAGTTCCACTTCTACGCGGAGCCGGACCGCGGTTGGGCCTGGCAGATCCCGCTGCTGGAACTGCCGCAGGCGCAGTTCGTGCTGATGTCGGCGACGCTCGGCGACATGACGCGGTTCGAGGAGGACCTGACCCGCCGCACCGGGCGGCCGACCAGCGTGGTCCGCTCGGCCACCCGTCCGGTGCCGCTGAGCTACGAGTACCGCACGACCACGCTCACCGAGACGCTGACCGAGCTGCTGGAGACCCGCCAGGCGCCGGTGTACATCGTGCACTTCACCCAGGCGCAGGCGGTGGAGCGGGCCCAGGCGCTGATGAGCATCAACATGTGCACCCGCGCCGAGAAGGACGAGATCGCCTCGCTCATCGGCAACTTCCGCTTCACCACCGCGTTCGGCCGCAACCTGTCCCGCTACGTCCGCCACGGCATCGGCGTGCACCACGCGGGCATGCTGCCCAAGTACCGGCGGCTGGTCGAGCGGCTGGCGCAGGCCGGGCTGCTGAAGGTCATCTGCGGTACCGACACCCTCGGCGTGGGCGTCAACGTGCCCATCCGCACGGTGCTGTTCACGGCGCTCACCAAGTACGACGGCACCCGGGTGCGGACCCTGCGGGCCAGGGAGTTCCACCAGATCGCCGGCCGGGCCGGCCGGGCCGGCTACGACACGGCCGGCCTGGTGGTGGCGCAGGCGCCCGAGCACGTGGTGGAGAACGAGAAGGCGCTGGCCAAGGCGGGCGACGATCCCAAGAAGCGGCGCAAGGTGGTCCGGAAGAAGGCGCCGGAGGGCTTTGTCAGCTGGGGTGAGAACACCTTCGAGAAGCTGATCGCCGCCGACCCGGAACCGCTGACCTCCCGGTTCCGGGTGACCCACACCATGCTCCTGTCGGTCATCGCCCGGCCCGGCGACGCGTTCGCCGCGATGCGGCACCTGCTGGAGGACAACCACGAGGACCGCCGGTCCCAGCTGCGGCACATCCGCCGGGCCATCGCCATCTACCGCTCGCTGCTGGACGGCGGTGTGGTGGAGCGCCTGCCGGAGCCCGACGCGCAGGGCCGGTCGATCAGGCTGACGGTCGACCTGCAGGAGAACTTCGCACTCAACCAGCCGCTGTCCACCTTCGCGCTGGCCGCGTTCGAGCTGCTCGACAAGGACTCCCCCTCGTACGCGCTCGACATGGTCTCGGTGGTGGAGTCGACCCTGGACGACCCACGGCAGATCCTCGCCGCCCAGCAGAACAAGGCCAGGGGCGAGGCCGTCGCGGAGATGAAGGCCGACGGGATCGAGTACGAGGAGCGCATGGAGCGGCTGATGGACATCAGCTACCCCAAGCCGCTGGAGGAGCTGCTGTTCCACGCCTTCGGCGTGTACCGCACCTCGCACCCGTGGGTCGGCGACCACCCGCTGTCGCCGAAGTCCGTCATCCGCGACATGTACGAGCGGGCGATGACGTTCGGCGAGATGGTCTCCCACTACGAGCTGGCCCGCACCGAGGGCATCGTGCTGCGCTACCTGGCCAGTGCCTACAAGGCGCTGGAGAACACCGTGCCCGACGACCTGAAGTCGGAGGACTACCAGGACATCGTCGAGTGGCTCGGCGAGATGGTCCGCCAGGTCGACTCCAGCCTGCTGGACGAGTGGGAGCAGCTGGCCAACCCGGCCGAGGAGACCGCGGAGGAGGCCCAGGAGCGCGCCGACCACGTCCGCCCGGTGACCTCCAACTCCCGGGCGTTCCGGGTCCTGGTGCGCAACGCCATGTTCCGGCGGGTGGAGCTGGCCGCGCTGGACAACGTCCGCGAGCTGGGCGAGCTGGACTCCGACTCCGGCTGGGACGCCGACGCGTGGGCGGCGGCGCTCGACGCGTACTGGGAGGAGTACGAAGAGCTGGGTACGGGCCCGGACGCCCGCGGGCCGAAGCTGCTGCAGATCGAGCAGGTTCCCGAGGACCGGCTGTGGCGGGTGCGGCAGACGTTCGCCGACCCGCGCGACGACCACGACTGGGGCATCTCGGCCGAGGTGGACCTCACCGCGTCCGACGAGGAGGGCCGGGCGGTGGTGAAGGTCACCGCTGTCGGCCCGCAGTGAAGAAGGAGCACCACCGATGTCCGACAGCCCCGCCGAGCGGCTCATCGACCTGCTGAACCTGGAGCAGATCGACGTCAACATCTTCCGCGGCGACAGCCCGCAGGAGCACCTCCAGCGGGTGTTCGGCGGCCAGGTCGCCGGCCAGGCGCTCGTCGCCGCGGGACGCACCACCGACGGCACCCGCCCGGTGCACTCGCTGCACGCGTACTTCCTGCGGCCCGGGGTCCCGGGCGTGCCCATCGTGTACCAGGTGGAACGGGTGCGGGACGGCCGCTCCTTCACCACCCGACGGGTGGTCGCCGTGCAGCAGGGTCGCACCATCTTCAACCTGACCGCCTCCTTCCACTCCCCTGAACCGGGCATCGAGCACCAGCTGCCGATGCGCGAGGTGCCCGGCCCGGAGGACCTGCCGAGCCTGGCGGAGGAGATCCGCGACCATCTGGGCACCCTTCCGGAGAGCCTGGAGCGGATGGCGCGGCGTCAGCCGTTCGACATCCGCTACGTCGAGCGGCTGCGCTGGACGCCGGAGGAGGTCAAGGACGCCGAGCCGCGCAGCGCGGTGTGGATGCGCGCGGTCGGACCGTTGGGGGACGACCCGTTGGTGCACACCTGCGCGCTGGCCTACGCCAGCGACATGATGCTGCTGGACGCCGTCCGGGTGCCGGTGGAACCGCTGTGGGGCCCGCGCGGCTTCGACATGGCCTCGCTGGACCACGCCATGTGGTTCCACCGGCCGTTCCGCACCGACGAGTGGTTCCTCTACGACCAGGAGTCGCCGATCGCGACCGGTGGCCGGGGCCTCGCCCGCGGCCGGATCTACGACCGGGACGGCCGGCTGCTGGTGTCGGTGGTGCAGGAAGGGCTGTTCCGGCCGCACCAGCCGTGACCACTCCCGTACGGCGGCCGGTGCCCCCGCGCACCGGCCGCCGTACGGGAGCGGTTCACCCCCGGTCGCGTGCCGCGACGGCGAGGTGCTCGCCTACCTTCTTCACCAGCAGGGTCATCTCGTAGGCGATCTGCTCGGCCTCCACCTCCGGTCCGGCCAGGACCGCCAGGCAGCTGCCGTCCCCGGCGGCGGTCACGAAGAGCGCGCCACCCTCGAACTCGATCATCGTCTGGCGCACGCCGCCGGCGCCGAAGTGGCGCCCCGACCCCTTCGCCAGGCTGTGCAGTCCCGCGCTGACCGCCGCCAGGCGTTCGGCGTCCGAGCCGGTCAGTTCCTCACTCGCGCCCGTCACCAGTCCGTCCGTCGACAGGACCAGCCCGTACCGCACACCGGGCATGCGCTTCTTCAAGTCGTCGAGCAGCCAGTCGAGCCCAGGGCTCAGTGCCATTCCCTATTTCCCCCTTCACAGTGGCGCCCGCCGAGCCTCCCCTACCCCACCCGGTACCTCCGCAACACCGACCGGTCGGATTTCAGCCACCGTGTGTAGGCGGCCGGAACCCATGGGTGACCACCCGTCAGATCCGGCCATCCGCCGCCCGCCGGCGGCGGTTGCCGGGCCCGGACCCGGGCGGGCGACCGTCCTCAGGCGAGCAGGCGTGCGGTCCGGGCCCGTGCGGCGTGCTCCACGAGCCGCAGCAGGACCGCCCGGCCCGACTCCCGATCCCGGGCGTCGCAGAGCAGCACCGGGGTACCGTCCTGCAGGTCGAGGGCCTGCGCCACCTCCTCGACGCTGACAATCCGTTCACCGGGGAAACGGTTCACCGCGACGGCGAAGGGCAGCCCGCGGTGCTCGAACCAGTCGACGGCGGCGAAGCAGTCGGCCAGCCTGCGGGTGTCGGCGAGCACCACCGCGCCCAGCGCGCCCAGCGTCAACTCCTCCCACAGAAAGCGGAACCGGTCCTGTCCGGGCGTCCCGAACAGGTACAGCGACAGTCCTTCGCGGAGGGTGATTCGGCCGAAGTCCATCGCCACAGTCGTGGTGGTCTTGCGGTCCACCCCGAACAGGTCGTCCACCGCCGATCCGGCGTCGCTCAGCCGCGCCTCGGTCGTCAGGGGCTCGATCTCGCTCACCGCGCCCACCAGAGTGGTCTTCCCGGCGCCGAACCCGCCCGCGATGACGATCTTCAGTGCGAGGTCGGAGTCGTTGCGCGTGCCGTGCTGTACGGACATCGGTGGTCTCTTTCGGTTGATGGAGGGGTGGGCGGTCGGGAGGTTGCCCGCGGGGTCGGAACCGGGCGGGGCGAGCAGTGTCGGGAGACGGCGGGCGGGGCACCGGAACGCCGTGCCCGAACGCCCTGCCGGTACGGCGGGGGTCGCGGCTCAGCGGTCGGCGGGCGGCGCCTCCCCGGGCGGGTCGTGCAACCGGTGGACGAGCCGGGCGGTCTCGTAGGCGACGGTCCCGATGTCCGCGGCGGCGTCGGCCAGGACCGCGAGTGCCGATCCGTCGCCGGTGGCGGCGACCAGGAGCAGCCCGGCGTCCATCTCCACCAGCGTCTGCCGGACCTCGCCGGTGCGGAACGAACGTCCGGCGCCGCGGGCGAGGCCGTGCAGGCAGCACGCCACACCCGCCAGATGCTCCGCCCCGGCCCGGTCGAGGCGGCCGGCGCCCACCGCGGGCGTGCCGTCGTCGGCGAGCACCACGGCGTGCAGCACCTGCGGTGCCCGGTCGAGCATTTCGTCGAGCGGGCCGCCGGGCCGGTCGGACGCGGTCGCTGTCACCGGGGCTCTCCTTCTGCTGCCCCCTGTGCGGTCTTCGCGGCCCCGGTGGGCCTCGCGGCCTTGTCGGGCTTCGCGGCCGCCGGGGCCTCGGCAGTCCCCGCGGCCTCTGCGGGGCGCGGAGGCGGGGCGCCGGCGCGGCCGCGCCGGCGTCCGTCGCGCAGGGCCTCGGCGCGTTCGCGGGCGGCGGCCGGCAGGGGCGCGCGAGCCGGAGCGTGCTCGAAGCCGGACGCGGGTCGGCGCCCGGGGTCGGGCACCGGACGGGTCGCCCCGCGTACCCGTCGGGGCAGCCGCCCGGCCGGGGGTACGGATGGGGGTACGGGCGGTGTCGTCGCGCGGCGCCGGGGCGATGCCGCCGGGCAGGGCACCAGCAGCGCACCGGGCAGCAGCACCTCGGCCACCGGGCCGCCGTCCGACGTCCGCCGGGACACGCGGACCGCGTGCCTCTCCGCCAGCGCGGACACCACGCGCCACACCGGATCACCTTCGCCGTCGGCACGGCCCCCCGCGTCCCCGTCGGCAGGCCCGTCCGCGCCCGCAGGCCCGTCCGCGTCGCCGCTGGAGGGGGCGGCTTCGGACGCTCCGGAGGTCCCCGCGCCTACCTGCCGGGGCACGGCGGCGGCACACCGCAGCTCCACCACGCAGCCTCCGGCCGCCTCCTCGGTGTTGATCCGCACACCGCCGCCGGCCAGGTCCCGGGTCCCGAGGTCGTCGAGCAGCTCGGCGAAGAGGTGCGCCACGTCGTGCGCGGCCGTACCGGAGACGGCCAGCGGCGGCAGCGGTCCGAGCACGGGCGGCACCGGCCGGTCGCTGTCGTCCGCGGCGGCGCGCAGCAGTGCGGCCAGCGGCACCGGCCTGCGCCAGCCGGGCGCCGGCCGCCCGGCCCCGCACAGCACCAGAAGCACGTCGGCGTGCCGCCGCAGGCGGGTCGTGAGCTGGTGCAGCCGGTCGCGTTCCGCGCGCAGGTCCCCGGTACCGGCCCTCCGTTCCATGGTGTCCAGCAGGGCCAGCTGGCGATGGAGCAGGGTCCGGCTGCGGCGGGCCACCACCGCGCAGAGCTCCGTGCGGCGGTGGTCCGGTCCGCTCGGCCCACCGGGCGGCGCCTGGCCGGGACCCCCGTTCCGCTCCAGGGCCTTGTGCACCTCGTCCAGTTCTCGGACTCGGTACCGCACAGCGCCCTTGGCTCCCCCGGGTCCCCCGGTGGGCGGCCGGGCACGGCGGTGCAGCGAGCGGACCTCGCGGGTCAGGACGACCCCGACGGTTGCCGCCGCCAGGACGGCGCCTGCCAGGGCCGCCAGCGCCAGGACGAGCAGCAGAGCGGGGACCGGGAGTGCGTCCGGGCCGCCGGCCCGGTCCGCGTCGGCGAGCCGGGCCCGGACCTCCCCCCAGGCCCGCTGCCACTCCGCGGCCGGGACGGCGTGGGCGGCCCGGGTCGCGGAGGGGGCTGCCAGCACGGCGTCCTCCGCCTCGGTGAGGCGGTGCACCGCGGAACCGGGTGCGGCGCTCAACCTTCGCCGCTGCCCGGCGTCCGGCAGTGCGGCGACGGCGGGGACCAGGGCGAGGCGGCGGTCGAGCGCGGCTGCCGCGAAGGCGTCCCGCTGGGCGTCGGCGAGCGTCCCGGCCCGGCGCGCGGCGGTCAGCAGCGCGTCCTCGCGGGCGAGGAGTTCACGGGCCCGCAGGAACGGTCTCCGCTCGCCGCCGGGGGTCTCCAGCAGCCGGTCGGTGGCGGCGGCGTACCGCCGGTGGGCCTCGGGCCAGCCGGCTGCTCCGGTGGTGAGGCGCGGGCGCAGCGCCGCGACGCCGCGCAGGTGGTGGAGTGCGCGCCGCGTCGTGTCCCGCGCAGGAGCGGCCCGACCGGCGGCGTCGCGGAGTTCGGGGGCGGCGAGCAGGGCGGCCGTCCGGTCGGTCACGGTTCCGGCGGCGGTGAGCGTCCCGGCACGGTCGGCGCTCGGGCGGTCCGCGTACCGCGCGGCGGCCCGGCGTTCCCGTGCCACCGCGTCCAGCAGCTCCGCCACCACCGCCCGCCCCGGCTCGTCGGCGTCCGCTGCCGCACGGGGGACGGCGCCGGGGGCGAGTACGGGCAGTGCCAGGACCGGCAGAGCGACGACGGGCAGCAGGGCGAGGACGGGCAGCAGGGCAAGGAGCAGCAGTGTCCGGCAGCCGACCGTGCGCGGTACCCGCCCGGTTTCCGTCACCGGACCGGTCCGCCCGCCGGGGCGCCACCCGGCGCGCGGGGGCTGCGCCCGGCGCGGGGACCGCAGCGGGGCGCGGACAGCCCGGCGACGGCGTGCGCCGGCACGGCGGCGCCGGGTGCGGCGCGGCCCGGCGGCGGGGTGGGGTGGTCCTGGGTTCCCATGGGTCCGGGACGCTAGACCGTGCGGCGGCGTGCCAGGGCGGATGAGCCAAGCCGACAGATATGTGACCCTCAGACACCCATTCGCGTTCTCGAACGACCAGGCGTGTTCGGGAACGTGTGCGAGCCGTGCGCCATCATGTCCGCATGGCTACCGATGATCCCGACCGGGTGCGCGACTTCTTCACCCCCAGGGCAGCCGGCTGGGACGCGCGTTTCCCCGACGACGGCCCCGCCTACGCGACCGGCGTGGCGCGGCTGGGGCTGCCCCCCGGTTCCCGGGTACTGGACGCCGGCTGCGGGACCGGGCGGGCGCTGCCGGCACTGCGGCAGGCCGTCGGCCCCGAAGGCACGGTGATCGGCGTGGACCTGACCCCGGCCATGCTGCGGAGCGCAGCGCTCGCCGGTCGGGACCGCGACGGCCTGCTGGTACTGGCCGACGTGGGGCGGCTGCCGCTGCGCGACGGGGTGTTGGACGCGGTGTTCGCAGCCGGCCTGGTGAGCCACCTTCCCGACCCTCGGGTGGGACTGCGGGAACTGGGGCGGGTGGTGCGTCCCGGCGGCACGCTGGCGCTGTTCCACCCGATCGGCCGTGCCGCGCTGGCCGCGCATCAGGGGCGCCGGACGGACGAGCACGACCTGCGCGCCGAACCGCGGCTGCGTCCACTGCTGGCAGCCTCGGGCTGGCGGCTGACCTCCTACACCGACCGCGACGACTGCTTCCTCGCGCTCGCGGCCCTTGGCTGAACGGCCCCCACCAGCGACTGGACGACCTCCGCGCCTGGGAGCAGCCCGGGCCCGCGTTCAGGGACTACAGGGCAGGCCGGGGCGGCGGGTCAGGCCGCACCCGAGGGGTACCCGGGCGGGGAACAACTTTCGGGGGTGCGACGTTCAGCCGTATAGTTGAGGCTTCAATCAGCTGGAGGGCGAGCCCCGTGCAGTTCGGAATCTTCACCGTCGGAGACGTCACCACCGACCCCACCACCGGCCGGGCGCCCAGTGAGCACGAGCGCATCAAGGCCATGACCGCCATCGCCGTGAAGGCGGAGGATGTCGGGCTGGACGTGTTCGCCACCGGGGAGCACCACAACCCCCCGTTCGTGCCCTCCTCCCCCACCACGATGCTCGGCTGGATCGCCGCCCGCACCGAACGCCTGATCCTGTCCACGTCCACCACGCTGATCACCACGAACGACCCGGTGAAGATCGCCGAGGACTTCGCGATGCTGCAGCACCTCGCGGACGGACGGGTGGACCTGATGCTGGGCCGCGGCAACACCGGACCGGTGTACCCGTGGTTCGGCCAGGACATCCGGCAGGGCATCCCGCTGGCGATCGAGAACTACGCCCTGCTGCACCGGCTGTGGCGGGAGGACGTGGTGGACTGGGAGGGCAGCTTCCGCACGCCGCTCCAGGGCTTCACCTCCACACCGCGCCCGCTGGACGGCGTGCCGCCCTTCGTCTGGCACGGCTCGATCCGCAGCCCGGAGATCGCCGAGCAGGCCGCCTTCTACGGGGACGGCTTCTTCGCCAACAACATCTTCTGGCCCAAGGAGCACTTCCAGCGGCTCATCGACCTCTACCGGCAGCGCTACGCCCACTACGGGCACGGCACCGCCGAGCAGGCGGTCGTCGGGCTCGGCGGCCAGGCGTTCATGCGCCGCAACTCCCAGGACGCGGTGCGCGAGTTCCGGCCCTACTTCGACAACGCCCCGGTCTACGGACACGGGCCGTCCCTGGAGGAGTTCACCGAGCAGACCCCGCTCACCGTCGGCAGCCCGCAGCAGGTCGTCGAGAAGACGCTGGCGTTCCGGGAGAGCTTCGGCGACTACCAGCGCCAGTTGTTCCTGATGGACCACGCCGGACTGCCGCTGAAGACCGTGCTGGAGCAGCTGGACCTGCTCGGCGAGGAGGTCGTGCCCGTGCTGCGCAAGGAGTTCGCGCGCAACCGCCCCGCCGAGGTGCCCACCGGCCCTACCCACGCCGCCCTGCTCGCGGAACGCCGGTCCGCGCAGGCCGACCCTGCCCCCGCCGACACCCGCTGACCGGAGTCCGCAGGCCCCCGTCGGCCGGTACCCGGTACGGGACCCCGCCCACCGGACCCCGTACAGAATCGGAGCACGTATGACCACCCGCACCCTTGTCGTCGTGTCCGCCGGGCTCGGCGTCCCGTCCTCGACGCGGCTGCTGGCAGACCGGCTGGCGGCGGCGGCCCGTACCCGGATGGAACAGGACCGGCCCGACCGCCCGGTCGAGGTCGTCGTGGTGGAGCTGCGCGACCTGGCTACGGAGATCGCCCACCGCACGGTCTCCGGCTTCACCGGAACCGCACTGCGCGACGCCCTGGAGGCCGTCTCGCAGGCGGACGCGCTGATCGTCGCCACGCCGATGTTCAACGCGTCCTACAGCGGACTGTTCAAGTCCTTCTTCGACGTGCTGAATGCCGACGCGCTGACCGGGAAGCCGGTGCTGATCGCCGCCACCGGAGGCTCCGCGCGGCACTCGCTCGCGCTGGAGCACGCGGTGCGGCCGCTGTTCTCGTTCCTGCGCGCGCAGGTCGCACCGACCGCCGTGCACGCGGCGTCCGAGGACTGGGGGCAGGGCGGCGGCCGACACACCGACCCGCTGGGTGAGCGCGTCGAACGGGCGGCCGGCGAGCTGGCCGCCATGGTCGGCCACCGCCCGGACGTCGACGCGACGCCGGAGCAGGTGACTCCGTTCGCCCAGCAGCTGGCGGCCGTCGGCGCCCGTCCGCCCGGCGAGGGCACCGGCCGTCCGGCAGCCTGAGCGGCACACCACGCACCGGCAGGGCCTCCCGTCACGAGGCGGGAGGCCCTGCTTGTCGTGTGCGGGACGGCTCAGCCGGTCAGCGGCCCAGCTCGCGGCGGCGCGAGACCCGGCGCAGCCGCCTGCGCTGGGAGGGGTCCAGCGTCAGGTACGCCACCGCCGGCACACCGAACACGATGAGCATGACGGCCCACAACGGCAGCCAGATCAGCAGCAGCAGCCCCACTGCCACGCCGCCGACCGCGATCTTCCCCTGAGTGCTCATGGAATCCTGCCTCCTCCGTAGGCGGCGCGTGCCGCTCCCCTCCATTGAACGCCCCGCACCCGCGGACCGTTCCGTTCCGCTGCCCGCGAGTGCTGAACCGTTTCCGGTCGGTCCCGGCCGTGGGGTACCCTCGGCGACCTCCGCCCCCAGTAGTCAAGTTTGAGGAATGCGTCAGCGCCGTGCCCCCGACCACGCCTCTCAGCCCCGCCCAGACCTCCGCGCTCGCCGCCTGCGCGGCCGTCTTCCTACCCGCCGACCCGCCACGCGAGTCCACCGTCGCCTTCTGGCATCCGCACGGCGGCCCGCCCCTGCCGGACAGCGCCTCCGCTGCGGACCCGCAGGCGGACGCTGACCCGCACGGCGGCACCACTCTCACCGTCGCCCTGCCTGCGGACGGCGGCAGCGGAGGCGGCGGCGCCAATGACGGCGGCAGGAGCGGCACCGGCGACCGTGGCGATGACGGGGCTTCCGCGGGGAGCGGCGTGGAGCTGCGGAGCGTGCCGGCCTTCGAGCTGCCCGTGGCGGAGGCGATCCCCGTTCTCACCAGGGCCCGCGCCTCGGGCACCGGGACCGCCGCCGGATTCTGGGGTGCCGCCGCGCTGCTGGCACTGCAACTCGCCGCCCGCGGGCGGCTGCTGCCGGGCCTGACGGACGGTGACCACGACGCCTGGCGGCTCGGCCCGCTCGATCCGGGCGACGCCGAACGCGTCGGCGCGCTCGCCGGGGCGATGCCGGCCGACGCGCGCGCCGTGCCGCTGCCCGGCGACGGCCCGGTACTGCTGCCGGAGGCGGACGGGCTGCTGTACGCGTTCCTGGACGCCGTCGCCGACGGCCTGCCCCGCACCCCGGCTGCGGCGCTGGCCGCGGGCAGACCCGCCTTCGCGTCGCCGGTGCCGCAGAAGGTGCCGCAGTTGCGCGCCTGGACCTCGGCGGTGGCGGCGGAGCACCACTCCGGGGTGCGGCTCTCGCTGCGGATCGAGCAGGAGGCCGCCGCAGGCGACCACGAGCCCGCCGACGACGTGCGCTTCCGTGCCGTGCTCCAGGTGCACAGCACCGCACGTGCCTCCCTCGTCACCGACGCGGCGGCGCTGTGGCGGGGTGACGCCCCGCCCGGCATGGGCCCGGAGACCCGCACCGCGACCCTGCTCGCCCTGCGCCGCGCAGCCGCCGCGTGGGAGCCGCTGCGGGCGCTGCTGACCGCGTCCGTGCCCGACTCCGTCGAACTCGCCGACGAGGAGGTGGGCGAACTGCTCAGCCCGGCGACCGCCGGGCGCCTGGACACCGCCGGGGTGCAGGTGCACTGGCCAAGGGACCTCGTCCGCCGGCTCGACGTCGGCGCGGACCTGGACCGGGACGGCACCTGGGACGGGCAGCCCGGCGGTGGCAGCGGGCTGCTGTCGCCGAAGTCCCTGCTGGCGTTCAGCTGGCGGTTCGCCGTGGACGGCGAGGAGGTGTCCCGCGCCGAACTGGACCGGCTGGCTGAGGCGGGCCGGGCGCTGGTGCGGCTCAGGGACCGCTGGATTCTGCTGGACCCCGAGGCGGTGCGGCGGGCACGTGCCCGCCGGGACCGCGAGGTCGGCGCCGCCGAGGCGCTGCGGGGTGCGCTGTCCGGCACGTGGGAGGAGGACGGCGAGCAGGTCGAGGTCCGGGCCGCCGGACGGCTCGCCGCGGTCCGGGACCTGCTGGAGTCGGGCGCCGACGGGGGCGGCACCGTCGTCGAGCCGCCGGAAGGACTGGACGCGACGCTGCGCGACTACCAGTTGCGCGGACTGGGCTGGCTGGACCGGCTCACCTCGCTCGGCCTGGGCGGCTGCCTGGCCGACGACATGGGCCTGGGAAAGACGGTCACCCTGATCGCGCTGCACCTACGCAGGCAGCACACCCCGGCGACGGCCGGCCCGACGCTGGTGGTGTGCCCTGCGTCGCTGCTCGGCAACTGGCAGCGCGAGATCGAGCGGTTCGCCCCCGGCACACCGGTACGCCGCTACCACGGCGGCGCCCGCACCCTGGACGCGGTGGCCGACGACGGGTTCGTGCTCACCACCTACGGCACGATGCGGCGGGACGCCGACGCCCTGGCCTCTGCGGCTGACTGGGGTCTGGTGGTGGCAGACGAGGCCCAGCACGTCAAGAACCCGTACGCCGCGACCGCCCGACGGCTCCGCGCCGTTCCGGGGCGGGCCCGCGTCGCACTCACCGGCACGCCGGTGGAGAACCGGCTCACCGAGCTGTGGGCCATCCTGGACTGGACGACTCCCGGGCTGCTCGGCACGCTTCCCGCGTTCCGCCGTCGGCACGCCGACCCCGTCGAGGCCGAGCAGGCCGCGGGCGGTGGCCCGGCCGCCGAGCAACTGGCCCGCCTCGTCAGGCCGTTCCTGCTGCGCCGCCGCAAGGTGGATCCGGGCATCGCCCCGGAGCTGCCCGCCAAGACCGAGACCGACCATCCGGTGGCGCTCACCGCCGAGCAGGCCGGCCTGTACGAGGCGGTGGTCCGCGAGGGCCTGGCCGCCGTGTCGGACGCCGACGGCCCGGCCCGTCGCGGCCTGGTGGTGAAGCTGCTCACCTCCCTCAAGCAGATCTGCAACCACCCCGCGCAGTACCTGAAGGAGTCCTCCCCCGACCTGGCGGGCCGTTCAGGCAAGTTGGAGCTGTTCGACGAGCTGCTGGAGACCCTGCTCGCGGAGGGCGCCGGCACCCTGGTCTTCACCCAGTACGTGCGCATGGCCCGGCTGCTGGAGGGCCATCTCGCCGCGCGCGGGGTGCCCACGATGCTGCTGCACGGCGGAACACCGGTGCGGGCCCGTGAGCAGATGGTCGCCCGCTTCCAGGCGGGTGAGGTGCCGGTGTTCCTGCTGTCCCTGAAGGCCGCGGGCACCGGCCTCAACCTGACCCGGGCCGAGCACGTCGTGCACTTCGACCGCTGGTGGAACCCGGCCGTGGAGGCCCAGGCGACCGACCGGGCGCACCGCATCGGCCAGTCGCGGCCGGTCCAGGTGCACCGGTTGGTCGCGGAGGGGACGGTGGAGGACCGCATCGCCCGGCTGCTCGCCCGCAAGGCGGCGCTGGCCGAAGCCGTGCTCGACTCGGGCACAGCAGCGCTGACGGAGCTGACCGACGGTGAACTGGCCGAACTGGTGGCCCTGCACGGACCGGCAGCCGGGGAACCGGCCGGCCAACCCACTACCGCCCGGACCGGAAGGAGCAGTCGTTGAACGCCGAGGACCGCTCCCCCAGCCACGAGAGCCCGCCGCAGGAGCGCGTGCGCACCTATCCGGCGCTGCCGCCGCCACCGGGACGCGCGTTCGCCCGCAGCTGGTGGGGCGTCGG
The DNA here is from genome assembly GCF_030124175.1 of Streptomyces sp. 549. Lineage (GTDB taxonomy): Bacteria > Actinomycetota > Actinomycetes > Streptomycetales > Streptomycetaceae > Streptomyces. Next base: position 15,883 of record NZ_JASKMT010000011.1, on the reverse strand, counting down.
CTGGCTGACCGCGTGGGAGGCGAGCACCCTGGACACCGCCGCGCTGCGCGCCGGACGCCGGCTCGCCCGATCGGGCGCGGTGGGCGCGGTGTCGGTGCGGCCGGGCCGCGTCACGGCCGTGGTCCACGACCGGGACGGCACCGGGCACCGGGCGGACGTGCTGCTGCCCCCGCTGCCGGACGGCGACTGGGAGCGGCTGCTGGACGTGGTGGCGGGCGAGGCCGGGCACTTCGCCGCGCTGCTCGACGGCGTGCTTCCCGCCACCCTCGCGGAGGACGCGCAGGCGGCGGGGGTGGAACTGCTGCCCGGCATCGGCGACACGGAGGCGGAGTGCGGCTGCGGCGCCTGGGAGTCCTGCGCGCACACCGCCGCGCTGGGCCGGCAGTTCGCCCGACTGCTGGACCAGGACCCCTTCGCGCTGCTGCTCCTGCGGGGGCGGACCGCCGACGAGGTGTGCGCCGACGTGCAGCGGCGGTCGGCCGTGCCCGCCGGCCCGGCGTCCCACGACCCGTCGGGGCCCGGGGAGGAGGCAGCCCGGGTGTACGCGCGAGCGGCGCCGGCCGCCGACTGGCCGGACGTCCCGCCGGTATCAGAGCCCGGCGGCACCGCGGGCTGGGACACCGACGTGCCACCGCCGCCGGAGGTGGACGTCGAGGCGCTGGCGTACCTGGTCGCCGACACCGCACGGCGGGCGGCGCGCCTGCTGGCGGAGGCGCGGGCGCCTGGCCACGCGTCGGCACCGGTGGCGGAGCCGCTCGCAGAGGACGCGGACGCGGTACGGCTGGCCGCGGGCGGACCGGGCGAACGCGTCGAGCACCGGCTGGCCGCCGCCGGCAGGCGGGGCACGCTCGAACTGCGGCGCGCGGTTGAGGCCTGGCAGCTCGGCGGGGCCGAGGCACTGGCCGTGCTGGACGGGACGTGGCAGCCGGAACCGGCAGCCCTCGGACGGGCCGGCGCACAACTGGCCGGCGCCTGGCGGGACGAGGAGGAGCAGCCGGTGTGGAACCGGTCCGGCAGCGTGTGGACGGCTGCCGCAGCGGGCGCGCTTGTGGGGGCGGCCGGGGAGGCGGAGGCGGAGGCGGGAGTGCAACTGCGGTACGGCCCCCGCGGATTGTGGTGGCCGTACCGCAGCCGGGACGGGCAGTGGTGGCCGGCCGGGCCGCCGTCCAAGGATCCGGCGGCGGCCGTGGCCGAGTCACTGGCCGTCCCGCGGTCAGCGGTGCCGACGGCTCACGCGTTGCGGCTCAGCACCGGGTGGTAGCCGCCGGACTGTCCGGCGGCAGTGGGGTGGTAGGAGTCACCGACCGGCCAGGTCAGGCCGTGCAACCAGGCGGCTCCCGAGCACAGTTCGTGCCCGGTGAAGGTGGAGCGCACGTCACCGAACCGGAACCCGTGGTCGGCGGCCCGCTTGGCGGTGACCTCGTTCAGCGCGTCGGACGCCTCGTTGAGCGCGGCCCGCGACCGCTCGCTGATGCCCACGCAGGCGGTGCCCAGCTTGTACATGCGCGGATAGCCGAGCACCACGACCTGGGCGGCCGGTGCCTTGCCGCGGATCGCACCGTAGACGGCGTCGAGGCGGCCCGGCAGGGTGCCGGAGATGTAGTTCCGGGCGACGGCGACCCGGCTGAGGCAGGCGCTCTCGCCCTGCAGCACGCAGGTGGTCATGACGTCGGCGAATCCGGCGTCGTTGCCGCCGATGCTGACGCTCACCAGCGTGGTGGCCGAACTGAGCGGTCCGAGTTGGTTGTTGATGACGTCGGTGGTGCGTGCCCCGGAGCACGCGGTGAAGTGGAAGGAGGAGGGCGAGTTCGCGTTGCTCCACAGCTGCGGGTAGGCCCGGTTACTGCGACGGCAGTCTCCGCTGCCGCTCTGGTAGCTGCCGGCGCCCGCGCCGGAGGAGTAGGAGTCACCGAGTGCTACGTAGGAGACCGCTGCCTGCGGTGTCGCGGCGGCGCCCGCGCCGTGCAGCGCGGGGAGTGCGATGAGGGCCGCCAGAGCGGCGAAAACCGTCAGGAATCGGGGCAGATGCATGGAACCTCCCGTGGGGGACATGGAGGAACGCCTGTGACATCTGTCGTAGCAGCGCACAACCCGTTCGAGAAGTGTCCATGCCAAAGATTTCGTTCATTTCCGCGCTGCGGAACGAACGAAGGGAGGTGCCGGTGACGGTGGTTGGGCCGAACAGGTGAGCAGCAGGCCCAGAAGTACGACCTGGTGAGGGGGCGTCAGAGAAGCGCGACGGCCAACGAGACGCCGCGCCTCCGGCTCAGCTGAGCGTGCCGGTGAGCTTGCTGCCCTCGGCCGCGACCAGGCTGCAGGTGACGGTCTTCATCCCGAGCCGGTACCCCGTCACCTTCGGGAACTGGGCGAGCGTGCGGAACTGCCTGCCCGCGGGCTGCTGGCGGGCCTTGGGCTCCAGCTTGGCCTTGCACAGCGAGTCCGCCTTGGAGCTGACCTCCTCATCCGTCGTGTAGTCGCCGGTCAGCTTCTCCTGGTGGACGACCTCCGCGTCATGGGCGACGGAGCAGGGCTGCTTCTCGTTGAAGCCCTCCTTCTCCTTCGAGATGTCGAAGCAGTCGCCCGGGCGCAGCTGGTAGGCGGCACGCGGACCGCTGGTGGGAGTCGGCATGCTCGACTCCCAGTCGAACGCCGACGGGCTGTTCGACGGGTCGTCGAAGCGGTCGCCGCCGTCGTAGGGGTCGTCCTCGGAGTCGTCGAAGCGGTCCGCGCCGTCCTCCGGGGTCGGCGACGGGGAGGGTGCGGCACCTGGTGTCGTGGGCGAGGGGCTGGGCTGCGCTTCCTCACCCTTGTCGCCGCCGGTGAACGCCAGGGCGGCTCCCACGATCAACACGCCGGCCGCCACCACCGACACAAGCGTGATCACCAGGGCCTTGCGATTGCCACCGCCCGGAGGCGGCGGGGGCGGCGGCCAGCCGCCGGGCCCGGGCGGGCCCGGCGGACCGGGCGGACCGGGCTGACCGAAGCCGCCGGAGCCGCCCGGCCCCGCCGGGTAGCCGTAACCCGCCTCGCCGCCGGGGCTGCCGGGCACACCGGGGTAGCCGTAGGCACCGGGTGCCGGCGGACCGAACCCGGCCCCCTGCGGCGGCTGGTGGGAAGGCTGGTGCCCGGGCGGCGGCGGTATCGTCATACGCCCACTCTGACATGCCTGGAACAGCTGCGGACCGGCAGGTGCACCACCTTCACAGTCCGCAACCCGCCCTCCGCTCCGGGTGGCAAGGGCGCTGAGGGCGGGGCGGGCACGGGGCGGGCACGACGGCGACGGCGGACGGCCGCACGTCCGGCGTGCGCAGTGGCAGCGCCGCCTCGGCTACGCGGTCGCGGGGACCGGGGGAACTAAAATCGCCGGCAGCGGCGTTGCCCTTGCATCTGTACACGGGAGGTTCCATGCGCGGCCTGAGACCGGCGTCCTTCGGCGCCCGACCGGAGGGCGAGCGGCTGCGGCGCATCCTCGCGTCCCCGCACTTCGACACCGCGGCCGGCGCCTTCCGCAACCCTGGCGGCCCGGCGACCCCGCCGCTCGCGGCGGAGCCGGCGGGCGGACGCGCGGAGATGCTGCGCGCCCTGCTGCGGCGGGACGGCCGCCGGCCGGTCTCGCCCGTGCCGGTGCAGACGCCCGACCTGTCCGCGCGGCCCGCCTCGGGACTCCGGCTCACCTGGTGCGGCCACTCGACGGTGCTCGCCGAGATCGACGGCCACCGGGTGCTGTTCGATCCGGTGTGGGGCGAGCGCTGCTCGCCGTTCAGCTTCGCCGGGCCCCGCCGCTTCCACCGCCCCCCGCTCGCGCTGCCCGAGGTCGGGCCGCTGGACGTGGTGGTCGTCTCCCACGACCACTACGACCACCTCGACATGCCGTCGATCCGCGCACTGGCCCGCAGCGACGTGCGCTTCGCCGTGCCCCTCGGGGTGGGCGCCCACCTTGAGCGCTGGGGCGTGCGGCCCGAGCGGATCGCCGAACTCGACTGGCACGAGTCCACCACCGTCGGCTCCCTGACGCTGACCGCCACCCCTGCGCGCCACTTCTGCGGACGCGGCCTGCGCAACAGGCAGCAGACCCTGTGGGCGTCGTGGAGTGTCGCCGGTCCGCGGCACCGCGTCTTCCACAGCGGCGACACCGGCTACTTCCCCGGGTTCGCCGACATCGGCCGTGAGCACGGGCCCTTCGACGCGTCGATGATCCAGATCGGGGCCTACAGCCCGCACTGGCCCGACATCCACATGACCCCCGAGGAAGGGCTGCACGCCCACCGCGACCTCGGCGGCGGGGTGCTGCTGCCCATCCACTGGGGTACCTTCAACCTGGCCCCGCACCCGTGGGACGAACCGGCCGAGCGCTCGCTGACCGGGGCAGTCGCAGCCGGCGTGCGCATCGCCGTCCCTCCGCCGGGGCTGCCCTTCGAGCCTGCCGCCGACGCCCTGCCGACGGACCGCTGGTGGCGGCAGGGCGACCCGGCAGGCGCCGCCTCCTCCGGCACCACCGGCGCACGTCCCCGCTGACCCACTCCTCCCGCTCGCCCACCCGCTCGCCCCCGCCGACCGCAGGGACCGCGGGCGGCGGGTCACCGTTCGCCCGGTGAGCGTGGCTCGCCGGTCATCGGCAGCGGGCCGGTGCTGAGGCTGGCCTTGGGCTCGGGCACCGCACGGAAGCCGGGTGCGCCGCGCAGTCGCCAGCGGCTGCTGACGGCGGTGAGCAGCAGCAGGGCCTCCACCAGCGCGAACTGGTCGCCGATGCACTTGCGGCTCCCGGCTCCGAAGGAGAGCTGCGCGCTGCGCGGCACGCCGGCGGCCCGCTCGGGCAGCCACCGGTCGGGGTCGAACCGTTCGGGGTCGGTGAAGTGGCGGGCGTCGCGTCCGATCGCGTAGAAGCTGAACAGCACGATGCTCCCGGCAGGCAGCTCCAGCCCGCCGAGCGTGGCGGGGGCGGTCGTGCTGCGTGAGAGCAGCCACGTCGACGGGTACAGGCGCAGGGACTCGGTGAGCACCCGCCGGGCGTACGGCATCCGCGACAGGTCGGTGAAGACCGGCAGCCGGCCGTCCAGCACCTCGTCGACCTCGGCGAACAACCGCTCACGGGCCTGCGGGTTCTCGTCCAGCAGGTGGAAGGACCAGGACAGCACGTTGCCGGTGGTCTCCGTCCCGCCCAGCAGCAGGCTCACCACCTGCTCGTGGATCTCGTCGGGGGTCAGCCGCTCGCCCGTGCCGGAGTCGGTGGCGTTGACCAGCGTGGACATCAGGTCGCCGTGGTCGGCGTCCGCCCGGTAGGCCGTTATCGTCCGCTCGATGACCGAGTGCAGCCGGGCGAGTGCCTGGTCGAAGCGGCGGTTGGCGGGCGTGGGCAGCCTCTCCATCAACCCGAAGGGCGCCACCATGCGGCGGTACACGCCGCGGGTGAACACCGGCAGGCACTGCTGGATCTCGGTGACGGCCCGCTCGTCGATCTGGGCGGCGAAGAGCGTGCGCACGATGATGCGGGCCGTCATGGCCTGCATGGCGGCGTTGACGTCGAAGGTCCGGCCGGGTGTCCAGCCGGCGAGCACGGCGGCGATCTCCTCGTTCATCACCTCCGCGTAGCCGGCCATCCGGGAGACCTGGAAGGCCGGTTGCATCAGTCGCCGCTGGCGCCGGTGCACCTCCCAGTCGGAGGTGGCCAGCCCGTCGCCGGTGAGCAGCCGGACCTTGTCGAACAGCGGCCCGCCCTTGTCGTAGGTGCGCGAGTCCCGCAGTACCTGCTGCACGAGGTCGGGATCGCACACCAGATGGGCGCGGCGCGGACCCAGGCGGACCTCGACCAGGTCGCCGCAGGCGGGCAGCGCGGCGAGGAACGCCAGCGGGGAGCGGCGAAGCGGCAGCGCGTGACCGAGCAGGGGCAGGGCGCCCGGGGCGGCGGCCACCGGGCGGCGCACGGCCGGGGCGGCGCTCACGGCACCAGCCTCGCCGGTCCGCCGGACAGGTCGACCCAGCCGGAGGTGGTGCCGTCCCACACCGATCCGTCGCCGAAGTAGCGCGGTGTCAGGTACTCGAACTCCTGGGCTCCGCCCAGCAGGTGGTCGAGTCCGGTGAGGTAGGCGCGGACGTCGGCCCGTCTTCCCGGCGCGGTGCGCAGCAGGGCGTCACGGGCGGCCACGTAACCGCGTTCGTGGCGTTCGACGAGGCCGCAGAGCCGGTCGACGGCCTGCTGCAGCGGAATGCGGTCGTGGTGCTCCAGGACGCGGACGGCGTTCATCGGATCGCCCTGCTCCTTGCGCAGGGACAGCAGGTCGTTGACGAGGATCATCTGCCGCATGCCGTGCCCGTGCAGCTCCGCGAAGGCCGCCGTCTCCCGCAGCCCGGACATGTCCACGGCCATGGCGTACTCGTTGAGCAGCAGTATGAAGTCGCAGCCGAAGCTGTCCAGCCGCAACTCCGTGTAGGTCCGGTAGTCGGGGACGCCGCCGCCCAGCTGGAAGGGCAGTTCGGCGGCGATGCCGTCGAGGAAGACCGCCAGTGCGGCACGGAACCGGTCGGTCTGGCGCGGGCTGAGGCCGGGGCTGACGCGCCGCCACAGGTCTGCGGCGGCACGGCCCAGTGGTAACGCCGGGTCGGTGTCCGCGCCGAAGCCGGACAGGACACGGCCGAAGACCTCCCGGGCGCCGCTGCTGTTGGCTCCCAGGGCGGAGTGGTCGACGGCGAGGTCGTCGATGAGGCCGACGAAGTGGTAGAAGTCGGCGAGGTCGAGCACCCGCTGGTCGTCGGCGAGGGGCGCAGTCAGCGGCCCGTACAGGCCGACTCGCTCGCGCAGCAGTCTGAGCAGGTGCGCCTCCCCGTCGAAGCAGGCGCCCAGGTGCCTGCGCACCCAGGCGTTGGAGCGGAACTCCGTCTGCGCGGCCTGGGGGTGGTAGGCCACCGGCAGCAGGCGGGGCAGTTCGGGCAGGAAGTAGCGGTCGGCCGTGCCGGTTGCTGTGGGGGCTGCGGTGGGCGACTGCGTGGTGTGGTGCACCGGTACTCCTGGAGGGACGGTTGCGGACCGGAGGATCCGGACGGACCTGAGCATCGGACGGGCCTGAGGGCATGCGGGAGCCGGGTGAGGCGGGTGAGACGGGACCTCAGGAGTTGCGGTAGGAGGATCTGGCCAGGGTGCGCAGCGGCACGCGGACGTGGTCGGGGAACGGCGCCGCGTCCAGGGCCAGCAGCGCCGTGCGCAGCCGGTCCTCGATCATGCGCTCGACCTCCGCCAGGGCTCCGGTGTCGCGGAGCACGCCGCGCACCTCGTCTGCCTCCTGTGCGGTGAGTGTCGGCCGGCCCACGGCCCCGGCAGCAGGGCACGCTGCCGGGGCCCGGCCGGCTGGTGCGCGACGGCCATGAGGACGGTGCACTTGCCGTCCCGGAGGTCGCCGTTGACCTGCTCGGCGCGGTGCCGCTCGGCCAGTTCGCGGTATCGCGGTACACGGTGGGACGGCCGCGGCGGGTGGCGCTGTCGTCCATGACGTCGTCCTGCACGAGGGCGAAACCATGGAAGAGCTCCAGGGCGGCGGCGTTGAGCACCGCCTCCCGATCGCCGTGGGCGCCGGCGGCGTGCCAGCCGCACAGGCACATCAGCGGCCGGATGCGCTTGCCGCCGGCCAGTACCAGATCGCGCAGCGCGCCCACGGCGTCGGCCGGCGGCGGGGCGGCCAGTCGGCCGTGGCGGGAGGTGAGGAACCGGGTCAGTACGACGTCGACCGCCTCGCGTATCGCAGCGGGTTCGAGCTGTCCGTCAGTGAGAGTGGTGGTCATGACGCGGTCGCCTCCGTCACCGCTCGCCGAGCCCGTGCCGCGCTCTGCCGTGCTGCCGTGTGCCGTGTGCCGTGCCGGGGGCTCCTGCTCAAGGGGCTGGGGCCCGAACGGTTGAACGCTATCCTTCACCGCCTCCACGGCTCGGAAACCGGTGGATGTGCCTCTGGCACCCCACCCCTCTCACGGTGGTGCGCGGGGCGGCGCGCGGCAGCCGCCCGCGCGCCGTCTCCGGCAGTCACTGGCGAATCGTTCCTGCTCAAGCCCTCGCGGTGAGCGGCCAGGGGCACGGCGCAGGGGCGCGCTCGGCTCAGCCGGGCGGGTCGAGGCGGCGCGGGCGCAGCGCCGCGGCGTCCAGCTCCTCCCGGGCCTGGCTGACGACGGCTTCAGCCCCGCACTGCGCGGCCTCGTCCACACCGCGGTAGAGGCACTCCGCAGCCTCCCGCGTCCGCCCGGCCCTGCGCAGCAGGGCGCCCAACTCCACCAGTGCGGAGGCGCGTTCGGACGCGGCCGGCGAGCGCTCCAGGCAGTGGACCGCCCGCTGGAGCGTCTCGACGCGCCGGGCGGGCTCGCTCAGCCGGGAGGCGACCCGCAGCGTCTGGCCGAGCACGGAGGGAGCGCCGAAGCGCTCGGCGCGGCGCACCGCCTCCGCCACCAGGTCCCGGGCGCGCTGCGGATCGGTGGCCTCGGTGGCGAGGGCCAGATGCGGCAGCCACGGGCACCAGCCGGGGTTGCGCATGCCGCGTGCGTCGAAGCGGCGCCCGACCTCGGCGAGGTCGGTGGCCGCCTCCTTGGCCATGCCGCGGGCCAGTAGCAGTTCACCGCGCACTGCCTGGGCGTCGGGGAACACCCCTGAGGGGAAGGGCTCGGCGAAGCCGTGCTCGGCGGCGAGTTCCGCGGCGGCGGCGGTCCGCCCGCGGGCCAGCAGGATCTGCAGCAGGCTGGCCGTCGCGGAGCAGTGCACCGGAGTCGCCGGGCCGACCCGGTCCGCCAGGCGCAGTCCGGCGCGGACGAAGTCCTCGGCGTCGGTGAGGCGGCCGCTGCGGTAGCGGACGTGGCCGAGGAAGGTGTAGCCGAGCGCGAGCGGCACGCCGCGCCAACCCTGCCGCTCGAACTCGCCCACGCCGCGTGCGAACAGTTCGTCCGCGCGGTCGGGCCGGTCGCAGTGCAGGAAGGTGAGCGCGACCAGAGTGGGGACCTCGAAGCCCCAGTCCTCGTCGGTCCACCGCATGTCGCCCAGCGCGAGGGAGCGTTCGGCGTGTTCCAGGGCCACCGCCATCGGCTCGCCGCGGACCATCGCGTCCCAGGCCCGCAGCCCGAAGAGGTAGCGCTCGGTGCGGTCACGGCCGGTGAGCCGTTCGGTGATGCGTGCCAGACGGCGCGACCTGGCCGGGGCGCCGCCGTCCTCGGCGGTGAAGGCCGCCATCATGAAGTGCTCGGCGAGCAGACGCAGCCGGGCCCGGGAGTCGGTGGCGCGGGCGGCCTCCTCCTCCATCACGGTGACCGCCTCGGGCAGCCGGTCGCTGTAGGTCAGGGCCCGGGCGAGCCGCATGGTGGCGTTCTGCCGCAGCCCGACCGTGGCCTCCGGCTCCTCCAGTGCCGAGCGCAGGTGCCGGGCCGAGGCCACCGGATCGTGCATGAGCGCGGGGCTGCCCAGCTCGTAGAGCACGTCGGCACGGGCCTGCCCGATGGGCGGCTCCCGCAGGGCGCGTTCCAGGGCCCGGCGGGCGGCGTCCGGCGCTCCCGTCCTCAGGTACTCGCGCGCCGCGGCCCGCAGGTGCTCCACCACCCAGTGGTCACCGTCCGGGTGCGTCTCCTGGAGGTGGCGGGCGGCGGCGGTGGCGCCCTGCCCCGACTCCACCAGTTCCCAGGCGGCCTTGCCGTGCAGCGCGACCCGCACAGCCGCGGGCACCTCACGGTAGACGGCGGTGGCGACCAGCGGGTGCACGAACTCGACGGGCTCCTCGGCCTTGAGAATGCGGGCCCGCCGCAGCCGCTCACGGCCCTGCGCGGCCTCCAGCGGAGTGAGCGCCGCCATCGACGCCGCCAGCGGCAGCGTCGCCTCGGAGCCGAGCACGGCCACCGCCCAGGCCAGGCGGACCGATGAGGAGCCCAGCTCGTCCAGGCGCTCGACGAGCCCGATGCCGGTGTCGGAGTCGGCCAGTTCCCTCAGCCGGAGCGCGTTCTCCCGGGTCGGCGACAGGCCGCGGTCCGCGGCCTTGGCAGCCAGTTCGACCGTGCGGAAGGGGTTGCCGCCGGTGGCGAGCCACGCCTCGTGGCAGAAGGCATCGTCCGCGTGGGCACCGAGCGTCTCGCGCAACAGACCGGCGACGGCGGTGGGAGTCAGCGGGGCGAGTTCCAGCGGGCGGCCCGCGTCCCGGTCCGGAGCGTTCAACGCCGCTGCGTCCGCGGGGAGTTCGTCCGTCCGGTAGGCGGTGGCGAGCAGCACGGGCAGCGTTTCGATGCGGGTGGCGAACGCGGTGAGCCACTGCAGGGACTCGTGGTCGGCCCAGTGGGCGTCGTCCACCAGCAGGACCAGGGGCCCGCGCCGGGCGGCGAGCCGGGTCACCACCAGGTCCAGCCCGTCCCGCACGCCCTGCTGGTCGGGGGTCGCGCCCTCCTCGGCGGGGCAGAGCCCCACGCAGGGGCCGACGATGGCGTACCAGTCGCCCAGCACGTCGTGCAGTTCGCGCTCGGAGAAGGTGGCGAGCAGCGGAAGCAGCAGCTGCCGCACGAGGTGGAACGCGATGGCCTGCTCGCGTTCGCCGCCCCTGGCGGCGAGCACGGTGCACTGGCGGTCCGCCGCGATCCGGCGCACCTCGTCGAGCACCGTGGACTTGCCCGCTCCGGCCGGGCCGGTGAACGACAGCCGGCCGCCGCGCGGCACCCCGGCCGGGCCGGTGCCGCCGCGACCGTACAGGCCGTCCACGGCGATCTGCGCGCTGACAAGTTCGGCCTCGCGCTCCAGCGGACCGCGGTAGCCGCCACCGGGATGCCGGTGGTGTTCTGCCTCGTTCGTGTCGAACTGCTCGGAACCCACGCGTTCCCCTCCGGCACGGCACCGTCCGCGCCGCGGCTGACTGGCGGTTGAGTGCCCGAGTCCGCTGGGGTGGCGGCTCGGAGTCGGCGTAGCGTGACGCCAGGGTAGCGCGGTAGTGACAGGCCGTGAGGTGATCCGGGAGAACCCCCTCGGAGGGGCTGCCGGGAACACCCGTCGGGCCAGGAACGTTCATGGGGGAACAGAGGCCGTACCGCCGGACGGGAGGCTGGACGTGAGCACCGACCCGCAGGACCGGGGCAAGGACGAGAGCCGGGACTGGGACGAGCTGGTCCTCGACGAGGAGTTCATCCGGGACGCGGAGGTGAACGAGCCCGCCGCCCGCACCAGGATGCTGCAGGAGCGCTGGCGCCACGCCCCGCCGGAGCCCCAGCCGTGGCGGGCCGACGCTCCGCCCGCGGGCTGGTTCTTCAGCCGGAGCAGGCGCCAGGAGCGCAAGGAACGCAAGCGCTGGCGGCGCAAGAAGGACGACTGACCGCCGATCCGCTCCGCGCGGGGCCCGGGACCTGGGTCCCGGGCCCCGCGCGGAGTCGGCCGCTCGCTTCCGGTGGTCAGCCCCTGGCCCCCAGCAGGTGGTCCATGGCGAGCTGGTCGAGCCGCTCGAAGGCCATGCCGCGGGCGGCGTGCCCGTCGAGGTCGAACTTCTCGAAGGCCGTGGCGTCGGCGAGCAGGTCCGCTGCGCTCTCGCCGGGCTCCAGCGTGGGCAGGGCGAGTTCGTCCAGCCTGGAGTCGCGCAGTGCCTGCCGGACGTCGGGGTCGGCCCGGAACGCCGCCGCCCGCTCCTTGAGCAGCAGGTAGTTGCGCATGCACCCGGCGGCGGACTCCCACACACCGTCCATGTCCTCGGTGCGCGGCGGCTTGAAGTCGAAGTGCCGCGGGCCTTCGTAGCCGGCGGTCTCCAGCAGGTCCACGAGCCAGAACGCGGCCCGCAGATCGCCCGCGCCGAAGCGCAGGTCCTGGTCGTACTTGATGCCGGACTGCCCGTTGAGGTCGATGTGGAAGAGCTTGCCGGCCCACAGCGCCTGGGCGACGCCGTGCGGGAAGTTCAGCCCGGCCATCTGCTCGTGGCCGGTCTCGGGGTTGACGCCGAACATCTCGGGCCGCTCCAGCCGCTCGATGAAGGCGAGCGCGTGCCCGACGGTGGGCAGCAGGATGTCGCCACGCGGCTCGTTGGGCTTGGGCTCGATGGCGAAGCGCAGGTCGTAGCCCTGCTCGGTGACGTGGTCCGCCAGCAGGTCGAAGGCCTCCTTCATCCGGTCCAGGGCCAGCCGCACGTCCTTCGCCCCGCCGGACTCGGCGCCCTCGCGCCCGCCCCAGGCGACGTAGACCTGCGCGCCGAGTTCGGCGGCGAGATCGATGTTGCGCATGGTCTTGCGCAGGGCGAAGCGGCGTACGCCGCGGTCGTTGGCGGTGAAGGCGCCGTCCTTGAAGACGGGGTGGGTGAACAGGTTGGTGGTGGCCATCGGGACGACCACGCCGGTCTCGTCCAGCGCCTGGCGGAACCGGCCCACGTGGGCGGCCCGCTCACTTTCGGAGGCGCCGAAGGGGATGAGGTCGTCGTCGTGGAACGTCACACCCCAGGCGCCGAGGTCGGCGAGGCGCCGCACGGACTCGGCGGGATCGAGCGGGGGTCGGGTCGCGTCACCGAAGGGGTCGCGACCCTGCCAGCCCACGGTCCACAGACCGAAGCTGAACTTGTCCTGCGGTGTCGGTCGGGGGTCCATGCCATGTCCTTCCGTATTTCGTCATCGCTCTTAACAAATTAGTATGCGCAAGCATGCGGGGGAAGCCCCCCGGCGAGCAGCGAGGAGGAACAAGGCATGGCCGCACCCGAAGGTCCGCTCGTTGTCGGGGTGGACAGCTCCACCCAGTCGACGAAGGCACTGGTCGTCGACACCGCGACCGGCGAGGTCGTCGCCCGGGGACAGGCGCCGCACACCGTCAGCGCCCAGCACGAGAGCGACCCCGAGCAGTGGTGGCAGGCACTCCGGGAGGCCCTGGCGCAGTGCGGGGCCGCCGCCCGCCGCGCGTCCGCAGTATCCGTCGGCGGCCAGCAGCACGGCCTGGTCACGCTCGGCGCGGACGGCCGCCCGGTGCGTCCCGCTCTGCTGTGGAACGACGTGCGCTCCGCGCCGCAGCGCGACCGGCTGGTCGGGCGGCTCGGCGGGCCCAAGGCGTGGGCCGAGCGCACCGGCAGCGTGCCGGCGCCGTCCTTCACCGCACCCAAGTGGATGTGGCTGGCCGAGAACGAACCGGACGCGGTCGCGGCGACCCGGGCTGTGCGGCTCCCGCACGACTACCTCACCGAGCGGCTCACCGGCGAGGCCGTCACCGACCGCGGCGACGCCTCCGGCACCGGCTGGTGGGCGTCAGCCACCGAGGCGTACGACCCGGAGGTACTGGAGCTGATCGGCCTCGACCCGGCCCTGCTGCCCCGCGTCCCCACACCCGGCGAGGCCGCCGGCACGGTCCGGCCGGGTGCCTCGGCCGGCCTGCCGGCCGGCGCGCTGGTCGCCACCGGCACCGGCGACAACATGGCGGCGGCGCTCGGCCTGGGGCTGCGCCCCGGCCAGCCCGTGCTGAGCCTGGGCACCTCCGGCACCGTCTACGCCGTCTCCCGCACCCGGCCCGCCGACCCGACCGGGACCGTGTCCGGCTTCGCGGACGCCGGCAGCGCCTGGCTGCCGCTGGCCTGCACCCTCAACTGCACGCTGGCCGTCGACCGGTTGGCGGGCCTGCTCGGACTCGACCGGGAAGCGGTGGCAGGGGGTGGCGAGGCCGTCGTCCTGCCGTTCCTGGACGGGGAGCGCACGCCCCACCTGCCCTACGCCTCGGGCCTGGTGTACGGGCTACGCCACGACACCAGCGGCGGCCAGCTGCTCCAGGCCGCCTACGACGGGGCGGTGTACGCGCTGTTGCGGGCGCTTGACCTGGTGCTGGAGGCCGACAGCGACCCGCGGACGCCGATCCTGCTGATCGGCGGCGGCGCCAAGGGGGCCGCCTGGCGGGAGACCGTGCGCCGGCTGTCGGGGCGCCCGGTCCGGGTGCCCCGGGCGCAGGAGCTGGTGGCCCTGGGCGCGGCGGCGCAGGCGGCCGGGCTGCTGCTGGGCGAGGACCCGGCGGAAGTGGCGCGGCGGTGGGGCACCTCAGAGGGCCAGGACCACGACGCGGTGCCGCGCGACGAGGCGGCGCTGGACCGGCTGAGCCACACCCTGGACGCGGCGGATACCCTGCTGCGTCAGTCGTGACCGGCAGCCGGGCGGGCAGCCGGACCCGGCTGACCGCCGGTCCGGCGCCCCGCCCGGCGACCCGCTCTCCGCACCCACCGACCAGCAAGGACGGACCGCATGGCCACCGCAGCCCGGCCGCGTAACCAGCAGGACGTGCGGCGGCGCAACCTCGCCGCCGTCCTGCACGTGGTGGCCGACGCCGGGCCGCTCTCCCGGGCGTCGGTGGCCGCCCGCATAGGCCTGACCAGGGCCGCAGTGTCGACCCTGGTGGACGAACTGCTCACCACCGGACTGCTGGTCGAGCAGGGCCCGGGACGTTCCGGTGCCGTCGGCCGGCCGGGCACCGACCTGGCGCTGAACGACCGCGGGCCCTGCGGTATCGGCGCGGAGATCGGCGTGGACCGCCTCCAGGTGTGCGCGGTGGACCTGCGCGGCGCCGTCCGGGCGAGGGCCGTCGTGGCCGCCGACAGCCGGGACAGCGAGCCGGGCCCGGTCCTGGCCCGGCTCGCGGGCCTCGTGGCGCAGGTGGCCGCAGAGGCCCGGGAGGCCGGCCTGGAACCCGCGGGCGTCTGCGTGGCGGTGCCCGGCCTGGTCGCCCGGGACCGCGTCACCGTGGTGCGCGCTCCCAACCTGGGCTGGCGGGACGTCGACCTGGCCCGCCACCTGCCCAGGGAGGCGGGCAGCCCGCTGTGCGCGGACAACGAGGCCAACCTCGGGGCACTGGCCGAGCTGTGGCTGGGCGGTCACGACCCCGAGCCGCGCGACGCGCTGCACGTGTCGGCCGCCATCGGGATCGGCGCCGCGATCCTGGTGGAGGGTGAACTCCTGCGCGGCGCCCGGGGGTTCGCAGGCGAGCTGGGCCACGTACCGGTCCAGCCGGAGGGCCGCCCCTGCGGCTGCGGCTCGCGCGGCTGCCTGGAGCAGTACGCAGGCGAGGAAGCGGTGCTGCGCGCCGCGGGACCCGCGACCACGGACAGGGACGCCCGGCCCGGGAGCGATGGGCCCGGGAGCGAGGGGCCAGGTGCGCGTACCGCCGCTCTGGCCGCGCGGGCGGCGTCCGGCGAGCAGCCCGTCCGGCTCGCGCTCGCCTCGGCGGGCACCGCGCTGGGCGTGGCACTGAGCGGCGCCGTCAACCTGCTCGACCCGGCAACGGTGGTGCTCGGCGGCGGGCTGGCGCAGCTCGCGCCGTGGCTGCTGCCTGCCACGGAGGCGGAACTGGCGCGCCGGCTGCCGCATCCGCCGGCGCTCGCGGTGTCCCGCCTGGGTTCCGACGGGCCGCTGCTGGGCGCGGCCCACTCGGTGGTGCGCACCGTGCTCGACCACCCGCCCGGCCGCCCCGGCTGATCCCGGCCCCACCAGGCTCCGCGTCGCGCACCATCTCGGCCGCCCGCCGCCCGGTCGGCGCCTGGCACGTGGCTCGTGGCTCGTGGCGCACAACTGCCCGTTCGGGAGGGCCACTTACCCGCCCGAACGCCGGACATCTGATCCCACTTATCACCCGATTCGGGGAACGGCCCCCGTTCCGGGTGGGTATCACGCCCGGCGTGCCCCACCATCGCGATCATGACGACAGGTCACCTCGTGCGGGCCACCGCAGGAGCAGCAGCCGCTGCGGCACTGGTCCTCGGTGTGCCCGTGGGCAACGCCTCGCCGGCGCACGCCGACGCATGCGCGTTCTCCGACCCCGACCGGTCGCTGCACGACGCCCTGGAGAAGGCGCTCGGCGGTGCACCCATGACCGACGTCTGCGCCCGGCCGTCACCGCCGCCGCCCAGCCCCTCCCCCACTCCCCCACCACCCGCCCCGGCCCCACCGCCGCCGGACCCCG
>NZ_JASKMT010000010.1 GCF_030124175.1 Streptomyces sp. 549 | reverse complement strand
GCCAGCGATCAGTCACACGATCGAGCGATCACGAACCGAGGAAGATCGGACTTAACGTCCACTCATACTGCGAGGCCGAGCTCACCCGAGGATGCCACGGTCGTAGGCCGCCGCCACCGCAGCCGCGCGGTCCTTCACGGCCAACTTGCCGTACAGATGGGTCAGATGGGTTTTAACCGTCGCCTCACTGATGAAGAGTTCCCGGGCGATCTCGCGGTTCGACGTGCCCTTGGCGACTAGTCCGAGCACCTCGCGCTCGCGGGCCGAGAGCACCTCGCCCGCGGGCACGGCTGGCTTCCGGACGGCGGAGACGAGGCGGGACGCGACGGCGGGCGACAGGACGGTACGGCCCTGGGCGGCGGCCCGGGCCGCCGCGAACAACTCCTCACGGGGTGCGTCCTTGAGGAGATAACCGGTGGCGCCCGCCTCGATCGCAGGGATCGTGTCGGAGTCCGTGTCGTACGTGGTGAGGACGAGGACCTTGGCACGGGCGCCGCGCCGGGTGAGCTCGGCGATGGCCTCCACCCCGCTGCCGGCCGGCATGCGCAGGTCCATGAGGACGACATCCGGGTCGAGGCGCAGCGCGGATTCGACTCCCTCGACACCGCCGGCGGCCTCGCCGAGCACGTCGAAGCCGGGATCGGAGGCGAACATGCCGCGCAGACCGTCCCGTACGACTGGGTGGTCGTCGACGATCAGCAAGCTGATGATGCGGTCAGTCATGGCGCACCAACGGTACGCGAGCACTGATCGCGGTGCCCTGGCCGGCTTCCGACTCGACGGCGAAGGTGCCCGCGATGCGTTCGGCGCGGACACGCATCCCGTCGAGGCCGAAGCCGCCGGTGCCGGTGCGCGGTGGCACGGCGAGGGGGTCGAAGCCGCGCCCGTCGTCCCGTACATCCAAGGTGACTTCATCCTCCATATACGAGAGGGTGACGCCCGCGCGGGTGGCGCGGCCGTGCTTGGCCGCGTTGGCGAGGGCCTCCTGCGCGATCCGCAGGAGGGTGACGGCGACTTCTTCGTGCAGCGGCTCCTCGGTCCCGGTGACGGTGAAGCGTGTGGTGACACCGGTGCGTTCGGACCATTCGGTGACGGTCTTCTTCAGTGCCTCGGGGAGCATGTCGTGCTCGAGGGCGGCCGGAGAGAGGTTCTGTACGGAGCGCCGGGCCTCTCCCAGCGAGTGGCGGGCCAGCGCCTGGGCGCGGTCCAGGTGCTCACGAGCCAGGGCCCGGTCGGTGGCGGAGGCGACCACCTGGAGCTGGGCGATGATGCCGGTCAGGCCCTGGGCGATGGTGTCGTGTATCTCGGCGGCGAGACGGTGACGCTCGTCGGCGACGCCCGCCTCCCTCGCCTGGATGACGAGTTGGGCATGCAGGGCGGCATTCTCGTCGAGGGCCTTCTCCAGGGCGGTGATGGTCTCGGCGCGCTCGGTGGCCTTCTCGGCCTCCTTGGCGCCGAGGTGGTTGAGGCCGATGAAGAGCGCCGTGTTGAGAACGAACATCGCCCCGAAGGCAACCCAGTTCATCAGCGAGGCGGGTGGCAGGCCGCCGGACTGGGAGCCCGCCGTGATGACAGCGGTGACCACGAGCCCGGCCCGGGCAGCGCGCGGCGACAGCAAGTGCCCGGCGTCGAAACAGCCGAGGCACGCGTAGATGGCGAAGAAGGGGTTGAGCCAGGTGAGGACGAAGGCGAGGGCGGTGCGCAGCACGAAGTAGACGCGTCCCGCAGTGGTGCCCGCAGGTAGCACCCGGGCTCCGATGCCCATATCGGCGATTGCCACTCCGACGAGGTACTCGGCCAGGGTGCGTTCGTCGGCTGAGTCCGCCGCCAGCAGCCGTGGTACGGCCCAGGTCCACCACGCCTGGAGGGCCAGCGCGCCAAGAAGGAGGGCCCCTGCGGCGTACATCTCCCGCCGGGTCATCACCAGGTCTGCGGCCGCGGCCCCGGTGAGCATGGCGAGGCCCAGCAGGGCGTAGGGGCCGTACCGGAAGAACTGCGCCCAGCGCTCCTCGACCGTCGTCCTCATGTGTGCCCTACTCCCACTTGAACCAGCGCCGGGCTGCGGCGATCAGCAGGACCGCCCACAGCGCCATGACCCCAAAGTGCGTCCAGCTCGGCCAATCTCCCGCAGCGGCCTGGTCGAGGGCTTGCGCGGCGGCGCCCAGGGGCGTCAGTTCCACGATGCGCTGGAGTGCGTCGGGCATGGCCGAGACCGGCAGCCAGACACCGGCGGTGAACATCGCGGGGAAGAACACCAACGAGCCTACCGCCTGGGTGATCTTCGTTGTGCGGCTGACGGCGGAGACGGTGCCGCCGATCGCCAGGGTGGCCAGTGTGGCGAGCACGAAGGCTGTCAAGTACCCGGGGAAGTGGCGAGGCAGGGCCACGTCGAACACGATCCGGCCCACGGCAAGGGCGAGCAACGCGGAGAGGACCACGGCGGCGCCGTGCAACGCGATCTGTGCACCGATGAGGGAGCCCGGCCGCACGGGTGTGGTGGACATGCGGCGCAGGATGCCTCGCTCGCGGTAGCCGGTCAGGACGGGCGGCATGGCCTGGATACCGGACATGATCACGGCGAGCAGAACGGCGACGGGGACGTACAGGTCCACGGCGCGCAGGCCGTCCAGATCGGCCGAGGGTTCCCGGAAGGACGGGATGGAGCCCAGGATGCACAGCAGGACTGTGGGAAAGGCGAGGACCCAGAAGAGGGAGGCGGGTTCGCGCAAGAAGAGACGTGCTTCGGCCTTGAGGACGGCGGTAGCGCTGCCCTTGACGGCAGTCGGGCGGGTGTGGGTGATGGTGGTCATGCGTCCGTTCCCGTCAGGTCGAGGTAGGCGTCGTCCAAAGTGGCCTCCGCGACACGGAGTTGGTGGGCGGTGATGCCCTGCCCGGCGAGCAGCGAGAGCACGGCGTTGACGGTCTCGTCGGTGCCGTTGACGACGACCCGGCCGTTCTTCTCCCTCACGGATGCGACCGAGGGCAGGGCCGCCAGCTGCCGCGTGTCCAGCGCGGCGGAGGGCTTGAAGGAGATCGCCGTGCTGCTCGCGGTCCGCCCGATCAGCCCGGCCGGGGTGTCCAGTGCGGTGATCCGGCCCTGGTCGATCAGGGCGATCCGGTCGCACAGACGCTCGGCTTCCTCCATGAAGTGCGTGACCAGCAGTACGGTGACACCGCTGGCGCGTACCTCCTCGATGAGCTGCCAGGTGTCGCGGCGGGCGCGCGGGTCGAGCCCGGTGGTCAGCTCGTCCAGTACGACGATACTGGGCTGGCCGATCAGGGCGAGCGCGATGAACAGGCGCTGCTTTCCTGCCCCCGTAAGCCTTGTGCAGGCCGCTGACTTCGATGATTGCCATGCACAAGAGCGTGTCGTGGCAGGGCAGGCTCGGACATCGGCCATCCCGCTCGAAGAAGCATCAGCCGATCGGTTGATGGCGGGGTACGACCTGGTAGGGACGGCGCGGCGATCATCGTGAATGCTGCTGACCTCCGCGTACGTGCTCGCTCTGCGAGTCACCAACACTGGCTGAGTACGAGACAGCGCATTCGTTCGGTGTACCCGATCCTGGCAGTCTTCACCGTGCTCACGTTTCTCTGGGGCGCGCTGTGTTGAGGCGTCTGATCAGTTGGCGGTTGGCGGCTCGCGCGGCCTGGAGTTCCTCGTCGCATTCTTCGAGCTGTCCGGTCAGGTCGACTACCTGTTGTTCCAGGGCAGTGATCCGGCTCTGGAGCTGTTGGATGTCGTCGGGGGCGCCAAGGCCGGACTTGCGCTCGGGTGTCGCCGTCCATGCAGGCCCGGATCTTGTCTTCGTCCAGGCGTGCCCAGTACGGGAACGATGCGCGGTCGCGGCCGTGCAGGCGGGGCCGGACGACCAGGAGCAGCAGCACGGCGGCCGTGCCCAGCGTAGAGAGCTCCGGCTCAGACGTGCCTCGCGCCTAGTCGCGGTTGGCGACCACCAGGTATCCATCGCTCTCGGGGTCGAAGGTGGTGGACTGCACCGTGAGCCCGACGCTCCGCAACTGCGCCACGAGGTCCTCGTACCGGTAGGGCCAGATGGACAACCGCTCCGAGCAGGCTCGCACTGCCCCATCCGGCTCGATCTGGGCGACCACGATCTCGAGGAAGTGTTCCTGCTCCCAGCGCTGCTCGATCTGCCAGTAGTAGCTGACGACCGCATCGCGGTCGTTGCGGCGGATGAGTCGATCGCGGACGTCTACTCGTGAGCCGGCGGAGCGCACGAGCTCCCAGTTGCGTGAGTGGAGCACAAGGCGTCCGCCCGGCTTCAGCAGCCGCGACATCGCTTCCAGTGCGGTCAGGCGCCCGGCTGCGCCCTTGGCGTGCCCGAGCGAATTGCCGACGCAGAGCACCAGATCGAACGTGGAGTCCTCCAGGTGGTCGGGCAGCTCGTCCCAACTCGCGCGGAGGGCTCGAAGCGAGACACCCTGCTCGTTGGTGACCTTCTCGGTCCGGCGAACCATCCCATCACTGGCGTCTGCGGCGACCACGTCAAGGCCAAGACTCGCGAGACCGACGGCGAGCTGGCCGGTTCCACACGCGCAGTCGAGGACGCGTGCGTTGGGCGGCAGAGAGCCCACGACATCGCTGTAGTAAACCGCGGCTGCCTTGGCGGGGGTCAATCTGTCGTCCCCGATCAGCCACTCGTATACGTCGGAAAGCGCCCCATAACCAGCCACCGCGATAACCTCCATCACTCGACGACGCGCGGGCTAGACCGTCCTGCGATTCGGGCCTTGCGCCACGCACTGTGCCGGGCCGTGTCAGCGAAGCATTGAGCAGGACCCAACCACTTCCGGCCGCTGAGACTCCACCGGATTTCGTGGGAAACCGCGACACGCCGCACCGACGCAGGTCCCCACTCCACCGGCGCCCCATCGGCCACGATGGGGACCGCAGCCGGCAAGCGCGCGTTCACTGCGGAGCGCTTTTAGGCACAGCCATCCAAACTGATTGCCGAAACGCCGCGTCCGGATGAAGGACCGCCAGCGGGGCGGTGAGCGTCTGCAAGGGGAACTGGCGGGAGACGCGGGCGGGGTTGGTGTGGAACATGGCCCGCGACTGGATGTACTGGGCTTTGCCGTCGGCGAGGTAGAACAGGCCGCCGGTCTCGGAGCCGTCCGGGAACCGCTCGGGCAGCGGTGCCAGCCGGAACTCAGGGGTGCGTGAGCCCAGCGACATGATGTCGACGTCGGAGCGGGCGGTGCGGAACAAGGCGATGTTCCCGGACTGGAGCATGTCGCGAATGGCGTTCGCGCTGCTGTCCGACCCGAGGGAGTCGAGGTTGGGGATCTGGACCCACACCCGTGCCGCGATGCCGGCGGCGCGGGAGAGGCGGCCGACGCTGGAGACCGATCGCAGCAGCGGTTTGACGTGGTCGGCCTGCGGGTCCTTGAGGATCATTTCGTTGAACTCGTCCCAGGTCACGACCATCGGGGCGAACGGGTCGCCGGGCACGAAGAACGCGCGGCCCTGCTCGGTGAACCCTTCCGCGTCCAGCCACTGCATCTTCATCTGCTCGGCGTAGCGGTACTCGCTGACCTGGTTGGCGGCCTGGCCCATGAGCATCGCGCCGAACGCGGACTTCACCAGCCAGTCCAGGTCCCCCAGCCAGGGGGCGTAGCCGGCGCCGCCCTTGCCGTCAGCGAGCCAGGAGATGAACTCGTTGGCCCGCTGGGCGATCTGCAGGTCCTCCTCCAGGCTAGTCTTTCCGGCGCCGGTGGTGCCGGAGCCGAAGGCGTGGACCGCGGAGGCGGAAGGCCGCCCGGACAGGCCGCGGCGGGTGGGGTCGAACTTCAGCAGCCGCCACTTCGCCGGGTTGCTGTAGATGTCCTTGCCGACCGTGATGTAGCCCTGGTCGTCCATCACCAGCGCGTCCAGGTCGAGCGGGACGCCGTCTTGGAGGGGGTTGCTGGACATCTCGTTGACCTCGATCCGGCGGGCGTCGAGCACCCGCAGGTGGAGGCGGGAGACGGTGTCCACTCCTTCCATGTCCAGGGCCTGGGCGATGCTGCGCGGCTGCACCTCGGCGACCGAGGCACCGCGGCGCGGCATGAGGAGCTTGAAGCGGCGGCCGAACTCGGTGGCTTCCACGTCGTAGAGGCGGCTGCCGTTGTAGGGGGTGTACTCCTGCCAGACCGCCGGCAGGTCCTCGGGGTCCAGCTCGCTGGTCTGCGCGGTGCGCAGCCGGACGGTGAGCTTGGCGCGGCCGGCCGGCATGTCGTCGGGCCGGTAGATGTTCACCGCCCGCGGCGGCACGTCGAACGCGATCGACACCGCGTCCTGGTCGACGGCCACGGCCGGTCTGGCGGTGGTGGAGACGATGACGGCGGACAGCTTGTCCTCGTCCAGATGGACGCTGACGAGCTTGGAGGCGGGCAGCGAGCCACGCTCGCACGCGATCCACTCCGCCCACCGGCCCAGATACCAGTCCGCGCTCGCCCGCGGCGCCTTCGCCTCCGCCGGGTTGGCAGGGTCGGGCCGGTGCCACACCTGCGCGCCCCAGCCGGCCGCCGCCGAAGCGACGGCCAGGTGGGCCCACCAGGGCCCGTCGGCGAACCCGGTCGCGGGAATCACCGCCAAGGGTCCGGCGCGCAGCGCCATCTCGGTCACCGTGTACCGGCGCCACCAGCCGCGCTCCCAGTCCGGCAGGACCCGCTGCCAGGCGGCGCGCAGCATCTCACAGCGGGCACGGCGGGCCTCGGCCGTGGCTTCCCGCACGAGCGCGGGCCGCTGCTCGTGCCCGTACCAGCCCTCCGCGATCGAAACGACCGGGACGAGGAGGCCGTCCGCGCCGACCACCGGCGGAAGGCTGGGGTCGTGGGCGAGGCGGCGGCGCATGCGGCGCAGGGTGCGCCGGTAGCCGCGGCGGCTGGAGCGGCACGTCCACTCCCACGGCTCACCCTGCCCAGGCAGCCACCGCCACGGGCCGGGCACCATGCCCAGCGCCGCCCACCCGGCCGCCACGCCGCCCGCACCGAGCGCGGCGGCCAGCAGCTGCCCCTCGCTCAGCACGCCGGGAGCGAAGCCCAGCGCGGCACCGGCGTACAGGCCGGGGGAACGCTGAAGTTCAGCGGCCCGCGCCCGGAACCCGGTCAGCTCCTGCTTGGTGTCGTCCTTGGCTGCGGTCTGGGCCGGGGTTGTCTTCGCCATCGCGGGCCTTCTCCTCCCGTTCGAAGTGACAGAGCAAAAGGGGGAAGGCCGGGGCCGCTCGGTGCGGCCCCGGCCTTCCCTCCGGGTGGGTGGTGCGTGCCTCAGCGGCGCTGGATGAACGCGCGGTCGGCCATCTCCACGGTGTGGGTGCGGTTGGCCTCCGCCATGCGGCTGTGCTGCGCCTGCGTCTCGCCGTCCAGGCCCTGCGCCGCGCTCGACAGGGAGTCGGAGGCGGACACGATCTGGCCGACGTTGCCCGCCATGGCGTTCGACAGAGTCGAGATCTCCATGTAGGCGGTGGTGGTGGGCTCGTCCACGTTCAGGACGGTCATCGCCTCGGACAGGTACCGGGCCGAAGCGGCCCGCTCGCTGAAGCGGCTCTCCAGCCGCTCGACCGCGGAACGGGTGCGCGCGGCACGCACCCCGTACGCCGCGGCCCTCGCCAGGACACCGACGTAGGAGACGACCGAAGTGGCCTTGGCTTGACTCTGTCGGGGATCTTGGAGTTTCCCAGTGGCCCAGCATGATCAGCGGGCATGCTCGGGTGGTTCCGATGACCGATGCAGCTGTTGAGGTGCCCGTTGTCCCTGCGCCCGCGTTCCGGTGAGCAAGTCCCTTCTCTGACCGCGCAGATCGCGCGGGCGAGCAATCCGGGCGGTACGACGGCGATATGGGTACGCGACCGCCTCGATGGGCTGTGGTGCGACGAGGACTTCGCCGACTGGTACCCACGGGATGGGCGCCCGGGGCTCTCGCCTGCTCAACTGGCCACCGTCTGTGTGCTGCAGTTCCTGCTCGGCCTGTCGGACCGGCAGGCCGCCGAGGCAGTCCGCTGTCGCATCGACTTCAAGTACGCCATGGCGATGGAACTGGACGATCCCGGGTTTCATCACAGCGTGCTGGCCGACTTCCGCGACCGTCTCGCCGAAGGCGACCGCGCTGACCGCCTCCTCGACCTCGTGCTGGCCCGTCTCAAGGAGGCCGGCCTGGTGCGCGAGCGCACCACGCAGCGCACCGACTCCACCCACGTCCTGGCCGCGGTGCGTGACCTGACCCGCCTGGAGCTGGTCACCGAGGCGGTCCGCGCCGCACTCGAAGAAGTCGCCGGTATGTCCCCTCACCTGCTGGACGAGCTGGTCGATGAGGAGTGGGGCCGCCGCTACGGTCGGCCGGTCCGCCTGGGCAAGAACCCCACCAAGCCCACGACCAGGATCCTGACCACCGGGAACGATGCTGTCCGGCTCCTGGAACACCTCTACCGGCACGAAACAGGCCGCACGTCCGGCCCTCGCGTCCAGGCCCTGCGCCAGATCATGGTGCAGAACTACCACCGTGACCAGGCAGGCCGGCTGCGCTGGCGCACCGCCGAGAAGGAAGGCGGACCCGGGCTGCCGCCCTCGTCCCGGGCGATTGTCTCTCCCTACGACACCTCGGCCCGCTACGCGAGGCACGGGCACATCATCAGCTGGAAGGGATTTGCCGCCCATCTGACGGAGACCTGTGCTCCCGACGACCCCAACGTGATCACGGATGTGGCCACCACCGCGGCCACCACCCACGACAGTCAGGTCCTGCCCGCCATCCCCACCCGTCTGGCGCGGCGCGGGCTGCTGCCCGCCGAGCACCTGGTCGACGCCGGCTACACGTCCCTGCCCCACCTGGAACAAGCCACCCGTGAACACCAGGTCACCGTCTCCGGACCGCTGCGGAGCAACCCCACCCGCCAACACCGGCAGAACCAGGGCTTCGCCCGGGACGACTTCCACATCGACTACGACCGTCAGCAGGTCACGTGTCCCCAGGGCCAGGTCAGTGCGGGCTGGCACGGCCCTTACCCGACCTCGTCACCCACCGCGGCCCCGCTGATCGTGGCCAGGTTCACCAAGAGTCAGTGCCGTCCCTGCCCGGCCCGCACTCAGTGCACCTCCACCGCGGACAGTGCCCGAACCGTGGGCTTTCCCCCGCAAGAACTCCATGACCTGCAACTTCGCGTCCGAGCGGAGCAACAGACGCCCGAGTGGAAGACCCGCTATGCGGTCCGCTCTGGAATGGAGGGCACGGTCAACGAGTTTGCCCACGGACACGGAATGCGGCGCTGCCGCTACCGAGGACAGGGGAAGGCCCACATCCAGCACGTTCTGACGGCCATTGCCGTCAACATCGAGCGCCTCAGCGGACTGCCACCGGCCGAAGAAACACCCACGTCCCGCCGACCGACTGCCTTCCAGCACTACCTCGACCAGCGCGAGATACCCCGGCCGAAGTCCTGGCGAGCCCTGGGAACCTGACCGGGACCTTCAAGATCCCCGACAGAGTCAAGGTGAGTAGCTGTTGTCGTACCGAGTGTTCTCGGTGATCCCGGAAAGGGAGCTGCGGAGATGGTCGCCGCGACGATCCGCATGCTCTTCGCCCAACCACCGCCGAAGCGGTCCGGGCCGGCCCATCTCGACACCGTCGCGGACATGCTCGGCGAGCAGTTCCCCCAGTCGAAGAGATGCTTCTCGACGCGAAGGAGGACCTGACCGCGTTCGCGCAACTTCCCCCACCAGCGCTCGAAGTAGATCCAGTCGACCAACTCGCTCGGGCGACCGAGCCGGGAGGTCAAGCGCCGTTCCGAACAACACCACCTGCCTGCCCGACACCGCCGAATGATCAACTACACCACATCCAGGGACACGACCATCCGCCGCTGCCCCAACTCCCAATAGCACCGCAGATCTTCCAACGGCGCGGGGTCTCTCAGCCTCCAGATTTGCCGGTCTGAGCGGCCAGGGCGGCGCAGAGCCAGTCGTGCACGGCGCCGGGTGTCGGTTGCGACGGGCCGGAGAGTTCCGCGACGAGCCGCCAGTAGCGGTCGATCCGGGGGTCCGCGGCGAGCAGGCGGCTGAGTCGGTGGCGGAAGACGGGAGTGTCTCGCGCACCGCACGATCCGGCGTGGGCCGAGACGAAGCAGTCGAGGGCTTCACCCTCGCTCGGTGGGCGACCTGCTCGCAGCAACGGCGATGACAGCGCGTGTGCCTCGCTGAGGCCGGCGTAGAGCAGGGCCGGGCGGTGGCCGCCGTCAAGGCGGTGCGCGGCCGGCTGGCAGTGGTCGGCGCCGGGGTGGGTGGTGGAGGTGAGGACGTGCAACCGGGCGAAGGCCAGAACCTGGGCGGGGGTCGGGTCCGCGGGGGGCTGTGGGACGGCCTGGTCGATGACGGCGGAGACGATCCGGGTCGGCAGGCGTACGGGCAGCCATCGCCGCCAGAAGCGCACCAGCGTGTCGGTGTTGGGCGGGGTGGCCACGGCGCCGATGAGGCGCAGACGCTCCGCGCGCTGCCCCGGAGCGCAGTCGTGCAGCAACTGGAGGGCGGCCTCCCGCCAGCGCAACGCCGCCAGCTTGGAGCCCACCTCCTGCAGTTGCTCGGCGACGACGCCCTCCAACGCGTCATCCCGGTCGAGGACTCTGCCGACGTCCGGGACCGGCAGGTCGAGGGAACGCAGGGAGCGGATCAGACGGAGCCGGTCGAGCGCGTCCGCACCGTACCGTCGGTGCCCGCCCGCGCTACGGGCGGTTTCCGGCAGCAGACCGCGGTCCGAATAGAAGCGGACCGTCTTGACGGTGACTCCCGCATGCCTCGCGAGTTCGCCGATGCTCCACGTGCCGTCGGGCGACAAGGCGCGCACCTCCCAGTGTGTCGAGGCGCCCCTCGGGGACCGTCGTCTCTGTCGCAGGGCCTCGGGCGTCCCTGGGGCTGTGGGCCGCCCCGGAGTCCTTGAACCTCCCGCAGGGGGAGTTCCTAACGTAGCGGCGAGTGCGGGCCGCCGGTACGGCCGGCCCGCGGACCAGGGCGTGCGAGGAGGCGTGCATGACAACATTCGTGCTGGTGGCGGACACGTTCACAGGCGGGTGGATCTGGCGGGAAGTGCTGCCCCGGCTGCGGGAGTCAGGGGCCGAGGCCCACCCGGTGACGCTCACCGGCCTGGGCGAGCGCCGCCATCTGGGCGGCCCCGAAACGGACTTGGAAACGCACATCCAGGACCTTTTGCAGGTTCTCGACCACATTGACGCTCCGGAAGTGGTGGTCGTCGGCCACGGCTACGGCATCCACCCGGTGCTCGGGGCCGCCGGTCGGCGCCCGGATCGCATCGCCCGAATCGTTCACCTGGACGCGGGCCTGCCCCGTGACGGCGACCCGGCCCTCGCGCTGGTGCCCGACAAGAGGATCCGCGACCAGTTGCGGCACCGAGGTGAGCAGGCCGGTCAGCACCGGCGCGTTCCTCCGCCGACCAGGGAGCAGTGGCAGCGCTGGGGCAGCACCGTCGGCGTGACCGCAGACGCGCTGGCTCGTCTGGACCGCCTTGCCGCACCGCACCCGTTGGGCACGCTCACCCAGCCGCTCCGGCTCTCCGGCGCGGCCGCCGGGCTGCCGGTCACCGGCGTGCTGTGCACCGCCAACGGATCGAGCATCGCCGCGGTAGAGGCACTGGTGGGGTTCGGGGAACCACGCCTTCAGGCACTGACGGACCCCGGGGTGAGCTTCTTCGAACTCGGCACCGGACACTGGCCGATGCTCTCCGTGCCCACTGAATTGGCCGACGTCCTTCTCCGGGCTGCCGCAGGAGAAGGACACCGACTGGCTGCGGCGGCCGGCGAGCAACCCGCCCATCTCCGCCCCTTCCTCGTGGACCTCGCGGAAGGGAAGCGCGACCGGTTGGGAAACGTCGACCTCCACCTGCCTGATGCCGAGTCCCCGCGCCCTGCGGTGGTGTTCGTCCACGGCGGTCCTGTGCCCGCCGATGTGCGGCCGACACCCCGGGACTGGCCCGTCTTCACCGGTTACGGCCGGTACGTGGCGAGCCTGGGTGCGGTCGGTGCCACGGTGGACCACCGCCTCCACACCCTCGACGACCATGCGCGTGCTGCCGAGGACGTCTCCGAAGCGGTCGCGCTCGTCCGCGCTGATCCGCGCGTCGACGGGCAGCGCGTCGCCCTGTGGTTCTTCTCCGGCGGAGGGCTGCTGTCGGCGGACTGGCTCGCCGCACCGCCGCCCTGGCTGCGGTGCGTGGCAGCGACGTACCCCGTGCTCGAACCGCTGCCGAGCTGGGGGCTCTCCGGCTCCCGGTTCCACCCCGCGGCCTCGGTACGCGACGCAGGCCGGCTACCGATCGTGCTGACCCGGGTCGGGCTGGAGCGCCCTGAGATCGCCGTGACGGTCGACAGGTTCCTGACCGCGGCCGCGGAGTGCGGGGCCGATGTGGAGGTGATCGAGGTACCGGACGGGCAGCACGGGTTCGAGACGGTCAACCACACCGAGCAGTCCCGCACCGCCCTGGAGCATGCGGTGCGATCCGTGCTGGAGCATCTGCGCGAGCGGTGATGCTGAACCGGACCGTCCGCCGGTGAAGCAGTACGGGGCGCCTGGCCCGGCACTGCTCCCGGTCGGGCGACGCAGTCCCTGGGTTGCCCGGCACCGCGACATGCCCTTCCCGCCTGCCCGGATGCTGTGCGTGGCACCTCCTCGGGCTGCTACCTGTGCTCCGTGAGCACGCGGGCAGCGGGGCGGGGTCCGATGTACGGGCGTCAGGCCATGGCGGCCGCCTGCTTGGCGTAGTCGGCCATGCCGGTCCAGTCGAGGGCGACACACGCCTCGTCGCCGACCACCCAGGCGTCATGCCCAGGGTCGACCTCCATGAAGTCGCCAGGACCGAACTCGGCCTCTTCGCCGTTGTCCATGACGATCTTCAGCCTTCCGGTGACGCAGTAGCCGGTGTGGGCCGCCTGGCAGCTGTCCGTGCCGGCCATCGGCTTGACGTGCTTCGACCATTGCCACCCCGGCTCGAACACCGCACGGCCCACTGGCCCGTGGTCGGTTTCGATCAGGTCCAGGTGTCCCTTGTGGTCGTCGAAGGGACGGACCTCGTCAGCCGAGTCGAAGTTCCTCTTGACGATTGTCATGATCATCCGCCTCCCGGCGGAATGCTGCAGTCCCGAGTCCACCTCAAAGAATACGCCTCGGCTCGCGGGCCTGCCCACCTTTCATGGCCCGCCGGCATCAGCGGTCCGGGGGCTCGTACCCCGCTGATCTCTCAAGGCGGAAGGCTCAGGATGTGGGTGCCTTCACGGAAGGTGCCGCCCCGGAGGGTGAGCGGACGGGGTGGGTGCGGCAGCGCCTATGCGGCGAGCCCTGCGGGTTCGCCCAGGCAGGAGGCAGCCGTCTGCCATGCGGCGGTCACCGCGGCGTGGGCCCGGGTCGTTCGTACGACGCGGTCGCCGGTCAGTTGCAGCGGCGTGCCCACGTGCACGTGCAGGTCCGGGCGGCGCAGGGGCGATGTGAGCAGGCCGGCGACCTGCTTTACGGCGCTGCCCGAGGTGACCCGGCGGGCGCCGGCCTGCCCCACGGGCACAACAGGGGCTCCGGTTCGCTCGGCCAACCGGGCCAGACCACTGTGGAAGGTGCCGGGTGCCGCCTCTCCGGCGTCCTTCCGGCGGGGCAGACGCCCTTCTGCGTAGATGAGGACCAGACGCCCCTGCTCCAGGGCTGCTGCCGCAAGGTCCAGCGCCCCCGAATCGCGCCGGTCCCCACGGAACACGGGGATGTGCCCTTCGCGTGCGAGGAGGCCGCCCAGCAGCGGGACACGCCACAGGCCGGCAGCCGCCATGATGACCGGCTCGACACCGAGGCGGTGCAGCGCGGCGAGCACGACGGCGGGGTCGGCGAGGGAAGTGTGGTTGGCAGCGATGATGCTGCCCGGCGCCAGATCGGCACAGGGATCAGTGGTCACCGCCAGGCGCCCGACTGTGGGCACCAGGATGTCGGCGATGCGGCTGAGCATGGGCGTGCTCCCGGTCTCGGCGATGTCGACCTTCATCGTCGAGGACCGACACCGGCCGGACCTGAGTTGTCGTACCTATCTTCTCCGCGGACCTGCCCAGGGGAACGGCTTGCGCCTGAATGTGCTGCCGCTGTCGTCGAGCGCCCCATGCCCCCGCGGTACCACCGCCGTGTCGCCGCCGCCCTGCAGACACTGGTCGTGGAAGTCGTCCCGGTACTGCAGTTCCCGACGAGCCGCCACGGCTTTGACGAGCATTCCTCACCAGGCAGGAGAATGCTGCGTGCCAGCCCACGACCGCGCCAGGAATCGGGTTCCGCCGGTGGCAGCACCCAGGGGGCCATGTTGGCGCCACGGGTGCCAGATCTGACCCCAGTAGGAGCGCTCACGCGTCCAGGACACCACAGGCGGCTCGACTGCATCACATTGTTCGTGCAGGTGAAGACAGTCATACCTGAGCCCGCTCCCCCACGGCACCACAAGGGCTTGCACGTGGTGCCAATCTGATGCCATCATGGCGTCATGGACCTCACCCCGTATGTCGACACCCTTCGCCGCGAGCTTGCGGTGGCCGCCGAGGCCGGCGGCAAGGAAGCCCGCGAACTGGCCGACAGACTCACCGCTCCACTGGAGTCGGCGACCCGGTTGACCATGCTCAACGTGCTCTCCGCCGCGATGGACGAGATCACCCGCGACCTCGCTCCGGGCTCGGTCGACGTACGACTGCGGGGGCTCGACCCCGACTTCGTGGTGACGCCGCCGCCCCCCGACGGCGGTGGGCAGGCTCAGCCCGCCGCACCTGTCGAGACCCTCAAGGCCCACGTCCCGGCTGACGGCGACGAGGGCGGCACCGCCCGTGTCAACCTGCGCCTGCCGGCCCACCTCAAGGCCCGCGCCGAGGAGGCCGCGAGCCGCGAAGGGCTGTCGGTCAACGCCTGGCTGGTGCGCGCCGTGTCCGCCGCGGTCGACGCCGGCAGCCGGCCGCGCGCGACGGAGAAAGCGCAGTCCCTGGGGCAGAGCTTCACGGGCTGGGTGCGTTAGCCGCGCCCCGCCGCTCCACCACACCCGCACCACTTCACCCACACCACGTCCCACCAGCGGGACGCCCTGAAGACCCAGGAGGACGGGACAGTCATGCCTACTTTCGAAACCCCCGAACCGATCTCGGCCACGGCTCACGTGGAGGCCGGTTCCATCCTGTTCACGGCGGGCGACCGCCCCGAAACCGTCGTCGAGGTGCGGCCGCGCGACCCGAAGCGGGACCAGGACGTACGAGCGGCCGACCAGACCGAGGTGACGTACACAAACAAGGCCCTGACGGTCAGGACGCCCAAGCAGCGCTACCTCGTCGGGCGCACCGGCACCGTCGACGTGACGGTGGAACTCCCCTCGGGATCGCAACTCGACGTGACGGGCGCCTGGGCGCAGGTACTCGGCGAGGGCCGACTCGGCGAGGTTCGGGTGAAGACCTCCTCCGGTGACGTCCGCCTCGACACGACCGGCCCGCTGAACCTGACCGCGTCCCACGGTTCGATCACCGTCGACCGCGTTGACGGAACAGCCGAGATCACCACCAGTTCCGGCAGCCTGCGCGTCGGCACCGTCGGCGGTTCCGCCGTGCTGAAGAACTCGCACGGCACCACGACCGTGGGTGCCGCGACCGGCGACCTGCGGGTGAGCGGCTCCAACGGTGACATCGACGTAGCGCGCGCCGAGGGCTCCGTGGTCGCCACCACCGCGCACGGCACCCTGCGCGTCGCCGACGTCGCCCGCGGCACCGTGCAGTTGACAACCTCCTACGGTGCCATCGAGGTCGGCATCCGCGAGGGCACCGCCGCCTGGCTCGACGTCCGTTCCGGCCATGGGCAGGTGCGCAACACGCTCACCACCTCCGAGACGCCCGAGAAGAGCGAGGACACCGTCGAGGTGCGCGCCCGGACCCGCTTCGGCAACATCGACGTGCGCCGCGCGCGGCCCTGAAGGTCAGGCATGCGCTTCGGGCCTGAACGTCGGGACTGAGCGCCGAATCCGAACTGCGGGGCCGGGCGACTGGCCTGCGCCCCTCCATCTCAGCCTTCCCAAGGGGGACCCCATGCGTTCTTCTGTCATGCCCACCTCATACCGGAAGGATGCGCGGCCTCCTGCTGCCGTGTCCGCGGTCGGTCTGCGCAAGTCCTACGGCGATCAGGCCGTTCTCGACGGCGTCGACCTGCGCGTTCCGGCCGGGACCGTGTTCGCGCTGCTCGGGCCCAACGGCGCCGGCAAAACCACCGCGGTGAAGATCCTCTCCACGCTGATCAGTGCCGACGCCGGTGACGTGCAGGTCGGCGGGCACGACCTGGCCACCGACCCGCAGGCGGTGCGTGCGGCGATCGGCGTCACCGGGCAGTTCTCCGCGGTCGACGGGCTGATCACCGGCGAGGAGAACATGCTCCTCATGGCCGACCTGCACCACCTCCCCCGCCGTGAGGGTCGCCGGACCACAGCCGAGCTACTGGCGCGCTTCGACCTCGCAGACGTCGCGGAGAAACCCGCCTCCACCTACTCCGGCGGCATGAAGCGCCGACTGGACCTCGCCATGACACTCGTCGGCGATCCGCGCATCATCTTCCTCGACGAACCGACGACCGGCCTCGACCCCCGTGCAAGGCACAGTATGTGGCAGGTCATCCGCGCACTCGTCTCCGAAGGCGTCACCGTCCTTCTCACCACCCAGTACCTGGAGGAGGCCGACCAACTGGCCGATCGCATCGCAGTACTCCACGGCGGCACGATCGCCGCGGAGGGAAGCGCGGAGGAGCTGAAGCGGCTCGTCCCGGGCGGGCACGTGCGGCTGCGGTTCACCGATCCGGCCGGCTACCGCGCCGCCGCGGACGCGCTGCGGGGGGCGGCGCTGGACGACGGCTCCCTGGCGCTGCGGATCCCCAGCGACGGCACGCAGCGCGAGCTGCGCTCCCTCCTCGACTGGCTGGACTCGACCGGCATCGAGGCGGACGAGCTGACCGTGCACACCCCGGACCTCGACGACGTCTTCCTCTCCCTGACCGGTGGCACCAACGAGCCCTCCGAGGAGGCTGTCCGATGAGTTCCCTCTCCCTCGCCGTGCGCGACTCGTCCACGATGTTGCGCCGCAACCTCCTGCACGCACGGCGCTACCCCTCGCTCACCCTGAACCTCCTCCTCACGCCGATCGTCCTGCTGCTGCTGTTCGTCTACGTCTTCGGCGACGTGCTGAGCGCGGGCATCAACGGCGGCGGAGCGGGACGCTCCGCGTACATCGCCTACCTCGTGCCGGGCATCGTGCTGATGACCATCGGCGGCACCGTGGTCGGGACCGCGGTGTCCGTCTCCAACGACATGACCGAGGGCATCATCGCCCGCTTCCGCACGATGGCTATTCACCGCGGGTCCGTGCTGATCGGGCACGTCGTCGGCAGTGTGCTGCAGTCGATCATGAGCGTCGTCCTTGTGGGTGTCGTGGCCGTGGCCATCGGCTTCCGGTCCACCGACGCGACGGCACTGGAGTGGCTGGCGGCGTTCGGGCTGATCGCGCTGGTCGCCATGGCTCTGACCTGGATCGCCGTCGGGATGGGCCTGGTCAGCCCCAACTCGGAGGCGGCCAGCAACAACGCCCTGCCGCTGATCGTCCTGCCGCTCATCTCGAGCGCCTTCGTCCCCGTCGACGCGATGCCGGGCTGGTTCCAGCCGATCGCCGAGTACCAGCCGTTCACCCCGGCCATCGAGACCCTGCGCGGCCTGCTGCTCGGCAGCGAGATCGGCCACAACGGGTGGCTCGCTGTCGCCTGGTGCCTGGGCCTCACCGTACTCGGCTACCTCTGGTCGAAGGCTGTCTTCCAGCGCGATCCGAAGTAGCCGGAACGCACACCGTACCGCCCTTCGGTAGAACGACCAGCCGGAGGGCGGCGCGGTGTGCGCTCCTCGTCCACGGCGGGGAGCCCGCCGGCCGCGCGGGTCGGGGCCGGCTCAGACGAACAGCGGAAAGCGCGGGGCGTCCTCCCCCAGGGCCGCGCGGTCTGCTGCCGACAGGGCGGCACGACCGGTGGCGGCACGGGCGTAGTGGGCGTCGTCCCAGGCGGAGGGCGCCGGGCGGCCGAGGAGGCCGTCCAGGGTGCGGCGCACCTCCGCCAGCCCTTCGCGGCAGGGGCCCGGAGTGCCCGGCAGGGAGGCCTGCAGATCCAGGTGGTGGATGGTCGCCTCAACGGCGAGGGTGCGCAGCAGGTCCCCCGCGGTGAGCGAGTGCCCCTGGGTGGCCACGGGGATCTCCGGGGCGACCCGCTCCGCGGCGTGACGCAGCGCGGCGAAGGTCTCCAGGCACTCGTCGCGGAGGTCTGAGTAGGAAGGGAGCAGGGTCGTGGCCGCCCGGGGCAGTGCTGTGCTGTCGGAAGCGGCGGCGGGGTCCGGTCGCCAGTCCCGCCAGTAGGTGACGGCGTCGCGATCGGGTTCGCGCCTGGTCGGCGTGTGCAGCGCCACCAGACCGCGCCGCGCGTCGCCCAGGCAGTGGTACACCAGGTCGCGCACCGACCATCCCGCGCAGGCGCTCGGGAGCCCTGAGCGGCCCTCGTCCACGTGGGCCACCACGTCTTCGAACGCCCGGTACGCGGCGCTCAGCACGCCGATGGGAGGTACGCCGACGGGACTGCTGATCTCGACCTCGCGGCTCATGCCTGCCCGTGTGCCCGGTGGCCGGCCCCGCATGCGGCGGAGGCCGGCTTGCGGGCCGGTGCTGCAGGGCGCGGCTCAGCGTTGGCGGAGGTGGTCGCGCAGCGTCCTGGCGACTTCGGCCATCAGGGCCTCGGCGCCCGGCTGGTGGCCCGCCGGGACGAGTGACTCGGTGAGCGCGGCCACCGCGAAGGCCTGACCGTCGGCGTGTTCGACGACACCGATCTCGTGGCGGAGGTTGAGCAGGGTCCCGGTCTTGGAGGACCAGGCGGAGGCGTCGGAGGTGAAGTCGGGGGCGAGCCGCTGGCGCAGGAGGTTGTGGGCCATGAGGGTGCGCACCCGCTCGGCCACAGCGAGGGGGACGGACGACGGCCGCCACAGGGCCTGGAGCAGGTCGACGTGGGCGTGGGCGCTGCCGGCGTTGGCGCGGGTGGTGTCGAGCTGGGGCACGCGGTGCCCTCGGCCGCTGGTGCCCGCGTCGATGGCCAGGGCGTACGCCAGGTGGGCCTGTTCGGTGTCGAACAGCTCGACGGGTGTCTCGGACAGTTCCTGCACGGTGTGCCGCACCGCGATGCCCTCGATGCCCAGGTCGCGCAGGACGCCCGCCACCTCGGTGGGCGGGGTGAGCTCGAACAGGGCGTCGGCGGCTGTCTGGTCGCTGAGGCAGGTGCTGAGGTAGAGCAGGTCGTCGACGGCGATCCGGACGGGGTGGCGGAACCTGCTCAGTCCGGTCGGCCCCGGTGAGGTGACCTGCCCCGGGGCCACCTCCAGCATGGTGGCGCCGTCGAGGTCTCCCCGGTGGATGCGCATGACGGTGGCGAGGGCCAGCGGGACCTTCACCAGGGAGGCGGTCGGCATCGGGGTGTGCGGTTCGATGCCCACCTCCTCGCCGGTGTGGAGGTCCCGCACGAGGAAGCACCCGCGCAGTCCGCCCTCGCGCAGGCGGTCGCGGGCGTCGCGGAGCAGCGCTTCGGTGTTCACCGTGTCCCTCGTTCGTCTTCGGATGCGGTGCCGGCCCGGTCTGCCGGGCGACGGCGGGTGCGGCCAGGGCTGGTGCGGTCGGGGTGGCCGAGGCAGCGGGCGAGTGCCGGGCCCAGGCGGGAGCGCAGCAGGCCGGCGTTGCCGTTCGCGGCGGCCACCAGGGCGAATCCGCGGGTGAGGGTGGTTTCGCCCAGCGGCCGCCAGTGCAGCCCCAGTTCCTCGGCCTGGCCCGCCGAGCACAGCAGCACGTCGGAGGAGCACAGCACCTCCGCGACGGCCGTCGTGAGGTCGGCGGCGACGGTGAGCTGTGCGGGGCGCAGCCCCACCGCGTCGCGGAGCCGGGTCAGCGGATCGCGGATGTGCGGCACGTCGTCCTCAGGCTGCAGCCAGATGCGGCGGGGGCGGCCGGTGCCGCCTCGGCGCGGACGCAGCGTCTCGACGAAGAACCGCCTCCCGTCCGGGACGCGGGTGCCGGCCAGGCCGAGTGGGAGCGACCAGGTCGCCTCGTCGGGCGGTACCGCGAGCAGCGCGGCACGGACCTGCTGCGAGTGGAGCAGGTGCACCCGTTCAGCCGGGGCGGTGACGACGCTCAGATCCAGGTTGACGCCGTGCCGCCGGGCGTCGGCCACCAGGCGGGCGAGGTCCGCGGTGGCGCAGATGCCCGGCATCGCCAGGCGCCACGGCTTCTGCCTGGCCGTCTCCGCCTCGTGCTGGAGCACGTCGGCGGCGGTCACCAACCGGCGGGCGGCGGTCAGCATGTCGCGGCCGAAGGGGGTGAGGACCGCACGGCGGGACGTCCGCTCGAACAGCGGCTCGCCGAAGCGCTCCTCCAGCGCGGCGACGCGGCGGCTGGCCACCGGCTGGGACATGCCCGCCGCGGCGGCGCCCACGGTGAAACTGCCGCGTTCGCTCACGCTCACGAACGCCCGACACGCTCCGACCAGGTCCACACCCGCACCCTATGCCGTTTCCGCATGGAGTCGGGCTTGGGAGTATTGGACGGCATGAGTCGGGATGGGGAGAGTGATCCGGTCAGCGTTCACGCCCACCGCGGCGCCCAGTCCGCGGCGGCCTTCCCGGAGGTTTCGACCATGCAGCACACCCGCGCGAGGCGCGTCGCCCTCGGCTCTCTTGCCGGACTCCTCCTCGTCCCTCTGGTGGCCTGCGGGCAGGGCACCGCCCCGGCGTCCGCGGCTCCTCCCTCGTCGTCCCCGGCGACATCGCTGGTCGCCACCTCCAGCAACGCGTCGTACACCCGGGAGTTCAAGAAGCTGGAGAAGAAGTTCGACGCACGGCTGGGGGTGTACGCCCTCAACACCGGCACGGGGAGGGAGATCGCGCACAACGACGGCCGGCGGTTTCCCTACGCCTCCACCTTCAAGGCCCTGGCGGCCGGAGCGGTGCTGAAGAAGTACACGTCGGCGGGCATGGACAAGGTCGTGCACTACAGCCGCGCGGACCTTGTCGAACACTCCCCCGTCACCGAGAAGCACGTCGAGACCGGGATGACGCTGTCGGAGCTGTGCGACGCGGCGGTCCGCTACAGCGACAACACCGCCGGCAACCTGCTGTTCGACGCGCTCGGCGGGCCCGAGGGCCTGCAGACCGACCTCAGGGCGCTCGGCGACGACGTCACCCGCATGGAGCGCCGCGAGACCGAGTTGAACATCTGGGATCCCCGCAACCCCCGTGACACCAGTTCCCCGCGCGC
Source organism: Streptomyces sp. 549 (assembly GCF_030124175.1). GTDB lineage: Bacteria > Actinomycetota > Actinomycetes > Streptomycetales > Streptomycetaceae > Streptomyces. The sequence goes on along the minus strand of NZ_JASKMT010000010.1, from coordinate 168,041 downwards.
GCTCGCCGAGAGCCTGGAGAAGTACGTGCTCGGTGACGTGCTCGGCAAGGAGGAGCGCCGGCAGCTGAGGACCTGGCTGCGGACGAACACCACCGGTGACGAGTTGATCCGGGCGGGTGTGCCCGGCGACTGGGTGGTCGGCGACAAGACGGGCGCGGGAAGCAACTACGGTTCGCGCAACGACATCGCGGTGGTGTGGCCGCGCGACGGGGCGCCCATGGTGATGTCCGTCATGTCCCATCGCCGTGACAAGGACGCCGACTACGACAACGCGCTGATCGCCGAGGCGGCGTCGGTGGTGGCCCGGCACCTGTCGTAGCGACTCCCGGTGCGGTGCCGCCCGCGGGCGGCACCGCACCGGCTCGGGTCAGCCGACGGAGGAGAGGAACTGGGTGGCGGCGAGTTCGGCGTAGAGCGGGTCGGCGGCGACCAGTTCGGCGTGGGTACCCACCGCCTTGACGGTGCCCGCGTCCATGACGACGATCCGGTCGGCCATCGTCACGGTCGACAGCCGGTGGGCGACGACCAGCACCGTGGTGTGCCGGGCCGCCTCGGCGACGGTGTCCCGCAGCGCCGCCTCGTTCACCGCGTCGAGCTGCGAGGTCGCCTCGTCCAGCAGGAGCAGTCGCGGGCGGCGCAGCAGCGCACGGGCGATGGCGACACGCTGCCGTTCGCCACCGGAGAGCTTGGTGCCGCGGTGGCCGACGAGGGTGTCCAGTCCCTGCGGCAGGGAGGCCACCAGGCCCGTCAGCCGCGTCGTCGCCAGAACCTCCCGGAGGCGGTCCTCACCCGCGTCGGGGTTGCCGAGCAGCAGGTTGTCCCGCAGTGAACCCGACAGCACCGGGGCGTCCTGCTCGACGTAGCCGATGGCGGCGCGCAGCCGGGGGATCTCCCAGTCCTGCACGTTCCGGCCGTCGACCAGGACATGGCCGCCGGTCGCGTCGTAGAACCGCTCGATAAGTGAGAACACCGTGGTCTTGCCTGCGCCCGAGGGCCCGACGAAGGCCGTCATGCCGCGTGGCGGCACGGCGAAGTCGACGCCGCGGTGGACGGGGTCGAGGTCGTCCGCGTAGCTGAAGCTCACGTCGCGGAACGCCACGGAGGCGGGTTCGGCGCCCGGTTCGGGGAGCGGCGCGGGCGGGAACGCCGGTTCGGCGGGGAGCCGTTCCGCCTCCTGGATGCGTGCGACGGCGGCCGAGCCGACCTGGTACTGGGTGATGGCTGCGACAAGCTGCTGTATCGGGGACATGAGGTAGAAGACGTAGAGCAGGAACGCCACGAGCGTGCCGACGTCGATCGCGCCGGTGGCCACCCGCGCGCCGCCGAAGCCCAGCACGGTGATGAACGCGACCTGCATGGACAGGCCGGCTGCGTTTCCGGCGAGGGACGACCACAGCGCGGCGCGCACGCTCATCCGCCACGACTCGCGGGCGGCGGCGTGCACGGCCTCCTCCTCGCGGTGCTCGGCGCCGGACGCCTTGACCGTGCGCAGGGCGCCGAGGACACGTTCCAGCGAGGCGCCCATCAGTCCGACGGACTCCTGCGCGCGTTTGCTGGCCCGGTGGATGCGGGGGACGATCACGCCGACGACGGTGGCGGCGAGCACCACGACGGCCACCGTGACGCCGAGCAGTGGCAGATCGACGACACCCATCATCACCAGGGTGGCCAGCAGCGTCAGTCCGCCGGTGCCGAACCCGACGAGGGAGTCGGTGGTGACGGCACGCAGCAGGGTGGTGTCCGAGGTGACGCGGGCCATCAGGTCCCCGGGCTCGCTGCGGTCCAGGGCCGTGATGCGCAGCCGCAGCAGGTACGAGGCGAGGGCCCGGCGCACGGAGAGCACGACGGACTCCGCGGTGCGCTGGAGCACGTACGAACCGAGGGCGCCCAGCGCCGCGTTGGTGACCACCAGGGCCGACATGGCTATCAGCGCGCCGGTGATCGCGCGGTCGGCGGAGAGGTTGTCGATCAGCTGCCTGGCCACCAGTGGCAGCGCCAGGCCGGCGGCTCCGGTGAGCAGGGACAGCAGCGCGCCGAGCAGCAGCACCCACCGGTAGGGCCGGGCGTATCCGAGCAGCACCCGCCACGCGGGGGTGGCGCCGTCCGGTCCGGCGTCCGGCTGTGCGGCTCCGGCGCTGCCGTGGGGCGCGGCGTCGCCGCCGGGGGGCGGCGGGGGGAACGTCGTGGTGTCTGGCTGGGTCGCCACGGATGGGGCCGCCTTCCTCGTCCTGCCTGGTGGAGTTCCCACTCTCCCTCAGGACGCCGTCGTGTCCCCGCCGGTTGACCGCCCGCGCGGGCGGGAGGCTCGTGCCGGGTACTCGGAGCGGCCGAAGTGCCACGGTCCGCCGGAAACGCGCGGGTCGATTCTTCGTCAGCACCCGTCGGCGTCTGGGAGCATGGCCCGCGAAGACCGCTCACTCCGGAGGATCCGTGTTCTCTCCCCGCCGCTCCACTGCCACCCGCGCCGCCGCGTTCGCCGCTGCCTCCGTACTTGCCCTCGCGGGCTGCGGACTGGACATATCCGACCTGGAGGACCCGAAACCGTCGTCGAGTGACAGCCCTTCGGCGGGCGGGGACGGTGAGGGGACTCCGCTGGGTGAGGCGCTGGAGCAGTTGGAGGTGGCCGAGGAGAAGCGGGACGGCTACGACCGGCGGTTGTTCAAGCACTGGACTGACGCCGACGGCGACGGCTGCGACACCCGGCGCGAGGTGCTGATCGCTGAGGCCGTGTCCCCGCCCGAGCAGGGTGACCGGTGCGCGATCAGCGGCGGTGAGTGGCTGTCGTACTACGACGGGGAGACCGTCACCGACGCCGCGAAGCTGGACATCGACCACATGGTGCCGCTCGCGGAGGCGTGGGACTCCGGCGCGCACTCCTGGGACGACGACCGCCGTGAGCGGTTCGCCAACGACTTGGACGCGGACGCCAGCCTTGTCGCCGTGACCGCCCGCAGCAACCGGTCGAAGGGTGACAAGGACCCCGCCGAGTGGCTGCCGCCGGCCAAGGACACGCACTGCACGTACGCGGCGGAGTGGGTCGGCACGAAGCTGCGCTGGAAGCTCAGTGTGGACACAGCCGAGAAGGCCGCCCTTGGCACACTCGCCGATTCCTGCACCGACACCGCGGTCGCCATCGAGCCCGCTCCCTGACCGGCGGACTCCACGGTCATAGCGCATCCCCAGGGCGAGAGTGCACGCCAGCAGGCCTATCCCGCCTTCTCCTGACGTCTGGTCAGCGGGCTGGGCAGCCGCCGGTCAGGCTGCCCAGCCCGTCGCCTTTCCTCGGCCCGCGCGCGAGCGGTCGTCGGGCGAACCGTCCCGACCGGTGGACGTCGCTCAGTCGGCGGCGGTGCGGACGCGGCGTTCGATCCCGTCCAGCCGTACTCTCCGAGGAGACAGTGTTCCGGGGCTACGTCCAGCACATGTCCGGCCAGGTAGGACGAGTCGACGTCGTAGATCACGCCCTTCTGCTCCAGCGGGTGGCGCGGCAGCGGTCCAAGAACGCGCTCGGCCTTCTCTGCCGAACCAATGGTGTGGACGGCTGTGACGGCGGCCAGCACCGGGACGATCGACAGAGCCACCTCCCAACCCGCAGGCAGGTCCGCGCCGGTGGCCGGCGTCCCGACGACGACCAGCCCGGAGCGCACCCCCAGTGCGTTCCACAACTCCAGGGAGCGCATGCGCAGGTACCCCAGGAGGAACCAGAACGCGAATCCGGAGGCGAACTCCCCGGCGTCCGCCTGGGCGACCCCCAGGCCAGGGCGAACAGCACCCCCTGGGCTGTCACCACCGACATCCCTCGCCATCGGGCACCCAGGACAGAACTCGCGGGAGCGCTGGCGGCCCGATGCCGTGGCCGAGGAACTACGGGTCATCGACGAGGATCTCCACTGCACGCCCCGTCACCGTGTTCGGGCACGACTTGGACCGGCTCGAGCAGGCAGCCGGGATGGGGCTGGCGCGCGGACTGTTCGTGTGGGTGCAACCACGCCTGGTCGACGGGAGCAGGACGAGATCGTGGCACGGCTGGCGCGCGCACCGCCGCGTTCTGCGAGCGACTGCGGGCCGAACGCCCCCGGCCGGGTCGGCCTCAACGTGGGTTGTGAACTGACCCTCTTCGACCAGGGCATCATGCCGGGGCGCACGTTCGGGCACCGCACTGCGCTGCTGGGCCCGCTCTACTTTCTGAGGCCCGTGTTCGACATCCGTCTCAACCGGCTGCTGCGACGGTTGGGGCGAAGCGCCCGGGACGCGGGCTTCGACGGTCCCCTCACCTACGGGTCGGGCACCTGGGAGTCCGTCGACTGGTCCCGGTTCGACATGGTGGGTGTCGACTACTACCTCGACGCCGGTACCCGGGGCGACTACCGCGGCGGGTTGCGGTCGCTACGCCGCTGGGACAAGCCGGTACTGGTCACGGAGTCCGGGTGCTGCGCCTACGAGGGCACCCGGGAAGCGGGCGGAGGTGGCGCGGACATTCCGGACTGGAACGATTCGTCCGACCGCAGGGTGAAGCCGGGGTACCTGCGCGACGAGAGCGTGCAGGCCGATGCCATCGAGGAACTGCTGGACGTGTACGAGACCGAGGAAGTCCACAGGGCCTTCGTGTGCATGTTCCTGGAAGGAGACCGCCGCTACTCCGACGATCCGGAACGTGACCAGGACAAGGCGAGCTTCGGCATGGTCCGTCCGCCGTCGCTGGAGTCGGGCCTGCCCCCGACGACGGCTGCCGGGGGCCGAAGGAGGCGTTCCATGCCCTGACCCGCCGCTACGCCGCCGCACCTGAACCTGGTTCCCGTCGGACCCGCGAGTGACGGCACTGTCTCAGCGTGCGGTTGTCCCGACGACCCAGCGCCGTGATCGTCTACCGTGGTGGACCGCGAGCAGGGCGCGGCGCCCCGCGTGCACGTGGTGACGTGGAGTGCGGGGGGGGCGGCGGGCCTGCACGATCCGTACCGAGGTGGCGTCCCGCCGCAGAAGGCGTCTGCTGTGTTCCGTACCTACCTGCTGCCCGTAGAGGCCGCGGTGTCGCTGTTCCCCCTGATCGCCGCGCTGTTCCTCGGCCCGGCCGCCGTGCGCGGCTACCGCAGACGCGGGCGGGCGGGCGGCTGGTCGGCGCTGGTCTTCTACAGCTTCGTCTTCTATTTGCTGGCCGCCGTGCTGCAGACGGTGATGCCACTGCCTGCCGACACCGACGCGCACTGCTCCACCGCGCGTTACGCGGCGAGCCCGCAGCTGCAGCCGCTGGCCTTCGGCACGACGGTGTCGTCCGCCGCCGGGGGCGACTGGTCACCCGCGAACCTGCTGACGCTGACGCCCACCTGGACGACGCTGCTCAACGCCGTGCTGCTGCTGCCGCTGGGCGTGTACCTGCGGTACTACCTGCGCAGGAAACTGCTGTCGGCGACACTGCTGGCGTTCGGCACGTCGCTGTTCTTCGAGACCACGCAGTACACCGGGCTCTGGTTCGTCTACGACTGCCCCTACCGGCAGTTCAACGTCGACGACCTGCTCCTGAACACCGGGGGCGCGGTGGTGGGCTGGCTGCTGGCCGGCCCGCTGGCCCGGGTGCTGCCGCGCAACGACCCGGCCGGTGAGCGCCTGCGCTACGGAAGCCGGATCACGCTGACCCGACGGGCGTTCGCCTTCGCCACCGACCTGGCGGGCTGGCTGGTGGTGTGGACGACGGCCACGGGCCTGCTGGCCGTGACGGCCGGCTGGTCCACCGGGCGCGGGCTGGCGCTGCCGATCGGTGCCGGGCTGGGGCTGGTGTGGTTCTGGTTGCTCCCGGCCGCCACCGGTTGGACGCCGGGCAAGCGGGCGGTGCTGCTGCGCGTGACCCGGCCGGACGGTGGGCGTGCCGGGCCGCTGCGGGTGAGCGTACGGGCGTGGGTGCTGTACTCGCCGCTCGCCCTGGGCTGGCTCGCCGTCGCGGCGCATCGCGGCGCGGTGTCGCTGCCCGGGCCCGCGGAGCAGTTGCCGCTGGCAGCGGTGGTCGCGGGCACGCTGCTGTGGGGGTGGGCGGTGCCGGCGATCGTGCTGAGCCGCGATCACCGCGCCCCGTACGAGCGTTGGTCGGGCACCGCCAACCGGGCCGTGCCGCACCGTCACGAGCGCGCCGCCGACCGGTCCGGCGGCGGCTCCGACCGTTCCACCGGCAGTTCCACCGACCGGCTGCCGGACAGCGGGGCCGGCGACGGGTGGGAGGAGGACGGCGACGGCGGGGACGCGGTTCCCGGGCCGCCGTCGTCGCCCGGGCCGTTCGGTGCCGCTCCGCAGGTGGACAGGCGGCGCTGACGCGCCCCGGGCCCCGCGTCGGCGCAGAGAACCGGCGGCCCCGGCCCGTGCGCAACGCGGGTCGGGGCCGCCGGTGGTGCGGGGCGGGTGGTCAGGCGAGGGCGTAGATGCCGGTGGCGAGAGTGAAGCCCATCAGGCCGATGGTCGTCTGCATGACCGTCCACGTCATCAGGGTCGTCTTGACGTCCATGCCCAGGAAGCGGCCCACCAGCCAGAACCCGGAGTCGTTGACGTGGCTGGCGGTCACCGAGCCGGCCGCGAGGGACAGCACGATCGCCGCCACCTCCACCGAGTTGAAGCCGCCGGACATCACCACCGGTTGCAGCAGTCCGGCGGCGGTGGTCAGCGCGACGGTCGCGGAGCCCTGCGCGATGCGCAGCGCGGTGGCGATCAGGTAGGCCGCGACGACGACCGGCAGGCCGAGGTCGGACAGCGTGTCGGAGAGCGCGTCACCGATGCCGCCGGCGCGCAGCACGCCGCCGAACATGCCGCCGGCGCCGGTGATGAGGATGATGGCGGCGACCGGGCCGAGTGCGGAGTCGGTCAGCTTCTCCACGACGTCACGGCCCCGCCCGCGCCGGGTGCCGAGCACGTAGCTGGCCACGAACACGGCCACCAGCAGGGCGATCGGCGTGGAGCCCAGCGCCCGCGCCACCTGGTACCAGCCGGCGTCGCCGTCGACCCAGCCGATCACCCGGGCGGTGTCGAGCCCGGTGTTGGCGAAGATCATGGCGAGCGGGAGCAGCAGCAGCGCGATGACGGTGCCGGGGCGCGGCGGGTTCTCGTCGTGCTCGGCCTGCGGTCCGCCGGTCAGGATGTCGGGCACGGGCAGCACGATGCGCTTGCCGACCCACAGTCCGAAGAGGTAGCTGGTGACGTACCAGGTGGGGATGGCGATGAGGAGGCCGAGCAGGACGACGAGGCCGACCTCGGCGCCGAGCAGTTCGGAGGCCGCGACCGGGCCGGGGTGCGGCGGCACGAAGATGTGCATCACGGAGAAGGCGCCGGCCACCGGGAGCCCGTAGCGCAGGATCCCGCCGCCCAGTCGCCGGGCCACGGTGAAGACGATCGGCAGCATGACGACGAGGCCGGCGTCGAAGAAGATGGGGAAGCCGAAGAGCAGCGAGGCCACGCCGAGGGCCAGCGGAGCGCGTTGCTCCCCGAAGCGCCGGATGAGGGCGTCGGCGAGCGCCTGGGCGCCGCCGCTGACCTCCACGAGCCGTCCGAGTATGGCGCCCAGTCCCACGAGCAGGGCCACGCCGCCGAGCGTGCTGCCGAATCCCTGGGTGAGGGTGTCGACCACCTGGCCGGCGGGGATGCCGGTGGCGAAGGCGGTGAGCAGACTGATCGTCACCAGCGCGAGCAGGGCGTGCACCCGCAGTTTGATGATGAGGAACAGCAGCAGGGCGATGGCGGCGGCGGCGATGCCGAGCAGGGGGCCGGCACCGAGCGTCTGCGTCCACGCGTCGGTGGTGTCCATGGGAAGCTCCGTTGCTTTCGGGGACATGGGTGGGGCGGTGGGGCGGCGGGGTTCTGTCCAGGGCGGGAGGGGCCGCCGGTTGGAGGGGCCGGGTCAGGTCGCCGGGTTCCGGTCGGGCGGTGTCCGGTCGAGGCCGAGCGCGGTGAGGGCGGCCTGCGTGATCTGCTCGGGGGTCTGGTCGAGGCTGACCGTCACGCCGTTCTCGTCGGGGGCCAGCGGTTCCAGGTCGGCGAACTGGGAGTCGAGCAGGGTCGCGGGCATGAAGTGGCCGGTGCGCAGGTGGAGTCGGCCGGCGATCAGCTCGGCGGTGCCGTCGAGGTGGACGAACCGGACGTCTGCGGCGGCCTCGCCCAGCAGGTCGCGGTAGCGGCGCTTGAGTGCCGAGCAACTGACCACGGTGGGGGCGCCGATGCCCGCGCGGGCATCGATCCGGTCCCGGACGACGCGCAGCCACGGCAGCCGGTCGGCGTCGGTGAGCGCGATGCCGGCCGCCATCTTCTCGATGTTGGCTCGGGGGTGGAACGTGTCGGCTTCGACCATGTCCGCCCCCAGGTGGTCCGCCAGCATGCGGGCGATGGTGCTCTTGCCCGCGCCCGAGACGCCCATCACCACCAGGGCAGTCGGTGCCACGACCCCTCCTCCTCGAAAGGTGATACCAATTGCCGAAAGGTAACACCATTGCGTCGGGCGGGGAAGGGTCCGGTGTCGGGATACGCTTTCGAGGTGGCCATACGGAACGGTGATCGAAGCGGCGACCAGGCGGGGAACAGCACCGAGGTCCTGCACCGTTCCGTTCTCGACACGCTCGGCCTGGAGATCACCGGCGGCGCCCTCGAGGACGGCCACGCCCTGACGCTGGACGGCATCCAGGAACGCTTCGGCGTCTCCCGCACGGTGGCCCGGGAGACGATGCGCATCTTGGAGTCGATGGGGCTGGTGGTGTCCCGCCGCAGGGTGGGCATCACCGTGCAGGCACCCTCCTCATGGCACGTCTACGACCCGCGCGTCATCTGGTGGCGGCTCGCCGGTCCGGGCCGGGACGCGCAGCTGCGCTCCCTGACCGAGCTGCGCATCGCCGTGGAACCGCTTGCCGCCGCCGCAGCGGCCCGCTCCGCCTCCCCGGGCCAGCGTGAGCGGCTGGTCCGCCTCGCGCAGGACATGCGCGGCCACGGCGAACGCGGGCGGCTGGCGCCGTTCATGGACCTCGACGTGGAACTGCACGCGCTGCTGCTCGCCGCCAGCGGCAACGAGATGTTCGTAGCCCTCACCGACGTGGTCGAGGCGGTGCTGAGGGGGCGCACCCAGCTCGGCCTGATGCCGCACCACCCCGTTCCCGAGGCGCTCGACCTCCACGAGGAGGTGGCCCGCGCGGTGGCGGCCGGCGACCCCGCGGCGGCGGAGCGGTCGATGCGCCACCTGCTCACCGAGGTCCGCGACGCCATGCCCCCGCCGCGCGGGGCGCCCGCTGCCCCCTCCCCCGCCGGGAGCGCCGGCTCAGTCGGTGAGCAGGCGCTGCGCGGTGAGCGCGAGTGAGATCTCCACGGCGTCCGACGGCCGGCTGAGGCAGCGGCCGGTGAGCTGCTCGAAGCGGCGCAGCCGGTTGAGCACCGTGTTGCGGTGGCAGTAGAGCCGCCCGCCGGCCCGCTGCGCCGAACCGTCGGCGTCCAGCCAGGCCGTGAGCGTCTCCAGCAGCAGCTCCCGGTCGGCGGGGTCCAACCGGTCCAGCGGGCCGAGCACCCGCTGGACCAGGGCCGCGCCGAGTCCGGGTGAGGAGACCACCAGCGCCGCTGGCAGGTGCGCGTCCAGCAGCGTGATGCCGCCGTCACGGGGGCAGGCGCGCAGCGCGGTCTCCGCCAGCTGCCGGCCCTCGCCGAGCGCGGCGAGACCGGTCACCACCGAACTGACACCCGCCCGCAGCCCCTTGGGCACCTCTGTGAGCGCCGCCCACTCGGCCAGCTGCTCGGCGGGGCAGCGCACCGGAACCTCCTCGTCGTCCCCGTCCGGACCGGGAGCCTCGGCGGCGAGCACCTCGGGCGCGGCAGGCGGCTCATCGTCCGCCGGCAGCAGGACGATGGCCCGTTCCGCGGCGGGACCGGTGTGCCAGAGCACGCGCAGGCCCGGCGGCAGCCGCAGCGGCGGCACCGCGGTGGGCCGTGGCGCATCGCGGACCCGCTCGACGACCAGGACGGCGTAGCGGCCGTGGAGGGGCAGACCCAGGACCGCGGCGGCGTCGGGCAGGTCGGCGATGCGGGCGGTGCCGTCCAGCAGGGCACCCGTCATCAGCCGCAGCTGGTTCTCCCGGCGCCAGGCGAGCCGACGCTCGGTCTCCCGGTAGGCGTCGGCCACCAGACCGCAGTGCTCGTCGACGAAGTTCCACACGTCGGCGGCGACGTGGACGAGGAGCGGGATGTCGCCAGGGTGGCTCCGGGTGGTCTCGTCCACCAGGCCCTGCCACACCATGGCCCCGCCCAGGCGGAAGGCGTGCAGGACGGCGTCGAGGGGCACACCCAGTTCGGCCCGGCACGTCCCGATGCGGCGCGTGGTGCGCCGGGCCTCGTCCCTGGACTGGCGCGGGCGGATCAGTGAGCCCACGTTGTGGGTGAGGGAGCAGTGCACCTCCTGCCAGACGTCGGAGACGTCCCGGTCGATCGCGGAGCGGTAGGAGGGCTCCTCCTCGCGGAGCGCGGCGACCAGCCGGTCGGTGAGAGCCGGCAGGTTGTCGAGCAGGGCCTGCGCGGCGCGGTGCAGCACGGCGACGGCTTCCGCGTCGACGAGGGAGCGGGTGCGGGGCGGGCCGGCGTGCGGCGGCGCGGGCAGCCCCCTGACACGGGAGCGGATGACGTGCTGCATGAAGGGGCCTCCACCGGCGGTCGGGGTTCGCTCCGGCACCGCGCGGCACGAGTCCCGTCCCGCGCACGCCGGATCATCCTGACGCCCGCAGAATGACATACCGCCCAGTCGGTACCTAGAGGTCTGCGGCATCCTTCTCATCACGGTCCAGCAACCGGGCCAGCTCCACCCGGGAGCGGACCCCCAGCGTGGCGAAGACGTTCCGCAGGTGGTGGTCGACCGTCCGAGGGCTCACCGACAGGCGCAGGGCCACCTCCCGGTTGGTCGCGCCCTCCGCCACGCACCGGGCGATGCGCTGCTGCTGGGGCGTGAGGGTCGCCAGCGGGGCGGAGGAGCGGCGGTGGCCGCCCACGACTTCCCCGGCGGCGCGCAGCTCACCGCGGGCCAGCGCGACCCAGGAGCGCGCGTCGGACCTCTCGAACGCCATCAGCGCGTCCCGCAGCGGCCCGCGCGCCTCCCGGGTACGCCGCCTGCGGCGCAGCCAGCGGCCGTAGACCAGTTGGGTGCGGGCCCGTTCGAAGTCGCCGCCGCAGCGGTCGTGCAGGGCAAGGGCCTCGGCGTAGCGGTCCGCGGCCTCCTGCGGCGGGGCCAGCAGGGCCCGGCAGCGGGCCAGTTGGGCAGGGGCCTGCGGGTCGGCGGTGTTCGCGGCCCAGTCGGCGAACTCCTCCACCACCGGCCGGGTCTCCTCCCCCCGGCCGGTCAGTACGGCCGCCTCCACGAAGCAGGGGACGGCGAGCATGCGGGCGGCGAAGTGCCCCTGGCTGGGGCCGGGGCCGACCAGGGGGAACAGGCGGGCGGCTGCCTGCCCGGTACGGCCGGCGGCCAGCTCGGAGCGGGCCAGCGCCCAGGTCGCCAGGGTCGCGGCCTGGTGGAGGCCGTGCACGTTGGCGAGGGCCGCCGCGGCCTCGGCGTGCTCGCCGCAGGCCGCCGGGTCCGCCTCGACCGAGGCGGCGAGCGCCAGCACCGCGTGCAGATGGGCGACGGCGTTGCGCTGCCCGGAACGGTGGGCGGTTCCCAGACCCTGCTGAGCGTGGGCGCGCGCCTGCGCGTGGCGGCCGGCCCGCAGCTCCGCGTAGGCCAGGTGCTCCAGCGCGCCCGGCAGCAGCACCTCCGGGCCGTGCGCGCGGACGGCGGCGAGCGCCCGGGTCCCGATCCGGCAGGCCGCGTCGACGTCACCGAGCACCAGCGCCGCTCCGGCGGCCCGCAGCAGTGAGGCCGTTCCGGCCCGGGTGACGAGCCGGCCCTCGCGCGGCCGGTCGACGGTGCCGCCGCGGCCGCCATCCGCTGTATCGGCGTTCTCCAGGCAGCGGCGCAGCAGGGCGTGCCCGGCAGCGGTGCGGCCGGTGAACAGCTCCAGCAGCCCCGCCCGGAAGCGGTCCAGTTCCGGTTCCGGACAGGGGGCGGGGATGCGTGCCAGCGCCTGGCGGCAGGCGGTCACGTCACCCCCGGCCCAGGCCGCGTGGAAGGCGCCGAGCAGCGCGTCGGTGACCCGCTCGGGTTCCTGCGGGCCGAGCAGGTCGGCGGCGGTGAACAGGGCTTCCTTGGCGTCGGCCACCGGACCGTCGCGCAGGTCCAGGTGGCCTTGCACGAAGTGGGCCAGTGGTGGGGCGGGCACTCCGCGCACCCGGGCCAGCAGGGAGCGCGCGAGGCCGGCGTCGCGGGCCAGCCACGCCTGCTCAGCCGCGGCGGCCAGCCGCAGGTCACGCAGTTCCAGGTCCTCGGTGAGGGCGGCGGCGCGTGAGAGTGCGGCGCAGCGGTCGGCGGGCGGGCGCGGCTCCTCGGCGGCCGCGGCGAGCTGCCGGGCGAGTTCCTGCGCGTCGCCGTCCGCCGCGCATGCCTGCTGGATCAGCCGGGGCAGGGACCGGCCCGGGCCGTCCAGGACGGATGCCAGCAGGCGGTGCGCGGCGCGTCGGCGCACCGTGGGTGTGCCGCGCCGGACGGCCCGGCACAGCAGGGGGTGGGTGAAGTGCACGCGTTGGGCGTGGACGCGGGCCGCTCCGGCTGCCTCGGCCGGGCTGAGTCGGCCGATGTCGATGCCGGCGCGCCGCCCGGCCCTGACGAGCAGGTCCAGCGCGGTGCCGGCGCCGGCCGGCTCGTGCTCCTCCGCCGATGCGGCGAGCAGCAGCAGTTCGCGGGTGTCGGCCGGGAGCGTGCCGACCAGCGCGAAGTAGGCGTCGAGGACCGGGTCGCCGCCGGGCAGCGGGTGCGGCAGCGGGCTGCGGGCGGTGCGCTGGTCCGCGGTGAGGGCGCCCAGCAGGGCGGCCAGCAGTGCCGGGTTGCCCACGCCCTCGCGGACGAGCTCGGCGCGCACCGCCGGGTCGAGGCGGTCGCCGCCCGGGACGCCGCTGCCGAGTGCGTCCAGCAGCGCCCCGGCCGCAACGTCGTCGAGCGGCCCGAGCCCGAGTGTCGGCAGCCCACCCAGGGCCGCCGATCCGTGGCGGACGTCGGCGGCGGTGAGCAGCAGCGCCACCGGGCAGGAGGCGGGCAGGCGGTGGGCGGCGGAGACGAGGGCGGCCCGTGAGTGGGCGTCCCAGCTGTGGAGGTCGTCGACGCACACCACAAGGGGGGCGCGGTGGGCAGTGAGAGCCTGCAGCAGACCGAGAAGGCCGGCCGGTGAGGTGACGGTGCGCAGCACCTCCTCGGGCGGGGCGGGCAGCAGTTCCGGGCCCGAGCAGAGCAGCGCGTGCAGCCCGCTGTAGGGCAGGGACCGCTCCGCCGGGAACGACGCGGTGTGCAGGACGCGCCCACCGGAGTGCCGGGCCAGGGCGTGGTCGACCAGCGCGGTCCTGCCCAGGCCGGGTGGGGCGGCGAGCAGCAGCGTGCCGCTGCGTCCCGCTGCCGTCTGTGTGAACAGCGTCTTCAGGACGGCCAGTTCCCGGCTGCGGCCGAACAGCCGGAGCGGCCTGTCCCCGGTCGTCGTGGGGGTCACCGCCTCAGGTTACGACCGGGTAAAGACCGCCCGGAAGGCCCGCGTCCGCGCGGCTGGGAGCTCCCTCACCGGTCGTGGGCATGCTCCCACCTGCGGGCGCTTCCGCTTGTGCAGCCGCACAGGCGGGTCGGGAGGCGCCCGGCGGCGGGGTGACGTGCCCCGGGCCGGGGCGGGCGGTCGCGGGAGGTCAGGAGGTGTGCGGGCAGCTGCCGCGGTACTCCGCGATGGTGCGGCTGGGCTGCGGGATCGGGCAGAGGAACTGCTCGTAGCGGGTGTCACGGTCGATGAAGCGCTTCAGCCACGAGATGCTGTACTTCGCGATCGTCGTGTTCGACGAGATCGGCGCGAAGTGGTTCTCGTTGTTCAGCTCGAGGTAGGCGCGGTCGAGCGAGGACGGCAGCGACTGGTAGAACGGCTTGGAGTGGGACGAGACGGGCGCGACGGAGTCACCGTCCGCCCCGATGATCATCGTCGGGGTGCGCAGCTCGGGCCAGGTCTTGTCGGTGTGCCAGCCGGTGAGCGGGATCGCCGCCTTCAGAGAGGTCCGGCTCTTCGCGGCCTCCAGGGAGCCGCCGCCGCCCATGGAGTGGCCCATGACGCCCAGCCGGGTGGCGTCCACCCTGGTCCGCACGGAGCTGCTGCCCGTCAGGTAGTCGAGGGCGGCCAGGAGCTGGCGGCCCCGGCTCGCCGGCTGGTCCAGGGTGCTGTTGGTGTCGATGGTGAAGACGACGAAGCCCTGCGAGGCCAGCCGCGGCCCCAGCCAGGAGATGGTGGACTGGGTGCCGGTGTAGCCGGGTGAGATCGCCACCGCTCCGAAGGTGCCGTCGGAGGTGGTGGTCGGGTAGTAGATCGTGCCTCCGCCGAAGCCGCTTGCCCGCAGGGAGGACACGGAGGTCTGGCTGACGGCGTACGGGCCGCGGCTGGCCTCGATGCTGGCGACGGTCGGGGCCGGGCCGCGCTCGTAGGGGTTCTGCGCTGCCTGGGCGCTCGGCAGGAGTCCGGCGAAGAGGCCGACGGCCGCCGCCGCGGCGGCGAGCCCCAGTTTCACCGTCCGGGAGCGTGACTTGGCGGGTCGGTGGCGGGTGGGGGCGGCGGGGTCGCCGGAGAGCAGGTGCTGCTGCACGATGGGGGGTCCTCTCGTCCTGACGGGGACCACACCGGGGCACGGGTTGCTGCGTCCTGAAGCCGTGGGGAACGCCCCGGGTGGTGACCGCCGTGTTGGCTGATGGCCTCCACAGTCGTGGCGGAGGGAGGACCGCACATCGGCAACTTCACCAGTCTCCGCGCGGCGCGGGGCGACGCGGCACTGCGGCGCGGCGCGGGCGCGGCGGGGGCGGTTCGGGTACTGCGGGCCGGGCGAGGCGGGCGCGGTGGGGCCGCCGGGGGTCAGACGCGCCAGGAGCGGATGCGGTCCGCGGCGTCGTAGATACCCGCCGTGCCTTCGAGGATCTCGCGGGCCAGGTCGACGAGCGCGCCGTAGGGCGGGTCGATGCCCTCGCCGCTGATGTGCATGTAGGCGACCGCGGCGGCGCAGGCGAAGCGCAGGTTGCCCGCCGGGAGCGGTTTCAGCAGGGCCAGGGTGTGCAGCAGCGCGGCGGCGCGCCAGGCGGGGTCGGAGTCGGTGCCCAGGCGGGGCGGGTCGACCCGGTGGCGGGCGACGGCGGCGACCAGCGCGGAGAAGTCGGAGACGGCGGGCTGCTCGGGGAGGACTTCCTCGTGCCGCTGCAGCAGCCAGGGCACGTCGATGAAGAGATCGGGGGCCATCAGGCGACGGCGCGGGTATGCGGCTCGTCGTCGGGGAAGGCCCGTGCGAACTCCTCGGCGTGCTCGCGGAAGAAGCGCCGGAAGACCTCCGCGCCCTCCTTCAGCGCCCGGTGGCGCGCGATGTCGACCGTGGTGGCCTCGCGGACCAGGGCCTTAAGGGTGAGGCCGCGTTCCTGCGCGATCGCCCGGAGTTCCTCGAGCTCGTCGTTGCTGAATTCCACATTGAGCGCTGGCATGCCTCCACGGTACCGACGCAGTACCCGGCTGACAATAAGAGCAGGTCAGGCACTGGTCGTTGAGGTACCGCAGCGGGCGGACGGGGTCCGGCCCTGGGGTCGGGGCGGGCGGGGTGTGCGAGGCTGTCGGCCGTGCTGCGGGTGAGCGGGCGCCGGGCCTGGGCGGTGGGGTGTGCGGCCGCGGGCGGCGGGCGTTCAACGGCGGGGCGAGACAACCGCCACATGCCGTTCGGCTCATCTGTCGTTGCCGGGGGCCACAGGTTGGGTCCAGGATTTCCGTTATCCCGGCCGGGGCTCGCGATCTCCCAGGTGTCGGAGAAGGAAAGCAGTGGAGTCGGAGAGGGAAGTGGGCTGGCGTGAGCAGGGAACGTGAGGCATCGACGATCGCGGCGGCGCAGGCTGGGGACCAGCGGGCGCGGGACGAGCTGGTCGCCGCGTACCTGCCGCTGGTCTACAACATCGCCGGCAGGGCGCTGCACGGCCACGCGGACGTGGACGACGTTGTGCAGGAGACGATGCTGCGGGCGCTGGCCGGCCTCGCGTCGCTGCGCGAACCGGACAGCTTCCGCTCGTGGCTGGTCGCCATCACCATGAACCAGATACGCCGGCACTGGCAGAAGCACGCCGCGCAACCGCACAGTTCCCTGCACGACACGCACGACGTGGCCGATCCCGGTGCGGACTTCGTCGACCTGACCATCGTCCGGCTCGGTCTGAGCGGGCAGCGCCGGGAGGTCGCCGAGGCCACCCGCTGGCTGGAGTCGGAGGACCGGGCGCTGCTGTCGCTGTGGTGGCTGGAGGCGGCGGGTGAACTGACCCGTGAGGAGGTGTCGCGGGCGGTGGAGCTCCCGCCGCAGCACACCGCGGTCCGCATCCAGCGCATGAAGGCCCGCCTGGAGACGTCCCGCGCGGTGGTGCGGGCGCTGACGGCCGTGCCGCGCTGCGCGGAGCTGGACCGTGAGCTGGCGGCCTGGGACGGGGCTCCGTCCGCCCTGTGGCGCAAGCGTCTCGCTCGGCACTCCCGGGAGTGCGCCGACTGCGCCCGCCACGGCGGAGGGCTCGTACCCGCCGAGGGTCTGCTCGTCGGCATCGCCCTCGTCCCGCCCGGTGCGGGGCTGCTCGCCTCCCTCTCGGTCCCGCCGGAGACGGTGGCGACCGCCGCGGTCTCCCCGGCCGGTGCGGCGGACACCCGGGCGGACGGCTCGGCGGACGGGCCGGTGGAGGGCTCAGCCGGCGGTGCGGCCGACGGCGGGACGACGCTGCGCGGCCGGCACGGCAAGGCCCACCGCGGCCGGCGGCGCCGCCGGGTCGTCGTCGCCGTGGCGGCGGCGGCCACCGTGGTCACCGCGATCGGGGCCGGGCGGATGCTGCTGGACCGGTCGGAGGACAGCACGTCGGTGAAACCCGCCGCGGCGCCGTCGCCGGAGCCGTCGGACACCACGGAGCCCTCGCCGTCGGCGCCGCCGAAGTCCGCGTCGCCCTCCGCGTCGCCGTCGCCGTCCCCGAGCGCCCCCACCAAGGCGGCCGAACCGAAGGCCGCCTCCAGCTCCTCCTCCGCGCGGCCCTCGCCGCCCCAGGCCGCGCCCGAGCCGCCGCCCGCACCGAAGACCGAGGGCCGATCGGCGGCGCCCGCTCCCGCCGCGCCGCCGCAGGCCGGGCCCGGTGGCACCGCCCAGCAGGTCATCGCGATCCTCAACCGGGAGCGGGCGAAGAACGGTTGCGGCGCGGTGCGCTCCAACAACCTGCTGGCCTCGGCCGCGCTCAAGCACTCGCAGGACATGGCCGCCCGTGACTACTTCTCCCACACCGCGCCCGACGGCAGCGGCCCCGGCGAGCGCATCACCGCCGCCGGCTACCGCTGGAGCACCTACGGGGAGAACATCGCCCGCGGCCAGCAGACCCCCGCCCAGGTGATGCAGTCCTGGATGGACAGCCCCGGCCACCGGGCCAACATCCTCAACTGCGCGTTCAAGGAGGTCGGCATCGGCGTCCACCAGGGATCCGGCGGCCCGTGGTGGACACAGAAGTTCGGCGCGCAGTAAGCGCGACGGGGGCCGCCGGGGCGGAGGCGGAACGGACGGGGCGGGCTGCTCCGCCCGGGCGGTGCCCCGCCTGGGTGCTGAGGCGGGTCAGACCCGGTGGCCGGGCGGGAAGCCGGTCCAGCACAGGTCGGCGGGCAGGTGGCGCAGGTCGTTCTGCACCACGAGCGTCGCGGGGCGGCCGGGCCGGTAGCGGATGACCGTGAGGGCGGCGTGCGCGTGGTTGAGGCCGAACCACCGCCACCGCGGTGCGTCGAGCGCCGCGCGGATGAGCCAGCCGATGAGGAAGTTGTGCGTGATCAGCAGTTCGTGGCGCGGCTCGTCCCCCGACGCGGTGCCGGTGAAGCGGCGCAGCGCCTCGCGGGCCAGCGGCGGGCCCGACTCCCGTTCTGCGGCGGAGAAGTCCGCCACCCACTCAAGGACCTGCTCGGCGCACTCGGCGGGCAGGTCCGCACGCTGCGGCAGGTACGGGAGGTAGTCGCCGGCCGCTTCCGACAGGTGCACGGGCACGTCCGGCAGATGCCGCGCGACCCGCCGCGCGGTCTCCGCCGCCCTGGGCAGCGGGCCGTGGTGGACGGCTGACAGCGGCACGTCCCGGAGACGCCGGCCGAGCAGGTCCGCCTGCTGCCGCCCACGCTCGGACAGCTCCTCCTCGTCGGGGGTCGCCTCGCCGTGGCGGGCGATCCACAGGTACCTCTCGGCGGTCGGCTGCACGGGACGCGCCCTCCTCGGTGGTGACGCGGTCGTGTCCGGTCACCACTGGGGACACCGCTGGACGCTCGGTGGTTCCCCGCTCCGGGCGGGCGTCGACGGTTCACCGGGTCTCCGGCCTGAACGGCCGGGGTTCAGCTCGGCGGCGCGGAGAGCGGGTTCTCCCGGAGTGCGGCCCGCCAACCCGGGTGAGCCGGGCCGGCTGACGGGCACCGGCCCGCCTCACCCGGCCGGCGGCACGGTTCCCCGCTTCCGGGTGGCCGCAGGGCGCGGACCGGCGGAGGGCACCGGCCGGTCCGCGTCCCCTGCATGTCAGTCCTTCTCGTAGCTCCTGAGCGCCAGCCCCAGGCAGAAGAACGTCGGCGCCCACTCGCCGACGAAGATGCCCCAGCGGTCGGCCCGGTCGGTGGTCTCCGCCTTGGCCGAGACCGCCCAGGACACCACCGACAACCCGATCGACGCAAGCCCGGCGGTATAGGCGTGCTCACTGCGCACTCCGCTGTCACTGAGCCACTTGACCAGCATCACAGCTCTCCTTCTGTCGAACGTGGAAATACCTCAGATTGCGACAAAACATCTGAGATCATGACTTTTCGAGTATCGACGGGGAGGAGTGCTCCCGCACCCGGGGGCCGGTACGGCGCCGCCGGGTGCGGGTCCGGTTCAGGAGCGGGGCGCGGTGGGACGGTCGGCGAACCGGGCCAGGGCCCGCAGTGGCGCCGACCGCCCGGCCGTCGGTACCGACCACAGCGTCTGGCCCCGCACTCCCCAGGTCTCCAGCAGGACGTTCGCCGCCTGGAAGCCGGTCGTCGCCGCCCGCTCCATGAGCGCCACCGGCAGGTCCGGGCGGACCAGGTCGCCGGCCACCGTGAGGTGCGGGTGCGGGGTGCGGACGGTGGGACGGTCCGTCCAGCGGCCGACGGGGAAGAGCGGGCAGTCGTCCCGCCACTCGTGCCGGATGTCGACGATCTTCGCGTCACGGGTCTCCGGGTACACCTGGTGCAGTTGCTCGACCAGGTGCTCCTGCGCGGCCTCGCGGTCGGTGTCCGTCACGGCGTAGGCGTGCAGCTCGACGACGGACCCGCCGTGGGCCGCGGCCCAGCGTGCGGCTTCGCCCTCCCACAGTTCCAGCACGCTGATGTTGTCCAGCGAGCCGAACCCGCCGGTCCCCAGGAATCCGGGCCGGTCGGCGCGGACCGGGCGGTCCAGCCACAGCCGCGAGACCAGGAACGGCGGCGCGGTGCGCAGCCGGTCGACGCGGCCGCGCCACGGGCCGTCCCCCAGGTCCGGGGAGCGGCCCACGACGGCGCGCAGTCCTCCGGTGTCCAGCGCCAGCACGACGGCGTCCACGTCCTCGGCCGCCCGGGTGCCGCTGTGCACGGTGAAGCCGCCGTCCGGCCTGGGCCGCACCGAGGTGACCGGGGTGGCGGTGCGCAGTTCGGCGCCGTGGCCCTTGAGGTAGTGGGCCAGCGGGTCCCACAGGGCCTGCGGGTAGGGCTCGTTCGGGACGTCGAAGAGCAGCCCCTCGCTGGACCCGAGGAAGTAGATGTGGAACATCAGGACCAGCTCGGCGGCGGACAGTTCGCGCGGGTCGGCGAAGAAGCTGCGGGAGAACACCTCGAAGGCGAGGTGGCGTGCGCTGGCGGGGAAGCGGATGGAGTCCAGGTAGTCCATCGCGCTGACGCCGTCGAGCTGCTCGTACACGTCGGGGACCCGGACGTCGAACAGCGGCAGCGCGGACCGCGGCGACATCTGCAACAGGTCGCGGGGCCGGAAGGACCTGCTCAGCGCGGTGAAGGCGACGGCGTTCCACGGCGGCGTGCGCGGCACGTGGCGGAAGCTGTCCCTCAGCCCGTCGCGGTGCACGAGCGGGTAGTCGGGCATGCCGCGCAGCATGCCCAGGCCGCCGTCCACCCTGCGCAGCAGGCCGCGCAGGTTGTAGTACTGGCGGAAGAAGGCGTGGAAGCCGCGGCTCATGGTCGGTGTCGAGCCGTCACCGAGGCCGGTCGGCCAGCCGGCGAGGCGCCCGCCCAGCTGCGGGTCGCGCTCGTAGAGCGTGACGCGCACGCCGCGTTCGGCGAGGCCGGTCGCCGCGGCCAGGCCGGCGATGCCGCCGCCGACCACCGCGGTGCGGGGGGCGGGTGTGCCGGCCCGGGCGGCGCCGGGCGCGGGGGTGATCACCACGGCGCCGCGGTCGCGGCCCCGGCGGGCCGCAGCCGGGCGGTGCGGGCTGTTCATGCGGGCTCCTGGGTGGTGTGCGCGGGAGTTGCCGGGTTGTCGCCGCCGTGGCGGGCCGGGGGTGCGGCGCCGACCGCGGTGTGCACGATCCCCCACTGCCAGCCCGTCGTCGGCAGCACCCGGACCTGCTGGAACCCGGCCGCCCGCATCCGGTCGCGGAAGGCGCCCGCGGTGTCGAAGTCGACGACGCTGCGCCACAGGTGCCGGTAGAGCGGGCCGTCGCCGCGCAGTGCACCGAGGGGGATCACCCCGCCCCAGCAGACGGCGTCCCACAGCTTTCGGTGGGCCGGGGCCCCGCTCAGCGTGTACTCGTGCACTGCGAGCCGGCCCCCGGGCACCAGCAGCTCCCGTGTGGTGGCGAGGACGGCGTCGGGGTCGGGCACGTTGCGGAAGAGGTAGGCGGCGAAGACCGCGTCGTAGCCGGTACCGGTGACCTCCGCCGGCAGCTCCTCGGCGGTGGCGTGCACGAACTTCACCCTGCCCGGCCATTCCTTGGCGCGGGCACGCCGCAGCATGCCCTCGGAGGCGTCCACCGCCGTGATGTGCGCGTCCGGCGCGTGGTGCAGCAAGGCCGCGGTGGAGGCACCGGTGCCGCATCCCAGGTCGAGGATGCGCAGCCGGGAGCTGTTCCGGGGGAGGCCGAGCCGCCCGGCGGAGCGTCTCAACTGGCTGTGGTAGCCGGGGTTGAGGGCCACGAAGCGGTCGTAGAAGGCCGCGCCGTCGTCGAAGGCAGAGCTCAGGTCGCGGTCGCGCAGCAGCGCCACAGGGTCTCCAGGGGTCGGGGTCGGGTCGGTCGTCCCGGGGTGCCGGGCCGTTGGCTGGTGCCGCGGGTCAGCCTCCCGCGGAGGCGGACGGGGCGCAGGGCGGGCAGATCGAGGGCCGGTTCAGGAACCGGGCCGGTTCGATGGCCGGGCGGGGCGGCGGCGTACCAGCGGCACCTCGGCGCTGGTGCGCAGCATCGGCCACACCGGGGTGGTGGTGCCGATGCGCAGGTCCTCCGGCAGCGTCGAGGTGCCGCCGAGGAAGCGCAGCAGCCGCGGGGCGGGGTTGTTGCGGAAGAGCCGGCTGAAGAAGTCGGCGCCGTCCACGCGGCCGGTGTCCAGGGCGCGCAGCAGCACCGCGTCCATGGCCCGGGACCAGGGCCGGTGTGCCGCCGGCGGCACCGGTCTGCCGCCCGCGTGGTAGGCGGCGGCGGTGGCCTCGGCCTGGCGCAGCGCCGCGGCGAAGGTGTAGCCGGTCGACGGCCGGGTGGCTCCTCCGGCTGCGCCGACGCGGAACACCGAACGGCCCGCGCTGCGGGGGAAGACTGCGTCGGTCATCGGGATGACACCCTGTTCGGTCGCGGTGACGGTCAACGGCCCGAGGCCGAGGGTGCGTTCGGTGTAGTCGCGAAGCGCGTGGTCGTAGCCGGCCCGGTCGAGCACCTGCCGGGAGAACTCGGTGTACTCCACGAGGGCCTCCCGTTCGGACAGCGGCAGCACGTAGCCGAAGGACAGCCCGTGGCGGGGCTGCGGGGTGCGCAGGTCCATCAGCACGGCGGCGCCCGGGTCGAACGCCGGCTCGGGGAGCCGGACGAACCAGCCGCGGAAGTGCTGGAGCAGCGTGGTGCGTGCGGGGGGCAGCCGGGGCAGCGGGCGGGAGTCGAACACCCAGCGGGCCCGCAGGGCACGGGCGGCGCCGTCGGGGGTGCCGTAGTGCACGGTCGCTCCGCCCGGCCCGTCCCGCACATCGGTGACGGTGGCGCTGAGGGTGCGGACCTGCGGCCGGCCGGCCCAGCGGCGCCGGGCGGCGGACTCGAAGTCGCGGGAGCGGATCATCCGGTAGCGCATCGGGCTGACGTCCGCGTCGGTGCGGGTACCGTCGCGGTGGGCGACCTGGATGCGCGGCCAGCTGGCACACACCGCGTCCTCCCAACCGTGCGCGTCCTCCCAGAAGCACCAGGTGCGGTCGCCGGGACGCAGCGGCCCCGGCGGCGCCTCCAGCAGGACGACGGACGGCGTCCGCGCGCCGCGGGAGCCGTCGGCCAGCGCCGCGGTCAGCGCCAGGCCCGCCGCGCCCGCCCCGATGACGGCGACGTCCACGTCGCCTTGCACGGAGGTGAGGCCGGGACCGGACGCGGGGTCGGGAGCGGGGTCCGGGCCGGGAGCGGGGCCGGGACGGCTGGGCGGGGTGGGTGGGAGCTGGGTCATCCGGGGAAGCGCCCCGTGCTGCGCAGCTGCCACCGGCGGTGCGCGTAGTCGAGGTCGTCCCGCCACAGGCGGGCCGCCGTTGCCCGCATGACCGGCCGCAGCAGGGCCGCGGCGCGGCTGGCGGCACGGAAGCCGCGGCGCTCGGACGTGGCGATGACCGCCTCCACCACGGCCGTCCGGGGCCGTCCCCGGTCGTCGGTGCCCAGTGGGGTGGCGTGCGTCTCGACCACTGAACCCAGGCCCTCGCCCTCGGTGATGTGCATGACGACGGTCCGAGGTTCCGGCGCGGTGAACACCGCCCGCACCGGCACGACCAGGCGGCGGGAGACCTTGAAGGAGACGTCGACGGCGAAGCCGTGCTCGTCGCCGTCGGGCCCCGGGTCCTCCACCGTGAGATCGACGAACGCGTACGGGTGGAACCAGGCGCCGTGCCACGGGTCGAGGCGGTTGGCCATGACGTCCTGCGGCTCGCACACCCCCTCGACGTCGACTACCGCGGACACCGTGGACCCGTGCGCCGACGGGCGGGTGGGCAGCACCGGCCGCGGCAGCGGTTCCTCGCCGCCCGCCTCGTCGAGGCGGACCCAGGTCAGCACGCCGTCGTCGTGCACGGGGTAGGGCTGCCAGCCGGCGAACGGCTTGCCGTTGAGGGCCAGTCCGTGCCAGTGGCACACGACCTGTCCGCAGCGCACCGGGCTCTCCCGCAGCGGGGCCCCCAGGTGCGGGCAGGAGCCGGGCCCGGCCTGCGGCGTGCCGGCGGCGTCCCGCCAGGCGACGACCTCCTGCCCGGCGACGGTCCGGCCGAAGGTGCGGTCGGCGCGGATCGCGCGGGAGGAGGCGAGTACGAACCAGTTGCCGGAGGGCCGAGCCGTGGCGGCCTTCAGCGCGGAGGCGATGACGGCCGGCTGGGCCTGCCGCCAGGTGGGCTGCTGGCGTTCCCACCGCTGGGGGTTCCGGCGGGCCCGCAGCGGGAGGCGCCGCCTCGGGCGGGGAGCCGGCCTGCTCATGCGGGTTCCTTCCGGGTGGGGGCGGAGCGGCGCTCAGCCAGTCGTTTGCGGGTCCGGGCAGCGGTGACCCGCGCGGCGCCCCGCAGGGCCATCGCGGCGCGCCGGGCGCCGGGGACGGCCACCCGGCGGTGCACGACGGGGTAGTCGGCGTCGGCGGCGCTGTCGAGGATCTGCGCGTACAGCAGGAAGGCGGTCTCGATGCAGGGCCGGGCGACGGGGTCGAGCATCGCGATGCCGGGGGCGGCCCGGCGGTAGACGCCGCGGGTGAGCGCGACGGTCTCCACAAGCGCCCGGTGGATGCGGATGTCCCTGCGTCCGGTGGCACGACTCCAGTACAGCAGTTCGCGGTCCACGCCGTGGGCCGCCAGCAGATCCGCCGGCAGGTAGACGCGCCCGCGGTCCAGGTCCTCCCCCACGTCGCGCAGGAAGTTGGTCAGCTGGAACGCCACGCCGAGCGCGGCGGCGTGCGGTTCGGCCTCGGCACGCGGCACGACGGTGCCCAGCACGGGCAGCATCTGCAGGCCGATGACGGCGGCCGAGCCGTGCATGTACCGCTCCAGCGCCGCGTAGTCGGGGTAGTCGGTGACCTCCAGGTCCATGCGCATCGACGCCATGAAGTCGGTGAAGTGCGTCTCCTGGATCCGGTAGGTGCGGGCGGTGTGGGCGAGCGCCCTGATCACCGGTTCCTCGCTGTGTCCGGTCCGCAGGCCGGGCAGGAGCTGCCGTTCCAGGGCGAGCAGCGCCTCGGTGCGCTGCCGGTCTGCCTGCGGCGCCGGGCCGGCGGGGGCCGCCTGCTGCGGGGCGGGAGCCGGAGCGGGCACGGCGGGCGCCGGCACCGGCGGAGTCACACCCGGCCCGCCCTGGCGGGCTGCGGCCCGGCTGGTCTGCTCGGCGGGGGTGTCGACGATGTCGTCGGCCCAGCGGGCGAAGCCGTACAGGGCGTGCACCGCGGGTCGGCGGCGGGGCGGCAGCAGCCGGGTGGCGAGGAAGTACGTCTTGCCGTGGCGGGAGTTGAGTTCGCGGCAGAACAGGTAGTCGTTGCGCAGACCCGGTTCGACGATGCGGGCTGCGTCGAGTTCACGCAGGCTCATCGGCGGACCCCCCGTCGTGCCGGGGCGCGCACCGGCCGGCGTCCGCCGGTGATGCGGTCGGCGGCGAGCTTGCCCGAGACCAGCACCGTGGGCACGCCCACGCCGGGAGTGGTGCCGCAGCCGGCGAGCACGGCGTTGTCGACGCCGCGCACCAGGTTGCGCGGGCGGAACGGGCCGGTCTGGGAGAAGGTGTGCGCCGCGGAGAACGGCGTGCCCGCGGCGAGGCCGTCGCGGTCCCAGTCGGCGGGGGTGACGAGGGTTTCGGCTTCGACGGCCGAGCCGAGTCCGTCGAGTCCGCGTTTCTCCAGCACCCCGACGAGTTCGTCGCGGTAGCGCGGGCCGAGTTCCCCCCAGGCGTGGGCGGAGGGACCGATGTCGGTGTTCGGGCAGGGCGCCAGGACGTAGTGCAGGTGGCGGCCCGCCGGTGCCATCGACGGATCGTGCGTGGTCGGCCGGGTGATCAGCAGCGACGGGTCGCTCATGACCTTGCCCTCCCGGGTGATCTCCTCGAACGTCTGCTTCCAGGCCTGCCCGAAGGAGATGGTGTGGTGGGCCAGTTGCGGCCACGTCCGGTCGGTGCCCACGTGCAGGATCACCGCGGACGGCGAGTGGCGCAGGCCGACGGGCCGCCGCGGGGTGCGCCCCAGCAGCCGGTAGGTGACGGGCAGGTCGCAGGTGAGGACGACGGCGTCGCAGGGGGTGCGCTGCCCGTCCTCGGTGATGACGGCCTCGACCCGGCCGCGACGCTGCTCCAGGCGCGCGACGGGAGTGCCGTAGCGCAGTTCGGCGCCCGCGTCGGCGGCGGCGTCCGCCATGGCCTGCGGCAGGGTGTGCATGCCGCCGCGCGGGAAGTACACGCCTGCGACGGTGTCCATGTAGGCGATGACTGCGTACGCGGCCAGGGCCCGTTCGGGCGGCACTCCGGCGTAGAGGGCCTGGAAGGAGAAGACCCGGCGCAGCCGTTCGTCCTTGAGGAAGCTGCCGATGCGCGCGTCGAGCCTGCCGAACCCGCCCAGGGCGGCGAGCCGGGCGAGGTCCGGGCTGACCACGTCCAGCGGCGAGTCGAAGTTGGCGTCGATGAACCGGCGCATCTGGGCGCGGTACAGCTTCTCCAGCCACACCCGCAGCCGCCGGTAGCCGTCGGCCTCGTCCGTACCGGCGAACCGGCGGACCTCCTCCTCCATGGCCTCGCCGTCGGTGTGCACGTCGACCTGCGAGCCGTCGGCGAACTGCGCCCGGTAGGCGGGCGCCAGCGGCAGCAGCTCGACCCGGTCGGCGAGGCTCTCGCCGACCGCCGCGAACGCCTCCTCGGCCAGGTCCGGCATGGTGAGCACGGTCGGCCCGGTGTCGACCCGGTAGCCGTCCATGTCCATGCGCCCCATGCGTCCGCCCGGACGGTCCTGGGCCTCGACCACGGTGACCCGGCGTCCGGAGCCCAGCAGGTGCAGGGCGGCAGCCAGGCCGGACAGGCCTGCGCCCACGACCACCACGTGGTCGCTGGGGCCGTTGACGCGCTTCACGCGGCCCCACCGCCCATCGCGGGGGCGAGCACACGGCCCGAGCCGGCCGCGGCCAGCATCAGCCGGGACAGCTCCCGGTGCGCGGCGGCGTCAGGCGCCGCCTTCTCCAGTGCCAGCAGGCTCTCCTCGACCAGGTCCTCGATCCTCTCCTCCACCGCCTCCAGTGCGCCCAGTGCGGTCACCGTCTCCCGGTACCGCTCCAGCCCCTCGGGCGTCAGTTCGGCGTCACCCTGGCACGTGCGGAGCACGTCCAGCGCCTCCGAGTCGCCCGAGGTGCGGGCCAGCTCCTCGGCCACGGTCACCAGATACGTCACCTTCCCGTCCCGTACGTCATCGCCGGACGGCTTGCCCGTCCGGTCCGGATCGCCGAACACGCCCAGCACGTCGTCCCGCAGCTGGAAGGCGACCCCGGCGCAGCGGGCCGCCGCCGCAAGGTCCTCTCGCATCGCCGCCGGGGCTCCGGCGAGCGCCGCGCCCAGGCCGAGGGGTCGCTCGACCGTGTAGGCCGCGCTCTTGAGGTAGGCCACCCGCAGGGCGCGTTCCGCGGACACCTGCCGGCTTGCCTGCGCCCGCACGTCCAGGTACTGCCCGGCGACCATCTCCAGCCGCATCCGCCGCCACAGCAGCCGCAGTTCGCGGCGCGTGGCGGGGGGCACGTCGAGTTCGGCGACCAGGTCGTCGGCCCAGGCGAGCGCGAGGTCGCCGGCGAGCACGGCGGCGCTCTCACCGAACCGCCCGCCGCTGCCGCGCATCGCGCGCGCCGCGTGCCAGTCGGCGAAGTCGACGTGCACGGCCGGGGAACCGCGGCGCAGCCCGGAACCGTCCATCACGTCGTCGTGGATCAGCGCCATGCCCTGCAGGACCTCCAGCGCCGCGCCCAGGAGCAGCGCGGTGCGGGCCTGCTCCCCGCAGGCGGCGCCGCCGAAGGCGCGCCAGCCCCACCAGGCGAAACGGGCGCGCAGCCGCTTGCCGCCGCCACAGACGAACCGTTCCAGCCGGGCCGCCACCTCGTCGCCGAAGTCCCGGTCCACGGCGTGTGCTTCCCGTGTCCGCTCGGCCAGCCATCCGGCCAGCACCGCCTCCACCGCGGCGGCGACGTCGTGGTCCACACACCCGGTGGTCCCGGGTACCGCGTCGGACGTGCACGGCGAAGGGGCACGGCCACCGGCCGTCCCGCTGCCCGGCCTGCCGGACTGCCCCTCCACCGCACCCACGTACAGACACCTGCTCCCACCACGCACACCCATCACACACACCACCTCCAGCACACCACCTTTCCGCCCGCGACCACCCGGCGGACGCACCGACACACAGAAAACTCCGCGAGTCGGCGGCCGGCGAGGGAGGGACGGGGCGGCCCGGGAGCCCGGCGGCGGACGTCGCGGCACGGTTCACCAGTGCCCGCCTGGCGGCGCCCTACGCGGACGTCGGCAGACCGGGGGCAGTCGGCGCGGCGGCCGTTGCGTGGCTTCGTCCCGTGCCCAGTCGGGTTCGTGGCAGGTCAGGTCTGGTCGTGGCAGGTCAGTGCGCCGGGGGCATACGGGGGCGGACCAGGCCGAGGTCGTAGGCCAGGATGGTGGCCTGGACCCGGTCGCGCAGGCCGAGTTTGCCCAGCAGCGCGTTCACATGGGACTTGACCGTCCCGGTGGCCACCCCGAGGCGTTCGCCGATCTCGGTGTTGTTCAGCCCGGTGCCGATGAGCTGGAGCACCTCCCTCTCCCGCGGAGTGAGGCCGTCGAGCGTGCCGCCGGGGGCGACGGGCGGCGCGCCGCCCGCGAAGGAGTGGATGAGGCGCCGGGTCACCCCTGGGGCGAGCACGCCGTCGCCTTCGGCGACGACCCGGATCGCGTCCAGCAGGTCGTCCGGCTCCGCGTCCTTGAGCAGGAACCCCGACGCGCCGACCCGAAGCGCCTCGTAGACGTAGGCGTCGAGGTCGAAGGTGGTGAGCACCAGCACGCGCGGCTTCTCGCCGCGGGCGGTGAGGAGGCGGGTGGCAGTGAGCCCGTCCATGTCGGGCATGCGGATGTCCATGACGACGACGTCGGGCGCGGTCTGCTCGGCGAGTTGCACCGCCGCGGCGCCGTCGCCCGCCTCGCCGACTACGGTCATGTCGGGTTCGGCACCGATCACGGCGGCGAAGCCCGCCCGGACGACGAGTTGGTCATCGGCGACGATCACGCGGATGGTGATGGTAGTACCTCCTGGGAAGGGGCCGGGCCGTTCCCGGCCGGCAGCCACAGCTGGACGGACTCGGCGGTTCCGGTGGTGAGCCGTCCGCCGGCGGCGGACACCTGGACCTTGAGGCGGGCGAGCGCCGTACCACTCGTCGCCTGCGGCACGCCGGTGACGGTGACGGCCAGCCGGGCACCGGTGTGCGCCAGCCGCACCTCGGCGGGGCCGGTATCGCCTGCGGCGAGTGCGGACTCCACCGTCCGGAACACCGCCAGTTCGGTGTCGGGCGGCAGCCCGGCGGGCACCGACTCCAGGCCGTGCAGCCGCACCTCGCGCCCGGCGGCACGGTGCTCGGCGCACAGGTCCGCCAGCGCCGCCGACGTCGGCTGCGGCGAGCGACGCGCGGCGGTCCCGGCGTCGCGCAGCGTGCCGAGCAGGTCCCGCATCGCGGCCAGGGCGGCGCGTGCCTCCGCGGCGATGTCCGACAGCTGCCGCTGTTCGGCCAGTTCGACCACACGGGACGCACGGTGCAGCACCCGTTCGCGCAGTTCGGCGGCGATCGCCTGCCGTTCACAGTGGGCTGCCTCGGTGGCGCGCCGCGCCGACTCGGCCAGGGCGGTGGTCTCGCGTCCGCGTACCGCGGACCGGCTGCGGCGCATCCGCCGCCCCGCCGTCCAGGCCGCGGTGAACAGCAGGAGCAGGACCACGAGTGCTGCCGCCGCGGCGGCCGGCACGGGCAGCGGGCCGACCCGTCCGCTGCCCGCCGCCGTGCCGGCCAGTGCCGCGGTCAGCGCCGTCGCGGCGACCGGCACGGCCAGCCTGGTAGGCGGCCGGTGCGGTCCGTGGGCGGCGACCGCGTACACGGCGGCCGTCACAGCGGCGGCGGCCAGCGGCAGGTAACCGGTGGCTCCGGGCGGCAGCACGCCCAGCCCGCCGAACAGCGGCCACAGGAACACCGTGGCCAGGACCCCGGCCAGCGCGGCCCACGGCCGGGAGCGGCGCAGCAGCAGCGGCAGGGCGTGCGCCAGGGCGAGCAGACCGGCCAGCGCGGAGGCGGCGGAGGCGGAGTCCTCCGCCTGGTGCCCGAAAGAGAGCACGGAGGGCAGCACGGGGTTGAGCACGGCCACGACCGCCACCGCGATCTGCAGCCACAGCACCGAGCCGGTGGCCGGCCGCTCCCGACCGGGTCCTGCCCCGGTGCCCAGGTCGGCCTCGACCCGCCAACCGCCGCCCGGGCGCGGCCCGGCCGTGAGCCTGCCGCCGGCCGCCGCCGCGCGTTCCCGCATGCCGGTGATGCCGCGGCCTGCGCCCCACCGCGGCGGTTGGCCGGCGTCAGGTGAGGCGGGTGCCGGTTCGACCTGCGGCACAGCGTCGTTGTCGATCCGCAGCCGCCAGCTGTGCGGTCCGGGCCGCAGCTCCACCCGGACCGGGGCGCCGGGCGCGTAGCGCAGCGCGTTGGTGAGCGCCTCCCGGACGATGCCGTAGGTGGCGTCGGCGACGGGGGCGTCGACGTCCTTCGGCACGTCGAGATGGACGGGCTGGCCCAGCCGGACGAAGCCGGAGACGAGTGCGGCGAGGTCGCCGGCGTCCTGCGACGGTTCCTCGCCTCGCTCGACGGTCCGCATGACCGCCACGAGCCGGTGCAGCGCGGCGAGCGTCTCGCGTCCCGTCCGGGCGGCGAACTCAAGTGCCGCGTCGCCGAGTTCGGGTCGGCGGTCGCCGAGCTTGCGTGCCGTGTCGACGGTGACGACAACCGAGGTGAGGTGGTGGGCGCTGACGTCGTGGAGCTCGCGGGCCAGCCTCAGCCGCTCGGACTCCGCCGCCTGCGCGCGTTCCCGTTCGCTGGCGGCCAGGAGCCGGGCGGCACGGCGCCTGCCCGCCAGCCACCGCCGCCTGCTGGCGCCCAGGCCGACCGCGCACAGGTGGGCGGCCACGGTGACCAGCAGGTCCGCCGGGAACCCGTTGCCGAGGTGGTGGAAGTGAGCGCCCCACATCCCCTGCCAGGTGGTGAGTGCGATCGTGACGACCGCGGTGGTGGACGGGTCGCGGTGTACCGCGACGGTGTACAGGGCGACCGCCACCCCGACCGTGCTGAACAGCAGCACCGCCTCGGGCCGGGTGGCCGCCGGGCCGACGGCACTCACGGCGACAAGCGCGAGCAGCGCGCCCACCGGGGCACGCTCCCGCAGGTGCAGGATCACCGCGGCCATCGCGGTGGCCAGCAGGGCGCCGGCGACGGCGGTACCGGCGACGGCCGCGCCCCGCAGCAGGGGGAGGCCGGGCCACACGACCAGTTGGGCCGCGGCCAGCAGGACCGGCAGCAGCCGGCTGGGGTGGGAGTACATGACAGCTCGACCCTAAGGCCGCCTCCGCTGCCCCGGCGTCACCCCTCTGGCCGACCGGTCTGCACCCGTGGGTAGAGACAGTGATCGTGCCGCCGGCGGACGCGGCGGCGCGCGACGCACGGAAAGCTGGTCGCCATGAACACCGTGCTGCCCTTCCACTTCGTTCAGGACGCGGCCCCGGCCCCCATGCCGGCCCTCGCCCCGTCGTTCCGCCTGCCCCTCGCGGCGGCCACGTACCGGTCTGCCGCCGTGGCGCAGGCCCCCTCCGCTGCGGGCGACACCCGGACCGGGGAGGACGACCCCGCTGCGGCGCTGCGGTTCGGGCTGCTCGGACCGGTGGAGGTGCTGCGGGCCGACGGCTCGCCGGTCGACCTCGGCCCGCGGCAGCGCAGGCTGCTGCTGGTGCGCCTGCTGACGGCGAACGGGCGGCCGGTCCCGCTGGACCGGCTGTGCCACGACGTGTGGGCGGGAAGGCCGCCGGCCGGGGCCGTCTCCGCCGTGCACGCCCATGTCAGCCGGCTGCGCGGCGCGTTGGAGCCCGGCCGCCCCCGCAACGAGCGTCCCCGGGTGCTGGTCAGCGGACCCTGCGGATACACGCTGCACGTGCCGGCCGCAGCGCGCGACACCGTGCGGTTCGGGCAGCTGACCGAAGAGGCCCGGCAGCGGATGGCCGACGGCGGCATGCATGCCGCGCTGGACATCCTCGACCGGGCGATGCGGCTGTGGCGCGGCCCCGCCCTGGAGGATGCCCGCGATCACGAGTTCGCCCTGCGGGAGACCGCGCGGTGGGACGAGGCGGTGTTCGCCGCCCGCGAGTTGCGGGTCTCCGCCCTCGTCGGGTTGGGCGCGTGCCTACCTGCGGTACTGGACGCGCGGGCCCTCACCGAGGACCAGCCGCTGCGCGAGTCGGCGTGGGCGCTGCTGATGCGGGCCCTGCACGGCGCGGGGCGGACCGCGGAGGCACTGCTGGAGTTCAACCGGCTGCGGACGGTGCTCCAGCGGGAGTTGTCGCTTGAGCCCGGCCCGGAACTGTGCGCGCTGCGCGACGCCGTCCACCAGCACTCCCCGGCGCTGACGGCCCGTCGGCCGGGGCTGGCCGCGCTGGCCGGCTGAGGTTGCCGATGGTCCTGGGAAGGGCCGCCGCGGGCGGGGTGCGTTCATGACGCGGGGTCGGCGCTCGCGAGGGCGTGCCGTCTGGGACAGTGCGGGTATGACCGCCGTCTACAGAAGTGCCGCCGCCCGCCGGGACGTCGAGAAGTGGTGCACCGACCGGCTCGCGGCGTGGCCCGTGGCCCACCGGACCACCGCAGTGGCCACCGGCGCCGGCCGCACCCACGTGGTCACCGCGGGGGAGGACGCCACTCCGGGGCGGGACACCCCGCGGGTGGTCGTGGTTCCCGGCACCAACTTCAACGCCGCCACCAGCCTGCCGCTGGTCACCGCCCTGGCGGCGCGCTGGCCCACCTGCGTCGTGGATGTGCCCGGGCAGCCGGGACTGAGCGCGGCCGAGCGTCCCCGGCGGCACCGGCAGGCCTGGTACGGCCGGTGGCTCCAGGATGTGGTGGAAGGGATCGGCCCGGGGCCGACCGTCGTGGTGGGCCACTCGCTCGGTGGCGCGATCGCGCTGGCCTGCGACGCACCGCAGCTTGTCGGGCGGGTGCTGGTCTCCCCCGCGGGCCTGGCCCGGCTCAGGCTCACCGGCGGCGTGCTGGCGGCCACTCTGCCCTGGCTCACCCGCCCCACCGGGGTCCGCAGCGCTGCGTTGCTGCGGCACCTGCACGGGCCCGGCCGTCAGCCGTCGGACGAACTCGTCACCTGGATGACCCTGCTGTCCCGGTCCTGCCGCTCCAGCCTGGCGCCTGCTCCCCTGCCCCGCTCCGTGCTCGCCCGGTCCCGGCGGGTGCCGAACGTGGTGGCCACCGGCGAGCACGACGTGTTCCTGCCGCCGTCCCGGCTGGCCTCGCCCACTTCCCGTGGCCTCGGCGTCGCGGTGCGCACCATCCCCGGTGCGGGTCACCTCGTGGTGGAGGAACGCCCCGAGGCGATCGTCGACCTGGTGCGCACGTTGCTGGACGGCAACGCGGACAGCACACCGTGAGCGCGGTTCCGGGTCCCGGGGGCGGACCGGTGCGCATGGAGCAGGAAGTACGCGTGGGCGCGGCGAGGGCGGCGGCAGCCGACTGGATCGCCCGGCACGCGGCGGGTGATCCGGCCTACCGGGGCTCGTACTACAGCGGCTCCACGGTCGGCATGCCCGACGACGCGATGCTCGCACCGACGTCGGACGTCGACGTGGTCGTGGTGACCGACGGCAGGGAGCTACCCGCCGGGCCGGGCAAGTTCCGGCACCGCGGCGCACTGCTCGAGGTCAGCCGGCTGCCCTGGGCGGACGTGCGCTCGCCCACCGGTGTCCTGGCCGACTACCACCTGGCTGGCAGCTTCCGGTATCCGTCGGCACTCGACGACCCCACCGGGGAACTTGCGGCGCTGCACGCCGAGGTGGCCCGGCGGTTCGCCGAACGCGAGTGGGTGCGCCGCCGGTGCGCCGACGCCCGCCGGCGGATCGTGGCGCGTCTGGACGCACCGACGGGCCCGGAGCCGTTCCACGAGCAGGTCACGCGCTGGCTGTTCGGTACCGGGGTGACCACGCACGTACTGCTCGTCGCGGCCCTGCGCAACCCGACCGTGCGGCTGCGGTACGTACGCGCGCGCGAAGTGCTCCAGGTGTACGGCCACACGGGGCTGCACCGGGAGTTGCTGGACCTGCTCGGCTGCGCCGACCTGTCGGCGGGGACCGTGCGGCGCCACCTCGACACGCTGGCCGACACCTTCGACGCAACCGCCCGGGTGGCCAGGACCCCGTTCTTCTTCAGCGGCGACCTGACCACCGAGGCCCGACCGGTCGCCGTGGACGGCAGCCGCGACCTGGTGGAGGACGGGTCGCACCGCGAGGCGGTCTTCTGGATCGTCGCCACCCTCGCGCGCTGCCACACGGCACTTGCGGCGGACGCACCGTCCCTCCACCGCACGCTGCTGCCCGACTTCCACGCGGTGCTGGCCGACCTGGGCGTCACCTCGGTTGCCGACCTCCGGACGAAGGCCGCCCGCACCCTGGACTTCCTGCCGCGCCTGGACCTCGTGGCCGAGGACATCATGGACCGCCATCCCGGCATCACCGGCTGACCGGGCCCGCCCCGGCGGCGAACGCGCGGCGCGGGCCGGGGCAGGAGCACGCCGGGCGGGAAGCGCCGGTCACCCGGGCGCGTGCGGTTCAGCGGGCGGGTGGCTGGTGCAGGCCGAAAGGTGAACCCTGGTCGTCCCGGCACAGCACGAAGTGCCCGAACGCGGCGATCACCTCGGGGTCGCGTTCCAGGTCCTCCTCCGTCGTGCCGCCCAGCTCCCTGACCCGGTCCAGGGCGGTGGGCATGTCGTCGACGCCGAAGAAGAGGTAGGGGCCGCCGCCCTGGTCACCGCCGTGTATGCCACCGGGCAGGGTGGGCGTGCGGATGAGGAACCCCTCGCCACCGGAGGGGCCGGCTTCGAAGTGCCAGCCGAACAGTCCCTCATAGAAGGTCCGGCCGCGGGCCGGATCGGCCACTCCCAGCTCGAAGAACGCCGGTTCGCCAGTCATGTCGCTACTCCCTCGCGCTGTGCGCCGGGCCGGCCTTGGTCGGTACCACTCCACCGTAAGCCCGCCTGGCGCGGCACGCCCGGCGGCCGTCCACCGGCGGACGACGCCTTGGGGTTCACCGTCCTGGAGGGGGTGTTCACCCGAGCGGAGGCACACCGCTTTTGACACGCCGGGGCTGGTGGAAGGGCCGTGGGGACCCTGTCACCGCCCTGCCAGGAGCCCTCATGACCCTGTCGATCTCCGGCGTCCTCCTGTTCGGACTCCTCGTGTTCCTGCTCTGCCGCAGGCACGGGCTGAAACCGGTGCACGCCCTGGTGTGTGCGCTGTTCGGCTTCTACCTGGCCGGTTCGGCCCTCGCCCCCGGAATCCATGCGGGCGGCGAGAGGCTGGCGAGCCTGCTCGGCAGCCTCTCGCTCTGAGCCGGCTCGTCGAGCGCCCCTGCGGGCAGTCCCGCATCACCCACGGGGGCTGCCCCGGGCGGCGCACGCCGCACCGTGCGCCACAGGTGCCAGCGGGTCAGGCGCGGGCGGTGTGCACGGTGAGGGCCGTCAGGTAGAAGACGTCCGGCCGGCGCATGAGGCCCTGCGGGTCGTCGCGGTCCAGCAGGCGGGCCACGGCAGCGCGGTCCTCGGCGTCGAGGGTGTCGCCGTCGGGCCCGGCCAGCCGGTTCAGCCGCTTGTACACGTACTCGCGTCCCTCGTCGCCGAGCGGCGCGGGCAGGTCCACCAGGAAGGAACGTGTGCCGCTGGGCGTCAGGCCGGCGCGGGCGAGCATGGCGGGCCAGTCCTCCACCACCGCGGTGCTGCCCGGCAGTTCCGCCCGCATCACGGCGAACGACTCCTCCAGGACGAGGTCGAGCCGCGTCTGCAGTCCGGGCCGTCCAAGGCCCGTGTCGCGAGGCAGGAACCGGGTGCTCAGGCCGCCCTCGGAGAGCGCGAGCGTGCCGCCCGGATTGACCAGCCGGGCCAGGGCGTCGACGGCGGCCTGCTGGTCACCGAGGTGGTGCACCGCCCTGCTGCTCCACACCAGGTCGGCCGGCGCCAACTCGGCGAAGCCGTCGGGCAGGTCGGCGCGGTGGGTGGTGAGGCGGTCCGCCGTCGCGGTGTCCGCCGCGTGGGCGCGGGCCCGGGCGAGCAGTTCCGCCGACCCGTCCACCGCTGTCACCTGGGCCTGCGGGAAGCGTCCGGCGAGCAGGCAGGCCATCCGGCCAGGTCCGCTGCCGACGTCCAGCACGCTGCCCACGGCCGGTTCGTCCGGCAGCCAGGCGGCTGCCTCCAGCAGGGCCGGCCGGTGCAGGTCCGCCTCCAGTTCCAGCATGGCGCAGAGCTTGTCCCAGTCGAGGTCGGCAGAGTGCGACGAATGGCTCATGGCGGGGTCCTCATCCGGGTCGGGGCAGGTGTACGCCGGACGCGGCAGCCGCAGGTGCGGTGCTGCCCGGTCGCCCGTACGTTGCAAGCCTGCGGCCGCACCGGCGCAGAACGCCAATCTCTTTGCCGAGCTGGCAAAAGCGGCGGGGCCGACGGGCTCAGCGTCTCCGGGGTCTCCGGGGTCGTCTGCTCGGCGGACGAGCGGGGCCGGGGCGCGATGAGTTTCCGCGGCGGCGGCCGTCTGTAGGGGTGTGGGCCGCAGCGGCGGCCGTCGTGCGACACGAAAGGGAGCAGCAGATGTCCAAGATGGTGTTCGTGAACCTGCCCGTGAAGGACCTCGACGCGTCGGTGGCCTTCTTCACCGCGCTGGGCTTCACCTTCAACGCCCAGTTCACGGACGAGAAGGCGACCTGCATGGTGATCAGCGACACGGCCTTCGTGATGCTGCTGACGGAGCCGTTCTACCAGAGCTTCACGCCCGGCAAGGAGCTCGCCGACACCGGTCGGGCCAGTGAGGTGATCATGTGTGTGGGGGCCGAGAGCCGCGCCGAGGTGGACAGCGTGGTGGAACGGGCCGCGAGCGCGGGCGGCAGCGTGTACCGGGACCCGATGGACGAGGGCGGCATGTACGCCCGCAGCTTCCAGGACCCCGACGGCCACATCTGGGAGGTCATGTGGATGGACCCGTCCGCCCTTCAGGGCTGAGGCGCCACGCGCGCCGCAGGCCTGGCGGCTCCCGGGCGGGCGGTGAGGCGCCGCCCGCCCGGGAGCCAGCCGGGGTTCAGCGCACCGTGACGCCGGAGAGGGTGCGGGCGATGACCAGGCGCTGGATCTCGCTGGTGCCCTCGAAGATGGTGTAGATGGCCGCGTCCCGGTGCATCCGCTCGACCGGGTACTCCCGGGTGTAGCCGTTGCCTCCGAGGATCTGCATCGCCTGCGCGGTCACCGTCTTGGCGGTCTCGCCTGCGAACAGCTTGCTCATCGAGCCCTCGGCAGCGGTGAACGGCCGGCCCGAGGCCGCCATCCAGGAGGCGCGCCACACCAGCAGCCGGGCGGCGTCGATGCGGGTGCGCATGTCCGCGAGCTGGAAGGCGACGCCCTGGTTGTCGATGATCGGGCGGCCGAACTGCTCACGTGTCTTCGCGTAGTCCATGGCCACCTCGTACGCGGCGCGTGCGATGCCGACGGCCTGCGCGGCGACTGCGGGCCGGGACGCCTCGAAGGTGGCCATCGCCGCGTTGCGGCCGCGGCCCGACCTGCCCTCACGGGCGCGGGCCAGCCGCTCGTCCAGCTTCTCCTTGCCGCCCAGCAGGCAGTGGCCGGGGACGCGGACGTCCTCCAGCACGACCTCGGCGGTGTGCGAGGCCCGGATGCCGTGCTTCTTGAACTTCTGCCCCTGCGACAGGCCGGGGGTGGCGGGCGGCACGATGAAGGAGGCGTGCCCGCGGGCGCCGAGTCCGGGGTCGACCACCGCGACGACCACGTGCACGTTGGCGATGCCGCCGTTGGTCGCCCACGTCTTTGTTCCGTTGAGCACCCACTCGTCCTTGGCCTCGTCGTAGACGGCCCGGGTGCGCATGGCGGAGACGTCGGAGCCGGCGTCGGGTTCGGAGGAGCAGAACGCCGCGACCTTCACGTCGTCCGCGTCGCCGTACATCTGCGGGATCCAGGTGCCGACCTGCTCCTCGGTGCCGTTGGCGAGCACACCGACGGCGGCCAGCCCGGTGCCGACGATGGACAGTGCGATGCCCGCGTCGCCCCAGAACAGCTCCTCCATCGCGGTGGGGATGCCCAGGCCGGTCGGGTCGAAGTACTGCTGCGCGTAGAAGTCGAGTGAGTAGAGGCCGATCTTGGCGGCTTCCTGGATGATGGGCCAGGGGGTCTCCTCACGCTCGTCCCACTCGGCGGCGGCCGGGCGCATCACGTCCGCGGCGAAGCCGTGGATCCACTCCCGCACGGCTTTCTGGTCGTCGTTGAGGTCCAGCGCGAACTCGGCCATGTCGGGCCCTCCCACAATTGTTACTAGCGGTAACGGGGAAGTCTGTTACCGGGCGGTAGAGCCTGTCAACTCCCCACTCCCCCGTTCCGCCGCAGGCCGGGTGCTACGTTGCGCAGGGGCATCCCGGGAACACGGGCGGGGAGAGGGACATGGACAGCGGTCAGGAACACGACCAGCGCAGCGCGTCCGAGCGCAGGCGCGAGGCACTGCTCGAGGCCGCCGAACGGGTGGTGCTCCGGGACGGGCCGGGCGCGTCGATGAACGCCATCGCGGCCGAGGCGGGCATCACCAAGCCGATCCTGTACCGGCACTTCGGCGACAAGGGCGGCCTGTACCGGGCGCTCGCCGTCCGGCACACCGACGCGCTGCTCGCGTCGCTGAGGGCCGCGCTGGACGCGCCCGCGCAGCGTCGGCAGCGCGTCGAGGCGACGCTGGACACCTATCTCGCGGCGATCGAGTCGCATCCGCAGGTGTACCGCTTCCTGATGCACCCGGCCGAGGACGGCGGCACCGGGGAGCAGGGCTTCCAGGTGGGCCTGCACTCGGCGCCGCTGCTGCGGCGGCTCGGTGAGGAACTGGGCACGGTGATAGTGGAGCGGCTCGACCTCGGTCCGGACAGCACCGGGCTGGCCCGGGTGTGGGGCCACGGCATCGTCGGCATGATGTACGCGGCCGGGGACTGGTGGCTGCGTGAGAAGCCGTGCAGCCGGGAGCAGTTGGTGCGTCACCTCGCCGACCTGCTGTGGGGCAGGCTGGCCGCGGCCGGCGACCGGGACGGCGGCCCGCCGTTCTGACCTTCGCGCGCCCCCGGCCGCGCCCGGTGCTAGTCCGGCGCCGGACGCCCCCGACCGCGGTCCGTCCCCGCCCACGGCGTGTGCCGGGCCGCCCTGCGCAGGCGGCGGTGCCGCAGCGGTCCCAGGCGGTCGGCGTAGACCAGGCCGTCGAGATGGTCGCACTCGTGCTGCAGGCAGCGGGCGAAGAAGCCGTCGCCCGCGACGCGCACCGGACTGCCGTCGACGCGCACCCCCTCCACCACGGCCTCGTCCCAGCGAGCCGTCACCGCCTCCAGCCCGGGCAGCGACAGGCAGCCCTCCGGCCCGCCGATCTCCGGCCCGTCGGTGAGGACCAGGCGGGGGTTGACGACGTGCCCCAGGTGGCGCCGGTCGAGGTCGTCGGGGCAGTCGAAGACGAACACACGCAGTGCCACGCCGATCTGATTGGCCGCCAGACCCACGCCGCGGGCCGCGTACATGGTGGCGAACATGTCCTCCACCAGTTCCGCGAGGGACGGGCCGAAGTCGGTCACCTCGGCGCAGGGCGTGTGCAGCACGGGGTCACCGAAGTGCCGAACGGTCCGCCTGCGACCGGAACTGCCCGGGATGGAACGACGTTGCATAGCCGTCAGACTACGGGCGACCGGCCCCGTCCAGGGCGGTGCGGTTCGGGAGCACCCCGCACCGCTCGGTAGGCTGCTCCTTGACCGGAGCACAAGGAGGATCTAGGACGATGGCAGGCAACTCGGAGCCGCTGTCGCCGCGGGCCAAACTGGCTGTGACGGCGGGCAGGGCCGCGGCGGCGGTATCGCGGGCCGCAGGCCGCGGAAGTGGATCAGTCATCGGCGGCAAGGTGGCGCTGCGGCTCGATCCCGATCTGCTGGCTCGCCTGGCCGGGCATCTGGACGTGGTCCTCGTGTCAGCGACGAACGGCAAGACAACCACCACCAGGCTGATCGCCGAGGCCCTGAGGGCCACCGGCGAGGAGGTCGTCTCCAACGCGCTGGGCGCCAACATGCCCGCCGGCATCACGTCGGCGCTGGCCGGCGGTTCCCGGGCGCGCTACGGCGTGATCGAGGTGGATGAGAAGTACCTGGCCGGTGTGGCCAGGGACGTCACGCCCAAGGCGATCGCGCTGCTCAACCTCTCGCGTGACCAGCTCGACCGCGCCGCGGAGACCCGCATGCTCGCGGAGAAGTGGCGTGAGGGGCTGTCCGGCACCAAGGCCGTGGTGATCGCCAACGCCGACGACCCGCTGGTGGTGTGGGCCGCGTCCTCCTCACCGAACGTGGTGTGGGTGGCCGCCGGCCAGGAGTGGAAGGACGACGCCTGGTCCTGCCCCTCCTGCGGCGGGGTCATGCAGCGGCCGGGCGACGAGTGGTTCTGCGGCGAGTGCGGTTTCCGCCGCCCCACCCCGACCTGGGCGCTCTCCGGCGACCACGTGCTCGACCCGCACGGCTCGGCGTGGCCGATCCGGCTCCAGCTGCCGGGCCGGGCCAACAAGGCGAACGCCACCACCTCCGCCGCGGTCGCCGCCGCCTTCGGGGTGGCGCCGCAGCTCGCGCTGGAGCGGATGTACTCGGTGGCGGCCGTCGCAGGCCGCTACGACGTGGTCTCCCACCAGGGCCGCGAGATCCGGCTACTACTGGCGAAGAACCCGGCCGGCTGGCTGGAGACGTTCTCCCTGATCGACGCCCCGCCGGCCCCGGTGATCCTCGCGGTCAACGCGCGCGGCGCCGACGGCACGGACACCTCCTGGCTGTGGGACGTCGACTACTCGCGGCTCGCCGGGCACCCGATCTGCGTCATCGGCGACCGCCGGCTCGACCTCGCGGTGCGACTGGAGGTGGCCGGGGTGGACTTCCAGGTGTGCGACAGCGCCCAGGAGGCGATCCTCGCCTGCCCGCCCGGACGCATCGAGGCCATCGCGAACTACACCGCGTTCCAGGACCTGCGCCGCGTCGTCGGCAACTGACCCCTCACACGCGTGAAGGAAGGCGACCACGACCATGAGTGACACGAGCCTGCGGGTGGTGTGGGTCTACCCGGACCTGCTGAGCACCTACGGCGACCAGGGCAACGTGCTGGTCGTCGAACGCCGCGCACAGCAGCGCGGCCTCGACGTGCAGCGCATCGACGTCCGCTCCGACCAGCAGATCCCCACCTCGGGCGACATCTACCTGATCGGCGGCGGCGAGGACCGGCCCCAGCGGCTGGCGTCGGAGCGGCTGGTGCGCGACGGCGGCCTGGAGCGCGCCCACGACAACGGCGCGATCATCTTCTCCGTCTGCGCCGGCTACCAGATCCTCGGCCACGAGTTCGTCAACGACCTCGGTGAGCGCCAGCCCGGCCTCGGCCTGCTGGACGTCACCTCAGGCCGCGGTGAGGACGAGCGCTGCGTGGGCGACGTGCTGGCCGACATGGACGAGCGGCTGGGACTGCCCCAGCTGACCGGTTTCGAGAACCACCAGGGCGTGACGCACCTGGGGCCCACGGCCCGTCCGCTGGCCCGCGTGCGCCTCGGCAAGGGCAACGGAACCGGCGACGGCACCGAGGGCGCCTACAACGGCACCGTCTTCGGCACCTACATGCACGGGCCCGTCCTGGCGAGGAACCCGCTGATCGGCGACCTGCTGATCAAGTTGGCGCTCGACGTCAACGCGCTGCCGCCGGTCGACGACCGCTGGTACGAGGCGCTGCGCGGCGAGCGCATCGCCTCGGCGACGCAGCCCGCCTGACCTCACCTCGCTCCCCCGCCCCCGGCTGCTGACGCTGCCGGGGGCGGTTCTACTCTGGAGCGGGCGATCAGCGCGAAACGGGAGAGTACGGGATGGACCACAGCGATCACGGCATGGACATGGATCTGGCGCCGTTCACGCTGGAACGCGGACTGGCCTTCACCGGTGAGCCCTTCTTCCTGACCGGCTGCCTGCTGGCGCTGGCCCTGTACGGCTGGGGCGTGGTGCGGCTGCGCCGCCGCGGCGACGCCTGGCCGGTGGGCCGCACGGTCGGCTTCGTGCTGGGTGTGCTGCTGATCGCTCTGGTGATGTGCACCGCGCTGAACGAGTACGGCATGGTGCTGTTCAGCGTGCACATGGTGCAGCACATGGTGATCAGCATGCTGGCACCGATCCTCCTGCTGCTGGGCGCACCGGTGACGCTGACACTGCGCGCGCTGCCGTCCGCCGGACGGGGGCGCACCGGCCCGCGCGAGGTGCTGGTGGCGCTGCTGCACAGCCGCTACCTGCGGGTGGTCACACACCCGGCGTTCACCATTCCGCTGTTCATCGCCAGCCTGTACGCGCTGTACTTCACCCCGCTGTTCGACTTCCTCATGGGGTCCACCGCCGGGCACCTGGCGATGATGGTGCACTTCCTCGTCGTCGGCCTGGTGTTCTTCTGGCCCATCATGGGCGTCGACCCGGGCCCGCACCGGCCCGGTTACGTGATGCGCATGCTGGAGCTGTTCATCGGGATGCCGTTCCACGCGTTCTTCGGCATCGCCCTGATGATGGCCTCCGCCCCGATGGTGACCACCTACGCCGACCCGCCGGCCTCGCTCGGCGTGGACGCGCTGACCGACCAGACGTGGGCCGGCGGCATCGCCTGGGCGTTCAGCGAGATCCCGTCGGTGCTGGTCCTGATCGCGCTGATCTTCCAGTGGTACGTCTCCGAGCAGCGGCAGTCCCGGCGGTCCGACCGGGCGGCCGACCGCGACGGCGACCGCGAGCTGGCGGCCTACAACGCCTACCTTGCGTCACTCCAGAGCCGCCAGCGGTAGCGCTTCCGGTCTGACTCGGGGGACGATGGGTACCTGACCGGGGTACCGGGCGGCGACCGCCGTGCCGGCCCTGCGGAGGAGGTGCCTGCGATGCCGGGAGCCGCTAAGGGAATGACGGTCGCCACGCTGACCGCGCTGGTGCTGGCGACGGCGTACTCGGTGACACTCGGGGGCAGCGGCTGGGTGTGGTTCGCCTGGGTGGTGCTGGGGCTGGTGACGCTGGGCCTGGTCACGGCTGACGGCAACTGAGTCCGTGGCCGTCCGGGCGGCTCCAGCAGCCACCCCGGGACTGCGGCGGCCCCGTGAACGTGGCCCAGCGCACGGGCACGAAGCGCACGTCGAGAGGTTGCCGCAGCCGGGACGGCATCGGGTCGACCGTCCACTGCCCGACGATCAGCTCCTCGTCGAGGGCGAAGCCGTAGCGATCCAGCATCGGCCGGGCCAGGGCCGCGTGCGGGTCCTCCAGCGGCTCGGCACCAGGGCGGGCTCCGAGTTGCCGCAGGGCGCTGCGCGACCAGGCGAAGCAGTCCGTGCCCCACAGCAGACGGGCGTGGCGGCGCCGCTGGCGCGGGCCGCGACGGGGGCGGGCAGGAAGGCCGGGCCCCACAGCACGAGGTCGGGCCGCCAGCCCCGGGCGAAGTCCACCAGGTCAGTCGAGCACGGTGCGGTGCCCCTGCCGGACCGCCTGCTTGCCGGCGGCCTTGGCGAGGGCCTGGCTGTAGGTGACCTCCAGCTGGGTACCCGGCAGGCTGATGCCGCTGATGTGGACCTGCGGCACCGAGCGGACCCCCAGGTTGCGCACGCGGTCGAGTTCCGCCCGCAGTTCCGCGGCTCCCTCCTCGCTCGGCCGGACACCCACCTCGTCGGCCAGGGCGGCGAGCGTGCCCGGGTCCGCGATGTCAAGGCCGTCGGAGAAGTGCGCCGCGAACAGCCGGGCGACCATGGGTTCGGCCAGGCCCTGCCGGGCCGCGGTCGCGACGAGGCGGTGCGCTTCGAAGGTGCCGGCGGCGACCGCCCGGTGGTAGTCGAGCGTCACGCCGTCGTTGAGTGCGTCCCGGGCGGCCTGCTCGGTCTCGGCCACCACGTGGTCGCCGAACATGCCGGTGAGCACCTCCAGCAGGGGTTTTCCTCCGAATTCGGTGTCCGGGGCGAGCTGGAACGGGCGGAAGACCACCTCAACGCTTCCTCCCTCGGCGCGGAACCGGTCCACGGCGCGCTCCAGCCGCACGAACGCTATGTAAGACGCCGCGCAGATGACGTCCAGCACCATTTCCACGGTGACGGGCCTGTTGTCGTGTCCTGCCATGTCGAGCCTCCAGTCGGTGCGGCCGGCGGTCGCCGGTCCGTGCGGTCGTTCGTGTCGCGCGCGGCGTTCTGACAGGATCTTTGCTGCGAGGGGGCACAACAAGCGACTTCACACACGCTTGCAGGAGGACGTCTCCGGTTTG
The DNA here is from genome assembly GCF_030124175.1 of Streptomyces sp. 549. GTDB lineage: Bacteria > Actinomycetota > Actinomycetes > Streptomycetales > Streptomycetaceae > Streptomyces. The sequence goes on along the minus strand of NZ_JASKMT010000010.1, from coordinate 124,174 downwards.
ACCGAACCGCTGCTGCGACCGGCCTGGTCGGCACCGTGTGACGGGTCCGAGCTGCGCCGATCGACCGGGAGGCATCCCGAGGACCGCGCCGACGGCCCCGTCGCGGGTTCCGGACCGCGGAAAGGCTTACGTTCGTCCGCCTGTGCGATGCCGATGGTCAGCGGAAGGTGTTCCAGCAGCGCCAGGGAGAGCACATCCAGCGGGTCCACGCCGAGTCCGGCGTGGATGAAGAGGGTCGCACCGGCGGCGAACAGCACGCAGCCTGCCAGGTAGCGGCCGAGGCGGGCGGGGTCCGCATGAGCGGGCCCCGGTCAGCCGCGGCCACCGCAGTCAGGAGGACCGGATTCACGAGGGTCCTCAGGGGCGGTGGCCGCCTGGGCGCACTGTCAGGCGTTGACGAAGATGACGGTGTTGCCCTCGGGGTCCTCCAGTTGGAACCGCTCACCGTCCTTGTGCGGGATCAGCTCCCCTGCCCCGGCGTCGGAGAGCGCCCGGTGCGCGTGGGGGATGTCGACATCCGTGAAGGCGACGCTGATCGGCCGGTCCGCCGACTGCGAGGTGATGATCAGCTCACCGCCGTTGCCCGTGGCGAAGACGGTGTGCACCTCGCTCTGTTCGATGATCTCCATCTTCAGCCGGTCGCGGTAGAACGCCGTCATGGCCTCGACGTCCTTGCAGTGCATCTTGGTCACGGTCAGGTTGCCGAACATGCCCTGATCCTTTCGGGGAGGCGAAGATGAGGACCCGGTGCGGGTCCTGCGGGCGGACCGGGCCGGAGGATCCTCCCCCGCCGGTCGGCGCCCGCATGAGTAAACTACACCGTGCAGTGCACTAAGTACACCAAGCGGTGTACTTTTCTTGAGAAGGAGCGTCGATGACAAGAGAAGAAGCGGTGCCGGCGCACCCCCGCCGCGGGACGTCACCCAAGCGGGAGGCCATCGCCTGCGCCGCCCGCGCCGTGTTCGCCCGGGAGGGCTACTCCCGGGCGAGCGTCGACGCCATCGCCGCGGAGGCCGGCGTGTCCAAGCGGACGATCTACAACCACTACAAGGACAAGGAGCAGCTCTTCCTGCTGACCATCCAGGAGAGCGCCCAAGCCGTAGGTGCAGCGCGCAGGGCACTGATCGAGCGCCATCTCAGCGAGGTAACCGACCTGGAAGCCGACCTGGAGGCCTTCGGGCGGGCGTGGGCGACTCCGCTGACCGGGTTCGAGAACCACTTCGCCCTGGTGCGAGTGATCATCGCCGAGGCCGCGCGCCTGCCCCCCGAGATCCTGCAGGGCTGGCATGACGCGGGACCGGGGCCCGTGATGGAGGAACTGACCCGCTGTGTGGGCCGGTTGGCGGAGAGGGGGCTGCTGGTACTCGACGACGCGGAGCAGGCGACGAACCACCTGATGCTGCTGGTGAACACCGACATCATCGAGCGCTCCTTCCACGGTGCCGTCCCGCTCGCCGACGCGGAGATCAACAAGCTCGTCACCGCAGGCGTGCGCACCTTCCTGCGGCTGTACGGACCGGGGAGCACGCTTCCGTCCTGAGCCGCGGACGCACCCGCGCACACGGGGTCGGCAGGCGGTCCACGAGGGGCGGCCGGGTGGGAGCGGCGGGCGGGCACGGGCATCCACGATCAGGGCTTTCCCGACCATCCCCCGGGGAGCGGAATCGGGCTACGATCGATCACCGGACACGGGCGATCGGCCGGAACCGTTCCCTGACGCTGCGTCAGGATGGTCGGCCGGGCGTCCGCGGGAGACGATCAGACCTGGCCGCAGCCGATCGCACACAGATCGGCGCACGCACCGGAACGCGTCCCATGACCTGGCAGAACGCGGCCACAGAGCCGACCGGCGGAGTTGGGGAGAGATCGTGTTCTACTACGTGCTGAAGTACGTACTGCTGGGTCCACTGCTGCGGGTGTCGTTCCGGCCCCGCCTGGAGGGACTGGAGAACGTGCCGGACGAGGGTCCGGCGATCGTGGCCGGCAACCACCTCTCGTTCTCCGACCACTTCCTGATGCCGGCCGTGCTGCACCGGCGCATCACCTTTCTGGCCAAGTCGGAGTACTTCACCGGCCCCGGCGTCAAGGGCAAGCTGACGGCGGCGTTCTTCCGCGCCGTCGGCCAGATCCCGGTGGACCGCTCCGGGCGCGGAGCCGCACGGGCCGCCATCGAGGAAGGCCTGGGCGTGCTGGCCAAGGACGAACTGCTGGGCATCTACCCGGAGGGCACCCGCTCCCACGACGGCCGGCTCTACAAGGGGCGCGTCGGGGTCGCCGCGATGGCGCTGCGCGCCGGTGTGCCGGTCATCCCGTGCGCGATGGTCGGCACCTTCGAGATCCAGCCGCCGGGGCGGCGGCTCCCCAGGATGGGTCGGGTCACCATCCGGTTCGGCAAGCCGCTGGAGTTCTCGCGGTTCGCCGGGATGGAGAACGAGCGGGCGGTGCTTCGCGCGGTCACCGACGAGATCATGTACGCGATCCTGGACCTGTCCGGCCAGGAGTACGTCGACATGTACGCCCCGGACGCCAAGGCGCTAGCCGCCGAGCAGGGAGCTCCGGACGAGTCCTCGGACGAGGGCAGGACCCAGGGCGGGGTGTGACGCCGGTCAGTCGGCAGTGCGTACCTCCCCGCCCGGGGGGTGGCCGTGCGGGGCGCAGGGCGGGACCAGCCCGGTGGCCAGCTCGTCCAGGGCCCGGCGCAGCCGCAGCGCGTCCTGAGCGACCGCGCTGACCAGGAAGGCCGGGCCGTCCAGCGGGCAGCGCACCGCGGTGCCCGGCAGTACCTCCGTGCCGACCGGCCGTTGCGCGAAGGCGGGGTCGACGACCAGGAGCTGCCCGACGGCACGCATCCCGCCGAGCACCGCGCCGTCGTCCCAGCCGGGCACACCGGGGCCGTAGGACAGCTCCTGGTCCAGCAGCGGGCGGCCGGCCCGGTGCACGCTCAGGCGGGTGGTCAGCCGACCGGTGGTCTCCCCGGTGCGGCCGAGCACCTGCTCCTCGCGGAACACCAGCCGGGCGTCCGCGTCGAGGTCCACGCGGGCATCGGCGCGCAGGTCGCTGCCGCGGGCGCTGATCACCGGTTCTGGCAGCCAGTGCAGGGTCGCGCCCGCCCCGACCCGGTGCACGGTGTCGTAGTACGCGGCGCCGCCTTCGCGTCCGGGCAGCGCGACGGTGGCGGCGGTGGTGGTGAAGCGCAGCGCGGCCCCGGGCCGGACGTCGGTCTCAAGGCGCAGCCGGTCGCCGCCGAGGGGGTGTGTCATCGCCCCGACAAGTGCGACCGCGGCGTACGGTCCGGCGCTGCGCACCCGCCGCAGGGCGAGCGGACCGTCGCCGGCGAGTTCGGGGAGCGCCGTGCCGGTGCCGCGCCCGGGGGCGGCGGTGACACGCGCGGTGGCGGTGACACCGCCCGCGTCCGGGCTCACGTCGCGGTTCCGGTGGCCGCCCACCGGGCGAGCCGGGCGCGGACCCAGTCGGTGACCGGCTGCGCGCCGTCGTCGCCGGTGAGCGAGGTGAGGACGAAGGGCAGCGGACCGCGCTGCGCCGCCGCGTCGCGGGCCATGGCGTCCAAGTCGGAGCCCACGTAGGGGGCGAGGTCGGTCTTGTTGATGACCAGCAGGTCGGACGTGGTGACGCCGGGGCCGCCCTTGCGCGGGATGTCGTCGCCGCCGGCGACGTCGATGACGAAGATCTGGGCGTCGACGAGGCCCTTGGAGAAGGTGGCGGTGAGGTTGTCGCCCCCGGACTCCACGAGGAACAGCTCCACGCCGCCCTGGTCCGCGAGGTCGTGTTCGAGGTCCTCGATGGCCTCCAGGTTGGCGGAGATGTCGTCGCGGATCGCGGTGTGCGGGCACGCACCGGTCTCGACGGCGGTGATGCGCTCCGGTGGCAGCACGGCGTTGCGAAGGAGGAACGCGGCGTCCTCGCGGGTGTAGATGTCGTTGGTGACCACCGCGAGGGACACCTCGTCGCGCAGGGCCCGGCACAGGGCGGCGACGGTGGCGGTCTTGCCCGAACCCACGGGTCCGCCCAGGCCGATGCGCAGCGCTCTGCGGGTTCCGTCCGGCCGCAGGGTGTCGGCGCTGCGGGTGTGGGACGAGGCGGCGGTGTCACCGTGGTCGAGGTGCATGGACGGCTCCTTGGGGGCAGGTCGCGGCGTGCTGGTTGAACAGGTCGGGGTGTATCCGGGGGGCGGCATGGTTCGCGGCTCAGGAGGCGAACAGGCGGGTGGGCCAGGTGCCGTGCTCCTCGGCGCCGAGGTCGAGCAGCGGCGCGCTCGCGGCCGGCAGCGAGTTCGCGGTGCCCGTGGCGGCGTGCCGCTCGGCCCGGTCGGCGACCTCGTCCAGTTCCGGGGCTAGCCGGGCGAGCACGGCGGTCGCGTCGAAGGGGTCGAGGCTGAGCAGTCGGACGGCGGCGGTCGCCGGTGCGGACACGGCCTCGTAGGCGGCGGCGTGCGCGGCGTCCAGCGGGGTGAGGCCGGCGGCGCGGGCGGTGAGGCCGAGCACCACCGGCTGGTGCGCGCCGCGCGGGCGGGCGGCGGCCAGCGCGTCGAGCCGGTCGTCGGGCCAGGTGGCACGGGCGGCGCGCATCAGCTGGCGGCCGAGGCGGCGCGCGGTGCGGCGCAGCGCGGGCGAGGGGGTGCGGGCGTCGGCGGCGGCGTCCAGGGCGAGCGGGTCGGTTCCGGCGCAGGCGGCTGCGGCGAGGGCGGCGGCGACCAGCCCGGTGGTGTGCAGCCGTCCGCGGCAGAAGCCGGCCAGGCTGGCGGCGTCGGTGATGCGCCCGGCTGCGACCGCCGCCTCGGCGCCGCCGGAGTGGGCGTGGCCGCCGGCGGGGAAGCGCCCGTCGGCCAGGAGCAGCAGCGCCGCGCGGGCGTGGAGGGTCACGGCGTGTCCGTCAGAAGAGGAAGTAGCGCTGGGCCATGGGCAGTTCCGCAGCGGGTGCCGGTTCGACGCGGTCGCCGTCGATGGTGACGGTGAAGGTGTCGGGGTCCACCTCGACGTGCGGCAGCGCGGTGTTCTCCCGCATGTCGGCCTTGCTGGTGCCGCGGGTGCTGCGGATCGCCACGAAGGGCTTGCCCAGGCCCAGCCGCTCGGGCAGTGCGTCCTCCAGGGCCAGCTGGTTGGTGAAGTTGACGGAGTTGGCGGCCGGAGCGCGTCCGGTGGCGCCGAACATCGGGCGCGGCAGGACGGGCTGCGGGGTGGGGATGGAGGCGTTGGCGTCCCCCATTTGGGCGTAGGCGATCTGGCCGCCCTTCAGCACCAGGTGCGGTTTGACGCCGAAGAACGCCGGTTCCCACAGCACCAGGTCGGCGAGCTTGCCGGCCTCGACCGAGCCGACCTCGTCGGCGATGCCCTGGGCGAGAGCCGGGTTGATCGTGTACTTCGCGACGTATCGGCGGGCCCTCAGGTTGTCGGCGCGTCCGTCGCCGGGCAGCGTGCCGCGGCGGCGCTTCATCACGTGGGCGGTCTGCCAGGTGCGCAGCACGACCTCGCCGATGCGGCCCATGGCCTGGGAGTCGGAGGAGATGATCGAGATGGCGCCGAGGTCGTGCAGGATGTCCTCGGCGGCGATCGTCGAGGGTCGGATGCGGGACTCGGCGAAGGCCAGGTCCTCGGGGACGGACGGGTTGAGGTGGTGGCAGACCATCAGCATGTCGAGGTGCTCCTCGACGGTGTTGACGGTGTGCGGCCGGGTGGGGTTGGTGGAGCTGGGCAGCACGTGGGGCCGGCTCACGACGGTGATGATGTCCGGCGCGTGGCCGCCGCCCGCCCCCTCGGAGTGGTAGGCGTGCAGGGTGCGGCCGGCGACGGCGGCCAGCGTGTCCTGCACGAAGCCGGCCTCGTTGAGGGTGTCGGTGTGGATGGCCAGCTGTACGCCGGTGTCCTCGCACACGCCGAGGCAGGCGTCGATCGCGGCGGGTGTCGCTCCCCAGTCCTCGTGGATCTTGAAGCCGACAGCGCCGCCGCGCAGCTGACTGGTCATCGCCTCGCGGGAGACGGTGTTGCCCTTGCCGAGGAGCCCGATGTTGACCGGCATGCCGTCCATGGCCTCGAACATGCGGGCCGTGTGCCAGGGGCCGGGTGTGACGGTGGTGGCCTTGGTGCCCTCGGCGGGCCCGGTGCCGCCGCCGAGCAGCGTGGTGATGCCGGAGGCGAGCGCCTCGTCGACGAGTTGCGGGCAGACGAAGTGCACGTGGGCGTCGATGGCGCCGGCGGTGAGGATGCGGCCGTTGCCGGAGATGATCTCGGTCTCGGGTCCGATGACCAGCTCGGGGTGGACGCCGTCCATGGTGTCGGGGTTGCCGGCCTTGCCGAGGGCCGTGATCCGGCCGTCGCGGATGCCGATGTCGGCCTTGACCACTCCCCAGTGGTCGAGGACGAGGGCGCCGGTGACGACGGTGTCGGGGGCGCCCTCGGCGCGGGTGGTGCGGGCCTGACCCATCGACTCGCGGATGACCTTGCCGCCGCCGAACACCGCTTCGTCGCCGGCCCGGCCGGGGCCGCCCGCGAGGTCCTGCTCGACCTCGATCAGCAGGTCGGTGTCGGCCAGCCGTACCCGGTCGCCGGTGGTGGGGCCGAACAGGTCGTGGTAGGCGGCGCGGCTCAGTTCGGTCATCGTCGGCTCCGGTCAGTCATCGAGGGCTCCGGCGGTCTCGCCGCGCAGCCCGGGGACGACGCGCAGGCCGGTGAGCGGTACCAGCCGCACCTCGACGGGGATGCCCGGTTCGAAGCGCACGGCGGTGCCGGCGGCGACGCCCAGCCGCTTGCCCCGGGCGGCGTCCCGGTCGAAGTCCAGCCCAGGGTTGGCTTCGGCGAAGTGGTAGTGGGAGCCGACCTGGACGGGCCGGTCGGCGGTGTTGAGTACGGTCAGCACGGTCTCCGGCGCGCCCTCGTTGAGCGTCACCGGTTCCGTCGCGAGCAGGACCTCGCCGGGGATCATGGGGGCCCTTCCGCTCAGACGATCGGCTCGTGCACGGTGACCAGCTTCGTCCCGTCGGGGAAGGTCGCCTCGACCTGGACGTCGCGGATCATCTCGGGGATGCCGTCCATGACGTCGTCCCGGGTGAGGACCTGGCGTCCGGAGGCCATGAGTTCGGCGACGGTGCGGCCGTCCCTGGCCCCTTCGAGGATGTGCACCGTGAGCAGCGCGAGGGCCTCGGGGTGGTTGAGGCGCACACCGCGGGCGTGCCGCCGGGCGGCCACGTCGGCTGCCACGTGGATGAGCAGGCGTTCCTGCTCGTGCGGGGTCAGTTGCACGCCGTTCCACCTCAACCATCGACAAGCCGCCGGTACCTGGCCACGGCCTGAGGCTAGTCGCGAAGCGTTTCGCGGGCGTTAACTTCCCCGGCGCGCCGCGCGGCGGGGTTTCCTGGGCCGGTGCGCGCCCCGCCCGGCACGGGCCGGGCGGGCGCGGGTCGGGCGGAGCGGCCGTCAGGTGCGGTTCTCTCCGGCGGGCGGGTGCCCGTGGCGGGCGGCGATACCGAAGCGGTGCCGTTCGCCGGCAGCGGACGTGCCGGGCCGGACGGTGGACACGGTACTGATCGGCTCCTCGACGCCTCGGCCGCGAAGTTCCTCGAGAAGTTCCAGGTCAGCGGCGGAGACCAGGGCCACCAGCGGTTTGCCGTGCCGGGTGACGACCACACGTTCGCTGCCGTACACCACCCGGTTGATCAGGTCGGCGAGCTCGGCGCGGGCTTGCGTCACCGGAATCTCATACGTCATGCTCCCAGTCTAACGGCATGTACGTCCTGTACGTTTTGAGCAGAGGAGCCGCCGTGGGTCCCGTGTCCGCCCGCCATGTCCTGCCTTCCTTCACCGAACGCACCGGTGCCCTCACCCGTACCCTGGACCCCTACTCCAAGCTGCTCGACGAGCGCATCGTGATGCTCGGCACGCCGATCGACGACGCCGTGGCAGGCGACGTGGTGGCGCAGCTGATGCACCTCGAGCACGCGGCGCCCGACCGGCCGCTCTCGCTCTACGTCAACTCCCCAGGCGGCTCGTTCACCGCGATGACCGCGATCTACGACGCACTGCGCTTCGTCGACTGCGAGGTGGAGACGGTGTGCCTGGGGCAAGCCGCGTCAGCGGCGGCCGTGCTGCTCGCCGCCGGCACCCCCGGGCGCAGGCTGGTGCTGCCGCACGCCAGGGTGCTCATCCACCAGCCCTCGTTCGCCGAGCCGGTGCACGGGCAGGCGCGCGACCTGGAGATCCAGGCCGCCGAGCTGCTGCGCACCAGGGACACGCTGGAGCGCATGCTGGCGCTGCACTCCGGCCGGTCCCGGGAGCAGGTCGCCGCCGACATCGCGCGCGACCACATCCTCGACGCCGCCTCGGCGGTGGCCTACGGCCTGGCCGACCACGTCGTGTCCGGCCGGGCTCCGGCACGCGCCCGCGCGGGCCGGTGAGGCGACGGTGTCGCAGAAGCTGCCGCCGGAACTGCCGCCGCTACCCGCGCTGACCGGGGCGGAGGGCGAGCTGCTGGACCGCTACCTGGAGGTCGTCGACCTGCTGGGGCGGATCAACCCGGCCCGCTGCACCCAGACCTACGGCGGACTGCGCGCGGCTCAGGCGCTGGTGGGTGCCGCGGAGGGGCTGCGGGAGGCCCTTTCCGTCATGCACGAACGGGGCGAGCGGGAGGTGCACGCGGCGACCCTGGCACGGGCGCTGCGCGTGCTGGACGGCGAGCGCCGGACGTTGCGCGTCGGTCTGCCGCCATCGCCGCCACCGCCGTGAGGGCCGCCCGGCCGGCCCGGGTGCGCATAATCCGGCCGGTGAGGGCAACCCGTCCTGTTATGGCCGCTGAGATCCCGGTGACCCGCAACGAGACGCCGCTCGAACGGGACGACCGCAACTTCGTGGAGCTGCTCCAGGAACTGCGCGTCATCCAGACCGGCGTGCAGATCCTGTTCGCATTCCTACTCACCCTGGCGTTCACCCCGCGGTTCCCCGACCTGGACTCCTACCAGCGGGGCGCGTACGTCACCACGCTCATGCTCGCGGCGCTCGCCGCCATCGTCTTCACCGCGCCCGCGGTGCTGCACCGCTCCCTGTTCCGGCGCGGCGCGAAACGGCGGGTGGTGGAGGTGTCGTCGGTGCTGGCCAGGGCCGGTCTGGGCGTGCTGGCGCTCAGTCTGACCGGAGCGGTGCTGCTGGTGGTGGACGTGGTGATGGGACGGGCCGCGGGCCTGTGCGCGGCGGGCGGGATACTGCTGGCCTGCGCGGCGCTGTGGCTGGCACTGCCCTGGGAGGTCGGCCGCCGCCACCGGGAGCGCGTGCTCCCGACCGACTGAGAGCCCCGCCCGGCCCCCGCGGGCGCGTCCCACTCAGGTCGGGGCCGGGGCCTGCCACGGGAGCGCGATCCACACCGTCTTGCCGCCCTCCTCCGTGGGCACCACCGACAGCCGCCCGCCGGACTCGACGGCGAGCGCGCGGATGATGGAGAGGCCGCGCCCGTTGTCCTGCTGGACGGCGGCGGGCAGCCGGCGGGGCCACCGCGGGTGGCTGTCGGTGACACCGACACACAACCGCTCATCCCGTTCGAGGTGGACGTCCACGGTGAAGGTGGGCGACTGACCGCGGGTGTGCTGGACGGCGTTAGTGGCCAGTTCCGACACGATGAGCCGGACGGAGTCCACGGTCGCGGGGTCCGCGCCCGGTCCCCATTCGGCGAGTACTCCCGTGACGTATCTTCGCGCCTCGGGCACCGAGGCCGGAGTGCTCGGCAGGGTGACGCAGGCGTGTTGGTGGTCTGCCATGTCGAGGCCGTCCCTTTCCCATCGGGGCGGTACTCCGGCGGGGTTGCGAGGAGTGGGGGCGGAGCCGCCCGCGAATGGCTGCTGCGCGACAGACTGCCACCCGGGGGGCCCGGATGCGCCCGATCCACCGACATGCGCGGATATCTGTCGCTCGATGCGGTGAACTGTGCGACAGCAGAACCTATTTGGGGCAGGTCGGGCGGCTGGGGTGTCGCCGCGGCGCCCTGCGGGCGGCAGGCGGAGGCTCAGTGGCCGGGCGGGGCGGTGGCGCGGATCGTCTCCACGGCCCGGTCCAGTTGTGCGTCCGTCAGGTCGGCGCGGACGGTCAGCCGCAGCCGGGAGACGCCGTCGGGCACCGACGGCGGCCTGAAGCAGCCGACGGACACCCCCGCCGCACGGCAGTCGGCCGCCCAGCGCACGGCCGCCTCCGGCGAGGGCGCCCGCACCGACACCACCGCCGCGTCCGGCCGCACCGCGGTGAACCCGGCGCCGGTCAGCGCGCCGTGCAGCACGGCGGCGGCCCGCCGCGCCCGTGCCGCCCGCTCGGGCTCGGCGCGCAGCAGGCGCAGCGCGGCGAGGGCGGCACCGGCGGCGGCCGGGGCGAGGCCGGTGTCGAAGATGAAACTGCGGGCGGTACTGACCAGGTGCGTGACGACCTTCGCCGAACCGAGCACGGCACCGCCCTGCGAGCCGAGGGCCTTCGACAGGGTCACGGTGGCCACTGTGCCGGGGGCACCGGCGAGCCCGGCGGCGTGGACCGCGCCGCGTCCGCCGGAGCCCACCACGCCCAGGCCGTGGGCGTCGTCGACGAGCAGGCCGGCGCCCAGTTCGCCGCACACCCCGCCCAGTTCCGCCAGCGGTGCGGCGTCGCCGTCCACCGAGAACACCGAGTCGGTCACGGCGAGCGCCGGGCCGTCGTGCCCGGCGAGCGCCTTGCGCACGGCCTCGGGGTCGGCGTGTGCGGCGACGGCGGTCTGCGCCCGGGCGAGGCGGCAGCCGTCGATGAGCGAGGCGTGGTTGTCCGCGTCGGAGACGACCAGCGATCCGGCCGGGGCCAGCGCGGTCACCGCGGCGAGGTTCGCCGCGTAGCCGGAGGAGAACACCAGGGCGGACTCGAAGCCCAGGAAGTCGGCCAGTTCGCCCTCCAGCTCGGCGTGCAGCCCGGTGGAGCCGGAGACCAGCCGCGACCCGGTGGCACCGGCTCCCCAGTGACGGGCGGCGGAGGCCGCCGCCTCGGTCACCGCGGGGTGGCGGGCGAGGCCGAGGTAGTCGTTGCCGGCGAGGTCGAGCAGCGGCGAGCGGGCGGGGCGGGGGCGCAGCGTCCGCGCCAGACCGGACCGCTCGCGCTGCTCGCGTGCCGCGTCGAGCCAGCCGAACGGGTCCTGGTGCGCCTCGGGCATGGGGGACCGTTCCGTGGGAGCTGTGGGGACCTCATAGAACCTAGTGGCGCTCAAGCCCGGTCAGGGTGTGGCAATGCACACACCTGTTTCCGGTCTCGTTGTGGGTTCTCTCCTTGGCCCGGGGCTGCCGGGTGAGCGAGGATGCGCGCCATGGAGCTGCTGAACACGCTGGTGGACAAGGGGTTGCGGCGCGAGCTGCCGACGCGCGAGGAAGCGCTCGCGGTGCTGGCGACCTCCGACGACGAACTGCTCGACGTGGTGGCCGCGGCCGGAAAGGTGCGCCGCAAGTGGTTCGGGCGGCGGGTGAAGCTGAACTACCTGGTCAATCTGAAGTCCGGCCTGTGCCCGGAGGACTGCTCGTACTGCTCGCAGCGCCTCGGCTCGAAGGCGGAGATCCTCAAGTACACCTGGCTGAAGCCGGAGCAGGCCGCGGAGGCCGCGCGGGCCGGCGTGGCCGGCGGCGCCAAGCGGGTGTGCCTGGTGGCGAGCGGGCGCGGTCCCACCGACCGGGACGTGCAGCGCGTCTCGGACACCATCTCGGCGATCAAGGAGCAGAACGAGGGCGTGGAGGTGTGCGCCTGCCTCGGCCTGCTGTCCCAGGGGCAGGCCTCCGCGCTGCGGGACGCGGGCGCGGACGCCTACAACCACAACCTCAACACCTCCGAGTCGACCTACAAGGACATCTGCACCACGCATGACTTCGCCGACCGCGTCTCCACCGTGGAGCAGGCGCAGGCCGCCGGTCTGTCCGCCTGCTCGGGCCTGATCGCGGGCATGGGCGAGACGGACGAGGACCTCGTGGACGTGGTGTACGCGCTGCGGGACCTGGACCCGGACTCGGTGCCGGTCAACTTCCTCATCCCGTTCGAGGGCACGCCGCTCGCCCAGGAGTGGAACCTGACCCCGCAGCGGGCGCTGCGCGTCCTGGCCATGGTCCGGTTCGTCTGCCCCGACGTGGAGGTGCGGCTCGCCGGCGGCCGGGAGGTGCACCTGCGGTCGATGCAGCCGCTGGCGCTGCACCTGGTGAACTCGATCTTCCTCGGTGACTACCTGACCAGCGAGGGCCAGGCCGGGCAGGCCGACCTGGACATGATCGCGGACGCCGGCTTCGAGGTGGAGGGCGCCGGCACGGTGACGCTTCCCGAGCACCGTGCGGACGCCGCGGCGGCCGGAGGCTGCGGGTCCGGGGGTGGCTGCGGGCCCTGCGGCGATGACGACTCTCCCGAGGCGGCCGAGCCGACGGCGGCTGAGTCGGTCGCGGCCGAGCCGGTCACGGCGGCGGTCCCCTCCCCCGCCGCTTCGGCCGTCGAGCAGCCGGCCCGCGCGAAGGTCGCGGTGCGCCGGCGCGGGGCCGGTACGGAGCTGCCGCCCAATGCGTGAGGCGATGCCGGTGGACGTGCTGCTGGCGCTGGACCGGCAGCACGTCTGGCACCCCTACGGCCCGATGCCCGGCCGGGGTGCGCCGCTCGTCGTGGAGTCGGCATCCGGGGTGCGGCTGCACCTGGCCGAACCGCTGGCGGGGCGGCGCGAACTGGTCGACGGCATGTCCTCGTGGTGGTCGGCCGTGCACGGCTACAACCACCCGGTGCTCAACGAGGCCGCCCGCGAGCAGCTGGGGCGGATGAGCCATGTCATGTTCGGCGGGCTCACCCACGAGCCCGCCGTGCGCCTGGCGAAGCGACTTGTCGACATCACCCCGGACGGGCTGGAACACGTGTTCCTCGCCGACTCCGGATCGGTGTCGGTGGAGGTCGCGGTGAAGATGTGCCTCCAGTACTGGCGGTCGGCCGGTGAGCCCGCCCGGCAGCGGCTGCTCACCTGGCGCGGCGGCTACCACGGCGACACCTGGCAGCCGATGTCGGTGTGCGACCCCGACGGCGGCATGCACCACCTGTGGTCGGGTGTGCTGCCGCGGCAGGTGTTCGTGCCGGAGCCACCGGCCGGGTTCGACGCCGAACCGGACCCCGCCTACGCGGACCTGCTGCGGGAGGAGGTGCGGCGGCACGCCCACGAACTCGCCGCGGTGATCGTCGAGCCGGTGGTGCAGGGCGCGGGCGGCATGCGCTTCCACTCCCCCGCCTACCTGCGGGTGCTGCGCGAGGTGTGCGACGAGACGGGCGTGCTGCTGGTGTTCGACGAGATCGCCACCGGCTTCGGCCGGACCGGGGCGCTCTTCGCCGCCGAGCACGCCGGTGTCTCTCCCGACGTGATGTGCGTCGGCAAGGCGCTGACGGGCGGATACCTGACCATGGCTGCGACGCTGTGCACGCCGCGCGTGGCGGACGGCATATCGCGCGGCGAGGTGCCGGTGCTGGCGCACGGCCCGACGTTCATGGCCAATCCGCTGGCGGCGGCCGTCGCCGACGCCTCGGTGGGCCTGCTGGTGGAGCAGGACTGGAAGGGCGAGGTGCAGCGGGTCGAGGCAGGGCTGCTCCAGGGCCTGGCGGAGGCGCGCTCCCTGCCGGGTGTGCGCGACGTGCGGGTGCTCGGGGCGATCGGCGTGGTCCAGCTCGACCACGAGGTCGACATGGCGGCTGCGACGGCCGCGGCGGCCCGCGAAGGCGTGTGGCTGCGCCCGTTCCGCGACCTGGTGTACACCATGCCGCCCTACGTCACCGGTGACGAGGACGTGGCCCGGATCGGTGCGGCCGTGTGCGCCGCCGCCGAAGCGGGGTGAGGGCGTGGCGGTGACGGTGGTGACCGGCACGGGCACCGGAGTGGGTAAGACGGTTGCCACCGCGGCGCTGGCGGCGGCGGCCGTCGCGGCGGGCCGCACGGTGGCGGTGCTCAAGCCCGCCCAGACCGGCGTCGGCCCCGACGAGCCGGGCGACGCGGCGGAGGTGGCACGACTGACAGGCGGCGCGGTGACCTGCGGTGAGCTGGCCCGGTGGCCCGACCCGCTGGCGCCGGAGGCGGCGGCCCGCCGGGCGGGGCAGCCGTACCTGCCGCCGGAGCGGATCGCCGAGGAGGCCGCCCGGCTCGCAGCCGGCCACGACCTGGTGCTGGTGGAGGGCGCCGGGGGGCTTCTGGTCCGCTTCGACGACCGGGGCACGACGCTGGCGGACGTCGCGGTGATGCTGCGCGCCCCGGTCCTGGTGGTCGCAGCCGCCGGTCTTGGCACGCTCAACGCGACCGCGCTGACGGCCGAGGCGCTGCGCGCCAGGGCGCTGGAGTGCCGGGGCGTGGTGGTGGGCAGCTGGCCGGCGCGGCCGGACCTCGCGGCCCGCTGCAACCTCACCGACCTGCCGCCTGCGGCCGGGGCCCCGCTGCTGGGCCTGCTGCCGGAGGGTGCGGGAGGTCTGGACAGCGCCGCCTTCCGGGAGCGGGCGGCGATGTGGCTCGCCCCGGAGCTGGACGGCCACTGGGCGGGAGAGCCACCCGCGCCCCTGGCCTGAGCCGCCTCCACCCGTTTCCGGCAAACCGTCTTCAACGGGTCGACACCTCGCCCGGGTGGTGCTGGGATGCTGTCATGAACGATCTGCACGTCCGCACCGCCCGGCCTGAGGACACCGAACCGGTGCTGGCGTTCTGGGGCCTGGCTGCCGAGGGCGTGAGCGTCAGCGACGATCCGGCGGGCGTCGCCCGGCTGATCGGGCGGGACCCGCAGGCGCTGCTGCTGGCCGAGCGCGGCGGCCTGCTCTTGGGCAGTGTGATCGCCGGCTTCGACGGGTGGCGCTGCCACCTGTACCGCCTCGCCGTGCACCCCGCCCACCGGCGGACCGGCGTCGCCACAGCGCTGCTCGCGGCGGCCGAGAAGCGGTTCGCCGAACTGGGCGGGCGGCGCGGTGACGCCATGGTGCTGGACCGCAACGAGCGCGCCCACCAGGCGTGGGTGGCGGCCGGTTACAGCCGCGAGCCGCAGTGGAGCCGCTGGGTGAAGCACCTGTGAGGGGCACGCCGCGCACCCGGTCGGCGGCAGGACACTCCCGTATGGTGTAGGGGTTCTCGCCGGCGTCGACCGCCGGCCTCAGCTGAATGCGGAAAGGGGTCAGCGTCCGTCCATGGGCGAGCCTCCAAGTCCCGGCACCGGGCACACCTCCTTGTTGTCGTCCCTGACAGCGGGCCGGAGGTGACCCTGTGACCCAAGTCCTCCCGCTGGTCCTGGCCCTGCTGCTGACCCTCGCCTGCGGCATCTTCGTCGCCGCCGAGTTCTCGCTCACCACCGTCGAGCGAGGCGCGCTGGAGCGGGCCGTCTCCGACCGCGAGCCGGGGGCGGCCGGCGCGCTCAGCGCCGTGCGGTCCCTCACCTTCCAGCTGTCCGGCGCGCAGCTGGGCATCACCGTCACCGGCCTCATCATCGGCATGCTGGCCCAGTCGTCGGTGGCCGTCCTGCTGTCCGGCCCCGTGCGGGCGGTCGGGCTGCCCGAGCAGGCCGCCGCCAGTACCGCGCTGGTGCTGGCCACCGCGCTGTCGACGGTGGTGCTCATGGTCGTCGGCGAGCTGGTCCCGAAGAACTGGGCGATCTCCCGGCCGCTGCCCGTGGCCAAGCGCGTCGCCGCGCCGCAGCGCGCCTTCTCGGCCGTGTTCCGCCCCCTGATCAGGCACCTCAACAACACGGCGAACCGCACCGTGCGCCGTATGGGCCTGGAGCCCACCGAGGAGCTGGCGTCGGCCCGTTCCCCACAGGAGCTGGTCGCCCTCGCCCGACACTCCGCCCGGGTGGGCGCGCTGGAGGCGGACTCCGCCGAGCTGTTCATCCGCACGCTGCACCTGGCCGAGCTGAGCGCCGAGAACGTGATGACCCCCCGGGTGCAGGTCACCGCCCTGGAGGTGCACGCGACGGCCGCCGATGTGGCCAACGCCACCAGGGCCACGGGCCTGTCCCGCTTCCCCGTCTACCGCGACACGCTCGACACGGTCGTCGGTGTGGTGCACATCAAGGACGTGCTCGCCGTCCCCGCGGAGCTGCGGGCCGGGCAGCCGGTGACCGAGCTGCTGCGCGAGCCGCTGCTGGTGCCCGAGTCGCTGACCGTGGACCGCCTGCTCGACCGGCTCTCGGAGTCCCGCAGCCTGGCCGTGGTGATCGACGAGTACGGCGGCACGGCCGGTGTGGTGACCCTGGAGGACATCGTGGAGGAGGTCGTGGGCGAGGTCCGCGACGAGCACGACCCCCACGAGGCCCCCTACCTCGCGCCTGTGGGCGCCGACGCCGAGGGCCGCGAGGTGTACGACGCGGACGGCAGCACCCGCACCGACCAGTTGGAGGCGATCGGGCTGCGGGCACCGGACGGGCCCTACGAGACGCTGGCCGGGCTCGTCGCCACCGGGCTGGGCCGCATCCCCGCCGAGGGTGACCGGGTGGACGTCGCCGGCTGGCAGATCGAGGTGGTCGACGCCACCGGGCGCCGTGCCGCCCGCGCGCGCCTGCGGGCACCGGAAGACGGGGCGGAGGGCCCGGACCGGGCCGGCGACGGTCCGGCGTCCGCCCGTGAGGAGGTCGGCCGGTGATCGCACTGCAGTTGTTCGTCGGCCTGCTGACCCTGGTCGTCAACGCCTTCTTCGTCGGTGCGGAGTTCGCCATGATCTCGGTGCGCCGCAGCCAGATCGAGCCGCGCGCGGAGCTGGGGGACCGACGGGCCAAGCGCGTGCTGTGGGGGTTGGAGCACGTCTCCGCGCTGCTGGCCACCGCGCAGCTGGGCATCACGCTGTGCACGCTGGTGCTGGGCATCGTCGCGGAGCCGGCCATCGCCCACCTGCTGGAACCGGCCTTCGAGTCCGTCGGTGTGTCCGGCGCGCTGGGCCACACCATCTCCTTCGTCATCGCCCTGTCGCTCGCCACCTACCTGCACATGCTGTTCGGGGAGATGGTCCCGAAGAACATCGCGCTGGCGGAACCGGAGCGCACCGCGCTGCTGCTGGGCCCGCCGCTGGTGGCGGTCACGCGGGCGCTGCGGCCCTTCGTCTTCACCGTCAACACCTTCGCCAACACCCTGCTGCGGCTGCTGCGGGTGGAGCCCAAGGACGAGGTCGAGTCGACGTTCTCCGACGACGAGCTGGCCCGGCTGGTGGCCGACTCCAGCGCGGCTGGCCTGCTGGACACCCGCGCCACCGAGCGGCTGCGGGACGCGCTGGAACTGGGCAGGCGCCCGGTCGCCGAGGTGGTACGGCCCGGCGAGCGGGTGGTGGCGGCGCGGCTGGGCGTGACGCCGGAGCAGTTGGAGCGGCTGTCCGCCAGCTCGGGTTACTCCCGCTTCCCCGTGGTGGACGGCGCCGGCCGGGCCGTGGGCTATCTGCACGTGAAGGACGCCCTCGACGCCCACTCCCGGCATCTGCCGTTCCCGGTGGCGGCCCTGCGCCCGGTGGCGCGGGTCCGCGCCGAGACCCCGCTGGACGACGTGCTCGGGGCGATGCGCAGCAGCGGCACCCACCTGGCCGCGGTGATCGGTCAGGACGGCCGCACCGACGGGCTGGTCACCATGGAGGACGTGCTGCGTGAACTGGTCGGCCGCAACCTGACCGGCTGACCGCCGGGCGCGTCCGCGTCCGCGCGGGCGCGCCCCGCCCCGCCCCGACAGCAGGCTCATTGCCCCGGGCAACCGGTTGCCCGCTACCATGGTGGCGCCATGGACAACGCACCGCGGATCAACAGCTTCGTCGCCCTCGGCGACTCCTTCACCGAGGGCATGTCGGACCTGCGGCCCGACGGCACCTACCGCGGCTGGGCCGACCTGCTGGCCGCCCGTCTGGCGACCGGCTCCGAGGAGTTCCGCTACGCCAACCTGGCGGTGCGCGGCAAGCTCATCCAGCAGATCGCCGACGAGCAGGTCGACCCCGCCGCCGCCATGGGGGCCGACCTGGTCACGCTGGTGGGCGGCCTCAACGACGTGCTGCGCCCGCAATGCGACATGGGCCGCGTCTGCGGCCTGCTGGAGGAGGCGGCACAGAAGCTGGCGACGTCCAGCGGCCGACTGCTGCTGATGCGCAGCCCCGGGCGGCGCGGCCCGGTCCTGGAACGCTACCGGGCCCGCATGGAGGAGCTGTTCGCCTTCATCGACGACCTGGCCGCCCGCACCGGCGTCGGCGTCGTGGACCTGTACGCCTCCCCCGCTCTCAGCGACCCCAGGATATGGGCCGACGACCGGCTGCACCTGTCCGCGGAGGGGCACCGCAGGGTGGCCGAGGCGGTCTGGCAGCATCTGGGCCGCCCCTCGGAACTGGACTGGAACGCCGCCCTGCCGCCGTCCGCACGTCCGGCGTGGCACGCCCGGGTCACCGCCGACGTGCGGTTCACCCGGCGCCACCTGGTGCCGTGGATCGGCCGGCGGCTGACCGGCCGCTCCTCCGGCGACGGGCGCCTGCCCAAGCGCCCCGACCTGGCACCGCTGGCCTGGGACGACACCCCGTAGAATCCCTGGACGTGACTGACAAGCCGCGCATCCCGAACGTCCTCGCCGGCCGCTACGCCTCCGCGGAGCTGGCCGTCCTGTGGTCCCCCGAGTACAAGGTGACGCTGGAGAGGCGGCTGTGGCTGGCCGTGCTCCACGCGCAGAAGGACCTGGGCATCGAGGTGCCCGAGCAGGCACTCGCCGACTACGAGCGGGTCCTGGAGGACGTGGACCTGACCTCCATCGCGGAGCGCGAGAAGGTCACCCGGCACGATGTGAAGGCGCGCATCGAGGAGTTCAACGCGCTCGCCGGCCACGAGCAGATCCACAAGGGCATGACCTCCCGCGACCTCACGGAGAACGTGGAGCAGCTGCAGATCCGGCTGTCGCTGGAACTGGTCCGGGACCGCACCGTGGCACTGCTGACCCGGCTCGGCGCGCTCGCCGCGGAGCACGGCGCGCTGGTGATGACGGGCCGCTCGCACAACGTGGCCGCGCAGGCCACCACGCTCGGCAAACGGTTCGCCACCGCCGCCGACGAACTGCTGGTGGGGTTCGCCCGGCTGGAGGAGCTGCTCGGCCGCTACCCGCTGCGCGGCGTCAAGGGCCCGGTGGGCACCTCCCAGGACATGCTGGACCTGCTGGGCGGTGACGCGGAGCGCCTGGCCGAACTGGAGCAGCGCATCGCCGCACACCTGGGCTTCGCGCACACCTTCACCTCGGTGGGCCAGGTCTACCCGCGCTCGCTGGACTACGACGCGGTGAGCGCGCTGGTCCAGCTGGCCGCGGCACCCTCGTCGCTGGCCCGGACGATCCGGTTGATGGCCGGCCAGGAACTGGTCACCGAGGGCTTCAAGGAGGGCCAGGTCGGCTCGTCCGCGATGCCGCACAAGATGAACACCCGCTCCTGCGAGCGGGTCAACGGACTCGCCGTCATCCTGCGCGGCTACGCGTCGATGGTGGGCGAGCTGGCCGGCGACCAGTGGAACGAGGGCGACGTCTCCTGCTCGGTGGTCCGCCGGGTGGCGCTGCCAGACGCGTTCTTCGCCTTCGACGGCCTGCTGGAGACCTTCCTGACGGTACTGGACGAGTTCGGCGTGTTCCCGGCGGTCGTGGCCCGGGAGCTGGACCGCTACCTGCCGTTCCTCGCCACCACCAAGGTGCTCATGGCGTCCGTCCGGGCCGGTGTGGGGCGCGAGCTGGCCCACGAGGCCATCAAGGAGCACGCGGTGGCCTCGGCGCTGGCGCTGCGCGCCGGGGCGAAGGACAACGAGCTGCTGGACCGGCTCGCCGAGGACCAGCGGCTCCCGCTGGACCGCGCAGCGCTGGACGCGCTGATGGCGGACCGCCTGTCGTTCACCGGGGCGGCCGGCCAGCAGGTGGCCGCCGTCGCGGCGCGCGTCGAGGAGGTCGGCAAGCGGTACCCGGAGGCCGCCGCGTACCGGCCCGGAGCGATCCTCTGACTCCGGAGGAGCTGGCGGCGGCCCGCGACCGCCTGGTGCCCGACGTGGTGGCCGAGGGGCTGCGGGTGCTGTTCTGCGGCATCAACCCGGGGCTGATGTCGGCGGCGACCGGCCACCACTTCGCCCGTCCGGGCAACCGGTTCTGGCCGGTGCTGCACGCGTCCGGTTTCACCCCCCGGCGGTTGGCGCCGGGCGAGCAGCACGAACTGCTCCGCTGGGGCCTGGGCATCACCAACGTGGTGGCCAGGGCGTCGGCGCGCGCCAACGAGGTGAGTGCCGAGGACTTCCGCGAGGGCGGCCGGCTGCTGGTGGAGAAGGTGACGCGGCTGCGCCCGCAGGTGCTTGCCGTGGTCGGCATCACCGCCTACCGCACGGCTTTCGGCGACCGCCGTGCGGGCGTCGGCCCGCAGCCGGCCGGTATCGGTACGTCCCGGGTGTGGGTGCTGCCCAACCCCAGCGGGCTGAACGCGCACTGGACGCCGGCCGCCATGGCGGAGGCCTACGCGGAGCTGCGCCGCAGCCTCGGCGAGGACGGCTGATCCCGCCGGACCCCCGGCGCACGGCACCGGGGCAAACGTACGCCGGACCGTGATCGTCCCCGCACTCGCCGTGCCTTTCGCCAGCGGATACGATCCGGCCACAGGGGCGAGGAGGGAGGAGGACGTTGGGGAGGCTCACCGGTGGGGACCCGTCCCTGCTGCGCAGGATCAACTCCACGGTCGTCCTGCGAGCGCTGCGCACCGCGGACGGCTGTGCCACGCTCACGGACCTGGTACGCAAGAGCGGGCTCTCCCGCCCGACGGTGGAGATAGTCGTCGAGGGGCTGATCGACGGCGGTCTGGTCGCCGAGGTGCCCAGGGACCCGGCCGACGGCCGGCGGCAGGGCCGTCCGGCACGCAGGTTCCGGTTCCGGGCCGAGGCGGGCCATCTGCTGGGCATCGAGATCGGCCCGCACCGGGTGTCCGCCGTCCTGGCCGACCTCAACGGCAAGCTGCTGGGCGCAGCCGAGCGGGAGGTCTCCGAGGAGGCGTGCGCGGACGACCGCCTGGAGCAGACCCGCTCGGCGGTGTCCGACCTGCTGCGGCGCTCGGAGGTGGCCCGCTCCACCCTGCGGGCGGTCGGCGTGGGCAGTCCCGGCATCGTCACCGCGGACGGCGCGGTGCGCCTGTGCACGGCTCTGCCGGGTTGGACGGGCCTGCCGCTGGGCGAGCGGTTGCGCCGCTCGTTCCGCTGCCCGGTGCTGGTGGAGAACGACGCCAACGCGGCGATGCTCGCCGAGCACTGGAAGGGCACGGCGGTCGGCTGCGACGACGCGGTGATGGTGCTGGCCGGCCTCAGCCCCGGTGCCGGGTCACTGATCGGCGGGCGGCTGCACCGCGGCTACGGCGGTGCGGCGGGTGAGATCGGCGCGCTGCACCTGCTGGGTCGCGAGGCGTTCCCGGAGCGCCTGCTGTCCACCACGGGCGAGCCGCTTCACCCACTCGACGAGGCCGCGGTGGCGCGGGTGTTCAAGATGGCGCGGGACGGCGACGAGCGCGCCCGGCAGGCCGTGGACCGCTTCGTCCAGCGGCTGGTGCACGACGTCGCGGCACTGGTGCTGGCCCTCGACCCGGAACTGGTGGTGATCGGCGGCTGGGCGGCCGGCCAGGACGGCCTGCTGGACCCCCTGCGCCGCGAACTGGCCCGCTACTGCCTGCGTCCGCCCCGCGTCGAACTGTCCAAGCTGGGCGAGGCCGCCGTGGCGACGGGTGCCGTCCGTCTGGCACTGGACCATCTGGAACGGCAGCTGTTCACGGTGGAGGGCACCGCCGAGGGCTGACCGGCTCCCACCGTCCGCCCCGCCCGAGCCCCACTCCCCCGACTCCCCCGGTCCGGCGCAGCCGGTCAGCGCGCCGGGCCGGAGGGCAGGCCGCCGACCGGAGTGCGGTGCAGGGCGACCAGCAGCCGCCACACCAGGTGGGCTATTCGGTCGGGGGTGGCGTCTATCAGGCCGTGGGCCCAGTCCGCGAGTGTCCCGGCGAACGTCGCGGCCACCGCCGACGCGACCAGGTCTGGCTCCGGCGCACCGGCCAGGGCACGTTCGCTGCGGCTGCGCTCCCGCAGCTCCCGGTGCAGCACCCCGCCCAGCGGCCCGCCGCCGCCGGGCGTCAGCAGCGCCCGGTACAGCGCCACGTGGTCGGCGGCCCCGGCGAAGAAGCCGAGCAGCGCGGGTAGTGGATTCACCGGGTCGGGAACACCGCGCCATGCGTGCAGCGCGTCCACCGCCTCTCGCACCAGGCCGGCGCAGGCGTCGACGGCCAGCGCTTCCAGGCCGCGGTGGTGCAGGTAGAAGGTGGCCCGGGCGATCCCCGCCCTGCCCACCAGGGCGGCGACGCTCACCTGCTCCAGCGGGCGCGTCACCGGGCCAGGAGCACGGCGCCGAGGGCCAGCGCCCCGGGCAGCGCCTGCGCGAGGAGGATCCGCCGGTTGGCGGTGAGACCGCCGTAGAGCCCGGCCACGAGCACACACCCCAGGAAGAAGACCTGCACCCGGAAACCGGTCGGATCGGCGGCGATCAGGCCCCAGATCAGCCCGGCCGCCAGAAAGCCGTTGTAGAGCCCCTGGTTGGCGGCCAGCGGCACGGTGGCCCGGGCCATCTCCGCGTCGAAGCCGGAGAGCGAGCGCCCCGGCTTCCGCTCCCACAGGAACATCTCCAGCACCAGGATGTACACGTGCAGGGCAGCCACCAGGCCGACCAGGATGTTCGCGATCACGGTCATCATCAGCTCCACTTTCTGGACAGGTGTCCATCAAATATGGACACCTGTCCAGAACTGTGCCCTGTGGCAGGCCACGCGCCGTTCGCCCAGACCAGGGCCCCATAAGCTGTCCGGCGAGCCCCGCGCCTGCCGGGACGAAGGGGACGTACGGACGTGAGCGACGACGATCAGGACCTGGCAGCCGCGCAGCGGCAGCACTGGGAGCACACCTACAGCGCCCACCCGGGCATGTACGGGGAGGATCCCTCCGTCCCCGCCAGGCACGCCGCCCGTGCCTTCCGCGCGGCGGGCGCGCGTGACGTGCTCGAACTGGGAGCCGGGCACGGCCGGGACGCCCTGCACTTCGCCCACGAGGGCTTCACCGTCCAGGCCACCGACTTCAGCCCCGTCGGCCTTGAGCAACTCCAGCAGGCCGCGCGGGCCCGGGGTGTGAGCGAACGGGTGACCACCGCGGTCCACGACGTGCGCGAACCGCTACCGCTGCCCGGCAACTCCGTGGACGCGGTGTTCGCCCACATGCTGCTGTGCATGGCCCTGTCGACCCGCGAGATCCACACCCTGGTCGGCGAGATCCGCCGCGTGCTGCGGCCCGGCGGGACGCTCGTCTACACCGTCCGGCACACAGGTGACGCCCACTACGGCACCGGCACCGCCCACGGCGACGACGTCTTCGAACACGGCGGCTTCGCCGTGCACTTCTTCCCCCGCCACCTGGTCGACTCCCTGGCCGACGACTGGTCACTCACCGAAGTCCACGCCTTCGAGGAAGGCGACCTGCCCCGCCGCCTGTGGCGCGTCACGCAGACCCTGCCGCACTGAGCCCGGCCCCGGGGCGGGGGGCGGAGCCACCTCATCCCGTCCACTGTGCGCTCGGGAAACACCCGTGAGCCGCTCCCCACCCCTCGCCCGACGCGCGTCCCTCCATGCCCGGCAACGGGAATCAGCGCGGCTCGACGAACCGCTACCGGCTGGCGCGCAGTTGTTCTCGCAGATGGTCGAAATCCCGTCGGAGTGCCATGACGCGTTCGTCGCGCCACGTGGAGGACGGCAGCTGCAGGTGGCTGTGGAGTTCACGGGCGAGGAGTACGGCCCTGTTGAGAGTGAAGGCGGCCTGGACGGGGGCGGGTTCGGCGGCGATGAGCCCTTCGATGTGCTCGCGCGCGCCCGGCGTGGCGAGGAGGAGGATCCACAGCAGGGCGAGGTCGTACCCGGGCAGGTAGCGGCCTGCGTGTTCCCAGTCGATGAGCGCCGCCTGACCGTCGGCGGTGAGGAGGAAGTTGGTCGGCAGCGGGTCTCCGTGACCTGGTACCGCGGCAGTGTCCGCCTGGTGCAGAAGATCGGTCAGCGCACTCAGGTCCTGCGGGGTGATGACGCCCCGTCTGCGATCCCGTTCGAGACGTGCCCGGTAGTCAGGGGCGCGAGTGAAGGCCCCGGGCGGTGGCTGCCAGCGGGAGAAGCAGCACAGCGCAATGAGCATCGCGGCGAGGTCTGCCGGGCGCAGAGGGTGCGGGGACCAGCGATCGGAGAGGGGCGGGCGACCTCTGACGTGCTCGATGAGCAGGACGTGCCGGTGTGCGTCGGCGGCGATCAACCGAGGCACGCGGACGGGCGGCGGAGTGCGCCCGAATGCTTCGTAGGCGCGGATCTCCGCGAGGCACTTGTCGGCCCACAACGGCGTGTGGTCGGTCAGCAGTTTGGCGACGGTGGGGCCGTCGTCGCTGTGTCCGGCGATGAGCAGGGACTTGCCACTGCGGGAGAGGATCGCTGCGGGGTGGAAGTCAGGACGCAGCCGAACGGCTGGTTCAGCTGCGCGGGCGAGTCCGTCCGTCACTGCCTGCCCTCCTGCGCGCCGTGGCCTCTCCCCCGCTCCCGCCGCGCGGAGGCAGGGGTCCGACCCGAGTGGGCTCAGCTGGCGAGCAGTTCCATGCCGCCGGTCTCGCCGAAGGTGAGCCGGCAGGTGTCGGCGCGGTAGGTGGAGACGGCCACGGCTGCGACGCGGCCGCCGGAGAGGTAACGCGTGGTGACCACGAGCACCGGGGCTCCGGGCAGCCGGTCGAGCTGCCGGGCGTCCTCGGCGCCGGCGGAGCCCAGCTCCACCGAACGGTCCTGGCCGTCGAGCGGGTCGCGGTGCAGGGCACGCAGCACGGCCTGGCCGCGGGCGGCGCCGTCGTCCGCTCCGCTGCGCGGACCGTCGAGCGGCACGTAGAGCAGTTCGGCGGCGAGCGGCTGGCCGTGTGATGTCCGGGCGCGGCGCACGACGTGCACCGTCTCGCCGTCGACGAGGTCCAGCAGGCGGGCCACCGCGGCGGGCGGCGAGGTCTCGGTGCAGTCCTCGACCTGCCAGGCGTCACCGGGAGCGCCGGGCCAGCTGCCCTGCACGGGGGCGATGTCCACGCCGACCCGCGGCGGGGCGACGGTGGTGCCCACTCCCCGGCGGCGCTGCAGACGCCCTTCGAACTCCAGCTGCTCCAGCGCCTGCCGCAGCGTGGCCCTGGCCACTCCGTAGCGGGCGGCGAGGTCGCGCTCGTTGGGCAGGATCTGCCCGACGGCGAACTCGGAGTCCAGTGCCTCCGACAACACCGTCTTGAGGTGCCAGTACTTGGGCTCCGGCACCGTCTCCAACTGCGTGGTCCCCACCCTTGCCTCCGCAATCGCCGTGTCGCCGACGGGTTTATGCGTGCTTCTTTTTTAAAGGTTGTTGCGTATGCCCTGTGACCATAGGACGACCCGCCCCTTTGGTCAAGACCAATGCCTCCGCGTCGGCGGTGCCGGACGTCCGATAGCGTCACCGCGGTGCCGGCGCGAGGGCAGCCGGCGCGGGGCGGGACACAGGAGAGACTCCATGGAGCAGCAGGTCACGGTGGTCACCGGGGGCAGCCGAGGGATCGGCGCGGCGGTCGCGCTGCGGCTGGCGCGCGACGGGCACGCGGTGGGCGTCGCCTACGAGCGGGACGCGGACGCCGCGGAGCGGGTGGCGGCGGCGGTACGGGCCGAGGGCGGCAGGGCGCTCGCGGTCCGGGCGGACACCGCCCGGGAGCCGGAGGTGGACGCGCTGTTCGACGCCGTCACCCGCGACCTGGGGCCGGTGACGGGTCTGGTGGCCAACGCCGGTATCACCGGCCCGCTGGGCCGCTTCACCGAGACCTCCACCGCCGACATGCGACGCGTGATCGACGTGAACGTGCTGGGGGTGCTCTACTGCGCGCGACGCGCCGCGCTGGCCATGTCGCGGCGGCACGGCGGGACGGGCGGCGCGATCGTCACCGTCTCCTCCGCCGCGGCCACCACCGGCAGCCCCGGCGAGTACGTGCACTACGCAGCGAGCAAGGCCGCGGTGGACGCACTGGCCGTGGGCCTCGCACGGGAACTCGCCGGCGACGGCGTGCGGGTCAACTCGGTGCAGCCCGGCATGATCCTGACCGACATCCACGCCTCCATGGGCGATCCCCAGCGGCCGTGGCGGCAGCCCGACCGGGTGCCGATGAAGCGGCCCGGTGAGCCTTCGGAGGTGGCCGGGGCCGTCGCCTGGTTGCTGTCGCAGGAGGCGTCCTACACCACCGGCGCGGTGCTGCGCGTGGCCGGAGGCCTCTGAGCAGGTGGACGGGACCCCCGCGGAACGAAAGGTGGGCGCGTGGCCGACCGGGCCTCCCCGGGGTTTCCCGTCCGGGCCGCTGCTGACAGGGTGTGCTGTTCGTCGTGCTGTCGAGGAATCAGAGGAGAGCCCATGTCCGAGCCGGTGTCCTTCGTGCGGGTGACCCGTGAGGACCGTCCGCGGGTCTCGGTCGCCTGCGAGCGCCGCGGGTCGGGAGAGCCGCTTGTGCTGCTGCACGGAATCGGCCACCACCGCCAGGCCTGGGCTCCGGTGATGGACGCGCTGGCCGCCTCCCATGAGGTGATCGCCCTGGACCTGCCCGGCTTCGGCGAGTCGCCGGCCCTGCCCGCCGGGCTGCGGCACGGCCCGGAGACGCTGGCGTCGGTGCTCGCGGACGTGTTCGCCGAACTCGACCTGGACCGTCCGCACCTGGCGGGCAACTCGCTGGGCGGGCTGATCGCGCTGCACCTGGGACGGGCGGGGCTGGCACGGTCCGTCACCGCCCTGTCCCCCGCCGGGTTCTGGACCGAGGGCGAGCGGCGCTGGGCGTTCGCCGTGCTGCGGGCCATGCGGGCCGGGGCCGAGGCGCTGCCGGACGGCGCCGTGCGCCGACTGGCCCGGACCCCGGCCGGGCGGGCCGCGCTGACCGGCACCATCTACGCCCGCCCCGGGCGCCGCTCCCCCGAGGCGGTGGTCGCCGAGACCCGCGCGCTGCGCGGCGCGCCGGACTTCGCGCGGACACTCGCCGCGGGCCGGGGTGGAGACGGGCTGTTCCGTTCGGACCTGGCGAAGATCCCGGTGACGATCGCCTGGGGTACCCGCGACGTCCTGCTGCCGCGCCGGCAGGGCGTCCGGGCCAAGCACGTCATGCCGGGTGCGCGCCTGGTGCGGCTGCCGGGGTGCGGCCACGTGCCGATGAGCGACGACCCGGCGCGGGTGGCGCGCGTCATCGCGGACACCGCCCGCTGAACGCCCGCCATGTGACGGGGTGTGGGTGCGGTGGCCGTGGGGGCGCCCCCGGGTCCGGGGGCGCCGCCCGGGTGGTTCTCGGGTGGTGGGACGCCGTTCACCGTTCCGCCGACGGCCGTTGTCCGGGACCGTGTTGCGTGGCAGCCCCCACCGCTGAGGAGGACCCCATGCCCGACGGACACCACCCCCGCAGCAGTCCCGGCCGCCGCGCCGTGCTGCGCGGTTCGCTGGCGGCGTCAGCCGCGCTCGCCCTGCCGCTGCCGCGTGCCTCCGCGGCGGCGCCCGCCCAGCTTCTGGGCGGTCGGCCGTCGGGACTGTGGGGTGTGCAGACCGGTGACGTCACCGCCTCGTCCGGCCTGGTGTGGGTGCGCGCGGACCGGCCCGCCCGGATGACCGTGGAGACCTCGCCGACGGAGTCCTTCCGCTCGGTGCGGCGCTGGCGCGGCCCGCTGGTCGGTCCCGGCACCGACTTCACCGGGCGGACCGCGCTGCACGGCCTGCCTCCCGGCCGGGACGTGCACTACCGGGTGCTGCTGTCCGACCCGGACGATCCGCGGCGCACCGGCGAGCCGCTTCACGGCTCGTTCCGGACGGCTCCGGTCGGCCGCCGGGCCGGCGTCCGCTTCCTGTGGTCGGGGGACGTCGCCGGGCAGGGCTGGGGCATCAACCCCGATCGCGGCGGTTTCCCGGTGTTCGAGGAGATGCGGCGCCTCTCGCCGCACTTCTTCCTGCACAGCGGCGACACCGTCTACGCCGACAACCCGATCGAGGCGACGGTGGCGCTGCCCGGCGGCGGCGTGTGGCGCAACGTCACCACGGAGGAGAAGTCCAAGGTCGCAGAGACCCTCGACGAGTTCCGGGGCAACTTCCGCTACAACCTGCTCGACGCGCACCTGCGGCGTTTCAACTCGCAGGTGCCCTCGATCACCCAGTGGGACGACCACGAGGTCGTGAACAACTGGTACCCGGGAGAGATCCTCGACGACCCCAGGTACCGGGTGAAGGACGTGGACGTGCTGGCGGCCCGGTCGCGCCGGGCGTTCGGTGAGTACTTCCCGCTGTCCACGCTGCCGCCCGGCGACAGCGAGGGGCGGGTCTACCGGGTGGTGCGGCACGGGCCTCTGCTCGACGTGTTCGTGCTGGACATGCGCACTCACCGCAACGCCAACTCCCCGGGACGGCAGGCCACCGACCGCCAGGGCATCCTGGGCGGACGCCAACTCGCCTGGCTCAAGCGCGAGCTGAGCCGGTCGCGGGCGGTGTGGAAGGTGATCGCCTCGGACATGCCGCTGGGTCTGGTGGTGGCCGACGGCAGCGAGGACTTCGAGGCCGTCGCCCAGGGCGACCCCGGCCTGCCGCTGGGGCGGGAGCTGCAGATCGCCGACCTGCTGCGGTTCGTCAAGCACCGGCGCATCACCGGGACGGTGTGGCTGACGGCGGACGTGCACTACACCGCTGCCCACTCCTACGAGCCGTCGCAGGCCGCGTTCAAGGACTTCGAGCCGTTCTGGGAATTCGTCTCCGGGCCGCTGCACGCGGGCGGCTTCCCGGCGGTGCGGATGGACGGCACGTTCGGGCCGGTGCAGCGGTTCCTCAAGGCGCCCCACCGGGCGAACGTGCCGCCCGGCGAGGGCGGCCAGTTCTACGGGCAGGTGGACATCGACGGCGGCAGCGGTGAGCTGACGGTGCGGCTGCGCGAGGAGGGCGGCGCGGTGCTGTTCACGAAGGTGCTGCAGCCCGGCCGGGTCGGCCAGTAGCCGGCGCGGGGGCGATGATGGGGCGATGGCGGACGAGCTGACGTATCCCGAGGTCGGGGCGACATCCGACGGCGCGCACCCCGCCGGCTACCGGCACCTGCGGGTGCGCACCCGCGTCGGCGACGGCGGGCGGTGCTACCGGGCGGCGGCGGACGCGGTCCTGGGGTGGCGCATGCACCGGGCGATGGGCGTGGAGGTGGACGCGGACGGCCCGCGCGCCGAGAGCGGTGTGCGGGTCGTGGTCGGCCTGGGCGTGGCACGGCTGCGGGTGCACGGGCCGTGCCGCGTGGTGTGGTCGCGCGACGGCGAACGGCGCGCCGGGTTCGGCTACGGCACGCTGCCGGGGCACCCCGTGCGGGGCGAGGAGGCGTTCACGGTCGAGTGGCGGCCCGACGGTTCGGTGTGGCTGACCGTGGCCGCGTTCAGCCTGCCCGCCGTGTGGTGGACCAGGTGCGCGGGCCCGCTGGTGCCGGTGTTCCAGCGGGCGTACGCCCGCCGGTGCGGGCGCGTGCTGCGCCGCCTTGCGGCGGGTGGCTGAAAAGCACCATCAATCCGTTTTGCCCTTAACCCATCAGTCACAGTTCGTTCGTGATCACGCAACACCGGTGGAGGAGGCTGGGCGCATGGCTGACATCTCCGCGCGCAGGACCCGCAACGCCGTCCGACGGGGCCACCACTGGCGCCGTGACCTGGTGGAGCTGGCCGCACTGTTCACCGCCGTCACCGTCGCCGACAGCATCGCCAAGACCGTCGTCAACGCCCCCGACGGGCCGGTGCTGCTGGTCTGCTCCGCCGTCGTACTGCTCGCCACCGCCGGCTTCCACACCTGGTGGGCCCGGCGCCACCCGCACGCGCCGCCGCCGGACGGTACCGATACCGGCACCGCCCCGCCGCCCGGCAGCGCCGGCGCCGGGGCGGACCTGCCGACCGTGCTGTGGCGGATGCGGACCACCGTGCGGGACCGGCCGGGCGCGCTGGCCGCGCTGTGCACGGCGCTGGCGGGGCGGTCGGTGGACATCCTCACGCTGCAGACCCACCCCCTCGGCAGTGCCACCGTCGACGAGTTCCTGCTCCGCGCCCCGCAGGAACTCGACCCGGCGGCGCTGACCGCCGTGGTGCGCGACGGCGGCGGCAGCGGCACCTGGCTGGAGCGGGCCGACGCCCACGACCTGGTGGACGCCCCGACCCGCGTCCTGGGCATCGCCACCCGAACCGCTCTGGACAGCGCCGAACTCCCCCTGGCGCTGCGGGAACTGCTCGGCAGGTGCACCATCCGCTCACTGCCCGACCGGTCCCCCACCGGCAGCGCGACCACCGACCGCCGGGTGCCGCCCGAGGGCGAGATGGCGGAGACGGTGCTGCGGCTGCCCGACCCGACCGGTGGCCTCATCGTCATCGAGCGTCCTCATCTGCCGTTCACCCCGACCGAGTTCGCGCGGGCCCGCGCCCTGGTGGAGCTGGACGCCCGGCTGGGCCAGCGGGTCCCCCGGCAGCGGGACGAGCTTCCGCTCGCGGCGGACGGCACGGTCAGCGTGCGCCGCGCGCACACCGGCGACGTCACCGCCGCCCGCGCGATGCACGACCGCTGCTCGGCGCGGACCCTGTCGCTGCGCTACCACGGACCCGTGCACGACGCGGACCGCTACCTGGGCCATCTGCTGTCGCCGCGCTACGGCCGAACGCTCGCGGTGGAGACGGCGTCCGGCCGGCTGGTCGCCCTCGGGCACCTGCTGTGGGACGGCGACGAGACGGAGGTGGCGCTGCTCGTCGAGGACGAGTGGCAGCGCCGCGGCATCGGCTCCGAACTGCTGCGCCGCCTGGTGGCGATGGCTGAGGAGTCCCGTTGCGGCAGCGTCTACGCCGTGACGCAGGCGTCCAACACCGGCATGGTCGCGGCCATGCGGGGGCTGGGGCTGCCGCTGGACTACCAGGTCGAGGAGGGCACGCTGGTGATCAGTGCCCGGCTGACGCCCGCTGCGGTGCGGACGCCGGCTGACGGGCGCTGAGGGCGGTGTCGAGGTCCTGCCACAGGTCCTCGACGTCCTCCAGCCCCACCGACATGCGCAGCAGCTTCTCGCTGATGCCCGCGCCCCGGCGGTCGTCCTCGGCCACGATGCGGTGGCTGATGGACCCCGGGTGCTGGATGAGGGTGTCGACGCTGCCGAGACTGACCGCAGGAGTGATCAGCCGGACCCCGGAGATCACCGCGTGCGGGTCGTCGCGGACCTCGAAGGCGACCATCGCGCCGCCGATCCGCGGGTAGTGGACCCGGCCGACCCGCGGGTCGCGGGCAAGGCGGGCGGCGAGTTCCGCGGCCGTCACCGACTGGGCGCGGACCCGCACCGGCAGCGTCGCCAGGCCCCGCAGCAGGAGGTAGCCGGCCAGCGGGTGCAGCACTCCCCCGGTGGCGAACCGGATCTTGCGCAGCTGCCGGGCGAGGTCCTCGTCGCAGGCGACGACGCCGCCCATCACGTCGCCGTGCCCGCCCAGGTACTTCGTCGCACTGTGCATGACCAGGCGCGCGCCCTGCTCCAGCGGGCGCTGCAGCACCGGCGTGGCGAAGGTGTTGTCGGCGAGCAGCGGCACGGTCCCGCAGGAGTGCGCGACGGCCCGCAGGTCGATCTCGGCAAGGGTGGGGTTGGCCGGCGTCTCCACCACGACGAGCCCGGTGTCCGGGCGGATCGCGTCGGCCACCCCGGCCGGGTCGGTCCAGGTCACCTCGGTGCCCAGCAGGCCGCTGTCGAGCAGGTGGTCGCTGCATCCGTAGAGCGGGCGGACGGCGACGACGTGCCGCAGGCCGGCCGCCGACCGGGCGAGCAGTACCGCGCTCAGCGCCGCCATGCCGCTGGCGAAGGCGACCGCTGACTCGGCGCCCTCCAGGCGGGCGAGCGCCTGCTCGAAGCGGGCCACCGTCGGGTTGTCCAGCCGGGCGTACACCGGAGGGCCGGTGAGCCGAGCGCCGGTCGCGGCGAACTCGTCGATCCGGGCCGCCTCGGCACGGCTGTCCGCCGAGGGGTAGGTGGTGGAGAGGTCCAGGGGTGCGGCGTGCAGACCGAGGCCGGCGAGGTCCTCGCGGCCGGCGTGCACTGCCTCGGTGGCCAGGGAACGGGGTGTGGTCTCCATGAGGCCATGCTGAACAGCTACCGGGAAGTATCCCTCGGAGCCCGTGCTACGTTCGGCCGATGACCGATTCCGTCAGTCTGGATCCGGTCGATCTGGAGATTCTGCGGCTGCTTCAGAACGACGCCCGGACCACGTACCGCGACCTGGCCGCAGCGGTGGGCGTCGCCCCGTCCACCTGCCTGGACCGGGTCGGCAGGCTGCGGCGCAGCGGTGTGATCCTCGGGCACGAGCTGCGGCTGGACCCGGCGCGGATGGGCCGCTCGCTGGAGGCGCTGCTGCTGGTACAGGTGCGCCCGCACCGACGTGAGCTGATCGGGCCGTTCGTCGAACGGGTCAGGGGGCTGCCGGAGTCGCGGGCGCTGTTCCATCTGACCGGCCCCGACGACTACCTCGTGCACGTCGCCGTGACGGGCACGGCGGACCTGCAGCGGCTGGTGCTCGACGAGTTCACCTCCCGCCGGGAGGTGGCGCGGGTGGAGACCCGGCTGATCTTCCAGCAGTGGGACTGCGGGCCGTTGATGCCTGCGGACCCGTCGTCGCCGTGACCTGTCGTGACCTTCGGGTACGGGTGACGCGGCGAGAGCATCCGTATGAGGATGGACGGCATGTCCGCAACCAAGAACCCCTCACCGCTGCCACGCCGGGTGGCAGACGACTACGTCGACGCGCTCGTCGAACTCGACCCCGTCCAGGGCACGTACCTCGGTCTGGCCCGCAGCGCCCGCCGGTTGCCCGACTTCTCTCCCGACGGCCACGGGGCCGTCGCCGCGCTGCACCGGGCGACGCTGGCCCGCCTCGACGACGCGGAGGCCGCAGTCCGCGCGGGCGGCCCCGATACCACGGGCGGTGACATACCGCAGGACGGTGCCGCGGCCGATGTCGACGCGGACGCGGAGCGGCGCTGCGCGCGGCTGCTGCGGGAACGCCTCACCGCCAAGCTGGCGGTGCACGACGCGCAGGAGGACCTGCGCCGGGTGAGCAATCTCAGCTCACCCGTGCACAGCGTGCGCATGGCGTTCACCGTGATGCCCGCTGAGACCGAGGACGACTGGGCGGCTGTGGCCGCACGGCTGCGGGCGGTGCCGGACGCGCTCGCCGGCTACCGCGCCTCCCTCGCCGCCGGGCTGGAGGCTGGGCTTCCCGCCGGGCCGCGCCAGGTGAGCACCGTCATCGGCCAGTTGGCCCAGTGGAGCGGCGCCGCCGGCGGCACACCGTGGTTCGCGGCCTTCGTCCGGAGCGGCCCCCACGCGCTCCGCGGCGAGCTGGACTCGGCAGCCGCGCGGGCGACAGCCGCCGTGGCGGACCTGCGGGACTGGCTGCGGGAGAAGTACGCGCCCGGCATCGAGGGCGCCCCCGAGACCGTGGGGCGCGACCGGTACCGGCTCTGGGCCCGCTACTGGAACGGCACCGACCTCGATCTGGAGGAGGCCTACGCCTACGGCTGGGCTGAGTACCACCGGCTGATCGCGGAGATGCGCACCGAGGCCGAACGCATCCTGCCCGGTGCGGCCACGCCCTGGGAGGCGTTGCGGCACCTGGACGCGCACGGCGCGGCGATCGAGGGCGTGGAGGAGGTCAGGATCTGGCTGCAGAAGCTGATGGACGAGGCGATCGACGCGCTGGACGGCACGCACTTCGAACTGGCGGACCGGGTGAAGCGGGTGGAGTCGATGATCGCTCCGCCGGGCGGGGCCGCCGCTCCTTACTACACCGGCCCGTCGCTGGACTTCTCCCGTCCGGGGCGCACCTGGCTGCCGACGATGGGCGAGACGCGCTTCCCCGTCTACGATCTCGTCACCACCTGGTACCACGAGGGGGTGCCGGGCCACCACCTCCAGTTGGCCCAGTGGACGCACGTCGCCGACCGGCTCTCCCGCTACCAGACGACCGTGGGCATGGTCAGCGCCAACGCGGAGGGCTGGGCCCTGTACGCGGAACGGCTGATGGACGAGCTGGGCTTCTTGTCGGACCCGGAACGCCGACTGGGCTACCTGGACGCGCAGATGATGCGCTCGACACGCGTCATCGTCGACATCGGCATGCACCTGGGCCTCGCCATTCCGGACTCCTCGCCGTTCCGGCCGGGTGAGCGGTGGACTCCCGCGCTCGCGCAGGAGTTCTTCGGCATGCACAGCGGCCGGCCGGCGGACTTCGTGGAGAGCGAGCTGGTGCGCTACCTGGGCATGCCCGGCCAGGCCATCGGCTACAAGCTGGGCGAGCGCGCCTGGCTGCTGGGCCGGGAGGCGGCACGCCGCGCGCACGGTGACAGCTTCGACGCCAGGCGCTGGCACATGGCGGCCCTCTCGCAGGGCTCGCTGGGTCTGGACGACCTCACCGCGGAACTGTCAGCGCTGTGACCGGCGCCCGCTGAGCCGGGCCGGGCCCGCCGGGCGAGCCCCCGAGGGGGAGCCGCCCGGCGGGCCCGGCCCGTCAGGCGTCCTGGCCGGTGAGGCGGACCGTGGAGCCGGTGCGCTGCCTGACCACGTGCAGCTGGGCGGGGACGCGCCTGCGCAGCTCCGCGACGTGGCTGACGATGCCCACGCTGCGGTCGCGCTCGCGCAGGGAGTCCAGTACGTCCATCACCTCGTCGAGGGTCTGCTCGTCGAGGCTGCCGAAGCCCTCGTCGATGAACAGCGTGTCGAGCCGGGTGCCGCCGGCCTCGTCGCTGACGGTGTCCGCCAGGCCCAGTGCCAGGGCCAGGGAGGCGGTGAAGGTCTCGCCACCGGAGAGGCTGGCGGTGTCCCGGGCCTGGCCGGTCCATGCGTCGACGACGTGCAGGCCGAGGCCCGAGCGGGCGCCGCGCCCGGCCCGTTCGTCGGAGTGCAGCAGCGTGTAGCGGCCGCCGGACATCTGCGCGAGACGGGCGCCGGCCGCGGCGGCGACCTGTTCCAGCCGGGCGGCCAGCACGTACGACTCCAGCCGCATGCGGCGTTCGTTCTCCGCCGAGGTGCCCGCGGTCAGCGTGGCGAGCGCCGCGGCGCGGTCGGCCTCGGCCCGCAGCGGGGCGTGCCGGCGCGCGTCCGCCGCGGCCTGGGTGGAGAGGCGTACCAGTTCCTCGCGGCGACTGCGGGCTGCGGCGTGGGCCGCGTCGGCCGCCCGCCACCGGGCCGCGCACAGCGCCAGGTGGCGTTCCGCCGTCTCCGGTGCGGCCGGCGGAAGCTCGGTGGCGGCCTGCACCTGCGGATCGGCGAGTTCGGCGGCCGCCGCGCCCTCCTGGGCCTGCCAGTCGTCCAGCCGCTCCTGCAGGGCACGCTGCCGGGCCGGCGGAAGCACCGCCCCGGCAGCCTGCTGCGGGGTGGAGAACCGTGCCCGGTAGGCGGCGTCGGCCAGTTGCGCGTCGGCCTGCTTGAGCCGGTCCGCCGAGTCCTGCGCCTGCTGGGCCGCGGCGGACGCCCGGGCGGCAAGTTCAGCGAACCGCTGGAGACGGGACGCCTGTTCGCTGACGCTGGCCGCCGTGCCCCGGGCCCGTTCGACCTCCGCGTGCAGCGCAGCCCGTTCGGTGAGCAGCGCCTCCCGGCCGGCGGCCCGGGCGGCGGCACGGCGGCCGGCCTCGTCGCGGGCGGCGAGTCGGCCGGCCTGCTCGCGCAGGGCCTGCTCCATCGCCTCCCTGGCGGCGTGCGCGTCTCCGGCCGAGGTGCGCGCCTCGTCGCGTTCCGCGGTCAGGGCACGCACCTCGGCGTCGAGCACACAGGTCTCGCCGCCGTCGGCGTCGGTGGTGGCGGCGGTAAGCGCCTCCTCGTGCCGGGCCAGGGTGCGGCGCGCGGCCTCCCGGCCGTCCTCTGCCTCGCGGTGGGCGGCGAGGGCCCGCTCCTCGGCCTGCCGGTCGACGTGGTGGGTGCCGCGCCGGGCCGGGCCGGGGTGCTCACGCGACCCGCACACAGCGCACGGCTCGCCGGTGCGCAGTGCCGCCGCCAGTTCGGCGGCCATGCCCTGGAGGCGGCGTTCCCGCAGGTCGAGCCACTCCTCGTGGGCGGCGGTGGCGCGTTCCCGGGCGGTGAGGTGGGCGTGCTCGACCGTTTCGGTGCGGGCTGCCAGGTCGTCCCTGCGCCGGGCGGCCTCCAGTCGGCGCGACGCCGGGTCGAGGCGGGCGGTGAGCTGTTCGGCGCGGGTGGCCGCGTCGGCGGCGGCGTCCACGCGGGCCTGGTGCGCGTCGCGCCGTGCGGGCCAGTCGGCGAGCCATTGCTCGGCCTCGCGCAGGGTCTCCTCGTCGGCGCCCGCCTCCGCCTCCAGGGCGGCGAGTTGCGCGGCCAGCTCGGCGCTGCGCTGCTCGGCACGGCGCGCGGCGTCCAGTGCGCCCAGGCGTTCGCGCAGCTGCGCTTCCTGGTGCGCGAGTTCCTCAGCTGTGGCGGTGGCGAGCGCGGTGGGCAGGCGGGCGCGCAGCTCCTCCTCGACGCGGGCCGCCCGGCGGTGGGCGGCTGCCGCCTGCTCGCGCAGGTCGAGGGCGGGCTGCACGGTGTCGGCGGCCCTGGCGCGGTCCAGGTGGGCCCGGACCTGTGCGCGCTCGGGGGCCGCTTCGGCGAGTTGCGCGGCCCGCCGGGCGGCGTCCGCCCCACGCTGCTGCAGGCGCGCCAACTCCCGCGCCTCGGCGAGCCGGCGCTCGGCGCCGCGGTGGGCACGTTCGGCCTCTGCGGCTGCGGAGGCGGTGATCTCGCCGCGCTCGTACGCGGTGCCGCGGGCCACGGCGGCCCAGCCGAGCACGGTGCCGGTGAGATCGGGCTCGCCTGCGGACAGCGGCGGCAGCGGGTGCTCGGCGGCGATGTCGCCGGCGGCCTGATGCATGCGGTGGGCGAGTGCGAGCAGGTGC
Organism: Streptomyces sp. 549; assembly: GCF_030124175.1. GTDB lineage: Bacteria > Actinomycetota > Actinomycetes > Streptomycetales > Streptomycetaceae > Streptomyces. Next base: position 87,228 of record NZ_JASKMT010000010.1, on the reverse strand, counting down.
TCGTCCGCGGCCCGCAGGCGTTGCTGCGACTGCGCCCGCAGCTCCGCGAGGTGCCGTTCGACGGCGGCGAAACGGCCGGTGTCGAACAGCCGGCCCAGCAGCTGCGCCCGTTCCTCGGCGCCGGCCCGCAGGAAGCGGGCGAAGTCGCCCTGCGGGAGCAGCACCACCTGGCAGAACTGCTCCCGGCTCATGCCGAGCAGCTCTGTGATCTCCTGCCCGATCTCCCGGTGGGAGCGACTGAGCCCCCGCCACTCGCCGGCCTCGGGGTCGTAGGCCCGCAGCAGGGACTGGGCCTTGTCGGTGGTCCAGCCGTCACCGCTGCGCTTGCGCCGGGGCTGTTCGGGGCGCCGCGTGACCTCCAGCCGCCGGCCGCCGACGGTGACGTCCAGCACCACCTCGGTCGCGGTGCCGGGGTCGGCGTGGTCGCTGCGCAGGCGGCCCGCGCCCTGGCTCTGCCGGGCGCCGGGCACCGCCCCGTAGAGGGCGAAGCAGACGGCGTCGAGCACCGAGGTCTTGCCGGCGCCGGTCGCGCCGTGGAGCAGGAACAGGCCGGCGGCGGAGAGCGTGTCGAAGTCGATGTGCTCGGTGGCGCCGAACGGGCCGAAGGCGCTGACGGTCAGCCGGTGCAGCCTCACCTGTCGGCCCTCGCGGCCTCGTTGACCCGGGCCGCCTCGAAGGCGCTGCGCAGCAGGTCGGTTTCGCCCGCGTCGGGGCCGCGCCCGGCCCTGACGTGGGTGACGAAGTCCCGGGCGATCTGGGTGTCGTCGCGGCCCCGGACCCGGTGTGCGTAGGAGCCCCGCTCCTGCTCGGGGTCGCGTTCGGGGTCGAAGACGAGGTGCAGCAGGTGCGGGAAGCGGGCGGTGAGCCGGGTGAGGGGGTCGGCGGGGCGGGTGGCGTCGGTGAGGGTGGCCTCGACCCAGGCGCCGGAGTGGCGCTCCAGCCGGGGGTCGGCGAGGAGGTCCTCCAGCGGGCCCCTGATGCGGGCGAGCGGGCGGGGCACCGGGCAGTCGAGGCGTTCGGTCTGCAGGGCGCCTTCGGGGCCGAGGTCGACGAGCCACATCGACTTGCGGTGCGACGCCTCGGAGAAGGAGTAGGCGAGCGGCGAGCCGGAGTAGCGCACCCGGGGGCTGAGGGTCTGGCAGCCGTGCAGGTGGCCGAGCGCCACGTAGTCCGGGCCGTCGAAGACCGACAGCGGGACGGAGGCGACGCCGCCCGCGGTGATGTCGCGTTCGCTGTCGGAGACCTCCCCGCCGGTGACGAAGGCGTGCGCGAGCACCACGCTGCGGGTGCCCTCGGGGCGGGCCGCGAGGTCGGCCCGCACCCGCGCCATGGCGGCGCCCAGCACCGCCGCATGGTCGGCGCGGGCGGCACCGAACTCGTCCCGCACCAGGGCCGGTTCGAGATAGGGCAGGCCGTAGAGGGCGACGTCGCCGTGCTCGTCGGTGAGTACCACGGGCCGGTCGCAGCCGGCCGGGTCGGTGCGCAGGTGCACGCCCGCCCGGTCCAGGAGTCCGGCGCCCACGCCCAGCCGGCGGGCCGAGTCGTGGTTGCCGGAGATCATCACCGTGGGGACGCCGAGCCCGGCCAGCCGGTGCAGCACGTCGTCGAAGAGTTCGACCGCGGCCAGTGGCGGCACGGCCCGGTCGTGCACGTCTCCCGCGACGAGCACCGCGTCGACGCGGTGCTCGCGGACGGTGGCCACGAGGTGGTCGAGGAAGTCCCGCTGGGCGTCGAGCAGGCCGACGCGGTGGAAGCTCCGGCCCAGGTGCCAGTCCGAGGTGTGCAGGAGGCGCATGGTCACCGACCCTAAGCCCCGCCACTGACAGCGCGTGGCCCGAACCCCGCAACCGCTGCCCGCCGCGGGCTCAGCGGCGGGGCGGAAGGCGGTGCAGCACCACGTCGGTCAGCTCTCCGCCGTCGGCCTCGGCAGTCATGTAGGTGCAGTGCGGCTGCGCTCTGCGGTCGGTCGGCGAGCCGGGGTTGAGCAGCCGCAGGGTGCCGCCGGGAGTGGCGGCGCGGGTGTCCCAGGGGATGTGGCTGTGGCCGAAGACCAGGACGTCCGCGTCGGGGAAGCGGGCGGCGCACCGCTGCTCCCGGCCGCGGGCGGGGCCGGTCTCGTGCACCACGGCGAAGCGCAGGCCGCCCAGTTCCGCCCGGGCGGTCTCCGGGAGGCGGGACCGCAGCGCCGCGCCGTCGTTGTTGCCGTACACCGCGACGAGCCGCCGGGACCGCTGTTCGAGCAGGTCGAGCGTGTCGGTGTCCACCCAGTCACCGGCGTGGATCACGGCGTCGGCCGCGTCGACGCGCTCCAGCAGCTCCTGCGGGAGGTGCTTGGCGCGGCGGGGCAGGTGGGTGTCCGTCGTCAGCAGCAGGCGCACCCGGCCAACGTACCCGCCGGCCGCGGGCCCGGGGCCGCACCCGCGGATGCGGCGCGTCCCCGTGCGCCGGGCGGGCGCGGGCCCGGTACTCAGGGCGTGCCGTAGGCCTCCCCGCCCAGTTCCACGGTGGCGGCGCCCGCGGTGGCGCCCGCCAGCCAGGCGCGGAAGGTGTCCACCTCCGCTTCGGGCAGCCCCACGCTCAGGGTGACGGCCTGCCCGTAGACGACGTCGCGCACGTCCCGGCCGGTGGAGCGCAGGTCGTTCTCCAGGCGGCCGGCCCGCTGGTGGTCGACGGTGACGTGGACGAGGCGGAACCTGCGGCGGGTGACCGTGCCCAGCGTGTCGAGCGCGGCGCCGACCGCGCCGGAGTAGGCCCGGATGAGCCCCCCGGCGCCGAGTTTGGTGCCGCCGAAGTAGCGAGTGACGACGGCGACGACGTAGCGCATGTCGCGGCGCAGCAGCATCTGCAGCATCGGCAGGCCGGCGGTGCCGCCCGGTTCGCCGTCGTCTCCCGCCTTCTGCACGGCGGCGTCGGCGCCGATGACGTACGCGAAGCAGTGGTGGCTGGCGGTGGGGTGTGCGCGGCGCACACCGGCGAGGTGGTCCAGCGCCTGCTGCTCCGTGGCGGCCGGGGCGAGCGAGCAGAGGAACCGGGAGCGGTTGACCTCCGTCTCGTGGGTGCCCGCGGTGGCGACGGTGGCGTACTGCTCCTGCATGCGGCCACCCTATGCGGGGTGCCGGGAATGGCCGTCGGCGGGCGCGGGTTCATTCCCACATGTACGCGGACCGGCAGGCAGTGCGGCGGATTCTGACGGAGTCGGGCGACACGTGGGCGGTGGTCGGGTTGTCCACCAACACCGACCGGGCGGCCTACGGCGTCGCCGCGGTGCTCCAGCGCTTCGGCAAGCGGGTGGTGCCCGTCCATCCGAAGGCGGAGACCGTACACGGGGAGAAGGGCTACGCCTCGCTCGCCGATGTGCCGTTCCCCGTCGACGTGGTCGACGTGTTCGTCAACTCCGCCCTGGCGGGGGGTGTCGCCGACGAGGCGGTGGCGGTGGGCGCGAAGGCGGTGTGGTTCCAGTTGGGTGTGGTCGACGAGGCGGCACGGGAGCGCACCAGGGCAGCTGGGCTGGACATGGTGATGGACCGCTGCCCGGCGATCGAGATACCCCGCCTGGCGTCCTGAGGCGCTCCCGCCCGCTCACGGACGGGGCCCGCCCGCCAGCACGCGGGCGGAGCCAGCCGGGGGCGACGTCAGCGGGGGGCGGGGACGGACACGGCGAGGGTCATCTCCACGGGCTCGTCTCCGTCGTTGCGGTAACCGTGCGGGACGTGCGAGCCGAACGTCGCCGAGGTGCCGGCCGGCACCTCGTGGTCGATGCCGTCAACGGTGAGGGTGAGAACCCCCGCGCGCACGTGCAGCAGTTCCGCCGTACCGGGCGGGTGGGCGTCGGAGCTGCTGCCGTCGCCGGGCATGAGCAGCCAGCTCCACAGTTCCAGCGGCCCGGGCGCTTCGGTGCCGGCCAGCAGGGTGCTGTGGCTGCCCGCTTCGGTACTCCAGAGCCGGACCGCCAGCTCGGCGGGCACCAGGCGTACCGCCTCACCCCGCTCGTGGTCGAGCAGGCCGGTGATGCTGACGCCCAGGGCGTCGGCCACCTTCACGACGGTGCCGACGCTGGGGTTGGTGCGGGCCTGCTCGATCTGGATCAGCATGCCGCGGCTCACGCCGGCGCGCGCGGCGAGCGCGTCCAAGGTGAACCCCCGTTCGGTGCGCAGCCGTTTGAGGTTTCTTGCCAGGGACTGAGTGAGGTGGTCGAGATCGGTCACGGACGCCCTTCACTACGGAGTCTACTATTCTGAATGCATAAGTTCACTGTGATGCACTACGGTGTGCTGAACCCAACCGTTCATCACACTGTACTGCGAGGTACGACCATGACCGCCGTCCTGGCTTTGATGACCAGCCTGATGTGGGGGCTGGCCGACTTCGGCGGTGGCCTGGTCACCCGGCGCATGTCGGCGCTCACCGTGGTTGTCGTCTCGCAGTCGCTGGCGGCCGTGGCCCTGGGCGTGGTGGTCGTGGCCACCGGCGGCTGGTCCGAGATCGGCCCGCAGCTGTGGTTCGCCGTGGCCGCGGGCGTGGTGGGACCGATCGGCATGCTCGCCTTCTACAAGGCGCTGGCCCTCGGCCCCATGGGCGTGGTGTCACCGCTCGGCGCGGTGGGAGCGGTGGCTGTCCCGGTGGGCGTCGGACTGGCACTGGGCGAGCGTCCCGGCTGGGTGCAGATCGCCGGCGTACTGGTCGCCGTCAGCGGCGTGGTGCTGGCCTGCGGCCCGAGCGTGGGCGGAGCACCGGTGGCCCGCCGTACCGTGGGCCTCACGCTGCTGGCCGCCTTCGGTTTCGGCTCGGTGATGGCGCTCATCGAACACGCCTCGTCCACCATGACGGGGCTGTTCCTCGCCCTGTTCGTGCAGCGCGTGCTCAACGTCGCGGTCGGCGGCGCGGCCCTGTGGGCGGCGACGCGCACGGGCACGAAGGCACTGCCCGCGGACGGTTCCGCCGGGCTGCGGGCCGCCCTTCCGACCCTGGCCCTGATCGGACTGGCCGACGTGGCCGCCAACGGCACCTACATGGTCGCCGCGCAGCACGGGCCGGTGACGGTCGCCGCCGTCCTGGCGTCGCTGTACCCGGTGGTCACCGCCCTGGCCGCCCGGGGCGTGCTCCAGGAGCGGCTGCGCGCGGTGCAGACGGCCGGTGCGGGGCTGGCGCTGATGGGAACGGTGCTGCTGGTCGCCGGCTGACCCGCGGCGCCCGCCCTCACAGGTGCCGCACCGCCAGCAGGAGCAGGGCGACCGCCTGCAGGGCGAACAGGGTCACCAGCAGGATCCGCTGCGTGCGGCGGTTCACGGTACACACCTTCCCTCACCGGTCGGGACCGGTCGTCAGCCGGCTGTGCTGTCCAGTGTGCCCGGCGGGCGGCGCTCGTCACCGGACTCGGTGAACGCGAGCAGTTGTTCCACGGAGACACCTTCGGGCACCGGCACGGGTGCCGGGGTGCGCAGCGGCGGCTGCCAGCCCTGTTCGGCGTCCCAGCGGCGCACCACCCGGGCCGGCGCCCCGGCGACCACGGCGTGGTCGGGGACCTCGCCGCGCACCACCGAACCGGCCGCCACCACGACGTTGCGGCCCAGCCGCGCCCCCGGCAGGATGACCGCGCCGTGCCCGATCCAGCTGCCGGGGCCGATCTCCACCGGGGCCGTCCTGGGCCACTGCTTGCCGATCGGCTGCTCGGGGTCGTCGTAGGAGTGGTTGGTGGACGTGACGTAGCAGTACGGCCCGAAGAACACGTCGTCGCCGATCGTCACCGAGGTGTCGGCGATGACGTGGCTGCCGCGGCCCAGCACCACGCCGTTGCCCAGCCGCAGCACCGTGTCGGGTCCCAGTTCGAGGTCGGGCATCATGCCCGCGGTCAGCGTGACGTCGGCGCCGATGACGCAGTGGTCGCCCAGTTCGATCCAGGGCGTTCCGAACACCGTGCCCTGCGGGAAGGCGAGCCGGGTACCCGCGCCGATACGGCGGAAGGCGTACGGGCCGGGGCGGTCCGCGGTCACCGAGCCGGCGCGTTGGGCCCAGCGCCACGCACCGTGCACCACGCGGCTCAGCAGCGCGGGGAGGGGGTTGGGAGTCGGGCGCACGTCCTCACCGTAGTGGTCGCGGCCCGCGTCGGCTGTCCGGCCCGTTGTGATCTTGCCCCCACACGCCCGGCCGGCGTGTGCCGCGGGGGCGGGGGCGGTCAGCCGCCGTGCGCCTCGCGGTGGGTGCGCGCCAGCTCGACGTACATGTCGGCGTTCAGGCGCAGGTGGGCGCGTTCCTCGTCGGCCAGCTCGCGCCGGACCTTGGCGGGCACACCAGCCACCAGCGAACCCGGCGGCACCCGCATGCCCTGCGGGACCAGGGCCTGTGCGGCCACCAGTGACCCCGTGCCGATGACGGCGCCGTTGAGCACGGTGGCACCCATACCGACGAGCACGCCGTCCTCGACCGTGCAGCCATGCAGGACGGCGTTGTGGCCGACCGAGACGTGGTCGCCGACGGTGACGGGGAAGCCGGGGTCGACGTGCACGGTGCAGTTGTCCTGGATGTTGCTGCGGGCACCGACGGTGATGGGACCGCAGTCGGCTCGCAGCACCGTGTGGTACCAGATGCTCGACCCGGCTGCGAGGGTGACGTCGCCGGTGACCACCGAGGTCGGCGCGGCGAACGCGTCCGGGTCCAGGCGCGGGGCGTGGCCGCCCACCGCCGCGATCAGGGGTCGGTCTGTCATCGCCGCTCCTGGCTTCCTGGTTCCTGAGGACGCTGCCGGTCGGCTCGTCATGGCCGCGACCGCGGCGCCCGGCGGCGGTCCGCACCGCTGGTCCGTGCGCCGGGGTGGCGGGTCACTCGCCGGCGGGCACCGTCTGCCGCTCTGAGGGCGTGGTGTCGGTGAGCGTCCGGGCGGCCATCTTCTTCGCCCGCCGCTTGATGATCGCGAAGGAGCACACACCGGCCAGGAGTGCGAGGACCAGGCCGATCCAGGAGAACCGCTTGAGCCACTCCTCGGCGACCTTGCCCGCGTAGTAGACGACGGCGGTGGTGCCGCCGGCCCACAGGATGCCGCCGGGGATGTCGGCCGCGGCGAACTTCCAGTACGGCATGCGCAGCACGCCCGCCAGCGGACCGGCGAAGATGCGCAGCAGGGCGACGAACCGGCCGAAGAAGACCGCCCAGGCGCCCCAGCGCTCGAAGGAGCGCTCGGCGAGGGCCACGTTGTCCGGTGAGAAGTGCCTGGGGAACTTCTGCCCCAGCCACCCGAAGAGCGGTCTGCCGCCGCGGCGTCCGATCAGGTACCCCAGGCTGTCGCCGACGCAGGCTCCGAAGATGGCACAGGCGGCCACCCACACCGGGTCCACGTAGCCCTGCGAGGCCAGCAGCGCCGCGCTGACGAGGATGATCTCACCAGGCAGCGGCACTCCGAGCATCTCCACGAGGATGATCACTGTCACCAGCGAGTACACCGCTACCGGTGGAATCGTCTCCAGCCAACCCTGGATGTCCAACGCCCATCCTCCCCGTCATGCCACCAGCCCGGTCTTCCCGGCGTGCTCCCCTCGGACGGGTACACGCCGGGAAGCCTAACCGATCCGGCGAGGTCAACTGCTCGGGCGAAGTGTCCAGACAATCGTCATTTCACCGGTGACCGCGCCGTCCTCGCGGGTGAGTGCGACCTTCACGGGGAACTCGGGCCGCTCGCCGGCGTCGAGTTCCGCCACCACCTCGGCGGCGGGACGGCCCAGTTCCGCGGTGGCGGTGACGACTCCCATCGCCAGCTTGCGGTAGCCGATCTCGGCGCTCACCGCGAGCGGCACCGCACGCGAGAGCTGGTCACCGAAGGCGGCGAGCACGATGGCTCCGCTGGCGGACTCCCCCAGCGTGAACATGGCGCCGGCGTGGGGGCCGCCCACGTGGTTGTGGTAGTCGGCCTGGTCGGGCAGGCGGACCACCGCGCGGGCAGAGCTGGTCTCGACGAACTCCAGGTTGAGGGTGCGGGCCATCGGCACGGTGGCCGACATCATCTCGCCGACGGACGGCTGGTTCTCTGGCATGCCCGTACATTACCAGCGAGTAGCTTGTGGCCGCAGGGCCGTTCGCCTCCCGGTAGCAGCTGCGTACCAACCGGGGGGCGGGCATGGCCTCCCCGCGCGCCCGCGCCTAGAGTTCACGCCATGTGGCCAGGACAGCAGCAGCCGGGGGGCGAGCAGAACCCCCAGCAGCCCAACCCGTACCAGCAGCCGGGATACCAGCAGCCGGGGTACCAGCAGCCCAACCCCTACCAGCAGGGCGGGCCTCCCCCGCAGGGCGGACCGGGCCCGCAGGGGTACGGACAGCAGCCGGGATTCGGGCCACCGCAGGGGTACGGTCAGCCGAATCCCTACCAGCAGCCCGATGGCCAGTGGGGCAGCCCCGGTGGGCCCGGCGGACCGCTGCCGCCGGGGAAGGGCGGCAAGTCCCGGCGCAACATGGTGATCGCGATCGTGGCCTCGGTCGCGGTGCTCGCCGGGGCGGGCGTGGCAGCCTTCGCCCTGCTGGGCGACGACGGCAAGAAGGACAGCGCGAGTGGAGGGAAGGACCCGTCCGGCGCCCCGCCGTCGGCGGAGCCGGAGGGAACGGATGAGCCGGGCACCGACGACCGCGGCACCGACCCGGACAGCCCGCGCGGCTCCGGCGAGGAGGAGACACCCGACCCGGTGGTGCCGGGCTGGCAGGTCGTGGTCAACCCCAAGCACCACAGCGCCTTCGACGTGCCGAAGGACTGGTCCCTGAAGTCGCCCACGACCATCGTCGGCTGGGGCGAGAAGAAGGACGACGAGGACGCGCTCTTCCCCGCCCCTCAGGTCGCCATGAGCGCCCCCGCCTACTTCAAGGAGGGGTGGTGCACCAAGAACTCCTCCCGGGCCGTGGTCGGCACCAAGGGCGCGCAGGGCTCCACCGACACGGACGTGGCCGCGGTCAACGCCGCGGAGAGCTTCGTGTTCTACGCCTACGGCGAGGAGAAGGAGAAGCTGAAGTCCGGCAAGGCCCGGGCGTTCTCCAACAAGCACGGCATCAAGGGGCACACCGCCACCGCGACGATGACCGGCGTCGAGAAGAAGGGCGAGTGCGACGCCGACGGCAAGGTCGTCACCGTGTCGTGGCTGGACGCCTCGCGTGAGCTGCGGCTGTGGGTGATGGTCACCGACACGGGCGTCGACGACGAGGTGCCGCCCGCCACCATCAAGAAGATGACCGACAGCCTCCGCCCGTACGGCGAGGAGGAGTAGGCCCCGGGAGTTCGCCGCCGGGCCGCGGACGCCGGTTTGCTCCCCCGGCCCGGCAGCGGCGATAGTCCCCCGGGTGACCACCCCGCACCTCCCCCGCCGCCTCCGCCGTCCCGCGTGGGCCGGCCGCAACTACACGCTGCTGACCGCGGCGGCGGTGATCACCGGGCTCGGCAGTTCGGGTGCGCTCATCGCCTCGGCCTTCGCGGTGCTGGAGGCCGGGGGCAGCGGCACGGACGTCGGGCTGGTCGCCGCGGCCCGCACCGTGCCGCTCGTGCTGTTCCTGCTGGTCGGCGGCGCCGTCGCCGACCGCCTGCCGCGCCATCGGGTGATGGTCGCGGCCAACGTCCTCAACTGCGTCTCCCAGGCCGCGTTCGCCGTCCTGGTGCTGACCGGCAACGCCCAGCTGTGGCAGATGGCGCTGCTCGCCGCGCTCGGCGGCACCGGGCAGGCCTTCTTCTCGCCCGCCGCCGAGGGCATGGTGCTGGCGACGGTCACCGGTGAGCAGGCGAGCCGCGCGTTCGCGTTCTTCCGGATGGGCATGAACGGCGCCGGGATCGGCGGCGCGGCACTGGGCGGCGCGATGGTGGCCGCGGTGGGTCCGGGCTGGGTGCTGGCCGTGGACGCCGCGGCGTTCGCCGTGGCCGGGGCACTGCGTGCGTTCCTCGACGTGAGCGGTGTTCCCGAACGGGCCCCCGGGAGCGGTCTGCTGCACGACCTGCGGGAAGGCTGGCGGGAGGTCGCGGGACGGCCCTGGCTGTGGGCGGTGGTCGTGCAGTTCGCCGTGGTCAACGCCGTCGTGGCGGCGGCCGAGGCGGTGTACGGGCCGCAGGTGGCGCAGGACCACCTCGGCGGGCCCCGGCCGTGGGGGCTGGCGCTGGCGGCGTTCGGCGCGGGCACCGTGGTCGGGGCGGTGCTGATGGCCCGGTGGAAACCGGACCGGCTGCTGCTGACCGGCGCGCTGTGCGTGTTCCCGCTGGCGCTGCCGTCCGCCGCGCTCGCGGTGCCCGTGGGCGTCGGGGTGCTGTTCGCGGTGATGTTCGTCAGCGGGATCGCGATCGAGGTGTTCGCGGTCAGCTGGATGACCACACTGCACCAGGAGATACCGGAGGAGAAGTTCTCCCGGGTGTCGGCGTACGACTGGCTGGGCTCCATCGCGCTGGTGCCGCTGGCCACCGCGCTGGCCGGACCCGCAGAGCAGGTCATGGGGCGCTCCTCCGCGCTGTGGGCGTGCTCGGCCCTGATCGTGCTGCTCACCCTGGCCGTACTGCTCGTCCCCGACATCCGCCGCATGCGCAGGCGGCCCCCGGCCACCGGGGAGGGGCGCCCGGTACCGCCTCAGGACAGGCTGAAGGAGCCGTCCGGCGGCACCGGGGACGGCGCCGCGGCGCCGTCGTGAACGGGCGCCGCCCCGGCCGCCAGCCGCCGCAGCGCGGCACCGTGCACCACCCGGGCGGGGAACGGGTCGCCGGCGCAGCGGCGGGCCAGGTCGGCCACCGGCAGCGGATCGGCTGACGCGGCCAGCACCAGGTTGCCGAACCTGCGCCCGCGCAGCACGGCGGGTTCCGCCAGCAGGCACACCTGCGGGAAGACCACGAACAGGTTGGCCAGTTGGGAGCGGACGAAGTCGAAGGGGGCCGTGTCCGCGACGTTGGCGACGTGCACCCCGCCCGGGCGCAGGGCCCGGCCCGCGGCACGGACGCACTCCACCGTCGTCAGGTGGGCCGGGATCCGGGAACCGCCGAACACGTCGGCGACCACCGCGTCCGCGGTCGCCGGTGCCCGCCGCTCCAGGGCCTCGCGCGCGTCGGCCGCCTCGCACCCGATGCTCGACCCGGGCGGCACCGGCAGGTGCCGCCGCACCAGGGCGAGGAGGGCCGCGTCGTGGTCCACCACCTGCTGGCGCGAGCCGGGGCGTGCCACCGCCAGGTGGCGCGGCAGGGTCAGCGCGCCGCCTCCCAGGTGCAGCACCTCCAGCGGCCCCGCGGGGCAGGCGGTGTCCAGCACGTGGGCGATGCGGCGCACGTACTCGAACTCCAGGTGCCCCGGGTCGGCCAGGTCCACGTAGGACTGCGGCGCGTCGTCGACGGTCAGCAGCCAGGCCCGTTCCCGGTCGACGTCGGGCAGCAGCCGGGCGGTGCCCTGGTCGACGGGGCACGTCACGGGTCTCGGTTCGTCCACCGCCCCATTGTGCGCCGACGCCCGGCTGCCGCGCGCCGCCGGGCGCCGGCCGCCGCCTTGCCGCGAGGGGGCGGTCCCGCCCCGGTCCCCCGAGGTCGCACACCTCACATACGGTGAAGTCCCCGTAAGGTCACTTTCGTCGGTTACTCTCCCCCGGTGCCCGCCCCTGCCCGCGCCCTCGGCGCACGCTGTGTGCAGTCACTGTGTTCGGCCCGGGCCCGGCTCGTGCTGCTCGTGGTGCTGCTCGCCTCGGCTGCCGCGCTCGTGATCGTCCACCAGCCGCAGCGCATGCTCACCGATCCCGCTGGTCAGCACCTCGGTGCCAGTACGGCCGTGCTGACCTTCGGGGTGGCGTACGCGCTGTGCACCGCCGCCTTCGTGCCGCGTCCGGTCCTCAACATCGCCGCCGGGGTGCTGTTCGGCGCCCAGTGGGGAACCGTGGGCGCGCTGGCCGGCACGGTGGCGGGCGCGGGCATCTCGTTCGGGCTGGGGCGGCTGCTGGGGCAGGACGGGCTGCGTCCGCTGCTGCGGGGCCGCTGGCTGCAGGCCGGCGACCGGCAGCTGAGCCTGCGCGGTTTCCGGGCGATGCTTGTGCTGCGCCTGGTACCGGGGGTGCCGTTCGCCGCGTCCAACTACGGCGCCGCGGTGTCCCGCATGTCGTGGGGGACCTTCCTCGGTGCGACAGCCGTCGGCAGCGTGCCCAACACGGCGGCGTACGTGGTGGCCGGCAGCCGGGCCACCGAACCGGCGTCGCCGGTGTTCCTGGCCGCGTTCGCGTTCATCACCGTCACCGGGGCCGCCGCGGCCCTGGTCGGCTGGCGCCGCCGGGCCCAACTGCGGGCCGCAGCGGGCGCGTGAGCGGCGTTCACCCCACCCCCGCGCGGCGCGCGCCGGGCGCACCCATAGCATCTGATCCGAACTGACCGACGATCACAAGGACGAGCGCACCCCGACATGTCTTGGTTCGAATCCCTCATCCTCGGGCTCGTCCAGGGACTCACCGAGTTCCTGCCGATCTCCTCCAGCGCCCACATCCGGCTGGTCGCTGTCGCGGCCGGCTGGGAGGACCCCGGCGCCGCCTTCACCGCGGTCTCTCAGATCGGTACCGAGATCGCCATCCTCATCTACTTCCGCAAGGACATCCTCCGCATCGTCACCGCCTGGTGCCGGTCGCTGGTGAGCAGCGAGGCCCGACGCGAGCTGGACGCGCGGATCGGCTGGCTGGTCATCGTCGGCACGATCCCGATCGTCGTCCTCGGTGTCACGTTCAAGGACACCATCGAGGGCCCGTTCCGGGATCTGCGGCTGATCGCGTTCAGCTTCATCGTGCTCGGTGTGGCGCTGGGCATCGCCGACCGCATCGTGGCGCGGGCGGAGAGCGGCGGCGGCAAGCACCGGGCGGGCGGCCCCCGCAAGGGCCTGGAGCAGCTCAACGTCCGGGACGGCATCTTCTTCGGCCTGTGGCAGGCGCTGGCCCTGATCCCGGGCATGTCCCGGTCGGGTGTCACGATGACCGGCGGCCTTTTCCTCGGCTACGACCGGGCCTCGGCGGCGCGCTACTCCTTCCTGCTCGCCATCCCCGCCGTGCTCGGCTCCGGCGTGTACGAGATCTCCTCGATCGGCGGCGAGGAGGCCTCGCACGTGTCCTGGGGTCCAACCATTCTCGCCACCGTGGTCGGCGGCCTCGTCGGCTACGCCGTGATCGCCTGGTTCATGCGCTTCATCGAGACGCGCAGCTTCATGCCGTTCGTCTACTACCGCGTCGCGGTCGGTGTGCTCATCCTGGTGCTCGTCGGCCTCGGTGTGCTCGACCCGCTGGCCGGAGCCGAGGTGGGCGAGGGCTGACCCGCCCGCGTTGGAGACGGGACTCAGTCCGCCTCACGCAGGCCGTCGGCGGCAGCGCCGCGGCTGAGCACCGCCTTCGCCACACGGGCGTGCACCTCGGGGTGCCGCCCGGCGGTGGCCCGCACGACGCGGAACGGCGGGCCCATGACGGAGTGGCCGACCAGGTACTCGGCCCGCCGCACGTCCCACCGGTCGCCGTCCGACCGGGGCACGAAGGTGAAGCGGGCCATCGAGCCCTCGTTGCCCCGGTACAGCGACGGCACGAAGCTGGCCATCTGGTCGCCCAGCCCGTACACCACCCAGGTGCCGTTGACCTTCTCGTACGCCTGCGCCACGTGGTTGTGGGTGCCGATCACCAGGTCGACGTCCCGCTCCCCGGCCGTCCTGGCGGCCGTCAGGACGCGTGCGGTCTCCCGCTGCCGGGAGTCGGGTTCGGTCTGCCACTCGGTGCCCCAGTGCACCGACACGACCACCACGTCCGCTCCCGCCCGCCGGGCGGCCCGGGCGTCGGCGACGACCCGCCCGGGCTCCAGCAGGTTCACCGCCCAGGGCGCCGCCTCCGGCACCGGAATGCCGTTGGTGTCCGAGGTGTACGACAGGTGCGCGACGCGGGCGCCGCCGGCGCGCAGCTCGGTGTGCCGCGCGGCCTCCCGTGCGTCGCGGGCCGACCCGGCGTGCCGCACGCCCGCGGCGTCCAGCGCGTCCAGCGTGCGCCGCACCCCCTCGACGCCGTCGTCGAGGGTGTGGTTGGAGGCGGTCGAGCAGCCGGTGTAGCCGGTGTCCCGCAGGGCAGCCGCGAGTTGCGGCGGTGACCGGAACAGCGGGTAGCCGGTGAACGGTCCGTCCTCGTGCCCCAAGGGGGTCTCCAGGTGGCACAGCGCCACGTCCGCCGCCCGGACCAGCGGGGCCACGCCGCTCAGGATCTGCCGGAAGTCGTATCCCTGACCGCCCGCCTCGCTGCGGGCCTGCCGGATGATCCACGGGTAGGGGATGACGTCGCCCGTCGCGAGCAACGTGAAGGCCCGTCGGGACCGGGCTTGCGCCGCGGGCCCGCCCCCGGCCTCCGAGGGATGCGCCGCCGTCTCCGACGGCCCGGCGGGCGGCGTGCGCAGCCCGCTCCCGCCGGTGCCGCCCGCGCAGGCGGACAGCAGCAGCACAGCCGCCAGGAGGAGAGCTGCAGGAACCTTCCTTCGCCGAGTCACCCGCGCCTCCTCACCTCATGTCGTCACCCGCCAGCCTGCTGCGCCCCCGCCTCGGCCGCAGCCCGGAGCGTCCGTCCGTTGCGCCGAACGGCGTGAACACGCGCCTGCCGCTGCCCGCGTTGTGTGAACCCGCCTCACCCGTCCTCACGGCGAGCACCCCCGGGCCCGGCGGGGTGTGCGGAACCCCGCCGCCGGTCACAGCGATCGACGACCGCCCCGCCCGGCACACTGGAAACAGGACAACCGGTGACACTGACGGGCCGGCGACCGGGAGGCTTGCATGCGGCTGTCGGGTGGTGGTGCCCTGCGGGGCGCGGCGGCGTTCGCGGCCGGCGCGCTGCCCGCGCTGACCTTTCCCGCGCCGTCCCTGTGGTGGCTGGCACCCGTCGCACTGGTGCCGTGGCTGCTGCCCCGTTCGGCTCCCACTTCCCGGCAGGCGGGCTGTGCTCGGCTGGCTCGGCGGCACCGGCTTCGCCCTGGCCACGCACCACTGGCCGGCGCCCAGCTCGCACGTCTTCCTGGCCGTCGTGGCCGCCCTGGCGGGTCCCCTGGGGGCTGCTGGCCCGCCGGCTCCTGGCCCCGGCCCGCTCCCGGCCGCCGGCTGGCCGCTGCGGCGGTGCTGCTGCCCTCCGGCTGGGTGGCGATCGAATTGGTGCGTTCCGGGGAGTACCTGGGTGGACCGTGGGCACTGCTCGGCGCGTCCCAGTCCTAGGTGCCGCCGGCCCTGCGGCAGACGGCACTGGGCGGCGTGTGGCTGGTGAGCTGGCTGCTGGCGGCGGTGAACGTGGGCTGGCCGCCCTGGTGGCCGTGCCGCACGTTCGTCGGGTACGCCCGGTTCGGCGGCAGGGTCGCCGCCCTCTCGCTGGTGTCGCTGGCCGGCTACGCGGCGGCGTCGGTCAGGCGGCCTGCTCGCGTACGGACGTGACGATCTGCTCGCACAGCTCGTGGGTGAGCAGCGCGTCCCGGGCACTCAGCACCTTGTCCGCGCTGACCGCGTCCAGGAAGTGCGCCACGACCTGCTCGATGCCGCGCTGCCGGGCGACCGGCACCCAGTCGCCCCGCCGGCGCACCGACGGCTGGCCGCGGTGGTCGATCACCTCGGCGAGGTTGCGGACCTCACGCTTGCTGTCCTGCCCGGACACCTCAAGGATCTCCTCCGAGGACCCGGAGAGCCGGTTCATGCTCCCCACGGCGGTGAAGCCCTCCCCCGACAACTGGAGCACCACGTGTTCCAGCAGGCCGTCCCGCGTCCGGCCCCGCACGGTCACCTGGTCCGTCCCGCCGGGGGCGAGGAAGCGCAGCGTGTCGACGACGTGGATGAAGTCGTCGTAGACGAGGGTGCGGGCATCCTCAGGCAGTCCGACCCGGTTCTTCTGCATCAGGATCAGGTCGCGGGGGTGGTCGGCGCACTGGGCGTAGCTCGGTGCGAAGCGGCGGTTGAACCCGACCGCGAGTGCGGTGGAGCGCTGCTCTGCCAGCTCCACCAGGCGCCTCGCGTCGGCGAGTTCGTAGGCCAGCGGCTTGTCGACGTAGGTGGGCACCCCTGCCTCCAGCAGGCGGGTCACCAGCTCCGGGTGCGCACTGGTCGCGGCGTGCACGAAGGCGGCGTCCAGCCCCGCGGCGAGCAGGGCGTCCAGCTCGGTGTACCGGTGCGCGGACGGGATGCGGTGCGTGTCCCCGACCGCGTCGAGAGTGGCGGCGGTCCGGGTGTGCAGGTGCAGGTCGATCCCCGGCCGTGCGGTGAGCACGGGCAGATACGCCTTGCGGGCGATGTCGCCCAGTCCGATCACGCCGACCTTCACTTCGCGCTCCTCACCCTGGCCTGCACGGTGCGTACCCCTGCCGGGGCGGCACTCCGTCCGGTGCCCGAAAGCATACGTGGCCTGCGGCGCAGCGGTTCCGGCGGCCGGTTGCGAAGGTGGCCCGGGCAGCTTGCGCACCCGGGCTCGCCGCCCGGTACCGGCGGGTGGCCGCTCTCGCTCCTCGCCACCGCCCCCGGCCGCGTCCGTTCTCTCTCACCCCTTCGGGGAGTTCCCCGACAGCCCCCGATGCGGGCAGAGTTGAGCGAATGCGACACACGACCGCCGCCGTGCTGCTGGCCGGACTGTCCCTGACGGCAGCCACCGGTTGCCTGGCCGTCTCCGAGCGGGCGCACCCCGCCGACGGTTCAGGACCGCCCGCGGGGCCGTCCGCTCCCCCGCGCCGGGCCGCTGCGCCGGAGCCCGCGCTCACCGAAGCCGCACCGCGGGAGGGTGTGAGCAGGCCCTTCCGGCAGCCGGCCGCCGCTGCGCCGCCACGCCCGCGGACCGAGCGTCCCACGCGCCCGCCGGTGCCTGCGCCTCCACCGGAACGGACGGACGGCACCCGCCGTACCGCCCCGGCCGCGGCGCCTTCGGGAGAGGTGCCGACGCCCGCCGCGAGCCGCGCCCCGGCACGCCGGGCGCAGCCGGCCCCGCCCGGCGGTGACGCCTGCAGGATCGCCGGGGAGCTGGGCGGGTGGCGGCCCGGCAGCACGGAGGACCGCTACTGCCGGGAGCTCTACGGCAGTTGACGGCGGGGCGGTACCGGTCCTGGGACCGGGGAGGCCAGTCGGCGCTCCAACCGGTCGACGGCCGCCCGGACCCCGTCGCCGTGCTCGCTCTCCGGCAGCGCGCCCACCGCGCGGCGGGCCAGGACCAGTTCACGGCGGGCCGCCACGGGCTCGCCGAGCCGGTGGTGGGCAGCGGCGAGACCCAGGTGCAGCGAGGGGTAGAGGGCGCGCACCCGCACCACGTCCGCCGGGTCGCTCCCCGGTTCCTCCCAGGTGAGCGCGTCGGCGGCGGCGAGCGCCCGGCGGTCCCAGCGCAGGGCGGACTCCGCGTCCTCCTGGGCGGCGGCGAGGTAGTGGGCGACGGCACACCGGTGGAAGGTGCCGCCGCCGTGCTCCAGCTCGCCCCACAGCACGGTGAGCCGGTTGCGCGCCTCCTCCCGGTCGCCGCCGCGGTGCAGGATGACCGCCTGGCCGATGCGGGTGGTGATCGGGTCCTCGGCTGGCTGCTGCTCGGCCACTGCGGTCCTCCTGCGTGTCCTGCGGGGTGGACGTCCGACGCTAGCCCCCGGTAGGACGTTCACCGCTGAGGCGCACTCACTCCGCGAGGTTCGGCAGCCGCCAGTCGATGGGGCTGTGGCCCTGGGCGGCGACGGCCTCGTTGATCCGGCTGAAGGGGCGGGAGCCGAGGAAGAGCTTCGCCGACAGCGGCGACGGGTGCGCACCCTCGACCACCGCGTGCCGCTCGGTGTCGATGAGCCTGGCCTTCTTGCGGGCGTAGTTGCCCCACAGCACGAACACCGCCGGGTCGGGACGGTCGGCGACCGCGCGGATGACCGCGTCGGTGAACCGTTCCCAGCCCTTGTTCTTGTGCGAGTTGGCCTCGCCGGCGCGGACCGTGAGCACCGCGTTGAGCAGGAGCACGCCCTGCTCGGCCCAGGGCAGCAGCGAACCGTTGTCCGGCGCGGGGTGGCCGAGGTCGTCCTTCATCTCCTTGAAGATGTTGCGCAGCGACGGCGGCACCCGCACCCCTGGCCGGACCGAGAAGCACAGCCCGTGGCCCTGCCCTTCGCCGTGGTAGGGGTCCTGGCCGAGCACCAGGACCTTGACCCGGTCGAAGGGCGTGGCCTCCAGCGCTGCGAAGACCTCGTCCCGCGGCGGGTAGACCGGCCCGCGTGCCCGCTCCTCCTCGACGAACTCGGTGAGTTCCTTGAAGTAGGGCTGGTGGAGTTCCTCACCGAGGACTTCGAGCCAGGACTCGGGCAGCGTGCCGTTCACGTCTTCTACCTCCGCAGGGGCGCCGTCACCGGCCGGTCGCGGTGACTGGTCGAAACGTACCCGCGCCCACTGACAGACGTACTACCAGCTGGACTTCCGGTGCAGTTCCCACATCCGCATGATGGTCGAGGCGTCGATGGCCCACTCCACGCCCGCGATCTCCTCGTGCGCCGCGATGTACACCCGGCCCTGCCACAGCGGCAGCAGGCGGGCGTCCTCGGCGAGGATGCGCTGGGCCTCCTTGAGGGAGCTGCCGGCCGCGGCACGGTCGCTCTGCTGGCGGGAGGCGGGCAGGATCTGGCCCGTCAGTTCGGCGTCCTCGTAGGGGATGCCCAGGGCGTTGTGCTTGCCGACGAACGGACCGATGTAGTTGTCGGCGTCGGGGAAGTCGGGGAACCAGCCGCGGCCGAAGACCGGGTACTCGCCCTTCTGGTACGCCTGCTGGAACTCGTTCCACTCGCGGCCCTCGATGGTGACCCGGAACAGGCCGGACCCGTTGAGCTGCCGCCGGATCTCCTCGAACTCGGCCTTGGTCGTGGCGCCGTAGCGGTCGGTGGTGTACCAGAGGGTGAGCTCCACCGGGTCGGTGATGCCCGCCGAGGTCAGGATCGACTTCGCCTTGCGCTGGCTGGGCTCGCCGTACTTGTCGTAGAACGCGCTGGTGTGACCGGTGATGCCGCCCGGCACCATCGAGTACAGCGGTTCCGCGGTGCGCTGGTAGACCTCGCGCACCAGCGCCTTGCGGTCGATGAGCTGCGCGATGGCCTCGCGCACCGCCGGGTCCTCGACCGACGGGTCGTCCGGGTTGAAGACCAGGTAGCGGATCTCGGTGCCGGTGGCCTCGTTGAGCTTGATCTTGGAGTCCTTGTTCTTGGCGTTCTCCAGGGTCGTGATCTGCTCGGGGGTGAGGCCGCGGAAGCTGAGGTCGACATCGCCGTCCTCGATGGCCTTCACCAGCCGCGCGGAGTCCTTGAAGTAGCGGATGGTGACCGCGTTGTTCTTCAGCTTCGCGGCGCCGCGGTACTCGTCGTTCTTGACCAGTTCGGCCTGCTTGCCCGCGTCGTAGCCGTTCAGCCGGTACGGGCCGGAACCGGTGATGCCGTCCTTGTCGCGGAGCTTGTCCGCGGGGTAGCTGGCCGGGTCGACGATGGACGCCGCCGGGGTGGCCAGGACCAGGGGGAAGGTGGCGTTCGGCTTCTTCAGGTGGAAGACGACCGTGTCGTCACCGCTGGTCTCGACGCGGTCCAGACTCTCCAGGAGCTGGGCCGGGCCCGTGGCGGCGTTGATCTTGAGGGTGCGCTCGACCGAGAACTTGACCGCGGCCGCGTCGAGCTTGTTGCCGTTGGAGAACTTGAGGCCCTCCTTCAGCGTGCAGCGGTAGACCTGGCTGGCGTTGTCGGTGAACCCGCAGTTCTTCGCGGCGTCCGGTTCCGGTGTGCCGCTGGAGTTGGGGAAGTTCAGGAGCGACTGGTAGATGTTGCGGTACAGCTCCCACGAGCCGTCCCAGGCACCGGCGGGGTCGAGCACGCTGGGCGCACTGGTCGTGCCGACAACGATGACCTCGTCGGCGTCCCCGCCGTCCCCGGTCAGCGAGCCGCATCCGGCGACCACTGCCACGGCGGACACCACCGCGATGCTCCTCAGAAGCCTTATCCGGCTGAACACGTGCACGCTCCTCGATCGGCGGGGGCCACTGAATGACGCACTGCGGGGGAGTTGTGTTTCAGGTCTGGCGGAAACCGTTCCACCCGTCCGGACGCCACACTGAGCACATCGGTGCCGCGAGTGGGCCCCACAGGCCTACGATGCGCAGACCTTACCGCAGCACTTGGCCTGAGCTTCATGGACGGCTCAACCACCTGTCAATCATCTGCGGCTACCAGTACTGCACCAACTTGCCCACTCGGGCCCGGATCGCCCGCGACCAGGTACGACGCCCGTGCGCAGGCCGGATGGTCCAGTCCATCCGGCAGCCGAGCGGGCCTCCGAAGACGTGCAGGGGCGGGCGGAGGCCGGAGGATGCGGCGTCCTGGCCGGGCGCACGGCGGTCACGGGCATGCGCCAAGCGGGCACCGGCGGTCCAGCCGGTGCCCGCCTCCGCCCTGGCGTGCGACAGCCCGGGCCGCCGCCCGGGCCGGGCGCACGTCGCACGCACGCCGGTCTCATGCCTCGCGGTTCCCTCGGGTGAGGCCCGCGGTCAGGCCACCCCCGCGTTCAGGAAGAGGCCGCCGTCGATGACCAGTGTCTGGCCCGTCATCCAGCCGGCGGCGTCGGAGGTGAGGAACGCCGCCGCTCCCCCGATGTCCTCGGGCACTCCGAGGCGCCCCAGCGGGTAGCCCTTGACGGCCTCCTCCTCCCGCCCCTCGTACAGGGCGGCGGCGAACTTGGTCTTGACCACGGCGGGGGCGATGGCGTTGACCCGCACGCCCGGCGACATCTCGTGCGCGAGTTGCAGAGTCAGGTTGACCATCGCCGCCTTGCTGATGCCGTAGGCGCCGACGAACGGCGACGCGGAGACACCCGCGACCGAGGCGATGTTGACGATCGTGCCGCCGTTCTCGCGCTGCCACGCGGCCCAGGTGAGCTGTGCGAAGCCGAGCGCGGAGAGCACGTTCGTCTCGAACACCTTGCGCGCCACCGCGAGGTCGAGTTCGGCGATCGGGCCGAAGACCGGGTTGGTGCCGGCGTTGTTCACCAGGTGGTCCACCCGGCCCCAGGCCGCCATGACCTGCTCGACCACGTCGGCGCGGTGCGCCTCGTCGTGCGCCTTGCCGGCGACGGCCATGGCCCGGTCCGGGCCGAGCCGGTCCACGGCCTCCTTCAGCGACTCCTCGCTGCGGCCGGTGATGCACACCTTGTCGCCGCGGGCCACCAGCGCCTCGGCGATGCCGAAGCCGATACCCCGGCTGCCGCCCGTGACCAGGGCGACCTGTCCGCTGTCCTTGACTGCCATGTCTGTCTCTTTCCTCAGTCGAGCGGCCCGCCGGCCACGTACAGGACCTGCCCGGACACGAATCCGGCCGCGTCACCGGTGAAGTAGGCGATGGCGCCTGCCACGTCCTCCGGCCGCCCGACGCGCTGCACCGGGATCTGGCTGGCGGCGGCCGTCTGGAAGTCGTCGAAGTCCATGCCGACCCTGGCCGCGGTCGCCGCGGTCATGTCGGTGGCGATGAAACCGGGGGCGACGGCGTTGGCGGTGATGGAGAACTTGCCGAGCTCCTTGGCGAGCGTCTTCGTCAGGCCCTGCAGGCCGGCCTTCGCGGCCGAGTAGTTGGCCTGGCCCCGGTTGCCCAACGCGGAACTCGACGAGAGGTTGACGATCCGGCCGAAGCCGGCGTCCACCATGTGCTTCTGGCAGGCGCGGGACATCAGGAACGCACCGCGCAGGTGCACGTTCATGACCATGTCCCAGTCGGACTCGCTCATCTTGAACAACAGGTTGTCGCGGAGCACACCGGCGTTGTTGACCAGGATGGTGGGCGCGCCCAGTTCCTCGGCGACCCGCGCGACCGCGGCCGTCACCTGCTCGGCGTCCGAGACGTCGCAACCGACCGCGAGGGCCCGCCCGCCCGCAGCGGTGATCTTCTCGACGGTCTCCTTGCAGGCCGCTTCGTCGAGGTCGAGCACGGCGACGGCACGGCCCTCCTCGGCCAGCCGCAAGGCGGTGGCCGCCCCGATGCCTCGGGCCCCGCCCGTCACGATCGCGACGCGCTGCTCGGTGGTGGACATGCTGGATCTCCTCGCCCTCGAAGTGGTGAGCAACCGCTTAGTAGCCACGGCAGACGTGACGCTAGAAGCCAGGCCGACCGCTGTCAACGGCACCCGCGCCCACCGGCCCCACGTGGCGAAGCACACACCGGTGCCGGACCGGACCATGCCCGAGCGCGGCGCGGCGGGGCGGACTCCGGCCGGGCCGTGCGGGCCGGCGCTCCCAGCCTGGGCCGACGCCCTTACCTGACGAGCAGATCCAGGAGCCGGTCGGCCTCGGCGACCGGGTCGCAGGTCAGCCCGGTGTGCACGGGCCCGGGCTGCACGACCGTGCTCCGCGGCGCGATCAGCCAGCGGAAACGCCGTCCCGCGTCGTCACCGGCGGCCTGGCCGGCGTCCGCACCGCCACGGCAGACACCGCCGACCGCGTTCAGGGCGGCGCGCACCCCGGGGACGTCCGCGCCGGGGTCGAGCGCCAGCAGGCGCGCCTCGTCCAGGTGGGTTCGCGCCACCACCACCGAACGCGCCCGGCAGTAGACCAGCACGCCCGCGTTGATGCACTCGCCGCGCTCCACCCGGGGCACCACGCGCAGCAGGGCGTACTCGAAGACGTCACGGACGGGGGGCGTGGGGGTCGCGTCGGGGGTGGGGGTCGCGTCGGTCATCGGCGTGGTCCTTTCAGACCGGTCAGCCAGCCCGGTGCCCGGGACGGTCCGTCCGAGGAGGGCGCGCCGACCGTGATGCGCGAGCCGACCGTGCGGGCGCGTGCCGTGAGCACCTCGACGTACACCGCGCGGACCTCGTCCGGCGAGGCGAAGCCGGGCTCGTCGGCGAGCCATTCGTCGGGCACGTCAGCCGCGCACGCGGCCACCAGGTCCGCGGTCACGAGCGGCGCGAGGTCGGAGGCGGCCGCTGCGAGGTCCGGGGCGAACGGCGCCAGGACGTGATCGGACGCGTCGTAGGGCTTCTCCGCCGCCTGGGCTGCGGCCGGCCAGTTGTGGTGCCAGATCATGGTGGCGCCGTGGTCGATGAGCCACAGGTCTCCGTGCCACACCAGCAGGTTGGGGTTGCGCCAGGAGCGGTCCACGTTCCCCACCAGGGCGTCGAACCAGACCACCCGGCCCGCCTCCGCCGCAGCCACCTGGTAGGCGAGCGGGTCGAAGCCGAGGGAGCCGGGCAGGAAGTCCATGCCGAGGTTGAGCCCGCCGCTGGCCTTCAGCAGCTGCTGCACCTCCTCGTCAGGCTCCGCCAGACCGATGACCGGGTCGAGCTGCATCCGCACCAGCTCCGGCACGCGCAGACCCAGCCGCTGGGCGAGCCGCCCGCAGACCACCTCCGCCACCAGCGTCTTGCGGCCCTGCCCCGCACCGGTGAACTTCATGACGTAGGTGCCCAGGTCGTCACCCTCGACGATGCCCGGCAGCGAGCCGCCCTCCCGCAGGGGCGTGACGTAGCGGGTCGCGGCGACCTCTCTCAGCACTTTCCCAGGCCACCTATCTCTTCAACCTTATAATCCACGGACGACTTCTCCGGGGCGTGGAGGCAGGAATCACCGGTCACCGGCGCTGGGGAGAATCCGGGGAGTTTCGGCTCGCGAGCCGGTCCCCCGCTCCCCAAGCAGACCGTTGATGGCGCCGCACCCCGCTGCCAGCTTTCGGCACGAGGTGAGCATATAGCGGCGTGGTTCAGTGTCGTCCGTTTTGATCATGTGTGGCCGAGGAGGGCGAGGGGTCGGGTGTGGTCTCGGGCTGCCCGTCGGAGTCCGGCGCGACGTTGCGGATGCCGGCGAGGCGGAAGGCTCCGATCGCGAGGTTTCTACAGTTGGCCGTTGCTCGGGGCGCGTTTCCGTCCGCAGCTGGGAGGCGTCCTCGGTGAAGGTGACGTCCCTGACGTGGTTCGGGGCCTCGACGGTCCAGCGGCCGCCTGAGCAGAAGGCGAATCGGCAGGCGTGTACACGATCAGCCATCTCACCTCACGGCCTCGCCGCCCAGCGCGGCGAAGGGGTCGCCCTCGCAGGCGACCGCGCCACGGTGCATCCTGGTGATCAGTGAGCGTTGTTCGTCCCCCGGGAGCGCCTTGAACTTCCTCCACACCCGACGGACCTCGTCGAGCTGGTTACTGGAGTAGTACTTGAAGTCGCTGCTGAGCGGCTCGGGGGCGTTGAGGACCCAGCTCGTAGCGATGCCCTGCGCAGAGGTTTCACTGAGGCCCGTGCGAGCCGGTCGCCCGTCACGAGGGAGAGACGGTCAGACCGGTGGCCCAGTCACGGACGGTGGAGCGGACGACGGCTTCCGCGTCCTCGCCGGTGGCGAAGTGGGAGGCGAGGAGGTCGTTGACTGCGAGGTTGGCGACGCCGTGAGCGATGGCCCACAGGCGGCTCGCGGCTGCCTCTGGATCGGCGGGCAGGTGGGTGACGGCTGCCAGCAGGGGCGGGTACGTGCGGTCGGCCGCGGCCTGCAACTGGGCGTCGCGGGACTTGTCGAGGCCCGAGGCGAAGATCAGGATGAAGCGGGCCGGTGAGGCGGTGGCGAAGCCGACGTAGGCGGCGCTCAACTCCTCCGGGAGCGCCGCGGGATGATCGGCGTGAGCGCCTACGACCTTCTCGAGAGTGTCCGCCAGGGTGGTGAAGCCCTCGGTTGCGGCGGCGGTGATCACTGCGTCCCGGTCCGCGAAGTGCCGGTAGGGGGCGGCGACCGAGACGCCGGCGCGGCGGGCCGCTTCGGAGAGGGTGAAGCCGTTCAACCCGCGCTCGCGGACGAGTTCGAGGACGGCGTTCATGATGGCGCGGCGCAGGTCGCCGTGGTGGTAGGAACGTTGTCCACCCTCGCCTCCCCGTTCCTTGCGGCCGGTGGCCGTCCGCTTCCCTGCCATCTGCGTCCTCCTCTCCACCCTCTGCCAATGTTGAGGCTTTTAACATTACCAGCTACGGTGATGTTAAAGACATTCACATCGACGGTTCACCCAGCCCTTTGCCAGGGAGGCACAGTCATGACTTCAACCACGCTGATCAGGGGTGGCACCGTGCTGGTCGGCGCCCCGCGCGACGGCCGCATGCTCCGCGCCGACGTCCTGATCGAGAACGGGACGATCACCCGGATCACCCCGGAGATCAGTGGCACGCCGGAGACGGCCCGGGTCGTCGATGCGGCCGGTACGTACGTCCTGCCGGGCTTCGTCGATACCCACCACCACCTGTGGGAGACGGTCCTGCGCGGGATGACCGCCGAGTGGAACATCCTCGACTTCGCCTGGGGCATGCGCTTCCACCACGCCGGAGCCCAGCAGCCTGAGGACGTGTACGCCAGTACGTACGCCGGTGCGGTCGCGGCGCTGGACGCCGGCATCACGACGACGATCGACTTCGCACACGTAGTGAACACCCCCGACCACGCCCGCGAGGGCGTACGTGCCGTCACCGACGTCGGCATCCGCACCCTGTGGTGCTACGGCATGACCGAAGCACCGTCCCCTACGCCGCACTTCGCCTCCCACGGGGACCGGCTCGGGGACCTGCGGGCCCTGCGCACCGAGCGCTTCGCCGCCGACGACGCCCGCGCCCTCGTTCGGCTCGGGGTCGCCGTCAACGACATCGGCGGCGTCCCGTGGGACGTCACACGCACCGAGTTCCTGCTGGCCAGGGAGCTCGGGCTGACGGCAACTGCGCACACCGACTCGCGGTGGGGTGCCGTGCGCGCGCCGGAGATCGAGTGGCTCCACCGGGACGGGCTGCTCGGCCCCGGCCAGATCCACGCGCACGTCAACGCGGCCTCCGACACGGAGCTGAAGCTGCTGGCTGACAGCGGCGCCGGAGTGTCCAGCACCCCGGAGACCGAACTCCAGATGGGCCTGGGCTTACCGGTCTTCGCTCGCGCCGCCGAACTCGGCATCCCTTCTGGCCTGGGCACGGACATTCAGGCCAACAACTCCGCCGACCCCTTCGTCTGGATGCGGCTCGCCCTGCACGCGGAGAACGCCCACCGCCATCAGGCAGCGCTGGAGTCGCCGTACGGCACCGGCGCGCTCGGCTCCCCGCACCTCGGCCCATGTGACGTGCTCCATCACGCGACCCTCGGCGGCGCGGAGGTCCTCGGCCTCGGCTCCGTCACAGGCTCGCTGGAACCGGGGAAGGCGGCCGACATCGTGCTGCTGCGCACGGACGGCGTGCACCAGCGGCCGGTCGTAGACCCGATGGCGACAATCGTGATGCAGTCGCGCGCCTCGGACATCGACACGGTCCTGGTCGGCGGCGAGATCGTCAAGAAGCGCGGGCGCCTGACCGGTGAGCGCTCCGCGCGAGCGGTGCTCGAGGTCGAGAGCGCCTGGGAGCGCCTCGAACCGCGCATTGAGGCGCGCGGCGGCTGTCTGCCCGAGCGCCCGGAGGGACTGCTCCAGCAGATGGCGCAGGCGGCGGAGGCCAACGCGCCCGCCTGGGCGGCGCAGACCACCGAGGGCGGTGCAGCATGAGCGGCGGTCCAATCGGGAACACCGGCGGCGAGATGACCTTCGACGTCCATGCGCATGCCCTGCTCCCTCAGGACGAGGCGATGGCGGCGGGCAGCGTGGCCCCGACCGGCAGCGACAGGTGGAACTGCGGCGCCAGGGCCGGAAGTCGGCCATGGTGTCGGTCCCCATGGTCCAGGAGCGGATCCCCAGCCTCGTCTACGCCGAGGTCCGGCTGGCCGACATGGCCCGTACGGGGATCGACTTCCAGCTGGTGTCGGTCACCCCGGCGCAGTACCACTACTGGGCCGGCGCCGCCCAGGCCATGAACCTGAGCCACGCCGTCAACGAGGGGGTCGCCGCGCACTGCGCGCAGCGGCCCGGGCAGCTCGCAGGGGTGGGCGTCTTCCCGCTGCAACACCCCGACCTCGCGGTCGCCGCGCTGGAACATGAGGTAGAGGGCCTTGGGTTCAAGTAGAGCCCAAGGGCGGGCCCGGCGCTCATCGGGGGCTCACGCCGGGCGCTGATCGCTGCCGCGCCACGGCGGTGCCGTGGTCCGGCGGCGGGTGTCCCAGGTGTGGGCGGCCTTGTCGGTCTGGCGGCGCAGGCGGTCCTGGAGTTGGTCGACGAGTTCGCGGCCGGTGGCCTGCTCGGCATGGACGACCACCTGTCGGGTGCCGACGTGCAGGTCGGCCGTGGCCGACCAGGGGAGGTCGGTGTGGTGGGCAGCTGCCCGCACGATCCGTACCTCGCCGGTGGTGGTGGGCAGGCCCGGCCGGCTCAGCACGGCGTCGATCTTGGTGCGTGCGTAGGCGAGGGTGTCCTCGTCCACGGCGCCGTCGCAGCGCAGCCTCACCGTGGTTGCGGCCTGGGTGTCATCGCTGGTCATGTCGGTTCCTCTGCTGAAGGTGCGGCGGGCGGATCGCGGAGTTGCGTTCCGGGGTCGGTTGTCGGTGGTTCGTAGGTCAGTCGTGTTTGGCGACGGTGAGCAGCACTGCCGCGTCTTCGATCGCCTGCAGACCGTGGCGGGCCTCGGGGATGGTGAGGAGGTCGCCGGCACGGCCTTCCCAGGACGTGTCGCCGCTGGTGAGCCGGACGCGTCCGCGCAGCACCAGCAGGGTCGCCTCGCCGGGGCTGTCGTGGTCGGCGAGCGAGGTGCCGGCGGTCAGCGCGAGCACGGTCTGGCGCAGGACGTGTTCGTGGCCGCCGTACACGGTGGCGGCGCTGCGGCCGGTGGAGGCGGCGGTGGCGCGTTCCAGGTGCTCGC
Source organism: Streptomyces sp. 549 (assembly GCF_030124175.1). Classification (GTDB taxonomy): domain Bacteria; phylum Actinomycetota; class Actinomycetes; order Streptomycetales; family Streptomycetaceae; genus Streptomyces. Next base: position 59,547 of record NZ_JASKMT010000010.1, on the reverse strand, counting down.
GGGCCAGTGCGTCGAGTGAGAGCTTCTGCATGGTTCCCGGCCTCCGTGGTTCAGCGGATGTGGTCCGGTGGGCCTCCGGCACGCCGTGCCGGCCGTGGTGGCGGACGCCGCCACGGTGCCGGCGTTCCGGCAGGGAGTCGGCTGGTCACATCTCGAAGACGATGCGTGCCTTGACCTGCCCGTCGAGGACCTCGGCGATGGACTCGTTCACGCTCTCCAGCGACCGGGTCTCGTAGATCACCTTGGTGCGTCCGGCGGCGTGCAGCTGGAAGACCTCGTCGAGGTCCTGACGGGTGCCGACGATGGAGCCGATGACGGAGGTGCCGTTCAGCACGGTGTCGAAGATCGGCACCTGGATGGTCCCGCCGGCGGGCAGGGCGACCATGATGAGTTTGCCGCCGCGCCGCAGTCCCGCGTAGGCGGAGGCGAACGCCTGCTCGTTGACGGCCAGCGCGATGGCCGCGTGGGCGCCGCCGTGCCGCTTGAGCACCTCGGCCGGGTCCTCCTTGCGGGCGTCGATGAGGATGTCGGCGCCGAGCTCCCGGGCCAGTTCCAGCTTGTCGTCGGTGACGTCGATCGCGGCGACGGTCGCTCCGGCGATCTTGGCGTACTGCACGGCCAGGTGCCCGAGGCCGCCGACACCGGAGATCGCCACCAGCTGGGTCGGCCGGACCCCGGCGACCTTCAGCGCCTTGTACGTGGTCACACCCGCGCAGGTCAGCGGGGCGGCGTCACGCGGGTCGATCCCGTCGGGGACCACAGCGGCGAAGTCGGCGGGGGCGAGCATCTTCTCCGCGTACCCGCCGTCCATGCTGTAGCCGGTGTTGTGCTGCTGTTCGCACAGCGTCTCCCAGCCGGACAGGCAGTGCTCGCACCGCCCGCAGGCCCAGCCCAGCCAGGGCACGGCGACCCGCTGCCCGACGGCCAGGTGGGTCACTCCGTCGCCGAGCTCCTCGACGATGCCGACACCCTCGTGGCCGGGGACGAACGGCGGGGCCGGCTTGACCGGCCAGTCGCCGTTCGCGGCGTGGATGTCGGTGTGGCACAGCCCGGAAGCCTCAAGCCGGACGCGGACCTCACCTGGGCCGGGCTGCGGGTCGGGGCGCTCCTCGATCACCAGCGGCTCACCGAAGGACCGGACGACTGCTGCCTTCATCACATACTCCTTGAGTACTGCCTGCTCGTGCGGTGCACCTCCAGGGTCCGACACGGCCCGGCTTGAGGGCAGGTCCCGGACGTCCCGGCAGAGGGGCCACTCGGCCCTGCACCCTGACGGAGCTTGGCGACCGCCGAGGGGTCGTCCGGGTGACCGCACCGACGTCAGCGCCCTTCACCACCGCTGCTGCGGCCGGTCAGACGGTGTCGGTGCCGTGCCCGGCCTGCCTCCAGAGATCCAACCCTGCCCGGAGGAGTTCACGCACGGCCGCGACCTCCTCATCCGTCCGGGCTCCCTCGCCGGCGCTCGGGGCGAGCGCTTCACCGTTGAAGATCTTCTCGTAGGCGCCGTCATGGACCGGCGCCCGGCCGGGAAGGGGCGGGTCGGCTTTCAGGCTGTGGAAGAGGTCGTCGAAGAAGTTCCAGGCCTCAAGCAGCAGTCCGACCGATACCGCGCCACGGTCGGGGTGCTCGACCCACCGCCGTACGGCGTCCAGGTCGAGTGTGGCTTCGCCCTCCCGGATGAGGTTCCAGCCGTTGCGGTCACAGAGTTCGTGCAGCGTTCTGCGGTGGTGGAAGGCGAGGAGCCCCCCGGCGTCGTCAACGGCCAGCGAGTCGGGATCATCTCCCTCCCCGGGCCGCCAGATCAGCGTGAGGTCCCCTCCGGCTCGCTATGCGGTACGGGTAGTGATCAGTCATGGGGGACCTCTCTGCGAATCGCTGGTACTCGCGGCCAGGGACATGGAGAGCACGCGCCCACGGGAGCCAGGGCGGCCGGCAGCGTCAGCCTCCGCTCCCCGGTTCCCGTCCCGCTCCCGGTCGCTCCCGGCTCTTGGTGGCGTGCAGGCGCTCCACGTGTCCGCCCCTGAGGCGGGCCGACTCCTCGATGACGAACCCGGCGGCACGGACGTTCCCGATCGGCCGGCGCCGCAGGTGTTCACCCGCCGAGGGCACGCTGAACCGCTCGATGCCGCCCTGCATCCTGCGCAGCAGCCAGTGGGGACTGACCACATGGTCGACGCTCACGAACCGGCCGCCGTCCCTGAGCACCCGGTGGATCTCACGGACCGCCTGGTCGACGTCGGGGATCGCGCACAGGCTGAGCGTGCACACCACGGTGTCGAAGCTGGCGTCCTCGAAGGGCAGTTGATGTGCGTCCGCCTGCCGCAGGTCGACCTCGCGCCGCAGACCGTCGGCACGCGCTCGCGCCAACTCCAGCATCCTGCCGCTGACGTCGATACCGGTCAGCGGGAGCCCGTCGGGGTAGAACGGCAGGTTGCGCCCGGTGCCGATGGCGACCTCGAGCACCTGCCCGACCGCCCGGCCGCAGGCCCACTCCCGTTGGCCGGAGAACAGCAACCGGTCCCAGAGCTTCATGTTCGTGTCGTAGAAGGCCGCCGACCTGTCCCAGTGAGCGCGCCAGTTCGCCTGCGCGTCGACCATCCGCTCCACCTCTCCCCCGTGGCGGGCACGCCTTCCCTTCGGTTTCGGGGAAGTGCTGTGCCCTGTCAAGCCCGCGTGTCCCGTTGTCCAGGCGGCGCATCGCTCACGCGGGCGTTCTCGGTCCCCGTCCGAGCCCCTGGGCTGAGGGCAGGCACGGCGAGAGGCCGCCCGGTGTGTGCCCGGACGGCCCCCTGCTCGCAGTGCCGCCGCCCATGCCCTGCCCGGGCGCGGTACTACCCGCCCGGTCGGTCAGTGGTCGTCCCAGTGGCCTTCGTGCGCGGCGTGGCGGTGTCCGTCGTGGACGAAGTCCACGTGGTCATCGTGCGGCACGGCGACGTGCCCGCACCCCTGGCCGTGGTCATGGCCGTGGCCCTCGTGCGGCTGGTGGCCGGGGACCGTGCACTCGTCGACGTGACCGTCGTGGGCTCGGTGCAGGTGCCCGTCGTGGACGTAGTCCACGTGGTCATCGTGCGGGACGGCGACGTGCCCGCAGCCTTCCTGGTGCCGGTGGCCGTGGCCCTCGTGGACGCGGTGTTCAGTGGCGGACGTCATGACGTACTCCGAATCCGGTCGTCCGGGCAGCCGTCCTCTCGACGACCGCCTCTGCGACGCCAGGCCAAGATAGGACATGTAGGCAAACAGGGCATGCGGAGCTTCCGCGACATGCCGGACCGTCCTCCGCAGGACCCGCTGCCGCGCCTTCCGTGGGGGCAGTGGTCCAGAGCGTTCCGTCCGTGGGAGCGGGGGCCGTCTGGCACGCTACTGGTCGTGACAGCATCCGAGGTCTCCGCTCCCGCCTTCGCGCAGCTCCTCCGGCCGGCCGACGTCTCCGGCGCCGTCAGACGGGAGATCGCTGCCTGCTGGGCCTCCGTGGCCAACGGCGGCGGCGCGGTCATCCCCTCCGGGTGCCCGCTGCCCCCGCTGACACCGGCGGACGTCGAACCGGCCCTGGACCGGATCGCCGATGACCTGCACCCCGCGCGGAGCAGGCTGCTCGTGGCCACACTCGACGGCGCGCTCGCGGGGTGGCTGCTCCTGCGACGCGAGGCGCACCCGCTGGAAGCGCACTGCGGCGTGGTGAACCACGTCCAGACCCACGTCCGCCTGCGCGGCAGGGGAGTCGGAGCCGCCCTCATGCACCGCGTCCGGGTCGTCGCGCGGGAGGAGATGCAGCTGGAACGGCTCAAGCTCTCGGCCAGGAGCGGCCTGGGACTGGAGGACTTCTACCGAAAGGCCGGCTGGACGGAGGTCGGCCGCTGGCCGGGCGCACTGCGACTGGCACCCGGCGACGACCGCGACGACGTCCTGATGAGTCTCGCCCTGTGACACCGCGGGGCGTGACGTTCCCCCCGCCCCGAAACGGGACCGGTCAGCCCTTGACGGCTGCAAGCACGCAGCTGTCGCCGACCTGCCACACCGGCGTCACGTGGGCGAAGCCCGCCCGGTGCAGCAGCTCGGTGTGGCGGCGCACGGAGAGGTCCTCGTCCCCACCGACGCCGCCGGGCGTCGCGCGGCGCTGCTCCCGCTGCACGAACAGGTCGGCCAGCTCTGGCTCCTCGGCTGCCGCCCGCCACCAGGACTGCCAGTCCTCGTGGCGGTCGCCGCCTGTCCGTTCGGCCCGGCGCCGCCCTACACAGGCTGTCAGGTCCGAGCAGCGCTCCCCTTCCGGCGGGAAGTGGTCCCCGTTGACGAGGGCGCCCCCGGGGCGGAGCAGGGCGGCGACGCTGCGGTAGACGTCCAGCAGGTCCGGCTCGGCAAGGTAGTGCAGTGCCGTCGTCGACACGGCGGCGTCGAGCGGGCGGTCCAGGCCGAGGGCCTGGACCCAGCCGTCCGCGCCGATCACAGCGTCGACGAACCGGGCGGCGTCCGCATGGTGGGTGCGGCCCAGCTCCAGCAGTACGGGGTCCATGTCGACGGCGACGATGTCCGCGCCGGGCAGGCGGCGGGCGAGCCGGGCGGACAGGGAGCCCGGGCCGCAGCCCAGATCCAGGACGAGCGGGCGGCTCCGGGCGGCCGTGAGATGCTCGACGACGTCCGTGATCACGGTGAACCGCTCCTCACGGTCCACCGCGTACCGCTGCTGCTGACGTTCCCAGCGTTCCACCCAGGAACCGGCCGTCGCCATGCTCACGCCCATGGCCGCGTCACCTCTTCCGTCACTCGCCTGTCGTGGCTACCACGCAATGTACAGGTGAAAACGGTTTTCACTTACACGCTCAGGTCAGCGACTCGATCACGTCGAGCAGACGGTCGATCTCCTGCGCGGTGTTGTACAGGTGCAGGCTCACCCGGACCGAGCCGTCCCGGTCCGTGGCACCGGCCTGGCACAGGCTGTCGGCGCGCACCATGAAGCCGTGGCTGTAGAGGATGAAGCCGAGGTCGTCCGAGGGGATGTCCCGGTGCCGGAAGGTGACGATGCCGTGGCGGCGTTGGCCACCCGGCACCGCGGAGTCGGCGGCCAGGCTGGACTGGCAGCCGAGCACCTCGTAGGCGTCGAGGTGGCGCAGCCGGTCGGTCAGGCGGGTGGTGAGGCGGGCGGTGTGACGGGCGATCCGGTCCGTTCCGGCCTCGTCGAGCCAGTCGAGCGCTGCCAGCAGCGACACGATGCCGACGGTGTTCGGGGTGCCCTGCCAACCGGCGGGCCGCAGCACCGGTCCTCGGGTGTTGCGCGCCCAGACCGCGCCCGTTCCGGGCAGCGCCATCGCCTTGTGACCCGAGAAGACCACGAAGTCGACGTCGAGCGCCGGATCGTCGACCCGGACGGGCAGGTGGCCGACGCTCTGCGCGGCGTCCAGGCAGATCGGCACGTCCGGGCCGACGGCGGCACGGATGCGGTGCACGTTCATGTCGCCGCCGAAGACGTGGTGGATGTGCGTGGCGGCGACGAAGCGGGTCCGGGGGCCGACCGCCGTACCGAGCGCGCGGTGGTCGTAGTCGCCCGAGGCTGCCTGGTAAGGCAGGGCCCGGACCTTCACGTCGACGCCGCGGGCGGCGAGCAGGTGTCGGGCCTCCAGCCAGGGGGCGAGGTTGGCCTGGTGGTCGGCGTGGGGGACGAGGATCTCGTCGCCGTCGGTGAGGTGGGGCACCAGCCAGTCGCGGGCGACCATGCGCAGGCCGTCGGTGGTGCCGCTGGTGAAGTGCACCCCGGAGCGGTCCGGCCCGGGGTCGTGGAGGAACTCCTTGACCCGGGCCCGGGTCCGCTCCACCAGTTCCGTGGTGCGGTTGGCCCAGGGGTAGGTTCCCCGCCCGGCGTTGGCGTTGGAGGTGGTGAGGTAGGTCTGGACCGCCTCCAGCACGGCCCGCGGTTTCTGCGAGGTCGCCGCGCTGTCCAGGTACGCCGTGTCCGGGTGCGCGGTGACGATCGGGAACTGCTCGCGCAGCGCACGCTGCCAGGCGCCGTCCTCGTCGTGATCCCCATCGTGTCCTCCGCCGTGGTGCACGTCCGGTGCCACCGTCCTCGGCCTCCTCACTCCCGCACCAGCGGTGCGCCCGCATCACGCCAGGCGACGATCCCACCCGCGAGGCTGCGCACCTCGGGGTGGCCCATGCGGGTCAGCAACGCCGCGTAGCGCAGCGACTTCTCCCCGACGGGGCAGGCCAGCAGCACGGGAGTGCTCTTGCTGAACGGCAGCCCGCCGCGGGCCAGCTCCTCGAACACCTCGTCGACGATGTTGACCGAGCCCTCGATGTGCAGGGCGGCGTACGCGTGCGGGCTGCGCAGGTCGACGACGAGCGGCCGGGGATCGGCCTGCGCCATCCAGCGCCGGGCCTCCCCGGGGTCGACGGCTTCGCCCTCCGCGCGCGCCTCGGCGTCGGTGAGCGCGGAGACGTCCTGACCCCGGCGTCGCCTGCCCAGGAGTTCCGGACGCCGCTCGCGGACGTAACTCAGATAGCTCTCGGCCCGGTCGCACACGATGAACACGGCGCTCTGGCGGCGCCCGGTGCCGGCCAGTTCCGCGTCGACGGCCGCCAGTCGGCGTACCGCCCCCTGGTAGGCGGCACCGCCGGTCGGTCCGGTCAGCAGTCCGCAGCGGCGGATGAGGGTGACCATCCCGTCGATCGCCTCCTGCGAGGTGACCGAGTCGATGGAGTCGTAGGTCGCCGGGTCGAACAGGCCCACCTGGTGGACCTCGTCGATGGTGCGGATGCCGGGTATGAAGTCGGACTTGTGGGCGACCAGCCCGAGTACACGCACGTCGGGATCGTGCTCCCGCAGGACCTTGGCGACGCCGGTGGAGGACCCCGCCGTGCCGACGCAGGCGACGAACCAGTCCGGCGCCCTGCCGTCCAGGTCCTTGACGATCTCGGGCCCGGTCCCGGCCGCGTGCGCCTCGGCGTTGCGCGGGTTGAAGTACTGGTCGGTGTGCAGGTAGGTGCTGCCCGGCTCCGAGAGCGCCTGGTGGAAGAGGGTCAGCGGGTCGTCGGTGTCCGTCGGGTCCAGGCACTCGCTCCGGCCGGGCAGTTCCTCGATCTCGGCGCCGAGGAGCAGCAGCAGTTCCTTGATCTCGGGCACGCGCATCCGGTTGGTGACGCTCTTGAACTTCAGCCCGTGCAGGCCGGCCAGCAGGGCGAGTGCCTTGGCCGTGTTGCCGCTGGAGAGTTCCACGACCGTCCCGTCCCCGGCGCCTGCCCGCTCCAGGTGCGGGCGGGCCATGTGCCAGGCGGGCCGGTCCTTGACCGAGCCGAACGGGTTGAGCATCTCCAGTTTGGCGTAGAGGTCGATGTGGCGGAGCCCGTGCACGGCCGGGTCGATTCGGACCAGCGGCGTGTTGCCGATGGCCTCCGTGATGCTGTCGTACCTCATGACGGCGCTCCCTGCGGGTGGGTGGTCGGCCAGTAGTCCTCGTCCGGGCACCAGCGCCACGTTGCGCCGTCCTTGTGCACCGCGACCGTCCGCGCGGCCGGCTGCCGCTGCGCGTGGTGGGCGCGGAAGTCCATCGCGTAGCCGGCCGTGTTGGCGAAGGCCAGCAGGTCACCCGCCCGCGGCAGCCGGGGCAGGAACACCGTGCGGCGGGTGATGAGGTCCGCCTCCAGGCAGAGGTTGCCGACGAGGTGCACGCCCACCGGGCCGGTCTGCTCCGGCTCCTGGGGCCCCTCGCGGGGGATCAGCACGGGGTCGACGAGCACACCGTGCTCCTCCAGGCTCACGTCGCCGGCGTTCATGCCGAGGCGCACCAGATGGCGCGCGGGCTCATCCCCAGCGGTGCTGACCTCCAGCACCCGCGCCAGCGACAGGCCGCACTGGTCGACGAGCGCGCGGCCGGGCTCGATGTGCAGGTCGTGCAGGTGTTCCAGGAGGAGCGTGGCCGGCGGCCGGCCCAGGACCGGCGCGGGACGCGAGAGCAGTTCGTCGAGGTAGCCGGGCCCTGCGGTGGTGCGGTGGGCGGGGTAGAGCGCGGCGGTGCCGCGGACCGTGCCGCCCTCGTTGCGCAGACCGTAGCCGTGGCCCCGCCAGGTCAGTGGTGCCCGCTCGCCGAGCACCGCCTCGCTCAGCGCGGTGGTCCAGCGCTCCCACTCATCGGCGTCGGCGAGGTAGCCGACACCGAAACCGCCGCCGATGTCGACGGCCCGCGGGGTCAGGCCCCGCGCCCGGCAGTCGTCCAGCAGCAGCACGCAGCGCTCCAGCGCGCGGGCCTTCTCCTCGGCGCCCGTGGTGTCCAGGTGGTAGGCCGCACCGATGAGTTCGACGGCGTCCGCGTGCCGTTCCAGTGCCTTCCACAGGGCGTCCACGTCCCGTACCGGCGTGCCGAAGCGGCTGCGGCGCGAGAGCATCCGGGTGCCCGCCCCATCGGAGACGGAGTCCGACTCGAAACCGGACAGGCGCACCAGCACCTCGACCCGTTCCATCCCATGTCCCCTGACCAGGGACGCCAGTTGTTCGAGCTCACCGAGCGAGTCGAGGTTCACCGTGGCGCCCACCCGGGCCGCCAGCCACAGGAACCCGGCGTCCTTCGGCCCGGTGGCCATCACCCGGTCGCCGGTGAACCCGCAGCTCAGGGCGTGCTGCAACTCCCCCGTCGAGGCCACGTCGACTCCGACGGAGCGCGACTCCTCGGCGGCGAGCCTGCGCAGCAGGGCGCTGGACCGGTTCGCCTTGTGGGCGAAGTACACCCGGCCGGTGAGGTGGTGGCGGCGGTACACGGCACGGAACCGTGCGGCGTTCTCCGCGACCACGTCCGGAAGCAGCACGTTCAGCGGGGACCCGAGGGCGTCGGCCAGGGAGTGCAGGAACGGTCCGGCCTCCAGCAGTGCGGCGAGGGGTGGTTCCAGTCGCGGCCGGAGGTACAAGGGTGCGCCGTCCACAGAACCCCTCCCACATCGGCGGACCGTCACGCGACGGCCGTTCGGGAGTAGTCGTTTCCATCTGCACGCGCCGCTAAGCGTCAACGCGACTCGGCTGGTGCCGCGTTGGTGGAAGCCGGGGGCGGTCGTGCCCGGGCCCTGGCCGGTCCGGCTCACCACGTTTGCGGCACGTCCGAGCACGAGTGGCGGGCCGGCCCGGCCGCCGGGGAGCCCCCTGGACGGACTCGCGGGTGAGCGCCGCGTCCGCGAGCTCACCACACGTCGCCCGGTGCTGGAGTCGTCCACGCTCCTGGGCCCTCAGACGTTCCCCGGCAGGCGTCAGCGAACGCCCGGATCGACGGCCCGCGGGGTGTGGCGCGGCCACCGGGCACCGCTCTGCTCCGCTGCTGCGGATCGGAGCGCCTCGGCCAGGGCGCTTCCCGGATATGCGCTGAACACCGGGTACCTGTACCGGTGGTAACAGGACCAGTAACTGACGATGCGCCGCTGCGTACGTGCGAAGAACTCAGGGTTCCGGATGATGAATCCGCCGTACAGGACACGCTGGGGCGAGCCCGGAACCATGAGCCCGGGCAGACCCCGCGTGATCGCCTGGATGATCTCCAGGACGTACTCTCCGGCCAGTTGCACGACGAACGGTACGGCCCATGGCTCCTGCGACGCCGTGAGTTGTTCGAGGTGGCGTTGGCGGACCCGGCCGTCATGGTGCCGGGAGTACAGGCAGTGCAGGACCACCTGCTGAGTCCCGGTCAGTGTCGACTCGACCCGGCCCTGCGGCTCGTCATGGTAGATCCGCGAGGTGACGGCGACCGTCTCACCCAGCACCTCGACGTGAAAGGGCCACATCGGCGCGTGCGCGGTGGCAGGCATGACCGCCGCAACGCCTTCCACGTCACGGGCAAGCCGGGCCGGGAAGGCCGCCGCCAGGGCGCCGACGGTCGGTGACGGTCGGTGACGCTGCGCCAGTCGGGTTCACGGCCCCACCAAAGGCCGTGGGCGGCCCGCCCCGGCCCGCGCTGCTCAGGTCGCCAGCAGTTCGACCGCCGGTTCGGCCTCCAGCGCCGACACGGTGGACGTCGCGTCGAGGACGTCGGCGGCGAAGTGCACCCCCGGGGCGGTGGCCCCCTCCAGGACGCGCAGGGCGGTGAGAGCGGTGACGAACCCGCTCAGTTCGTAGGAGTCCCGGGTGCGCAGTGCCGGCGTGCGGTCCGGCGGCCAGGCGCAGTTGACGACAAGTCCGCAGCACTCGGCGAAACGGTCCAGGGACGCGGGGTCGTCCAGGTCCACCGCGAGCACGTCCGCGTCGGCTGCGCCCGGCCCCAGTCCGTTCAGCATGCCTCGGCCCGCGCCGGGTCGCGGCCGGCGACCAGCAGCGGTGCGACGCCCGCCCGGTGCAGGCGGCGTACGGCGGCGCTTCCCACCGCGCCGTAGCCACCGATGACACCGACGGTCGGTTCGTTCTTCATGTGGGGGTTCCTCTTCTGCTGCCTGTTGCCTGCCACCTGGCCCAGTGGAGCGGATCGGGACCGCCCACCGAATGAATGAAAATGATAACTATTACCAATGACCGCTGCGGTGCGGTCCTTTTCGACGGGAGACGACGATGTACGACGTGATCGTGGTGGGCGGGGGGCCCGCGGGGCTCAACTCCGCGCTGGTGTCCGGACGCCAGCGCAGGCGGGTACTGCTGCTGGACTCCGGCAGCCCGCGCAACGCCCCCGCCGAGCAGATGCACATGTTCCTCAGCCGGGACGGCTCCTCCCCCGCGGAGTTGCGCCGCATCGGGCGCGAGCAGCTCACCGCCTATCCGAACGTGGAGGTACGCGACACCCTGGTCGCCGACGCGGCTGCCACCTCGGCGGGCCTCACGCTCACGCTTGCCGACGGTTCGGTGGTGCAGAGCCGCAAGCTGGTCCTCGCCACCGGCCAGGTCGACGTGCTGGAGGAGGTGGAGGGCCTGTCCGCGCTGTTCGGGCGGGGGGTGTACCACTGCCCGTTCTGCCACGGCTGGGAGACCGGCGGCCTGAGCCTGGCCGTGCTCGGGCACGAACTGCCCCAGGTCATGCAGGCCCTCTACGTCGCCGACCGGTTCAGCGACGACGTGGTCGTGCTCACCAACGGGCGCCCCGTCCCGGAGCAGGCGGCGGCCCGGCTGGCCGCCGCTGGAATCTCCGTCGACGAACGGCCCGTGGCGCGCGTCGAGGGGGAGGCGGGCGCGGTGCGGCTGGTACTCAAGGACGGGGACGTCGTCGAGCGCCAGGCGGTCTACCACCGGGCACCGACGCGGCAGCACTCGGACCTGGCCGAGCGGCTGGGCTGCACGATCCTGCCCGACGGCTGCGTACGGGTGGACGAGTTCCAGCGCACCTCGGTGCCGGGGGTCTTCGCCGCCGGCGACATGGCCCGGCTGGAGGCCCTGCCGGACGCGCTCACCTTCGTGATCACGGGCGCCGCCGACGGGGCACGGGCAGCGGTCTGGCTCGACCAGGAACTGTTCCGCGAGGACGCCGGCCTGGGCGGCTGAACACGGACCGTGGCGGGGGCGCCGCCGCGCCCCCGCCACGGGACTCAGGCCCCGTCCTTCTCGTCCAGGGCCTCGGCGAGGCCAGCCACGGTGGGCCGGTCGAGGAAGCGGCGCGGGGCCACCCGGCCGCGGCCGGCCCGTGCCATGCCACCGAGCATGCGCACGGCGAGCAGCGAGTCGCCGCCCAGTGCGAAGAAGTCGGCGGTGCGCTCTTCCACCGGGCAGTCGAGCAGCTTCGCCCAGTGGTCGGCGACGAAGCGCTCCCGCTCGCCGCGGGGCGGGCCCGGCTCGTGGCCCGGCGCCGCAGCGCGGTCGGCCGGAACCGACAGGCGGCCTCCGCTCACGCCCTCCCCCGGCTCCCCCTCGGGGGCGTCGACGGCGGCGGGAAGTTCGACCACGGCCCGCCAGCCGTCCGCCTCGACCAGGGACTCCACCGTCGCCATGACGTCGCTGAACATCCGGTCGACGTCCTCGGCGGCGAACAGTTCCTCCACGAGGGAGAACACCACGACGAGTTCACCGCGCAACTCGAACAGCCTCACCTCCAGGGCGACCTGCGGGGTGCGCAGCTGCTGGTGGTGGCTCTGCAGGTCGATGGTGCCCAACGGCCCGGCCTCCTGCGGCACCTCGCTGCCCAGCGCCGCGTCCACTCCGAGCGTGGACTGGAAGACCACGGGGGCGACGGGCCGGTGGGTGCCGCGGCGCCGGCCCAGCTCCCTGGAGACCTCGACGCCGGTGACCAGGTTGTGGGCGAGGGCGTCCCCGATGTCCTGTTGCGCCCGTGCGGCGAGGTCCGCGAAGACGGGGGCGTCGGGCAGGTCCACCGGCAGCAGCAGGGTGGAGGAGAACGCGCCGACCAGGCGCGGCACGTCCGGGTGCAGCGGCAGCCGGTTCAGCTGGAGCGAGTTGAGCAGGAAGCGCCGGTGGCCGCAGGCGCGGGCCACCGCCGCCGAGAAGGCCGCGAACATCGCAGCCGACGGGGTCACCGCGTGCTCGGCGCACCGCCGACGCAGCACCGCCCAGCGTTCCGGGTCCAGGACCGCCTGCCGGGTTCCCATCAGCGTGGGGCGGACCTCGGCCGGGTCCGCCACCAGGGGGAGGGCGGGCGGCAGCGGGAAGCCGTCGAGCCGGTCCCACCACCAGTCGCGGTCCTGGCACCACTGGTCGGTGCCGGGCAGCTCCCGCAGGGTGGTCGCGTAGTCGCCGAAATCGATGTCCAGCGGCGCGAGCACCGCGTTGTAGTCCGACACCAGGGCGAACAGGTCGCGGTAGAAGACGCCGGACGACCAGCCGTCGATGATCAGCAGGCTGGTGGAGCAGTGCAGCCGGGCCCGGTTGCCCGGCAGCAGGGTCAGCCGCATGTCGACGCCGCAGCTCTGCGAGGGGTCGGGGCCCTCGGTGCTCATCTCGTTCCGTATCCCTGCGATGACCTCTGCCACCCGTGCCTCGTCGGCGTCCCGCAGGTCGGTGGTCCGCAGGTGCGGCACCGCCTCGGGGTCGTCGAGCGGCAGGATGCGCTGGGTGCCGTCGGGCAGGATGCGGGCGCGGAGCACCGCCTGGTGCTCGGCCAGCCGTTCCAGCGCGTCCTGCAGCGCCTCCGGGGCCTCGTCGGCCTCGATGTCCTCCAGCCCGATGTCCGCGTAGTGGTGCGCGGAACGGTAGGAGAGCTCCCAGGCGTCCTGCTGGCCGACGAAGTAGCCCTGCTGGAGCGGGAGCAGGGGGAAGGAGGAGTCCGGGTCCGCTCGGCGCCGCAGGTCGAGCGGGAGCGGGCGGAGCGTCCCCGTGCCCGCGCCGGTGCTGCGCTCGTGGAGCAGCGCGGCGAGCTGCGCGGGGCTGTGCTCCACCCGCACGTCGGCCAGCGCGAGAACGGCCCCCAGCCGCTTGCGGAGCAGGGCGGCCATGCGTACGGCGAGCACCGAGTCCCCGCCCAGGCTGAGGAAGCTGGCGTCGGCCGGCACGGAGGCGACGTCCCGGTCCAGGGCCGACGCCCACACCTCCCGTACCGCGTCGACGAGTTGCCCGGGGGCGTGCGTGCCGGGCCCTGCCGCGTCCGCGGGTACTGCGGTGCTGCCGGGGACTGCGGTGCTGCCGGGACCGGCGGTGGTGTCGGGCGCGGTGGGCGACGTCAAGGGATCTCTCCAGTCGGGGTGGTGTCGATGACGCGGTCCACGGCGTGGACCCGGAGGGGCCGGTCGGCGGGCGGCAGCCGCGCCGCGAGGGCCTCGGCGACGGCGTGCGGGTCGGGACGGCCGCCGACCGGGCCCGCCCGGCCGGCGATGACGCGCTGGCCGGTGGCGGCGGTCAGCGGGTGGTCGGGACCGGGGAGGACGGGCCAGGGCCGGTATCCGGCGGCGGCGAGCTGCCGCACCCACTCGTCCTCGGTGAGGAAGACCCGGTCCTGCCCGGCCCGCAGGTCGCTGAACCAGTCCCCGCCGGTGCCGGGCGGCGGCGACATGAGCAGGTACATGGAGGTGAGCGCCTGGTAGTGCTCCTGGCAGGACTCGACCAGCACCAGCAGCCCGCCGGGCACGAGCAGTTCACGCAGCGCGGCCAGCGCCCGGCCGGCGTGCCGCGCGTTGTGCAGCACGTTGGCGGCCAGCACCACGTCCTGGGAAGCGGGGGCGAAGCCCTGGACACGTGGGTCGGCGTTGATGTCGAAGAGCTCGCCGCGCATGCCGGGCCGGTCACCGAAGACCTCGCGCCCTGCGCGGAGGAAGAAGCGGGACACGTCGGTGAACAGGTAGTCCACCGGCGTGTCGCCCAGTGCGTCGAGTACCGCGGCGGTGGTGCCGCCCACGCCCGCGCCGGCTTCCAGGATCCGCAGCGGCCGCCCGTCCGGTCGCCGCCGGGCCTCCGCAGCGACCAGCTCGGCCGCGGCGTGGTTCACCCACCGGCTCGGCGTGCTGTCGCGGTAGTTGCCCTCGGCGGTGGACGTCTCCCCGTCGGGGAAGAGGATCTCCTGGAGCGCCGCACGGTCCTGGATCAGCAGCGGCAACCGGTCGGCGGCGGCCAGGAAGAAGCGGGTCATGGACGCCGGGTAGTCGAGTCCGCGCCGTGCCTCGTCCAGGGCGAGGCGCGCCGCGGCGTACGCCTGCCGGTCGGGCGCGGTCAGCGTGTGGTGGCGGCCCGTGCCGGGGTCCTGTCGCAGCCGCCCCTCGGCGGTGAGGGTGCTCAGCCAGCGGCGGACGATCCACGCGTGGCGTGGCGCCGTGCCGAGCACGGCGACGACCTCGGCCGCGTCGTGCCGGGCCCCGTCGCGGAACAGCCGGGCGCGGTCGAGCATCCGGGCCATGGTCAGCAGCGCGGTGTCGTCGAGCAGCCGCATCAGGTCGGGCAGCGCCGAGAGGTCGGCGCCGGCCACCGCGCGGTCGCCGGCGTGGGCTGCGGCTGCCACCGCCCTCGCGGCGTCGTCACCGGCGGCCTGCGGTTCGCCCGGTGGCGGCCCCGCGACAAGCAGGGTGCTCCCCTCGGTTCCCGGCACGAGCTGCCAGGCGGCGACGCCCGGCAGTCCGGTCAGGGCGGCGGCCGTCGCGAGGGCGCTCACGCGGCGTCCCCCGGGGTGACGGTGATTCTGGGTGGCACGGTGCCGGGTGCGGCGCGCCTGAGGTGGTCCCGCAGCACCTCGGGCAGCCGTCGGCTGACGAAGGCGGGCAGCGGTTCGTGCGCGGCCGGTCCGCTCAGCGGCTCCGCGACCTCTTCGACGGGTACCGCTCCGGCGCCCGGCGGGGCCGCGACGGCCAGCATCCGCGGGTCGGCGGCGTCCAGCAGGACTGCGCTGTCCGTGCCGGTGAGGGCCTTGCGCAGGGCGTGCGGGGTGAGCCCGCCGGGGGCGTCGGTGAGCAGGGCGTTGGGGATGCCGCTCAGCACTGCGGGGCGCCGGGCCAGGGCGACGCGCAGCGCCGCGTGCAGGCCCCGGTCGCGGTGCGCCTGCCACGTCTCGCGGTGCACGGCGGATGCGGTGGCCTCCTCGGCGCCGGGGCCGACGTGCAGGACCAGGTCGTAGCGGTAGCGCGTGAGTTCACTGGCGTCCGCCATCGTGCGGGCGTGCACGCCCATCCGTACCGGCCGGGACTGTGCCGCCGCCGCCCTGGCCACCGCGGCGGGGGCGAAGGACAGCTCCTCGTCTGCGGCCACGGCGGCGGCGGTCCGCGAGGCGAGGTCGGCCGCGCCTGCCTCGGGGTCGCGGAGCCGTTCCAACGCGCCGAAGTGCTCCTCGAGCAGCGCCGAGTGCCGGTTGTCGCCAACGATCACAGTGCCGCCGTCCTCGACCGCGGCGATCGCGCCGTGCAGCACCGCCGTCAGGTAGGCGAGATCGGGGAAGCACTGGGTGACGGAGTTGAGCAGGACGCAGTCGGGCCGCACCCCGTCGCCGAACACCCGGTGGGCTGCCTGACGCACCTGCGGCGAGCCGGCCTCGTGGGCGGCGGCGCGGACGAACGCGGTGTGCGGCAGCTCCGCGGCGGCCAGCCGGTCCACCGCCACCTGGGCCACGTCGGTTCCCACGTAGCCGTCCAGCGCCGGGTGCAGCCGGTGGGCGAGCAGCCCGGTGCCGCAGCCGAGTTCCATGACCCGGCGGGGCTGCTGGGCCAGGACCAGTTCCACCGTCCGGTCCACCCAGTCCCGCATGTGCTCCTCGGGCAGGGGCCGACCGGTGTCGGAGGCCCGCCAGCCGGACAGGTCGAGGTCGTCGGACCGCCGTCCCTCGCCCGTCTCGTAGACGAACTCGTAGACCTCGGCCCACTGGTCGAGGTGTTCGCGCACCAGCGGACCGGGGACAGGTGCCGCGGCGGTGGCGCTCGCCGCCGGCGTGACCAGCAGGCCGCCGTCCTGGGCGGCCCGTACCCGGGCCACCCAGGGGTGGGCGGCCAGCAGTTCCGCGGCGCTGGTGTCGTTCCTGGCCGTGGTCCGCTGCGCGGGCCTGGCTGCGGTGTCATCGGGCACCGGGTGCCTCCATTCGTTCCTCACGCGGGGCGCCGTCGTCCTGCGACGGCTCGGCGACGAGCCGGCGGCCCGTCAGAATCAGTACGCGGTCGGCGCGTTCGGCGACCGCTGGGTCGTGGGTGACGGTCAGCACGGCGAGACCGCCGCTGCGGAGCCGGTCGACCAGGTCGAGCACGGTCCGCGACGCGGCGGGGTCGAGGGCCGAGGTGGGTTCGTCCAGCAGCAGGACGTCGGGGGCCGCGGCGAGCGCCCGCGCGAGCACCACTCGCTGCCGCTGGCCGCCGGAGAGCCGGGCCGGCCTGCGGTCGGCCAGCGCCGGGTCCAACCCGACCGCTTCGATCAGCTCGGCGGCCCTGGCCCGGGCGGCCCGCCGGTCCAGGTCGTGCAGTACCCGCAGCGGCCGGGTCACGGCCCGGCCCGCCCGGTGAGCGGGGTTGAGCTCCCCCAGCGGGCTCTGCCCGGCGAGCTGCACTGCCCGCAGCTGGTCCCGGTCGCGCAGCCGGGTGTCGCGGGGCAACGATCGTCCGTGCAGCAGTAGTTGCCCCGCGGAGGCCGGGCGGCGGCCGACGACGGCGTACAGCAGGGTCGTCTTGCCGCTCCCGGAGGCGCCCGTCACCGCGACGGCCGCGCCCGCGTGCAGGTCGAGGTCGCAGGGGTCGAGCAGAGGTACGCCGTCGGGCCGGGCCAGGCTCAGCCCGCGCAGGGAGAGCACCGGGGCCGGGGGCAGGTCCCTGCCACGGGCTGCCCGGGGCGCGGCCGGACGCGGCCGGACGGTGGTCGGCGGCACCTGAGGGGTGGGCGGCGGCGCGGCGGGAACGGTGGCCCGGCTCCCGACCAAAGCCCTGGCTGGGACGGGCTCCTGGACAGGCGCCGGGACCCCGCGGACCGGGCACGGTTGAGCGCCGGGCACGACCGGTCGGCGCTTCGCGCTGCCGGCCTGGGCGGGCTCCACGTGCAGGGCCGTCCCGCCCAGTTCCGCGGTGAGCCGGGCGTCGTGGGTCACCAGGAGCAGGGCGCGGCCCGGCCCGGCGCTCCAGGACCGCACCGCCTCGACGATGAGGTCCGCGGTCGCCCGGTCCACCGCTGAGGTCGGCTCGTCCATGACGAGCAGTGCGGGGTCGGCGCACAGGGCCCGCGCCAGGGCGACCCGCTGGGCCTGCCCGCCGGAGAGCTGCCCCGCGCGCAGTGCCGCCAGGCGGGGGTCGAGGCCGAGTGCGGCGAGCATGGCGCGCACCCGCGCCGCGCGGCTGTCCCGGTCGCCGGCGGTGTCCTCGGAGATCAGCCGGTCGACCCGCCACAGCGGGTGGAGCGCGGCACCGGGGTCCTGGCCCAGCCATGCGCACCGGTCACGCCGCCACCGGCGCGCGGCCCGGCCCTGCGGCACGGCAGACCCGCGCCACCGCACGGTGCCGCCGGTGCGGTGCAGGCCGGATGGCAGGACGTCCAGCAGGGCGTGCAGCAGGGTGCTCTTGCCTGCGCCGGACGGGCCGGTGACGGTCAGGATCTCGCCGGCGCTGAGGCTGAGGTCCACGGGGCCGAGTACCGGGCTGCGGTCGGACTGCCGGTGCACGGTGAGCCCTTCGGCCGCCAGCAGGGGCACGGCGTCGTCCGCCGAGAGGCGACCCGCGTGCGCTGCGGTCATACGGCGGCCTCCGTGCGGTCGGTCAGGGCGTGGGCGGCTGCCGCCAGCAGCCAGCAGCAGCCGGCGAGGGGGACGGCGGGGGCGAAGAGCGCCATCGGGTTGAGGGCGGCACCGGGCAGGTTCTCGCTGAGCATCAGCGCCCAGTCGGCGGCCGGGGGCTGCGGTCCCAGGCCGAGCACGGCGAGCGCCGCGGCGATCTGCAGGGCGGTGACCAGGCGCAGCCCCGCGTCCGCGGCGACCAGGCCGCGCAGTGCGGGCAGGACCTCCCGGACGAGCACGCCCACCGTTCGCTCACCGCGTTCGACGGCGGCCCGGACATGGCCGCCGCCGCGCAGATGCGCGGACTGGGCCTCCACCACACGTGCCGTCAGGGGTGCGCCGCTGAGCAGGGAGGCCACCACGACGGCGGTGGCGCCCGGGAGGGCGACGGCCAGGACGAGGGCGAGCACCAGGGCCGGGACGGCGAGCAGCAGGTCGCACAGCCAGTGCACCGCCAGCGCGGTCCGTCCCCCCTTCCATCCGGCGGCGAGCCCGAGTGCGGTCCCGCACAGCACGGCGGCGGTCGCGGCGAGCAGCGACACGGCCAGGAGCTGGGTGCCGCCCGACATGACCCGGGAGAGCACGTCACGGCCCAGCGCGTCGGTGCCGAGCAGCGCGGTGGCGCCGGGCGTCGTCCAGGGCGGGGCGATCTGCTCGTCGGGGGCGTGCGGCGCGGCGAACCGGCCCAGCGGCACGAGGAGCAGCACGGTGAGGGCGGAGGCGAGCGGCAGCACGCCGCGCGGGGGTGCCGGTGGGCGCAGGGTCAGGGGCATCGGTCACCTGCGGCAGAGCACGTGGCCGCCGGCACGGCGACGTCAGCGGGGGCCGGCCGGTCTGCGGACCGACGGGCCAGCAGGTCGGCGAGCAGCATGCCCAGCAGCAGCACGGCGATCGGCGGCAGGGCCGCCGCCTGGACGACGGGGATGTCGCGCACCGCGACGGCGGAGACCAGCAGGTGGCCGGTGCCCGGGTAGCCGAACAGCGTCTCCACGAGTGCGGTGCCCGCCATCAGTCCGCCCGCCAGGAGGGCCGCCAGTTGCAGGGCGGGCACGGCGAGGAACGGCAGCACGTGCCGTCGCAGCACGAGCAGCGCGGGCAGCCCGCGGATGCGGGCGTCACCCACGTGCGCACGGCGCACGGTGTCCTCCAGCGTGCCGCGGAGCAGAACGGTCGCGAAGGCGGCCGAAGGCAGGGCGAGGGTGAGCGCCGGCAGGACGAGGGCCTGCGGCGCGTCCAGCGGCGAGCCGCCGGGCGGCAGGACCGACACTGCCGGCAGCCAGCCCAGCAGCCCGGCGAGCACGGCGGTGAGCCCGGCGGCGTACACGGGCTGCGGCACGGCGGCCAGACCTGTCGCCCAGCCGCCGCCCCGGCCGCCGCGCAGGTACGCGACGGCCAGGGCGAGCAAGGTCAGCGCCGCGGTGAGCGCGAGCGCCACCGCGACGAGGACGACGCTGGCGGGCAGCCGTTCGGCGAGCAGCGCCGTCACAGGCCGGCCGCTGACGAGGGACCGGCCCAGTTCCCACCGCAGGGTGCCGCCCAGCCAGTCGAGGTAGCGCTCGGCGGCGGGCCGGTCCAGCCCCAGGTCCGCGCGCCGCTGTGCGAGGTCCGCCTCCGAGGCGCGCCCGCTGTCCGCGAGGCCGCCCGCGTCGCCTGGAAGCAGCTCGGTGGCCGCGAAGACGACGGCGGTGGCGGCCACTGCGGTCAGCAGGGAGCGCCCGGCAAGACGGAGGATCACTTCTCCTTCCACACCCCGTCGATGAACATCCGCTGGAAGCCGGGCCCGTCGGGCAGGCCGTGCACACCGGGGGCCGCGAGGTCGAGGCCGTCACCGGTGCCCCAGACGACGTATCCGCCGTTCTTCCACAGGTCGCGCTGGATGCCGCCGAGCAGTTCCTCGCGGCGGGCGTCGTCGGCGGTGCCCATGGCCTTGGAGAAGCCCTCGTCGAACTTCTTGCTCTTCCAGGCCGTCTCGTTGGTGGGCGAGGTCGACAGCAGTCCCACCCGGGTCAGGTCGGTGAAGGAGATGCCGCCGTAGTAGCCGGTGTAGAAGGCCTTCTTGGCGTACACGGCCGTCCAGTAGGTGTCGGCGGGCTCCACCTTGACCTTCGCGGTCACGCCGATGTCCTCGAGCTGCTTGGCGTAGAGGGTGGCGGCGGTGTCCATGCCCGGGTAGGACGTGGTGGTGTGCAGCGTGACCGTCAGCCCGTCGTCGTGACCGGCGTCGACCAGCAGCTTCCTGGCCTTGTCGACGTCGCGGGTGCGTTGCGGGAGGTCGCGCGGCGTGGACGGGTCGTAGGGGGTGGGGAGGTCGTTGGCGACCTCGCCGAAGCCGAGGAACACCGTGTCGACGAGTGCCTTGCGGTCGGCGGCCAGCCGGAACGCCTCCCGCACCCGGGGGTCGTCGAAGGGCTTGGTGTCCAGGCGCATGACGAACGGGTACTCGGTGACGCCTTCACGGTGGACGACCTGCGTCTTGGCCTTCTCGGCGCTCTTGGCGGCGGCGGGGCTGACGCTGCCGGCCACGTCGGCCTGCCCGGACGCCACGGCGTTGGCGCGGGTCTGGGGGTCGGCGATCGCCTGGATCTCGATCTTGTCGAGATGCGGGCGCTCGCCCCACCAGTCGTTGTTGCGGGTCAGCACGGAGGTCTGCGCGCCGGTGCTCTCGAGGCGGTAGGGGCCGGACCCGGGGACGGGGTCGGAGAAGTCGTCGGCGCCCTCGGGCACGACGAAGCTGATCGACTCCAGCGCCCTCGGCGCGTCGGCCATGGGCTCCCTGGTGGCGAGCACCAGCGTGTGGTCGCTGTCGGCCTTGGACGCCTTCATGTCGAAGTCGGCGAGCCGGCCGTAGTTCTCGGCCGCCTTCTCCGTGATCCGGCGCAGGGAGTAGAGCACGTCCTCGGCGCGGACCGGCTCGCCGTCGCCGAATGAGGCGTCGTCGCGCAGCTGGAACGTCCAGCGGTCCATGGTGCTGTTGGGCTTCCATGACGTGGCGAGCCGCGGCTTGGTGGTGCCGTCCTTGCCGGGCACGGTGAGCACGTCGTAGGTCAGGGCGAAGCGCAGGACGTCGGACTCGTTGCCGAGGCCGCCGTGCGGGTCGTTGCTGGCGGTGGCGGGGGACCCGGTGGCGGCGTACCGCAGGGTGCCGCCGTCGACCGGCTTGGAGGAGGAGGTGCCGGACTTCTTCGCGGGTTCGTCGGACGAGCCACAGCCGCTGAGGGCGAGCAGTCCGGCGGTGACCGCGGCGAGGGCGGCTGCGGCCCGGGGCCGCGGCGAGGTCGGTGATTTCGGGTGCATCGGTCTTTCCACGTCGGGAGGAGCGTCGGGTGGTGCGGGGGGTGAGTGGGGCTTGTGGCGTCCGGGGTGAGGGCGGTCAACCCCCGGGCGGAAGTGCGGCCAGCGCCCGGTCGACCAGCGCGGCGACGCGCACGGCTGCCGGGCCGCTGAGCAGCGAGTAGTGGTGACCCTCGACGGTCTCCTCCTGGACCGGGCCGCGCAGATGGGGCCGCCAGCCCAGGGCGGGCAGGTCGGGGGCGTCGTCGACTCCCATGCCGACTCCCGCGTTGCGGGGTGAGGGGCGGTCCGCGGCCACGATCAGCGCCCGGGTGACGGGGTCGGTGAGGTGTGCGGCGCGGTGCTCGCCGAGCGCGCGCAGGTGGCGTTCGAAGACCGCAAGCCGGGTGTCGGCCGACTCCCGGGCGCCGATGAGGCCGACGTCCCGCAGCCGTTCGGTGACGAAGTCGCGCGGTGTGCGGGCGTCGCGCAGTGCCGCTTCGACGTCCGCGTCGCCGCCCAGGCCGAGGTCGAGGTCGAGGAACGCCTCCAGCGAATGCAGGTAGCGCAGGGCCGCGATCGCGCTGTCCTGGGCGCGGTCGGTGCCGCCCAGGTGGCGGATGCGGTCGGGGGTGTTGGAGTCGACCAGCACCAGCAGGTCGGTGCGCTCCCCGCGCCGTTCCAGCTCGGCCGCCATCTCGTGGGCGACCGTTCCACCCATCGACCAGCCGCCGAGCAGATAGGGGCCGTGCGGTTGGTGGGGGCGCAGCGCCGCGAGGTACCGGTCCGCCATCTCGGGGATACCGGACGGGCCCGTGCCGCCCGTGAGGGCGGGGTCGGTCAGGGCGACGACGGGTCGGCCGTCGCCCAGCAGACCGGCGAGTTCGCCGTAGCAGAGCACGTCACCGCCGGACGGGTGCATGAGGAACAGCGGGCGCCGGCCGTCGCCGTCGCGCAGCAGCAGCGCCACGTCCTCGTCGGCTTGCGGCGTCGGGACCTCGACGGGACCGGCGGACGGGGTGCCAGGCGGTGCGGCGGGGGCGGTGGGAGAAGCGGTGAACCGCCTCGGGCCGGTGTCCCACCGGGCCGGTCCGTCAGCCAGCGACCGGACCCGTGCCACGTAGGCGTCGAAGGCGCGGTCGGCCTCCTCCGGCGGCACGGCGCTCTCCAGCACGTCCCACTGGAGCAGCAGTGCTCCGTGCTGCTCGATCACCTGGTGGTCCAGCCAGGTCTGGGGCGTGCTGCTGACGCCGTGCACCGGCGTTCCGGCCCAGTCCAGGTCGTGCCCGCCGCCCAGCGGGCCGGACAGCCCGAGGGCGCTGGTGAAGACCACGGGCACGGACATGCTGCGCCCGGTGCGCGTGGACTGCTCGGCGAGCAGTTCCAGGGCGGAGAACTCCCGGTGGTCCAGGTCCTCGAACAGGGTGCGCTGCGCCTGTGTCGCGGCGTCGGCGAAACCGGCGTCCGCACTGCGGTCGACCTCGTGCAGCATGAGCGAGGTGAAGTCACCGACGACGGCGTCCGCACCGGGGAGTTCGGCCGGCCGGTCGAAGAGGGTGAGGGTGAGGGTGAACCGGTCCTGCCCCGACCACTGCGCCAGCGTGTCGCCGTAGGCGGCGAGCAGCACTGCTGTCGGGGTGAGGCCGCGCCGGGCCGCCTCGGCGGTGAGGGCGTTCCAGCGTTCCGGTTCCAGGCGCGCGGTGCGCCGCCCGAACCTCGGCCGTTCCCCGGGCCCCGGTTCGCGCAGCGGCAGGGCCGGTGCGCCGGGCAGGTCGTCCGCCCGGGCGCGCCAGTAGGCGGCGGCCCGTGCGTGGCCGGGACCTGCGGCGCGCTTCTCCAGAGCGGCCACACACTCGGCGAACGTCGTGGTCAGCGCGGGGAGTTCGGCGCCGGGATCGAGGTAGAGCGCGCGTAGTTCACGGTCCAGCACGAGGTAGCTGGCGGTGTCGCACACCAGGACGTCGACGTTGACGAATAGGCGCACCACGTCCCCCGGGAGGCGGGCGGCTCGGATGTCGACAAGTGGCCAGCGGCCGGGGCGCGGTTCACGGCGGACCATGCGGTCCCGGATGCGTTCCAGCGTGCGGTCGCGCTCCGCGGGGTCCTTGCCGGTGAGGTCCTGGACGCGGATGCGGTACCGCGGCACCTTCTCCAGGACACGGTTGCGGCCTTCCGGGGAGATGACGGCCCGGAGCATGGGATGCCGGGCGATCACCCGGTTCCATGCCTCCTCGTAGCGGGCGGTGTCCAGCCCCGGGCAGTCGTACTCCAGGTGGAAGGAGCAGGGCACGTCGCCCAGGCGGTAGCCGCCCGAGCCGCCGACCCAGTACGCGTGCTGCACCCGGGTCAGGGGGAAGTCGCCCGGGTCGCCGTGCCCGGTGCCGCCGGTGGGCAGTCCTGCCGGTTCCACAGCCGCCACAGGAGCGGGCGCGGGGGTGTCGGCGGCGGGGGTGTCGGCGGCGGGGGTGTCGGCGGCGGGGGTGTCGGCGGCGGGCAGCAGGGTGGCGAGGGCGGCGACGGTGGGGCGGGCCAGCAGGTCGCTGAGCCGCAGTTCGACACCGTGGTCGTCGCGCAGCCGGGCCAGCATGCGGGTGGCCAGCAGCGAGTGGCCGCCCAGGGCGAAGAAGTCCGCGTCGCGGTCGGCTACGGGGAACCCCAGCAGCTGCGACCACAGTGCGGCTAGCGCCCGTTCCGCCGCGGTGCGCGGACCGCTGCCTTCAGCGGTTGCGGGGGCGGCACCGGAGTCCGGGAGCACGGGCACCGAAGGCGGCGAACCCGCGGTGCGCGGGGCGATGTCGGCCGGGGAGACGGCGAGCGAGGCCGGGGCCCGGCTCTGGGCGGCCAGAGCGAGGATCCGGTCCACGCTGCGCATGCCGTCCGCCAGCCCGATGGAGTGCCGGGAGGCGACCACACGCTCGGTGCCGCCGGGACCGACCCGCCAGCCGTCCCAGGCGACGCTGATCCACCGCGGCCAGCCGGGATCGGCGGTGTGCTCGCGCTCGGCCAGCGCGTCGAGGTACCGGTTGGCGGCGGCGTACGGTCCCAGACCCAGCCCGCCGACGAAGGCGGTGGCCGACGACATCAGTACGACGGTGCCCGGCCAGCGTTCCGGGGGGAGGCGCCGCAGCGCGGCGCGCAGCGTGGTGGCGGCCACCACCTTGGCGTGCAGGTGGTCGCGCACCGTGGCGGGCTCGGTGGAGCGCAGCGGCGCGACCGCCGCGGACGCGACCACTCCGGCGGCGTGCACGACCAGGTCGAGCGCGCCGCGTTCCGTGAGCCGGTGCAGCAGCGCGGCGGTCGCCTGCGGATCGGCGGCGTCGACCGCGCACACCTCCAGATCCGCGCCCTCGGCGCGCAACCGCCGGACGAAATCGGCTCGTTCGGCCTGCACGCTGCCCGGGGCCGGGTCGGCGGCGAGGCCGGTGCGACCGGTCACCACCACCCGGCGCCCGGAGCGGGCGAGGTGCGCAGCGAGGGCGAGGCCGACGTCGCCGAGCCCTCCCAGCACCAGAGCCGTGCCGATGCCGCCGTCGCGGACGGGAGCAGCGCTACCGGAGTCGCTGACGGAGCTGACGGGGCTGACGGGGCTGAGGGGGGCCTCGTGGGACGGGCGCCAGGGAGTGATGCCGCGGACCCAGCGGTGCGTCCCCCGCAGGGCGGCCTCGACTCCGTTCGCGGGGCCCGCCGCGAGGTCGGCGGCCTCCGCACACACCGCGCGGAGGGCACCGGGCAGGGCCGGGACGGCCGGGAGGTCCACCGCGCGCCAGCGCAGACCGGGGAACTCCTGCGCGAGCACGCGGGGCAGCGCGAGCGCCGCCGCGCCCTCGGGGTGCGGCCGGTCCCCGCTCTCGGCCTGCTGGGACCCGGTGGTGAGGTGCAGCAGCACGGCACGGTCCGCCCAGGCGGCTGCCGCCGACGCCACGCGGGCGTAGCGCATGACCGAGGCAGCGACCTGGTCGGCGGCGTCCGTCTCCCGGCCACCGGCGTCGGTCCCGCCCGCAGCGGTGTCGGACGGACCGGGATCGGCGGGGCCGGTTTCGGACCGGCCGGGGTCGGTGGGGTCGAGCAGGACGATGCCCGTGCAGGGTTCGCCGGGGGCCCGCTCGACCTCGGTGAGGGTGACGGTACGGGCACCGGCACCGGTGAGCGCCTCGCGTACCGCAGCGGTCAGCGGCGCGTTCTCCGGTCCCTCGACCAGCCATCGGCCGGTCAGGGGCGCGGCGCCGGGGCCGGGGACGCGGTGCCAGACCGGCAGTTGCAGGGGCTCCCGCTCGTCGGGGGCCGGCCTCGCGGGAAGCGCGGAGCCTGCGCCGGCGCGGGGCCGCTCCGGAGGGTCGATCCACAGCCGGCGGCGCTGGAAGGGCAGACCGGGCAGGGCGGTCCGGCGTCGGCCCGGGCGGTGCAGGGCACTGGCGTCCAGTCGCGCGCCGTGGGTCCACAGCGCTCCCGCGGCGGAGAGCAGCGCGGCCCGTCCGCCGGTGGGCTCGTCCCGGTCGGGGAAGGTGGCGAGCGTCGCGAGCAGGCTCCGGCCGGGCTGCTGCCGGGCCAGTTGCAGCAGCCCGCTGCCGGGTCCGGTCTGGACGATGGCGGTGGGCCCGTCCTCCAGCACCGTGGTCAGGGCGTCGGAGAAGCGCACCACCGAGCGCAGGTGGGGGACCCAGTGGTCGGCGCCGGGCTCGGTGTGCAGGAACTTCCCCGTCAGCGTGGTGGCCAGCGGCAGTTCGGGAACGCGTGGTGCGATCGCCTCTGCAGCGGTGCGCAGTTGCGGGAGCACCGGGTCGACCAGGCGGGAGTGGGCGGCGGCGTCCAGCGAGAGCCGTACCGTGCGCAGGTCCTCTCCGGCCAGCTGCGCCTCCAGCGCGGCCACCGCGTGCTCCGCGCCCGCGACCACGCAGGTGCGGGGGCCGTTGACAGCGGCCAGGTCCAGTTCCGGGTGGCCGCGCAGCAGTGTGATGACCTCGTGCTCGGAGAGCGGCACGGTCAGCATCGCACCGCCGCCTGCCGCCTGGGACATGCCGTGTGAGCGCACGGCCACCAGGGCGGCGGCGTCGGCGACGGTCAGCGCGCCGGCCACGACGGCCGCGGCGTACTCGCCGAGGCTGTGCCCCACCACCGCGTCGGGCTCGACGCCCCAGGCCATGAGGGTCCGGGCGGCGGCGAGGGACACGGTGAACAGGGCGGGCAGGCCGTACGCGGGGTCCCGCAGCTGCCGCCTGGCCGCGTCGTCGGACGGGTCGGCGGTGACGAGGTCGGCCAGTCCGGGGTTGACGCCGTCATCGAAGAGGGCGGCGCACTCCTCCACAGTGCGGGCGAACTCAGTTTCTTCAGCGCACAGTTCGCGCGCCATGCCCGGGTACTGGGTGCCCCCGCCGGGGAAGGCGAAGACGATCCGGGGCACCGGGGTGCTGACGGCCCGGCGGTCGGCGGTGCGCAGGTTGCGCGCGTCGGCTGAGGGGTCGCCGGTGAGTACCGCCGCCGCGCGGCGGGACAGCGCCGCGCGGCCCGCGTGCAGGGTGTGCGCGGCGTCCGCCGTCTGGAAACCGGGCTGCCGCGCCGCTGTCGCGGTGGCCTCGGCGAGGGACGCCAGGGCGTCGTCGCGGTGGGCGGAGAGCAGGGCGAGTTGCGGCCGGGGGTCGGCGGGGGAACCGGTGCGGGGCGGCGCACTGCCGAGGATTACGTGGCAGTTGGTGCCGCCGATGCCGAACGAGCTGACACCGGCGTACCGCTGGCCGGGCCAGGCGGTGGCCCGGTGCACGACCGTGAACGGCGAGTCGTCCAGTTGGAGGTCCGGGTTGAGCGGCGCCGCGTCGAGGGTGGGCGGCAGCTGCCCGTGGTGCAGGGCCAGCACGGTCTTCGCGAAGCCGGCGATACCGGCGGCCGAGTTGGCGTGGCCGATGTTGCTCTTGACCGAGCCGAGGCCGCACCAGGCGGGCCCGCTGTCGCCGAAGACGCGGCGCAGCGCGCCGACCTCCACGACGTCGCCGAGCCGGGTGGCGGTGCCGTGGGCCTCGACGTAGCCGATGTCCGCCGGTTCGAGGCCGGCGACGGCGAGCGCTTCGGTGACGGCGCGGGCCTGGCCGCGCGGTGAGGGCGCGGTGAACCCGGTGCGGTCCCCGCCGTCGTTGTTGACGGCGGAACCGTGCAGGACGGCGAGGACGGGATCGCCGTCGGCCAGCGCGTCGCGCAGGCGCCGCAGGACGGCCGCACCGACGCCCTGGGTGTGCACGATGCCGGTGCCCTGTGCGGAGAAGGTCCGCACTCGGCCGTCGGACGAGAAGATGCCGTCCGGAACGTGCCGGTAGCCCCGGCCCTGCGGCACGATGAGGGAGGAGCCGCCGGCCAGGGCGGTGTCGCATTCTCCGGCGAGCAGTGACTGGGCGGCGAGGTGGACGGCGACCAGCGACGTGGAGCACGCGGTGCCGACGGCGAGGGCTGGCCCGGTGAGCCCCAGCCGGTGGGCGACGTGCAGCGGCAGGTAGTCCGCCACTCCCCCGAGGGCCGCCTGCAGGCTGCCGACCGGGTCCGCGGCCGAGTCGGCGTAGCGGTCGGCCAGGTTGCGGGTGAGGTAGTCGCTGTGTGCGGCGCCCGCGAACACGCCGACGGCTCCCGCTCCGTTACCGCCGCCGTGGCCCGCCCGTTCCAGGGCCCGCCAGCAGGATTCGAGGAACAGGCGCTGCTGCGGGTCCATGGCCGCCGCTTCCGCGTCGGTGAGGCCGAACGGGCCCGGGTCGAACTGGTCCTGACCGTCGATGAGGCCGCTGACCGGCACGTGGGCGGGGTCCGCTCGGCCCGCACCGGCGGCGTTCTCCCCGCTGTCGAGCCGGGTCAGTCCGCTGCGGCCGGAGATCAGGAGGTCCCAGAACGCCTCGGTGTCGGGGGCGCCGGGGAAGCGGCAGTCCAGCGCGGTGACGGCGATCAGGTCGTCGTCGGACGTGGCCTCGGAGTGCGGGCCGGTCATCGTGCGGTCTCCTCGGCGAGAGCCCGGGCGGCGACGCGGTCGGTGCGGCGACGCGGCCGTGCGGGCTGCGGGGCGGGGGCGGGTTCGGACGGGCCCTGCACGGGTTCCGCGTGCGGGGCCGCGGTCTGCCTGGGTTCCGGCCGGGCGGCCTGCTCCGTGATCCGGGCGGCCAGTGAGGCGACCGTCGGGTGCTCGAACATGTCGGAGAGCGCGAGTCGGGGTGCGGGTCCCTCGCGCAGCCTTCGGTGGGCCAGCACCAGAGTGAGCGAGGTGGCGCCGAGTGAGGCGAACGTGCTGCCGGGGGTCACCGGCCCGTCGGTCAGCCGGGTGAAGACCTCGGTCACCGCCGCCAGTACGCCCGGGTCGGGCACGGTGCCGCCCGACCGGCGGGCGCTCCGCTCAGCTGTCACGGCGCTCTGCGGGCCGGTGCCGACGTCCGGTGCGGTGCGCGCGGCGGGCACCTCGGCCCGCACCGGTGCGGCGGGCCGGGCGATGATCGAGTCGGCGGACGGTTCGGTGGGCGGCGTGCAGGGCACCTCGGCCAGGCCACCGGGGGTGAGCCGCGGTGGCGCCCAGGAGTCGCCTCGCAGTTCACGCAGCCGGCGCAGCCACGTCGCGGAGGCCTGCAGCGCCTGCTCCGCCGTGAGACTGCCGGGCCGTACGACCAAGGCGGCCTCCAGGCCGAGTTCGTCGGCCTCGGTGAGTGCCGCTGCGATCCAGGAGGTGTCGGGGGCCGGGTGGGCGGCGGTGCCCGGCGGCAGGGGCTGCCGGGTGGCGGTGACCGCCGGTGCGGGGGCGTCCGCCGCCTCACGGGGCTGCGGGACGTGCTGCGCGGTCGCGGCGAGCGCCGCGTGGTCGATCTTCCCGTTGGCGGTCACCGGCAGGTGGTCGAGCAAGACGAACCGGGCCGGGACCATGTAGTCCGGGAGGCGTTCCCGCAGGGCGGCTGCCAACTCCTCGGGCGTGGGCGGCTCGCCGGTGCCCTTCGGGGAGAGGTGGGCGACCAGTCGCGGCCTGCCGTCGGGACCGCGCACCGAGGACACCACACACTGCCGGACCGCCCGATGGCGGCTCAGCACGGCCTCGATCTCGCCGAGTTCGATGCGGTGCCCGCGGATCTTCACCTGCCGGTCGACACGTCCGAGGAACTCGATGGTGCCGTCCGGGGACCACCGGCCCATGTCGCCCGTCCGGTACACCCGGCGCCCGAGCACGGGGTGCACGGTGAACCGCTCCTCCGTCTGCGCGCTGTCCCCGATGTACCCGCGGGCGAGGCCGCCACCGCCGATGAACAGCTCTCCCGCCGTACCGACGGGAGAGGGCGCGCCGTCCTCGTCGAGGACGTGGAACGACTGGCCGCGCAGGGCGCGCCCGTAGGGGATGCTGCGCCAGTTCGGGTCGGTCTCGCCCACCGGGTGGGTGATGGACCAGATCGATGCCTCGGTCGCGCCGCCCAGGCTCATGAACCGGGCCTGCGGCGCGAGCCGCCGCAACCGGTCCGGCAGGTTCAGGGGTATCCAGTCGCCGGAGAGCATGACCAGGCGCAGCGTGCCGAGCGCCGTCGCGGCCTGCTCCGGTTCCATCTCGGCGTACTCGACCAGCATCTCCAGCAGCGCGGGGGCGGTGTTCCAGATGGTGACGCCGTGCCGTCCGGCCTCTTCCAGCCAGTGCTGCGGGTCGCGCTGGCGCGCCGGGTCGGGCAGCACGAGCGAGCCGCCCGCGCCGAGCACGCCGTAGATGTCGTAGACGGAGAGGTCGAAGCTGAGGGCCGACAGTGCCAGGACGCGGTCGTCGGGGCCGACGGCGAACCTGTCGGTGATGTCGTCGACGGTGGTGCGGGCGGCGCGGTGCTGGATCTCGACGCCCTTGGGGCTGCCGGTTGACCCGGAGGTGAAGATGACGTAGGAGGTGTCGTCGGGGGCGGGGGTCTTCGCCGTGGGGGCCGGTCGGCCTGCGCCGTTTCGGCGCGCGGGCCGGCCGGCTGCCGTCAGCCGGTGCACGGTGACGCCGTCGGGCCAGGGGGTGTGCACGCCCCGGCCGACGAGGGCGTGCCGCACCCCGGCCCGTTCGCAGACCGCGCTGACCCGCGCGGCGGGCCAGGACGGTTCGATCGGCACGTAGCCCGCCCCGGAGGCACTGATCCCGAGCACGGCGGTGATCTGGGCGGTGCCCTTCTCACAGGCGACCGCCACCAGGTCACCGGGGCCGACGCCCTGGGCGGTGAGCAGTTCCGCGGTGGCGCCGGCGTTTGCGGCCAGCCGCTCGTGGGTGACGGTGCCGGTGGGTGCGTGCAGGGCCGGGCGGGAGGGGTGACGCCCGGCCGCGTCGAGAACGGGGTCGTGCAGGAGGGGCCCGGCGGTGGGATACGGCGTGACGTCGAGCGGTTCCTCCGGACGGAACGAGGGGTCCCAGCCCAGAGTGCGGTCCGTCCACGCCGCGGGGTCCTTCAAGGAGTGCAGCAGCCGGACGCAGGCGTCGAGCAGGGCCCGTATCCAGCCGTCGGGGAACGCGCCCTCGACCCAGTCCCAGGCCAGTCGCAGACGTCCGCCCTCGTCCCACACGATGTGGTCGAGCAGCACCTGCGGGGTCTGGGAGACGCCGAAGACCTCCTCGCCGAGCCAGCCGGCCGGGGGCTCCGCCTCACCTGCCAGGCCGACACCGCTGGTGAAGACCACCGGGTGGCTCAATGCGGTGGCGGGCGCGGTCCCGGCGCCGCGCAGGTCCCGCAACACCTCCACGCCGGACACGGACCGGTGGTCGAGGTCCTCCCAGAAGCGGTGGTTGACCTCGGCGGCGTACCGGGCGAAGCCCTCCCACGTCCCGGGAGTGCAGGGCGGGGTGCCGACGAGGGCGGTGGTGGTGAAGTCCCCCACGGCGTCCGTGCTTCCGCCGTGGGTCTCGGGTCGGTCGAACAGCGTGGTGTTGAGGCATATCCGCTCCCCCGCGCCCCAGCGGGCCAGGGTGAAGGCGAAGGCGGCGAGCAGGGTGGCGGTCGGGGTGACGCCGTGCTCGGCACTGCGGGCGCGGAGCGCTGACCACGACTCGGTGTCGAGGCCGTCCTCACACCGCACGAACCGCGGCGGCGTGGTGTCGGCCGGGTCGCGCAGCACCGGCAGGGCCGGGGCGGGCGGCAGGGTGGCCGCGCGGGCCGCCCAGTACTCCCGGTCGCGTTCCCGCCGGGCAGCCCACTCGGGGTCAGCGGCCCGGGTGCGCTGGAGGTCGGGGAACTGCTGCTCGGGCACCGGCAGCCGGTGTGCGGGGTCGGCGACGAGCGCGCCCCACTGCCGCATCAGCAGCATCCAGCCGGCCATGTCGGTGAGCAGCACGTCCACGCCGACGTGCAGGCGCGTCCGGCCGTCCGGCAGCAGCGCCGCGCGCAGGTCGAACAGCGGCCAGGTGCCGTGCGGCCGGCAGCGGTGCGAACTCTCGTGGCGCAGCGCGGCGAGTTGTTCGGCGACCCGTTCGGCGGAGGCGTCCCGCAGGTCGGCGACGTGGATGCGGTAAGGGCCGGGGGCGCGCAGGATGCGCTGCCGGCCGCGGTCGTCCACGGTCATGCGGAGCATCGGGTGGTGGGCGACCAGCCGGTTCCAGGCGGTCTCCAGGCGGGTGACGTCCGCCAGCGGGTCGGCGGTGCCGGCAACCTGCCGGTCGTACTCGTAGTAGTAGAAGGTCGCCACGCCGCCCAGGGGCAGTCCCTCGGCCCGCCCTGCGAGGTAGGAGGCCTGGATGGGGGTCAGCGGGAAGGGCTCGCCCTCTGCCCCGTCCGGCCCCGCCACCAGGTCCGGCCCCTCCCCTGGCCCCGCCTCCTCCACCGGACCCGTGCCGCTGCCGTCCGCCGTCTCGCCGGATTCGCCCCCCGGGGCGGTGAGACGTGCGGCTATGCCCTCGGCGGTGGCCGCCTCGCCCAGGAACGCGGTCAGCGGGAGGTCCTGGCCGGCCCGCTCACGGAGCCTGCGCCGCAACCGTACGGCGGTGAACGACTCCAGCCCCAGGGCGGCGAGCCGGCGTCCGGGCGGGATCTGCTCCGGGTCGCTGCCGAGTACTTCGGCGATGCAGTCGAGCACGAGGGCGAGAGCGCCTTCGGTCCGGGCAGGCTGGTTCATCCGGTCTCCGTCATCACGGCACGGGTGGAAGGCTCCCCCGTTGCCGAACAGGAGGGAGCGTGACGAGCGAGACGATAGATGAAAATGATTTTCAAATCAATGTAGATGGATCAACCGCACCGCACGTCCCACCGGAGGACACCCCACCCCCGATCAGCGGCCACCGAACAGACACCCCCACTCGCTAGTTGGTTATGATATTCATTTACAACACGCTTCTCCGCGGCGCACGAAGCCGTTCCGACTCCCCCGGCCGGCAGCCCCGGAGCGACCTGCCCAGCCCCTGCCGAGCCGCCGGAGACACCATGCGCGAGACCGCACCGCAGGACTTCTACGACAGGACCGCCGAGTACGTCTCGGTCCTGCTGCCCGCCGCGTGGCAGGCCCTGGGCCCCGCCCTCACCCGGGCACTCGACGGCCTGGACACCTCCGGCGGGCCGGTGGTCGACGTCGGCGCGGGAACCGGTGAGAGCACCGCGGCGGTCGCCGGGGCCCTGCCGGCCGCCGAGATCCTCGCCGTCGAGCCCCACCCCGCGCTGCGCACCGCCCTGCTGACCCGGCTCAGCGCTGACACCGGCCTGGCGGCCCGGGTGACCGTCCTGGACTCCGACGTGCTGTCGGCCGAGCTGCCCGAGCACCTGTCGGGACTGGTCGCGATGAACGTCGTCGGCCACCTCACCCCGAAGGACCGGCGCGCCCTGTGGGAGTTGCTGGGGCGGAAACTGACCGCGGACGGCCGGGCCGTGCTCAACCTGTACCCGCCGACCCGCCCCGAGCACGTTCCCTCAGTCCCGATGGGCGAGGCCACCCTCGGTCGCAGGCGCTACACCGGTTCAGCCACGGCCGAACCCGCCGGCGAGGACGCGGTGACCTGGCACATGACCTACCGCGTGGAGCAGGACGGCCGGACGCTCACCGAGTTCACCGCCTCCGACCGGTGGTATGTCTTCACTCCGGAGCAGCTGTCCGCCGAACTGGCCGGGTCGGGACTGCGCCTCACCCCCGTGGACGGCGACCACGGCCTGCACCTGATCACCCGCTGACGTCACCCGCCGAGAACGCTGACCACACCCGTCATCGCCACCCGCCGACGCCGCTCGCAGTCGTCACCAGCCGACCAGGAGACCGCCATGACCTCTCCCGCCCCCGACGGCCTCGGCGCGGTCTTCGACGACGCCTCCGAGGGGTTCGCCGTGTGGACGCCCCTGCTCTGGGACCCGGTCGGTGCCGCCACCGTCGACGCCGCGGACCTCAAGCCCGGTGACCACGTGCTGGACGCCTGCTGCGGCAACGGCGCGGCGGCGCTGCCGGCCGGGTCGGCGGTCGGCCCGCTGGGCCGCGTCGACGGCGTGGACCTCGCCCCGGCACTGATCGGGGCCGCCCGGGCCCGGGCCGTGGAAGCCGGGCTCGACCACGTGCGCTTCCATGTCGCCGACGTGACCGGCTGGCGGTCTCCCGAGGCACAGCCGTACGACGCGCTGACGTGCGTGTTCGGCGTGTTCTTCCTCCCCGGCATGGACGCGGCGGTGGCCCGGTTGCTCGGCCTGCTGCGTCCGGGCGGGCGTTTCGCCCTCACCGTCTGGTCCAGCGGATCGGTGGAACCCCTGGTGGCGCCGTTCGTCTCGGCCGCCGGCACCGAGCTTCGGGCGGCCGGACGCACCCCGCCGGGGCCCGGTGCCGCGCTGCGGGAGAGCGAGCGGCTCGGCACCGCCGAAGGGCTGGACGCATGGCTGCGAGACCTGGGCGCCGAGGACGCACGGGTCCGCCCGATCGAGTTGCGCATCACACTGACCGACGACCTGGCCTGGCACTTCGTCACGGGCGCCGCTCCGCGAGCGCTGCTGTACGGCCTGGACGAGGCGGCGGTGGCCCGGGTCCGCCGCGCGTACACCGCCGAACTCCAGCGCCGGGAGATCCGCACGTTCCACGCCTCGGCGCTCATCGGCACCGGCACCCGCCCTGCCTGACGCGGAACGGACCGGGCGGCGTCCGGCACCGGACGGCGTCCGGCACCGGTCGCGCCAGCGGGGGCGTCGTCCCCTCTGGCGGGCCTGCGCGCCTTCGGCGAGCATTGCCCCAGGTTGGAACCGGTGACAAGCCGCGCCCGGAGTGTTGAACACACCGCCGCAGCCGCCCGTACCCCCGGTGAAGCGTCCAAGGATCGAAAGGGTCAGCCACCATGTCGGAACCAGTGACCACCCGCCGCACCCTGCTCGCCGCCGCGGGCGCCGCCGGACTTGCCGCCTCCCTCGCCGCGTGCGGTGACGGCGGTTCGAACGACCCCGCCGGCGGCGGGACCGACACCGACGTGCCGCCCGCGGACCAGACGACCGGCGGCCAGCAGGACGGCGGCCAGCCGGCGGAGGGCGGCGGTTCGGAGCTGGCCAAGACCGCCGACATCCCCGAGGGCGGCGGCACCGTCTTCAAGGACCAGAAGGTTGTCGTCACCCAGCCCACGAGCGGCGAGTACAAGGCCTACTCGGCCGTCTGCACCCACCAGAACTGCCTGGTAGCAGAGGTCTCCGACGGCACCATCAACTGCGCCTGCCACGGCAGCAAGTTCAGCATCACCGACGGCAGCGTCACCGCCGGCCCCGCCCAGCAGGCGCTGCCGGCGGCGAACATCTCCGTGGAGGGCGACGCCATCCGGATGTCCTGAGCCGCAGGCTGCGGTGTTCCAGCCGGAACACCGCAGATCGACCGCGCCCGGCCGCGCCCGGATGCCTGTGTGGGGCTCCCCGGCGCCGCCGGGCGTTGCACGGCCGCGGATGAGCGGCGATGATGCGCTGGCGCCGGGCGGTGGAGCACGGGGTGCGGAACGAGAGGCGAGCCTGATGGCCGGGGTGGAGCAGCGGCGGGGCCGCCGGATCATGATGACGCCGGAGGAGCTGGATGTGTTCCTCCGCGAGCAGCGCACCTGCCGCGTGGCAACCGTCGGCACCGACGGCAGCCCGCACGTCGGGGCGCTGTGGTTCTGCTGGGACGGCACGTCGCTCTGGCTGTACTCGCTCGTCCGCAGCAAGCGCTGGTCGCAACTGCGGGCCGACCCGCGGGTCGCGGTGGTCGTGGACGACGGCACCGAGTACGCGGAGCTGCACGGTGCCGAACTGTCCGGCGAGGCGGTCCGGGTGGGCGAACTGCCCCGGATCGGCGAACCGTGCCCCGAACTGGAGGTGCCGGAACGGCTGTTCGCCGCCAAGTACTTCGGTCTGGACGCGTTGCCGCACGACGAGCGGCACGCATGGCTGCGGCTGACTCCCCGCTCGGTCGTCTCCTGGGACTTCCGCAAGCTCTGACCGGCCGTCCTTCGCGCACGGCGCGGCAGGGCGTCCGCTGCGCTCAGCCGTAGCGGGTGCCGCCGCCGGGGTGGATGGCGGTGGCGACGGCGTCCGCGAGGGCGGCGAGCCGGTCCGCATCGAGCCCGGAGACCGTCAGCCGCACGCCGGGCGGCGAAACGGTGCGGAACCGGGCGCCGGGCGCGACCGCCCAGCCGCTCTGCAGCAGCCGGGCCACCACGCCGGCCTCGTCCGGGACCGGCACCCACACGTTCATGCCGCTGCGCCCGTGCGCGGGCACGCCCCGGTCGGCCAGCGCACCGACCAGGGCGGTGCGGCGGCGGCCGTAGGCGGCGGCGACCTCCGCCGGGCGCACCGCGCGCTGCTCCCACAGGTGGCTGACCGTGTCCTGGAGCAGGCGGCTCACCCAGCCGGGACCCAGGCGCTGGCGGCCCTGCACACGTTCCAGGGTGAGCGTGTCACCGGTCAGCACGGCCAGACGCAGGTCAGGACCGTAGGCCTTGGCCACCGACCGGATCAGCACCCAGTGCGCGGTCGGCCCGGCGAGCGGGTGCAGCGGCAGGTCGACGATGTGGTGCCCGTGGTCGTCCTCCACGACCACGGTCTCCGGGTGGGCGCCCAGCAGTGTGCGCAGCTCGGCGGCCCGGCCGGCCGAGACGGCCGCGCCCGTCGGGTTCTGCGCCCGGTCGGTGACCACCAGGGCGCGCGCGCCGCCGCGCAGCGCCCGGGCGACGGATTCGGTCAGCGGGCCGTCGTCGTCCACGGCCACCGGTGCCACCCGCAGGCCGAGCGCGGGCACGAGGTCCAGCAGGCTGCCCCAGCCGGGGTCCTCCACCGCCACCGTGTCGCCGGGC
This sequence comes from Streptomyces sp. 549, assembly GCF_030124175.1. Classification (GTDB taxonomy): domain Bacteria; phylum Actinomycetota; class Actinomycetes; order Streptomycetales; family Streptomycetaceae; genus Streptomyces. Next base: position 23,019 of record NZ_JASKMT010000010.1, on the reverse strand, counting down.
CGCAGGTGGGCCAGGAGGACCCGTTCGATCGCGTCGAGCGCACCCGACGCCACAGCGACCGGCCCCGGCGGCACTCCGTCGGCGTCCAGTTCGGCCCGGGCGAGCCGGGCCAGCCGCGGGCTGACCGCGTCGTCCCCGTAGAGCACCGGTCGGGCGGCTGCGCCGGCCGCTGCGGCGGCGAGCGCCTCACCGAGCGCGGGCAGCAGGGCCGGGTCCGGATTGCCCTTGCCGACGTCGGCCACTCCGGGCGGCGCGTCCACCCGGATTGCCTCCCTGGCGGTGCTGGCCGGGCGGGCCCGCACCCGGCTGCCGCGGCGCCCGGCCGTCTCGATGACACCACGTTCGCGAAGCGCCCGGTAGGCGGCGGCGACGGTGTTGGGGTTGACGCCGAGGTGCTCGGCGAGTTCACGCATCGGCGGCAGGGCGTGCCCAGGCGGCAGCGCACCCGCGGAGACGCCTCGCTCCACGCTTCGCGCGATCTCCGTGGCACGCCGACCCTCGATCGGATAGTCTTCTAGCACAAACAGTATTTTGCACTAGTGCAATGACATGCGCAAGTGCTTCACGGAGGGGGCAGCCATGCCGGAAGAGCCGAGCGAACAGACGTATCCCGTCACCGCCCGTACCGCGCCCACCCGGGCCAAGCACCGGGTGAGCCACGACCGCGCCCTGGTGCACGACGTGCTCGACGCGGGCTGGGTGTGCCACCTGGGCTTCGTCCGTGAGGGTCGGCCCGTCGTGCTGCCGACGCTGTACGCCCGGGTCGGCGAACGGCTCTACGTCCACGGTTCGACCGGTTCGGGCACGGCCAGGGCCCTGCCCGGTGGTGGCTCGGGCCTGCCGGTGTGCGTCACCGTCACCCATGTCGACGGAGTGGTGCTGGCCCGTTCGGCCATGCACCACTCCGCCAACTACCGGTGTGTGGTCGTGCACGGCGACGCCCGTACCGTCACCGACCCGGCGGAGAAGGCCGCCGCGCTGGACGCCCTGGTCGAGCAGGCGGTGCCCGGCCGGTCGTCCGACTGCCGCCCGGCCAGCGCCCGGGAACTCGCCGCGACCGCGGTCCTGGGCCTCGATCTCCGGGAGGCGTCGGCGAAGGTCCGCGCGGGCGGCCCGTCGGACGACGCCGAGGATCTGTCACTCCCCCACTGGAGCGGTGTCCTCCCGCTGTCGACCGTCACCGGCAGCCCGGTCCCCGCCGACGACCTCGGCGCGGACGTGCCCCTGCCCGGCTACCTGACGGCTGCGGCCCGCCCCTGACCTGGTCTCCGACAGCATCAGTGCGGACACCGCGCCGAGCAGGACGACGGTGCCCGCCACCGTCGTCGCGGTGAGGTGCTCGCCGAGCAGCAGCACCGCGATGCCCGCGGCCGTCACCGGTTCGATCAACGCGATCACCGAGGCGGTCGCGGCACGCACCACGGCGAGCCCGGCGAAGTACAGCCCGTACGCCAGGGCCGTCGGCACCGCAGCCACGTAGGTCATCAGCGTCAAGGACCGGGCCAGGCCCTCCGCCTGCGGCAGCAGCCCCTCCACGGCGGCGAACGGCAGCAGCAGGACCGCACCGACCGCGAACGCGGCCACCGTGGTGCCCAGCGGGTCGCCCGCCGAGCCGCTGCGTCCGAGGTGGCGCATGTAGAGCGTCATGGCCGAGTAGCCGACCGCGGACAGCAGCGCCAGGCCGACCCCCTCCGTACGCACCGCGCCGGACCCGTCGGCGCCGCCGAGCATCAGCACGGCGAGGCCGGCCAGCGCGCCCAGCACGGCGGCACCACCGCCGCGGCCGAGGCGCTCGGCCATCCACACCCTGGCGCCCAGGGCGATGAGCACCGGCCCGGCGCCGAGTGTGACCACGGTCGCCACCGCCAGGCCGGTGGCCTGCACGGCGGCGAAGTAGGCCGTCTGGAAGACGGTCAGGCCCAGGCCCGTGACGGCGATCCGCACCACCCTGCGGCGCGGTGCCTCCGGGACCGGCGTCGCACGGGGTGCGCGCCGGGCGGCCTGGAAGGCGAGCAGCAGCGCGAGCCCGCCCGCTGTCCGCCAGAAGGTGAGAGCGACGGGCCCGAGCCCGCTGCCGTCGAAGAGCAGGGCTGCCGCCGCACCGGCGGTGCCCCAGGCCGTCGCGGCGACGACGACGTAGAGCAGTCCCCTGCCGACGGCAAGGGAAGAAGTGTGCTGCATGTGGTGCTCCGCTGGGAGAAGGGAATGCACGGCCGTCGACCCGTCTGCGGGCAGGAGCGGCCTACGCGGCGTCCGTCACGGACAGCGGCGTGGTCCTTTTCCCGGCGCCCGCTTCAGGCGACCGGCGGCGGAAGCACGTTGAACAGCATGGGGGAACCCTAGGACGCGCGGGCGTCCTCGGGCAAGCCGCCGACGGCGGCAGGCTCCGCGCCGCGCGCGACCGGTTCGGGCCGGCCGGCGGCCGGCGTGGCCCGCTGTGCGATGAACGCCCCGCACAGCACCACGGCGCCGCCGAACACCTGGACCGCCGACAGGTACTCGCCGAGCAGGGTCCAGGCGAGCACCGTGGCCACGACGGCTTCCAGGCAGGCCACCACGCCGGCGACCTGCGGGGAGAGCCTGCGCACCGACACCACCCCGGTGAGGTAGGCCGCCACGGTGGCGACCAGGACGATCCAGCCCAGCAGCAGCGCCGCCGGCACTCCGGAGCCGTCCATCAGCGCCTGTCCGGTCAGGACCGACCAGGACATCTCCCAGGGCCGGGCGACCAGGGTCAGCAGCGCGGCGCCGAACAGCAGGCCGTAGGCGATGACACCCACCGGGTCGGGGGCCGGACGGTCGGCGGACCCGGAGCTGCCGTGGTCGGACAGGATGAAGTACCCCACCTGGCAGCACGCGGCGCCCAGGGCCAGCAGCAGGCCCAGCGTGTCGAAGGCGAGCCCGGCCCACACCTCCACGACACAGGCCAGCCCGCCGACGGCCAGTACCACGCCGATTCCGGCGGACCGGCTGACCGGCCTCCGCTGCACCAGGCGCACCCAGCCGAGCACGAGGGCCGGTGCCAGGTACTCCACCAGCAGCGCCACACCGACCGGGATGCGGGAGATCGCCGCGAAGTAGCACGCCTGCACGCCGGCGACGGCGAACAGCCCGAACCCGGCGAGCAGCGCCGGGCGCTCCCGTACCAGGCCGCGGTGCCGCCAGGCCAGCGGCAGCATCACCAGGGCCGCTCCGGCCACCCGCAGCCAGGTCACCTGGAGCGGGCTGAGGCCCGCCTCGATCAGGGGCTTGGCCGCCACACCCGACCCGCCGAAGGCGCAGGCGGAGACGAGGGCGAGCGCCAGGCCGGACCTGCGGCTCGGGCGGGCCGGGTTCTTCGTTGCGTGCACCGGGCCATCATGCCCAACCCGGTTCAGCAGTGTCGAGAGTTTTGTACCTGACGAGACGGGAGGTCCGGAGCCCGGGCGGGGCGGCACGCAACCGGGACCGCGTCCACCACGTCCCCTTGGCAAAGGCACGCACAGCGACCACGACCGCGGGGAGGCCCATGGCCGTCTGCACGCAGCACCGGCTGCACACCTGGATGGTGGCGCTCGCGGGCGTCGACGGCCGGCGGTACGTCTACCGGGTGTACGCCCCCCGCGACGCCCTGCCGGGGGACGTCTTCTGGTCCGCCTTCCACCACCACGACGAGCAGGCGCTGCCACGGGTCTCCGACGCCTTCGACACAGCGGAGATCTGGCCGCTGGCCTCCGGCCCGGACCTCCGGCCGCGCTGACCGCACGGCACCGCGGCCGGGGGCGGAGCGCGCCGCACCGCCGCCGGGGGCGAGGCGGTCCACCGGTCGCCGGTTGGCCTTGGCCGCTCGCCGCACCTGCCCTCTAGGGTCGCGGCCATGAGGATCCGCTACGTCGACGCCTTCACCGACCGCCCGTTCGCCGGCAACCCGGCCGCCGTGGTCCTGCTGGACGGCCCCGACTTCCCGTCCGCCGACCGCATGCAGCGCCTGGCCGCCGAGATCAACCTCTCCGAGACGGCCTACGCGCACCCCCTCGGCGAGGGCGCCGAGGCCGACTGGGCGCTGCGCTGGTTCACCCCGGCCGCCGAGGTCGCCCAGTGCGGGCACGCCACGCTCGCCACCGCGCACGTGCTGCACGAGGAGGGCCGCTGCGGGCAGGAGGTGCGGTTCGCCACCCGCAGCGGGGTACTGGGCGCCACCATCGCTGAAGTCGGCCGCGTGACGCTGGACTTCCCCACCGCGCCGCTGGAGCCGGCCGAGCTGCCGCCGGTCGTCACCCGCGCCGTGGGCGCGCCGGTGCTGACCGCCTGTGCGACGGGGCCGCTGGTCGGTGACTGGCTGGTGGATGTCGGCGACGAGCACACCGTGCGCACGCTCGCCCCCGACCTGCCCGCGCTGGCGGGCGCCGGCGGGCGGGGCGTCATCGTGACGGCCGCCGCCGACAGCCGGAGCAGCGGGTACGACTACGTGTCGCGGTGCTTCTTCCCCGCCGTCGGCATCAACGAGGACCCGGTGACCGGCAGCGCCCACACCGCCCTGGCGCCGTTCTGGTCCGCCCGACTGGGGAGCGCCGACCTGGTGGGGCTTCAGGCGTCGGCCAGGACCGGGCGCGTGGTGACGGCGGTGCGAGGGGAGCGGACCCTGCTGACCGGGAGTGCCGTCCGTGTCATCGACGGGGAGCTGCGCGTGCCGCTGTGAGCCCGGCGCAGGGGGTGGGGCCGCAGGCCGGAAGAGTCGCGGAACGGGAGGCGCGGGATCAGACGGTGGGCAGCCAGTCCACCCGCCCGGACAGCAGGGCGTAGCCGATGAACGCCACGATGTCGATCAGCGCGTGCGCGGCGACCAGGGGTCCCACCCTGCCCCACCGCCGGTACAGCCAGACGAAGATGACGCCCATCACGAGGTTGCCGACGAACCCGCCGATGCCCTGGTAGAGGTGGTAGGTGCCGCGCAGCAGTGAGCTGGCCGCCAGCGCCGCGAGGGGCGACCAGCCGAGCTGGTCGAGGCGCCGCAGCAGGTAGCCGACGACGATGACCTCCTCGACGACGGAGTTCTGCACGGCCGACGCGATCAGCACGGGGAACTTCCACCACACCTCGGGCAGCGACTCCGGCACCACCGTCAGATTGGCCCCGGCCGCGTGCGCGCCGAGGTACAGCAGCAGGCCGCTACCGCCGATGGCCGCGGCCACCGCGGCTCCCCGGCCGAGGTCGAAGCCGGGCCGCCGCAGGTCGAACCCGATCAGCCTCATGCCGCCCGAGTCGCGTGAGGCGTTCTCCCGCAGCAGCAGGTGGGCCACGAGCAGCACCGGGACGAGTGCGGTGCCGATGCTGAACAGCTGCCACGCCAGGTCCAGCCAGGGCCGGTCGGGGGCGAGCGAGCGGTTGAGGTTGGCGGCCTGGTCGCGCAGCCCGCCGGGACGGGTCAGCGAACCGGTGAAGCTGATCAGCGCTGACACGGCGCTGGCGCCCAGGGACAACGCGAGCACGAGCAGCAGTTCGCGTCGCAGCACGCCCGTCTGCTCGTTCGGGAGCTCGGGAACGCGCGTCCCGTGCGGCTGTCCGCCCACGCCTGCCTCCAGTTCGCCCTGCTGTGACGGCACCCGCCGCCCGGATACGGGCAGCCGGGCAGGCGGCGTCCGCCGCCGGCAGGTCACAGCTTGCCCGACGCGGTGCGCGGTCGCGGTACCGGGGCAACCGCGCCCCACCCGGCGGGGATCTGCGGGGCGGGGCGCGGAGTGGGTACGGCCAGGGCGGGACAGGCCGGCCGACGGCCGTCAGGGGCCGGCGGGCCAGTCGTGCACCGGCTCCTCCGTCCTGACCAGCTCGCCGTACCGGCGCACGAGGGCGGCCAGTGCCTTCTCCCGGTCCAGGCCGCTCTCCCTGGCGCGGTGGTAGGCCTCGGCCTGCCAGGTGGCGCCGTTGGCCCGGCGGCGGCAGCGCTCCTCGACGATGCCGAGGTAGCGGTCCCGGTCTGCGGGTTCGATACCCCACTTGTCCAGTCCCGCGGCAGCCAGCGGCAGCAGTTCGTCGCGGACCAGGCGGTCGACGGGCAGCGTCTCCAGCCCACCGCCCCGGCCGGCGCGCGGCCACTGCAGGCGGGCCTCGATCCCGTACCGGCAGGCGGCCCGGAAGTTCGCCTCGGCGACGGCGAACGGCAGGCGCTTCCACACCGGCCGCGGCTCGTCGGCGAGGGCCCGCACAAGGCCGTAGTAGAGCGCGGTGTTGGCAAGCACGTCGCTCACGGTGGGCCCGGCGGGCAGTACCCGGTTCTCCACCCGCAGGTGCGGCACCCCGTCCGCCACTCCGTACACCGGGCGGTTCCAGCGGTACACCGTGCCGTTGTGCAGCACCAGTTCCGACAGCGAGGGCACACCGCCGCGCGCCACCACCGGCAGCGGCTCCTCCTGGTCGCACACCGGCAGCAGCGCGGGGAAGTACCGCACGTTCTCCTCGAAGAGGTCGTACGCGGAGTCGATCCAGCGCTCCCCGAACCAGGTGCGCGGGCGCACACCCTGCGCGCTCATCTCCGGCGGCCGGGGGTCGGTGGACTGCAGGAAGAGCGGAACCCGCGACTCGCGCCACAGCTCCCGCCCGAACAGGAACGGCGAGTTGGCACCGACCGCTACCTGCACTGCCGCGATCGCCTGGGCGGCGTTCCACACGTCGGGGAACCGCGTGGGCGTGACCTGCAGGTGCAACTGCACGGAGGTGCAGGCGGCCTCCGGCGCGATGGACGCCGAGGCGTAGCGCAGCTGCTCCACGCCCTCGATGTCGAGGACCACCTCCTCGCCCCGGGCGGCCATGATCTGGTCGTTGAGCTGGGTGTAGCGGTCGGCGGCGGAGAGGTTCGCCGACACCAGGTCCTCCGCCGTGAGGGTGGGGAGGATTCCGATCATCACGATGCCGGCCGAGACCTCCCCCGCCTTTCGGTCCGCATACGCCAGGCCGGTGCGCAACTCCTCGGCGAGCTGGTCGAGAACCCTTCCGCCCAGCTCGTGGGGGAGGATATTCACTTCCAGGTTGAACTGGCCCAGTTCGGTCTGGAAATCCGAGCTGCCGATGCGGCGCAGCACTTCCTCGTTCATCATGCGCGGCATTCCGTCGGCGTCCGCGAGATTCAGCTCGATCTCCAGCCCCATGAGGTTGCGGGGGCCTTCGAAGCGCCGCTCCTCCAGCAGCCTCCCCAGTCCGTCCAGGCACTGGTGGAGCTTCTCCCGGTAGCGCCGGCGGTCCGCCAGGTCGAACCCGTCGACCGCGACCTTCTCCCCCATCAGTGGGTCCCTCCTCGTATGGACGTGCCGGGATGATGCCCCGCGATGTGATCGATAACTCCCGCCGGAAGCCACCCGGCGCTATGCTTCTTCCTGCTGTCTTTCTTCCGGCACATTCCGAGGGCATACGAAAGCAGGACCGGGCGGGCGCCCACCCGGTGACTTTCACCGACGAGATCCGGCCGACCGTACCGCGGGACGATTCCGAGGTCCGGGGCCCGCCCGACACTTGTAGCCGGTGAACGCCGGGCCAAACCGACCTGATAGGCCCTTGCCGGAAACAGCGCGGGCGGCTACCGGAAAAACTAATGGAACAAATGTCGTATAGACTCGGGTCGAGGCTGTGACGTGACGCCCCGGGCTCCTGGTAGTCCACGTCCCTCCCGACCGCCGCGCAGCCCCGGCCCGCCGACAGCGTCGTCCGCGCCCCGCCGCGCACCCTGTGTCTCCCTGAGCGAGAGGCGACCCATCATGCCCCTGCACGTTCCCGCTGCCCCCGCAGCCGCAACACGCTCCGTGCTCGCCGCCCTGGCCTCCGCCAACGCAACCCGAGGCACCCGCACCCCGCCCGCGATCCGCACCGCGGCGGGAGCGCTGCGCCCCGAGCTGCCGCTCCCGGTGCACGTCCTGACCGGTGTGGCAGGCGCGCAGGTCACCCCGCGGACGAGTCCGACGGGCTGGCGCTTCCTGCTGCGCGGCACCGGAGCGGCCGTCGGCACGGCCGACGCCATGCTCACCGCCGACGGCTGGACGTTCTCGCACTTCGGCGAGGGCCCCTACGTGGCGTCCACGGAGAAGGCGCTGCGCCGCGCCTCCGCGCTGTCCGGCGCCTTCCAGCCGCGCCTGCTCTCGGTCCCCGAGCTGTACATGCTGACGCTGTGGCTGCACAGCGGCAGCGAGCAGCAGGGCGAGGAGGCCGCTCTGGACGGCGCCGACCTGCTGATCCCGTTGGCACCGGCGCCTCCGGGTATCGCGGCGGACCGCCCGCACCGGGCGGACGCGCTGCTGCCGCTCCTGAGCCGGCGGCTGGTCCCGGCACCGCTGCTGACCACCCCGGCCTGAGCCCGGCACCTGCCGCTCCCACTCGGCCCCGCGACCGCTCACCGGTCGCGGGGCCCGCTCGTCTCCCGACCGGTGGCGGGCCCGCGCCCGGCCGCCCGGGAGGACTAGTCATCTCGGGCGGCCGGACCACCCGAAATGATGATTCTGGTGTCGGCAACCGCCCGCGTGGGTGATGCGTCCCCATACGTGCGGAGGTGGTGCCGCCAAATACCTGCGGAACGCCCTTCGCGGTACGACACTGGGATCCGAACCGACAGACCGTACGGGGGAACCATGGACGCCGCACCGCAGCAACCGACAAGCAGCGCCCCGAAGCGAAAGAGCTCCGCCATGTGCCAGCACCAGCCGCCCTGCCCCTCAGCCGACTCAGCGGACCGGGAGGCTGCGCACCTCGTCGCCCACCATCCCGAGCAGGGCTGGAGCCTGCTGTGCAACGGCGTCCTGCTCTTCGAGGACACCGGCGAGCTGCTGCCGAACGGCAAGGTCATCGCGCCGCACCGCCCGCTGGGCACCCACCGGGTCACCACCGCGGCCTGAACCGGGCGGCAGCCTCCGACCGCCGGCGCCCGCACACACGGAGACCGGGCCCCGGCGAACCGCCCGGGACCCGGTCTCCGCGTGTGCGCCGTGGGACGTCAGCCGTCGTACTCGTCCAGCGGCGGGCAGGAGCACACCAGGTTGCGGTCGCCGTAGGCGCCGTCGATGCGCCGCACCGGCGGCCAGTACTTGTCGGAGGCAGAAACGCCGCCCGGGAAGGCCGCCTCCTGCCGGGTGTACGGGTGCGGCCACTCCTCCGCCAGCTGGGCCGCGGTGTGCGGGGCCCCGCGCAGCGGGTTGTCCTCGGCGGGCCACTCGCCCGAGCCGACCTTGTCGATCTCCGCCCGGATGGCGATCATCGCCTCGACGAAGCGGTCCACCTCGGCGAGGTCCTCACTCTCGGTCGGCTCGATCATGAGGGTCCCCGCGACGGGGAAGGACATGGTCGGCGCGTGGAACCCGTAGTCGATGAGCCGCTTCGCGACGTCGTCGATGCTCACGCCGGTCGCCCTGGTGAGCGGGCGCACGTCGATGATGCACTCGTGCGCGACCAGACCGGCCGGTCCCGTGTACAGCACCGGGTAGTGCGGCTCCAGCCGCTTGGCGATGTAGTTGGCGCTGAGTACCGCCACCTGCGTCGCGCGGCGCAGCCCCTCGCCACCCATCAGCCGGACGTAGGCCCAGGAGATCGGCAGGATGCCCGCGCTGCCCCAGGGCGCCGCGGAGATCGGGCCGATGCCCGTCCTGGGCCCTGCAGCCGGCTGCAGGGGGTGGTTGGGCAGGTAGGGCGCCAGGTGCTCGCGCACACCCACCGGCCCGACGCCGGGGCCGCCGCCGCCGTGCGGGATGCAGAACGTCTTGTGCAGGTTCAGGTGCGAGACGTCCGACCCGAACCGTCCCGGCCTGGCCAGTCCGACGAGGGCGTTCAGGTTCGCCCCGTCCACGTAGACCTGCCCGCCGGCGTCGTGCACCGCCGCGCAGATGTCGGAGATGTCCTCCTCGAACACGCCGTGCGTGGACGGGTAGGTGACCATCAGCACGGCGAGTTCCTCGGCGTGCTGCTCGATCTTGGCCCGCAGGTCGTCCGCGTCCACGTCGCCGGTCTCGCCGGTCTTGACGACCACCACCTTCATGCCGGCCATGACGGCGCTGGCGGCGTTGGTGCCGTGCGCCGAGGACGGGATGAGGCAGACGGTGCGCTGCGCGTCGCCGTTGGCCCGGTGGTAGGCGCGCACCGCCAGCAGTCCGGCCAGCTCACCCTGCGACCCGGCGTTCGGCTGGATGGAGACGCGGGCGTAGCCGGTGATCTCGGCGAGGCGCTCCTCCAGCTCCCGGATCATCGTCAGGTAGCCCTCGGCCTGGTCGGCCGGCGCGAAGGGGTGCAGCGCGCCGAACTCGGGCCAGGTGACCGGCTCCATCTCGGTGGTGGCGTTGAGCTTCATGGTGCACGAGCCGAGCGGGATCATGCCGCGGTCCAGCGCGTAGTCGCGGTCGGCGAGCCGGCGCAGGTAGCGCAGCATCGCCGTCTCGGACCGGTACTGGTGGAAGACGGGGTGCGCCAGGTACTCGTCGGCGCGCAGCAGCCCGCCGGGCAGCGCGTCGCCGGTGTCCGCGTCCAGCTCGTCGAGATCGGCCCGCACACCGAAGGCGCCCCACACGGCGGCGATCTGGTCGCGGCCGGTGGTCTCGTCGCAGGCGATGCCGACCCGGTCGGTGTCGGTCAGCCGCAGGTTGACGCCGGCCTCACGGGCCGCGGCCACCACCTCGGCGGCCCGGCCGGGCACCTTCGCGGTGACGGTGTCGAAGAACGCGCCGTGCTCGACCTCGACGCCGCCCGCCCGAAGACCGGCCGCGAGCAGCGTGGCGTAGCGGTGGGTGCGGCGGGCGATCGCGGACAGGCCGTCCGGTCCGTGGTAGACGGCGTAGAGCCCGGCCATGACGGCTAGCAGCACCTGGGCGGTGCAGATGTTGCTGGTGGCCTTCTCGCGGCGGATGTGCTGCTCGCGGGTCTGCAGCGCGAGGCGGTAGGCGCGCTGGCCGGAGGCGTCGACGGACACCCCGACGAGGCGGCCGGGCAGGCTGCGGGCGAACTTCTCCCGGACCGCCATGAAGCCGGCGTGCGGCCCGCCGAAGCCCATCGGCACGCCGAACCGCTGGCTGCTGCCGACGGCGATGTCCGCGCCCAGCTCGCCGGGCGAGGTGAGCAGGGTCAGAGCCAACAGGTCGGCGCAGACGGTGACGACGGCGCCCAGCCCGTGGGCCTGCTCGATGATCGCGCGGTGGTCTCGGACCTCGCCGGAGGCGCCCGGGTACTGCAGCAGCACGCCGAAGACGCCGCGGTCGGCGATCTCCCGCGGGATGCCGTCGCGCAGGTCTGCCTCGACGACCTCCACGCCGGTCGGCTCGGCCCGGGTGCGCAGCACGGCGACGGTCTGCGGCAGGCAGTCGGCGTCCACCAGGTAGACGCCCTGCTTGACCTTGCCGACCCGCCGGGACATGGACATGGCCTCGGCAGCGGCGGTGCCCTCGTCCAGCAGCGACGCGCCGGAGGTGGGCAGCCCGGTCAGGTCGGCGACGACGGTCTGGAAGTTGAGCAGCGCCTCCAGGCGGCCCTGCGAGATCTCCGGCTGGTAGGGCGTGTACGCCGTGTACCAGGCAGGGTTCTCCATCACGTTGCGCAGGATCACCGGCGGGGTGAAGGTGCCGTGGTAGCCGAGCCCGATCATCGAGTCGAGGACCTGGTTGCGGTCGGCGAGGCCGCGCAGCTCGGCGAGCACCTCGGCCTCGCTGCGCGCCTGCGGCAGGTCCAGCTTCTCGACGGTCCTGATGACGTCGGGCACCGCGGCGGCCGTCAGCTCGTCCAGCGAGCCGTAGCCGACCTGGGCGAGCATCTTGGCCTGCGCCTCGGCGTCGGGACCGATGTGGCGGCGCTCGAAGGGCGTGCCCTGTTCGAGGGCGGCGAGTGGGACGCGTTCGGTGGTCATCTGCGGAAGGCCTCCTGGTCTGCGCGACCGGCGAGGGGCACCACGGCGTGGGTGCCCGGACGGCCTCCCCCTCTGTCATCTCAACCTGAGAGTTTCACCGGGCCGCACGGGCCCGGCTTTCACCGTCGGTGAGGAGGGGCCAGCGGCCGGTTCGGCCGTGCCCGCCCTGCTTTCCAGAGTGACCTCGCCCTCGCGGTACGTGTGCCTGAGAGATTCCGGGGAGGATTTGCTCCTTCGGCGCCTCCGGATTCTGCCGGAGGACTCTCCCGCGCGGGGTCAGCAGCCACTTCCGAGCCTACCAGCGACACTCCGGGCGGCTCTGCCTGCGGCCTCCCGACTGGCCGGAGCGGGCTTTGTGACGTTGTGTGGTGACGTGGAGGTGCCCGCTCGAGGTGTCGGGGAACCCGGTCAGGGCACTCGCGACGAAATGTGGGAGGAACCCGTGCAGACCGACATCGACCCGCGGAGCCTGATCGGGCGCAAGGCGTTCGACAGGGACGGAACGAAGATCGGGACAGTCGACGAGGTGTACCTCGACGACGCGACCGGCGAACCCGAGTGGGCGGCGGTGCGTACCGGCCTGTTCAGCCGTGACGCGTTCGTGCCGCTGGAGCCCAGCGAGGTCGTCGACGAGTCCCTGCACGTACCGTTCGAACGCGCCCTGATCAAGGACGCCCCCGACTTCGGAGTGGGACGGCACCTGTCGCCCGAGCAGGAACTCCAGCTCTACCACCACTACGGCCTCGCCGTTCCGTCCGAGGGTGATCCGCCGCCGCGCGAGGACGACGCGGGCTTCGGCAAGGTCGCCGGACGGGACGAGGACTGACCCGCGCATCCATCGGCGGGCGGGTCGTCGCCGGCAGGGGTGCGCGCGACGCGGACCAGCGGCAGCGGCTCGGAGGGGCGCAGGTCGGGATCGTCGGCTGCGAAGGTGCGGACCCGGCCCGGTGCGGAGTCCGGCTGCTCGAAGCGGACCGTCACCCTGCCCACACCGCTGCCCTGCACCCATCCCGGGCCGTGCACGGCATGGTGGACGTCCTTGCCCGGCAGGAAGGCCCCGGCGGAGCGCCGCTCCGGCACGGTCGGCGCGGCGGCCGGCTCGAGGCCGTTCGCGGGGCCGGTGTCCGCCGCGCCGCGGGCCGTCTGAGCGAAGAGGTCCTCCTGGGTGAAGTCGGCGAGCCCGCTGACTCCCACGCCCAGCAGCCGGACGCCCTCGGTGGTGTCGACCGCCTCCAGCAGCCGCTGCGCGGCCTCGCGGATCACGCCGGAGTCGTCCGTCGGGCCGCGCAGGGTCTCCGAGCGGGTGAGCGTCGCGAAGTCGTAGCGCCGCACCTTGATCACCACGGTCCGGCCCGAGCGGCCCGCGCCGCGCAGCCGCTCGGCGCAGCGGTCGGCCAGCCGGGTGATCTCCTGCTGGATGCGGGTGCGGTCGGTGACGTCGGTGTCGTACGTGTCCTCCACGGACACCGACTTCGACTCGCGGTCGCCGACCACCGGCCGGCTGTCGATGCCGGACGCCATGGTGTGCAAGGCACTTCCGTGGGCCCTGCCCAGCAGCCGTAGCAGTTCGGCCTCACCGGCGAGCGCGGCCTCGCCGACGGTGGTGATGCCGGCCCGCCGGAGGGTGTCCGCGGTGGCCGGTCCCACGCCGGGCAGGATGCGGACCGGCTGCGGGGCCAGCAGTTCGCGTTCGGTTCCGGGCTCGATGAGGACCAGGCCGTCCGGCTTGGCCTGCTCGGAGGCGATCTTGGCGAGCATCTTGGAACCCGCCAGACCGACCGATCCGCTCAGCCCGGTGGTGGCGAGGATGTCCGCCCGCAGCCGCTCGCCGAGCTGCCGCATCGTGTCGCTGTCCGTGTCGGCGGGCAGGCCTCCGGCTTCCAGGTCGACGAACGCCTCGTCCAGGCTGAGCGGTTCCACCAGCGGTGACAGCCCGGCGAGCAGCGCCATCACGGCTGTGCTGATCTCACGGTAGAAGGCGAACCGGGGTACCAGGTAGGCGGCGTTCGGGCAGCGGCGCCGGGCCTGGGCCGTCGGCATCGCGGAGTGCACTCCGAAGCGCCGGGCCTCGTAGGACGCGGTGGCGACGACACCACGCGGGCCGAGGCCGCCGACCACCACCGGCTTGCCGCGCAGGCTTGGCTTCGCCGCCTGTTCCACGGCGGCGAAGAAGGCATCCATGTCGAGGTGCAGGATGCTCGGTGCGCGTCTCACACTGCCCGATGCTGCCGCAGACCACTGACAGGCGCCCGGTGGCCGGGCCCGTCCACGCTCAGACCGCGCGGTTGCGGCGCCTGGCCAGCTCGTCTGCCGGGTTGTCGCGGGTGAGCGTCTCCCCGGTGTCGATCCGCTCGGCATGCAGCTGGGACAGCGTCGACTCCACGTCGCGCCAGACGACGCCCACCGCGATGCCGAAGACCCCCTGCCCGCCCTGGAGCAGGTCGACGACCTCGTCGGGCGAGGAGCACTCGTAGACCGTGGCGCCGTCGCTCATCAGCGTCATCCGGGTCAGGTCGGAGATGCCGCGGGCCCGGAGGTGGCTCACCGCCACGCGGATGTTCTGCAGGGACACACCCGCGTCCAGCAGCCGCTTGACGATCTTCAGCACGACCACGTCGCGGAAGCCGTAGAGGCGCTGCGTCCCCGAGCCGTAGGCGGGCCGGATGCTGGGCTCGACGAGTCCGGTGCGCGCCCAGTAGTCCAGTTGGCGGTACGTGATGCCGGCCGCCGCACAGGCCGTCGGGCCCCGGTACCCCACCTGCTCCGCGGGCGGGTCGTCGGCCACCGGGCCAGGGCCGGAAGAAGGCTGCACGGGAGCCCCGTGCAGCGGAACCGAGCCGCCGGCCGCCTGGCTGTCGCCGGTGCTTCTCACGCCGACCCTCCATCCCTTCACGCTCCGGGAGTCCTCCCGGAACCTGCCTCCACGACGGTAGGCAGTCACTGGGGGTGCGTCAACGATCGCCGCGCTCGCCACGCCGGGTGATAACCACCCGATGTGTGGTTTGGTCGGCGCCGTTCGGGGAACAGGCGAGAGTTTGGCCACCTGACCCGGGATCACTGGTTGCTGGAACCGAAGTCCTCGGGTGAGATCTGGTCGAGGAACTCGCGGAACTTCTCCACCTCGTCCTCCTGTTCGTCCGGGATGGCGATGCCGGCGTCGTCCAGGACGCCGTCACTGCCGTAGATGGGGGTTCCGGTGCGCAGTGCCAGCGCTATCGCGTCGGACGGCCTGGCACTCACCTCGACCCCGCTGGCGAAGACCAGCTCCGCGTAGAAGACGCCCTCACGCAGGTCCGTGATGCGGACGGCGGTGAGCTCCTGGCCCACCGCGTCCAGCACGTCCTTGAAGAGGTCATGCGTCAGCGGCCGGGCCGGGGTCATGCCCTGCTGGGCGAAGGCAATGGCTGTGGCCTCCCCTGGACCGATCCAGATGGGGAGGTAACGGTCGCCTCCCACTTCACGCAGGAGCACGATCGGCTGGTTGGAGGGCATTTCCACTCGGACACCCACGACGTCGAGCTCGTTCACACAGCAACCCTAGGTCGTGCGCCACCTGTTTGGGTAGTCGGGCATCCGCCAGGTGCCGCCGGTCAGTGCAGGCGGACCCGCAGCGCTGACTGCACGAGCGCCGCGTGCAGCCGTACCGAGAGGGCCGCCATTTCGCTTGCGGTGGCGTCCGCACGGGCCCTGGTCTGCGGGTTCCGGTGCCGCCGGAGCGGGGCGACGACCTGCTCGACCAGCCCCGCCTCACGTTCTGCGGCCGCCTTTACGGCACGCAGGTGACGCGGCTCCAGCCCGAACCGCCCGAGGTCGGCGACGAGCCGCGCCACCTCGACCGTCCCGGCCGGATACCCGCCGCCGGGAGCGGGCCCCACAAGGCCGTATGCCTCCCACTCGCCCAGCTCCGCCTCGCCGACCCCCGCAGCCGCGAGCAGCTCGGCCCGGCCCATCCGCGGGCCCGGGGCCGCCGCCGCGTCCGCCGTGACGCCCTCCACGGCCTCCGTGACGGCGTCCAGCGGGTCGCGGGCCTGGGCGGGCACGGGCAGCGGTTCACCGCGGTCCAGGGCGTCCAGGTGCTCCCTGATGACCTTCAGCGGCAGGTACTGGTCGCGCTGCATGCGCAGCACCAGCGCGAGCCGGCGCACGTCGTCCTGGCTGAACTTGCGGTACCCGGACGGCGTGCGCTGCGGCTCGACCAGTCCCTCGGACTCCAGGAAGCGGATCTTCGAGATCGTGACCTCGGGGAACTCTTCACGCAGCAGATGGAGCACGGCACCGATGCTCATCGGCCCCAGCTCCGCGGCGGCGGTGCCGCTTCCGGCACCGCCCGACGGTGTGTGATGCATGAACCTTCCCTGGGCGGGTTGCTCAGACGCCTCGCTGGCTCGCGAAGAAGACCAGCCGGAACTTGCCGATCTGCACCTCGTCGCCGTTCGCGAGGACGGCCGAGTCGATCGGCTCGCGGTTGACGTAGGTGCCGTTGAGGCTGCCCACGTCGGATGCGGTGAACAGCCCGTCCTGACCGCGGCGGAACTCCACGTGACGGCGCGACACGGTCACGTCGTCCAGGAAGATGTCGCTCTGCGGGTGGCGTCCCGCAGTGGTCAGCTCACCGTCCAGCAGGAAGCGGCTCCCTGAGTTGGGGCCGCGGCGCACCACCAGGAGCGCCGACCCCGTCGGCAGCGCCTCGACCGCCGCCAGCGCCTCCGGGGAGAGCATCGGGGTCTGCCCGGTGGCCTCCGCGTCGTACGCCTCCAGGCCGGAGATCGAGATGGTGGAGGTCGTCTCCGACGGCCGCTCGGCGGCCGGGACCCCGCCGCGCAGCGGCGCACCGCAGTTGGAGCAGAACCGGCTGGATTCCGCAGCGCGGTTCCCGCACCTCGTACAGACCGGCACGTTGAACCCTCCACCCTTACTTGAGGTTGATGGTTCTTCGAAACCTATGCGGCCCGAGGCACCCTGGTCAACAGAGACCGGGCCGTGACCACCCGATTCGCCGTGGGCGGGTTCCACCTCGTCCCGGAACAACGGCCGCTCTGCGCCGTCCTCGGCCGGCGGCGACCCGGCGTCGCCGTGCCGGGGGGCACGGTGACGCGGCGCGCCCTCCCCCTCGGACTGGCGCTTGCCGAACAACTTCGCAAGAAAACTCACGGGCGCTTCCCCTCGCATGAAACAGACCCGCCCGTGGGGCAGGACAGACCCTCGACGCACACTCCGGCCGATCCGGACATCCCTGCAACGTCCGTAGCCTTCAGACAGTTTCCCCCACGCGACCCCCCACCGGACCGCCGACCCCCCGGGAAGCACGTGACCCCGATCACCCCGCAGCCTGACACCTCGTGCACCCTCCGGTCACTGCGATGACGACTGAGCGTAGTCAGGCCGCTTCGCAGACCGCAAGGCGTCCACGACGATCTTCTCCGAACGGCTGATCTCGACGGTCGCCTGCTCCTTCTGCAGGGTCTGCACGACCCCGCCGGGGATGTTGAGCGCCGGTTCCAGGTCCTGCGGTTGCCCGATGACCTCGAACCGGTACGGCGCAGTGACCCGGCGGCCGTCGATGCGCACACCGCCGCCGGCGTCGGTGAAGTAGGTACGGGCGACCACCCGTACGTCGTTGATCTGGATCGCCTCCGCGCCGGCCGCCCTGAGTTCCTGGATGGCGTTGAGCAGTTGGTCGGCCTTGACGGCTCCGGCCGGGTCGGCGATCTCCAGCTGGATGCCCGGCCCCTCGGCACCCACCGTGCCCGCCAGCACCCCCAGCTGCTGTTCGCGTTCCCGGGTCTGCTTGCGCGCCTCCTCGGCCTGGTCGGAACTGTTCTCCAGCTCCGACCGCTGCCCCTCCAGGCGGCGCTTCTCGTCCTCCAACCGCGTCGTGCGGTCGTCCATCTCCCCCAGGATGCGCACCAGGTCCTCCTGGCGGGCCCCTCGGAGCGCGCTGTCCTCGCTGGTGGACCGTACCTGGATGGCCAGCCCCAACCCCAGCACGAACAGCAGCAGCGCCGCGACGAGTTGCTTGCGGTTGACCCGGGGCGGCCACAGGCCGGCGACCAGCCGCTGCCGACCGGTGAGCGCGTCGGGTTCCCCCTGCGCCTCCCCTGCGCCGCCCTCGGAGCCGTCGGCGGGCTCGCTGTCCGCAGCGGCCTTCCCAGGAGCCGCGCCGGCGGTGGGGCGGGAAGCCGTGTCGGCCGTCCTGCTCCTGCCCGGCGCGGCGTCCCCGGCCCGGGCGGACGTGCCCGGCTCAACCGCGGGCCGGTCGCGCCCAGGCCCGGCTGCGGGCGCTTCCCCGGCCGGACGGCCGGGGCGGGCTCCGCCGCGGTCGGGACCGTCGCCGTCCCGGCGGGGGGCGTCGCCGCCCTCCGGCGGGTTCCTGTGCTCACTCATGGCCGTACCTCACGCCCGGAAGATGTGACGTCGGATGGCGGCTGCGTTGGAGAAGATCCGGATGCCCAGCACGACGACCACCCCCGTGGACAGCTGCGCGCCCACGCCCAGTTTGTCGCCTAGGAAGACGATCAGTGCGGCCACGACGACGTTGGAGAGGAAGGAGACGACAAAGACCTTGTCGTCGAAGATGCCGTCCAGGATGGCCCTCAGGCCGCCGAACACCGCGTCGAGCGCGGCCACCACCGCGATGGGCAGGTAGGGCTCCACGACGGTCGGCACCACAGGACGGAGCACGAGCCCCGCCACGACGCCCACGATGAGGCCCAGTACAGCGATCACGAGTTGCTGCCCTTTCCTGTCTTCAGCGGCTCTGCCGTGCGGACCACCAGGCTGGGCGCGGCCGGCAGCCGCACCGAGTCCTGCACGGAGATGTTCGTACGGATTCCGTAGTTCTCCTGGAGCACGTGCAGGTACTGGCCGTCCGCGCTGTCCTGGAAGGTGGTGCTGAGCCGTCGGCCGTCGCCGACGGCGAGCAGCGTGTACGGCGGCACCAGCGGCCGGTTGTCGACGAGTATCGCGTCGCCCGCCGCCCTGATCGCCGAAAGCGCGGTCAGCCGGTGGCCGTTGACGGACAGGGCTTCGGCACCGGACTCCCACAGGCCGTTGACGACCCGCTGCATGTCCCGGTCCCTGACACGTCCGGTGTCGGAGAAGTGGCTGCTCTCCCGGGGCCCGCCGGCTTCGCCTCCGGTGCCCTTCGCGTCGTCCACCACCAGCTTGACGCCCGGCCCCTCGACCGGAGTGGCCCCGGCCAGGAGGGCGACGAGGTCGCCGGTGCCGCCGCCCTGCTCCTTGAGCGCCTCCCGCTGCTGCGCGTCCACCGTCTCGCGCAGGGACTCCACCCGCCGCTGCAGGTCGTCGGCGGCGGCAGACCCCTTCTCGATCCGGTCGATGAGTTCCTGCCGCTCCTTGGCCACCGTGGGCGCCGCGAACCGCGCCTGCGCGGCGCCGAGGGTGACCACCAGCGCGGCCAGCACCAGGCCGACGGCGAGCCACAGCTTCGCGCGCAGCGTCCTGGGCAGGCCGGAGGTCCCCTCCTGATCCCTGCGCCGGGACGCTTCCGCATAGCCGTCGTCCAGGCTGTGATCCATCACGTTGGTCAGCAGCGACATCGAGGCGTCGGGTCGCGCGGGCCGCTGCGGGGGGCCCGGGTCGGGGTGCTGCTGCGACATGCCGCACATCGTCGCACGTCGCGGGTGCTACCGCCGAACGGGCCCACCGGTGGACCGGATCGGGTCCTTTCCGGTGGGCCGTTCGGCTGCCGCCCGGCGGGGCGCCGCCAGGCGGTTCACCCGATGTGGCAGCCGGTCAGCGTCCGGCGCCGTCCACCACGGTCGCCCACTCGTCGAGCAGCGCCTGGGCGGACGCCTCGTCCGGGCCCTCCGCCCACAGGTGGGTGACGGCTTCCGCCGGGTCGGGCAGCACCATCACCCAGCGGCCGTCGGGCTCGACGACCCGCACGCCGTCGGTGGTGTCCACCGACCGGTCGCCGGCGGCCTCGACCACGCTCCGCATCACCAGTCCCTTGACCGCCCAGGGGGTGGCGAGGTCACGGCGTACGACGTGGGCCTGCGGTATGCGGGCGTCGATCTGGCTCAGGGTGAGCTGGGTGCGGGCCACCAGGCCGATCAGCCGGACGAACGCGGCGCACCCGTCGAAGACGGAGCTGAACTCGGGAACGATGAACCCGCCGCGCCCGTCACCGCCGAAGACGGTGGTCTCCTCCCTTCCGACCCTGGTCAGGTCGTCGGGCGAGGTGGTTGTCCACTCCACCTGCGTACCGTGGTAGGCCGCCACCTGCTCCGCGATGCGGGTGGTGGTGACCGGCAGCGCCACCTGCCCGCTGCGGCGCTCCGCGGCGATCAGGTCGAGCATGACCAGCAGGGCGCGCTGGTCCTCGATGATCCGCCCGCGTTCGTCGACGAGGCTGAGTTTCTCGCCTACTGGGTCGAACCGGACCCCGAACGCGGCCCGAGCGGAAGCCACTATCTCGCCGAGCCGGACCAGCCCGGCCCGCCGGGTCTCGGCCGTCTCGGTGGGCCGGGACTCGTCAAGCCCGGGGTTGATGGTCAGCGCGTCCACGCCGAGCCGTCCGAGCAGACTGGGGAGCACCAGGCCGGCGCTGCCGTTGGACGCGTCGACCACGACCTTCAGCCCCGCGTCGGCGACGCCGGTGGTGTCGACCGCCCGCAGCAGCGACCCGGTGTAGGAGTCGAACACGCTCGCCGGGAACCGCAGGTCACCGATCTCGCCGGGGAACGCCCTGCGGTACTCCTGGCGGGCGTAGACCCGGTCCAGTTTGCGCTGGGCGCCCTGGGAGAGGTCGGCGCCTCGTTCGTCGAAGAACATGATGTCCACGGAGTCCGGCACGCCGGGCGTGGTGCGGATCATGATGCCGCCGGCGCTGCCGCGCGCGGTCTGCTGCCGGGCGACGGGAAGCGGCACGTTCTCCAGGTCGCGCACGTCGATCGCACTGGTCTGCAGTGCGGAGATCATGGCGCGTTTGAGTGCCCTGGCGCCTCGGGAGTGGTCACGGGCGGTCGTGACCGTCGACCCCTTCTTGAGCGTCGTGGCGTAGGCGCCGGCCAGCCGTACGGCCAGTTCCGGGGTGATCTCGACGTTGAGGATGCCGGACACGCCGCGCGCTCCGAAGAGATAGGCCTGTCCGCGCGACTCCCAGATGACCGAGGTGTTGACGAACGCGCCGGCCTCGACGGTCTTGAACGGGTACACCCGGACGTTGCCCTGGATGATCGACTCCTCCCCGATCAGGCACTCGTCGCCGATGACCGCGCCGTCCTCGATCCGGGCCGCCCGCATGACGTCGGTGTTCTTCCCGATCACACAGCCGCGCAGGTTGCTCTGCGGCCCGATGTACACGTTGTCGTGCACCACCGTCTTGTGCAGGAAGGCACCGCTCTTGACGACGACGTTGGAACCGATGACGGAGTGCTCGCGGATCTCGGAGCCGGCTTCGACCTTGGCGTAGTCACCGATGTACAGCGGTCCGCGGAGCTCGGCGTCGGGGTGCACCTCGGCTCCCTCGGCCACCCACACGCCGGGCGAGATCTCGAATCCGTCGATGTCGACGTCGACTTTCCGCTCGAGCACGTCGGCCTGCGCCTTGACGTAGCTCTCGTGGGTTCCGACGTCCTCCCAGTAGCCCTCGGCGACATAGCCGTAGATCGGCTTGCCCTCCTTCATGAGCTGCGGGAACACGTCGCCCGACCAGTCCACGGAAACATCCGGGTCGACGTAGTCGAACACCTCGGGTTCCATCACGTAGATGCCGGTGTTCACCGTGTCGGAGAAGACCTGTCCCCAGGTCGGCTTCTCCAGGAAGCGTTCGACCCTGCCCTCGTCGTCGACAATGGTGATGCCGAACTCCAGCGGGTTGGGGACCCGCGTCAGGCACACCGTGACCATGGCACCGCGCTCGCGGTGGAAGTTGATGAGTTCGGTGAGATCGAAGTCGGTGAGGGCGTCACCGGAGATCACCAGGAAGGCGTCGTCCTTGAGCGCCTCTTCGGCGTTCTTGACGCTGCCGGCGGTGCCGAGTGGTTTCTCCTCGTTGGCATAGGTCAGTTCCATGCCGAGTTCTTCGCCGTCACCGAAGTAGTTCTTCACCAGCGAGGCGAGGAACTGCACGGTGACGACGGTTTCACTGAGGCCGTGCCGCTTGAGCAGCCTCAGTACGTGCTCCATGATCGGCCTGTTGACGACAGGCAGGAGCGGTTTGGGCATGCTCGCGGTCATGGGACGAAGACGTGTGCCTTCGCCACCAGCCATCACGACGGCCTTCATGTCGGTAGCGTCCTCCTTGAAGAGACGACGGTCCTGGCCGGCTGAGCCTGTCGGACGGTCGGTGTGGCGTGCGCCCGGCCCGCCCCTGCTTCGGCGACGTTGCCGGGAGGCTGCTCAGTCGGCTGCAGTGTCTGCCCGGATAATCCGGCGGACCTGAACCACGTAGAGGATTCCTGCCCACCAGTACAGAGTTGTACCCCAACCTGCGAACGCCCATCCGAAAATCGCAGCGAGTGACGGAATCCATCCGTTTCCGTCACTGAGAAGCAGCAGTGGGAATGCGTACATCAGGTTGAAGGTCGCGGCCTTCCCGAGAAAGTTGACCTGCGGCGGTGCGTAGCCGCGCCGGTCCAGGATCCACACCATGACCAGCAGAACCAGCTCACGGGCGAGCAGGAGGCCGGTCAGCCACAGCGGCAGGATGCCGCGCCAGGTCAGGCCCAGCAGGGTCGACAGGATGTACAGGCGGTCAGCGGCCGGGTCGAGGATGCGGCCGAGGCCGCTGACCTGGTTCCAGCGCCTGGCCAACTTGCCGTCGAGGTAGTCGCTGATGCCGCTCAGCGCCAGGATGAGCAGCGCCCACAGGTCCATGTTGGGCCCGCCGAACTCGGGCAGCAGAATCAGCCAGAGGAAGACGGGGACTCCGACGAGCCTCGCCATGCTCAGCATGTTGGGGATGGTGAGGATCCGGTCGGTCTGGATGCGGGTCTCCTGGACCTCCACCCGGGCCTCCTGTGAGAACGAACCTACGATGCCCCCCGACCCTATCGGGTGGCCGGCACGGGCCACGCACGGGCCCGGCTGTGAACGCAGGAAAGCCCCGCTGGTTTCCCAGCAGGGCTTTCCTCGCAATAATCGTTCGGCGGCGTCCTACTCTCCCACACGCTCCCGCATGCAGTACCATCGGCGCTGAAAGGCTTAGCTTCCGGGTT
>NZ_JASKMT010000001.1 GCF_030124175.1 Streptomyces sp. 549 | reverse complement strand
CGCCCCGGACCACCTGATCCCCCCCCCCCACCCCCCTCCCCCAGCTCCCCCCCGCGAACCCCCCGCACCAGGCGCCATCCCGCACACGGTCGCGTGCCCCACCACCGCCCCCCGGGCGGTGCCGCACCACCCCGCGGCAGCGCGCGGACCTGCACCGTCTACCGTTCTCCGGTGGCCGGCAGCCCGCCGCACCGCACACCCATCCCACGTTCGTCTCGGGCCGTCCCCCGCGTCGTGCATCCCAAATCCCGCGTACAGGCGCAGCGCGCCGCGGGTGCCCCTGTGAACCTTGGGAGTTGGCACACATGGCACAGACAGAAACAGAAGCGACCCCGCCGGCCGAGGCGCCGCGCGGCGGCCCGGCACAGGCAGCCGGGCCGGGGCGGCTCGACCGCTACTTCCACATCACCCGGAGCGGGTCGACGATCGGTCGGGAGGTCCGCGGCGGCGTCACCACGTTCATGGCGATGGCGTACATCCTGCTGCTGAACCCCTTGCTGCTGAGCGTCCAGGACGTCAACGGCAACACGCTGAACGCCTCGGCCGTGGTCACGGCCACCGCCTTCGCCGCCGCGGTCACGACCCTGCTGATGGGCATCGTCGGAAAGGTCCCGCTGGCGCTCGCCGCGGGGCTGAGCGTCTCCGGCGTGCTCGCCACGCTGGTGGTCCCCAGCATGACCTGGCCGCAGGCCATGGGCATGTGTGTGATCTACGGCGTGGTGATCATGCTCCTGGTGATCACCGGGCTGCGCGAGAAGATCATGAACGCCATCCCGATGGGACTCAAACACGCCATCACCATCGGCATCGGCCTGTTCGTCGCGATGATCGGCCTGGAGAAGGCAGGCGTCGTCGGGCGCGGCGGGGAGGGCGGGCCCCCTGTGACGCTGGGCGTCGGCGGCGCCCTGGCGGGCTGGCCGGTCCTCGCGTTCTGCATCACCCTGCTGGCGATCTTCATGCTGCTGGCCCGCAACGTGCCCGGCGCGATCCTGATCGGCATCGGCGTCGGCACGGTGTTCTCCCTGGTCATCACCGGCGTTCTCGGGCTCGGCGACGAGGAGTGGGGCCTGTCCACGCCGCACATCCCCAGCGGCCTGGTCTCCTCACCGGACTTCAGCCTCTTCGGGCAGGTCGAGTTCGGCGGCTTCGGCCAGCTCGGCGCGACCACCGTCACGATGATCGTCTTCACCCTGGTGCTGGCCGGGTTCTTCGACGCGATGGCCACCATCATCGCCGTCGGCCAGGAGGCGAAGCTCGCCGACGAGAAGGGCCGCATGCCGGGCCTGAACAAGGCGCTGCTGATCGACGGCGCCGGCGGCGCCATCGGCGGCATGTCCAGCGCCTCCGGCCAGACGGTCTTCATCGAGTCCGCGTCCGGCGTGGGGGAGGGCGCGCGGACGGGCCTGTCGGCCACCGTCACCGGCCTGATCTTCGCCGCGATGCTGCTGTTCACCCCGCTGGCGGAGATCGTGCCCGGCCAGGTCGCCGCCGCGGCCCTGGTGGTCATCGGCGCGATGATGATGCAGAACGCCCGGCACGTGGACTGGCGGGACCGCGGCATCGCCATCCCGGTCTTCCTGACGATCATCCTCATGCCGTTCACCTTCTCCATCGTCAACGGCGTCGCCGCCGGCGTGATCGCCTACTCGACGATCAAGCTGGCCGAGGGCAAGTGGCGCGAACCGGGCCTGTTCATGTGGCTGCTGACCGCGCTGTTCGTCTTCAACTTCGCCTTCAACGACGTCGCTCACTGACGGCTGCACGACCGCGCTCGCCGCACCACCGCAGGGTTCCGTCCGGAACCCGAAAGGGAAGGAGACCACCATGCTGGACATCGCCGCAGAGCTCGACCGGTGGTGCGCGCAGGGCCGCGACTTCGCCGTGGCCACGGTCGTGGCGACGCACGGCAGCGCGCCCCGCAGGCCGGGGGCGGCGCTGGCCGTCGACGCCGACGGCACGGCGATCGGCTCGGTCTCCGGCGGCTGTGTGGAGGGCGCGGTCTACGAGCTGTGCCAGGAGGCGCTGCGGACCGGCCGAGCCGCCACCGAGAGTTTCGGCTACAGCGACGAGGACGCCTTCGCCGTCGGACTGACCTGCGGAGGCGTCCTCGACATCCTGGTGGTACCGGTCCGGGCGGGTGCCGGCGCCACCGCGTCGTCGTTGGCCGCCGCCGCCCGCGGCGAGGCGACGGCCCTGGTCCGGGTGGCCGCCGGCCCGTCGGCGCTCCTGGGCCAGGCCCTGCACGTGCGGGCCGACGGCACCGTCGCCGGCACGCTCGGCGGCGCCCCGGCACTGGACCGCACCGCCGCCGCCGAGGCGGTGGCACTGCTCGCCGCCGGGCGCACCGCCACGGTGGAGGCCGGCGCCGACGGCAGCCGCTGCGGCAGCCCGGTGACGCTGCTGGTCGAGGCCAGCGTGCCGCCGCCGAGGATGCTCGTCTTCGGGGCCATCGACTTCGCCTCGGCCCTGGTCCGCGTCGGCCGGTTCCTGGGCTTCCACGTCACGGTGTGCGACGCCCGGCCGGTCTTCGCCACCGCCGCCCGCTTCCCCGACGCCGACGAGGTCGTCGTGGACTGGCCGCACCGCTACCTGGACTCCCAGCAGCTCGACGGCCGGGCGGTGCTGTGCGTGCTCACCCACGACGCCAAGTTCGACGTGCCGCTGCTGGAGCGCGCGTTGCGGCTGCCGGTCGCCTACGTCGGCGCGATGGGGTCGCGGCGCACCCACGAGGACCGGCTGTGCCGGCTCCGCGAGGTGGGCCTGGGCGAACTGGAGCTGCACCGGCTGCGTTCGCCGATCGGCCTGGACCTGGGCGCCCGCACTCCGGAGGAGACGGCGCTGTCGATCGCCGCGGAGATCGTCGCGGCCCGGCACGGCGGCTCGGGTGTGCCGCTGACCGGGGCGCACACCCCGATCCACCACGAGCCGGGCCCGGCGGCCGGCCGGATCGGCTCGGTTGCCTGAGGCCGCGTCGGACCGCGGGTCCGAGGCCGTGCCGGAGCCGGGGTCCGGTGGGAGCGATGCCATTGGTCTGGACATGACCAAAACTCGGCGCTAACTTCGTAAGTGGTCTGGACCAGGCACGCTCTCCGAACTTCCCCAGGTTCTTCAGGCAGGAGCGAAGCATGCGCAAGAAGATCACGGCGGCGGCAGTCGCCATGGGTATCGCGGCGGCGACGGCCGTCGCCACCGGAGGATCGGCCGCGGCACACGGCTACACCACCTCCACCCCCAGCCGGCAGATGCACTGCGCGCAGGGCACGGTGAGCAACTGCGGCGGCATCCAGTGGGAGCCGCAGAGCGTCGAGGGCCCCAAGGGCTTCCCCGGCGCCGGACCGTCCGACGGGCGCATCTGCGCCGGCGGCAACACCCGGTTCTCCGAACTCGACCAGCCGCGCAGTGGCGCCTGGCCGGCCACGCAGCTCAGCAGTGGCGCCAACCACACCTTCACCTGGCGCAACACCGCCAGGCACCGCACCACCGACTACCGGTACTACATCACCAAGAACGGATGGGACGCCAACCGCACCCTGACCCGCGCCGACCTGGAGCCGGCCCCGTTCCTCACCGTACCGATGGGCGGGGTCCAGCCCGGTGCCACCCAGAGCCACACCGGGCGGCTGCCCTCGGGCAAGTCCGGGCGGCACCTGATCCTCGCGGTCTGGAACGTGTACGACACGGCGAACGCCTTCTACGCCTGCTCGGACGTCAGGTTCTGAGCGGGGGCCGGTGACCGGCCGGGGCCCGGCCTGCGCCCCGGGCCCCGGCCGGCACCGGCTTCGTCCCTGCCTGCCGCTCCCGCCCCGACCGGCCGCCCCTCCTGCCTCGGCCACCCGGCCGGGGTCGGGGACGCTCAAGCCCCCGGACCCGCCCGGCACGACGGCCGGGGGCGGGGGCGGATGCGGCGCTGCTCAGAGCGCCGAGCGGTTGCCCGTGCTCACCGGCTCGGTGGAGGCGTTGCCCTGCTCGGCGGCCTGGCGCACCGCCGCGTTGGTCAACGCGTAGCCCGTCTCCGGGTCGGTCGCCGACCGGGCGAAGATCACGCCGTACACCCGGCCGTCGGGGGTCAGCAGCGGCCCCCCGGAGTTGCCCGGCCGCACGAGCGTGCGCAGCGGGTGGATGTCGCGGGTCACCATGCTGCTGCCGTAGATGTCCTGGCCGCGGGCCGCCGTGCGGCCCGCCACGGTCGCCGCGCGCAGGTCCAGGCCGCCGTTCTCCGGGTAACCGGCGACCACGGCCTGCGCTCCGCGCTCCGGCCCGCCCGCGAACTCCAGCACCGGCGCCTCCAGGTCAGGCACCCGCAGCACCGCCACGTCGGTGTTCGGGTCGAAGTAGACCACGGTCGCCTCCAGCCGGGCCCCGACGCCGCCGACCCGCACCGTCGGGCGCTGCACCCCGGCCACCACGTGCGCGTTGGTCATCACCCGCTTGTCGGCGTACACGAACCCGCTGCCCTCCTGGCCCTGCCGCCCGCCGTCCACCGAGGCCACACCCTCGACCTTGACCGTGCTGCGCTGCGCCGCCTGGGCGGCGGCCTCGGTCACCGCGTCACCCGAGGGGGCGGCGACCCCGGTCACCGGCTCGTTCTCGAACGGGTTGAAGACCTGCGGGAACCCGGCGGTGGTGAGCGCGCCGGTCGCCCGGCTGAACCAGGTCGGGGCCTGCTCGGGCATGCGCTCGTGCACCGCGCCGAGCACGGCCGAACCGCGGATGGCCTGGTTCATCTCCGGGGAGGGCGCCGTGACCAGGGCGCTCGCCGCCACCCACGCCACCAGCAGCACCGCGACCGCGTTGGCCAGTGCGCCGCCGACCCCGTCGACCCAGCGGACCGGGGCCCAGCTCAGCTTGGAGCGGATGCGCCACGCGAGGCGGGTGGCGAAGGCGTGCCCTGCCGCTGCGGGCAGCAGCACCGTCAGCAGTCCCACCACGGTGGCCGAGGTGGTCCCCCGCTCGACGAGGTCCAGGGCGAACGGCAGCAGCCACACACCGACCACCGCGCCGCCGACGAAGCCGGCCAGCGCGATCACGCCCGCGACCAGGCCGCGGCGGTACCCCGAGACCGCAAAAACGGCCACCGCCAGCAGCAACAAGACATCGAGCAGGTTCACGAACGTCCCCTTTCGCCGTACATTCCCCCGATGCCCCGCGTGAGCGGCACTGATCCTGTAAAACGCCACCTGGCATGCGCACGGTTCCCGGATGTGACCTGCGGCATGGCCCGGACGGAGCCGGGCAGGGCGGACGGCGGTCCGGCGGCGATCGGGGACCGCCGGACCGCCGTCCGCTACTGCTCCCCTGTACGCGTCCGGAACCCGCACGACTCATCGCCGTCCGCAGATGTCCGGGCGCGGTCTGCGGGGAGGGGCGCCCGCAGGGATGCGTACCCGTCCTCGACCGCATTATGGCTGGTCCGGGCGGGGTCAGTGCACGGCGAGGTCGACCAGCAGGGCCCGGTGGTCGGTGCCGGGCAGGTCCAGGAACGAGACATGCCGCGGCACCAGCCCGGGACTCACCAGCACGTGGTCGATCTGCGCGCCCAGCGGCGGAGCGGTCGCGGCCGGCCAGGTGGGGGTCCGCGAGTGCCCCAGCAGCCGGGCACTGTCCCGCATGCCGGTGTCCAGCAGCCGGCGGAAGGCGGCGTGGTCCGCCGAGGCGTTGAAGTCCCCGGCGATCACGGTCCGGGTGTCGCCCCTGGCCGCGGCGACCTTGCGCAGCGACGCCAGCTCGGCCCGCCACGCCGTCATGGAGTCCGGCATCGGCGGCATGGGATGCGCCACCTGCACCCGCACGTCGACGTCGCCGACCCGGGCGAGCGCGCTCGGCATGGACAGCGACGCCGGGATCTCGCGCTCGTCCGAGAGCGGGTACACGCTCAGCAGGGCCGAGCCCTCCGCGGGCTCCCGGCCGGCGATCACCCGGTGCGGGTACGCGGCGACCACGTCAGGCTGCGACAGCGCCGCCGCGCACCGGCTGTCGCACTCCTGCACCGACACCAGGTGCGGGCGCTCCCGGCGCAGCGCCTCCAGCAGGGCGTCGGTGGCGTTGCCGAACTCCAGGTTGGCCGTCAGCACCCGCACCTCGGCAAGCGGCTGCCCGGGCGGCGTCTCCCGTCCCGGCCCGTACGGCTGCACGAACCATCCGGTGGCCGCCAGGACCGCCATCGACCACCCGACCAGCAGCAGCCGCCGCGCGAGGACCGCCGCCACCAGCGCCAGCCAGCCCGCGACCAGGAACCACGGCAGGAAGGCCAGCAGCTGAGGCAGCGGTGGCGGACCGTCCACGTCCGCGGCCCGCGCGGCAAGCGGCGCGGAGGTCAGGAGCAGCAGCACCACGGCGCACCACGCGGGCACCGGCCGCCGCGCCCGCCGCCGCTGCGGCGCCGGTGCGGGCTCCGGGCCGCGCTGCTGTCGGATCTCCTCCGTGTGCACCCGACCGATACTGCCCTATGGGCCGCCGGCCGCCGCGAAGGCCGCCCCGGCGGCGCCGCGCGGTCCCACCCGGGCAGCCGCGGCGCGCACCGACGGCCCGGCCCCGCGGCGAGCGGGACCGGGCCGTGGGCGGTGCGGTGGGGCAGGCGGGCAGGCGGGCAGGCGGACGGCGGCGTCAGGCCATCGGCACGACGGCGGTCGGGGCGTGCGCGGCCTCGGTGGCCAGCTCCTCGAACTCGTTGACCTTGTCGATGTCGCCGCCGCTCATGGAGATGTTGGTGACCCGTTCCAGGATGGCCTCGACGACGACCGGGACCCGGAACTCCGCGGCCAGCTTCTTCGCCTCCTCGAAGGCGGGCAGCAACTGGTCCGGCTCGGTCACCCGAAGCGCCTTGCACCCCAGGCCCTCGGCGACCCGCACGTGGTCGACGCCGTAGACGCCCAGTTCCGGCGCGTTGAGGTTCTCGAACGACAGCTGCACCTGGTAGTCCATCTCGAAGTTCCGCTGCGCCTGCCGGATCAGCCCCAGGTAGGAGTTGTTGACCAGCACGTGCACGTACGGGATGCGGAACTGGGCGCCGACGGCCAGCTCCTCGATCATGAACTGGAAGTCGTAGTCGCCGGAGAGCGCGACCACGGTCGCCTCGGGGTCGGCGGTGGCGACGCCGAGGGCGGCGGGGATCGTCCAGCCCAGCGGGCCGGCCTGGCCGCAGTTGATCCAGTGGCGCGGGCGGTAGACGTGCAGGAACTGGGTGCCGGCGATCTGCGAGAGGCCGATGGTGGAGACGTAGCGGGTCTCCGGCCCGAACGCCCGGTTCATCTCCTCGTAGACACGCTGCGGCTTGATCGGCACGTTGTCGAAGTGGGTGCGGCGCTGGAGCTGCGAGCGCCGCTGGCGGGTTGATTCCGCCCAGGCGCCGCGGTCGGGCAGCCGGCCGGCCTCCTTCAGTTCGCGGGCCACCTCGACGAACAGGGCCAGCGCGGCTCCGGCGTCCGAGACGATGCCGTAGTCCGGGGCGAACACCCGCCCGATCTGGGTGGGTTCGACGTCGACGTGGACGAACTTCCGCCCGGCGGTGTAGACGTCCAGGTTGCCGGTGTGGCGGTTGGCCCAGCGGTTGCCGATGCCCAGGACGAAGTCCGACTCCAGGAACGTCGCGTTGCCGTAGCGGTGCGAGGTCTGCAGGCCGACCATGCCGGCGTTCAGCGGGTGGTCGTCGGGGATGGTCCCCCAGCCCATCAGGGTGGGGATCACG
Organism: Streptomyces sp. 549; assembly: GCF_030124175.1. Taxonomy (GTDB): domain Bacteria; phylum Actinomycetota; class Actinomycetes; order Streptomycetales; family Streptomycetaceae; genus Streptomyces. The sequence goes on along the minus strand of NZ_JASKMT010000001.1, from coordinate 442,770 downwards.
GGAACGCCGGTCAGCTCGGCGAACTCCACCAGCAGTTCGTCCGCGTCGGCGTTGATGACGCCGCCGCCCGCGACGATCAGCGGGCGCTCGGACTCGGCCAGCATGGCCAGCGCCTTCTCGACCTGCCGTCGGCTGGCCGCGGGTCGGTGCACCGGCAGCGGCTCGTAGGTGTCCGGGTCGAACTCGATCTCGGTCAGCTGGACGTCGAGCGGCAGGTCGATCAGGACCGGCCCGGGCCGCCCGGAACGCATCAGGTGGAACGCCTGCTGGAACGCGCCGGGGACCTGCGCCGGTTCGAGCACGGTCATCGCCATCTTGGTGACCGGCTTGGCGATGGACTCGATGTCGACGGCCTGGAAGTCCTCCTTGTGCAGGCGGGCCGTGGGCGCCTGGCCGGTGATGCACAGGATCGGGATGGAGTCGCCGCTCGCGGAGTAGAGGCCGGTGATCATGTCGGTGCCGGCCGGCCCCGAAGTGCCGATGCACACGCCGATGTTGCCGGCCTTCGTGCGGGTGTAGCCCTCGGCCATGTGAGAGGCGCCCTCCACGTGGCGGGCGAGCTTGTGCTCGATGCCGCCGCTGGCGCGGAGCGCGGCGTAGAACGGGTTGATCGCGGCGCCCGGGACTCCGAACGCGATGTCGACGCCTTCGCGCTTGAGGATCTCCACTGCTGCGCGCGCTGCGGTCATTCGAGGCATGTGAGCACTCCTGGGTGGGCCGGGGAGACACGCTCTCCGCTGCTGGCCGACTGGCCGTTATTCCACAATGCGAAAGAAGCGTTCTGCTATATGGAAGTCAATGTAGGAGGGTGTCGCTGTGGAGTCAAGGGAGGGTCGCGGTGTGGAGGTCGAGGAAGGTGATGAAGCGGGTCCGCCCACTGGGGAGGTGTTGTGGTGGCCGTGCGGTGCACAGGTGCGGTGCCCGGTTGTCACAGCACTGTTATATTAGCGCTGTGACATCAATGGACCCCACCGTGCTCCCCGACCCCTGGCACACCCTGCACGAGCTGCTGGCCGCCATGGACGCCGAGATCGAGCAGGTCTACGTCGAGCGCGGAATCGAGGGCGTGCGGCCCCGGTTCGCCTATCCGCTGATCCGGCTCGCCCACACCGGGCCGCTGACCATTCGAGAGCTTGCGCAGTCCCTGGGCCGCTCGCACTCCGCGATCAGCCAGACCGTCGCCGCCATGCGGAAGGAGGGCCTGGTCACCTCCGAGCCGGGGCCCGACGCCCGCACCCGGCGGATCGACCTGACCGAGCGCGGCCGGTCGCTGGTGCCGTTCCTGGAGGCGGAGTGGCGCGCCACCCACCAGACGGTCGCCGAGCTGGACAGCGAGGTCCCGTACGCGATGACCACCGTCGTCGAGGAGGTGCGGCGGGCTCTGGAACGTCGGCCGATGCGAGAGCGCATCCTCCACCACCTTGCCGACTCCGACCCACCCCGATGAGGGGCCTACCCGGTTGCGTGTGCGGTTCCTCGACACCCGTCCGCTGCGTCACAGCCGGCCGTTCCGCGACCTGTGGATCGGCACCTCGGTCTCCCAGCTCGGCGGCCAGGTGGCCAACGTGGCGGTACTTGCCCAGGTCTGGGACCTGACCGGCAGCCCGGTGGGCACCGGCGCCATCGGGCTGGCCACCGGCCTGCCGGTAGTGCTGTTCGGGCTGCTCGGCGGCACGTTGGCCGACACCGTCGACCGCCGCGCACTGGTACGGGCCACCACGGCGGGGCAACTGCTGGCCGCCGCAGGGCTGTGCGCACAGTCCCTGGCGGGGAACCGGAACGTCCTGCTGCTGTTCGCGCTGGTCGCCGCGATGGCGGGCTGCGGCGCGCTCGGGGCTCCTGCCCGGCGCACCCTCCCGGTCCGGCTGCTGCCGGGCGACCAGCTCGCGGCCGGTCTCGCGCTGACCAACGTCTCCTTCCAGGCGGCGATGCTGGCCGGGCCCGCCCTGGCCGGGTTGCTCATCGCCCGCTGGGACCTGCCCGCCGCCTACGCGGTCCAGGCCGTGGCCATGGCGGCCGCCGTGCTCGCGGTGGTGCGCCTGCCGGCCGTGCCGCCGGAAGGTGCCGGCGCCGCAGGCGGCAGACGTCGGGCCAGGCGCGGCGGTTGGTGTGTCGTGCTGCGCCGCCCGACCCTTCGCGGGACGATGCTCACCGACCTGTCCGCGACGCTGCTCGCCATGCCCGTCGCGCTGTTCCCCGTGGTCAACGAGGTCCGCTTCGGAGGAGACCCGCGCACCCTGGGCCTGTTCCTCTCGGCGGTCGCGGTCGGGGGGATCACGGCCGGCCTGCTCTCGGGGACGGTGACCCGCCTGCGCCGCGCCGGACTCGTCCAGTTGGTGGCTGCCGCCGTCTGGGGCCTGGCGCTGGCCGGATTCGGCCTGGCCGGGCCCCTGTGGCTGGCACTGAGCTGCCTGGCGGCGGCGGGCGCCGCCGACACGGTGTCCGTGGTCACCCGCAACGCCCTGGTGCAACGGGTGACGCCGGACGCGTTCCGGGGGCGGGTCTCCTCGGTGGAACACGTCGTCGGTGTCGCGGGCCCCGAACTCGGCAACCTCCGCGGCGGCCTGGTGGCGTCGGCGACCTCTGCCACGTTCTCGCTGGTCACCGGCGGCCTGGCGGCGGCCCTCGCGGTCGCCGCCGTGGCCGCGACGCACGCACCGCTGCGCGCCCACCGTGCGCCGCCCACCGGCGACGAGCCGACCGCCCTGGGGGTCGCAGGCGCGGCGGCACCCCCCGGCAAGATGCCGTGAGCCGCCTCAGACGCCGATGCGGACGAGGTCGTCGGCGGCGCTGTTCACCGGTTGCGGGGTGCCCGTCAGGTCGAGCACGAACAGCGGCAGCGCCACCTCGTCGGCCCGGATGCGGGCCTCGCCGGTGTAGCCGGCCAGGGAGAAGCAGACCGCCACCGAGGACTCGTTGAGCCCGTTCAGCCACAGCGTCTCGACCGCGCGCAGCCCGGTGGGCGAGGTGGTCGGGTCGACCCGGGCCACCACCGTCGGTCCGCGCAGGTCCACGCCGGAGGCGGGCCTGCTCTCGGCGGCCCGCACCTTGCGGAAGCCCAGCCAGTGCAGGTACTGCCCGGCGGCGAGCACCGCGTCCCTGGCGGTCCGGATCGTCACCGGTCGGAACGCCGGGCGGCGCGGCGCCGGTGCGGGCTCGGGTGCGGGCGCCGGTGCGGGGGAGGGCGGTCCGGACGCGGCGGCCTCGGCAGCGTCGATCCGGGCCGAGTCCATCGGCAGCCACAGCAACGCGCCGCAGGGGCAGCCCAGTTCGGGCTGCGGCCACTCCTCGCGCCGGCCGCAGCTCTCACACCGCAATGCCACCCACGAGTTGGCCCAGGTGCGGGTGTGCACCTGGGCGGGAATCCCGTACCGCAGCACCGGCGGGGTGACCGGTGCGCCGCAGGGGCAGGGGTAGGTCGGTGGGGTGTACGCGTGCTCTCGCCGACATGCCGGGCAGCGCACCGGCACGTTCTCCGTCATCTCACCCGTCCTCGCCGTCCGCGGCGCCGGGCGGGGGGACCCGCGCGCCTGTGCCTCCCATCGTCCCCGATGCGGCGGGTCCCCGGGACGACTCCGGGCAATCAGTCGAACCGGGGTCCCGGGAACCGGCGTTGGACGCCCGACGGCGCGAGGCTGGGCGTGACAGGACGTTCGCGCCGCCGGGCGGACTGTGGGACCGGGGCAGCCGGCCGGTGGTGGGTACGGCTGCCCCGGAGAGTGTTCCCCCGCACCGCCGGCCACCCCTCATCTGCGGGCCGGCGGTGCGGGAGGTGCGCGGGAGCGACCTCCCCGTCAGCCCTCGCGCAGCTCGCGCACGGCTTCCTCGACGCGCCGGCCGTAGTCCGGGTCTGCGGCGTGGAAGTGTGCCAGGTTCCGCTCCACGACGTCGTCCCGGGAGACCTGGGACAGTCCGCCGGCGATGTTCGCCACCAGGCGCCGCTTCTCGTCCTCCGCCATCAGCCGGTACAGCTCGCCGGCCTGGAAGAAGTCGTCGTCCTTGGTGTGGGCGGGAGCCTCGTGGGTGCCGGTGTGCCCGCCGACGGCCAGCGGTGCGGACAGCGGTTGGCCGGTCTCCACCGGGCCGCCGTAGGAGTTCGGCTCGTAGTTCTTCGCCTGCCTGCCCTGCACGTTGACGGCCATCAGCCCGTCCCTGCCGTGGTTCTCGGCGGGGTTGCGCGGCGCGTTGACCGGGAGCTGGGTGTGGTTGACGCCCAGCCGGTAGCGGTGCGCGTCGGCGTAGGCGAACAGCCGGCCCTGGAGCATCTTGTCCGGGGACGGGCCGATGCCGGGAACGAAGTTGTTGGGCGAGAACGCGGCCTGCTCGACCTCGGCGAAGACGTTCTCCGGGTTGCGGTCGAGTACCAGGCGGCCGACCCGCTGGAGCGGGTAGTCCGCGTGCGGCCAGACCTTCGTCAGGTCGAACGGGTTGAACCGGTAGTCCGCCGCCTCGGCCGCGGGCATCACCTGCACGTGCAGGGTCCACGAGGGGTGCATGCCGCGCTCGATGGACTGCAGCAGGTCCGTCTGGTGGCTGCTGGCGTCCGCGCCGGCGGTCTCCGCGCCCTGCTCGCTGCTGAGGCAGCGCACGCCCTGGTTGGTCTTGAAGTGGTACTTGACGAAGAAGACCTCACCGTCGGCGTTGGTCCACTGGTACGTGTGGGAGCCGTAGCCGTTCATGTGGCGGTAGGAGGCCGGTATGCCCCGGTCGCCCATCAGCCAGGTGACCTGGTGGGTCGCCTCGGGGGAGTGGCCCCAGAAGTCCCAGACGTTGTCGGGCTCCTGGCGGCCGGTGAAGGGGTCGCGCTTCTGCGAGTGGATGAAGTCGGGGAACTTCAGCGGGTCCTTGATGAAGAACACCGGGGTGTTGTTGCCGACGAGGTCGTAGTTGCCCTCCTCGGTGTAGAACTTCAACGCGAACCCCCGCGGGTCGCGGACCGCGTCGGCACCGCCGAGGCTGTCCGCGACGGTCGAGAAGCGGGCGAACAGCTCGGTGCGCCTGCCGACCGCACCGAGGAACGCGGCCCGGGTCAGGTGCGTGACGTCGTCGGTCACCTCGAAGTAGCCGTACGCGCCGGAGCCCCGGGCGTGCACCACCCGCTCGGGGATGCGCTCGCGGTTGAACCGGGCGAGCTTCTCCAGGAGGTACTGGTCCTGGATCAGGAGCGGGCCGCCGACGCCGGCGGTGGCGGAGTTCTGGTTGTCTGCGACCGGGGCGCCGGACTCGGTGGTGAGTGTCCGCGCCGACTGCGGGGGCTTCGACATGGTGACCTTCCGTACGGGGCTGCGGAAGTCGAGTTCCGCGGATGGGAGCGTAGGGACGGCTGCGACAGCACGTCAACACTTTGTTGAAATTCCGGGTGGCGGCGCCTTGGGCGCGACAGGACAGTTGTCGGCGCCGCCACCCGGAAGTCGGGGCCGCGCGGGGCGCGGCGGGGGCACGGGCGCGCCGGGTGCGGGCGGGCCCGTGGGGACGGGGACGCTCAGGCGTCGACGCGGGTGCCGGACAGCCGCTCGACGCCGCGCAGCAGCGCCGAGTGGTCCAGGCCGCCGTCGCCCTGGGCGCGCAGAGAGGCCACCAGGTTGGCGACGACCGCGCCGACGGGCAGGGCCGCGCCGACGTTGCGGGCGGCGTCGGTGACGATCCCCATGTCCTTGTGGTGCAGGTCGATGCGGAACCCGGGCTTGAAGTCGCGCTTCTTGAAGTTGTCCTTCTTGCGGTCGAGCACGGTGGAGCCGGCCAGGCCCCCCGCGAGCACGTCCAGGGCGGCGTCCAGGTCGACGCCGGACTTCTCCAGGAAGACCACGGCCTCCGCGCACGCCTGGATGTTGACCGCCACGATGAGCTGGTTGGCGGCCTTCACCGTCTGGCCGGCGCCGTGCGGGCCGCACAGGATGACGGTCCTGCCGAGTGCGTCGAAGATCGGCTTCACCCGGTCGAAGTCGGCCTGCTCGCCGCCGACCATGATCGACAGCACGGCCTCGATCGCGCCCGCCTCGCCGCCGGAGACCGGGGCGTCGAGCACCTTGAGGTCCTTGTCAGCCGCCGCGGCGGCGGCCGCCACGGTCTCGGAGGTCTGCGGCGTGATGGAGGACATGTCGATCAGCGTGGTGCCGGGCCTGACGTGGGCGATGACGCCGTCCTCGCCCAGGATGACGGCCTTCACCTGCGCGTCGGCGGGAACCATGGTGATGACCACGTCCGCCTCGCGCACGGCCTCGGCGATCGAGGCGGCCGGAGTGCCGCCGTTGCGGGCCAGGCGGTCCAGCTTGTCCTGCTCCAGGGTGTGGCCGGTGACCCGGTAGCCGGCCTTGACCAGGTTCTCGGCCATCGGGGAGCCCATGATGCCCAGGCCGATCCAGGCGATGGACGGCAGCTGCGCGCCGGTGGATGCGGGGTTGCTCATGCGGGTGCCTTTCAGAGTGGCTTCCTGGGAAGAGTCAGCGGCCGGAGGCGCGCAGCGGTACGGGCAGCCACGCGAACGACTGCGGTCCTGGCGGGTCGCCGGGCTTGTACTCCAGTCCGACCCAGCCGTCGTAGCCGGCCTTGCGCAGCCGGGCCAGCAGGTCGGCGACGTCGAGCGAGCCGGTGCCGGGCGCGCCGCGGCCGGGGCTGTCGGCGATCTGCACATGGCCGGTGAGCGCGGTGTGTCGCTCGATGACCTCGGGCAGGTCCTCGCCGTTCATGGCGAGGTGGTACAGGTCCATCAGGAACCGGGCGTTGTCCAGCCCGGTCGCGGCGTTCACCCGCTGCACGACCTCCACCGCGGCCGGTGCGCTCACCAGCGGATAGTGCGGCGACTCGGGCTTGTTCAGCGCCTCGACCAGCAGGACCGCGCCGACGCGGTCGGCGGCCCGGGCTGCGTAGGTGAGGTTCTCCAGCGCCAGCCGGTCCTGCTCGACCGGGTCAGCGCCCTCGACCCGGTTGCCGTACAGCGCGTTGAGCGCCCGGCACTCCAGCGAGGCGGCGAAGTCGGCGGCGACGTCGATGTTGGCCCGGAAGCGGTCGGACTCCTCGCCCGGCACGGAGAGGGCGCCGCGGTCGGGTCCGGGCAACTGTCCGGCGTAGAAGTTGAGGCCGGTCAGCCGGGTACCCGCGTCCCGCAGGGCCCCGCGAAGGGCGTCCAGTTCGGCCGCCTCCGGGGTCGGTGTGTCGGGCCACGGCCACCAGAGCTCCACCGCGTCGAAGCCGGCCGCCGCCGCGGCGGCGGGGCGTTCCAGCAGCGGGAACTCGGTGAACAGGAGGGAGATGTTGACTGTGAAGCGCGTGTCCGGGGAGACCATGTCGACCATGAGGTCTGCACTCCTTCCGTATAGCGGAAGTTAACTTCTATCTGACGGAAGAGTGCAGTCGATTCGCGGTGGCTGTCAAGTGGTGGGTCCGCATTGCAGTGGTTCGTGCCTCTGCCGGTCGTCCCCGCAGGGATGGCGGCGCGGGCCCACCGGGGTACGTTGAGCGCGTGCGAGTGAGAGTGGAGTTCACGACCGAACCGTTCGATCTGGACGAGGCCCCGCGCCATGCGGTGGTCGCCCGTGAGGTGGTCCAGGCCGCCGGGCTGGACGCCGTCGACGTCGGCCCCTTCGGCAACACCGCCGAAGGTGGGGCCGAGCAGGTCATCGCCGCCGTGCAGGACCTGTTGCGCGACACGCTCAGGGCCGGCGCCACCCGGGTGTCCCTCCAGGTGAACGTGGTGCCCGCCGATGCGGAGGGCGAGGCGTGAGCGCGGACGCGGAGCACCCGTTCGCCGCCGCGGTCCGCCCCCTGGTCGATGCCATGGGCGGCGAGATGCTCGGCCCCGAGGCCGCCGAGGGCGACGACGTGGTGCTGACCTGGGAGGGCCGCCCGGTGCTCGCCGTCCGGCTCCCGCACCTGTCGGACTCGCTCGACCACCTGCTGGCCGACCTGGAGCGGCGCCACGGCAAGCCGCTGCGCGAGTTGGACCGCAAGACCAAGCAGTCCGTGGTGCGCATACTCGAGACCCGCGGCGCCTTCTCCGTGCGGCACGGCGTGGAGACCGTCGCGGGCGCGCTCGGCGTGAGCCGCTTCACCGTCTACAACTACCTGAACAGGGAGAACGCCGCCAAGAGCGACGGCTGACCCTGCTCGCCTCCGGAGTCCGCGACCCGCCGCCGCCCGCTCCGAGGACGGCGGCGGGTCGCGGTTTCCGGCACGAAAAGAATTTCAACAAAGTGTTGACGCGGTGTGGCCGGGGGGTTTAGCTATTCCCAACCCGAACAGCAGCACGGCCACGAAAGGCCCGACACGTGAGTTCCAGCTCCACGCCGGGTCTCACCCGGTTCAACACCGCCGAGGAGGGTGACGCCCGCGCGTCACTCCTGGAAGTCTGCGCCTCGACGACCTGGGCGGACAGGCTGCTCGCCAAGCGCCCCTACCCCGACGCGGCGGCCCTGTTCGCCGCAAGCGACTGCGCGATGGCCGAACTCGGCGAGCACGACCTCGCCGAGGCGATGGCCGGGCACCCGCCCATCGGCCGCCCCACCCCCGGCGACCCGACGTCCTCGCGCGAACAGCGCGGCATGGCCGGGGCGACGGAGGAACTGAAAGCCGAGATGCTCGAGCTGAACCTGGCCTACCAGGAGAGGTTCGGCCACGTCTTCCTGATCTGCGCCACCGGCCTGACGGCCGCCCACATGCGGGACGCCGTGAGGGAGCGGATCGGCAACACACCGGAGCGGGAGCGGGAGAACGTCCGCACCGAACTGGTCAAGATCAACCGCATCCGGCTGACCCGCCTCGCCGAAGGAGCCTGACACCATGAGCACCGAGCCGACGACCCCAGCGACCTCGGTGTCCACGCACATCCTGGACACCAGCATCGGACGCCCGGCCGCGGACGTCGCCGTCCGGCTCGCCACCCGCACCGGCGGCACCGGCGAGTGGACCGCGCACGGTGCCTCCGCGACCGACGCCGACGGCCGCTGCAAGGACCTGCCCGCCCTCCCGGCGGGCACCACCCACGTACGCCTCCACTTCGAGGTGGAGCCGTACTTCTCATCCCAGCAAGCCGAGGAACAGCAGGACGCCCCCCGCGCAAGGGACAGCGGCCCTGACCCCAGGGACCGTGGCAGCTTCTTCCCCGAGGTGGCGATCGTCTTCGCCGTCCACGAGGGCGAGCACTACCACGTACCGCTGCTGCTCAACCCGTTCGGCTACTCCGTGTACCGAGGGAGCTGACACCCATGACTGCTATTTCCCGTGCCGAGACGCCCCGTCCCGCCCGGCTGACCGTGCTGGGCCAGAACCAGTACGGCAAGGCCGAGAACCGTGTCGTCAAGATCACCCGCGACGGCGACACCCACCACATCAAGGACCTGAACGTCTCCGTCGCCCTCTCCGGCGACATGGACGAGGTGCACTACTCGGGTTCCAACGCCAACGTACTGCCCACCGACACCACCAAGAACACCGTGTTCGCCTTCGCCAAGGAGCACGGCATCGAGTCGGCCGAGCAGTTCGGCATCCACCTGGCCCGGCACTTCGTGGAGTCCCAGGAACCCATCAAGCAGGCCCGGATACGCATCGAGGAGTACGGCTGGGACCGGATCGCCGGCTCGGAGTCCCGCGCCCGCTTCATCGGCGCCGACCAGGTGCAGCACTCCTTCGTACGCAACGGCCAGGAGACCCGCACCGCCCAGGTCACCTACGACGGCGAGACCTGGCAGATCTTCTCCGGGCTGAAGGACCTCACCGTCATGAACTCCACCAACTCGGAGTTCTGGGGCTACGTCAAGGACCGGTACACCACGCTGAAGGAGGCCTACGACCGCATCCTCGCCACCTCGGTCACCTCCGTGTGGCGGCACAACTGGGTGAGCGACGAGCAGCGCATGCCGCAGTGGGACCGCAGCTACGCCCAGGCGAAGAAGCACATGCTCGACGCCTTCGCCGAGACGTACTCGCTCTCGCTCCAGCAGACGCTGTACCAGATGGGCTCCCGGGTGCTGAACAACCGCAGCGAGGTGGACGAGATCCGGTTCTCGCTGCCCAACAAGCACCACTTCCTCGCCGACCTGGAACCGTTCGGCCTGAAGAACGAGTCCGCCGACGGCGCGGTGTACTTCGCCGCGGACCGCCCCTACGGCCTGATCGAGGCGACCGTGCTGCGGGACGGCGCCGAGGCGCAGATCCCCGTCGACATGACGAACCTGTAGGACGGCCGCCACCCGGCGGCCCGCCGCAGCCCCGACGCCCGCGCCGGCGTGCACCACCCGGGGGAGAGCGGGGGCATCTGCGCACCGTTCACGGCGGATCCGGTCGGCACCCCGCTCGACCCCGGGCCGCAACTGTCGGCACTTCGGCACAACGAAACACGAGGTACATCCCATGGCTGGTTCGGCTGGACCGCAGACCGCGGCGGTCACGCGCACGGTCATCGAGAACTGCGCGATCGCCACCGTCGACGCGCACGGCACCGAGTACGCGTCGGGCCACGTGGTGGTCGCCGGCAACGTCATCGAGTCGGTCGGGCCCGGCGCGGCCCCGGAGAACCTGGCCGACGTGGTCCGCCGCGTCGACGGCACCGGCCACCTCGCCACCCCCGGGCTGGTCAACACCCACCACCACTTCTACCAGTGGATCACCCGCGGGCTGGCGCAGAACGCCAACCTGTTCGACTGGCTGGTGGCGCTCTACCCCACCTGGTCGCGCATCGACGAGCCGATGGTGCACGCGGCCGCGCAGGGCTCGCTGGCGATGATGGCCAAGGGCGGTGTCACCACCGCCATGGACCACCACTACGTCTTCCCCCGCGGCGCCGGCGACCTGCTGGGCGCCGAGATCCGCGCCGCCCGCGAACTGGGCGTGCGCTTCACCGCCGCCCGCGGCTCGATGGACCGCGGCGCGTCCGACGGCGGCCTGCCGCCGGACTTCGCGGTGGAGACCACCGAAGGCGCGCTGCTCGCCACCGAGCAGGCCGTCGACACCCACCACGACGCGTCGTTCGGCTCCATGCTGCACATCGCCGTCGCGCCCTGCTCACCCTTCTCCATCTCCACCGAACTGCTGCGGGAGGGTGCCGCGCTGGCCCGCCGCAAGGGCGTGCGCCTGCACACCCACGGCTCGGAGACGGTGGAGGAGGAGAAGTTCTGCCACGAGCTGTTCGGCATGGGCCCCACCGACTACTTCGAGTCCACCGGCTGGCTCGGCGAGGACGTGTGGATGGCGCACTGCGTCCACATGAACGACTCCGACATCGCCGCGTTCGCCCGCACCGGCACCGGCGTCGCCCACTGCCCCTCCTCCAACGCCCGTCTGGCAGCCGGCATCGCCCGCGTGCCCGACATGCTCGCCGCAGGCGTACCGGTCGGCCTCGGCGTGGACGGCACCGCCTCCAACGAGTCCGGCGAACTGCACACCGAACTGCGCAACGCGCTGCTCGTCAACCGGCTCGGCCCGCACCGCGAGAAGGCACTCGACGTGCGGCAGGCCCTCCGGCTGGGCACCTACGGCGGGGCCCAGGTCCTCGGCCGCACCGCCGAGATCGGCTCGCTGGAGGCCGGCAAGCTCGCCGACCTGGTGCTGTGGCGGCTCGACGGCCTCGGCCACTCCACGATCGCCGACCCGGTGGCCGCCCTGGTCCTCGGACCCCCGGCCCCGGTCACGCTGTCCCTGGTCAACGGCCGTCCGGTGGTCGAGGACAACCACCTCACCACCGTCGACGAGGAGGGCATCGCCCGCCAGGCCCGCGCGGAGGCGAAGCGCCTGGCCCGGATCGCCGCCGCCGGCTGATCCGCCGCGCCCCGGCACGCCCGGGGCGCACCACCCCAGACCCCGGCCGGGAGGGACGGCTCCCGGCCGGTGGCCCAGGACCCCAGCGGGGTCCTGGGCAGCAACCAGGACGGGGGCGTGACGCCACATGCGCACGCCCCCGTTCTGGCACCCCCGCCCGCGCGACCGGCCGGTCCGTCCCGCTGCCGTGCCCGCAGGCGCCGCCCGCCCCCTGGAGGAGCGGGCCATCGCCGGGGCTGCCGTCACCCGCCGCGACGCCCGCCGGCCACCGCACCGTCCCCGCGGTCACCGGCCGCCGTTGTCCCGGCGCCGCCCGACCGGGCGCTGCCCCCGGCCAGGCCTGCGGCCTCTCCGCTCCCGGAGCGCTGCGACCAGTGGACGACGGCCGCCAGTACCGGCAGCGCCACCGCGAGTCCGGCGCCCGCGCCGAACAGCGAGGTGGGCACCAGGTCCATCGGGGTCAGCGGGACGTCCACCACCGCAGCCCAGCGCAGGCACCGGTGCACGGCTCCGACCACCGCCGCACCGGCCAGCAGCGCCACCGCGTACCGCCTGCCCCTCGTGCTCAGACGCGGCACCGACGCCGGAGGACCACCGGCGGGGAGCGACCGCAGCGCGCGGAGCAGCCAGGGGCCGAGCACGGCCAGCGCGACCGCCGAACTGCCGTACTGCGCAACCGAGTAGGCCGGAACGCCCGCCACCGTCCCGTCCAGGAAGGGCACCGTGCGCACACCCCACCGTCCGGCGTGCGTGAAGAGGTCCCACACCACGTGGGTCAGTGCGCCGAGCGCCGCCGACACGGCGAACCACCCGGCGAGCGGCAGCAGCGGCCGCCCCCGCCACCGGCCCGGGCCGAGCAGCGTCCACACCCGGAGCTGGGCGCGGTCCGGCAGCAGCGCCACCACTGTGCCGCGCACCAGCAGCCACACCGCCACCAGGCCGGCGGCGGCCAGCACGTCCACGGTGACGACGCCCCACGCCGAGTGCGTGACCTGCCCGAGGCGCATGGCACCGGGCAGCAGGCTGTCGGCGAAGTACACCGCGTCCGGCGCCAACGTGCCCGCGACCAGCGCGGACGGCAGCAGCGGCCCGCGCCCGCGACCGTCACGGCGGATACCGGGCAGGGCGGCGACGGCATGACTCAAGGTGAACGGCATGCGGCCATTCTCACCCGCCGGTCCGGCAGCCCCCTCGGCGCCCCGGCTACCGCCCGGCGGACCGGTGACGCCGCGTCAGTCCAGCAGCTCGTAGGCGGGGAGGGTGAGGAACTCGGCGTAGTCCTCGTCCAGCGCGACGCGCAGCAGCAGGTCGTGGGCCTGCTGCCAGGCTCCGGCGGCGAACGCCTGCTCGCCCAGTTCCGCTCGGATCGCGGCCAGGTCCTCGGCGGCGACCCGGCGGACCAGATCGGCGGTGGCACGTTCGCCGTTCTCGAAGACGACGCCCGCGTCCACCCACTGCCAGATCTGCGAGCGGGAGATCTCAGCCGTGGCGGCGTCCTCCATCAGACCGAAGATGGCGACGGCGCCCAGACCCCTCAGCCACGCCTCGATGTACCGGACGCCGACCTGCACGGCGTCCTTGAGTCCCTGGTAGGTGGGGGCGGCGTCGAGCGAGTCGACGGCGATCAGGTCGGCGGCCTCGACGTGCACGTCCTCGCGCAGCCGGTCCTTCTGGTGCGGCCGGTCGCCGAGGACCGCGTCGAAGCACGCCCGGGCGATCGGCACCAGGTCCGGGTGCGCCACCCACGAGCCGTCGAACCCGTCGCCCGCCTCGCGGTCCTTGTCGCCCCTGACCTTGGTCATCGCCCGCTCGTTGGCCTCGGCGTCGCGCCGGTTGGGGATGAACGCGGCCATGCCGCCGATGGCGTGCGCGCCGCGCTTGTGGCAGGTGCGGACGAGTAGTTCGGTGTAGGCCCGCATGAACGGAGCCGTCATGGTGACCGCGTTGCGGTCCGGGAGCACGAACTTCGCGCCGCCGTCACGGAAGTTCTTGACGATCGAGAACAGGTAGTCCCAGCGGCCCGCGTTCAGCCCCGAGGCGTGGTCGCGGAGTTCATAGAGGATCTCGTCCATCTCGTAGGCCGCGGTGATCGTCTCGATCAGCACGGTGGCACGCACGGTGCCCTGCGGTACGCCGAGCCGGTCCTGTGCGAAGACGAACACGTCGTTCCACAGCCGTGCCTCGAGGTGCGACTCGGTCTTCGGCAGGTAGAAGTAAGGCCCCTTGCCCAGGTCGATGAGCCGCTGGGCGTTGTGGAAGAAGTACAGTCCGAAGTCGACGAGGGCGCCGGGGACGGGCCGCCCGTCGACGGTGAGGTGCCGCTCGTCCAGGTGCCAGCCGCGCGGACGCATCACGACGGTGGCCAACTCATCGGCGGGCCGCAGCGCATATGACTTGCCGCGGTCGTCGGTGAAGTCGATGCGCCGCTCGTAGGCGTCGGTCAGGTTCAGTTGGCCGCCGATGACGTTGTCCCAGGTGGGGGCGGAGGCGTCCTCGAAGTCCGCCAGCCAGACCCGGGCCCCGGAGTTGAGCGCGTTGACGGTCATCTTCCGGTCGGTCGGGCCGGTGATCTCCACCCGGCGGTCCCGCAGCGCCGGCGGGCACGGCGCCACCTGCCAGTCGCCCTCGCGGATGTGCGCGGTCTCGGCGAGGAAGTCCAGGCTGCTGGTCCTGGCGATCTCCGCGCGCCGCGCGGCTCGCCGGGCGAGCAGTTCGTCGCGGCGGGGCGTGAACCTGCGGTGGAGGGCGGCGACGAACTCCAGGGCCGCCTCGGTGAGCACCTCGTCCTGGCGGTCGGGTGCGCGCTCCGGGGCGACGTCGACGATGGCCAGCGGTGACGGCGCTGGTGCTGACATGGGCGGTCACTCCTTCGGGGGCGGTCACTGCCGTGGGTGGTGGCCCCCGGAGCGCCACCAGGATCACGTGCGGTGGTGCTGCGCACGTGCGGCACTGGGTGCCACACGTCTTCTGTGTTTCGGAGACTAGTTTTCTTATCGCGGAATTTCAACGGTCTGTTGATATCGAGATCGTTGATGTCGAGATACCTGCCCGAGGCGGGTGGTGTCCGAGGTACCCGGCTGGGCGTGGACGACCGGCGTCCGCTGCGGAACGACAGGTTCAGGCCAGTCGGGTGAGGTCCTGCGGGGTGTCGATGTCGGCGGGGTCGGCGATGTCCGCGCACTCCACCAGGGTGAGCGACGCTTCCCGGTTCCGCAGGTACGCGCGTGCTCCGCGATCCCCGGTCGCCGCCTCCGCCACGCCCTGCCAGTGCGCCGACCCCAGCAGTACCGGGTGGCCCCGCCGACCTTCATAGTCGGCCGTCGCGAGTGAACTCGGCGAGCGGTAGGCGGCCCGCACCCGGCCGACCGCGGTCGCCCCCACGCCCGGTTGGTCCACCAGGCAGACGAGCGCCGCGTCGGCGGGCTGCTCCCCGTCCGCCAGGGCGGCGAGGCCGGCCCGCAGCGAGGAGCCCATGCCCGAGGGCCAGTCCGGGTTGCCGACCACGCTGCATCCGGTCAACTCCGCCATGGCGCGCACCTCCTCGGCCGCGGCCCCGAGTACCACCGTCACCGTGTGGCACCCGCCCTCACGCAGCGCCCGCACCGCGTGCTCGACCAGGGGGCGGCCGTGGTGGGTGAGCAGGGCCTTCGGCCGGCCGCCCAGACGCCGCCCGCCGCCTGCGGCGAGCAGCAGCCCGGCGATGCGGGGCGGGTGCGGGGGCGTGCGCGAAGGCGGGCGCGGTGGTGCTGTCATGCGGCGAGCGTAAGGGGTGGTCCGAGCGTTCCGGTGGACTGCGCTTGTCCGGGACCCGTGCCGGCACCCGCGCTGAGACCCGCACCGGCGCGCGGCGCCGGGCGACGCCTGGTAAACGCCTGGAGAGCGCCTGCGACGGTGAGGAGCGACGCGGGCGGAGGCGCGTGAGGTTCGTCCGGCCGGTCGAACGGGCGGCGGTAGATCGGGAATCGGGGGTGCCGAATTTCGCCCTCCGTGTAGCGCGGACAGCGGAGAGTGGCGTTTACTGTCCAGACCCTCGCGGTCGACCACCGTCGGCGGAGGGGTGAAGCGTGCTCACGGGGCGAGGACAGCCGTCGGACGGGAAGCTTCTTGGTGGGGGAGTACCGCTGTGCGAGGCGAACGCAACGAGCAGGCGCTGGTGCGCCCGAGGCGCCCGGTCGCCGCGGAGGATGCGCGGGGTGAGCAGCTGCGCCTCGCGGTGCACGAGCTGCGCCGAGCGCTGGCCGGCTACCCTCCGGAACTGCCCGACCGTCAGATAGCCGACGAGGAACTCGCCGCGCTCGCTGCCATGGCCGCCGCCGGTGAGTGCGACGCCGGGCGGCTCCGCAGCTCGTTACTGCTGGTGGTGGGCGCGCTCGGATCGATCAGCGCGCTCGCCGGACCGCTCTTCCGGGTACGTGCCGCGGTGGGCCTGTTCGGGGTCCCCTCGGTCCGCCGCTGACGCACTCCCCGCAGGCTGACGCACTCCCCGCACGTAGGACTGTCCGCCCCGGTGGCTGCTCAGCCGCCGTTCACCGGTGCGGGGTTGGCGAGGGCCTCGGAGAGGTCGCGGGCGACCTCCTGGAGCAGTGGCACCATCTTCTCGGTGGCCGCGTCGGTCACCCGGCCGGCCGGGCCCGAGATGGAGATCGCCGCGGCCGTGGGGGAGTTGGGCACCGAGACGGCGATGCAGCGCACCCCCATCTCCTGCTCGTTGTCGTCGAGTGCGAAGCCGCGCTCGCGGGTGGTCTCCAGTGCCTCCAGGAAGGCGTCGGCGGTGCCGATGGTGCGTTCAGTTGCGGCCGGCATGCCGGTGCGGGCCAGCAGGGCGCGCACTTCCTCCGCCGGGTGGTGGGACAGCAGGGCCTTTCCCACGCCGGTGGAGTGCGGCAGTACGCGGCGGCCCACCTCGGTGAACATGCGCATCGAGTGCCGTGACGGAACCTGCGCCACGTAGACGACCTCGTCGCCGTCCAGCAGTGCCATGTTGGCCGTCTCGCCCGTCTCCTCGACAAGCCGGGCGAGGTAGGGCTTCGCCCAGGTGCCCAGCAGGCGGGAGGAGGTCTCCCCGAGGCGGATCAGCCGCGGGCCCAGCGCGTAACGGCGGTTGGGCTGCTGGCGCACGTAGCCGCAGGCGACCAGGGTGCGCATGAGTCGGTGAATGGTGGGCAGCGGCAGTCCGCTGCTGCCGGACAGCTCGCTCAGCCCGACCTCGCCGCCGGCGTCGGCCATCCGCTCCAGCAGGTCGAAGGCCCGCTCCAGGGACTGGACGCCTCCGGTCGCGGCGGGTGCGGCGGTGCTCTTGGGCTCGGACGACGGCACGTCGCGGTTCCTTTCGGGCGGATGGGGCGCATGCTACCGGCCCTGATGAGGGCGGGGGCCGGTCAGGCCGGGCGTTCCCGGAGTGTGGACGCGGGGTCGGAGGCGGAGCGGGCTGAGGGAAGGTCCATACCGGCATGCGGTAGGAAGTTTCCGTTTCGTGGAATCATACAAGCTTTGACCTGGCGCTGTCACGGCAAACGGTGAACCCTTGACGGAGTGGCCCCCCGGAGGAAGACTCGTTCAACAGAACGTTGAATTCTGCGGCGCCGCCGTCCGGACCTCCGGGTGCCGCCCCGGCTCCGCGCGGCCCGGTCTGCGCGCTGCTCCGCCCACAGCAGCGGCGTCCCGCAGGGAAGAGGAGAGTCGGTTGTCCGAGCTGCCCACCGCCGAAGCCGGCGGAGAACTGCTGCTCCGCTCCACGCGGGTCGTCACCCCCGAGGGGGAGCGGCCGGCCGCGGTGGCCGTCTCCGGCGGCACCATCACCGCCGTGCTGCCGCACGACGCGCCGGTACCGGCCGGGGCCCGCCTGGTGGAACTGGGTGAGGACGCGCTGCTGCCCGGCCTGGTCGACACCCACGTGCACGTCAACGATCCCGGGCGCACCGAGTGGGAGGGCTTCTGGACGGCGACGCAGGCCGCAGCGGCCGGCGGTGTGACGACCCTGCTCGACATGCCGCTGAACAGCCTGCCGCCCACCACCACCGCGGCCCACCTCGACACCAAGCGGGCTGTAGCCGCTCCCAAGGCCCACGTCGACACCGGCTTCTGGGGCGGTGCGATCCCCGGCAACCTCGCCGACCTGCGCCCGCTGCACGACGCGGGTGTGTTCGGCTTCAAGTGCTTCCTGTCGCCCTCCGGGGTGGAGGAGTTCCCCGAGCTGGACCCCACCGGGCTCGCCGCCGCGATGGCGGAGATCGCCGGGTTCGGCGGCCTGCTGATCGTGCACGCCGAGGACCCCGGCCACCTGGAGCTGGCACCGCCGGTCGAGGGACCCCGCTACGCCGACTTCCTGGCGTCCCGTCCGCGCGCCGCCGAGAACGACGCCATCGCGCTGCTGATCGACCTCGCCCGCCGCCTCGGCGCCCGGGTGCACGTGCTGCACCTGTCCTCCTGCGACGCCCTCCCGATGCTCGCGGAGGCTAAGGCGTCCGGGGTGGCCGTCACGGTCGAGACCTGCCCGCACTTCCTCACCCTGACCGCGGAGGAGGTGCCGGACGGGGCGACGGAGTTCAAGTGCTGCCCACCGATCCGCGAACGCGCCAACCAGGACGCCTTGTGGCAGGCCCTCGCGGACGGGGTCATCGACTGCGTCGTCTCCGACCACTCGCCGTGCACGGCCGACCTGAAGGTGCCCGACTTCGGCCGAGCCTGGGGCGGCATCTCCTCCCTTCAGCTGGGCCTGCCCGCGATCTGGACCGAGGCACGGCAGCGCGGTCACGGTCTCACGGACGTGGCCCGCTGGATGTCCACCGCACCGGCCGCGCTCGCCGGTCTCAGCCGCAAGGGAGCCATCGCGGCCGGCCGCGACGCGGACTTCGCCGTCGTCGCACCGGAGGAGACGTTCACCGTCGACCCGGCCGCACTCCACCACCGCAACCAGGTCACCGCCTACGCCGGACGGACGTTGCACGGCGTCGTGCGCTCCAGCTGGCTGCGGGGACAGCAGATCACCGACCACGGCCGCACCCTGCAACGGGTGGGCCGACTCATCGAGAGGACCACCGCATGACAGAGGCGACCCACCGACTGCCCCGCTTCACCGGCGATGCCCGGCCCTACGGCGGCGGCGACCCGTACGCCGACTACCGCACGGCCGACCTCCCGTTCGCGGCACTGGTGGACCTCGCCGACCGCAGGCTGGGCGCCTCCGTCATCGCCGCCAACGACGAGTTCTTCGCCCACCGGGAGAACCTGCTGCGGCCCCACCCGGCGGAGTTCGACCCCGAGCACTTCGGCCACAAGGGCAAGGTCATGGACGGCTGGGAGACCCGCCGCCGCCGGGGCGCGGACCAGGACCAGCCGCACCCCACCGACGCCGACCACGACTGGGCGCTCGTCCGGCTCGGCACGCCCGGCGTGATCCGCGGCATCGTGGTCGACACCGCCCACTTCCGCGGCAACTACCCGCAGGCGGTCTCCGTCGAGGCGACCTCGGCGCCCGCCACCGCCTTCCCCGAGGACCTGCTCGCCGCCGAGTGGACCCCGCTGGTGCCGCGCACCGCCGTCGGCGGCCACGCCGCCAACGGCTTCGCCGTCGACGTCGAGCGGCGCTTCACGCACCTGCGTGTCAACCAGCACCCGGACGGCGGCATCGCCCGGCTGCGTGTGTACGGGGAGGTGGTGCCCGACCCGGCGTGGCTGGCGGCGCTGGGCACCTTCGACGTGGTGGCGCTGGAGAACGGAGGGTCCGTCCAGGACGCCTCCGACCGCTTCTACTCCCCGGCCGTGCACACCATCCAGCCGGGGCGCTCGCAGAAGATGGACGACGGCTGGGAGACCCGCAGGCGGCGCGACAAGGGCAACGACTGGATCCGCTACACGCTGACCGGGCAGGCCCGCATCCGCGCGGTGGAGATCGACACCGCCTACCTCAAGGGCAACGCCGCCGGCTGGGCCGCGCTGGTCGGCCGGGACGGCGAGGACGGCGAGTGGACGCAGCTGCTGCCGCGCACCCGTCTCCAGCCCGACACCGTGCACCGCTTCCTGCTCGACGACGCTCCCGCCGTCGACCACGTGCGGCTGGACATCTTCCCCGACGGCGGGATCTCGCGGCTGCGCCTCTTCGGCTCGCTCACCGACACCGGCGCCGCTCGCCTGGCGGACCGCCACCGCGCGCTCGGCGGCTGATCCGGCGCGACTGGCGGCAGCGACCCGCAGCGGGTCAGCCGATCGGGTCAGCCGATCAGCAGGCAGACAGGCAGACAGGCCCCCGGCCAACAGGTCAGCCGGCCGGGGGGACGGCTGACGGGTCCGGGGCGGCCTGCTCGTCGAGTGCGACGGGCCGTCCGGTCAGCCGGGACTGCTCGCACGCCTCGGCGACCCGGAGGGCGTGCAGCGCCTCGCGGCCGTCGCAGGGGTTGGTGATCTCGTTCCTCGCCACCTGGAGGAACGCCGCCAGCTCCGCGGTGTACGCGGGTGCGAACCGGTCCATGAAGTCGTGCCAGGCCTCGCCCGTCCGGGCGGGGGCCGACGGCTCCACCGAGATGAGGGGGGTGCGGGAGTCCCAGCCGACCGCGATCTGGTCCCGCTCGCCCGCAAGTTCCATGCGAATGTCGTAGCCGGCCCCGTTCATCCGGGTGGCGGTGGCGGTGGCCAGCGTGCCGTCGTCCAGGGTGAGCAGCACCGCCGCCGTGTCCACGTCACCGGCTTCCGCGAACATGGGCGGTCCCGCGTCGGAGCCGGTGGCGTAGGCGCTGACCACCTCCCGGCCGGTGACCCAGCGCAGGATGTCGAAGTCGTGGACCAGGCAGTCCCGGATCAGTCCGCCGGACAGCGGCAGGAACGCCGCCGGCGGCGGCGCGGCGTCGGAGGTGACCGCGCGCACGGTGTGCAGACGGCCGAGACGCCCGGACCGCACGGCCTCCCTGGCGGCCCGGTAGCCGGCGTCGAACCGCCGCATGAAGCCGATCTGCAGTGTCGTGCCCGCCGCCTCCACCTCCCGGAGCACCGCGAGGGTGCCGGCCAGGTCGAGGGCGATGGGCTTCTCGCAGAAGGTCGGCAGTCCGGCCCTGGCCGCGGCGACGATCAGCTCCGGGTGCGAGGAGGTGGCCGAGGCGATCACCACCGCGTCGGGCGCGGCGTCCAGCAGCGCCTCGGGGTGAGGTGCCGAACGGGCGCCGACCTCGGCGGCCACCTGCGCCGCCCGCTCCGGATCGGCGTCGGCGACGATCAGCTCCGTCACGCCGGGGAGGGAGCGGAGGGTGCGTGCGTGGAAGGAGCCGATGCGGCCCGCTCCGATGAGTCCTATCTGCATGCCCCCACGCTCGACCGTGCCGACGATCCTGTCAATATTTTGTCCGGACAATCAAACGTTTGACTTCCCGCAGGGCGCGCGGGGCACTAGGCTCACCCCGTGGCGAAGAACGAAGTGGCTGACCTCCAGTTCAGTGTGGACCGCAGCAGTCCGGTGCCGCTGTACTTCCAGCTCTCCCAGCAGCTCGAAGCCGCCATCGAGAAGGGCAGGCTCTCCCCGGGCAGCCTGCTGGGCAACGAGATCGACCTCGCCGGGCGACTCGGCCTGTCCCGGCCCACCGTGCGCCAGGCGATACAGGCGCTCGTCGACAAGGGCCTGCTGGTGCGGCGCCGCGGCATCGGCACCCAGGTCGTGCACAGCCAGGTCAAGCGCCCACTGGAGCTGAGCAGCCTCTTCGACGACCTGGAGGCCGCCGGGCAGCGCCCGGCGACCCGCCTGCTGCGGCTGGAGACCGAGCAGGCCACCGCCGAGGTGGCCGCCGCCCTCGGCGTCGCCGAGGGCACCGAGGTGCGCCTGGTGGAGCGGCTGCGGCTGGCCCACGGGGAGCCCATGGCCTACCTGCGCAACCACATCCCGCAGGACCTGCTCACGCTGGACGGGGGCGTGCTGGAGACCACCGGCCTCTACCGCCTGATGCGCTCCGCCGGCATCACCCTGCACAGCGCCCGCCAGTCGGTGGGCGCCTGTGCCGCCGGCGCTGTCGAGGGCGAACTGCTCGGCGAGCCCGTCGGGGCGCCGCTGCTGACCATGCAGCGCACCACCTTCGACGACACCGGGCGGGCCGTCGAGTACGGCTCGCACATGTACCGGGCCTCGCGCTACTCCTTCGACTTCCAACTGCTCGTCCGCAGCTGAGGCTCGCGCAGCAGCCCCGCCCGGACCGCGCCGCCCACCCGGCCCCCGGCGTACCGCCGCGTGGTCGTGTCGGATACTTGTGCGGTCGGTCCGCGGAGATCCACCGCGGGCCGACGGCAGGTACGGGCAAGCGAGAGGGAACGACCCAGTGGCCGTCGTGAAGTGGTGGAGCGCCCGGGGACGCAAGCGGGCGGCGGTGATCGCCGCGGCTCTCGCGCTCGCCGTGCCGCTGGCCGGATGCAGCAGCACCGGCGGCAAACGCGCCGAGGAGGAGCGGGCCAAGAGCGCCGGCGGACGGTCGGCGGTGGACACCCCGCGGTGGAAGTTCGCCATGGTCACCCACTCGGGAGACGGCGACACCTTCTGGGACATCGTCAAGAACGGCGCCGAGCAGGCAGCCGTCAAGGACAACGTCGAGTTCCTGTACTCGCACGACAAGGAAGCCGGCAAGCAGGCCGAGCTGGTGCAGGCCCGCATCGACCAGAAGGTCGACGCACTGATCGTCACCCTCGCCAAGCCCGACGCGATGAAGAACGTCGTCGCCAAGGCAGTCAAGGCGGGCATCCCGGTGATCACCATCAACTCCGGCCAGGACCTGTCCAAGGACTTCGGCGCGCTCGCGCACATCGGCCAGGACGAGGTCACCGCCGGCGAGGCGGTGGGCGAGGAGCTCAACGAACGCGGCCGGAGCAAGGCGGTCTGCGTGCTCCACGAGCAGGGCAACATCGGCCACGAGCAGCGTTGCGACGGGGTGCGCGAGACCTTCGACGGCACCGTGCAGAACCTGTACGTGGACGGCACCAACATGCCCGGCGTGCAGTCCTCGCTGGAGGCCAAGCTGCAGTCCGACCGGTCGGTGGACGCCGTCGTCACGCTCGGCGCGCCCTTCGCCGCGACGGCGGTCAAGGCGGCCGGGCAGGCGGGGTCCGACGCGGAGGTGGCCACCTTCGACCTGAACGAGCAGGTCGCCCGAGGCCTCGCCGACGAGTCCCTGGCCTTCGCCGTCGACCAGCAGCCCTACCTCCAGGGCTACCAGGCCGTCGACCTGCTGTGGCTCTACCGCTACAACAACGACATGCTCGGCGGCGGCAAG
Source organism: Streptomyces sp. 549 (assembly GCF_030124175.1). GTDB lineage: Bacteria > Actinomycetota > Actinomycetes > Streptomycetales > Streptomycetaceae > Streptomyces. The sequence continues at coordinate 419,785 of NZ_JASKMT010000001.1, read as the reverse complement.
CCGGTCCTGACCGGCCCGCAGATCCTGCGCAAGGACGACGCCGAGGCACTGCGCGAGTACACCGCACGGGGCACCCGATGACGGGCACCGCCACCGGGACCGACACCGGATCGGCGGAGGAGACGGCCGGCGGGACGGCCGACGGCCGGCTCGTCCGCCGGTCGCTGCCGCGCCGCGCGCTCAGCCGCCCCGAGCTGGGCGCGGTCGTCGGCGCCGTCGCGGTGTTCGTGTTCTTCGCCGCCACCGCCGACAGCTTCCTCCAGCTCTCAGGCCTGTCGACCATCCTGTACGCGTCGTCCACCATCGGGATCATGGCGGTGCCCGTGGCGCTGCTCATGATCGGCGGCGAGTTCGACCTGTCGACGGGCGTCATGGTCACCACCTCGGCGCTCGTCTCGTCGATGTTCAGCTACCAGATGACGGCCAACGTCTGGGTGGGCGTGGGGGTGTCCCTGCTGGTCACCCTGGCCCTGGGCTTCTTCAACGGATGGCTGCTCACCCGCACCGGCCTGCCCAGCTTCATCATCACGCTCGGCACCTTCCTCATGCTGACCGGCCTCAACCTGGGCTTCACCAAGCTGATCAGCGGCACGGTCTCCACCAAGAGCATCGCCGACATGGAGGGCTTCCCCTCCGCCCGCGTGCTCTTCGCCTCCCAGCTCACCCTGGGCGGCGCCACGCTCCAGGTCACCGTGGTGTGGTGGCTGGTGCTCGTCGCCGCGGCCACCTGGATCCTGCTGCGCACCCGCGCCGGCAACTGGATCTTCGCCGTCGGCGGCGGAGCGGACGCCGCCCGCGCGGTGGGCGTGCCGGTGGCCCGCACCAAGATCGGGCTGTACCTCGGCGTGGCGCTGTGCGCGTGGATCTCCGGCCAGCACCTGCTGTTCAACTACGAAGTGGTCCAGTCGGGCGAGGGCGTCGGCAACGAGCTGATCTTCATCGCCGCCGCGGTGATCGGCGGCTGCCTGCTCACCGGCGGCTACGGCTCGGCCGTGGGAGCCGCGGTCGGCGCGCTCATCTTCGGGATGACCAGCAAGGGCATCGTCTACGCCCAGTGGGACCCGGACTGGTTCAAGTTCTTCCTTGGCGCGATGCTGCTGCTCGCCACCCTGCTCAACCTGTGGATTCGCAAGCGTGCGGAGGCCAGCCGATGACAACCGCCGAACCTGCCGAGCCCGTCGGCGCCGACCCCGGCCCCGATGTCGAGGGCGCTGCCGAGGGCGATCCCGAGGGCGCTGCCGAGGGCGCTGCCGAGGGCGCGGCCGAGCCGCTGCTGGCGCTGGACGGCGTCAGCAAGTCCTACGGCAACGTGCGCGCGCTGGCGGACGTCTCCCTGGAGGTCCGGGCCGGCGCGGTCACCTGCGTGCTGGGGGACAACGGCGCCGGCAAGTCCACCCTGATCAAGATCATCGCCGGGCTGCACCAGCACGACGCCGGCAGCTACCGCATCGAGGGAGCCGAGACCCGCCTCGCCTCGCCGCGCGACGCCCTGGACCGGGGCATCGCCACCGTCTACCAGGACCTCGCGGTGGTGCCGCTGATGCCGGTGTGGCGCAACTTCTTCCTCGGTTCGGAACCGCGCACCGGCTGGGGCCCGCTGCGGCGCATGGACGTCGACCTGATGCGCCGCACCACCCGCACCGAACTGCTCCGCATGGGCATCGACCTGCGTGACGTCGACCAGCCCATCGGCACGCTGTCCGGTGGCGAGCGGCAGTGCGTGGCCATCGCCCGCGCGGTGCACTTCGGCGCCCGCGTGCTCGTCCTGGACGAACCCACCGCGGCGCTCGGCGTCAAGCAGTCCGGCACGGTGCTCAAGTACGTCGCCGCCGCCCGCGACGCCGGCCTCGGCGTGGTGCTCATCACCCACAACCCCCACCACGCCTACCTGGTCGGAGACCGCTTCGTCCTGCTCAAGCGCGGCGCGATGGCGGGCAGCCACCCGCGCGACGGCATCAGCCTCGACGAGCTGACCCGCCAGATGGCCGGCGGTAGCGAGCTGGAGCAGCTCAGCCACGAACTGGCCCGTGCGACGGCGGGCCCCGGCCCCGGGAACGCTCCCGGCGGCCCCGGGAACGCTCCCGGCGGCGCCGGGTAGGGCACAATCGAGCAGATGAGTACGTTCCCCGACCGCACGCCACGGAGCTCCGCACGGGCGACCGTGCTGCGGACCGTCGCTACTCGCGAGCGCAGCTCCCACCTGTCCGCGCCGCGGGTGCCGACCGTCGGCATCGACATCGGCGGTACGAAGGTGATGGCCGGGGTCGTCGACGCCGACGGCACCATCCTGGAGAAGGTCCGCGCTGAGACACCGGACAAGTCCAAGAGCCCCAAGGTCGTCGAGGACACCATCACCGAGCTGGTGCTCGACCTGTCCGACCGGCACGACGTGCACGCCGTCGGCATCGGCGCCGCCGGCTGGGTGGACGCCGACCGCTCCCGCATCCTCTTCGCGCCGCACCTGTCGTGGCGCGACGAGCCTCTGCGGGAGTCGCTGCAGGCCCGGCTGGCCGTGCCCGTGCTCATCGACAACGACGCGAACGCCGCCGCCTGGGGTGAGTGGCGGTTCGGCGCGGGCAAGGGCGAGGACCACCTCGTCATGATCACGCTCGGTACCGGCATCGGCGGCGCCATCCTGGAGGACGGCAAGGTCAAACGCGGCAAGTACGGCGTCGCGGGGGAGTTCGGCCACATGCAGGTGGTGCCGCAGGGGCACCGCTGCCCGTGCGGCAACCGCGGCTGCTGGGAGCAGTACAGCTCAGGCAACGCGCTGGTCCGCGAGGCCCGCGAGATGGCCGTGGCCGAGTCCCCGGTGGCCTACAACATCATCGAGCGGGTGGGCGGCAACGTCGCGGAGATCACCGGCCCGCTCATCACCGAGCTGGCCCGCGAGGGCGACGCGATGTGCGTCGAGCTGCTGGGCGACATCGGCCAGTGGCTCGGTATCGGCATCGCCAACCTCGCCGCGGCTCTCGACCCGTCGTGCTTCGTCATCGGCGGCGGCGTCAGCGCCGCCGACGAGCTGCTGATCGACCCGGCCCGCGACTCCTTCCGCCGCCACCTCACCGGTCGCGGCTACCGGCCCGAGGCCCGCATCGTCCGGGCCGAGCTGGGCCCGGAGGCCGGCATGGTCGGCGCCGCCGACCTGGCCCGGCTGGTGGCCCGCCGCTTCCGCCGCGCCAACCGCCGCAGACTGGAGCGGTACGAACGCTACGAGCGCGCCGCGGCGAACCTGCGGCTCGCGTCCCGAGGCCGGGCGGTGGGCAGTTGACCAGCCCTCCGCAACGCGCAACGTCCCGCTGGCTGCGGGCGGTCATCGTCGTGCTGCTGATCGCCGTCCCCGCCGGCTACCTGGTGCTGTCCGCACACCAGAGCCGCGACAGCGGCAAGGACAAGCAGGCCGTCGCCTCCGCGACGGGCCTGGTGTGGGAATGGCCCAGCAAGGCGACCCGGCGCATCTACGACGTGCCGATCCCGCTGAAGTCCACCTACGTCGGCTACTTCGAGACCAACTCCTGGCAGGAGAGCGCGCTCTACGTCCAGTTCCGCACCTCGCCCGAGAAGCTGGACGCGTTCCTCGCCGAGGTCGGGACCAGTCGGGCGGAGCTGCGCCACGGAGAGCGCACGGTGACCGACAGGCAGGCCGGCCTGGTGGGCTGGAACCTCGGCGTGTCGGGCCACGACTACGCCGGTACCACCGTCAGGCAGCCCGGCTACCGGCCCGACCTGTCGATCACCGTCGACCTCACCCGCCCCGAGCGCCCCCAGGTCTACGTCGTCTCCACCGCGAAGTTCTGACCCGCCCTTCCCCCGGCAGCGCCGTGCTCAGGGGGCAGTCCGCGACTGCGGGTCCACGGAGGTGCTGAGGCCGGGGCCGTGCAGATGCGGGCGCGCCGCCTGCTCCCTCCCCGTGAGCAGAAGCAGCAGGGCGGCGATCGGGCCGCGGATCTCGGGGCCTTCGCCGCGGTCCCACGCGACATCGGTCGCGGTCAGCCTGCGGCCGCCGAGCCGCCGCCTGACCTGGAACGGATAGCTCATGCGGTACACCCGGTCGGCGGCGTCGCAGGCGGCGTCGACCGGCATCGGCCGTTCCCGGCCCACGGCCAGAGCGATGTCCTGGCCGTGCACCAGGATGTCCAGGAGCGACTCGCGCCGGGTCGTGCCGAGGACCGGTCGGTGCCAACCGGCCAGGGCGCGCAGGTCGGCGGCGATCACCTCGGTCGGCCGGGTCGCCGCCTGGCAGGCGGTGTCGTGGATCATCCGGTCGAAGTCCCCGCGGGCGCGGACGATCTCGCGCAGGATCCGGCCGAGGCCGATGCGCGGGGCGAGCGTGAGGTGCGCGGCGACGTCCCGTACCCGCCAGCCGTCGCACTGGGTGGGGAGCTCCCACTCCGCAGGGCTCAGAGTGTCGAGCAGACCGGCCAGGCTGAGCCGTTCCCTGTCGACCGCCCGCCAGCGCTCCTCGCCGGTCAGTGTGCCGCTCATGGTCGTCACCGCCTCAAAAATGGTAAGCTCACCTGACCAAAGTAGTCAGATGCACTGACTAATGTCAAGCGGTGGATGTCAAGCGGTGGGGAGTCGGCGGATGTCAGGAGCGGGTGGCGGGGCCATAGGGGGAGGAGTACCGGAGGAGCGGGAGCTGAACGTGGGCCTGTTGCTGTTCCTCCCCTATCGGGCGATGGAGGACCGGATCTTCGCCGCCCTCGCCGAGGCGGGGTTCGACGACTTCACCGTCGCCCAGGCGCGGGTCATGCAGCGCATCGGCCCCGACGGCACCCGGCTCACGGATCTCGCCGAGCAGGCGCAGATCACCAAGCAGACGGCCGGCTTCCTGGTCGACCGCCTCGAACGCGCGGGATACGTCGAGCGGGTCCCCGACCCCCGGGACCGCCGCGCCCGGCTGGTGAGGATCGCCGCACGCGGTGCCGCGGCGATCCCGGTCGCCGAGGCCGTGGTCGCCGAGGTGGAGGCGGAGTGGACCGGCCACCTCGGCAGGCGCCGGATGGCGCAGTTGCGCGAGACGCTCACCCGGCTGCGAGAGATCACCGACCCGTACGCGTGAGGCAGTGGACCGCCGGGTCAGCCGAGCAGCCGCCTGCGACGGCCGCCGGGGCCTTCGAGCGCTCGCCACGTCCGGAGCCGGGGTCGAACTCCGTTGACTCCCATGGAGACTGATGGCAGGTCAGAGATTGACAAACTGTCCATTCTTCGGGCTGGGACAGCGTCAGCATGTCGGCCGTCGCCGCGGCGACCGAGGTGTCCCGGCCCTCGGTCTGCAAGGAGCTCGGCGACCGGGCGGGCCTCGGCCGTGCCCTGGTGCTCAGGGAAACCCGCGGCTTCCTGGAGGGCGTCGCCCGCACCCTCCACTCCGGGCTCCCCGACGCGGACCCGCGGCCCACCGCGCGACGTCTCTCCCTGATGACGCTGAAGGTGCTGCGGTAGCACCGGGAGCCGGGCCCGGGGCGGAAGCCCCACGGGGCGCCTGCTGCCTGACCGGCCCACCGCCGGGCGCCCTGATGCGCGGACGGGCGAGTGTTCGGTGGGGACCGGCCGTGTGAGATCCCGCGGGAGATGAGAGGGTCTGACGGGTGAGCGAGACACTACCGAACCCCCTGCAATACCGCGTGGATGGCCCTGCGGGTGCCCCGCTACTGGTACTCGGCCCCGCGCTCGGCACGACCTGGCACATGTGGGACAGGCAGATGCCCGAGCTCACCCGGAACTGGCGGGTGCTGCGCTACGACCTGCCCGGCCACGGCGGCGCCCCCGCCCACCCGGCGACCTCGGTGCACGAACTGGCGATGCGGCTGCTGGCCGCGCTGGAGTCCGTCGAGGGCAGTGAGCGCTTCGGCTACGCGGGGTGCTCGCTGGGCGGTGCCGTGGGCACGCAGCTCGCGCTCACCCACCCGCACCGGCTCACCTCGCTCGCCCTGGTGTCGGCGTCGCCGCGGCACGGCACGGCCGACGAGTGGCGGCAGACCGGCGTCGTGGTCCGCAGCCACGGGCTCGACCCGGTCGCCCGCAGCACTCCGGAACGCTGGTTCACGCCCGGCTTCACCACCGTGCAGACGGCCATCGTCGACTGGGCCGTGCAGATGGTGCGCACCACCGACCCCGGCTGCTACATCGCGGCCTGCGAGGCGCTGGCCGCCTTCGACGTCCGCGACGCGCTGCCCCGCCTCAACGTGCCGACCCTCGTGGTCGCCGGGGCTGAGGACCGGGTGTCGCCGCCCGCCGACGCGCGGGCCCTCGTCGCCGGGATACCGGACGCCCGCCTGGCGATGGTGCCGGGCGCGTCCCACCTGACGCCGGTGGAACGTCCCGGCGAGGTCACCGAGCTGCTGCTGAAGCACTTCTCGACGGTGTGGCAGGACAGCTCGGCGACCGGCGCGCACACCGCCGCGCCCGCGCCGCTGGTGGACTCCCCGCCGCCGCAGAGCGCGGCCATAGCGGAGCTGACGGCCGCCGACGCCCCGACGGGCCGCCCGGACCCGTACGACACGGGCATGCGGGTGCGCCGCGAGGTGCTCGGGGACGCCCACGTGGACCGGGCGGCGGCGAACGCCGACGACTTCACCGGCGACTTCCAGGACTTCCTCACCCGTTACGCCTGGGGCGAGGTGTGGTCCCGGCCGGGTCTTGACCGCCGCACCCGCTCGGTGGTGACGCTGACCGCGCTGGTCGCCCGCGGACACCTGGACGAGCTGGCCTTCCACACCCGGGCCGCGCTGCGCAACGGCCTCACCCCGGCGGAGATACGCGAGGTGCTGCTGCAGACCGCGGTGTACTGCGGCGTGCCGGCCGCGAACTCGGCCTTCGCAGTCGCCCAGCGGGTGGTGCGGGAGGAGACCACGCCACGCCAGTGAGGCCCGCACCGCTGCACAATGGGCACATGCGGTTGACGAAGAAGAGCCACGCCTGCGTGCGGCTGGAGAAGGACGGCCGCACGCTTGCCATCGACCCGGGCGGCTTCAGCGAGGAGGACGCGGCTGCGGGGGCCGACGCGGTGCTGGTCACCCACGAGCATCCGGACCACTTCGACGAGGGCCGGATCCGGACGGCTCTGGAGGCCAACCCGGCCGCCCAGGTGTGGGCGCCGCGGAGCGTCGCCGAGCAGGTCTCGGCCGCCTTCCCCGGCCGTGTCCACACCGTCGGGCACGGGGACACCATCCGGGCGGCGGGCTTCGAGGTGGCCGTGCACGGCGAGCTGCACGCGGTGATCCACCCCGACATCCCGCGGATCGCCAACGTCGGCTACCTCGTCGACGGTTCGGTGTTCCACCCAGGCGACGCGCTCACCGTCCCCGACCACCCGGTGGACACGCTGCTGCTGCCGCTGCAGGCGCCGTGGAGCAAGTTCTCCGAGATCGTCGACTACCTGCGGGAACTCCAGCCGCGGCAGGCCTTCGACGTGCACGACGGCCTGCTGTCGGAACTCGCCCCGCCGGTCTACGGCCGCATGCTCTCCCCGCAGGGCCCGGGCATCGGTGCCACCGAGCACCGCAGACTGCTGCCGGGCGAGTCCGCGCAGGTGCGTTAGCCGGTAGGTTTGCCCCATGGGTCTGCGAATCGCCACCTGGAACATCAACGGCATCAATCCGCGCCTCGACCGGCTGCTGGACTGGCTGGAGAGCAGCGGCACCGACGTGCTGTGCCTCCAGGAGCTGAAGTGCACCGCCGAGCAGTTCCCGGCGGAGGCGCTGGGGGAGCGCGGCTACGAGGCCGCGATCAACGCCGACGGACGGTGGAACGGCGTCGCCGTGCTGTCCCGGGTCGGGCTTGAGGAGCCGGTGGTCGGTCTCGCGGGCGGCCCCGCCTTCGAGGAGGTCGAGGAGCCGCGCGCGATCAGCGCCACCTGCGGCGGCGTACGGGTCTGGTCGGTGTACGTGCCCAACGGCCGGGAGGTCTCGCACCCCCACTACGCGTACAAGCTGCAGTGGCTGTCGGCCCTGCGGGTCGCGGTCGGCGCGGAGTCCGGCGGCGAGCGGCCCTTCGCGGTGCTGGGCGACTTCAACGTGGCGCCCACCGACCAGGACGTGTGGGACCTCGGCCAGTTCGAGGGCGCCACGCACGTGACCGAGGCCGAGCGGGTGGCGCTGACGGAGCTGGGCGAGGTGGGTCTGCAGGAGGTCTACCCCAGGGCGCTCAAGTACGACGTGCCGTTCACCTTCTGGGACTACCGGATGCTCGGCTTCCCGAAGAACAAGGGCATGCGCATCGACCTGGCCTTCGGCAACGACCCGTTCCGGGCGGCGGTCAAGGACGCCTACGTCGACCGCGAGGCCCGCAAGGGCAAGGGCGCCTCGGACCACGCCCCCGTCGTGGTGGACCTGGACTTCTGACCCGCCGGCCCACCGCCCGGGGGAAGAGGCGCCCCCGGGCCGGGGGCCGTCAACGCCGCGGGGCGCGCGGGACGAGAGCCGAAAGGTCGACGGAGTCCGCCAGCGCCCGCAGGCCTGCGTCGCCGGGGTGCAGGTGGTCGCCGCTGTCGTACTGCGGCAGCAGCCGCCGCGGGTCGCCGGGGTCGCGCAGCACCGCGTCGAAGTCGAGCACCGCGTCGAAGGTGCCGCCGTGGTCCCGGACGAAGGCGTTCACCTGCTGGCGCTGCCGCTCCACCTCCGCCGAGCAGTCGGGCCAGCCGCCGCAGGGCGCGACGGTCGCGCCCACCACCCGCAGCCCGCGCTGCCGGGACCGGTCCGCGAGCGCCCGCAGCCCCTCGATCACGCTCTGCGCCGAGTAGCCCCAGCGCACGTCGTTGACGCCCTGGAACAGCACCACCGTGCGCACCCCCGTCTGGCCCAGCACGTCCCGGTCCAGCCGGTGCACCGCGCTGACGCCGCCGGTGTCGCTGCTGACGCCGTCGCCGTCGTAGCGGTCGGACACCACGCGGTTCGCGGAGATGCCGTGGTTGAGCACGCCGTAGCGCGGCACGCCGCGGCCGTCGGCGCGCTGGAGGCGCCGGGCCAGCACGTCCGGCCACCGCCGGTTGGCGCCGGGGGTGGAGGCGACACCGTCGGTGATGGAGTCCCCGAGAGTGACCACCGAGCCGGGGCCGCCCCGGACGTCGACGCCGGTCAGGAACGGCCAGCCGCGCAGCTCGCCGCGGAAACCCTCGCCACCGGCCTGCCCGGTGCGGTCGCCGGCGTCCTCGGCGCTGACGTAGGAGGTCTGCACGGCCTCGCTGTGCACGGGCGCCGCCGTCACCGTGCCCGGCAGGTGCAGGCTGACCAGCAGGTCCGCGTCGGGCGGCACGTCCAGGCCCACCGGGTCGCTGACCAGTTGCGCGCCCGCCGGGACGCGGGCGGTGGTCTGCCGCCCGAAGGTCAGCTCCCGGGGCCGCCCCGCCGCGGCCGCGCCCGCCGCACGGACCGCCACGGTGGCCCGGCCGATGTGCAGCGGTGCGTCGGCGAAGGTGTTGGCGAACCGGACGCGGGCGCTGCTGCCGCCGGCGCTGGTGTGCACCACCAGCCGCAGCGTGCGGTCGGTCCAGGGGCCGACCCTCGCGTAGCCGCCGGTGCTCGCCGCCCAGGTGCCCGTCCAGCCGTCGGCCGGCTGCTGCAGCGCCACGTCGAAGACGTGCAGGTCGGCGGCGCGGCCCGGGTCGCGGGGGAGTTCCACCGAGGCGAGCGTCCGGCCGCGTGCCACCGGCACGGTGACCACGTACAGGCGGGGCCGCTCGGCGCGGGTACCTTCCGGCGTGTTCAGGTACGGCAGCGCGACGGCCTTGGTGGCGGTCGGGCCGCCCCGCCAGTCGCCGGCGGTCAGCGTGTACGCCGACCGGCCGCCGTCGAGGTAGTGCACCTGGCCCCGGGCCCGCATCTGCGTGCCCGGCGCTCCCGGCGAGCTGGCCGCGACCAGGAAGGACACCGCGTCCCCCCGGCCGCGTACCCGCACCCGCTGGCCGTCGGCGCGCACGTTGTCGGGCCGGCCGGGGGCCGCGGCGGGCACCCGGACGAGGGCGCCGTCCACCAGTAGGCGCCGTCCCGGTGTCCACCCGGCGCCAGCCAGGGCGTCGGCGGAGAAGGAGTTGCCGGCCCCGTCGAAGTCCGCCTCGCCCGGCCGGTCGTCACGGCTCGCCGCGCGGTTGTCGTACAGCCGCTCCAACGGCCGGGGCAGCGCGGCCCGGTCTGCTGCGGGGTGCCTCACCGACTCAGCCGACTCAGCCGGCACCGCCGACACCGCCGGCCCGGCCGGTACCGAGGCGGCGGTCAGGGTGAGAACGACGGCGGTGCCGTACGCACGGATACGCAACACGTGCCCTTTCGCTGAGGCCAACTGCCGGGTGTGCGATGCCGATCCGACCCGCATCCGGAGTCCTGGGGGAGTACGCCCGGAGGCGCGGGGGTGTACATCGAGTGCCGCGCGCCTGTGGCGGGACGGCAGTTGCGGATGCGACCCTGAAGGGTATGAACATCCCCTTCCTGGACAACTGGCGCAAGCGTCACGGCCCCTCCCGCGGCGTGGCGCTCCACGGCCCCGGTCCGGAGGACGCCGAAGGGGTGAACCAGCTGCTCTCCGAGTGCGAGGCGCTGCGCCAGCAGGCGCTGGCCACCGGCTTCGCGCTCGACGACTCGCCGGACTCCCTGGAGGCCCTCGACCAGATGGTGCCGCGCTGGCGCGACGACCCGGAGGCGCTGGCACCGCTGGCCACCGACGCGGGCCTGTACCTGGGCACCGTCATCGTGCGGACCGTGCGGGGCGCCTTCTGGGAGGTCTGGCCGAACGGCCGCCCGGTGATCCGGTTCGCCTCGGGCCGGCAGCTGGACGTCCTGGACGTCGGACGTGCCTGGGCCGACAGCGGCACCCCCGAACTTTCGCAGGTCTACGCCGAGGTGTCCGACGCCTGAACCGGCTGCGGGGAGAACGCGATGCCGTACTCCAGCCGCCAGCGGTCGGCGCGCACCACCGTGTCCGAGGTCTCCACCGGACGGCCGAGCGCGTCGTAGTGGGTGCGTTCGACGACCGTCACGCACTGCCCCGGTGAGCAGCCCAGCGCCTCCGACTCCGAGGTGGTGGCAGAGCGCGACCCGACCAGCTCGGCGGCGCGCACCACGCGGATGCCGATCGCGGCGAAGCGTCCGCGTACCCCGCGCCGGGCGTACGGGCCGCGTTCGGGGTGCACCACGTCCGTGCCACCGGTCAGCGCCAGCGGCTCCCAGCTGGTGGTCAGCTGGAGCGGCCGGCGGTCGGCCAGGTACTCGTAACTGGTGCACGTCACCGGCGCTCCCGTCTCCACCGCGAGCCGTTCGGCGACGGGGGCCGGGGCCGTGGTGCTGCTGGAGTGGGCCTCCCACATCAGGTCGCACGGCTCGTCTCCCGCACTGATCCGGGCCGCGAACGGCGAGTCGACGGCACTGGTGGTGCGCAGCAGCGTGCCCAGGGCCGCCCGGTCGGCGACGAAGACGCCCCGCCCGAACTGCCCCTCCGCGTAACCGGCGGCCTTCAGGACCCGTACCGCCCGGTCCACCGTCTGGTCGCTGGCCCGGTAGACCTGCTTCAGCTCGGAGCGGGGCGGTATGCGCGCGCCCACGGCGAGCGCGCCGTCGTCGATCTGGCGCCGCAGATCATCGGCGATCCGCTGGTAGACCGGCCTGGTGTCGTCCATGCGGGCTCCCTTCCCCGAATCGGCCAGGCTAGGTACGCAGGGAGGGCTGGGTACCTAGGTGGACGGTGTGTCCCGGCCCTCCCCTGGGGTGGGACCGGTGACCGTCCGGGGTGGCGCCGCCTTTGACGCTCACCCGTCCGAGTGAGGGCTGCGGCTCTCAACTCGCGCGATGCGCACCGCGCTTGTCGCTGGACGCCGCGGGCAGTGCGGGGGCCGGCGCGGGCGGCGGGTCGGACGCCGCCCGGGTCACGTCGGCGACCAGCTCGACCACGTCCGCGCCGTACGCGTCGGAGTTGGCCACCTTCAGCAGCAGGCAGAAGTTGCCGTTGATCCCGTGCTTGCGGGCCAACCGCGCCTGGTTGCGGGCCAGGTAGCGGGCGGCGGCCTGGCTGGTGACGGACCGCTGCCCGCACAGCAGGAACACCGGCCGCGCGTCCTGCCCCGCCGTGAGCCGGGCGAGCAGCACGTACTCCGCCACGCCGCTCTCCAGCCGGTACCGCTCGCTGCCCACGGTGAAGCAGCCGCGGTCCGGGCCCGGTTCGGAGGCGGTGTTGATCCGCACGCCCGGCAGCAGCGACTGGAGGTGCGCGGCCGTCCGCCGGTTGGAGACCGGACCGCCGACGCAGAACTCCGTCCGCTCCCCGAACCCCTGCCGCGCGGTGTCGGCGGAGACCACTTGCACATGGGAACGGCAGTCCTTCACCAGCGCGGACAGCTCCAGCAGCGCGAACACGTCGTTGCGTCCCACCGCGCCGTCCCCGCCCGCGTCGCGGTTCACCACCAGCAGGCACTCGGAGTTGTCCGGCAGCCCGAGGAAGCGCTGCCTGCGGCGGAGCTTGCGCCGCCACAGCAACGTCCGCACGCACCAGCCGATCCCGGCGCCGAGGGCGGCGGCGGCCAGCACCAGGATGAGGTCCCGCAACGAGTCGTCCATGGGGCGGGAGCCTAACGGCCGGGCGGTCACCCGTTCGAGCCCCGGGACCCGGCGGATCCCTTCGACCCGGAACCTGCGGAAGCCCGTGCGCGGACGAAAACTCGCTGTAGCCTTCGCGTAACCGGTTTCGTAACACGACGGGTGTGGGATGCGGTCATGACGGATGGGGCGAACCGCCGCCGACTGCCCGACGCCGTGGTCGGTTTCGCGTCGGAGCTGCGCGCGCTCCTCACCCTGCTCGATCCCGGGCACGGCTGGTACCGCGTCTTCCTCCAGCGCGACCCGGACGGCGTCAGGGCCTGCGCGGAGGGCAGCGAGGTCCCGCCCTGGGACGTCGTGGAGGCGCTGCTGCAGGACGTCCGCGGCGGGTACGGCCCCGAGGCCGCGGACCACTGGGAACGCGGGCTGCGGGAGGGCTATCCGGCAGCCGTCGCCGCGTACGACCGCGAACTGAGCGGCCGGGACGGCCTGGAGGAGCGCCTGGCGACGATGCTCGACGCCCGCGCCCACGCCCGCCGCCGGGTCGGTGAGCTGACCGCCGCGCTGTCCGGGGCACGGGAGGCGGGAGACGCGGCGGGAACCGACCGCCTCTCCGCCGACCTGGCCTGGGCGCGCGACGACCTGAGCCGGGCCGCCGCCCGCTGCCGGGAACTCACCGCCCGCCTGGACGCGCTGCCGCCGCCCGCACCGCACAGGCGCACGGCACCCCCGCCCGCACCCCCGGAACCGCCCGCACCCCCGGAACCTCACGCACGCCCGGAACCTCGCGCACCGCAGCAGGCCCCCGCGGCCAGGGTGCCCGCCCAGCGCCGCAAGCCGCGCGGCGCCCGCTTCGCCGGCCTCGACGAGCCGGCCGGCGCTCCCGCCGTACCGACGGACGCGTTCGGCAACGCCGTACCCACCGACCCGTTCGGCAACCCCGTACCCGCCGCCGACCCCCGCCGCGGCACCGCCCCGGCCTCCGGCCCCCGGGACGCCTCCGGCACCCACGCCCCGGGCATCCCGGCCGGCGCACCCGAGGCGTCCCGCTCCGGCAGCGCCGCAGCGTCCCCGCGCGGCGCGCGGTTCGCCGGTGCCAGGAACGACGAGGACACCCCGGTCCCCGGCGGTGCCCCGGCGGGCCTCGGGCCGGGCGAGGTGCCGCCGCAGGCGCGCCGGGAGGTGGCCGACGCCGTCGGCCGGCTCGGTCGGCTGCGCGCCGACGGGCGCGGCGGCGAGGCCCACGCCCTGCTGTGCGAGTCGGCCGGCTGGCCACCGGACCGGCTGCCGCTGCTGGCCGAGGAGCTGGAGCGCGGCGGGCTGAGCGCTGATGTGGCCGTACTGCTGTGGGAGGTGGCCTGCCTGCCGCCGCGCCGCCTCGCGGCGGCGGACGCACTGGTCACCGGCGGACGCGCGGAGGACTGCCGGCAACTGCTGCGGCAGAGTGTCTCGCGCCCCGTGCCCGAGGTCGCCGAGGCGGCGCTCGCGCTGTGCGAGACCTCCCGCCAGGCGCAGGCCACCGACCTGCTGGCGGCGCTCGTGCGGGCCCGTCCCGCCGAGGAGGCGGCGGCTGCGGCGGCCGTCGACCGCGAGGCGCTGCCCCCGCTGCTGCGGGCCGCGGCCCGGTCGGTCTCGCTCCAGCACGGCCGGGACATCGACGGCGTGCTGGCCCGCGAAACCTGACCGACCCAAGATCAAAACGGTGACGTAACGAAGATGGCCTTGCCACCGAGGGTGACGCGGATTACGGTCGCATCCTCGCGTGGATCTACACGCGTCATGCCTGGCTGATGCCCCGACAAAGGAGCAGCTCATGGCCGATGTTGTGCGCGCCGCCCTGGTGCAGGCGAGCTGGACCGGCGATACCGAATCGATGATTGCCAAGCACGAGGAGCACGCCCGGGAGGCCGCCCGGCAGGGCGCCCGGGTGATCGGCTTCCAGGAGGTGTTCAACGCCCCCTACTTCTGCCAGGTGCAGGAACCGGAGCACTACCGCTGGGCGGAGCCGGTGCCCGACGGGCCGACCGTGCGCCGCATGCAGGACCTCGCCCGGGAGACGGGCATGGTCATCGTGGTGCCGGTCTTCGAGATCGAGTCGCCCGGTTTCTACTACAACACCGCGGCAGTCATCGACGCCGACGGCACGGTCCTCGGGACCTACCGCAAGCACCACATCCCGCAGGTCAAGGGCTTCTGGGAGAAGTACTACTTCAAACCCGGCAACCTGGGCTGGCCGGTGTTCGACACCGCGGTCGGCAGGGTCGGCGTCTACATCTGCTACGACCGGCACTTCCCCGAGGGCTGGCGGGCCCTCGGCCTGGCGGGTGCACAGCTCGTCTACAACCCCTCGGCCACCTCGCGCGGACTCTCCGCCCACCTGTGGCAGCTGGAGCAGCCCGCCGCGGCCGTCGCCAACGAGTACTTCGTCGCCGCGATCAACCGGGTCGGCCGCGAGAGTTACGGCGACAACGACTTCTACGGCACCAGCTACTTCGTCGACCCGCGCGGCCAGTTCGTCGGCGACGTCGCCAGCGACAAGGAGGAGGAACTGGTCGTCCGCGACCTCGACTTCTCCCTGATCGACGACGTCCGCACCCAGTGGGCGTTCTACCGCGACCGGCGCCCCGACGCCTACGGGGGGCTGGTGCAGCCGTGAGCGACCCGACGAGCACCCACCGATCCCTGCACGACCGCCACGCGGACGTGCTGCCCGACTGGCTGTCGCTGTACTACGACCGCCCGCTGGAACTCACCCACGGCGAGGGCCGCCACGTCTGGGACGCCGACGGCAACCGCTACCTGGACTTCTTCGGCGGCATCCTGACCACCATGACCGCGCACGCGCTGCCCGAGGTCACCAAGGCCGTCAGCGAGCAGGCCGGGCGCATCATCCACACCTCCACGCTCTACCTCAGTCGGCCGATGGTGGAACTGGCCGAGCGGATCGCCGCGCTCTCCGGCATCCCCGACGCCCGCGTCTTCTTCACCACGTCCGGCACCGAGGCGAACGACGCCGCGCTGCTGCTGGCCACCTCCTACCGGCGCAGCAACCAGATCCTGGCGATGCGCAACAGCTACCACGGCCGCTCGTTCACCACCGTCGGCATCACCGGCAACCGCTCCTGGTCCCCGACCAGCCTGTCCCCGCTGCAGACGCTCTACCTGCACGGCGGCATCCGGCACAGCGGGCCCTTCGCGCACCTGAGTGACGCCGAGTTCGTCGACGCCTGCGTGGCCGACCTCAGGGACATGCTCAACCAGACGTCCCGCGGGGTCGCCGCCCTGATCGCCGAGCCGGTGCAGGGCGTCGGCGGGTTCACCGCGCCGCCCGACGGCCTCTACGCCGCGTTCCGCGAGGTGCTGCGCGAGCACGGCATCCTGTGGATCAGTGACGAGGTGCAGACCGGCTGGGGCCGCACAGGCGACCACTTCTGGGGCTGGCAGGCCCACGGCGGCAGCGGCGCCCCCGACATGCTGACCTTCGCCAAGGGCATCGGCAACGGCATGGCCATCGGTGGAGTCGTGGCCCGCGCCGAGGTGATGAACTGCCTCGACGCCAACTCCATCTCCACCTTCGGCGGCAGCCCCGTCACGATGGCCGCCGCCAACGCCAACCTCGCGTACCTGCTGGAGCACGACCTCCAGGGCAACGCCCGCCGGGTCGGCGGCCTGCTCATCGAGCGGCTGCGCGCCGCAACCGCCGGCCTGGACAGCGTGCGCGACGTCCGCGGACGCGGCCTGATGATCGGCATCGAACTGACCGACGCCGCCACCGCCGGACTGGTGCTGGAAGCCGCCCGGGAACGCGGCCTGCTCATCGGCAAGGGCGGCCTGGACGGCAACGTGCTGCGGATCGCGCCGCCGCTTTCCCTGACCGTCGCCGAAGCCGAGGAGGGCGCCGCCCTGCTGGAAGCCGCACTCCACCAGGCTCCGCCTCAGCCGTCCCGGCCGTCCCGGACGCCCCAGCCCGCAAGGGAGGTCTGACCGCCATGGCAGCAGCCTCACGCACCGTCATCCGCGGCGGCCTCGTCATCACCGCCACCGACGAGGTCGAGGCGGACGTCCTCATCGAGGGCGAGCAGATCGCCGCCCTCGCCGCCAGCGGAAGCGCCTGCGCGGAGGGCTGGACGGCCGAGCACACCATCGACGCCACCGGCCGCTACGTCGTGCCCGGCGGCGTCGACGCCCACACCCACCTCGACTTCCCGTTCGGCGGCACCTTCTCCGCCGACACCTTCGAGACCGGCACCCGCGCCGCCGCCTGGGGCGGCACCACCACCATCGTCGACTTCGCGGTGCAGAGCCGCGGCCAGGCGCTGCGGCAGGGCCTGGACACCTGGCACGCCAAGGCCGAGGCCCAGTGCGCGGTGGACTACGCCTTCCACATGATCCTCTCCGACGTCAACGACGGCACGCTCAAGGAGATGGACCAGCTGGTCGCGGAGGGCGTCACGTCCTTCAAGCTGTTCATGGCCTACCCCGGCGTGTTCTACAGCGACGACGGCCAGATCCTGCGGGCCATGCAGCGCGCCGCGGGCAACGGCGGGCTGATCATGATGCACGCCGAGAACGGCATCGCCATCGACGTGCTCGTGGAACAGGCGCTGGCCGCCGGGAAGACCGACCCGCGCTACCACGGCGAGGTCCGCCGCGCCCTGCTGGAGGCCGAGGCCACGCACCGCGCGGTGCAGCTCGCCCGCGTCGCCGGCGCCCCCCTGTACGTGGTGCACGTCTCCGCCGAGGAGGCCGTCGCCGAACTCGCCCAGGCCCGCGACAAGGACCTGCCGGTGTTCGGCGAGACCTGCCCGCAGTACCTGTTCCTGTCCACCGACAACCTCGCCGAGCCCGGCTTCGAGGGCGCCAAGTACGTCTGCTCGACCCCGTTGCGGCCCAGGGAGCACCAGGAGGCGCTGTGGCGGGCCCTGCGGACCCGCGACCTCCAGGTGGTCTCCACCGACCACTGCCCGTTCTGCTTCTCCGGGCAGAAGGAACTCGGCCGCGGCGACTTCTCCAAGATCCCCAACGGCATGCCCGGCATCGAGCACCGCATGGACCTGCTGCACCAGGGCGTCGTGGAGGGCCGCATCTCCCGGCGCCGCTGGATCGACATCGCCTGCACCACCCCGGCGCGTATGTTCGGCCTGGCAGGGCGCAAGGGCACGCTCGCCCCCGGGGCGGACGCCGACATCGTCGTCTACGACCCGCACGCCGAGCAGACGCTGTCCGTCACCACCCACCACATGAACGTCGACTACTCCGCCTACGAGGGCAAGCGCCTCACCGGCCAGGTGGAGACGGTGCTCTCCCGGGGCGAGACGGTGCTGGACCGCCGGACCTGGACGGGACGCGCCGGCCACGGCCGCTACGTCCCGCGCTCCACCTGCCAGTACCTCGACTGACGGCCCGCCCGCCGCACCGGCCCCCTGCCGTCCACCGGCCCCCGGCGGTGGCGGCGCCGCCGGACCCGTCCGCCTCCGCCGTGCCGCAGCGGCACCACCCGCGCAGACCGCGGCCCACCGCGAGAAATGAGAAGCGATCATGGACTTCGGACTCGTGCTCCAGACCGACCCGCCGGGATCGGCCACCGTGGGCCTCATGCGCCGCGCCGAACGCAACGGCTTCCGCTACGGCTGGACCTTCGACTCGGCGGTGCTGTGGCAGGAGCCCTACGTCATCCACAGCCGCATCCTGGAACACACCGACCGCCTCATCGTCGGGCCCATGGTGACCAATCCCGGCACCCGCACCTGGGAGGTCACCGCCTCCACCTTCGCCACCCTCAACGAGATGTACGGCAACCGCACGGTGTGCGGCATCGGCCGCGGCGACTCCGCGATGCGCGTCGCGGGCCGCGCCCCCAACACCCTCGCCAGGCTCGGGGAGGCCATCACCGCCATCCGCGACCTCGCCGAGGGACGCCAGGCCGTCGTGGACGGCACCGAACTGCGCCTGCCCTGGGTCCGCGACGGCAAGCTGCCGGTGTGGATGGCCGCCTACGGCCCCAAGGCGCTCGCCATGGCCGGGCGCCTCGCCGACGGCTTCATCCTGCAACTCGCCGACCCGTACCTGACCGAGTGGATGGTGAAGGCCGTCCGGCAGGCCGCCGCCGACGCCGGACGCGACCCGGACGACGTCACCGTGTGCGTCGCCGCACCCGCCTACGTCGGCGACGACCTGGCCCACGCCCGGGAGCAGTGCCGCTGGTTCGGCGGCATGGTCGGCAACCACGTCGCCGACCTCGTCGGCCGCTACGGCGAGCACTCCGGCATGGTCCCCGACGAGCTGACCGACTACATCAAGAACCGCACCGGCTACGACTACTCCCACCACGGCCGGGCCGGCAACCCCGACACCGCCTTCGTCCCGGACGAGATCGTCGACCGGTTCTGCCTGCTCGGACCGCCCGAGGCACACGTGGAGAAGCTGCGCGCCCTGCGCGCGCTCGGCGTCGACCAGTTCGCCGTCTACGCCATGCACGACGCCAAGGAGGCCACCATCGACGCCTACGGCGAATCCGTCATCCCCGCCCTCACCGCCACCTGACGCCCCCGCCGTGCCTACCGGAACCCACCAGCGGCGAGACGAAGGAGGTGCGCCGATGACCGGAACCGCCCCACCCGACGCCGACCAGCCACCCATAGCCGGCGACGACCGGTTCACCAACAGCGACCTCAGCCCCGTCCCGCAGTCCGAACGCCACTGGACGACCTACAACTTCGCCGCGCTGTGGATCGGCATGGCCGTCAACATCCCGTCCTGGACGCTCGCCTCCGGCCTGGTGGCGCTCGGCATGGACTGGAAGCAGGCCGTGCTCACCATCGCCCTGGGCAACGTCATCGTGCTGCTGCCGATGCTGCTCACCGGCCACGCGGGACCCAAGTACGGCATCCCGTTCCCCGTACTGGCCCGCGCCTCGTTCGGGGTGGTCGGCGCCAACCTGCCCGCGCTGCTGCGCGGCCTCGTCGCCTGCGCCTGGTTCGGCATCCAGACCTGGATCGGCGGCCAGGCCATCTACTTCCTCGGCGGCAAGGCGTTCGGCTCCTGGTGGGCCGAGGCCGGCACGGTCTTCTCCTATCCGTGGACGCAGTGGCTGTGCTTCCTGCTGTTCCTCGCCATCGAGATCGTGGTCATCGTGCGCGGCATGGACGCCGTCCGCCGCCTGGAGAACTGGGCGGCGCCGCTGATGCTGCTCGGCGCACTCGCGCTGCTGGTGTGGATCGCACAGAAGGCAGGCGGCTTCGGACCGCTGCTGGACCAGCCGTCCGCGCTGGGCTGGGGCGCCGACTTCTGGAAGGTCTTCTTCCCCGCTCTCATGGGCATGATCGGCTTCTGGTCGACGCTCGCCCTCAACATCCCCGACTTCACCCGCTTCGGTGCCGGCCAGCGCGCCCAGGTCTGGGGCCAGACCCTCGGACTGCCCACCACCATGGCCGCGTTCGCCCTGCTGTCGGTGCTGGTCACGTCCGGTTCGCAGGCCGTCTACGGCGAACCGATCTGGGATCCCAGCCAGCTCGCGGCCCGCATGGACAGCACCCTGGGCGTGCTGTTCGCGCTGTTCATCATCCTGCTGGCCACGCTCTCCACCAACATCGCCGCCAACCTGGTGAGTCCGGCCTACGACCTGTCCAACCTGGCGCCCCGGCACATCGACTTCCGCACCGGCGCACTCATCGCCTGCCTGGTCGGCGTGGTGATCTTCCCGTGGAAGCTGATCGAGAGCCCCAGCGTCTACATCTTCACCTGGCTCGGCACGGTCGGCGGCCTGCTGGGCACGGTCGCGGGCATCCTCATCGCCGACTACTGGCTGCTGCGCCGCACCCACCTGGAGGTCACCGACCTCTACCGGGCAGACGGCCAGTACTGGTACCGGTCCGGCTGGAACCCGGCGGCACTCGTCGCCTTCGCGGTGGGCGGCCTGCTCGCCGTCGGCGGCTCGCACTCCGCGCCGGGCGAGGGCCCGTTCCCCGAGAACGGGCTGATCCCGCTGCTGCGCCCGCTCGCCGACTACAGCTGGGCCGTCGGCCTGAGCACGTCGCTGGTGCTGTACCTGCTGCTGATGCGCCGCCGCACCGTGGACCGCGGACCCGCAGCCCGCTGACACCCCGCCCGGACCCGGTGCCCGGGTCCGGGCACCGGGGCCCGGGCGGGGTACCGCCAAAACCGGTACCGGGACCGGGCGCCGGTGTGGCAGGGTGCGCCGATGCACGCCTCACCCCGCCGCGACCTGCTGCGCGGCCAGTTCAACCTGACCTGGGCCCTCTTCGAGTACCACCTGGAGCGCCTGGAGCCGGAGGACTTCCTCCGCGAGCCCCCCGCCCTCTGCTGGACGCTCCACCCCACCGGCGACGGGCACTGGACGCCGGACTGGGCGGACACCGAACCCGACCCCGTACCGGTACCCACCATCGCCTGGCTGAGCTGGCACATCGGCTGGTGGTGGGGCGTCACGCTGGACCACGCCCTGGGCCGTCCCGCGCGTGAGCACACCGACGTGCACTGGCCCGGCCCGGGAGAGCCCGCCGTCACCTGGCTGCGCGACCACCGCACGCAGTGGCTGGCCGTGCTCGACGCCCACACCGAGACCACACTCGACGCGCCCGCCGCCTTCCCCTGGCAGGACGACCCGACCCGCACCGCCGCTGACACCGCGGCATGGGTCAACGCCGAACTGATGAAGAACGCCGCCGAGATCGGCCAGCTCCGCCTCCTCCACCACGCCGGCCCCCGGCCTGCCTGAGACGCCCGGCAGGGCCGGAACCGGGATGAACGGCCGGTCCCGCTGCGACAATGCCCGCATGCCGGCCGCGCACCCCGCCCCGTCCACTCCGCCACCGGCGGCCCCCGCCCCGTCTCCCGACGCCCACGTCGCCGTGGCGCGGGAGTTCGTCGGCGTGCGCTACCCGGAGGCGCTGGGGGCGGTGCTCGGCGGCTCGTGCGCGCAGGGGGGCGCCACCGAGCGCAGCGACCTCGACGTGAGCGTGCTGCTGCCCGCCGGAGCGACGAGCCGCCGCGAGACACACCGGCACGCGGGCAGGCCGGTGGAGGTCTTCCTGAACACCGTCGCAGACCTGCGGGAGGCGTTCGTGGAGAGCCGGGCCACCCGCCGGGCCACCGCGCTGTTCCTCTTCGCCGACTCGGTCGTGCTGCGCGACACCGACGGCTGCGCCCGGCGGCTGCGAGCCGAGGCGCGGCACCTGCTCGACACCGGCCCCGACCCGCTCACCCCCGACGAGCGGGACGCCGGGCGCTTCCTGCTGACCGACCTTGCGGACGACCTGGCCGACACCGCCTCCGCCGGAGACCGCCACGAGCAACTGGCCGTCGCCGACCGGCTGCTGAGGGAGAGCGCACACCTGCTTACCGCCCACCGCGGCGCGTGGAACGGTGCCGGGAAGTGGCTGCCCCGCCGCCTGCGGGCGGCCGATCCCGCACTCGCTCCCGCCCTGTTGGACGGCCACCTCGCCGTTGCCGAGCGGGCGGACCCCGGCCCGCTCGTGACCGCGGCCGGCCAGGTCCTGGACCTGCTGGGCGGCCCGCTGCGCGAGGGCTACCGCGAGGTCTCGCCCAGACAGGCCGCGAGGCAGGCCGCGAACGCCGCCCACCTGCCCTGAACCCGAACCGAGGAGGACGATGTTCACCACCCGGCCCACCCTGCAGGGCACGTTCGGCATGGCGTCCAGCACCCACTGGCTGGCCTCCGGCACGGCGACGGCCGTACTGGAGGACGGCGGCAACGCCTTCGACGCGGCCGTCGCCGGCGCCTTCGTGCTGCACGTCGTCGAACCGCACCTGAACGGGCCGGCCGGTGAGGTGCCGATCATCCTGGCGCCCGTCGGCGGCCCGGTGCGCGTGCTCTGCGGCCAGGGCGTCGCGCCCGCAGGCGCGACGCCCGCCCACTACACCGGCCTCGGCCTGGACCGCGTCCCCGGCACAGGACCGCTCGCCGCAGCCGTGCCCGGCGCCTTCGACGCCTGGATGCTGCTGCTGCGCGACCACGGCACCCTCACACTGGCCCGGGTCCTGGACCGTGCCATCGGCTACGCCGAGCACGGCCACCCGCCCGTGGAGCGGCTCGGCGAGACCGTCCGCACCGTCCGCGAGCTGTTCGAGACCGAGTGGCCCACGTCCGCGGCCGTCTACCTGCCCGGTGGCCGTCCGCCCGAGCCCGGACGGCTGTTCCGCAACCCGGCGCTCGCCGCCACCTGGCGCCGGCTGCTCGCCGAGGCCACCGCGGCCGGGCCGGGGCGTGAGGAGCAGATCGACGCCGCCCGCCGGGTGTGGCGGGAGGGCTTCGTCGCCGACGCCCTGGTCCGCGCCGCCGCCCGCCCCACCATGGACACCTCCGGGCGGCGGCACACCGGCACCCTCAGCGGCGACGACCTCGCCCGCTGGTCGGCCGACTACGAGGACCCGGTCCGCCTCGACTGGCAGGGCTGGACGGTCTGCAAGGCCGGACCGTGGTCGCAGGGCCCCAGCATGCTCCAGCAGCTCGCCCTGCTCGACGGCGACCCGGGCCTGGGCACCCCCGAGGGCGTGCACCGCCTCATCGAGGGCACCAAGCTCGCCATGGCCGACCGTGAGGCCTGGTACGGCGACGCTGACGGCCCGGACGCCGTACCCGTCGGCACGCTGCTCTCCGCCGCCTACAGCGGCGAGCGACGCGCCCTCATCGGCGACCGGGCGTCCCTGGAGCTGCGGCCCGGCAGCCCGGACGGCCGCACACCCCGCATCGCCCGCCACGCGCGGACGCCCGCCGCGACCGCCGCCGCGGCGGCCGGGCAGCCGCCGGGCGCCGGAGAGCCCACCGTCGGCGGCCGTGACGCCACAGGCGGCGGACCCGCCGAACCCGGGGACCTCCACGTGGGCGGCGACGGCGCGACCCGCGGCGACACCTGCCACCTGGACGTCGTCGACCGCTGGGGCAACATGGTCAGCGCCACGCCCAGCGGCGGCTGGCTCCAGTCCAACCCGGTCGTGCCCGAGCTCGGCTTTCCGCTCGGCACCCGCCTGCAGATGACCTGGCTCGACCCCGGCCTGCCCTCGACGCTGACCCCGGGCCGCCGTCCGCGCACCACGCTCAGCCCCTCGCTGGCGCTGCGTGGCGGTGAAGCCGTGCTCGCCTTCGGCACCCCCGGCGGCGACCAGCAGGACCAGTGGCAGACCCACTTCTTCCTCGGCGCCGCGCTGCGACCGCCCGTCCGCGGCGGCCTCGACCTCCAGGGCGCGATCGACGCGCCCAACTGGCACACCGACAGCTTCCCCGGCTCGTTCCATCCGCGCGGCATGCGGCCCGGCAGCGTCACCGTCGAGTCCCGTATCGGCGCCGACGTCCTCGCCGGGCTGCGCGAGCGCGGCCACCGGGTCACCGTCGGACCGCCCTGGTCCGAGGGCCGGCTGTGCGCGGTGGCCCGGGACCCCGAGACCGGGCTGCTCAGCGCGGCGGCCAACCCGCGCGGCATGCAGGGCTACGCCGCCGGTCGCTGACCAGCGCCCGCGCCACCCGCTCGGCGTGCTTCCATGGACATATGATCGATGACGAGCTTTCCGCCCACGTTGCAGACGCCCTCCGCAAGGCCGCAGCCGAGGAGGTCATGCCCCGCTGGCGGCAGCTCGCCGACCACGAGATCGACCAGAAGACGGGGCCGCACGACCTGGTCACGGTGGCCGACCGGCGCGCCGAGGAGCACCTCACCGCCGCGCTCACCGCCCTGCTGCCCGGTTCGGTGGTGGTCGGCGAGGAAGCCGTGCACGCCGACCCCGCCAGCTACGAGGCGCTGCACGGCGACGCCCCGGTGTGGATCGTCGATCCCGTCGACGGCACCCGACAGTTCGTCCGCGGCGACGACGGCTTCTGCACCCTGGTGGCGCTGGCCCGGCACGGTGAACTGCTCGCCTCATGGACCTTCGCCCCGGCCCGCGACCAGATGGCCACCGCCCGCCCCGGGCGCGGCGCGCTGCTCAACGGCGAACCCATCACGGCGGGCTCGCCCGAACCGGGCGGCACCCTGCACGTGCTCAGCTCCCACCCCGACTTCACCACCGAGCAGGAGAAGCGCACCCTGGTCGCCCTGCGCTCCGGCGAGGTGATCTCCCGCCCCTGCGGATCGGCGGGGCTGGGCTACCTCGCCGTCGCCATGGGCGAGGCCGACGCCACCGTCTTCTCCTGGGAGAAGGCCTGGGACCACGCAGCCGGCCTGCTGCTCGTCACCGAGGCCGGCGGTACCCACGCCACCGTCGCCGGGGAGCCGTTCCGGGTCACCGGCGGCAACGCCCTTCCCTTCACCGCCGCCCGGGACGAGACGACCGCGCGGCGTATCCTCTCCTTGCTGGCAGGCGCTGCCGGCTGATCCTCACCGCCGAGGAGTGTGCACAGGTGCCGACGACGCGTGACGCGGTCGTGGTGGGAGCCGGACCGAACGGGCTGACCGCGGCCGTGGAACTGGCCCGCCGCGGGTTCTCCGTCGAGGTCTTCGAAGCGCTCGGCACCGTGGGCGGCGGCGCCCGCACCGAGGAACTGACCCTGCCCGGGTTCCGACACGACCCCTGCTCGGCCGTGCACCCCATGGGCGTCGGCTCGCCCGCCTTCGGCGCGCTGCCGCTGGAACGCCACGGCCTGACCTGGCTGCACCCCGAGCTGCCGCTCGCCCACCCCTTCCCGGACGGCACCGCGGTGACCCTGGCCCGGTCGGTGGGGGAGACCGCGATGTCACTCGGCCCGCGCGACGCCGGCACCTACCGGCGCCTGATGGCGCCCTTCGTCGGGCGCTGGTCCACGCTGGCCGCCGACTTCCTCAAGGTGCCCTGGGACGGCCTGCCCAAGGACCCGCTGACCCTGGCCCGCTTCGGCGCCCTCGGCCTGCAACCCGTCAGCCTGCTCAGCCGTCGGTTCCGCGACGAACGCGCCCGCGGTCTGCTGGCCGGCCTCGCCGCGCACGTCATCTCGCCGCTGCGCACCAACTCCACCGCGGCCATCGCCCTGGTGTTCGCGCTCGCCGCCCACGAACGCGGCTGGCCGGTCGCCCGCGGCGGCTCCCAGGCCGTCTCCGACGCGCTCGCGGACCTGCTGCGCGCGAACGGCGGTGTCATCCACACCGGCGTCACCGTCCGGCGGCTCGACGAACTGCCGCCCGCCCGTGCCTACCTCTTCGACACCTCACCCACCGCGCTGGCCCGCATCGCGGGCCTCGGCAGCGCCTACCGCGGCTTCCGCTACGGCGCCGCCGCCTTCAAGGTCGACTACGCACTGGACGGCCCCGTCCCGTGGACCGCGCAGCAGGCCCGACGGGCGGGAACCGTCCACCTCGGCGCGACCACCGCCGACATCGACACGGCGCTGCGTGCCGCCGTCTCCGGGCACGCCCCGGAGAAGCCCTTCCTGATCACCTCGCAGCCGACGGTCGTCGACCCCGGTCGTGCCCCGGAGGGCAAGCACACCTTCTGGGTGTACGGACACGTGCCCAACGGCTGGGAGGGCGACCTGACCGACGCCGTCGAGCGGCAGATCGACCGGTTCGCCCCCGGCTTCCGCGACCTGGTGCTCGGTCGCGCCGTCGTCGGACCACCGCAACTCGCCGCCCGCAACGCCAACTACGTCGGCGGCGACATCGCCTGCGGTGCCTACAGCGGACTCCAGACCCTGCTGCGCCCCCACCTCGCCCGCGTCCCCTACGCCACCCGCCACCCGGCCGTCTTCCTGTGCTCCTCGGCCAGTTGGCCCGGCCCCGGCGTGCACGGCATGTCAGGCCACAACGCGGCCAAGGCGGTGTGGCGCCGCCTGCGCGCGCGGTGACGGCAACCTGCCTTCCTTGATCCGCGTCGTCCGCGAGATCGCCGGCGGCCACGTCGGCACGACACCCCAGGAACAGGGCCCCCGCGGCTCACGGGACAACTCCCGTGAGCCGCGGGGGCCCTGTGCGTGCGCCTGCCGAACTGCCGATCGCCCTGGCCCGATCCCCGCCCGGTCGACCAGCATCCTGATCCCTGGAAGTAGGGCTTCTTAGCGCAGCCTTAGGGCTTCCTAAGGGATCGCACGGGAAGGCACTCAGGGCTCTGAGCAGGGCTTACGTTGGCTGTCACCTCCCAACCCACCTCTGATCCCCACGGAATGGAGCCACAACTGTGACGGCCAAGAAGCAAAGAGGTCGACGGGCGCGCAGGCGATCGGCCGCTTTCAAGGCGGGTGCCTTCATAGCGACGGCCTGTGCGGTTGCCGGTACGGCGGTCGTCGTCCAGCCCGAAGCGGACGCGACCCCCGCACCCCGGGCCGAGGCGGCTCCCGCGCCGCTGCAACTGGACGGCGTGAAGGCCGGCAAGCTCGCCACACGGCTTGAGAACACCCTCGGCGAGGACGGGGCCGGCTCCTACTACGAGGTCAAGACGAAGAAGCTCGTCGTCAACGTGACGAACAGCGCGGACAAGCGCCGGGTCCTCAAGGCCGGCGCGGTCGCGAGGGTGGTGAAGCGCAGCACCGAGGACCTCACCGAGGTCACCTCCTCGCTGAACCGCACCACGCGCATCCCGGGTACCTCCTGGACAGTGGACCCCCGCAGCAACCAGGTCCTCGTCACCGCGGACGGGACCGTGACCGGCAAGAAGTGGCGCGCGCTCTCCAAGACGGTGGAGGCTCTGGGAGCCGGAGCCCGCCTCGAGAAGGTCGACGGCGAGTTCAAGCCGTTCGTCGCCGGTGGGGAGGCGATCACGACTGGGGGCTCGCGCTGCTCAGCCGGCTTCAACGCGGTGAAGGGCGACGAGTCCTTCCTCATCACCGCGGGACACTGCACCCGGGTGGGCGCCAACTGGAGCGGCGGTTCTCCCCGGCAGCCGATCGGACCGGCCGTGGCGAGCAGCTTCCCCGGAGACGACTACGCGGTCATCCGGTACGACAACGCCTCAGCGCCGCGCCCCTCCGAGGTCAACCTCCACAACGGCACCAGCCGGGCCATCAACAACGCGGGCGAGGCCTTCGTCGGCCAGAGGGTGCAGCGCAGCGGCAGCACCACAGGAACACACGGCGGCACGGTCACCAGCCTCAACGCCACCGTGAACTACCCGGAGGGCCGGGTCCACGGACTGATACGTACCAATGTCTGCGCCCAGCCCGGGGACAGCGGAGGCGCCCTGTTCTCCGGCAACACCGCTCTGGGTCTCACCTCCGGCGGAAGCGGGGACTGCCGGAGCGGCGGTGTCACCTTCTTCCAGCCGGTCACCGAAGTGATGCAGCGTTTCGGGCTGAGCGTCGGCGACAGCCGGCCGCCGAAGCCGGACGCGGAAGCGACCCCGCCCCGCCAGACGGCCCCTGCCACCCCGCCCACCCCCAGCGCACCGCCCACTCCCAGTGAGCCGCCGGCCTCCAGCACGCCTCCGGAGCAGAGCGGTTCCGTGGCGGCGCAGGTGCTGCGTCTGGCCAACAGCGAGCGGGCCAAGGCAGGTTGCGAGCCGTTGAAGTCGGAAGCCAGGCTGACGAGCGCGGCCCAGAAGCACACCGACCTCATGGCCCGCAGCGGAGTCCTCTCGCACACGGGCAGCGACGGCTCGACCCTCTCCTCCCGCGTCAAGGCCGCCGGCTACCCCTTCTCCGCGGTCGGCGAGAACATAGCCCGGGGCCAGCGGACCCCGGAGCAGGTGATGGACGGCTGGATGCGCAGCCCGGGGCACCGCGCGAACATCCTGAACTGCAACTTCCGTGACATCGGCATCGGTGTGTCGACCCAGGCCAACGGCCCGTGGTGGACGCAGAACTTCGGCCGGACCCGCTGACGTCCGCACAACGTGGGCAACGTGACACGCGGGCCCGTCCGCCGACAGCAGGCGGAAGCAGCGGCGAGGAGTAGTGGCAGTCAGCAGTAGTACCGGCCTGTGCACGTCTTAGTGACGTGTCGCCGCCCCGGTGGGGCAGCTCCCAAGAGGGCTGCCCCACCGGGTTCTTGATGTGTCCGAACTTATGCGGATCCCGGCGCCCGGGCGGATATCCGCTGGTATGCGGACGTCCGGGCTACAGTGCGGTCACTGCGATATATGTGAGGCGGTATAGCGGGAGTTCGTAGAGGAGCGCCCGTCAAGGCGCATAAGCGCGGCGGTGTGACGGCGTGTTCACCCGCGCACCTGCCGTATCGTCACCCTGTTTCCCGGCATGCTGGCGGTTATCTCTGATCTCGAACCGGTCTTGGCAAAAGTGACCGTGAGATCCTGCGGACCGGGCCGGCTCACGGTGACGACAAAACCGTCTGTGGGCACCGCGGACAATAGGCAGACGTTGCCCTCGCCGAATCGGATCGACGCTCTTCCCCCTGCCGTCTGGAACGTGCGTACGCCGGCTGCCCCCTCTCCGCAGTCAGCGCTCCGTCGAGGGCTCGGCGTCACGGGCTTGCTCGATGAGGGGGCCGGTGAGACCGTTGTCTCCGGGGCCACCGGAGTGGGCGCGGGCGTGGGCGTTTCCCGGGTCGGCGACGGTGTGGGGGTCGGTTTCGGCTTCACCGGGCTGCGTGAACCCTCAGTCGCGGAGAGTGTGGGAAGTCTCTCCGGAGTGTCACGGGCAATGGGTGGCATCGGCCGTGTCGAGCCGTCGACAAACCGAATTGTGACGTTCACGGCCGTCACGCTGAGAGTGGTGCAAACCAACCACAGTGCCACTCTGCGCAGATGTCGGGTGGCCACCCAGAACTGCACCGCCTCGGGCCGACTTTACGTATGATGGTGAAGTGCAACAACAAGACACTACACCGGCGACCAGGGTGACGTGACGAAGCATGGCAACTGTGCTTCTTGTCGAGGACGACCCCGCGATTCGCGCCAGACTCATTGAGGTACTGACCGGGAACGGGTATGCCGTACGCAGCTCGGGTCATGGATTCGAGGCCTTGCGGGAGGTCACCCAGCGGCCCCCCGACATCGTCGTGCTCGATCTCGGACTGCCCGATATCGACGGCACGGACGTACTGCGAATGCTGCGCGGAATATCCCAGATACCCGTCCTGGTCGCCACCGCACGCGACGACGAGGCCGAGATCATCCGCCTTCTCAACGCCGGCGCGGACGACTACCTGGTCAAGCCCTTCTCCGGTGGGCAACTGGCGGCACGGCTGGGGGCAGTCCTGCGGCGTTCCCAGGTCGCGGCGTCACCGTCCGCCGCGCCCGGGAGACCGCAGGAGGTCCGTGTGGGGGGACTCGTGGTGGACCCGGAGGCGCGCTCCGCGATCCTCGACGGACGGGAACTGCAGTTGACCCGACGCGAGTTCGACCTCCTGGCCTATCTCGCCGAGCGGGCCGGCCGGGTCGTCTCCCGCCGCCGCATCCTCGCCGACGTGTGGCGGGAGTCCTACGTGGAGGACCAGACGATCGACGTGCACGTGTCCTCGCTGCGCCGCAAACTCGGTGAACGGGCCGCGCAGCCACGCTACCTGCACACGGTACGCGGTGTCGGCATGAAGCTCGTGGCGCCCAGATGAGGCGGGCGCTGGCCGGGGTCGCGCTGGCGGTCACGTCCATGGTGGCTCTGTCCTTCCTGATCCCGCTGGCTCTCCTGGTCCAGTCGGAAGCGCGCTCGCGGGCCATCACCGTGGCCGAGCAGCGGGCCGCTGCCCTGGCGCCCGTACTGGCCCTGACCACGAACCCCGACGACGTCCAGCAAGCCGTGGCCGGGATCGACGCTGCTGCGCATCTCGGGGTGCATCTGCCCGACGGGCGCTTGATCGGAGTGGCACACGCCCGCGACAGGGACTGGAAGCGCGCGGCTCGGCAACGTCGGACCTTCTCCGTGGACACGGCCTCCGGGTGGGTGTTCGTGCAGCCGGTCATCCTCGCCAAGGACCAGGTGGCCGTCGTCGAGTCGTATGTCCCCCGGGCGGACCTGAGACGCGGTGTGACCCAGGCCTGGATCCTGATGTCGGTTCTGGCACTGGTCCTGGTGGCCGGATCAGTTGTCGTCGCCGACCGGCTGGGCACCCGCGTGGTCCGCGCGACAAAGGACCTCTCGCTCGCCGCACACGCGCTCGGAACCGGCGATCTGCAGTTCCGGGTGGAGCCGGGTGGCCCGCCGGAACTGTCCGAAGCGGGCGCGGCGTTCAACTCCATGGCCGACCGCATCGTGGACCTGCTCGTCAAGGAACGCGAGCTGGTCGCTGACCTCTCCCACCGCCTCAGAACCCCGCTCACGGCGTTGCACCTCGAATCCGAGCGCATATCCACCGTCCTGCGACGGCAGGAGGCAGACCGTCTCCAGACCGCCGTCACCCAGTTGGAGAGCGAGCTCAGCTCCATCATCGCGGCCACGCGGTCGCCGCTGTCGGTCGCCTCGGAGCAAGCCGCCTCGGCGGGCGGCGGGTGCGAAGCGGCAGCCGTCGTCGCGGCGAGAGGCGAGTTCTGGTCGGTTCTCGCCTCCCAGCAGGGCCGCAGGTGCACCATCACCACCACCCAGGAGCCCACCCCCGTGCTGCTGCCGGAGGACGACCTCGCCGCGGTCGTCGACGCCCTGGTGGGCAACGTCTTCCGCCACACCCCGCAGGGCACGGCGTTCGCCGTCGAGGTGCGCCGGACAGCTCACACGGTCGTCCTGAGCGTCGACGACGCCGGTCCGGGGATCAGCGACCCGGACCGCGCGCTGACACGGGGGGAGAGCGTCGACGGGTCCACGGGTCTCGGGCTCGACATCGCCCACCGGGCCGCCGGAACCGGTCAGGGCAGCATCCAGGTGCTCGCCCGGGGCCCCATGGGCGGCGCGAGCATCCAACTGGAGTTCGCACTGCCGCCCCCCGCGCCTTCCCAGCGGCGAAGAAAGCGCCGCGAGCGCCGCCGGCGCTTCTTCGCCTGAAGGGACCCGCACGGTGGAGTCCGCCGCCGCGCGGACCGCGCCGCGCTGGGTCCGATCCTTCACAGGGTGCGGCGGCTGCGGGCGTTGAGTTCGGCGAGCAGGGCACTCAGCAGCTCGGACTGGCCCATGGGACGCAGGTGGCACGCTTCGGCGTCCCATTCCCGGCCATCGGCGAGCGGACGCAGCCGGACGCGGCGTCCTTCGCGTCCCGTGACCCGTCCCACCCGGTCGGTGGCGATGTCGCGCACGGCGTCGCCCAGGGCGGTCACGTCCCCGACGCGGGCCGTGCGCTCGGGGCCGGACCGGGCGGCGTCGCGGGCGGTCACCGGACGGCCCCAAGCCTGATCACGTCGGCGAGTGCGTGGGCCACGGGAGCCGAGCACACGCCGAGTTGCACGAGCGCATACCGCGGTTCGCCCTCCCGCACGTCCACCCAGGGAGTGCGGATGTCCATGGCGGGAAGCTCGATGCCGGCATGGGAGAGGGCGCGGGCAAGCGCGTCGCGGGCGTCCAGGGCCTCCTGGACCTTGGGGGAGGGAGGGGGGACGGTGTCGGGGGTTGTCGGGCGCGGGTCTCGTGGCGTGATGTCCATGGGGGTGGTCTTCCTTCGGGGTGAGCTTGTGCTGTTCTCCTGAACCGGCTGCGCAGGGTGGATTACCGTGCGTAGCGCCGGTGTGACGAGAATGCGCCCGGCTGGGAACGACCGGCGTTGTGGGCGGGCTGTACTGCCGGTGGGTGTGGGGCCGGTTCCACACGTTCCACATCGACCGCCGACGCCAGAGGTACGAGGGGGAGCGGCATGCCGCAGCGACGCGTCATCACCGGCCGGAGTCAGGAACCACGCCAGCGGTTCGCGCCGGAGCTGCGCAGGCTGCGGCTCACGCGGGGGAGGACCCTGCGGCAGCTCGGCGAACGGCTGGGCTGGGACTGGTCGTTGTTCGGGAAGCTGGAGAAGGGCGAGACGCTGGGCAGCCCGGAGGTCGCCCAGGCACTCGACACCCACTACGAGACGCCGGGTCTGCTGCTGGCCCTGTGGGAACTGGCGGCCGGATGAGCACGATCGGGCCGCCGAGCTGCTGGTGGGCGGCGATCAGCAGGTCGCGGTAGCCGCGCCAGGAGAAGCTCTTGCGTCCCGTCACGTCGGCTCGTCGTCCCCGCGGGGCCGGTAGATCAGCCGGGATCGGTGGCCGGGTCTGTAGCAGGTCAGCGCGGCAATGGATACGCGTCTGCGGGAACGGCCCCGGACCTGCACCACCGGGGTCCGGCCGCGCTGTGACCAGGTCTTCGCCTGCGGCGGCGTCATGGAGAAGCCGGCTTCGTCCTCGAAGACCAGCCGGGATCCACGGGCCGCCGCGAGTCTTCCGCGCAGGGCCACACCTCCTTGACCCACCCGGCCACCGCGTCGTCCCGCTCCATCGCCCGTCGGGCCGGGACCTGGCAGGACCAGCCGTTGCGTACCAGCAGTTTCCGCACTCCCCGGATGGTGTAGGTCAGGTGGAAACGCCGGCCGATCACCGTCTTGATCCGCACGAGCGTCCATCGCTGGTCCTCCCAGCCGTGCGCGGCCGGCCCCCTGGCCAGCTCTGCCTCCAGTTGGGCGAACTGCTTCTCGCTCAGCCTCGGCAGCGATGCCGGGGCCCTGTGACCGCAGAGCCCGTAGACCGCCCTCGTCCCACATCCGCCGCCATCGCTGCACGGAACGGACGCTGACCCGCGGGCCCTTGGCGATCACCGAGCTCGCCTCGCCCTGGGCGAACCTCTCGGCCGCCTTCAGCCGTAACTCCTCGCGGAACTGATGCCGTTCGGCGGTCAGCCCGCCCCCTTGTGGATACCGCATGCCCCAGTGATGCCGCACGGGCGACGAGCTGTCAGCCCCTACGACTCCACGAGTTCAACCTCAGTAGTCAGCCTCTTCCGCCCTGCTGGGAACCTCACAGATCCAGTAGGCGGATTTCGGCCGACATCGCAAAGACAGTTGATCGATAGCGTGTAAATGTGTTGATCATGAGCACGACGCAGGGAGCGTCTGCGACGGTCCTGTGGCGTGCACCTAGTGGGTGCCGTGCTGGCCACGTCGCGCTCACATCGGCCCCGTTTCAGGGGTGGAGGGGACCTCGTAAGCATGAGTGCCAAGAAGAGAATGGCTGCACTGGCTATCACTGCGGTTGCCCTACTGGGTTCCTCGCCGGCGTTCGCAGGGGACATGATCGCAAGCAGGACGGGCGTGTCGGCCTGGAGTAAGGGCACCAACGGGCAGGTCGCGGTGAAGGACACGAAGGCTGACAGCAGGGCGGCCTACGCTAACTACCACCGGCGCTACAACGACAACCACGAACTGCGCAATCACAGTGGCAGCGGCACCACTGTGTACAGCGGCATTGACACCAAGAACTACGTGCGCGCGCTGCAGGCATGTGTAGCCATCAACTTTCAGCCGGACGACTGCACGACCTGGAAGTACCGCTAAGTGTGATGTGACATCCTGCCGCGAGTGAGTTCTCGGGGGCGGTGCACATGCACCGCCCCCGGGCGCGTCTATGAGTGGATGACGTAGAGGGAGAATTGGGTGGCAGCGGGGAGCGGCCCGGTGAGTGAGTCGGTGCTACGCATCGAAGGCTTGCGGCACAGCGTCGGGGGTAGGGAGCTGTTCGCGGCTGTGGATCTGGACGTGCAGGCCGGCCAGTCGGTTGCCATCACGGGGCCGAGTGGCTCGGGGAAGAGCACGCTGCTTTCCTGCGTGCTCGGCCTGGTGCGCCCGGAAGCTGGGAGCGTCAAAGTCGCCGGTGCGGAGATCGCTGAGCTGTCGGGACATCAGCTGGCCGAGCACCGCAGTGCGAACATCGGCATGGTGTTTCAGTTCGGAGAGCTGCTTCCTGAGCTCTCTCCGGTCGACAACGTTGCCTTGGCCGCACTGCTCGCCGGCGTCGACAAGGAGCAAGCATATGAACAGGCATCTGGGCTTCTGCAGCAGTTGGGCGTACCCGGAGCGGAGTCGTGCCAGCACCTGTCCGGAGGTGAACGGCAGCGAACAGCGGTGGCGCGGGCGTTGATCAACGAGCCGGCACTGCTGCTGGCCGACGAGCCGACGGGAGCCTTGGACGCCGGGACCCGCACGAAGGTCGCCGACGTGCTGTTCTCTACCCCGCTGCGGTACGGGTGTGGCCTCCTGCTGGTCACCCACGATGCCGCCGTCGCCGCCCGAGCGGATCATGTACTTGCGTTGCGTGACGGCGTGCTCTGCACGGAAGCGGTGACGCCGTGAGTCAGCACGGATTGGGCAGCCGTCTCCTGCGTATCGGGAGCCTGGCCGGACAGCGCGCGGAGGCAGGACGAATCCGTTTCATCGCGCTGGTCTTGGCTGCGGCTCTTCTGGCGCTGGCGTTCATCTCCATGGTGGCGGTCTACGCCACCTACCAAGGTCAGGCACAGCGTGGGTTGGAGCGCACACCAGTACTGCACGAGGACGCGCCCGAGCTGCCTGCGCAGGTTCTGTGGGACGTGACCAACGATTCGGTGGGGGGCAGCATGCCCTTCCCCGTCATCTACCTATCGCCATTGACCGACGACGCACCTTTACCTCCCGGGCTTGCGAAGTGGCCGGCAGCAGGCGAAACCGCGCTGTCCCCCGCGCTACGGGAGCAAGGAGGCGACGAGGGGATCGACACCCGGTACGGGCAGGCAACACAGGACATCACGGCGCAGGGCCTGCAGTCACCGGACGAACTCCTGGCCTACGTACGGCCGCAGCTGGACCTGCCTGCCGATGAGGCCAAGGCGATTGTCGGGTACGGCCCCGACACGGGACCGGTCTACTACCAGGTAGGTCAGACGGAATACGCCAAGCCTCAATGGAACTTCCAGGTACTTCCGACACTGCTGCTGCTGTTGCCGGCAGGGGTACTACTGGTGGTCGCCGCGCGGACCGGGTCGCATGCACGTGACCGGCGCACCACACTGATCGAGACACTCGGCGGAAAGCGCAGGCACCGGGCACTGATCGTGGTGGGAGAAGCAGGTCTGGCCGTCCTGTGCGGCGCGGCAGCCGCCTCAGCGGTGGCCGCGCTGTTCTGGACGATGAACCTGCGTCTCCCATGGACCGGGCACATCTTGATGGCTGCAGATATGCGTGCCTGGTGGTGGGCCACGCTGCTGGCGGTCGCCCTCGCTGCGGTCACGGTCCTGGCCGTAGCCGTGTGCACCGACCAAATGGGCCGTGCACGCCAAGCGAGCAACCGCCCCATGGGCACGCGTAAGCCGCCGACCCGCTGGGCCATCTTGTGCCCGGTGCTCCTGCTGGTTGCCGTCCGAGGCCCGGACTTCTTCGATCCGGGCACTACCCCCTACGTCATGACCAACTGGCTCGGAGCGGCAGGCGCCTTGGCTACCTTGCCCGCAGCCATCGCGGTTACCACGGCCCATGCTGGTCGGCTCATCACTCGGGCAGGGCGCCACACCGGCAGCCCCGGCCTCATCATCGCCGGACGCCGGGCAACTGCTCACCCGGGCCCTGTAGCACGTATGACAGCAGGTGTGGCAGTTGCTCTCGGACTACTTCTTCAGGTGGTCGCCTGGCAAGGCCAATTCGGCGAAGCAGCACAGCAGGCGCGAAGCACAATCGAACGCATCGGCCAAAGCGCGCTGGTCGTCAGGCCAGGCCCCGGGAGCACGACTGAACAACTACGGGCCTTCGAAGCAGCCGTGTCGCGCGAGGCCCTACCAGTAGCCTTCCACGCGCCGCCGGAGCGGAACACACTGATCATCGAGGGCGCCTGCCCGTCCCTGAAAGCCCTTTCCCTGAGCTGTCCCGCCTCCCCTTCCAATCTCAATGGTCCGCCGGCGGATCCCAGGCTGCGGGAACTTCTGGGCTGGTACGCCGGACCGGAGGGGAACGTGAGTGTACAGGTGGGAGATCCGGCCGGCCCTTCAGCCGCTGACGGCGCCTTCACTAGCACTGTCCTCGTCTCACACGGAGGACGAGACCTACCGGCTGGTGAAATCAAACAACTTGCTTACCGCACGTTTCCCATGGGAGCAGAGGTGGCGACTGCCGGAGGGGAGTGGCTCGCAGGTAGCCAAGTGAACGAGAACCAGGGGCGCTGGCTTACCTTCTTCGGCTTCCTGGGCATAACGATCCTCGCGCTTGCAGCGGGAACCACAGGCATGGCTGAGTCTCTGCGCAATGGACTTGCCCTCGCACCACTGACCGCACTGTCGGGCAACCGACGCGTCTACTGGACGACCTCCGCGGTCAGCATTCTCCTCCCCCTCACTCTCGCCGGTGCTCTCGGATGCCTGGTCGGCGTCTGGCTGGCCTTCCCCAAAACGGCAGGTGGGGCGTCCTACATCTCAGGCACCTTCCTAGTTGTGTGCATGGCGTCCGTAGCCGCCATCGCCACTCTCGCGTGGGTCTGGGCCTCGAAGGTCTCCCTACGCCAAGCCACTGCATGGCGGCCCCGCGGCGAATGAGCCCTGAGTGCTGCCGCCTTTGAGCTCGTAACACGATCATGTGCGGGTCTTCTTGAGGTTTCTGCAGCAGACAAGGCTGCAGGCCAGGGAGATGAAGGCGTCGTGGAGTTCGGTGCGGCGTTCCCTTCGTGTGGCGAGGCGCTTGAAGTGGCGGAGGAGGGCGAAGGTCTGCTCGACGACGTAGCGGAGCTTGCCCGTCGCTTCGATGTTCGGGCAGCCCTTGCGCGAGATGACAGCAACAGGTCCTGCGTCATGGGACTGGTCGAGGGCTACGAGGAACTTCTCGATTAGCAGGACGGTCGTATCGCGCACCAGAGGCCGGGGGAAATTCGGTCCGGTGACGCCGAGGTCCCGTCCGCCGGGACGTTGCCCGGTCGCTCGGTCCGTTAGCCCCTGCCCGTACAGGCATGCCGTGCCGGGGTCCGGAGCCGAGGGGTCGGTGCTCAGGCGGCCTTGCGGAGGTCGGCCAGGACGGCGGCCCGGGTCTCGCGGGGGTCGACGCCCAAGCGGCTGAAGAGGCCGGTGGTGATGGGGTCGTCGCTGCGCAGCAGGGCCAGGAGCAGGTGCTCGGAGCCGATGCGGCGGTCGTTGCGGGCGATGGCTTCGCGCAGTGACAGTTCCAGGGCCTTCTTGGCCCGCCCGGTGAAGGGGACGTGCCCGCCGGTCCGCTCGGCGCGGGAGCGGCGCAGGCCGAACAGTCTGGGACGTGAGTCCTTCCCGCCGGGGTCCCGGGGCGCGTCGAGCGCGCCCGGGCCGAACCGGCGGTCGGTGCGTCGGCGCACCTCGTCCAGGTCGATGCCGAAGGCACGCAGTGCCTCGGTGTCCCCGGCCTCGAAGCCGTCGCCGCCACCCGCGACCAGCGCGGTGACGGCCGCCCTGCAGGACTCCGCCGTCACGCCGTGGCGGACGAGGGCGGCGGTCCCGGGGGCCTGCGGTTCGGCGAGCAGGGCGAGCAGCAGGTGCTCGGTACCTACCCAGGAGTGCCGGATGTCGCGGGACACCTCCTGGGCCCCGATCACCGTGTTCCGTGCCTCTTTGCTGAAACGCTCGAACATCGCCGGTTACCTCCTTGAGTGCTTCTTGTGCACGGCCTGCCTGCTGACACCGAGGGCGGCCCCGATGTCCTCCCAGGACCATCCCTGGCTCCTGGCGCTGTCGACCTGCAGTGCTTCCAGTCGTTCGACCAGCCGCCGCAGCGCCGCGACGGCCCGCAACCCCACCGAGGGATCGCGGTCCATCGCGGCCTCGGCTGCGGCGACGGCTCCCTGTGCTTCCGATCCGGCCATGCGTCAACCATGGTTGACGTGAGTCGCCGTGTCAACCCCAGTTGACGCGCTCGTTCCGGCCGGTGGACGGGCCGTGGTCGTCGGCGGTGGAGGCGGATAGGGTCGACATGGCGCGACAGCACGTATCGACGAGTGAGGAACGACCTGTATGACGTCTACAGCGCGCGTGCTGATCGCCGCGGACAAGTTCAAGGGATCGCTCACGGCCGTGCAGGTGGCCGAGCACGTCACCACCGGTCTGCGCCGTGTCCTGCCCGACCTGGACGTGGTCCCGCTGCCCGTCGCCGACGGCGGTGACGGCACGGTCGCCGCGGCGGTCGCCGCCGGGTTCGAGCGCCGGGAGGCGCAGGTCACCGGCCCGCTGGGCACGCCCGTCACGGCGGCGTTCGCCCTGCGGGACGGGACGGCAGTGGTGGAGATGGCGGAGGCCTCCGGCCTGCAACTGCTGCCCGCCGGCACGTTCGCCCCGCTGACCGCCACCACCCGCGGCACCGGCGAACTTCTCCTGGCGGCTGCCGCTCTGGGTGCCCGCACGCTGGTGCTCGGAGTCGGCGGCTCCGCCACGACGGACGGCGGCGCGGGCATGCTGGCCGCGCTCGGCGCCCGCCTGCTGGACGCCGACGGCCGCGAGATCGGACCGGGCGGGGGCGGGCTGCGCGACCTGGCGGAGGCCGATCTCTCCGGTCTTGACCCGCGCCTGGCGGGCCTGGAGATCGTGCTCGCCAGCGATGTCGACAACCCGCTGACCGGCCCGAAGGGCGCCGCCGCGGTCTACGGGCCGCAGAAGGGCGCCACCGCGCAGGACGTGTCGACACTGGACGACGCGCTCGGCCACTTCGCCCGGGTGCTGGAACGCGCGGTCGGCCCCCGGGCCGCCGAGTGCGCCCAGGCGCCCGGCGCGGGCGCTGCGGGCGGTATCGGGTACGGGGCGCTGGTCGGGCTGGACGCCGCCTTCCGACCCGGTATCGAGGTGATGCTCGACGTGCTGGGCTTCGCCCCCGAGCTGGAGCGGGCCGACCTGGTCATCACCGGTGAGGGATCACTCGACGCGCAGACCCTGTACGGCAAGGCCCCGGCCGGGGTCGCCGCAGCCGCCCGCAAGGCAGGCAAGCCGGTCGTCGCGGTCTGCGGGCGACTCGCCATCGACGAGGCGTCGGTGCAGGCGGCGGGCATCAACGCCGTCTATCCGCTGACGGACCTCGAACCCGACCCGGCAGTCTGCATCGCGCAGGCCGGCCCGCTGCTGGAACGCGCCGCCGAACGCCTCGCCCGCGAACAGCTCCCAGCTGCCGGCGGCCCGGCGGCCTGACCAGCCTCGTCGCAGACCCGCCCGCCCGGCTTCCCGTGGCGGGCCACCGACCCCCCGTGTGGCCGGTGGCCCGCCACCGAACCGCACTGCCCCTCAGCCCGCTCCCGCCCTCCCTCGCTCCCGCCGCCTCTCACATCCCCGCCTCCGCGAGGCGGAAGGCGTCGAGGGCGAGGGTCATCTCGGTCAGGTCGCGGGGGTGGGACAGCGAGCGTGAGGTCAGCTGCTCCAGGCGGCGCAGCCGGTTGAAGACGGTGTTGCGGTGGCAGAACAGCCGGGTCGCGGCCCGCCCGGCGGACGCGCGGCTCTCCAGCCAGGCGTCCAGGGTCTCCAGCAGCAGCGCGCGGTCGGACGCCTCCAGCTCGAGCAGCGGCCCGAACACGTCGGCGACCAGCAACCCGGCCAGTTCCGGCTGGCTCACCACCAGCGCGGTAGGCAGCCGCTCGACGAGAGGGAGGCTGCGTTCGGTGTCGGGGCCGCAGGTCCGCAGCGCGACCTCCGCCAGGCGCCGGGCGCGGCCCAGCTCGTCCAGGCCGCCCACCACGGGGGAGATGCCGCCGGGCCCGGGGCAGCGTTCGGCCAGCACGGCGGCCAGTTCGTCCAGCCCGGCGGACTCGCCGAGCGCCACCACGGCGACCTCGTAGTCGGTGCGCATGCGCCAGGTGAACGCCATGCCGTCCGCCGCAGGGATGCGGTGGAACGGTGCCTGGCCCACGTGCCGTTCGGCGCGCAGCGCGACCACCGCGTACCGGCCCTGCTCCGGTAGGTCCAGGGCCGCCGACGCCCGCTGGACCAGGCCTGGCGCGGTCTGCCCGGCCAGGAGCGCGTCCAGCAGCGCCTGCACCCGCTCGTCGGTGCGGCGCAGCATCTCCTGCTCGGTGGCGCGGTAGGCGTCGGCCGCGGTGGCCGCCTGCCGGTCGACCGTCGCCCACATCGCGGTCGCCGCCCGGGTCACCGCGGACAGTGACTCCGGCCCCTGGCCCGTCGCGGTGTCCAGCAGCGCGTCCCAGGTCACGTAGCCGGCGTGCCGGTAGGCGTGCACCAGTAGGTCCAGCGGCAGGCCCTGCTCGGCCCGACGGCGGCCGGTGCGCTCGGCCAGTTCCAGGTCGTGCCGCGGGGCGTTGACCGGGTCGGCGAGCACGGCGATGCCCAGCCGCATCGCGTTGCTCACCGACTCCCACTGCTCGTCGGGCGCGATCACCTGGCAGTACATCGACGAGTGCTCGTTGAGGTCGGTCACCAGCTGGTCGGTGAGCTTGGGCACCTGCTCCAGCAGCGTGCGGGCCGCCCGGGCCACGAGCCGGCGCTCCTTCTGGGTACGGGGCTTGCGGACGCTCACGAACCACCTCCCGTTGACGCGGGCCGTCAGCATGCCAGCCTTTCCCGCCCGTGCCTGAGGACTTCCCGGGGGTCTGTGCCCGTGCACAACGGGTCGGCGTCGCCGCTGGTCACGGGTAGCGATTCGGCCGCCGCACGTGGACGGGGCCGCCCGGCCGGTGCTGTGGTGGCGCGGTATCCCGGTGGAAGGAGGAGCCGATGACGGCTTCGGCACTGGAGGTGCGGGCGGTCTCCGTGGGCTACGGTCCGGTGCGGGCGCTGAACGCAGTCTCCGTGGAAGTGCCCGAGGGCGCGGTGGTGACCGTGCTCGGCGGCAATGGGGCGGGAAAGTCGACACTGCTGCGGGCGATCTCCCGCACCCTGCGGTTCCACGGCGGGGTGACCGGCGAGGGGTCGGTGCACTTCGCCGGGCAGCGGCTGGACGGCATGTCACCGGCCCAGGTGGTCGCGGCCGGGGTGGTGCAGGTCCCCGAGGGGCGTCAGGTGTTCGCCCGGATGACGGTGGCCGACAACCTGCGGGCCGGGCACCTCGGTGCGAGCGGCGGGCGCCGTACGGCCG
The DNA here is from genome assembly GCF_030124175.1 of Streptomyces sp. 549. GTDB lineage: Bacteria > Actinomycetota > Actinomycetes > Streptomycetales > Streptomycetaceae > Streptomyces. Next base: position 378,507 of record NZ_JASKMT010000001.1, on the reverse strand, counting down.
CCGCGGCCCTGGACCGGGTCCACGAGCTGTTCCCGGTGCTCAAGGAGCGTGCGCGGCAGCGCGCCGGGCTGCTCTCCGGCGGCGAGCAGCAGATGCTCGCCATCGGCCGGGCGCTGATGGCCGGGCCGAAGCTGCTGCTGCTGGACGAGCCGTCGCTGGGGCTGGCCCCCATGATGGCGGCCCGCATCGCCGACACCGTGCGGGACATCAACGCGCAGGGCACGTCGGTGCTGCTGGTCGAGCAGAACGCCGCCATGGCGCTGCGGCTGGCGTCGTCGGCGTACGTGCTGGAGGTGGGCGAGGTGGCCCTGTCGGGACCGGCGGCGGAACTCGCCGCCTCCGACGAGGTGCGGCGCCGCTACCTGGGTGTGGTCGACGAGGAGGCCGCGGCGGACGCGGCCCCCGAGCAGCGGCCCGCCATGACGCTCAGCAGGTGGGTGCCGTGACGGAGACGACCCTGTCGGCCCCCTCGGCCGCGCCCGGCCCGGACATCCCTCCGCTCCAGGTGCGGGACGTGACGGTGCGCTTCGCCGGACTCACCGCCCTGGACGCCGTCTCGTTCACCGTGGAGCCGGGCAGCGTGCACGCCGTCATCGGCCCCAACGGCGCCGGCAAGTCCACCTGCTTCAACGTGCTGTCCGGGGTGTACCGGGCCGCGTCGGGCAGCGTGCGGTTCGGCGACGCGGAACTCACCGCGCTGCCGCCGCACCGCATCGCCTCGCTCGGCGTCGCGCGCACCTTCCAGAACATCGTGCTCTCGCCGCACCTGACCGTCGCCGACGCCCTGATGCTGGGGCGGCACCGGCTGACGAGGGCAGGCTTCCTCGCGTCCGGGCTGCGGCTGCCGTCGGCCGTGCGCGAGGCGGCACGGCACCGCGAGCGGATCGAGGAGATCGCCGCGTTCGTCGGCCTGGAGGGCACGCTCGACCAGCCGGCCGGCGCACTGCCCTACGGGCTGCAGAAACTCGTCGAGCTGGGCCGCGCCCTGGCCATGGAGCCGCAGGTGCTGCTGCTCGACGAACCCGTCGCCGGCATGAGCGGCGACGACCGGCGGCGCACGGCCGCCGTCATCGCCGGGGTCCGCGAGAGCCTCGGCATCTCGATCGTCCTGGTGGAGCACGACATGGGGGTGGTGATGCGGCTCGCGGACGCGGTGACCGTACTCGACTTCGGACGGCGGATCGCGGACGGCGCTCCCGCCCAGGTGCAGAACGACCCGGCGGTCGTCCGGGCCTACCTCGGTGAGGAGGACGCGTCGTGACGACCTTCACCGAGCTGCTGCTCAACGGGATCTCCCTCGGATCGGTCTACGCACTGATCGCGCTCGGCTTCGTGATCATCTTCAAGGCGACCGAGGTGGTGAACTTCGCGCACGCCTCGCTGCTGCTCGTCGGTGGCTACCTGACCGCCGTGCTCCAGGACGACATCGGCTTCCTGATGGCGCTGCTGGCGGGTGTGCTGGGCGCTGCGACGGTCGGCGCGCTGGTGGAGTTCCTGGTGATCCGCCGCTACCGCGGCAAGGACCACAGCGTGCTCGCCATCGTGACCATCGGCGTGGACATCATCCTCATCACCGAACTCACCCGCCGGATCGGCTCCGACGTGTACGGGCTCAACGACCCGTGGGGCGACCGGGTGCTGACGATGGGCGCGATGACCGTGCCGCAGAGCCGGCTGGCCGCGTTCGTGGTCGCCGCCGTCCTCATCACCGCGTTCCTGCTGGCGTTCCGCTACACCTCGTGGGGCGTGTCGATGCGGGCCGCCGCCGAACACCCCGAGACGGCCGCGCTGATGGGCGTCCGGCTGGGCCGGGTGTCGATGTCGGCCTGGGCGGTGGCGGGCGGACTCGCCGCGGTCGCCGCGCTGTTCCTGTCGGTCTTCCCGACCCCGGGGCTCGAACGCGGAACCGCACTCGCGGCGTTCAAGGCGTTCCCCGCGGCGATCCTCGGTGGGCTCGACTCCACGACGGGCGCCCTGGTCGGCGGCCTGATCGTGGGCGTCACCGAGGCACTGGCCACCGGGTACCAGGGCGACCTGATCTTCCTGGGCCGCGGCATCGGCGAGATGGCGCCCTACGTGGTGATGATCCTCGTCCTGCTGGTGCGCCCGGCCGGGCTGTTCGGAACGAAGGAGCTGAGCCGTGTCTGAGCGCCGTGCGGGATACCTGTGGGCGGCCTGCGGTGTGGTGCTGCTCGCCCTGCCCTTCTACCTGGACCGGTTCTGGCTCCAGGCCGGACTGTTCGCCATGGCCGCGGCCATCGGCGCCATCGGGCTCACCATGCTCACCGGCGCCACCGGTCAACTCTCCCTGGGGCACGCCTTCTTCCTCGCCGTCGGCGCCTACGGCTACTGCGCGCTCGCCGGTGACGGGCAGGAGGGCGAACTGACGGGTCTGGGCCTGCCGCCGTGGCTGGCGGCGGTGCTGGCGGTGCTCATCGCAGGCGCCGCGGGCGGCATCTTCAGCCCCATCGCGGGCCGGCTGCGCGGCGCCTACCTGGGCATCGCCACCCTGGCGCTGATCTTCATCGGCCAGCACGTGCTGTTCAACGCCCATGACCTGACCGGTGGTTACAACGGCCGGGACGTGCCGGCGCTGTCGCTGTTCGGCTTCGCCTTCGACGACACCCGGGTGATGGTGGCGTCCGTGCCGTTCCAGGCGGCGGAGAAGCTCTGGTACGTCGGCCTGCTGCTGGTCGCGTGCTGTGCGCTGTTCGCCCGCGGGGTGCTGCGTGGGCGTCCCGGGCGGGCGATGAACGCCATCCGCGACCACCGCGTGGCGGCCGGGGTGATGGGCGTGCCGGTGGCCCGCTACCGCGGCGCGGTGTTCGTGCTGTCGTCGATGTACGCGGGGCTGGCCGGGGTGATGCTGGCGCTGGTCTTCCAGCGCACGGTGCCGGAGTACTTCGGCTTCATCCTGTCCCTGGAGTACCTGGCGATGATCGTCATCGGCGGCCTGGGGTCGGTGGCGGGAGCGGTGGTCGGCGCCGCCTTCGTGTCGCTGCTGCCGCAGATCCTCAACCGCTACAGCGACGCACTGCCACTGGTGTCGGCGCCCGGCACCGGCGGCGTCGCCCCGGGCGAGATGGCCCGCTACCTCTACGGCGCGGCCGTCGTCGTCATCGTGCTCTTCCTGCCCGGCGGGCTGGTGCGTCTCGCCACGACCGGCGGGCCGCTCGCCCGGTTCCTCAAGAAGACGAACCGGAAGACCCTCAAGAAGGACGAGGTACAGGTATGACAAGAACCAGCGTGCCCCGCACGGCCGCCGCAGCGGCCCTGGCCGTGGCGCTGCTCGCCACCGCCGCGTGCAGCAGCAAGTCCGCGGGCAGCGACGAGCCCACCGCCGGCACCGGCGGCGTGAAGACCGGCAACGGTGTCACGGACAAGACCATCCCGCTGGGCGCGCTCACCGACATGACCGGTGTCTACGCGTCGCTGGGCAAGAGCGTCACCCAGGCCCAGCAGCTGTACGTCAAGCGCATCAACGAGGACGGCGGCATCTGCGACCGGCAGCTGAAGCTGACGGTGCGCGACCACGGCTACGACGCGGGCAAGGCCATTCCCGCCTACACCGAGCTGGAGCCGGACGTGCTCGGCTTCGTGCAGTTCATCGGCTCGCCGTTCGTGGGCGCCACCAAGGGCCGCATCGCCAAGGACAAGGCGCTGGTGCTGCCGCAGGCGTGGGCCGCCTCGCTGCTGGGCAGCGAGTACATCCGGGTGATCGGCGCCAGCTACGACGTGGAGACGATCAACGCCGTCGACTTCCTGGTGGAGGACAAGGGCCTGAAGAAGGGCGACAAGGTCGGCCACGTCTACTTCGAGGGCGACTACGGCGAGAACGCGCTGCAGGGTGCCAAGCACGCCGCCGAGGGCGCGGGGCTGGAGATCGTCGAGCAGAAGATCAAGCCGACGGACGAGGACATGTCCGCTCAGGTGGCCGCGCTGAAGCGGGCGGGGGTGAAGGCGATGCTGATCAGCGCGGGCCCGCGGCAGGCGGCCTCCCTGGTGGGTGTCGCGGCGGCCGGCGGGCTGAACGTGCCCGTGGTGGGCAACAACTCCGCGTTCGCGCCGCAGCTGCTCCAGACGCAGGCCGGACCGGCCCTGATGAAGGACTTCTACGTCGCCACCTCGACGCTGCCGATCGGCTCCGAGGAGCCCGCGCCCAGCCGGCTCGCCAAGGCGTACAAGGACGAGTACCCCAAGGACGTGCTCGACAACGGCGTGGTGGCCGGCTGGAGCGCCGCGTCGGTGTTCGCCGAGGCGCTGAAGAAGGCCTGCGAGGACAAGGACCTCACCCGTGACGGTGTCGCCAAGGCGCTCGCCACGATGGAGTCCTACGACAACGGGTTCGGCATCAAGCACGACTTCTCCGACCCGGCCGCGCCGTCGACCCGGGAGAGCTACATCCTGAAGCCGGACGACTCGGTCCCCGGCGGCCTGAAGGTGGAGAAGGAGGGCGCCGCGGCGCCCGCCGCCGCCGACTTCACCCCGGGCGGCTGACCGCACGGTACACACCGCAAGGACGCCGCGGCCCCGGGAGACGAGCAGTCTCCCGGGGCCGCGGCGTGTGGTGCGTGGCGTACCGTGCGGTCAGCCCTGGGCGGCGGCCCTGGCCTCGCGCCGGTTGTCGCGGAAGGTGTTGACCCGGCGGGCGGTGGCGAACAGCGGGATCACCGCGCCCAGTACCAGCTGGAGTGCGCAGCCCGTCTGGAGCAGCAGCTCGCCGCCGGGGGCGTTGAAGGCCCAGGCGGCCAGCATGCCCATGGCCAGCACGATCCAGCTCAGCATGCCCACCGCGAGCACCCCGCGCGGCTTGGGGTACTCGACCCGGCTCACCATCAGCCACGCGACGCCGACGATGGCCAGCAGCGTCGGGATGAACGGCAGCTCCAGCAGCACGATGGAGACGACGGTCAGTGCGCCGAACGGGCTCGGCATGCCCTGGAAGATCCCGTCACGCAGGGTCACGCAGGAGAATCTGGCAAGCCGCAGCACCACCGCCAGCAGTACCACGATGGCGGCCAGCGCCGAGACGTGCTGGTGGGCGTCGCTGGCGACCATGCCCCAGACCAGCACGAAGTAGGCCGGTGCCAGGCCGAAGCTGATCAGGTCGGAGAGGTTGTCCAGCTCCGCGCCCATCGCCGAGCTGCGCAGCTTGCGGGCCACGATGCCGTCGAACAGGTCGAAGATCGAGGCGAGCAGCATGAGCATCACGGCCGTCGCGGCGCTGTGCCGCGCCATGCCGCTGTCCTCGGCGCCGGTGAGGTGCGGGATGAGCACACCCGTGGTCGTGAAGTAGACGGCCATGAAGCCGCACGTCGCGTTGCCCAGGGTGAGCGTGTCCGCTATCGACAGTCTTGTCGACAGCGGCATCTCGTCCTCGTCGTCCGCCTCGTCCTCAAGAGTCCAGGACGGAGAACCGTCGGGATCAATCACGGTCAAGTCGGGTCACCCCCGCGGTGGTGGTCTGGCCGACCTCGACGTCGACCTCGACACCCTCCGGGAGGTAGATGTCGACTCGAGAGCCGAACCGGATGAGTCCGATCCGCTCGCCCTGCTCGACCTTGCTGCCCTGCGGCACGTACGGCACGATGCGGCGCGCCACGGCGCCCGCGATCTGCACCATCTCGATGTCGCCGAGCTCGGTGTCGAAGTGCCACACCACCCGCTCGTTGTGCTCGCTCTCCTTGTTGAAGGCGGGCACGAAGCCACCGGGCACGTGCTCGACCGACGTCACGGTGCCGGCCAGCGGGGCGCGGTTGACGTGCACGTTGAGCGGGCTCATGAAGATCGCGACCCGGGTGCGGCCGTCCTTCCAGTTCATGATGGACTGGACGACGCCGTCGGCAGGGGAGATCACCCGTCCGGAGGTGATCTCCCGCTCCGGGTCCCGGAAGAACCACAGCATGCCGGCGGCGAGCGCGGTGGCGGGTACGGCCAGGGCCGCCGCCCGGCGCGAGTGCCGCGCGCGGGCGAGGCTGAGAGCGGCGGTGGCCACCGTCGGCAGGAGCCACGGCGACGCTCCGCGCGCGAGGCGGACTCGCCCGCTGGGGGCAGAAGAGGGGCTGTGGGACATGGAAGACCTTCGTAGCGGAGGGTGCCGCGCAGAGTAAGGGTGGACCACGGCTTTGACTGAATGGTATCGGCTCCAAGGGGCAACTGGGAAAGCCAGAGCCGGGATCGGCGTTGCCGACCCCGGCTCACGGCGTGCCGGGACCCCGTGGAACCGGGGTGCATACCGGGACATTCAGCCCTGGAGGCGGTACTCCTCGAGCAGTCGCCGTCCGATGATCATTTTCTGGATCTCGGCAGTACCTTCACCGATCAGGAGCATCGGTGCCTCCCGGTACAGGCGCTCGATCTCGTACTCCTTGGAGAAGCCGTAGCCGCCATGGATGCGGAAGGCGTCCTCGACGACCTCCTTGCAGTACTCCGAGGCCAGGTACTTCGCCATGCCGGCTTCCAGGTCGTTGCGCTGCCCGGCGTCCTTCTTGCGGGCGGCGCCCACCATCAGGGCGTGCGCGGCCTCGACCTTGGTGGCCATCTCGGCCAGCTTGAACTGGATGGCCTGGTGCTGGGCGATCGGCTTGCCGAAGGTGCTGCGCTGCTGGGCGTAGGAGACGCCCAGCTCGAAGGCGCGCTGGGCGACACCGCAGCCGCGGGCGGCGACGTTCACCCGGCCCACCTCGACGCCGTCCATCATCTGGTAGAAGCCGCGGCCCGTCGTGCCGCCGAGTACCCGGTCGGCCGGGACCCGCAGCCCGTCCATGATCATCTCGGTGGTGTCGACACCCTTGTAGCCCATCTTGTCGATCTTGCCGGGGATGGTCAGGCCCGGCTTGACCTCACCGAACCCCGGCTCCTTCTCGATCAGGAAGGTGGTCATCGACTTGTGCGGCGCGGTGCCCTCGGGGTGGCCCTCGTCGGTGCGGCACAGCACGGCGACCAGCGTGGACGTGCCGCCGTTGGTCAGCCACATCTTCTGGCCCGTGAGCAGGTAGTCGCCGGCTGCGTCGCGGACGCCCTTGGAGCTGATCGCGGAGACGTCCGAGCCCAGGGCCGGCTCCGACATCGAGAAGGCGCCCCGGACCTCGCCGGCGGCCATCTTCGGCAGGAAGTGGTCCTTCTGCTCCTGCGTGCCGTGCTGCTTGAGCATGTAGGCCACGATGAAGTGCGTGTTGATGATGCCCGACACGCTCATCCAGCCGCGGGCGATCTCCTCCACGCACAGCGCGTAGGTGAGCAGTGACTCACCGAGGCCGCCGTACTCCTCCGGGATCATCAGCCCGAACAGGCCCAGCTCCTTGAGGCCCTCGACGATCTCCGCCGGGTACTCGTCCTTGTGCTCCAGCTCCGTGGCGACCGGGATGATCTCCTTGTCGACGAAGCCGCGGACGGTGGCGAGGATCTCCCGCTGGATGTCGGTCAGGCCCTCGGTCTGCGCGAGACGTCCCATCTCACTTCGCTCCCGTCTGCCGCGGCGCGGCAGGCTCCGGGCGGCCGGGCTGCTCGCCGCCGCGCTCGTCGATGTAGGTGGCGGTGGGCACCATCACCTTGCGCCGGAAGACACACACCACGGTGCCGTCCTGCTTGTAGCCCTTGGTCTCCACGTAGACGATGCCGCGGTCCGACTTCGACTTCGACGGCGTCTTGTCCAGCACGGTCGTCTCGCCGTAGAGCGTGTCGCCGTGGAAGGTCGGCGCCACGTGGCGCAGCGACTCGATCTCCAGGTTGGCGATCGCCTTGCCCGACACGTCCGGGACCGACATGCCCAGCAGCAGCGAGTAGATGTAGTTGCCGACCACGACGTTCTGTCCGAAGTCGGTGGTCTTGCCCGCGTAGTTGGCGTCCATGTGCAGCGGGTGGTGGTTCATCGTCAGCAGGCAGAAGAGGTGGTCGTCGTACTCGGTGACCGTCTTGCCCGGCCAGTGCTTGTACACAGCACCGACCTCGAACTCCTCGTAGGTGCGGCCGAACTGCATGGTGTGACTCTCCGGAGGGTGGGAAACGGGCCCGGGCCCCTTCGCGGGGCCCGGGGGAGGGGCCGCGCTCAGGCCGTCGGCGGCTCGAAGACGGAGGTGCGCTTCATGCCGGCGGCCCGGCCCTTGCCGGAGATCACCAGCGCCATCTTGCGGCTGGCCTCGTCGATCATCTCGTCGCCGATCATCGCCGAGCCCTTCTTGCCGCCCTCCTCGGAGGTGAAGTACTCGTAGGCGTCCAGGATGAGTTCGGCGTGGTCGTAGTCCTCCTGCGAGGGGGAGAAGATCTCGTTGGACGCCTCCACCTGGCCGGGGTGCAGCACCCACTTGCCGTCGAAGCCCAGCGCGGCGGCGCGCTGCGCGACCTCGCGGTAGCCGTCCACGTTGCGGATCTGCAGGTAGGGGCCGTCGATCGCCTGGAGGTCGTTGGCGCGGGCCGCCATCAGGATCCGCATCAGGATGTAGTGGTAGGCGTCGGCCGGGTAGCCGGGCGGCTGCTCGCCGACGACCAGCGACTTCATGTTGATCGACGCCATGAAGTCGGCCGGGCCGAAGATGATGGTCTCCAGCCGGGGCGACGCGGCGGCGATCTCGTCGACGTTGACCAGGCCCTTGGCGTTCTCGATCTGCGCCTCGATGCCGATCCGGCCGATCTCGAAGCCCATCGTCTTCTCGATCTGCGTCAGCAGCATGTCCAGGGCGTGCACCTGCTGGGCGTCCTGCACCTTGGGCAGCATGATGCAGTCCAGGTTCGGTCCCGCACCCTCGACGACGGTGATCACGTCCCGGTAGGTCCAGTGCGTGGTCCAGTCGTTGACGCGCACCACGCGGGTCTTGCCGGTCCAGTCGCCCTCGTTGAGCGCCTTGACGATGGTGTCCCTGGCGCCCTCCTTGGCGAGCGGCGCGCAGGCGTCCTCCAGGTCCAGGAAGACCTGGTCGGCGGCGAGGCCCTGGGCCTTCTCCAGGAAGCGCGGGTTGCTGCCCGGCACGGCGAGGCAGGAGCGGCGGGGACGCAGCCGGTTGACCGCGGGTGCGGTGGGGGCAGTCATGCGGGGACCTCCAGGGGGTCGAGCTTGTTCGCTGTGCGGATCTCGTCGACGATACGGCCGATGATCTCCGTGATGCCGAAGTCCTTCGGCGTGAAGACCGCCGCGACTCCGGCGGCGCGCAGCGCCTCCGCGTCCGCTGCGGGAATGATGCCGCCGACGATGACGGGCACGTCGTCCGCGCCCGTCCGGCGGAGCCGGTTCAGTACGTCCGGGACCAACTCGGCGTGCGAGCCGGAGAGGATGGACAGGCCCACGCAGTGCACGTCCTCGGCGACGGCCGCGGACACGATCTGCTCGGGCGTGAGCCGGATGCCCTGGTAGACCACCTCGAAGCCGGCGTCACGGGCGCGCACCGCGATCTGCTCGGCGCCGTTGCTGTGCCCGTCCAGGCCCGGCTTGCCGACGAGCAACCGGAGCTTGCCGCAGCCCAGTTCGGCGGCGGTGGCGTCCACCTTGCGGCGTACCGCGGCGAGCGTGGAGCCGGCCTCGGCGGTGACGGCCACCGGCGCGCCGCCCACCCCGGTCGGGGCCCGGAACTCGCCGAACACGTCCCGCAGGGCCCACGCCCACTCGCCGGTGGTGACCCCGGCGCGGGCGCACTCGACGGTCGCCTCCATCAGGTTGGCGTCGCCGGCGGCGCCCTTCTTCAGCGCGGCAAGCGCGTCCTGGGCGCGCGCCTCGTCGCGCTGGTCGCGCCAGCGGCCCAGCGCCTCCACGACGCGGGCCTCGTTGGCGGGGTCGACCGTCATGATGGCGGTGTCCAGGTCGGCGGTGAGCGGGTTCGGCTCGGTGCCCTCGTGGACGTTGACGCCGACGATCTTCTCCTCGCCGGACTCGATGCGCGCCCGCCGCTCGGCGTGCGAGGCGACCAGCTGGGACTTCAGGTAGCCGGACTCGACGGCCGCCATGACGCCGCCCATCTGCTGGATGCGCTCGATCTCCGCTTCGCACTCGGTGACCAGCGAGGCGACCTTGGCCTCCACGACGTGGCTGCCGTCGAACAGGTCCTCGTACTCCAGCAGGTCGCTCTCCAGCGCCAGCACCTGCTGGATGCGCAGCGACCACTGCTGGTCCCAGGGCCGGGGCAGGCCCAGCGCCTCGTTCCAGGCCGGAAGCTGCACCGCGCGGGCGCGGGCGTCCTTCGACAGTGTGACGGCCAGCATCTCCAGCACGATGCGCTGCACGTTGTTCTCGGGCTGCGCCTCGGTCAGGCCGAGCGAGTTGACCTGCACGCCGTAGCGAAAGCGCCGCTGCTTGGTGTTCTCGATGCCGTAGCGCTCACGGGTGATCCGGTCCCAGATGCGGCCGAAGGCCCGCATCTTGCACATCTCCTCGACGAAGCGCACGCCGGCGTTGACGAAGAACGAGATCCGGGCGACCACGTCGCCCATGCGCTCCGGCGGCACCTGGCCGGAGTCGCGGACCGCGTCCAGCACCGCGATCGCGGTGGACATCGCGTAGGAGATCTCCTGGACCGGTGTCGCGCCGGCCTCCTGCAGGTGGTAGCTGCAGATGTTGATCGGGTTCCACTTGGGGATGCGGTTCACCGTGTAGGCGATCATGTCGGTGGTGAGCCGCAGCGACGGGACGGGCGGGAAGACGTGCGTCCCGCGTGAGAGGTACTCCTTGACGATGTCGTTCTGCGTGGTGCCCTGCAGCTTGCCGATTTCGGCGCCCTGCTCCTCGGCGACCACCTGGTACAGGGCCAGCGTCCACATCGCGGTGGCGTTGATGGTCATCGAGGTGTTCATCTGCTCCAGTGGAATGTCCTGGAACAGCCGCCGCATGTCACCGAGATGGGCGACCGGGACCCCGACCCGGCCGACCTCGCCGCGGGCGAGGACGTGGTCGGGGTCGTAGCCGGTCTGCGTCGGGAGGTCGAACGCGACCGACAGGCCGGTCTGGCCCTTGGCGAGGTTCCGCCGGTACAGCTCGTTTGACGCCTCCGCGGTGGAGTGCCCGGCGTAGGTCCGCATCAGCCACGGACGATCCTTCTGACGCTCAGTCATGAAGCTGTCCCTCAGACGTTCCGGAAGCGGTTGATGGCCTCGATGTGCTTCTCCCGCTTCTCCGGGTCGCGCACGCCCATGCCCTCCTCGGGGGCCAGGCACAGCACGCCGACCTTGCCCTGGTGGAGGTTGCGGTGCACGTCGTACGTGGCCTGCCCGGTCTCCTCCAGGGTGTACGTCTTCGACAGCGTGGGGTGGATCTTGCCCTTGGCGATGAGGCGGTTCGCCTCCCACGCCTCGCGGTAGTTCGCGAAGTGCGAGCCGATGATGCGCTTCAGCGACATCCACAGGTAGCGGTTGTCGTACTCGTGCATGTAGCCCGAGGTGGAGGCGCAGGTGGTGATGATGCCGCCCTTGCGGGTGACGTAGACGGAGGCGCCGAAGGTCTCACGGCCCGGGTGCTCGAAGACGATGTCGATGTCCTCACCGCCGGTGAGCTCCCGGATGCGCTTGCCGAAGCGCTTCCACTCCTTGGGGTCCTGGGTGTGCTCGTCCTTCCAGAACCTGTAGCCCTCGGCGTTGCGGTCGATGACCGCGTCGGCGCCCATGCGGCGGCAGATCTCCGCCTTCTGCTCGCTGGAGACGACGCAGATCGGGTTGGCACCGCCGGCCAGCGCCATCTGCGTGGCGTAGGAGCCGAGGCCGCCGCTGGCGCCCCAGATCAGCACGTTGTCGCCCTGCTTCATGCCGGCGCCGTTGCGGGAGACCAGCTGCCGGTAGGCGGTCGAGTTGACCAGGCCCGGTGAGGCGGCCTCCTCCCAGCTGAGGTGGTCCGGCTTGGGCATGAGCTGGTTGGACTTCACCAGGGCGATCTCGGCGAGGCCGCCGAAGTTGGTCTCGAAGCCCCAGATGCGCTGCTCGGGGTCGAGCATGGTGTCGTTGTGGCCGTCGGATGCCTCCAGTTCCACCGACAGGCAGTGCGCGACGACCTCGTCACCGGGCTGCCAGGCGTTGACGCCGGGGCCGGTGCGCAGCACGACGCCGGCCAGGTCGGAGCCGATGATGTGGTACGGGAGGTCGTGCCGCTTGGCCAGCGGGGAGGTGCGCCCGTAGCGCTCCAGGAACCCGAAGGTGGAGACCGGCTCGAAGATGGACGTCCACACCGAGTTGTAGTTCACCGAGCTGGCCATGACGGCCACCAGGGCCTCGCCCGGACCCAGCTCGGGGATCGGGACGTCGTCCAGGTGCAGCGACTTGCGGGGGTCCTTCTCCCGGGTCGTCAGGCCCTGGAACATCTCGGCGTCTTCCTTGTGCACGGTCACCGCGCGGTAGGACTCCGGGAGCGGAAGGCCGGCGAAGTCGGCCGAGGTGCTGTCTGTCGCGAGAATCGCGTCAAGGATGGGGTTCACGGTATGCCTCCGGCGAAGCGTGTTGCGGGAACGCTTGAGGGACGTCGGGTTGAGGCAGTGCCGTCGGTTCGGCGGGTACAGCGGCGGCGCGGGTGAGCGCGTGGTGCCTGTGACGCAGGCGGTCGGGCGGCACGGTCTGACCGTGGGGACAGTGCCCGACTGGGGTTCAAGGTATGACACCCAGTGCCATCGCACAAGACACTGGGTGCCAAGAATTTCTCTCAGTTGTCATCTGCGGTGCACGGATGAGCATGGCAGCCGTGCCCGCGCCACCCTGGCTGCCGCGCGGACACTGCCCGCATACGGCCCAGCGGCCGTCCCGGCGGCCAGGAAAGCGTACGACGGCCGGAGCCGCCATGGCAGGGGCGGCTCCGGCCGTCGTTACGGGTACGGGTCGGGAGGCGGGGCGCTGCGGCTCAGGCGCGGCGCAGGGTCAGCTCGATGCTGCGCATGATCTCCTCCAGCGGCGTGTCCGTACGGGCCACCGTCACCAGCACCTCACCCCGCTCCGACGTCCGGGCGGCGGGCGCCGCCGGGGCCGTGCCGTCGGTGCGGCTGGCACCGAAGCCGGTGCCGAAGGTCTGCCGCACGATGGCGAACGCCCGGTCCAGCTGCGCCTCCACGTCGCCCACCGCGCCGCCGCGCAGCCAGCGCCGCAGCACGTGGTTGTGCGCGGTGACGACCGCTGACGCGGCCACCTCGGCCAGCAGCGGGTCGTCGTCGCCGTCGTGGTGCGCGGCCTCGTCGAAGTGGCCCAGCAGGTAGCGGGTGAACAGCCGCTCGTAACGGGCCACCGAGGCGATCTCCCGCTCCCGCAGCGCCGGCACCTCGCGGGTCAGCCGGTAGCGCTCGACACTCACCGCCGGGGAGGCCGCGTACATCCGCATGACCTCCTTGATGCCCTGGCACACCGTGTCGAGCGGGTTCTCGTGGGCGGGCGCGGCGTCCAGCACCGCGCGGGCCCGCTCCAGGGTGTCGTCGTGGTCGGGGAAGATCGCCTCCTCCTTCGACCGGAAGTGGCGGAAGAAGGTGCGGCGGGCGACACCCGCCGCGGCGGCGATCTCGTCGACGGTCGTCTCCTCGTACCCCTTGGTCGCGAAGAGCTCCATCGCCGCCGCGGCCAGCTCGCGGCGCATCTTCAGACGTTGCGAGGACGCGGCGGTACGGGCGGGCTTGGCGGGCTGCGTCATGTGGGGAACGTTACACGGGGGCGTGCGCCCGGCAGGCGGGCCGCCCGTTCCCGGATCAAGCAGCCCGCCCCACCCCTGGGCGGCGCTCACCGCCTGGCGTACTCGCGGAAGCCGCGTCCCGTCTTCCGGCCCAGGCAGCCCGCCGCCACCAGGTGCTCCAGCAGCGGGGCCGGGGCCAGGCCCGGCTCGCGGAACTCGTCGTGCAGCACCTTCTGGATGGCCAGCGACACGTCCAGGCCGACCACGTCGAGCAGTTCGAACGGGCCCATCGGGTAACCGCCGCCCAGCTTCATCGCGGCGTCCACGTCGTCCAGCGAGGCGTAGTGCTCCTCGACCATGCGGATCGCGTTGTTCAAGTAGGGGAACAGCAGGGCGTTCACGATGAAACCGGCCCGGTCCCCGCAGTCCACCGGGTGCTTGCGGATGCGCCCGCAGACCTCGCGCACGGTGGCGTGCACGTCGTCACCGGTCAGCACGGTGCGCACCACCTCGACGAGCTTCATCGCCGGCGCCGGGTTGAAGAAGTGCATGCCCACGACGTCCTGCGGGCGGCCGGTGGCCTGCGCGCAGGCCACGACCGGCAGCGAGGAGGTGGTGGTGGCCAGGACCGCGCCCGGCTTGCACACCCGGTCCAGCGTCGCGAACAGCTCCTGCTTGACGGCGAGGTCCTCGGCGACGGCCTCCAGTGCCAGGTCCACGTCGGCCATCGCCTCCAGCGAGGCGGCCGGGGTGATCCGCTCCAGCACCGCCTGCCGGTCGTCCTCGCTCATCCGGCCCTTCTTCACCGACCGGGCCAGCGACCCGCCGACCCGGTCCTTCGCCGCCGCCGCCTTCTCCTCGCTGCGGGCGACCAGGACCACGGAGTAGCCGGCCTTGGCGAACACCTCGGCGATGCCGCTGGCCATCGTCCCCGAACCGGCGACGCCGACCCGCTCCACCGGGCGGGCCCCGGCAGGCTGGGCGTCCGGGTCCGGGGTGAGGGCGTCGGCCACCACCTCCGAGCTGCCGGGAGCCGCGTAGGTGTAGAAGCCGCGGCCCGCCTTGCGGCCGGTCAGCCCGGCCCGGCTGAGCTGGCCCAGGATCGGCGCCGGCGCGTGCAGCCGGTCCCTGGACTCCTGGTACATGCCCTCCAGCACGGTCCTGGCGGTGTCCACACCGATCAGGTCCAGCAGGGCCAGCGGGCCCATCGGCAGGCCGCAGCCCAGCTTCATCGCCGCGTCGATGTCCTCGCGGCTGGCGTACCGGGCCTCGTACATCGCGGCGGCCTGGTTCAGGTAGCCGAACAGCAGCCCGTCCGCGACGAATCCCGGCCGGTCGCCCACCGCGATCGGCGTCTTGCCCAGGTCCTCGGCCAGGGAGGTCACCGCGTCCACCGCGTCCGGCGAGGTCAGGACCGAGGACACCACCTCGACGAGCTTCATCGCCGGGGCCGGGTTGAAGAAGTGCATGCCGAGCACACGCTCGGGGTGCGCGGAGTCCGCCGCGAGGCGGGTGACGGACAGGGCGTTGGTGCCGGTCGCCAGGATCGCGGTCGGCTTCACCACGCCGTCCAGCGCGTGCAGCACCGCCTGCTTGGTGGGGTAGTCCTCGGTGACCACCTCGATGACCAGGTCCGCCTCGGCGGCGGCCTGGAGGTCGGTGAAGGTGCGGAACCGGGCGAGCACGTCCTGCCGCTCCTGCGGCGAGAGGCGCTCACGGGCCACGGCGCGGGCAGTGGAGCTCTCCAGGGAGACGACCGCCTGCCGGGCGGCTGCCTCGCTGACGTCGATGCCGATCACCTCGCGGCCCGCACGGGCCAGGACCTCGGCGATGCCGGTGCCCATCGTGCCGAGGCCGACGACGGCGACTGTGGTGAGGGAGGGACGGTCCATCACGGGACTCCTGAGGTGACGACTGCCGAATGAGTGTGTGCCCCGCGCACCGGGCCGCGCCGCAGAGGAAGCGAACGCGGGCAGGGGAGAAGGCGGGGGAAGCCGGGGCCGGCCCTGTCCCGGGGCCGGGCGCCGTACAGATACGTGCGTGTGCTGAACCGACTGACACTCTCGGCGGCTGCGTCACCAGGCCGCCTGAGCGGTGGTGCCGCTCTGTTGAGCAGGCTAACCGGTGGGTAACAAGAACACCAGGGGGCGCGCACGAGACGATATGTGGGACGGGCCACTCGACCGGGGGCGGGACATGGACTACACGAGCGGTATGGACGACGACGCCTATGCACGGCTCGACCTTCTCGCCCGGCGGCTTCCGGGCCCGGCGGAGCGCACCGAGGCCACCCGACTCGTCGGCCTGGTGCGCCAGGCCGACGAGGACGCCCGCCGGGCCGGTGGCGGCACCGGACCTGACGGGCCGCCGAGCGCGGCCCGCGAGGAACTGGCCGCGGTGCTCGCCGAACCGGGACGGCCGCTCTGGGCCCGCCGGCTCGTCTCCTACGCGCTCGCCCGCCTCGGCGACCGGCGCGCCTTCGAGACGCTCGTCTTCCTGCTCAACTACCGCGACCCCGCCTGCGGGGCCGTCGCCGCCGAGGCGCTGGTCCGCCTCGGCGACCCGAGGACCGCGCGGGCCGCCGCCGCCCTGGCCGCCAACGGCCTGCGCAGCGCCTACGCCCTGCACCCCGTCCGGCTGCTCGCCGAACTCGACGCGCCAGAGTCGGTCCCGGCCCTGATCGACACCCTGCGCCGGCTGCTGGCCGGGCCCGACCACCACTGGCCGGTCGCGCTCGCCTGCACCGAGGGACTGGGACGCCTGGGCGACCCGCGGGCCCGGGAGGTACTGCTGGAGGCCCGGGAGCACACCCGCCTGCGGAACGCCGCCGGCGCCGCCCTGCGCGGGCTCTGACCCGTCGGCTACGGAGCGGCTCGCGTCGCTGCCGGGTGCCGGACCCGCACCAGCTGCGCGATGACCGCCAGCAGCGGCAGCTCCAGCAGGGGCCCGGCGACCAGCGCGACGGCGATGAGCGGCCGGTCGGGGAAGGCCGCCACCGCCACGGCCAGCGCGATGGGGGAGTTGCGGGCGGTGACCGTCATGGTCAGGGTGACGCGCTGCGGCGCGGGCAGGCGCAGCATCCTGGACACGACGGTGGCGATCAGGGGCAGCAGGACGAAGAAGACGACCAGAGGCCCGATCAGCGAGACCAGGTCCGCGGCGTGCTCGACCACGGTGCGGGCCTGCCAGGCGAACATCGCCGCCACCGCCACGCACAGCAGCGGCACCACCAGGCGCCCGGCCGGGCCGGTGACGTACCGCCGGCGCCAGGCGGTGTTCCGGTCGCCCCGGCCGACCCAACCCGGCGCACGCCGCAGCAGCACGGCCAGCGTCAGCGGCACCAGGAGCACCAGCAGGACCGACCGGGTCAGGGTGGCGGCGTCGATCATCGCGGCCTGCCCGCCCAGCAGGAGCACGTACACCGGGAGCAGAGCGAGCTGGAGGACCAGGTTGACGGGCAGCAGGGCGGTGGCGATGCCGGTGTGACCGCGGGCGAGGGCGGTGAACACCAGGTACCAGTCCGTGCAGGGGGTCACGAGCAGCAGGAGCAGGCCGATCCGGAGATCCGGCTCGCCACCCAGCAGTCCGGCGCCCAGGGCCCAGGCAAGGGCCGGGGTGAGGACGAAGTTGAGGAACAGGCTGGCGGCGACGAGCGGCCTGGCCTGCCGGACCTCGCCCACGTGCGCGGCGTCCATCTGGACGAGGACGGCGGTGAGCATCAGCAGCAGGGCGGGCAGGACCAGGTGCCCGGCGGCCGGCCCGACGGGCCACAGCAGCCCGGCGCCGACGCCGGTCAGCGCGGCCAGAGCCACCAGCACGCTCTGCAGGCGTTCGGTCAGTGACATGGGAACAGATTCTGCTCCAGGGGTGGGGCGGGCGGTGCGGAGGGTCAGGCTGTGCCGGCGAACAGCTCGGCCAGCAGGGCGGCCCCCTCGGCCGGGGCGCGCACCTCCAGGTGCAACTGGGGACCGTCGAGGTGGAGACGGAAGTCGAAGAACGCGCAGCAGCGCTGTTCTGCCGTCGCGAGTGCCGCGACATCCGCCGTGCGAGAACTGGGCAGCGTCAGCCGCAGCCCGTCGGGGACGCCCTGGCGGCGGGCGCCGTGCAGGGCCCGCCGCCAGGCCGCCACGCGCTCGGTCAGCTGCTCACCGCCCAGCGAGCATGCCACCGGTGCGGTGCGCCACCGCTCGGTCCGCTGCTCCGCCGCACGGCGGCGGGGGGCGGACGCCACATCCACCGGCCCGGGACGGCGCCGGAACGGCGTCGCTCCCAGGCCCGTCCCGGCGGGGGAGAGGAAGCCGCACCCCGGGTCGCACCTGTCGCTCCGGTCAGGAAGAGCGTCCAGGCGCTCCAGCGCGGCCCGCAGCGCGGCGGTCAGCTCCGCCAGCTCCGCCGCACGGCTCTCGGCCGCCGCCAGACCGGCAGCGATCCTGGGCCGCAACTCGGCTCTCACCTCCCGGCAGGCCCCCGACTCCCACACGCGCAGCAGCTCCGCGACCCCTTTCAGCGGCAGGCCGAGGTGCTTGGCCGCGCCGATGAACGCCAGCCGTTCCACCGCGTCCTCCCCGTAGAGGCGGTAGCCGGAGGCGGTCCTGCCCGCGGGCAGGAGCCCGGAAGCCTCGTAGAACCGCAGCGTGGTCGCCGGAACACCGGTGCGCCCGGCGAGCTGGGAGATCCGCATCGTGCCCATACCGACGACCGTAGACCTTCGACAGGACTCGAAGGTCAAGCCCGCGCTGCCACCGGCCCGGCGCTCCGTCTCGTGCCGCCGCGCGGCAGGCACCCTTGCCCGGCGCACGCGCTCCGGCATCTACTGGACCACGCCGGTCCGTGTGCGGACCGGCAGCGGCAACCGAACGGCAGCGGAGGCACGTTGAGCGAACAGACCCTGACCTTCGTGGTGGGCACCGGACGCAGCGGATCCTCCGCGCTGTCGCGCATCCTGCGCGCCCACCCGGACGTGCTCAGCCTCAACGAGCTCCTCGCCTCCGTCGGCGCCGACCCCGGACGGGACCCGCTGCCCGCCCGCCCCCTCTCGGGAGTGGACTTCTGGTACCTGCTCACCGAGCCCAACGAGGTCTTCGACCGCATGATCCGCAGCGGTGCCCCGCTGCCCGAGTTCCTCTACCCGCGCCGCCCCGGCCGCTGGTCCGCCGAGCGCACCGGCATCCCGGCGCTGTGCCTGATGGTGCTGCCGCACCTCACCGACGACCCCGACGCGCTCCTGGACCGCCTGGAGCCGCAGGTCACCGAGTGGCCCACCCGCCCGGCCGCCGACCACTACCGTGCGCTGTTCCGCCTGCTGGGCGCCGAGCACGGCAGCCGCGCCGCGGTGGAGCGGTCCGGCTACTCGCTCGGCTGGGTGGCACGCCTGCACGCGGCCTTCCCCGACGCCCGCTTCGTCCACCTGCACCGCGACGGCCCGGACTGCGCGCTGTCGATGAGCAGCCACCCCGGCTACCGCATGATCATCCAGCTCCGGGAGATCGCCCGGTACAGCGGCGTCGCCACGCTCAGCGCCCTGACCGACGCCCACGTCGCGCGGCTGCCCCCGCACCTGGCCGGCCTGCTGCGGAACCGGTTCGACCCGGCGCTGGTGCTCGAGCGCACTCTGCCCGTCACCGACTTCGGCGCGCTGTGGGCGCAGCTCGTCGCCGAGGGCGTCGAGGCGCTCGACCGCGTCCCCGACGGCCTGCGCACCGCACTCGCCTACGAGGACCTCCTCGACCGGCCGCGGGAGGAGCTGGCCCGGCTGGCCGAGCACATCGGCGTCGCACCCGACCCGGCATGGCTGGCCGAGGGGGCCGCCGCGCTGGACGGCAGCCGTCGCGGTGCCGCGCTGCGCCTGCTGCCGGAGCAGCGGGCGGCGCTCGTCGAGGCGTGCGCGCCCGGCACCGCGGCGCTGCGCGCCGGGGCCCACTGAGCCCGCGCGGGCACCGGCACCCCCGCGGAACACGTACCGTCGTGTCGGACGTGCCCGCACCGGACCCGCTGGGTCGGGGCCGGCGCACGCGCACGCAGCAGCAGGTACGCGACGGACTGGTGACGACACATGTGCAGGATCTGGCAGCAAGACGACCCGCGGCCCGGCCCGCGCCGCGGCCCGGGAGGGGCCGCGGCGGGCTCCGGCCGGCGGCCGGTGGGCCCGGCGTGCGGCGGGGGTGCGCGATGAGCGGGAACCCGGCCGCGGAGGCGGCACGCCGGCGGACGTTCGCGGTGATCAGCCACCCTGACGCGGGTAAGTCGACGTTGACCGAGGCGCTGGCGTTGCACGCCCAGGCGATCACGTCGGCGGGCGCGGTGCACGGCAAGGGTGCGCGGCGCGGCGTCGCCTCGGACTGGATGGAGATGGAGCAGGCGCGCGGCATCTCGGTGACGTCCGCGGTGATGCAGTTCGAGCACCGCGGACAGGTGCTGAACCTGCTGGACACCCCCGGCCACTCGGACTTCTCCGAGGACACCTACCGGGTGCTGGCCGCGGTGGACTGCGCGATCATGCTGATCGACGCGGCCAAGGGCCTTGAGGAGCAGACCCGCAAGCTGTTCGACGTCTGCCGGCACCGGGGCGTCCCCGTCATCACCTTCGTCAACAAGTGGGACCGGCCCGGTCTGGAGGCGCTGGAGCTGCTGGACGAGATCGAGAGCGAGTTCCGGCTGCGGCCCACCCCGGTGACCTGGCCGGTGGGCATCGCCGGTGACCTGCGCGGCCTGGTGGACGTGCGTGAGCCGGGCCGGATGCTGCGCTACACCCGCACACCCGGCGGGTCGAAGGAGGCGCTGGAGGAGGTCGTCGACGCCGACCGGGCCGCCGCCGAGGAGGGCGAGGACTGGACCCGCGCCGCCGAGGAGCTGGCGCTGCTCTCGGAGACCGGCGGGGAGCACGAGCGGGAGCCGTTCGAGGCGGGCGTCAGCACCCCCGTCTTCTTCGGCGCCGCCCTGTCCAACATCGGTGTCCGGCTGCTGCTGGACGCGGTCGTCGACCTTGCGCCCGCGCCCGCGCCCCGCCCGCTGCGGGCGGGCGGGACCCGGCCGATCGACGCCCCCTTCTCCGGCCTGGTCTTCAAGGTGCAGGCGAACATGGACCGGGCGCACCGCGACCGGATCGCCTTCATGCGGGTCTGCTCGGGAGTCTTCGAGCGGGGCATGACGGTGACCCGCGCGGCGACGGGCCGCCCCTTCGCCACCAAGTACGCGCACAGCGTCTTCGGCCAGGACCGCACCTCGGTGGAGCTGGCCTACCCCGGAGACGTGGTGGGCCTGGTCAACGCCGCCGCACTGCGGGTGGGCGACACCCTCTACGCCGAGAAGTCGGCGGAGTTCCCGCCGATGCCCACCTTCGCGCCCGAGCACTTCGCGGTGGTGCGGCCGGCCGACATCGGCCGGACCAAGCAGTTCCGGCGGGGCATCGCCCAGCTCGACGAGGAGGGCGTGGTCCAGGTCCTCGTCTCCGACCGGCGCGGTGAGCAGGCACCCGTACTGGCCGCGGTCGGACCCATGCAGTTCGACGTGGTGCAGCACCGCATGGAGAACGAGTTCGGCGCGGCCGTGCGGCTGGAACCGCTCGGCTACAGCCTCGCGCGGGCCACCGACAAGGACGGCGCCGAGGCACTCAACCGCTCCCGCCTGGTGCACGGCGAGGCGATGGTGCGCATCCGCGACGGCGTGCACCTGGGTCTGTTCCCCAACCGCTGGCACACCAGCTCCTTCGAGCGGGAGTTCCCCGACTCGCCGCTGGAGCCGTTGATCGCCGCGCACGAGTAGCACCGCCGGGGCGGGCGGCCCGGTGGTAACCCCGGCCCGCCCGCACGCACGGCCCTTGTCGTGCGGGCGGGCAGCCGGCCGTGCCCCGTCAGAGCCTGCGGTACATGATGTGCAGGCCGACGTAGCCCTTCGCGGGGTGGTGGAACCCCTCCGGAAGCGTGGTCATGATCGTGAAGCCGAGCGACTGCCACAGTGCCACCGCCGCGGTGTTGGACTCCACGACCGCGTTGAACTGCATGGCCAGGTAACCGGCCGAGCGGGCCCACTCGAGCACGTGCTCGCCCAGGGCGCGGCCCGTGCCGCGCCCGCCGTGCCGCGGGTCGACCATGAAGCTGGCCGAGGCGATGTGCGCGGCGCCGCCCATGTGGTTCGGGTTCATCTTCGCGGTGCCGAGCACCGAGCCGTCGTCGTCGACGGCGACCACCGTCCGGCCGGGCGGCGACAGCATCCACAGGGCGCGGAGCTGCTCCTCGTCCAGGTCGCGGTCGTAGGTGTACGTCTCGCCCGCGGCGACGATCTCCCGCATGAACGGCCACAGCGCGGCCCAGTCCTGCTCGGTGGCTTCCCTGATCAGCATCTCCGCAGCCTAGCGAGCCGGCCGGGCGCCTCCTGCGGCACCCGGCAACCGGCACACCCGGCCCGGAGAGCGGAGTGCTCCCGGGCCGGGCTCCGGGTGGCACCCGGTCAGCCGAAGGGGATCCGTACGACGGACTGGTTGCCCACGCCCAGGGTGCTCGGGCCGTTGCCGATGGCGTTCCACACCTCCACCCGCACCCGGCCGCCGTTCATGTCGCCGTGGCTGCCGGTGCTGGACTTCAGCCCGCGGCTGTGGGTGTACCGCTCGTAACCGGGCACCGGATCGGTGGCGAAGTAGTGGTAGGTCTCCGTCCGGTCCCAGGTGCCGTTGGACGTGCGGTCGTAGGAGATGCGCACCTGCTGCCCGTTGCCGACCCGGGTGCCCGCGTCGACGAAGAGGTCGAAGGTCGTCGCGCCGCCGTTGTAGCGCCCGTTGACGCCGGAGACGGTGAACGTCTGCGGCTGGTGCGGGGAGCCGTCGTGGTTCGCCCCGCCCGCCGAGGGCAGCGTGGCGGTGCCCGCCGAGGACGCCGGGGTGCCCAGGGTGCCGCCGGAACGCAGGTGCAGCGGACCGGTGTTGCCCGGCGGGTCGGTCGGCGGGTCGGTGGGTCCGCCGCCGCGGGTCCACACCGCCACGTAGTCGACCACCATCGGCCGACCCGGCACGGTGGCGGCGACCGGGGTGGCACGGCCGGCGACGCCGTCGGGGAAGGCACCGCCCATGGCGACGTTCAGCAGCAGGAAGTACCCGGCGTGGTCGGTCATGTTGGACCAGGTCGTCGCGTCGAACCGGTTCTGACTGAGGCTGTGGTAGAGCTGGTCGTCGACGTACCAGCGCAGCTCGTTGGGCGAGACGCTGCGGTCCCACTCGAACCGGTAGGTGTGGAAGGCCGACTGGCAGGTGGCGCCGGGGCATGGGCGGCTCGCGCCGAGGCCCTGCGTCTCGTTGCAGGGGCCGCCGGGGTTGACGCCGCAGTGCAGCACCGCCCAGACGGAGTTGAGGCCGTTGACGTTCTCCATGATGTCGAACTCGCCGATCGCGGGCCAGTTCCAGTAGTTGCCGCGGTAGGGGGAGCCGAGCGCCCAGAACGCGGGCCAGTACCCCACGGCGGCCTCACCGGTGACGTTCGGCATCTGCAGCCGGCTCTCGATGCGCAGCACACCGCCTGCGGGGGCCTTGAAGTCCGCCCGGCGGGTCTCGATGCGTCCGGAGGTCCAGTTGCCCGCGCCGTCCCGCAGCGGGGTGATGCGCAGGTTGCCGCTGCCGTCCAGGCTGATGTTGTCCGGTGAGTCGGTGTAGCGCTGGATCTCGCCGGTGCCCCAGTTGGCCGGGCCTCCGGGGTAGCCGAACCCGGTGTCGATCTGCCACCGATCGGACGAGGGCAGCGAGCGGGCCGGGCCGTCGAAGTCGTCGCTCCACTGGAGCGTCCAGCCGGGGGCGGGCGGTACGGCACCCTGTGCGGACGGTGCGGTGAAGGCCGCGGCGACCAGGGCCAGGACCACCGCGACCGCCGCGAGGGCGGCTGCCGGGGCGGTACGGGGTCTGCGGCGGGTCGGGGGTGGCGCGATGCTGCTCGTGCTCATGCGGGAGCACCTCCTGCGGGTCGGGGAGGAGGGCGGCGCGACTGAGGTGCCAGGGCCGGCGCCTCGGTGGGGGGACGGGTCGCACTGCCGGTGTGAGAGCGCTCTCAGTCCTTATAGGGCGCATCCTCGCCCGGCGTCAATGTCGGTGACACGTCAAATTTTCCCCGGCAGGGGTGCCGTCCGGCCCGGCGGGGCCCGGCCCGGCGGGGGTCAGAGCAGCGTGAGCTGGACGCCGCCCGTGTGGTCCGCCGGTTCGGCGCACTGCTCGGCCGGCTCGGGGACGCGGCGCGGACGGGCGGGGCCGGACGGTCCGATGCCGTACTCGGCGGCCAGCTCGTGGACCTGCCGCGTGATGCGGCGCTGGTACCACTTGGGCGCGTAGGCGCCGTCCGCGTACAGCGCCTCGTAGTGCCGGACCAGGCCGGGGTGGTGCTCGGTGAGCCAGGCCGTGAACCACTCGCGGGCGCCCGGCCGCAGGTGCAGGGCGAGCGGGGTGACGGAGGTGGCTCCGGCGGCGGCGACGGCGCGGACTGTCTCGCGCAGCTGGGCGGGGGAGTCGCCGAGGAAGGGGATGACCGGCGCCATCAGAACGCCGCTGCCGATGCCGTGCTCGGTGAGCGTGCGCACCACGTCAAGGCGCCGCTCGGGTGCGGGTGTGCCCGGTTCGACGGTCCGCCACAGCTGCTCGTCGAGCGAGCCGACCGACACCGACACCCCCACGTCCGTCACCGCCGCCGCCGAGCGCAGCAGGTCGAGGTCGCGCAGTATCAGGGTGCCCTTGGTGAGGATGGAGAACGGGTTGGCGTGGTCGCGCAGCGCGGTGAGGATGCCCGGCATGAGCCGGTAGCGGCCCTCGCCGCGTTGGTAGCAGTCGACGTTCGTGCCCATCGCGATGTGCTCGCCCTGCCAGCGCCGCGAGGACAGCTCGCGGCGCAGCAGCTCGGCCGCGTTGGTCTTGACGACGATCTGGGAGTCGAAGCCGGTGCCGGTGTCCAGGTCGAGATAGCCGTGGGTGCGCCGGGCGAAGCAGTACACGCAGGCGTGGGTGCACCCGCGGTAGGGGTTGACCGTCCACTCGAACGGCATGCGCGAGGCGCCGGGGACCCGGTTCACGATCGACCGGGCGCGCACCTCGTGGAAGGTGATGCCGCGGAACTCCGGGGTGTCGAAGGTGCGGCTGACGACGTCGGCCCCGAACAGTGCGCCCGGGCCGTCGTCCCGCAGGTTGTCCCAGCGCATGGTGCCTCCTCGTCGTGCCGTCTCCAAATAGAACACCTGTTCCCTTCGTGGATGTCAACCTGGATTGTGGCGGGCGTGGCGCGGGTGATGGGATGGCGGGTACCGCGGCGGTCGGCCGCGGTTCACCACAGGAGGACTCATGGCGCAGGTCGAGGCCACCAGCCAGCGGGAGATCGCGGCGAAGCCGGAGACGGTCTTCGACGCCCTCGCTGACTACCGGGGAACACGCGAGAAGCTGCTGCCCGGGCACTTCAGCGAGTACGAGGTGCGGGAGGGCGGCGACGGCAAGGGAACTCTGGTGCACTGGAAGCTCCAGGCCACCAGTAAGCGCATCCGCGACTGCCTGCTCGACGTGGACGAGCCCGCCGAGGGCAGCCTGGTCGAGAAGGACCGCAACTCCTCGATGGTGACCACCTGGACGGTCACCCCCGGGAGCGCGGAGGGCACCTCGCGCGTCACCGTCACCACGGTGTGGAACGGTGCGGGCGGCGTCGGCGGCTTCTTCGAGAAGACCTTCGCGCCGCGCGGACTGGGCCGGATCTACGGCGAGATCCTGGACCGCCTCGCCGCCGAGACGGAGAAGTAGCCGCTGGCCGGTTCACCGTTTCGGGTGGTCCGGCCGCGGTGCGGCCGATCGGCACGGCCCCGGCACGGTTACGGCGACGGCGACGGAAGCAGCTTCCGTCGCCGTCGCATCGCCGTCGTGGAGACGGGGGCGTACCCCAGCGTGTGTTCGGCGTGCAAGGGGCGCACGGATGCGCGGGCGTGCGACCTTTTACCACATTGCCCGGTGCGATACGCCCCGGTGGTCGTACTGTGGTGGAGGCCGTCTCGGAAGGAGAGCCGGAACCGTGGAGCACGAGCAGCCCCGTGGCCATCCAGAGTTTCCCGTCTCCGCCGTCACCGGGCGCATTCCGCTGGCGGTCGTGGTGGCCGACGCCCACGGCGCGATCTCGCACTGGAGCGCCGGCGCGGTACGTCTCTTCGGCTGTGGACGTGAGCAGGCGCTCGGCGCCAGGGCCTCCGAACTCATGCCGGTCGGCGGCGCGTTCGGCGACCCCGGTTGGGATGCCGGGGTGCGCGGAGCCGCGTCGTACGCGACCTCCGGGCGGGCCAGGACGTCCGGCGGTGAAGGGCCGGGCGGCGACGTGCTGTGGTGGGCCTACCCACTGGTCGGGCCCGGGCCCGAGCGCCTGCTGGTGCTCGCCACCGGTGCGGCCGCGCTGTCGCTGCCCGACTCGGCCGAAGCGCAGGACAACGAGCGGGTGATGCCCGCCCTCGCCCTGCACACCGACTTCCCCGGTTCACGCGAACTGGCGGCCCGCTTACCGGAGATCCTGCCGAGCATGAGCCCGCAGGAGAGCACCCGCATCGTCTCCCAGGTGCTTGAACTGGGCTATCCCGTACTGGAGATCAGCCGCCACCACCGGGTCCCGGTGACACCCGACTGGGGCGTCCCGCGCCGGGTGGAGCGCCGGGCCCGGCGCTCGGCGGACGGTTCCGCCGAGCGGCCGGCGCCGGCCGCGGCGGACCCGGAGACGGACCTGGAGTACGCGGCGGTCCGGGAGCGCCTGGAGTTCCTGAACGAGGTCAGCGGGCGGATCGGCACCTCGCTCGACCTGGCCGCCACCATCCAGGAGGTGAGCGAGGCCGTCGTGCCGCGTTTCACCGACGTCGCCGGCACCTACCTGCGTGAGCAGGTCATCGCCGGTGAGGGATTTCCCGACGGGCCTCCGGACGCCACCACGCTGTGGCACCGGGTGGCCGTGGAGCACAACGACGAGCCCGGCCGCTGGGACGACGTGGTCCCCGTCGGCGAGTCCATGCCCTTTCCCGTGCACACGCCGTTCTTCCAGTGCATGACGAGCGGCGAACCGGTACTCGTGCCACGCATCAGCGAGGAGATGGGCAACGCCATCGCCGCGCAGTTCGAGAAGCGCGACATCCGGCCCCTGATCAACCACCGCTCGATGCTGGTCGTGCCGCTGAAGGCCCGCCAGGTCGTGCTGGGCTTCATGATCCTGCTGCGCCGTCGCGAGCGCGCCGAGTTCAACGACATGGACCGGGTCACCGGTGCGGAACTCGCCGCCCGTGCAGGCCTGGTGCTGGACAACGCCCGCATGTACACGTACCAGGAGAACGTCGCCGACACCCTCCAGGACAGCATGCTGCCCCGGATCGCGCCGCGCATGGCGGGCTGCGACACCGCCACCCGCTACCTGCCGGGGACGAGGCTCGGGCGGGTCGGCGGGGACTGGTTCGACACCGTGCAGCTGCCCGGCTCGCGGACCGCGCTGGTGGTCGGCGACGTGATGGGCCACGGCCTGAACTCCGCAGCGATGATGGGCCAGTTGCGCACCGCCGTGCAGACCATGGCAGGCCTGGACATGGAACCCGCACAGCTGCTCCGCAACCTCGACGACCTTGCGCAGCGGCTGGGCGAGAACTACCTCGCGACCTGTCTCTACGCGGTCTACGACCCGGTCGAGTCGCGGCTGCTGATCGCCAACGCCGGGCACATCCCGCCGGTGCTGGTCCGGGCCGCGGACGGCGGCAGCGAGCTGCTGGACCTGCCCACCGGTGCGCCGGTGGGCGTCGGGGGAGTCGCCTTCGAGACGGCCGTGGTGCCCGTCGCCCCCGGTGACCGGCTGGTGATGTGCACGGACGGTCTGGTGGAGGTGCGCGGCCAGGACATCGGCGCCGGGCTCGCCGCGCTGTGCGAGTCCGCCGCCCACCCGGCCGCGTCGATGGACGACGCCTGCGACACCGTCATCCGCTCGCTGGCAGCCGCCACCGGCGACCAGGACGGGCGCAAGGACGACGTGGCACTCCTGATGGCACGCCTCAACGGCATCCCCGAGGACGACGTCGCCCGCTGGGAACTGGACCTGGAACCGCAGGCCGCGGGCAGGGCCCGGCGGCTGGTGCGCGAGCGCCTCGCGGCCTGGGGCCTGGCGGCGGAGAGCGACACGGCCGAACTGCTGGTCAGCGAGGTCGTCACCAACGCCGTGCAGCACGCGCACAGCCGCCGTGTCGAGGTGCGCCTGGTGCGCACCGACGCGCTGCTGTGCGAGGTGTTCGACGACGACCACGAGCTGCCGCAACTGCTGCACGTCTCCGGGCTGCGCCCCTCCGGACGGGGCCTGCGGGTGGTCAGCCGCCTCGCACGCCGCTGGGGCACGAGCCGCACCGCCCGCGGCAAGACCGTGTGGTGGGAGCAGGCCCTGCCGCGCCGCCCGCGCTGACCCCCGGCCCCGCCCGCCCGCCGCCCATCGCCCACCGCACCGCACCGTGTCGCCGCACCGCGCCCGCCAGCAGAAGCACCGCCGACCGTCCGTCCGCCTCGCGACCGGCACCACAGGCCCCGCGACCGACGTCCAGCGCATCCACGCACTGCCCGCAGCCGGCCACCGCCGCATCCACCCACCCGGGGGGCACACATGGAGACGTCCAAGGAGCACCACGACGCATGGGAGTCGTTCTGGCGCGACGCGCCCGACAAGGCCGGGGAGGTCTTCTGGGACGCCCGGCCCGACCTCACCGCCGCCCGCCACCTCACCCTGTTCCGCGAGCACCTGCCCGCCGGGCTGCCGCTGGTGGACGTGGGCTGCGGCAACGGCACCCAGACCGTGTTCCTCGCCGCCCACTACCGCCCGGTGGTGGGCCTCGACCTGTCGGCGGCGGCCGTCGAACGTGCCCGGACGCTGCCCGGCGCGGACCGGGTCGACTTCCGGCAGGGCGACGCGGCCGACCCGGCCGCTGCCGAGCGCCTGCACGACGAACTGGGGGACGCCCACGTGTACGTGCGAGGCGTCCTGCACCAGAGCCCGGAACCGGCGCGGGCGGCCATCGCCGAATCCCTCGTCCACCTGCTGGGCGAACGCGGCCGGGCGTTCGTGCTCGAACCCGCCGCCGCTGCCAAGGACGTCCTCATGGGCCTCATGGCGCGTCCCGGCGGCCCGCCGCAGCGGCTCGCCGCGATATTCGGCCACGGCATAGCGCCGATGGAGATGCCCGACGACGCGGTGCCCCGCCTGTTCACCGCGGCCGGTCTCGGCGTGCTTGCCTCCGGGGCCACTCCGCTCACCACCACCGAGCCCGGCGCGGACGGCGCACCGGTGGAACTGCCCTCCAACTGGCTTGTCGTTGGG
Organism: Streptomyces sp. 549; assembly: GCF_030124175.1. Lineage (GTDB taxonomy): Bacteria > Actinomycetota > Actinomycetes > Streptomycetales > Streptomycetaceae > Streptomyces. The sequence goes on along the minus strand of NZ_JASKMT010000001.1, from coordinate 349,644 downwards.
CGGAATGGCTGACTGCGGCGGAGGGCACGCGCCGCGACGTCCGGCGAGACCTCTGCGGCACCGGGCGAGCGCGTAACGTGCCGGGCATGAAGATCCTCGTCAGCGCCGACATGGAAGGTGCCACCGGGGTGACCTGGCCGGCCGACGTGCTGCCCGGCGCACCCCAGTGGGAACGCTGCCGCCCGATGTTCACCGGCGACGTCAACGCCGCCGTCGCCGGGTTCTTCGACGGCGGCGCCGACGAGGTGCTCGTCAACGAGGCGCACTGGACGATGCGCAACCTGCTGCTGGAGCAGCTGGACGACCGGGCGGTGCTGCTCACCGGCCGGCACAAGGCGCTGAGCATGGTCGAAGGTGTGCAGCACGGAGACGTCGACGGCGTCGCCTTCGTCGGGTACCACACCGGCGCGGGCAGCGAGGGTGTGCTGGCGCACACCTACCTGGCGAACTCCATCACCGGCGTGTGGGTGGACGGCGCCCGCGCCAGCGAGGGCCGGCTGAACGCGCTGGTGGCCGCGGAGTTCGGCGTGCCGGTGGTGCTCGTCACCGGGGACGACCTCACCTGCGAGGACGCCAAGGGGTACGCGCCGGCCGCCCGCACCTGCGCGGTCAAGGACCACGTCTCCCGGTACGCCGCGGTGTGCCGCACCCCGGCGGTCACCGCCGCGGGCATCCGCGCGGCGGCCCGGGACGCCGCCGCGCTCGCCGTGCGCGAGCAGCCGGCGAGCACCCCGCACGAGCTGGAGGTGGAGTTCGACGCGGAGCACCTGGCGGGCGCCGCGACCGTCGTCCCCGGAGTGCGCCGAACGGGTGAACGCCGGGTAGCGTACGGCTCGCCGGACATGTACGAAGCGATCCGCTGCTTCAAGGCCGTCACCACGGTCGTCTCGGCAGCGGTGGAGGAGACCTATGGCTGACCCCGCGCACATCGACCAGCAGGCCCTGGACGAGGCGGTGACGTTCACCAGCGACCTCATCCGGTACGACACCACCAACCGCGGCGGCGGCGACGGCCTGGAGCGGCCGGCAGCCGAGTACGTCGCCGAGCGGCTCGCCGACGCAGGCCTGGAGCCGCAGCTGCTGGAGAAGGCGCCGGGGCGCACCAACGTCGTCGCGCGGCTCGCCGGCAGCGACCCGTCCGCGGACGCGCTGCTCGTCCACGGCCACCTCGACGTGGTGCCCGCCGACGCCGCCGAGTGGACGGTGGCGCCCTTCTCCGGCGAGGTCCGCGACGGTGTGGTGTGGGGCCGCGGCGCGGTCGACATGAAGAGCACCGACGCCATGGTCCTGGCCGTGGTCCGCGCCTGGGCACGCGCGGGGGTACGGCCCCGGCGCGACGTGGTGCTGGCGTTCACCGCCGACGAGGAGGACAGCGCCGACTACGGGTCGGGCTTCCTGGCGCGCTCCCACCCGGAGCTGTTCGAGGGCTGCACCGAGGGCGTCAGCGAGTCCGGCGCGTACACCTTCCACGCCGACGGCGGCCGGCGGCTCTACCCGGTCGCCGCGGGTGAACGCGGCACGGCGTGGATGCGCCTCACCGCCCGCGGCCGGGCCGGCCACGGCTCGAAGACAAACCGGGAGAACGCCGTCAGCCGGCTCGCGGGTGCCGTGCACCGCATCGCCGAGCACCGCTGGCCGGTCCGGCTGGTGCCGACCGTGCGGGCCGCGCTGACCGAACTCGCCGCCGTCCACGGACTCGATCAACCCGACCTGGACGCCCCCGACTTCGACGCGGACGCGTTCCTCGACCGCCTGGGGCGGGCCGCGGCACTGGTCGCGCCGACCCTGCGCAACAGCACCAACCCGACGATGCTGGAAGCCGGTTACAAGACCAACGTCATCCCGAGCACCGCGACCGGGCACGTCGACGGCCGCATGCTGCCCGGCTACGAGGAGGAGTTCGTGGCGACCATGGACACCCTGGTGGGGCCGGACGTCGAATGGCAGTTCCAGCACCGCGAGATCCCGCTCCAGGCACCCGCCGACGCGCCCACGTTCGCCGTGCTGCGCGAGGCGCTTGAGCACTTCGACCCGCAGGCGCACGTCGTGCCGTACTGCATGTCGGGCGGCACCGACGCCAAGCAGTTCTCCCGGCTCGGCGTCACCGGCTACGGCTACGCCCCGCTGCGCCTCCCGGAGGGCTTCGACCACCAGGCGATGTTCCACGGGGTGGACGAACGGGTACCAGTTGACGCGCTGCACTTCGGTGTCCGGGTATTCGACCGCGCCCTGCGCGCGCTCTAGGAGGCGCACCCGATGGTGACCGTACAGGCCCCCTACGGCACCTGGCCGTCCCCGATCGACGCGGAACTGGTGGCCACGCACGACGGGCGCCCCGACCACCTCGGCGCGGTCGGCCAGGAGGTGTGGTGGACGGCGCCGCGCCCCGACGAGGGCGGCCGCCGGGCGTGGATGCGGTTCACGGCGGACGGCGCGGCCCCCGCACCGGCGCTGCCCGCGCCGTGGGACGTACGAAGCCGCGTGATCGAGTACGGGGGCTGCCCGTGGGCCGGGGCCGCCAGGCCGTCGGGCGGGCCGCTCATGGTCTTCGTGCACCACGCCGACCAGCGGCTGTACCGCTTCGAACCGGACCAGCCGGGCGCGTCGCCGCACCCGCTGACCCCGCTGTCGCCGCTCGGTCCGCCTTCGGCGGGCGGCGGGCTGCGCTGGGCGGACCCGGTGGTGCTGCCCGAGCGCGGCGAGGTGTGGTGCGTGCTGGAGGAGTTCACCGGCCCGGCGCCCACCGACGTCCGCCGCGTGCTTGCCGCCGTCCCCCTGGACGGCTCCGCCGCCCAGGACCGCGACGCAGTGCGCGAACTCACCCCCGACACGCACCACTTCGTGACCGGCCCGCGGATCTCGCCGGACGGACGGCACGCCGCCTGGCTGGCCTGGGACCACCCGCGCATGCCGTGGGACGGCACCGAGCTGCGGCTGGCCGAGGTCGGCGGCGACGGCTGGCTGGAGTCCGCCCGCACGGTGCTCGGCGGGCCGCGCGAGTCGGTCGCGCAGACCGAGTGGGCCGCGGACGGCAGCCTGCTGGCGGTCTCCGACCGCTCCGGATGGTGGAACCTCTACCGGGTCGACCCGGAGAACGGGCCGCCGCTGTCGCTGTGCCCCAGGGCCGAGGAGTTCGGCGACGCGCTGTGGCAGATCGGGCGGCGCTGGTTCGTGCCGCTGCCCACCGGGCCGCTGGCCGTGCTGCACGGCAGAGGGCCCAAGTCGCTCGGCATACTGGACCCGGAAGGCGGCGAACTGGTCGACGCGCCGGGGCCGTGGACGGAGTGGTCACCGTCGCTGGCCGCCGTCGGCAGCCGCGTGGTCGGCATCGCGGCGAGCCCGCGCAGCGGCTGCGAGATCGTCGAACTGGACACCTGCACCGGGCACAGCCGGGTGCTCGCCGAGCCCCACCGCGACCCGGTGGACCCGGCGTACTACCCGGAGCCGCTGATCCGGGCGTTCAACCGCCCCGACGGCCACAGCGTGCCCGTGCACGTCTACCCGCCGCACCACCCCGGCCGCACCGCGCCGGACGGCGAACTCCCGCCCTACGTCATCCGGGTGCACGGCGGGCCCACCGGCCGTTCACCGCTCGCCCTCGACCTGGAGACGGCCTACTTCACCTCACGTGGCATCGGCGTGGCGGACGTCGACTACGGCGGGTCGACCGGCTACGGGCGGGCCTATCGGGAACGGCTGCGCGAGCAGTGGGGCGTGGTGGACGTGGAGGACTGCGCCGCGGTGGCCCGCGCGCTGGCCGAGGAGGGCACCGCCGACCGGGCCCGCATCGCCGTCCGCGGCGGCAGCGCGGGCGGCTGGACGGCAGCGGTCTCGCTGGTCGCACCCGCCGCCGAGGGCGTGTACGCCTGCGCGGTGATCAGCTACCCCGTGCTGGACCTGGCGGGCTGGGCCGACAGCGGCACGCACGACTTCGAGTCGCGCTACCTGGAGTCCCTGGTGGGCCCGCGGCAGAGCCTGCCGGCCCGCAGCCGGGAGCGTTCACCCGTCCACGGCACCGACCGGATCTCGGTGCCGTTCCTGCTGATGCAGGGACTGGACGACGTGATCTGCCCGCCCGCGCAGAGCGAGCGGTTCATGCGGCTGATGCCGCCGGACGGTCCGGCCCACGCCTACCTCACCTTCGAGGGCGAGGGGCACGGCTTCCGCCGGGCGGAGACCATCGTGCGTGCCCTGGAGGCGGAGATGGCCCTCTACAGAACGGTGTTCGGCCTGGAACGACCCGACGTCGGCACGCTGCCGGCCGGCGGCTGAGACGGGGGAGCTAACCGGCGTAGACCCGCTCGACGAACGCGGCGATCTCGTGCTCCGACAGGTGCTGCGCCAGATCCGCCTCGCTGATCATGCCGACCAGCCGCTTGTTCTCGATCACCGGCAGACGGCGGATCTGGTGGCTCTGCATCTCCTCCAGCACCTCGGACACCTCAGCGTCCGCGTCGATCCAGCGCGGTGTGCCGTGCGCCAGGTCGCCGCAGGTGGTGCGGGCCGGGTCGTGGCCCATGGCCACGCACTCCACGACGATGTCGCGGTCGGTGAGGATGCCGCACAGCCGTTCGTCGGAGTCGCTGATGGGCAGCGCGCCCACGTTCAGCTCGCGCATCAGCTGCGCCGCCCGGTCCAGCGTCTCCGACGCGGGAATCCACTGGGCGCCCGCGTGCATGATGTCCTTGGCCGTGGTCATGGTGTGTACCTCCGTGCAGGACGGACCGGTGGCCGCCGGCCCCCGACGCGCAGGTGCCGCCGACCGGTTTCCTCCATCGTCCGTCCGGGGCACGGCACCGGCAACCGCACCTGCTCGGCCCTGCGCCGGCGCAGGGCCGAGCAGGTGCGGTTCGCCACAGTCGACCCCGTGTCCGGGACGATCCGACCGCACCGGGTACACGTACCGGCATGAAAGCCATCGCACTGAAGAACTACGGCGGCCCCGAGAACCTGGAGCTCACCGAACTCCCCGACCCGCGCGTCGGACCCGACACCGTGCTCGTCCGGGTGCGGACCGCGGGCGTCAACCCGGTCGACTGGAAGGTCGGCGCCGGCTACCTGGACGGGGCGATGTACGCCCACTTCCCGCTGGTGCCCGGCTGGGACGTGGCCGGGGTGGTCGAGCGGACCGGGGCGGACGTCAGCGAGTTCGCGGAGGGCGACGAGGTCATCGGCTACGTGCGGCGCGACGAGGTGCAGCACGGCACGTACGCAGAACTCGTGCCCGCCCCGGTGCGCACCCTGGCCCGGAAACCGGCCTCGCTCGACTGGGAGCAGGCCGGAGGACTGCCGCTCGTGGGCCTCACCGCCCTGCAGTGCCTGGACCGCCTGGCGGTAGGCAGCGGCGACACCGTGCTGGTGCACGCGGCCTCCGGCGGCGTCGGCTCGCTCGCGGTGCAGATCGCGGTCGCCCGGGGCGCCCGGGTGATCGGCACGGCCAGCGAGCGCAACCACGGATTCCTTCGGGATCTGGGCGCCGAACCGGTCGAGTACGGCGACGGCCTGGCCGAGCGGGTGCGCGAGCTGGCGCCCGACGGGATCGACGCCGCGCTGGACTTCGTGGGCGGCGGTGCGGTCGAGACCTCCCAGGAACTGCTGGCCGAACGCAGCCGCGTGGTGTCCGTGGTCGACGGGGAGGTGGCGGCCAAGGGCGGCCACTACCTGTTCGTCCGGCCCGACGCCGCGGACCTCGCCGTGCTGGCCGACCTGGCCGACACGGGCCGGCTCACCGTGCACGTGGACCGGACCCTGCCGCTGGCCGACGCGGCCGAGGCGTGGCGCCTCAGCCAGTCCGGCCGGACCCGCGGCAAGGTGGTGCTGACCGTCGGCTGAGCCGCCACCCCCGCACCGGCCGCCGCCGGCGCGGGCCCGCAGGCTTCGGCACTCGGACGGACGGTCGGCTCGTCCTTCCCGGGTGGTCAGCCCCTCGCTCCGGGGTGGTCAGTCCTTGCTCCCGGACGGTCGACGTATTCGAAGATCGAGCCGTCCGGATGGCGGGCCACCACACTCCGGCCGATCGGGGTGGCCTGCGGACCGGCGATGATGTCCGCGCCGACGGCCCGCAGCTCCGCCACAGCCGCGTCGGCGTCCCGCACCGCAAGCGTCGCGGTGATCCGGCGCAGCACGTCCAGGTGCTGGGCGGGTCCGGACATCAGCATGAACGGCCGACGGCCGCCGCCGACACCGGGCCGTTGCTGAACCGCTGCGCCTCGCACCGGGTCAGCCGCTCGAAGACGGGCACTGCGGCCTCCAGGTCGGGCACGCACACCCGCAGCGAGGTTCCGAGAATCTCCATGCCCGACAAGCTGGTTGGCACCCGGCCGGGCGTCAGGCGCGGCAGCGGATCTCGCCGTGCAGCACCGCGAACCAGGCCCCTTCCGCCACACCCCAGGACCGCCAGCCGGCTGCGACGCCCGCCAGTTCGGCCGCGGTGGCGTGGCCGCCCCGCACCGCGAGGTCGGCGTAGTCGGAGTGCACCGTACGGTCCGCCCACAGTCCGCTCCACCAGGCCCGCTCCTCCTCGGTGGCGAAGCACCACACGCCCGCGGACGGTGTCACCTCGGTGAAACCGGCCTGCTGCGCCCAGTGCAGCAGACGCCGGCCGGCGTCCGGTTCACCGCCTCCGGACCGCGCGACACGCTGGTACAGGTCGAGCCAGGCGTCCAGCGCGGGCAGCCGCGGGTACCAGGTCATCGCCGCGTAGTCGGCGTCCCTGACGGCCACCACGCCGCCGGGCCGGCAGACCCGCCGCATCTCCCGCAGCGCGGCCACCGGATCGGCGACGTGCTGGAGGACCTGGTGGGCGTGCACCACGTCGAAGGAGTCATCCTCGTGGTCGAGGCGGTGCACATCGCCCTGGACGAACTCCACGCCTCGCAGGCCCCGCCGGGCGGCCTCGCCGCGTGCCGCGTGCAGCGCGTCGGGAGCCGGGTCCAGCGCGACCACGCGGCCAGGGGCGACCCGCTCGGCCAGGTCGACGGTGATCGTGCCCGGCCCGCAGCCCACGTCCAGCAGGTCCAGGCCCGGCGCGAGGTCGGGAAGCAGGTAGGCGGCCGAGTTCGCCGCGGTGCGGCTGCGGTGCGAGCGCAGCACGGACTCGTGGTGGCCGTGGGTGTACACGGCGGAAGGCTCCGACATGCGCCGACCCTAACGCGGCGTCCGAATCGCGGGACGAATAGTCTCGCGATTCGGACCGGTGGATCAGGAGGGCCAGGCGGACCGGATGGACCGGGTGCGGGTCGGGTGGGGTGGGGCGGGTGGGGGTCGGGCGGTCCTACCGGGACAGCGGGCAGTACACGACCAGGGCCTCCTGCTGCTTGTCCAGCCGCAGTTTCCCGGGCGCCTCGGTGACCTCGCCGTCGAAGGCCATCTGCGTACCGGGCTGGATCCAGTCGATGCGCAACCGCCGCACCCGCGACATGCCGTGTACCGGGGAGTGCTCCAGGGTGCCGGCCAGCGCGGCGAGCAGCAGCCGGGTACGGGCCCACTGGCCGGCGTGCGCGACCCGCACGTCCAGCAGTCCGTCCGACAGGTCGGACCGTCGCTGCGGGGTCAGGCCCAGGCCGTCGTAGCGGCAGTTGCCCGCGAACAGCAGCCAGACCTGGTGCCGCTCGCCGTTCATCCTGATCTCGATCGGCCGGTAGTCGCGCAGCACCCGGAAGGCCGCCAGCACCCCGGCGGGCCAGCCGCCGATGCGCGGCGACCAGTGCTCGCGGATGCGCACCAGCTCGGGGTAGGCACCCAGCGCGAACGTGTTGAGGAACGACCCGTCGGTGCTGAACCGGCCCAGGTCGACCTTCACCGCCTCGCCGTCGTTCAACGCCGCCGCGGCGTCCTGCACCTCCTCGATGCCCAGGTCCAGCGCGAAGTGGTTCAGCGTCCCCCCTGGCAGCACCGCCAGCGGCACCCCGAACCGGACGGCCATGCGGGCCGCGGCGTTGACCGTGCCGTCCCCGCCGCACACCCCCAGCGCGCCCCGCAGCTCCGAGGCGCGCCGCGCCGCCTGCTCCAGTTCCTCCAGCAGCCGCCCGTCCGCCGGGTCGCAGTGCACGAAGTCGGCTCTGGGCATGGCCACCTCGGCCAGCGCCGAGGTGGCGGTGGCGGTGCCGGAGCCGGCGTTGACCACCACGACCAGGCCCTTGCCGTCCGGCAGCGCCGGCACGTCCACCGCGACCCGGGCACGCGGGGCGGCCAGGGTGCGCACCGGGAACAGCTTGCGCACCGCGTAGGCGGCACCCACGCCCAGCGCCGCGCCCGCGACCACGTCGCTGGGATAGTGCACGCCGGTGTACACCCGGGAGAACGCCACCGCACCGGCGACCGGCGCCAGCGCGGCCCCCAGGGTGCGGGACTCCATGGCCATGCCCGCCACGAACGCCGCAGCCGAGGCGGAGTGCCCGGACGGGAAGGAGGTGGTGATCGGCTGCCGCTTGAGCCGCCGCACCAGCGGGACCGTGTCCAGCAGCGGACGCGACCGGCGGACCGACCACTTGGCCACGGTGTTGACCGTGGCGGACGCCAGGGCCAGGGAGGCCGTGCCGCGGACCGCCGCGCGCCGGGCCTTGGGGTGCTTGCCGCGGGCCCACACCGCGACCGCGCCGGCCGCGGTCAGCCACAGCACGCCGTGGTTGGCGCTTCGGCTCAGCAGGGGGAGGGCCCGGTCCGCGCCGGGCAGGTGCCGGCGGGCCACCAGGTCGAAGACCGCCTGGTCGGCACTGCTCAGGGTGCTCGTCATCCCGACCTGATACCCGCGCCGGGGCGTCGCACGCCCCGCGGCGGACCGCCGCTCACGCACGGTAGGCCGCGCGGGCCAGCTCGGCGAGCAGCGACTCCGGATCCTGGTCCACGACGAGGTCGCCGAGTGAGACCAGGCCCAGCGGGCGGCCCGCCTCAGCCACCGGAAGCCGTCGCACGGCGTGCCGCCGCATCAGCCTCTCGGCCGTGGCCACGGTGTCGTCCAGACCGACGGTCACCGGTGCCGCGGTGCACACCGCGCCGCAGCTCAGGGTCAGCGTGTCGGCTCCGCCGGCCACCGCCCGCACCGTGATGTCGCGGTCCGTGAGCAGCCCTGTGAGCAGACCGTCCCGGGCCACGAGCACACAGCCGATGCCCTGGGCGTCCATCAGGCGGGCTGCCTCCCTCAGCGGGGTGTCGGGGTGCACGCAGGCCGCCGCCACGGTCATCACGTCCCGCACGTACTCGGACATCTCCCTGCCCTTCTCCTCCGGTCCTGCCGGTACCGGGAGCGTTCGAGGACTGCTCCCGGGCGCCTGCGGCCCCCCGCGACGGAGGCGGCGGACCCCGCCCGTCGCGGGGTCCGCCGAGTGGTCAGCTCTGCAGAGCCTCCTGCTGCTCATGGGCGCCGGCGCCGTACGGCCAGCGCAGCAGCGCACCCAGACCGCCCACCGGGAGGCCGCTGGGCTGCTCCGGTTCGTCGGTCAGCGCGCTCACCGACAGCGCGCCGGCTCCGGTGGCGGCGGCGGCGCGGATCAGCGCGTCGTCCGCACGGGCGGACATCGGCTCACCTGCGCCCAGCTCGCGCGCCTCGGTGCGGCGCATCGCGATCTGGGTGGGGTCTTCACCCACCCACACCTCGCGGTGCGCGTCCGGGCCGTCCGGCCGGAGCAGCAGGGTCGCGATCCGGTGCTCCCGGGCCGCCTCGACCAGCGCGGGCACGCCTTCGGCGGCGTCGATCCGGCCGTCGTCGGTGGGCACCCGGCCGGCCCGGAACCGGTCCATCACGCCGGCGGCCCGCTGGCGGACCCGCCAGGCCCGCGCGTCGGCGACCTCACCCACGAGCTTGCGCTCGCCGGCTTCCTCGTTGCTGCCGGGGGAGCGGGTGCCGTGCTCCGCTTCGACGGCGACGGCCCTCAGCTCGTGCGGCAACCGCTCCTTCACGGTGATGCACTGCCGGTGCTCGCCGCTCAGCACGATCATGTCGGCGTGTTCGCGTTCGGCGGTCTCCGTGATGCCCTCCGCGACGGCGGCGGCGTTGCGCTCCCAGGTGTTCTCGACGGAGTTCTGGAAGTGCCGCTCGGACCAGTCGGTGGTCGGGGTGCGGCGGATCGGCCAGTCGTCGCCGCCCAGGCGGCCCACCTCGCGGGTGCCCTCGGTGTCCCGCACCTCGAAGTCGGCACCGAGCCGGTCGATGCGGGCGATCAGGCAGCGCGGCCCGGCGTCGGCCAGGTCCAGCAGGGGAGCGGTGTGCGGCAGGGGAGCCCACGTCGCGTGCGGGCCGTCCCCGTCGGGGGCGACCGCCAGCGACGTCTCCAGCACCACTTCGCCGGAGGTGGCGAACAGCGCCCGCCCGGGCGGGTTGGGAGTGCGGGGCAGGGCCGTCAACGCGTCGTGGACGGCGCGGCAGGTCTGATCGTCGGCGCCTTGCTCGGCGAGCCGGTCGGCCGCCGCGCGGGCGTGCAGTTCCTGACGGGCGGCACCGTCCTCGGCGGGGAAGTCGGTGGCGAAGTAGACCGTGGCCCACGGGCCGGGACGGTCGTACAGGGGACTGAGGAATCCGAGATCCATGGTTCCCTCCTGGTAGACGGCAGTGCTGACGCAAAGGCCCGGGTACCCGGGATGCCGAGGCCGACACCGCCGCTGGCTCGCTGGCGCAACCGGACACCCCGGTACGGGCACCGGGCGCCGGTGTACGCACACCGGCGCCCGGCGAGCTGACCGCTCGCCGGGCGCCGGCCGTTTCCCGGGATGACGTCACCGCTCGTCACGTGCCCGGGACGCATGGGGACCGTGGCCGGGCTGCTGTCGGCAGGCCCCGGCCTCCGCTCCTCGCCTCGTGGTCGGCATCCGGGCCGAGCCGTCCCGGAGCCGGTGCCTTCCTCCGCGCAGCCGCGGTCCTTCGCTCCGCCCGACCGCGCGGCCGCCGCGGCGGGACGCGCACTGCCACGTCTGTGCTGCTCTTCGCCGTCAAGCTGACTCCATCGGTGGGCTACGGCCCGTGAGGGACACGGCGTGGAAGTCGGGGTGCGGGCGGCCCGGACTGCCCGCATCGGTCCTGGTCGGAGCCTCGCGGCACCCGCCCGAACCGGGGTGGTGCCGCTTCCCCGGGGATTCGGTCCGGTCAGTTCACCGGGTAACCGGGTGAAGGACGGGCAAAACCCTGTTTCGAGGTGTGAGGTCCGGGTAGGCGTCCCTTCGTGCTTCGGACTGGAGGCACATCCGTGGGAGCGGCGTCAGGCCGCCCCGGGTGCAGAATCCCGGTCCGACCTGTGTCTCCTCCCGCGATGATCACCGCAGTCTCCATTCGCGGGAGTGAATCCCATGACACCCGTCAACACGCGTGCCCGGCATGCCAGGCACCCCCACAACGACGCGCCGGACACCGGTGCGAGGTTCCAGCGCATGGCTGAACTCCCCGACGGCCCGGAACGCGATCGGATCCGTCAGGAGATCATCCAGGCATGGATCCCCATGGCGAAGCGGCTGGCCCGCAACTTCCGCAATCGCGGCGAGTCCCTGGAGGACCTGGAGCAGGTCGCCTCCCTGGGCCTCGTCAAGGCCGTCGGGCGGTACGACCCCGCACGCGGCAGCGCCTTCGAGAGCTTCGCCGTGCCGACCATCGTGGGCGAGGTCAAACGCCACTTCCGCGACCACCTGTGGGGCCTGCACGTGCCGCGCCGGGTGCAGGAGCTGCGCAACCGGGTCCGGACCGCCTACCGGCAGCTCAGCACCGGCCTGGACGGCCGTTCACCCGGGGTCGCCCAGCTCGCCGAGTACACCGGCCTCACCGAGGACGAGGTCCGCACCGGGCTGGAGGCGCTGGAGAGCTACAGCACGCTCTCACTCGACGCCGAGCTGCCCGGCGCCGAGGACGGGTACTCGCTGAGCGACACGCTCGGCGCGCCCGAGCCCGGCTTCGAGCTGGTGGTGGACCGCGAGGCCGCCGCGCCCCGGCTGCGGCAACTGCCGCAGCGTGAGCGGGAGATCCTCTACCTGCGGTTCTTCTGCGACATGACGCAGAGCCGGATCGCCGAGCACCTGGGCATCTCGCAGATGCACGTCTCCCGGCTCATCAGCCGCACCTGCCACAAGCTGAACGCCGAGATCCAGGAAGAGACGCCGGTCACCGAACGTGAACTGGCCCGGCCGGTCTCCGTCTGACCTCGGCGCCGCTGCTCAGCGACCGTCCAGGGCGAGCACCACATGGCGGGCGATGCGGTCAACCGCGCCCGCCTCGGCCAGCTCGAACGGCCGCCTGGCGCCGCAACGCAGCAGCGTGAGCGCCCCGATCACGGGAGCCTCGCGGCCGGCACGCAACGGCACGCAGAGCAGCGAGCTGACGTCGGCCCGTTCCAGCAGCGGGGTGCCGTCAGCCGTCCTGCCCAGGACGTCCGCGTTCTCCGGGTGGGCCTGGAGGGTCTCCGCGCCCTTGCGCATCGCGGTCTCGACGACGGGTGAGTCCTCGGGGCGCATCGACGCCACGGCGCGCCGCAGCTCCTCATGGCCGCCGCCGGTGAACACGGCCCTGCGCCCCGCGGAGTCCTGTTCCCGTCCGCCCGGCTGTGCGGCCAGGTCGACGATCACCCAGTCCGCAAGAGCGGGATGGAGGACCGCCCCGGCGCTGTCCACCACTCCGTCGGCGGACGGCGCGCTCAGCAGGGCGGCCGTCATGTCGTCGACCACGTCCATCATCTCCGTGTGCCGCGTGATCGAGCCGGCGGTGTCCGCCGCCGGCGACGCGGCCCGGGACGGAACCGGCGCCCGGCCCTCCGGCGAAGCCGAGGAGCCCTGCTGGAAGACGGCCACCACGGAGACGTGCGGTTCCCGTGGCGGACGCAGCGGTGTCAGCGTGGTGCGCAGCTCCAGCCCGGCCCAGTGCCGGGGCCCCGGCGGGCGCAGCAGCCGTACCGTCAGGCTGCGTCCGCCCTCGTCGCGGGCGACCGCGGCCACCTGGGAGCGGAACGCGGCACGTTCGGCGTGGGCCAGCGCGCCGGTGAGCCCGCGTCCCGACGCGTAGCCCTCCCGCATCCCGAACAGCCCGGCAGCCGCCTCGTTGAGTCGCCGCACGACGGCGTCGCGGTCCAGCAGCACCACCGGGAGGGGAAACCGCTGGAAGACCGCGCGCAGGAGTTCGTGGTCGGCTGAGCGGCTGCGGGAGCCGCCCGCCGACTCCACCGAGGTCTCTTTGGAATCGGCCATGCCCCCAACCTAGCGCCGCGCGGCGGCCGCCGGTTGCCCTCCCGCGCCATCCGGCCACGGGCCTGTGCCGCGCCGCCCGCACCGGACGGCCGAGAATCTGTTCGTTTTGTGTGTGAAGGGGAGGGCATATGTCACTCCGTCACCGAGCCCCCTCCCCACATACGAGGTAATCAGCAGAATGCCTGTCCACCGTCAGGGTGCACCGTCCGCGGACGCCGGCCGGGCCGGTGTAGACGAGCCCGAGGGCGGCTCCACGGCGCGCAGCCTCGCCCTGCTCGCCGAGCGCGTGGCCCAGGCGAGTGCGGACTGCTGGGCGGTGGCCGTGACGGTGTCCGACGGCACTGCGCAGGACGATCCGCTCGGCAACGAGAACGTCGCTCTCACCCACCCCGACCTCTCCGCGCTACTGGACGTCGAGCGCCGCGTCGGTGACGGGCCCGTCACCGACGCGCTGGCCACCGGAGAGCTGGTCGGTTCGAGCGACCTGCTGGAGGAGGAGCGCTGGGGCGCCTACCGGGCGCGGGCACTCGACCTCGGGCTGCGGTCCGTCGCCACCCTGCCCTGCGGCCGGGACGGCCTGGTGATCACACTCTCCCTGCACGGCGTCCGGCCGCGTGCGCCGCACGACGCCGTCGACGGCGTCATGGGGTTGCTCGGCGACCTGACCGTCAGCGAACTCATCCGCGACCACCGGCACCGGGAGCGCATCGCGCAGGTTGAGCAGCTGGACGCGGCGTTGCGCCGCAGGCCGGTCATCGACCAGGCCTGCGGCATCATCATGCACATCTCCGGGTGCGACGCAGGCGAGGCGTTCCTGCTGCTGCGCCGGCTCTCGCAGGCGTCCAACCGCAAGCTCTCCGAAGTGGCCGAAGGCGTGGTGCGCAGCCGCGGACGCGGCCTGGAGTCCCAGCTCCGCCGCCTGCACCGGATGCCGTAGCGCACACCGGTCGCGCTCGCCCGGGCGGGGCCGGACGGTCTCTGCCACAGTGGGAACCGGGAGGAACCGGACGGTTCGCCGCACGTGGACGGAGTGAGGCGCATGGAGGCCATCCGCCCGGAGCAGGCCGTGGCACACGAGGCCGGCGGATACTGGCGGCGGCGCGGCCTGCCCACCCGTCCCGAGCAGGTGGTGGCCGCGCCAGGGGCCGAAACGCTGCTGCTGGCGCTGCTCGCCGCCGCGACCGACACCCGCGGCGGGCTGCTGCTGCCCAGGCCGTGCGCGGCCTGGCACGCCGCCCCGGCCCGGCTGCTCGGCCGTCCCGTGCACTGCGTTCCCACCCCCGCCGAGTGCGGGGGTGTGCCCGACCCGTTCGCCCTGCTGGAGACGCTGCGCCGGGCCCGCCGTGACGGGCCGGGCCCCCGGGTGCTCCTGCTGTCCGTCGCGGACGACCCGACCGGCACCGCCGTGCCGCCCGAACTGCTGCACGAGGTGTGCGAGGCGGCGGCCGGCGAGGAACTGCTGATCCTCAGCGACGAGAGCTGGCGCGACACCTCACACCGGCCCCACGACACCGTCACCGTCAGCCCGGCCGAAATGCTGCACGGGCCCGCCGGCGACGCCGACCGGGTGTGCGTGCTGAACGGGCTGGAGGCCGCACTGCTCCCGGACGGCCCGGCCGCGGCCGTGGCCCGCCTCCCTGACACCGCCCGCGGCAAGCAGCTGACCGCCGCGGTACGGCGGGCACTCGACTGCCTCGGCACCGCGCTGGTGCCCGCGACAGCGGAGCGGGCCGCCGAGGCCCTGGCCGAGCCCCAGGCCGCCCGGCGGCGGCGCACCGCCGCCGCACGCGCGCACGGCACGGCCGCCGCCGCGCTGCGCCGGACGGTGGTCGAAGCCGGCGGCCTGTGCCGCCCGCCGCACGTCGGCCGCCACCTCTACGCCGACCTCGAACCGCTGCGCCCGTCGCTGGAGCAGCGGGGCGTGGAGGACGCGGCGACCCTGGAGGCCGCACTGCTGCTCAGGCTCGGGAACGTCGCATTGGGCGGCCACCACTTCGGCGACGACCCCGGGGCGCTGCGGGTCCGGCTCTCCACCACCTACACGGCGTACGCGGCCAACACGGCCAACACGCCTCACGACACCCCGGCCGGGTATGGGGACGGTGCTTCCGGGCAGACGGACGTGCCGGGAGGACTCTCCGCGTTCCTGCGGGACGCGGAGACGGCACCACCCCTCCCCATCGCACGGACGCACCACGAGCACCGGAGACGCGCATGACGGAACAGGCAGAGCAGGCGCAGGCGTACCGACCGGTCCACGCGGACGTCGACGTCCCGGACGAACCCGCCGTGCCCGACGCGTCCCCCGAGGCGCTGGCGCGGGTCGAGGCCCACGCCAACTCGGCGGGCCCGGCCGACGCCGGCCCCGCAGCGCCTCCGCCCGTCCCCTCCGGCTCCGAGCTCTCGGGCGGTCTGCGGCCCGTCGGGGAACTCCGTACCTGGCCAAGCAGTTTCGCCGACCGGCTCACCCAACCCCTCCCGGGCGTGCGGCAGTTCCTCCGGATGGCCAGGGAAGGGGGCATGCGTCCGAGCGCCGGGGCGCTGCGTGAGGTGTCCCGCCTGCCCTACGACCCGGGCCCGCTGCCCGACCCGGGCACCGCGACGGTGTCGGCGACCTGGGCCGGTCACGCCAGCTGGGTGCTGCGCGTCGGCGGGCTGACGGTGCTCACCGACCCGGTCTGGTCGCGCAAGATCCTCGGCACCCCGGCCCGCGTGACCCCGGTCGGAGTGGAGTGGCAGGCGCTGCCGCGGGTGGACGCCGTGGTGATCTCCCACAACCACTACGACCACCTCGACGCGCGCACCCTGCGCCGCCTGCCGCGCGACACGCCCCTGTTCGTGCCCGCCGGGCTGGGGGCCTGGTGCCGCCGCCGCAGGTTCACCCGCGTCACCGAACTCGACTGGTGGGAGTCGGCCGAACTGCCCTCCCCGGACGGCCCGGTCCGCTTCACCTTCGTACCCGCCCACCACTGGTCCCGGCGGACCCTCGGTGACACCTGCCGCTCGCTGTGGGGCGGCTGGGTGCTGGGCGCCCCACAGGGGCAGCAGGTGTACTTCGCCGGCGACACCGGTTACGGCCACTGGTTCGGCGAGATCGGCCGGCGCCTGCCCGGCATCGACCTGGCCCTGATGCCGATCGGGGCGTACGCGCCGCGCTGGTGGCTGCGCCCGGTCCACACCGACCCCGAGGAGGCCGTCCAGGCCTGCCTGGACCTCGGCGCCCGGCGCATGGCCCCCATGCACTGGGGCACGTTCCTGCTGTCGTCGGAACCCCCGCTGGAACCGCTGCACCGGGTACGGCGGGCATGGGCCGCGGCGGGCCGCCCGCGCGAGGACCTGTGGGACCTGCCCGTCGGCGGCTCCCGCACCCTCGACCCCGGCTGAGCGCCGTCCGCAGCCGACCCGACTCCGCCTCCCGCCGTGAGGCGCCCCGCCCTCAGCCGGGCGCCTCACCGCCGGGCGTGCGCCGCAGGTACCGGTACAGGCCGGGCCCGGCGGCGATCAGCAGCGCCAGCAGCACCGCGGCCATCAACCCCTGCCACGGCTCGGGGAACAGCGTCCCGCCGACGATGCCGACCACGCCGTACGCCAGCGCCCACGCCAGTCCGGCCGGGGCCGCACCCCGCGCGAACCGGGACAGCGGCAGCCCTCCCAGCAGGCAGGCCAGCATCACCGGGATCCGGCCCGCCGGCACCAGGCGGGACACCACCAGCACCGTCACCCCGTGCTCGTGCAGTCCGCGTCGGGCCCGCGCCAGCCGCTCCGGCGCCGCGCGGGCCCGCAGCGCGCCCAGCCACCGCGGCCCGCTGCCCCGCCCCCGCAGCCCGGCGCCGGCCAGCGCGTACAGCACCAGATCGCCGCAGAACGCCGCCAGCGCGCCGACCGCCAGCACGCCCAGCAGCGACAGCACCGGCGTGTCCGCGTGCACCGCCACCACCGCCGCGCCGCTCACCAGGGCGCCGGTGGGCACCACGGGAACCAGCGAGCCGAACAGGACCAGGACGAACAGCGACGGATAGCCGACCACCTCGGGGGCGCCGACGGACGACAGGCCCGGCAGCGCGTCCCACCCCGGCAGCCCGGCCGGTGCGGCGAGGGCGTGCACGACCGCGCTGGACGCCGCGCTCACCGCGCCGCCGCCAGACGTACCCGTTCACCGTGGCCGGGCGTGGCCACCCGCACCCGGCAGGCCAGCCGCGCCGCCCACCGGGCGAACTCGTCACCGGGGGAGTGGAACTCGTGCGGACGCACCGCGTCCATGCCGACGGGCCAGTACGTGCCGTAGTGCACCGGCACCGCGTGGGAGGGGCCGAGCCGCACCAGCGCCTCCGCCGCCCGGCGGGCGTCGAGGTGGCCGGGCCCGAGGAACGGGCCCCAGCCGCCGACCGGCAGCAGCGCCACGTCGACCGGCCCGACCTCCTCGGCCATCGTGTCGAACAGCGCGGTGTCACCCGCGAAGTACGTCCGGGCGGCGCCTTCCACCACGTAGCCCAGGGCGGGCACCCCGCGCGGGCCCCACGGCAGTCGGCGGCCGTCGTGCGCTGCGGGCACGGCCCGCAGCGCCACCGGCCCCAAGGCGACCCGGTCTCCCGGCGCGACCTCCCGCAGATCCAGCCGGGCGGCCAGCTCGCGCAGCCCCGCCACCCGGTCCGGCGCGCCGCGCGGCACCAGCAGCACGGTGCCCTCGGCCAGCCTCGCCAGCGACGGGAGGTGCAGGTGGTCGGCGTGCAGATGGGAGACGACCACCACGTCGGCCCGGACCGCCGCGTCGTCCGGCAGCGCGCCGCGCCTCCGCCGCAGGTGGGCCAACCGACGGGCGAACAGCGGATCGGTCAGCACCGTCACGCCGGAGTCGTGCACACTCGCCGTCGCATGCCCCCACCAGGTGATGTCCACCGGCACGTCGGTCCTCCGCTTCGTCGGCCGCTGCTCGAAAGCCTACGGCTGTCTCCCCGCGCACCGGCCGCGCGCACCGGCCCGCCGGGGGGCAAGGGCGGGGCGGTGACCGCTGTGCGAGGGTGAGGGCGAGGGGTGCGGGTGGCCACACGGCCGCCGAGGGGAGAGAGGAGCGCGCCGGTGCCGACGCGCAGACCGGCCTGGTGCCACCGCGGCGCCGCCGCACTGCGGGTGCTGGCCGTGTGGGGCGTCGCCACGGCGACGATGCTGCTGCTGGCCGCCGTGCTGCCCGACTTCCGCCTGCAGTCCGCCGCCGGGGACAGCGTCACCCGGATCGGGCTGACCGCGGCGCTGGGCGCCGGGGTGTTCGGCGTCCTGAGCGCGCTGGTGTGGCCTTTCGTCGTCCGGGCCCTGCTGCTCGTCCCGGCGCTGGTACTCGGCCTGCTGGTCTTCTTCCTCAACGGCTCTCTGCTGCTGGTCGCCCTGAGCGCCATCCCCGGGCGGGGCGAGGCCGATCCGCGCACCGCCGTGGTGGTGGCCGCGGTCATGTCTGCGGCGTCCTCCGCCACCAGCACCTTTCTCGCGGTCCGCGACGACGAGGCGTACCAGCGGCGCCTGGCGCGGCTGGCCGACCGGCGCCGCCGCCGCACGGGCCGCGAGTCGACCCGGCCCGGCCCCGGCACCGTCTTCCTCCAGCTCGACGGGGTCGGCCACCGCGTCCTGCGGGAGGCGCTCGCCGGGCCGGAACCGCTCATGCCGGCCGTCGCCGCGCTGCTCGGCAGCACCCACCGGCTGACCGCCTGGCACACCGACTGGAGCAGCCAGACCGCCGCCAGCCAGCTCGGCATCCTGCACGGCAGCTGCGCGGACGTGCCGGCGTTCCGCTGGTACGAGAAGCCGACCGGCGAGGTGGTCATCAGCAACCGGCCCTCCGCCGCGGCCGAGCTGCAGCGCCGGGCGCAGGCCAGGACCGGGCAGCGCGGGCTGCTCGCCGGGGACGGTGCCAGCCGCGGAAATTTGTTCAGCGGCGGGGCCGACCAGCTCGCGCTGGTGCTGTCGGTGGCCGCGCGCCGGGGACGGCACCAGCGTTCCCGGGCGGGGTACTTCGCTTACTTCAGCGACCCCGCCAACGCGACCCGCACCGCCGTGTCGTTCGTGGCGGAAGTGGTCAGGGAACTCTGCCAGTCCCTGCGCTCGCGGATCCGGGGAGACCGCCCCCGGGTGGGCAGGGGCGGCCTCTACCCGCTGATCCGGGCCTTCGCGACGGTCGTCGAGCGGGACGTGGTGGTCGCCGCGGTCATCGGCGACATGCTGTCCGGGCGGACGGCCGTCTACGCCGACCTCGTCGGCTACGACGAGGTGGCCCACCACTCCGGGCCGCGCAGCACCGACGCCCGGCAGGTCCTGGGCAGCCTGGACCGCTCGGTGGCGCTGCTGCTCGGCGCGGCCCGCCGGGCGCCGCGTCCTTACCGGGTGGTGCTGCTGTCCGACCACGGCCAGAGCACCGGGCCGACGTTCACCGGACGCTACGGCCTCACTCTGGAGGACCTGGTGCGGGCCGCGTCCGGGCTGCCGGTGCGGCGCCGCGCCCGGCACACGGCGAGCGACAGCGAGGCGCGGGCCGCCGCGCGCGCGGCGCTGCACCGGCCGGAGGACGGTCCCGGTGAGGAGACCCGGCACCCCCGCCCGCCCGGTCCGGTGGTGCTCGGCTCGGGCAACCTGGGGCTGGTCTCGTTCCCCGGCATCCCCGGCCGCGCCTGCCGGGAGGAGATCGACGCGCTGCACCCGGCGCTGCTCGCGGCCCTGGCCGACCATCCCGGTATCGGCTTCGTGCTCGTGGACAGTGCCGAGCACGGCCCGCTGGTGCTCGGGGCGCGGGGGGCCGAACACCGCCTGGCGACGGGCAAGGTCGTCGGTGACGACCCGCTGGCGCCCTTCGGCCCGCGCGCGGCGGCCGCCGTGCGACGCACGTCGGGCTTCGGCAACGCGGCCGACATCATGGTGAACTCGGCGGTCGACCCCGTCACCGGCGAGGTGCACGCCTTCGAGGAGCAGGTCGGCTCGCACGGCGGCCTCGGCGGGGAACAGTCCGAGGCGTTCCTGCTGTTCCCGCGGGAGCTGCCCGCCCCTGAGGCCGAGCCGGTCGGCGCCGAGGAGGTCCACCGCCTGCTGGCCCGCTGGCTGGACCGGTCGGGTTGAGCGGCTGCCGTCCGGCGTCAGCCGTCCCGCTCGGCGGCACGTGCGTGCAGTACGTCGGCGGTGGCCCGGTCGGCGGGCAGGAAGGTCTCGACCGCCAGTTCCGAGACGGTCACGTCGGCCGGGGTGTTGAACGTGGCGACGGTGGACAGGAACGACAGCGTCCGCCCGTCGTGATCCAGCAGCAGGGGCAGCGCGAACGCGGCCCGCTCGCCGGCCGGTTCGTCCCTGGGCAGGCCGGGCGGCGGCGGATAGCCGGCGACCTCCTCGTACAGTGCGGCCAGCGGGGGGTGCCGGACCAGGGCGAGCTGCCGTTCCATCTGGGAGAGCAGGTGCCCGCGCCACTGCCGGTGGTTGCGGATGCGCGGCGCCATGCCCCTGGGATGCAGGGTGAGCCGCATGGCGTTCAGCGGCGGGGTCAGCAGCTGCGGGTCCACGCCGTCCAGCAGCAGCGAGACGGCCCGGTTGGCGGCGACCACGGTGTAGGTGCCGTCCAGCACCACGGCCGGGTGCGGTTCGTGGCCGGCCACCATGCGCTCCAGGCCGTCGCGCAGGCCGTCCATCGCGGGGTCGTCCAGCGGGGTCTGCGGGTAGTGCGGCGCGTAACCGGCGGCCAGCAGCAGCGCGTTGCGTTCCCGTACCGGCACGTCGAGGTGGCCGGCGAGGCGCAGCAGCAGGTCGCGCCCCGGGCGGGCCCGCCCGGTCTCGACGAAGCTGAGGTGCCGGGCGGAGGAGTCGGCGCGCAGGGCCAGTTCCAGCTGGCTGATGCCCGCGCGCTGCCGCCACCCGCGCAGGAGTGATCCGACCGTCATGCCCCGACCCTAAGGGCTGCCCGGCGGAGTGTGGGCCCGGCCGCCGGGGCCCGTCGGCGCCCGGACGCGCCGGTGGCCCGTCGCGATCGGTGAGGATCGCGACGGGCCACCGGCCTTGGGCGGGGTGGGTCAGCCGGTCACGAGGGTGAGCCCGTACTGCGACAGGATCGGGTTGATCGGCTGGTAGAACGTGGTGCCACCGGTGCGGCAGTTGCCGGATCCACCGGAGGTCACGCCCTGGGCCTGGCGTCCGGAGATGTAGGAGCCGCCGGAGTCACCGGGCTCGGCGCACACACTGGTCCGGGTGACCCCGGAGATGGTGCCCTGCGGGTAGGTGACGCTGGTGTTGTGCTGCTGGATGGTTCCGCAGTGCCAGCCGGTGGTCGAGCCGGAACGGCACACCGAGGAGCCCACGGGCGCCTGGGTGGAGCCGGCCACCGTGGCGCTGGCGCCCTGGACGCGGGGAGTCGGGGTCCAGTTGCTGTTGACGGCGACCCAGGCCATGTCACGGCCGGGGAACCAGGAGGCCTGGAAGGTGCCCTGGGCGACCCGGTTGAAGCCCTGGGTGGCGTTGCCCGCCCGGCCGCAGTGGCCGGCCGTGGCGTAGCCCGGGGTGGTGCCGCGGCGGACCGAGAAGCCGATGGAGCAGCGGCCGGAGTTGTTGATGTAGTACGCCTGGCCGCCGACCAGGTCGTAGAAGGTGCGGTACTGCTCGTCGGACTTGACGATGCGCACCGCGTCGGCGTCGACGCCGCTGGCGGCGACCAGCTTCTCCGCCTTGGCGGGTGTCGCGGAGCGGACCACGACGCTGTTGGACTTGACGTCCACGTACCACAGCGAGGCGGCCTGGGAGTTCTGCTTCGCCGCGGCGCGGTCCAGCTTGGCTATCGCCGCGTCCAGCGACTTCAGGCTGTGGTCGACGACCTTGGCGGTGGCGCCACTGCGCTCGATGGCGGCGGCCTGGCCGCTGTCGGTGGTGGCGACGACGAGCTGTGCGGTCTCACCCGCTACCCAGGCGCCGCCGTAGCGGCTTCCGAGGTCCTTGGCGAGGGCGGGGGCCAGCTTGCCGGCCTTCGCCTCGTTGGCCACCCGGCTCTCGACCTGGGCCGGGGTGAGGCCGAGGTCGCGTTCCATGGCCTTGAGCATCTCGGCGGGCATCTTCGCCGTGGCCTTGGCTGCGGGTGCCTGCGGTGCCTCCAGCGCGCCCGCGGTGGCGGGCAGCGTGGTGATACCGAGTGCGGCGATCGCGACGGCTGCCGAGGCGATCACACTGCGTCTGTGGAGCATGGGGGTTCTCCTCAGTGTCGGGGGTGCAGGCCACAACCTAGCCACTCCGAGCGATGGCGTGTACCTGCCAGTTCACCCCTCTCGCGGTGTGATGGAACCGGATACCGGACAGTCAGCCGGCTGTCCCGTACCGCGCGTTCGCCTCCAGCCAGCGCACGTACCGGGGATTGCGCCGGGCCGCCTCCCCGTGGACCTGCCGCGAGTGCAGGGCGACCGTGGGGGCCCCGCCGGCGGCCGACGAGCCCGGGTGGTGCCCCACGAGGTGGCGCCAGCTGAGCGGCGTACCGGTGAGCGGCATGGTGACGATGCCCGGGGTCGGCGGGAAGGTGGCCCGGCACAGTCCCACCGCCCGTCCCACCTGCACCAGGTGCACACAGGAGGCGGTGTCGGTCTCGAAGACGCTCAGCGGGGTGAACCCGGCCCGGCTGCAGGCGGCGGTGAAGCAGTCCCCGAAGCAGCCGTCGCCCGGTGCGTTCGCCCAGCGCTCCTCCGCCAGCTTGCTCAGCTCCAGCTCGCCGTCGCCGGCGTGCGGGTGGCGCTCGGAGAGCATCACGAACACCGGGTCGCGCCCCACCGGCTGCCAGGCCAGTTGGTCGGCGGCCGGCGGTGAACTCTCGCCGCACACGCCGATGAGGGCGAAGTCCAGCCGTCCGGTGAGGACGAGGTCGCATATCTCCGACACCGACCAGGACGTGACGGTGCTCAGCGGCGCCTCCGGGTGGAGCTCCGATATGCGGTCCACCAGCGCGCCCAGCAGCGGGCCGTGGGTGCCGCCGATGCGGAACCGCAGACCCTCGCCCCAGGTCTGGGAGAAGCGCTGGGCGTCCTCCTGGAGCTGCCGCATCGCCGGCAGCAGCACCCTGGCCCGGTCCAGGACCAGTTCGCCGAGCGGGGTGGGCCGGGCGCCGCCCCGGTCCCGTACGAAGAGAGTGCCGCCCAGTACACGTTCGATCCTCTTGAGCTGGGCGCTGAGCGCGGACTGGGCAAGCCCCAGCGAAGTGGCCGCCCGGGTGAGGCTGCCCGCCTCGTCGATTGCCCGGATGACCTTCAGATGCCGCAACTCCAATTCCATGCAGCGAAATTACGGCGCCGTGCGCGGCTGAGCAATACACCTTTCACCCGGCCTTCGCCGGGACTTCTTCCCGACATGCCGCTGACACGGAGGCGACATGCCGAAGCACCGCACCGGGGAAGTGCCGGGTGCGGTGCCTCGGCGGACGGGGTCAGGACTTCGGCATCAGCACGGTGTCGACGATGTAGACGGTGGCGTTCGAGGTCTGCACGTTGCCGCAGACGATGTTGGACTCGTCGTTGACCTGGTACTCCTCGTCGGAGCCGGAGGTGGTGAGCTTGCTCGTCTCCAGGGTCTCGAACTCGCCGTCCTCCAGGTCGGACGGCGCCAGGCGCTCACCCACCACGTGGTAGGTGAGGACCTTGGTCAGCTCGTCCTTGTCCGCCAGCAGCGCCTTCAGGTCGTCCTCGGGCAGCTTGTCGAAGGCGTCGTTGGTCGGCGCGAAGACGGTGATGTCCTCGGAGTTGTTCAGCGTGTCGACCAGGTCGGCCTGATCCACGGCGTCGACCAGGGTGGACAGCTCGGGGTTGTTGGAGGCGGCGGTGGCGACCGGGTCCTCCGCCATGCCGTCGAAGCTGCCGTCGCCCTCCTCGGGTACGTCGGCACAGGCGGTGCCGAACGGCGCGTCGGCCTGGGTGGCGTCCTCGGTGGGCTCGGGCGTCGTGTCCTGCTCGTTGTTGACCGGGGCGGTCGCCTCGGTGGCGGCGGTGTCGGAGCTGTCCGACGAGCAGGCGGTGACGGCCAGCGGCAGCACGGCGGCGGCGGCGATGGCGACGATGCTGCGGCGGATGCGGTGGGCGTTCATGGTTCTTCTCCTGGGTGGGGTGGGGGCTCCGCTGCGGAGCCCCGCGGATCGGTGGGACGGACGGTGGGGGAGTCGGCGTGTCAGGCCACGTTGACCACCACCGAGTGCCACCCGGTCGCACCGTCGGGGATGGTCCCGACGCGCTCTGCGGTCTGTGTGCGGCCCTTGCCGTCAGTGGCGCGGACCTCCAGCCGGTGCCGCCCGGAGGTGGCCGGCCAGTCCCAGACCCACTGCCGCCAGGTGTCGGCGGAGTGCTCAGCGGCGAGCTCGGCGGCCCGCCAGGGCCCGTCGTCGACGCGGACCTCGACCCGGTCGACGCCGCGGTGCTGGGCCCATGCCACCCCGGCGACCCGCACGGTCCCGGGGGAGGGGGTGGCGAAGGGCTTGGGGGTGTCGATGCGCGACTGGGTCTTGACGGGGGCCTCACGGGCCCAGTTCCGCTTGACCCAGTACACGTCGTAGTCGTCGAACGTGGTCAGTTCCAACTCCGTGAGCCATTTGCAGGCAGAGACGTATCCGTACAGACCGGGCACGACCATGCGTACCGGAAATCCGTTGCGGAAGGGGAGCGGCTCGCCGTTCATACCCAAGGCGAGCAGCGCGTCCCTGCCGTCCAGCACCGTTTCCACGGGTGAACCGAAGGTCATGCCCTCCACCGATCGGGCCACCAGCTGGTCGGCCGGGCCGCCGGCGGACGGCGCCCGCACGCCCGCCTCACGCAGCAGGTCCGCCAGCGGCACGCCGATCCAGCGGGCGTTGCCCACGTAGGGGCCGCCGACCTCGTTGGAGACGCAGGTGAGCGTGATGTCCCGCTCGACCAGGTCGCGGCGCAGCAGGTCGTCGTAGGTCAGCTCCAGCTCGCGCCGCACACCGCGGCCGTGGATGCGCAGCTTCCAGGTGGTGGCGTCCACCTTCGGCACGACCAGTGCGGTGTCCACCCGGTAGAAGTCGGAGTTGGGGGTGGTGAACGGGCTGAGCCCGTCGATTTTGAGGTCCGCCCCGGCGGGCACCGCGCCGGCGGGTGAGGCGGGCCGGGGGAGCACGATGCCGGAGCGGGAAGCGGCTGCCTCGGCCCCGCTGGACGCGTTCAGGCGCCGACCCAGTACGCCTGCGCCCGCCGAGGCAGCCGCGGTGGCAGCGGCGGCGGCCACGAAGCCGCGCCGGTCGAAACCGGCTGCCGTCCGCTGCCTGTCCTTGGGTCCCCCGGTCTCCTCGGCGGCGGAGCCCGCGGTCAGGCGCCCGGCAAGGAGGTACAGGACCGCGGCGCCAGCCATGGCGCCGACCACCGAGGGGATCGCGTCGGTCGCGCTTCCGTCCGGCCGGCCCGCGGCAGCCACCGCGCCGACCACGCCGAACACCAGCACGCCCGCGGAGGCCGCCCGCCGGTACCGCAGGGCCAGCAGGCCCAGGGCGATGCCGAACAGGGCCAGGAGCACCAGGATGCCGCCCAGCAGCACCACCTTGTCGGCGCTGCCGAAGGTCTGCACGGCCCAGTCCTTCACCCCGGAGGGGGTCCGGTCGATGACCGCCCCGCCGACCGCGGTGACCGGGCCGGACTCGGGGCGCACCGCCGCGGAGACGAGTTCGGCGACGGCCAGAGAGGCGAACCCGGCGAGCAGGCCGCTCAGCGCGGCGGCGCAGGCCACCGGCCAGGACCTCGGCTTCGTGGGTGCTTTCTTTGCTGTCACACCCCCCATTCGTCGCTGACTGTTCGGCGGATTGCTCCTTCACCCGGAAGAATTAAATCCCCGTGGGAATCAACGAAATGTACGGCGCCCACCAATCCGCACGCCGATCCGCTCCGAATACCCGCCCCAGGTTTCGTATGCGCGTGCGCCGTCGCGCGGTGCGCCCGGAAAACGGGTGGGCGAACCGTGCCGGGGCCCTCAGGGCCGCCAGTAACCCAGGGCGTGCACCCGGTCCTTGGGTACGGCCGCCTCCTTGCGCAGGTGCGACGCCAGTGTCCGGGTGGTGGCGGTGTCGCAGGCGATCCAGAAGTAGGTGCCGTCCGTACCGGACGGGTCGTCGGCCAGGGCCGCTCGGAACTGCGACACCAGGTGCGCACCGCCGTCGCGGCGCGGCACCCACCGGACCTCGTGCCGTGCCGGGTCGGACCGCAGTGGCAGCTTCTCGTCGGCCGGGTGCGAGGCCTCCAGCCAGACCGTGGCCGGGACGGCGGGCGTGGCGTCGAGCAGAGAGTTGACGGCCGGGAGCGATGCCGCGTCACCCACCACGCAGAGCCGGGAGGGCGTAGGGGAGGGCACCGTGAAGCCCGTGCCCTGCACGGTCGCCTCGATGGTGTCGCCGGGCTTCGCCGTGCGCGCCCAGTCGCTGGCGCAGCCCTCGTGCAGGGCGAACTCCAGCCCGAAGGTGCCGTCCGAGGGGTCGGGGTCCACCAGGGTGTACGCGCGCTGGTGCGGCCGGCCCGCGTTGTCGAACCACAGCCGCACCCACATCGTGGGGTGCGTGCCGGTCGCCGCCAGCATGCCGCCGTCGGTCAGGCGCAGCCGCCGGTACCGCTCGCCGACATCCTCGTTCCTGGTCACCGTGCACACGAAGTCCTTGCCGCGCAGTAGTTTGAGTACCACGCCCTCCCAGCCGTGACCCATGCGCCGCTCTCCCCTCGTCGGTGGATCCGCCCCGGTCACGTTGCGCCCGGCGTCCGAATTCCATAAGTTAGGGCAGCCTAACCTAAAGATCTGCGGGGGACGTGTGAGCATCGAGGTCCACAGAGACGCCTGGGGGATTCCCCACCTGCGTGCCGGCAGCGCGCGTGAACTGGCCTACGCCCAGGGGCACAACGCCGCCGTCGACCGGGCGTGGCAGCTGGAGGTCGAACGCCACCGGGCACAGGGCACGACGGCCGCCTTCCTGGGACCCGAGGCGGTCGGCTGGGACCGGCTCGCCCGGCAGTCCCGCCTGGAGGACACCGCCCGGCGGTGCTTCCGCAGCCTCGACGAGGAGACCCGCGACTGGGTCACCGCCTACACCGACGGCGTCAACGCGGGCCTGCCCGAGGGCGCCGCCGCCGCGCCGGAGTTCGCCGCCACCGCGCTGACGCCCGGCACCTGGCAGCCGTGGACGCCGCTGGGTGTGTGGCTCGCCACGCACCTGCTGTTCGCCGGCTTCCCCACCAAGCTGTGGCGGGAGGAGGTGGTCAGGCGCCTGGGCCCCGACGCCGTCGAGCTGTTCGCCACCGACGGCCCCGGCACGACCGGCAGCAACGGCTGGCTGGTCACCGGGGAGCGCACCGCCACCGGCGCCCCGCTGCTCGCCGGCGACCCGCACCGCTTCATCGAGGACCCCGGTGTCTACCAGCAGGTCCACCTCGCCTGCCCGGAGTTCGACGTCGTCGGCCTGGCGGTGCCCGGAGTGCCCGGCATCGCCCACTTCGGCCACACCGGCCACGTCGCCTGGGCGATCACCAACGCGATGGCCGACTACCAGGACCTCTACCGTGAGCGGCTGCGCCGCCGCGGCGACCGACTGGAGGCGCTCGGGCCCGACGGCTGGCGTCCCGCCTCGCACCGCACCGAGACCATCGACGTGGCCGGCGCGGACGCGGTCACCGTGGACCTGGTGGAGACCGACCGCGGGCCGGTCGTCATCGGCGGCCCCGAGGACGCGGAGGCCATCAGCCTTCGCTGCCCGCCGCGCGTAAGGCACGACCTCGGCTTCGGCACCCTGCCCGCGCTGCTGCGCGCCACGACCGTCGACGACGTGGACCGGGCCGTGGACCAGTGGGTGGAGCCCGTCAACGTGGTGCAGGCCGCCGACACCCGGGGCGGCCTGCTGCACCGGGTCGCCGGGCGGGTGCCCGTGCGCTCCCGCGACAACCAGCTGCGGGTGGTCGACGCCTGGGAGGACGGGCACGCCTGGCGCGGATGGCACGGCCAGATGCCCAGGGAGGCCGTCCGCGGCGTCGCGGTGATGGCCAACCAGCGCGGCCTGGCCGCGCCGCTGGGCGTGGAGTTCGCACCGCCGCACCGAGCCACCCGCATCCGGGAACTCCTGGAGCGGTCCACGGTGTGGACGGCCGAGTCCGTCGCCGCCGTGCACACCGACACCCAGCTCGCCTCGGCCCGCCCGCTGCTCAACCTGCTCGACCGACTCTCCCGGCTGAGCCCGCCCGGCGCGGCCCTGCGGGAGCGGCTGCTGGCCTGGGACCGGCGGATGGACGCCGCCAGCACCGACGCCACCGCCTACGCCGAGCTGCGGGCCGCCGTGGTGCGTCGGTTCGCGGCCGAACCGTCGCTGGCACCGCTGGCCGGGCCCGTGGACCGGCCCGGTGTCTTCCAGCCGTGGCTGGCGCTGGGGCCGAGGGTGGCCTTCGCCCTGGAGAACCTGCTCACCACGGACCAGCTGCCCAACATCGACCGGCTCGACACCGTCCGGGCCGCCGTCGAGGAAGTGGCCGCCAGGGAAGGGGACTTCGAGCCGTGGGGCGAGGTGCACCGGCTGGCGCCCTGGCAGGCGCTGCCGCCCGGACCGGACGGCGAGCCGGGCGAAGCGGGTGAGCGGTGGCCCGGTCTCGGCGGCGACCTGGACTGCGTGCTGTCCACGTCGAGCGTGCCCGGTTACACCCACCGCAGTGCCCGCGGTCCCGCCGCCCGCTTCGTGTGGGACCTCGCCCGGCGGGACGACAGCCGCTGGATCGTCCCGCTCGGCGCCTCCGGCGTTCCCGGCCACCCCCACCACCGCGACCAGCTGCCGCTGTGGCTGCGGGGCGAACTCGTCCCCGTGTGCACCGACTGGCAGCACCTCACCAAGGAGAAGCATGACGACTGAGCCGACCACCCGGGCAGCCGTGTACCGCAACCACGTCGAGGGGTTCGGGACGGTGAGCATCGTGCCCGTCGACCCGGACGCCGACGCCGCGGTCATCCACCGCTGGGTGGGGCAGGACCGGGCCCGCTTCTGGGGCATGGGTGAGGCGGACCTCGACCGGGTCCGGGAGATCTACTCCTACCTGGACTCGCTCACCACCCACCACGCCTACCTGGTCCAGCGGGACGGCACGCCGGCGGCGCTGTTCCAGACCTACGAGCCCGAGGCCGACCCGGTGGGGGAGTGCTACGACGTGCAGCCCGGCGACTTCGGCGTGCACCTGATGATCGGCCCCGCCGACGGTGAGCCGCAGCCCGGCTACACCGCCGTGCTGCTGGGCGA
Organism: Streptomyces sp. 549; assembly: GCF_030124175.1. GTDB lineage: Bacteria > Actinomycetota > Actinomycetes > Streptomycetales > Streptomycetaceae > Streptomyces. The sequence continues at coordinate 320,252 of NZ_JASKMT010000001.1, read as the reverse complement.
GTTCGTCGCCTGGGTGCTGTCGGAACCGGGTCGGCTGCGTATCGTCGCCGAGCCCGACGCGCGCAACACCAAGGCGCTGGACCGCCTGGTGCGCACCGGCTTCGAACTCGGCCCGGAGATCGACCTGGAGGGCAAGCGGGCCAGGCTGGCGTTCCTACGCCGCGAGGTCGCGCTCGCCGGCCGCTGACCGCGGGGGAGCAGGAGCAGCCGCACCGGGACGGGTGCCGGGCCCGGCACCCGCCGGCCCCGCTCAGTCGATGCCGCGGGCCTGCTTGAACCGGGCCAGCCCGTCGGTGAGGGACACGATCGGGGCTGGGTAGTCCAGCGTCTCCCGATCGGGGCCGGTCAGCTTCCACGGCTCGTGGATCGACCCGCCCGGCAGGTCGGCCAGCTCCGGCACCCAACGGCGGACGTAGGCACCGTCCGGGTCGAAGCGGCGGGCCTGCGCCACCGGGTTGAGCACCCGGTTGGGGCGGGTGTCGGTGCCCGTACCCGCCATCCACTGCCAGTTCAGCTGGTTGTTGGCGATGTCCCCGTCGACCAGCCAGCGCAGGAAGTGCCGGGCGCCCACCCGCCAGTCGACGTACAGGGTCTTGGTCAGGAAGCCCGCCGTGAGCAGCCTGCCGCGGTTGTGCATCCAGCCCTCGTGCTTCAGCTGCCGCATCGCCGCGTCGACCACCGGATAGCCGGTCATGCCCTCCCGCCACGCCCGGACCTCGTCCTTGGCGTCGTCCTCAGACCGCCACCGGTCGTGCCGGGTGCGGTAGTCCTCGGCCGAGGCGTGGGGCCGGGCGGCCAGCACCTGGTGGTGGAAGTCCCGCCACGCCAGCTGCCGCACGAACGCCTGCGGGCCCGCACCACCCGCCTGCTGCGCCCGGTGCACCAGTTCGACCGGCGACAGGCAGCCGAAGTGCAGGAACGGCGAGAGCCGCGAGGTCGCGTCCCCCGGCAGGTCGTCGTGCCGGTCCTCGTAGGCGCCGACGCCGTCGGCCAGCCAGCGGCGCGCCCGCTCCCGGCCCGCCGTCTCCCCGCCGGGCGCCACCGCCGGGGAGGCGCCGGGCACGTCCCGGGACGGCAGCGGCCCGGACTCCACGTCCGGCACGGCCACCCTCGCCGGGGCCGCCAGCGGCTCGCGCACACCGGCCCCGGCCCATCGGCGGAAGTACGGCGTGAACACCGCGAAGTGGTCGTTGCCGGGCGGGGTGACGGCCCCCGGAGGCAGTGCCGTCACCACCGCGTCGTGCACCCGCAGCTCGCAGCCCGTGCCGGACAGCGCCGACCGCAGCCGCTCCTCACGCCGCTGGGCGTGGCCGCTGACCCCGGCCGCGAGGTGCACCCGCGTCGCGCCGGTCTCCCGTACCACGGCGGCGACCTGCGCGGACGGCTCACCCGAACGCACCACGAGCCGGCCACCGCGCTCGCGCAGCCCGGCGTCGAGGTCGGCGAGCGAGTCTGCGAGGAACGCGCGGCGGTTCGGTGCGTCGAAGCCGGCGGCGTGCACGCCCGTATCCAGGACGAACAGCGGGACCACCGCCTCCGCCTCGGACAGTGCGGCCCGCAGCGGCGGATGGTCGTGCACCCGCAGATCGGAGGTGAACAGCACGACGGACACTCTCACGGACTTGACTCCTGTGCTCGCTGGCGGTCGGTGCACCCCCGGCCCGTCCGGCGCGCCTGCCGGGCGCCGGACCTCGGTCAGGCGGCGGGGAACTCCATGACGGCCAGCGGCTGTGAGGTCGGCTGCGGCGAACCGCCCGCCGGCTCCACGGTGACGCCCATGCCCGAGGCGTCCCCCACCTTCCCTTCCAGCAGAACCGCCTCGCCGGATGCGGCCGACGGCATCAGACCTGCCGGGCGCATCGTGCCACCGTCGTCGAACCAGAGCTGGTAGACCTTGCCGCTCGGCGGCTCGGGCATGCCGGAGGCGAGGAACGCCGCCCGGTCGCGCTCGGCGGAGACGACCACCGTCACCGTCGCGCCGTCGGACAACCGGTCGCTGCGCATTCGGGCGTCCGGGGCGGCCAGCACGCCCGCCAGCTCCTCGGTGCGCTGCTCGGCCTGCCGCGCCTGCTGCCGGGCGTCCTGCGCCGACTGGTACTGCCAGGCGGCGACCCCGCCGAACGCCGCGGCCACCGCCAGGCACGCCGCCAGCAGGAAGCGCGGCACCGCACGGACCCGCCGTCCCGGCCCCACGGCGGACGCCCCGCCGGACGGCCGCGGCGGTTCCTGACGCACGGTGGTGACCTGCCGCAGCACCCGCTGCCGCAGCTCCGGTGGCGGCGCCACGGCGACCGCGCGGCCCAGCCGCTCAGCGGTCTCCGTCAGCTCGCCCACCTCCTGCGTGCAGGAGGTGCAGGCGGCCAGGTGGCGTTCGAACTCCTCCCGTTCCGATGTGGACAGCGCGTGCACCGCGTAGGCGCCCGTCAACGTGTGCAGGTCGGCGGTGTTCATGCGCTCACCCCCAAGCAGTCCCGAAGCCGAATGAGTCCGTCGCGCAGCCGGGTCTTGACCGTGCCCAGCGGGATCGCCAGCAGATCGGCGACCTCCCGGTACGTCAGACCTCGGTAGTACGCCAGCGTCACCGACTGGCGTTGGAGCTCGGTGAGGGTACGCAGGCAGCGGCGGACCTGTTCACGTTCCAGCTGCGCCTCCACCTGTTCGGTGACCTCGTCGAACGCCGGGGTGCGGTCCAGCAGCGCCGCACGGTGCTCCCGGTCGGTGGCCGCCTGCGCGGACCTGACCCGGTCCACCGCCCTGCGGTGCGCCAGCGTCATCACCCAGCCCATGGCGCTGCCCTTGTCGGGCTGGAAGTGCGCGGCGAGGCGCCAGACCTCCACCAGCACCTCCTGGGCGACCTCCTCGGCCTGCGCGGGGTCGCGCAGCACGCTGCGCACCAGGCCGAGCACCGGACCGCACACCCGGTCGTAGACCGACGCGAAGGCGTCGGCGTCACCCCGGGCGACCTGGGCCATGAGTTCCTGCAGGTCGGGCTCCGCTCCGGCGGGTCCCGTGATGTGCACGACCTCTCTCATCCGGCGCTGCCCCCGTCGGACGAGTGGGTCCAGGGCCCGCGCGGGCCCCGCGTACGGCCGCACACCATGTCTGCCTCCCGTTGCTTGCTTGCACGAGCAGTTCGTAACCCGGCGGCTGCCGGATTGGTCGCGCCTTGGATTTTCCACGCACGACGCGCCGCGTCCCCGGTTCGGGACGCGGCGCGTCGTGGTGGTCCGCGTCGGCGGACGGGAGGCATCAGCTCATGCGGACCGGCTCAGCCCATGGTGTCGGGGTCGGGGCCCAGACGGGTGCCGGTGTTCAGGGAGGACAGGGCGGACAGGTCGGTGGTGTCCAGCTCGAAGCCGAACACGTCGATGTTCTCCTTGATGCGCGACGGGGTCACCGACTTGGGGATGACCACGTTGCCCAGCTGGAGGTGCCAGCGAAGGATCACCTGCGCCGGGGTCCTGCCGTGCTTCTCGGCGACCGCGGTGACCTGCGGGTCGGTGAGGATGTCCTTGCCCTGCCCCAGCGGCGACCACGCCTCGGTGGCGATGCCGTGCGCCGAGTGGAAGGTGCGCAGCTGGTCCTGCTGGAGCTGGGGGTGCAGCTCGACCTGGTTGAGGGCCGGGACCACGGAGGTCTCGTCGAGCAGCCGCTGCAGGTGGGCGGGCTGGAAGTTGGAGACGCCGATGGCCTTGACCCGGCCGTCGGCGTAGAGCCGCTCGAAGGCCCGCCAGGTGTCGACGAAACGGTCCTGCGTCGGCAGCGGCCAGTGGATCAGGTAGAGGTCGACGTACTCCAGGCCGAGCCGCCCGAGGGAGGCGTCGAAGGCCCGCAGTGTGCTGTCGTAGCCCTGGTCGTCGTTCCACAGCTTGGTGGTGACGAACAGCTCTTCGCGCGGCAGCCCGGACTCGGCGACGGCCTTGCCGGTACCCGTCTCGTTGCCGTAGATGGACGCCGTGTCGATGCTGCGGTAGCCCGCTTCGATGGCCTGCCCGACGGCGGCGGTGGCCTCGTCGTCCGGCACCTGCCACACGCCGAAGCCGAGCTGCGGCATCGCCACACCGTTGTTGAGAGTGATGTTGGGGACGTTGCTCACGAGCGGAGGGTCCTAACGTCGTTCGCGGTCATGGGTTCCTTCAGCGTCAACGATCACGCCGTGGTACGCATTCCCACAAAGCCGTCCGGCAGCCGTCACGCGCGGTGACGGGCCACTCTCACGTGCGGTACAGCGCCTCGATCTCGGCGGAGTAGGCCTTCTCCACGGCCCGCCGCTTCAGCTTCAGCGAAGGGGTCAGCAGCCCCTGCTCCTCGGTGAAGCGCACGCCCAGTATCCGGAAGGTGCGGATGGCCTCCGCCTGGGACACCCGGGTGTTCGCGGCGACCACGGCACGCCGGATCTCCGCCTCCAGATCGGAGTCCCTGACCAGTTCCGACAGCGACAGCTCCGGCTTGTGGCGCATCGCGAGCCAGTGCTCCACCGCGTCGGAGTCCAGGGTGACCAGCGCCGCCACGTAGGGGCGGTCGTTGCCCACGACCAGGCACCGGTCCACCAGCGGATGGTCGCGGACCCGCTCCTCCAGGACGGTGGGGGAGAGGCTCTTGCCGCTCGACGTCACCAGGATCTCCTTCTTGCGCCCGGTGATCGTCAGATACCCGTCGTCGTCCAGTGCGCCCAGGTCGCCGGTGGCCAGCCAGCCGTCCCGCAGCACGTCCGCGGTCGCCGCCGGATGGTTGTGGTAGCCCTGGAACACCTGCCGGCCGCGCAGCCAGATCTCCCCGTCCTCCGCGATCCGCACCGCCGTCCCCGGGATCGGTCGCCCGACGGTGCCGAACCGCGGCTGCTCGGGCGGGTTGGCGACCGAGGCCGCCGTCGTCTCGGTCAGCCCGTAACCCTCGTGGATGCGCAGCCCGGCGCCGTCGAAGAACAGGCCCAGCCGGCGATCCATGGCCGAGCCGCCGGACATCGCGTAGCGGCACCGGCCGCCCATCGAGGCCCGCAGCCTGCCGTACACCAGCCGGTCGAACACCTGGTGCTGCACCCGCAGCGCGGGCCCCGGGCCGGGGCCGGTGCCGAACGCCCGGTCCTCCACCGCCTCGGCGTACCGCACCGCCACGTCCGCGGCCCGGTCGAAGGCCGCCAGCCGCCCCTCGGTCTCCGCCCGGCGGCGTGCGGCCTGGTAGATGCGCTCGAAGAGGTACGGCACGGCCAGCACGAACGTCGGCCGGAAGGTGGCGAAGTCCGGCAGCAGCGCCGTCGCCGTCATGTCCGGCTGGTGGCCCATCCGCACCCCGTGCCGCACACCCGCCACCTCAACCATGCGGCCGAAGACGTGCGCCAGCGGCAGGAACAGCAGCGTGCACGGCGGTTCCCCGCCGCCCGCCCGGAACACCGGCTGGTACCGCTCCACGATGTTGTCGCACTCGGCCATGAAGTTGGCGTGCGTCAGCACGCAGCCCTTGGGGCGGCCCAGGGTGCCCGAGGTGTAGACGATGGTGGCGACGCTGTCCGGGGTGATCGCCATCCGGTGCCTGTGCACCACGTCGTCGTCCACCTGCGCACCGGCCTGGACCAGCTGCCGCTCGGCCCCCGCGTCGAGCTGCCACAGCCGCTTCAGCAGCGGCAGCCGGTGGATCACCGAACCGACGGTCATCGCGTGGTCCTCGTGCTCCACCACCGCCGCCGAGACCTCGGAGTCCTGCAGCATCCACTGCACCTGTTCGGCGGACGCCGTCGGGTACACCGGCACGACCTGCGCGCCCACGGCCCACAGCGCGAAGTCGAACAGCGTCCACTCGTAACGGGTGCGCGACATGAGCGCGACCCGGTCGCCGAAGCGCACCCCCTCGGCCAGCAGCCCCCTGGCCAGCGCCAGCACCTCGTCGCGGAAACGGGCGGCCGTGACGTCCCGCCACACGCCGCCGTCGTCCTTCCGGGAGAGCACCACCCGGTCGGGCTCGGCCGTGCCGCGCTCGAAGACGGCGTCCGCCAGGCCACCCGCCTGGGGAGCCGTCACCAGTGCGGGGACGGTCAGTTCACGCAACAGCCGCCCCCTTCCGTGTGCCGTGTGCCGTGAGTGCGGCGCGCCTGACCCAGAGTGGCGACGCTACCCGATGCGGCGGGAGTTGAGGAAGGCGATCCGCCGCAGGTCAGTCAGCGGGCGACGGCGGCCGGGGGCGGCCGGGGGCGTGGCCGCCGTGGCGGGGGAGTGCCGCCGGGAGCGGTAAGCGGCCGTGATTCAGTGGGCCCATGCGCCGCCTCACCCGCTTCGTCGACCCGTTCCTGGTACTGCTCGTGGCGACGGTGGCACTGGCCGCGCTGCTGCCCGCGTCAGGTCCCGCCGCCGAGGCGGTCTCGGTGTCGTCGAAGATCGCCATCGGGCTGCTGTTCTTCCTCTACGGCGCCCGGCTCTCCACCCGGGAGACGGTTGACGGACTGCGGCACTGGCGGCTGCACCTGACCGTCGTGGCCTGCACGTTCCTCGTCTTCCCGCTGCTGGGCCTGGCCGCTCGCGGCCTGGTGCCGCACGTGCTGACCGAGGAGTTGTGGCACGGGCTGCTGTTCCTGTGCATCGTGCCGTCCACTGTGCAGTCGTCGATCGCGTTCACCTCGATGGCCCGAGGCAACGTCCCGGCGGCGATCTGTGCGGGCACCTACTCCAGTCTGCTGGGCATCGTGCTCACACCGCTGCTGGCCGGCCTGTTCATCGCCTCCGGCGCGGGCTTCTCCGCGGAGAGCCTGCTGGGGATCGGAAGCCAGCTGCTGCTGCCCTTCCTGGCCGGGCAACTGCTGCGGCGCTGGATCGGCGCCTTCGTCACCCGGCACCGCGCGGCGCTGTCGCTGGTGGACCGCGGCGCGATCCTGCTGGTGGTGTACACCGCGTTCAGCCAGGGCATGACGGAAGGCGTCTGGGAGCGGATCTCGCCGTGGCGCCTCGCCGGGCTGTTCGGTGCGGAGGCGGTGCTGCTGACCGTCATGCTGCTGCTCACCGCCTACGGGTCGCGGGCACTTCGCTTCGACCGCGCCGACCGGGTGACGGTGCTCTTCGCCGGGTCGAAGAAGTCCCTGGCCGCCGGGCTGCCGATGGCGGCGGTCCTGTTCGGCGCGCAGGCCTCGCTCGCCGTGCTGCCGCTGATGCTCTTCCACCAGATGCAGCTCATGGTGTGCGCGGTGATCGCCCGCCGCCTGGGCCGCCGCGCCGAGCGGGAGCAGGCCGCGGAGGAAGGGGAGGCGGGCGACGACCCGCAGGACCCGCCGCCCCGGGACGGCCCCGGCAGCACCTGACCCGCCCCCGTCCGCCGGCGGACGGCGGCCGGGCCTCAGCCCTCCGCGTCTGCCCCGGACAGGTCGAGGCGGTGCTCCCCGCTGTACACGTTCATCGACGCGCCGCGCAGGAATCCGACGAGGGTGAGGCCGGTCTCCGCCGCCAGGTCGACGGCGAGCGAGGACGGCGCGGAGACCGCAGCCAGCACCGGGATGCCCGCCGTCACCGCCTTCTGCGCCAACTCGAACGACGCCCGCCCCGACACCAGCAGCACGTGCCCGGCCAGCGGCAGCCGCCCCTGCTGGAGCGCTCGCCCCACCAGCTTGTCGACGGCGTTGTGCCGGCCCACGTCCTCCCGCACGTCCACCAGCTCGCCGTCGGGGGTGAACAGCGCCGCCGCGTGCAGGCCGCCGGTGCGGTCGAACACCCGCTGCGCCTCCCGCAGCCGGTCCGGCAGCGAGGTGAGCACCCGGGCGGTCACCGGCCGGGGGAAGTCGTGGGGCAGGGTCCAGCGTGCGGTGGCCCGGACCGCGTCCAGGCTGGCCTTGCCGCACAGGCCGCAGGACGAGGTGGTGTAGACGTGCCGTTCCAGCGAGATGTCCGGCACCGGCACGCCGTCGGCGAGGCGGACGTCCACCACGTTGTAGGAGTTGCCGCCGTCCTGCGTCGCACCGGCGCAGTAGGCGATGCCGGCCACCTCGTCCCTGGCACCCAGCACACCCTCGCTGACCAGGAACCCGGCCGCCAGAGCGAAGTCGTCACCCGGTGTGCGCATGGTGATGGCCAGCGGTCTGCCGTTGAGGCGGATCTCCAGCGGCTCCTCCGCGACCAGCGTGTCCGGCCGGGTGGTGACCACCCCGTCGCGGACCCGGATGACGCGGCGGCGGTCGGTGGCCCGTCCCATGTCCTCACTCCTGCGCGCTGTGGTGGTGCGGGGCGCGGGACACCGCACCACGGGGAGCCCCCGGCCGGTGGGCCGGGGTCCCGCCTGCCATTGTCCGCCACGCCGACCGGGGCCCGCGCACCCCGTGCACGCTGTGCACCCCGCGCACGCTGTGCGCGGACCGCGCCCGTCGTAGGCTGCCCGTATGGGAACAGCGACTCGGCCCATCGCGGTCTTCGACCTGGACGGCACGCTCAGCGACACCCGCCACCGGCTGCACCTGGTGGCGCCGGGCCGTAAGGACTGGGACGCGTTCTTCCGCGCCGCCCGCCAGGACCCGCCTCTCGCGGACGGAGTGGCCCTGGCGCAGCAGTGGGCGCACGAGTGCGACCTGGGGTACGTCACCGGCCGGCCCGAGCGGTGCCGTGCGGACACCGAGCTGTGGCTGGCCGAGCAGGGGCTGCCCTCCGGTGAGCTGTGGATGCGCCGGGAGGGGGACCGGCGGCCCGCCCGGGTGACGAAGCCGGCGCTGCTGGAAGGCCTGGCCGCCCGCCGCACGGTCGCGGTGGTCGTCGACGACGACCGCCTGGTGTGCGCGGAGTACCGCAAGGCCGGGTTCCAGGTGGTCGTCGCCGACTGGATGCCCGAAGCAGCCTCACTCCGCCAGGCCCAGCACGAAGGCCGCACCTGACGGCCCGCCCGCCGGCAGGTGCCGGCGACGAGCCGCTCACACCTGCTTGGGGTTCGATCCGGCTCGGTCTCCCTTCCGCAGGGATCGGACGGCTGGCTGACCGCTCCAGCACGGCATGAGTCCCCCGGCCGGTACGTGGGTGTCTCGTGTGCCGCCTATGCCTGGGCTTCGGACTCCACGGGTCGGACGCGCTCCAACGGCACGTCCCATTCGATGCCGCCGCCTTCCGGAACCATGAACGCCTGGCTCTTGTGCAGCTTGCCGTTCGACTTGAAGCACTCCTCGATCACGCCCACCAGCAGGCCTGTTCGCTTCGAGATCGTGTCCACCACGAGGGTTCCGCGAGGGTAGGGCAGCGCGCCGTGGCTGAGGGTCGTTGCTGCCTTTCCGTGCCCGCTCATTCTCTGCCCCCTCGCTGGAGTGCCTGAGCCAGGCGGGCGACTTCGACGGAGCGCACACGCCACAAGCTCAACGAGCCGCAGTCGAGGGAGATCCGGGTCGGTCCTCAGGGAAGGGCGGACGATTGCGGCTTCGGCAGGCGCTGCTCTCAGGGACCCGACGCCAACGAACGGGTCGACGTCCTGCTGTTCCGTGGCTCTCATGAACCGGACGCTAGAAGTGGGCAGTTACCCGGTGATATGCCGATTTCCATAGTTTGCTCGGTACGCACAACTCCAGCACTTCGGGCCTGGCGATGCAGTGGTGGCTGTGCCGCGCGAACTGCTCGTGAACTGGGGACCAAAGGAGATGGAGCGGGTGCCGGAGATCGTCGACCGGGCCGCCTTCCGGCGTCTCTTCGAGACCTTCAACCACACCGCCTGGCGACTGGAGACGCGGCGCGGCTACGCGTCCGACCGACAGGACCCCGACTTTCAGGCGTTCCTTGCCGCCGGATCGTCTCCGTACGATCCCAACGAGCCCTGGTTCGTCAACATCAAAGCCCAGAGGGGCGCGGGCAAGACCGTCGGACGTGTCCGCATCGCCGACAACCCGCCCACGACCGAACAGCGGTTTCAGCTCGACTACGCGCGGCACAACGCCACGGCTGGCGAGGACATCCGCTACCTGTGGCGCGAGGACGCCGATCGTGCCGCTCTGCCCGCTGAGGACTTCTGGATCTTCGACTCACGGATTGTGGCCCGTCTGCATTTCGACGACGAGGACAACATGCTCGACGTCGAGCTGATCACCGAACCGGCCGAGGTCGTTCGATGCGCCATCGTCCGCGACGCGGCGATGCACCACGCTGTGCCGTACGACCAGTTCGCCGCCCGGGTGGCGGGAACCGAAGAGCGTGCGTGACCGGTGAGCACTGACCATCAGCAGGCAAGGGCGGCGCTGGGCGTTCTTCCGTTCACGGCGCCGGTCAGGTCGTGCCTGCCAACGGCTTCTGGGTCCTTGAGAACCGCCTCGTCGTCGCGGAGGACTGGCACGCCGAGATGTGGTTGGACGACGCCGACAACATCGCCCTGTACTCGAAGGTGTGGAAGACCCTCCGCGAATCGGCTGTGTACGGGGCTGACGCCCACAACGTCATCAACTCGGCACGGCGTGCGCTGAAGCCGGGTTGACGACGCTGTGGGCGCGCCGGGGGCCAGTACCCCGAGCGCACCCCTCAACGATCAGGCACAGGGTCAGGAGCGCCCCCGAACACCCGTGGCCGCTCAGCCCCATAGGGGCCAGTCGGTGTGGGCCCCGCCCCCGCCGACCCGTCTTTGTCCTCGCTCAGGAAAAAGTCTGCCTCGAATGCTGCACAACTTCTTCCCACTCCGGCGGACCGCTGCTACGTTCCCGTGAAAGCCCAGGCATGGCTGGTTCTGCCGGGTGGTGAACAGCAACCGGTTCCCCGGTCTCGACCAGGGGGAGGGAGGGGCAGCGTGAGGCGCATGACGGCACGGCCCGCCAACGCGCACCAGGCACGGCTGCTCCGGCTGCTGCGCGACGGCGGCGCCAACTCCCGGGCCCAGCTCGGTGACCAGGTGGAACTGTCCCGTTCCAAACTCGCCGTGGAGATCGACCGCCTGCTGGAGACCGGCCTCGTGGTCGCCGACGGCCTCGCCGCGTCCCGTGGTGGCCGCCGCTCCCACAACGTCCGGCTCGCTCCGCAACTGCGCCTGCTGGGCGTGGACATCGGTGCGACGTCGATCGACGTGGCCGTCACCAACGGCGAGTTGGAGATTCTCGGCCATCTCAACCAGCCGATGGACGTACGCGAGGGACCCGTGGCGGTCTTCGAGCAGGTACTCGCGATGGCGGCCAAACTCAGGGCCACCGGCCTCGCCGAAGGCTTCGACGGCGCCGGCATCGGAGTGCCCGGCCCGGTGCGCTTCCCGGAAGGTGTGCCGGTGGCCCCACCGATCATGCCCGGCTGGGACGGCTTCCCGGTACGGGAGGCGCTCAGCCAGGAACTGGGCTGCCCGGTCATGGTCGACAACGACGTGAACCTGATGGCCATGGGCGAGCAGCAGGCCGGAGTGGCCCGCAGCGTCCGGGACTTCATCTGCGTCAAGATCGGCACCGGCATCGGCTGCGGCATCGTCGTGGGCGGTGAGGTGCACCGCGGGACCACCGGCAGCGCGGGCGACATCGGCCACATCCAGGTCGAACCCGACGGCCGGGACTGCCCCTGCGGCAACCGCGGCTGCCTGGAGGCGCACTTCAGCGGCGCCGCCCTGGCTCGGGACGCCGAGGCGGCGGCGGCCGACGGCCGCTCCGCCGAGCTGGCCGCCCGCCTGGAGGCGGCGGGCCGGCTCACCGGCGCCGACGTCGCCGCCGCCGCGGCGGCAGGCGACACCACCAGCCTGGAACTCATCCGGGCCGGCGGCACCCGGACCGGCCAGGTCATCGCGGGCCTGGTCAGCTTCTTCAACCCCGGCCTGGTGGTGATCGGCGGCGGGGTGACCGGCCTCGGCCACACCCTGCTGGCCAGCATCCGCACCCAGGTGTACCGCCAGTCGCTGCCGCTGGCGACCGGCAACCTGCCCATCGTCCTCGGAGAACTCGGCCCCGCGGCCGGCGTCACCGGCGCCGCCCGCCTGATCAGCGACCACCTCTTCTCACCGGCCTGACCCGCACCACTCCGCCCCGCACCACTCCGCCCCGCACCGGTTCGTCCCGCAGGGCCGGTGCCACCGCAAGGCCCGCAACGCCGCACGAGCCCCGCACCGCCGCAGCCGTACCGCCCGTACCGCAGCTCAGCCGTACCGCGCCGTACCGCAGTCGCGTCGCCGCACAGCGCCGCACCCGCTCGTTTCCGCATCCGCAGCCGAACCCGCTCCCGGACCTGGTTCCCGCACCCGCCGCACCCGCAGAGCCGTACCGGTGATCAGCCCTGCCCGCTCACCGGCGGCACGCCGAGGAGGCATGCCATGGCGTCCCCGCCCGACGCGCCCGTTCTCACCATGACCGGCATCACCAAGACCTTTCCCGGCGTCCGCGCCCTGGACGGTGTGGACCTCGACGTGCTTCCCGGCGAGGTGCACTGCCTGCTCGGCCAGAACGGCGCCGGCAAGTCCACCCTGATCAAGGTGCTCTCCGGCGCCCACCAGCCCGACGAGGGGCAGATCAGCTGGCTCGGCGAACCGGTCCGGCTCACCTCTCCGAGTACCGCCACGGCGCTGGGCGTTGCCACCATCTACCAGGAACTCGACCTGGTGGAGGGCCTGTCGGTCGCGGAGAACGTGCACCTGGGCCACGAACCGGCTGTCGGCGGCTTTGTGCGCAGCAGGCAACTACGCGCCTCGACAGTGCAGTTGCTGGCCAGGCTCGGACATCCCGAGATCGACCCGGGCCGCACGGCGGGTTCGCTCTCGGCGGCCGGGCGGCAGATCGTGTCGATGGCGAGAGCGCTCTCGCACGAGGTGCGCCTGATCGTCATGGACGAGCCGTCGGCGGTGCTCGACCCCGACGAGGTCGACAACCTGTTCCGCATCGTCACCGAACTCACCGCCGACGGCGTCGCCGTGGTCTACATCTCGCACCGCCTGGCGGAGATCCGCCGCATCGGCGACCGGGTGACGGTGCTCAAGGACGGACGCGCCGTGGCCCGGGGGCTGCCGGCCCGGACCACGCCGACCAGCGAGGTGGTGGCGCTGATGACGGGCCGGGACGTCGCCCAGACGTTCCCCGCCAGGCCCGCCGCGCCGCCCGCCGACCGGGAGCCCGTGCTGCGGGTCGAAGGACTCGCTCGCCGCGGCGAGTTCGAGCCGCTCGACCTGACCGTGCGGCCGGGGGAGATCGTCGGCCTCGCCGGGCTGGTCGGCTCCGGCCGCTCGGAGATCCTGGAGACCGTCTACGGCGCACGCCGACCCACCGCCGGACGGGTGCTCGTGGACGGCCGCGCCCTGCGCCCCGGCAGCGTCATCGCCGCCGTCCGGGCCGGGCTCGGCCTCGCGCCCGAGGAGCGCAAGGCGCAGGGGCTGCTCCTGCTGGAGTCCGTCACCCGCAACGTCACCGCCTCCTCGCTGCCGCGCTTCTCCCGGGGCGGCTGGCTCGACCGCGCCGCCGAGCGTGCCGCCGCGCACGCAGCCATCCGCGACCTGTCGCTGCACCCGGACGACCCGGACCGGCCGGTGCGCACCCTGTCCGGCGGCAACCAGCAGAAGGCCGTGCTGGCCCGCTGGCTGCTGCGGGGCTGCAAGGTGCTGCTGCTGGACGAGCCGACTCGCGGTGTGGACGTCGGCGCCCGCGCCGAGCTGTACACCCTGGTGCGGCGACTGGCAGCCGAGGGCGTGGCGGTGCTCCTGGTCTCCAGCGAGCTGCCCGAGGTCCTGGGCCTCGCCGACCGGGTGCTCGTCCTGCGGGAAGGCCGGGTGGTGCATACCGCGGACGCCGGCACGCTCACCGAGCACCGGGTGCTCGACCTCGTCATGGAAGGCTCCTCCGACCTGGAAGGCAGGTCCACGTGCTGAACTCGCCGCCCTCCCTCGCCAAGGCGGGACCGCCGGGACCGCCCGCCGGCGGTCGCGATCCGGCCCGCTCCAGCCCGCTCAGCCGGTTCGCCGACGTGCGCAACCTCTCGCTGCTGGGTGTGCTCGTCCTGCTGGCCGCCGTCGGCGCGCTCACCAAGCCGGAGCAGTTCCTGAGCACCGGCAACCTGCAACTCATCCTCACCCAGGCGTCGGTGATCGGTGTGGTCACCGTCGGCGTCACCTTCGTCATCATCGGCGGCGGCATCGACCTGTCGGTCGGGGCGATCGTCGCGCTGGCGTCGGTGTGGGCGACGACGGTCGCCACCCAGGAGTTCGGGCCGGCCGGCATCCTGATGTGCGCGGTGCTGGTCGGTGTCGGCTGCGGCCTGGTCAACGGCGTGCTCATCGCCTACGGCCCGATGGTGCCGTTCATCGCGACCCTGGCCATGCTGGCCGCCGCTCGCGGACTCGCCCTGCAACTCAGCGAGGGCAAGACCCAGATGGTCACCGTGCCGTCCGTGCTCTCGCTCGGCGAACGGGACTCCTACGTACTGGGCGTGCCGCCGCTGGTCCTGGTCTTCGCGGCGGTCACCGTCGGCGGCTGGCTGCTGCTGGGCCGCACCACGTTCGGGCGGCGCACCGTCGCCGTCGGCGGCAACGCCGAGGCGGCCCGGCTGGCCGGCATCGCCGTCAAGCGGCAGCGCCTGATGCTCTACCTGCTGTCCGGGCTGTGCTGCGGCATCGCGGCGTTCATGCTCATCGTGCTCACCGGCTCCGGGCAGAACACCAACGGCAACCTCTACGAGCTGGACGCCATCGCCGCCGCCATCATCGGCGGCACGCTGCTCAGCGGCGGCCGGGGCACCATCACCGGCTCGGTGCTCGGTGTGCTGGTGTTCACCACCATCACCAACCTCTTCGCCCTCAACAACCTGCAGAGCGCCTCCCAGCAGATCGCCAAGGGCGCCATCATCGTCGCCGCGGTGCTGCTCCAGCGCCGCTCGCGCGCCGACCACCCCTGACCCGCCCCCACGGGGCCGGCCAGCGGCCGGTCCCGACCCGCCATCAGTGCCACCTGCCACGAAGGGTCGTGTGCCGTGAAACCAGCCAACCCGGGAAACCCGGCGTCCGGACTGTCCCTGCCCAGCCGCCGAGGCCTGCTGCTCGGCTCAGCCGCCGCGTCCGCCGGCGTGCTGCTCGCCGGCTGCACCAGCAACGAGAGCAACGACACCAAGGCCGCTGAGTCCGGACAGGGTCAGGTCGCCGACGACAAGCCGGGCAAGAAGGTGACCATCGGCTTCGCCGGCCCGCAGGCCGACCACGGCTGGCTCAACGCCATCAACGAGCAGGCGAGGAAGCGGGCCGAGCGGTACCAGGACGTGACGCTGGAGATCACCGAGGGCTCCAACGACAACGCCCAGCAGATCGGCCAGATCGAGACCCTGATCAACAAGAAGGTCGACGTACTCGTGGTGCTGCCCTCCGACGGCAAGGCGCTCACCCAGGTGGGACTGAAGGCGATGCGGGCCGGGGTGCCGGTGGTGAACCTCGACCGGGTCTTCGACTCCCCGCAGGCGTACCGGTGCTGGATCGGCGGCGACAACTACGGCATGGGACTCAACGCCGGGCGCTACATCGGCGAGCAGCTGAAGGGCAAGGGCAACGCCCGGGTCGTGGAGCTGGCCGGCATGGACAACCTTGAACTGACCCAGGAGCGGACCCGCGGCTTCGACGACGCGCTGAAGAACTACCCCAACATCCGCAAGGTGGCCCGGCAGGCAGCCGAGTTCACCGTCGAGTCCGGCCAGGCGAAGATGTCGCAACTGCTGCGGGCCGCACCTGAGTTCGACGCGCTGTGGAACCACGACGACGACCAGGGTGTCGGCGCCGAGCGGGCGATCAAGCAGGCCGGCCGGGACGAGTTCCTGATGGTCGGCGGGGCGGGTTCCAAGCACGCGATGGACGCCATCAAGGCGGACAGCAGCGTGCTCAAGGCGACCGTGCTGTACCCGCCCACCATGGCGGCGTCCGCCATCGACCTGGCAAGGGCGCTCGCCCAGGGCAAGGGGGTCGGCGGCCTGGCGGAGTTCGAGATCCCTGCCTCGCTGACCCTGTACTCCGCCGTCGTGACCAAGGACAACGTCGACGAGTACCTGCCCACCGGCTTCAACTGACAGGGGGAGTTCCATGCCGCACGACACCTCCGCGCCGCCGCTCGGCGTGGGCATGGTCGGTTACGCCTTCATGGGGGCCGCCCACTCGCAGGGCTGGCGTACCGTCGGCCGCGTCTTCGACCTGCCACTGAGACCGGTGATGTCCGCCGTGTGCGGACGCGACCCCGCCGGGGTGCGCTCGGCCGCCGACCGGCTGGGCTGGGCCGCGGCCGAGACCGACTGGCGGCGGCTGGTCGACCGGGACGACGTGCAGGTGGTCGACATCTGCACACCCGGCGACAGCCACGCCGAGATCGCACTGGCGGCACTCGCCGCCGGCAAGCACGTGCTGTGCGAGAAACCGCTGGCCAACTCGGTGGCGGAAGCGGAGGCGATGGCCGAGGCCGCAGCCGTGGCCGAGGCCCGCGGACAGCTGGCGATGGTCGGCTTCAACTACCGGCGCACCCCGGCGCTCGCCCTGGCCAGGCGCATGGTCGCCGACGGCCGCCTGGGGACGTTGCGGCACGTGCGGGTCACCTACCTCCAGGACTGGACGGTGGACCCGCAGTTCCCCCTGGTGTGGCGGCTCCAGCGGGAGCACGCCGGCTCGGGCGCGCTCGGCGACCTGGGCGCGCACATCGTGGACCTGGCCCAGCACCTCGCCGGGGAGTGGCTGGCGGGTGTGTCCGGCCAGACCGAGACGTTCGTGCGGGAGCGGCCGCTGCCGCACGACCGGTCCCGGCACGGCGAGGTCACCGTTGACGACGCCGCGCTGTTCCACGGCCGGTTCGCCTCCGGCGCGCTGGCGTCCTTCGAGGTCAGCCGGGTGGCGGCCGGGCGGAAGAACTCGCTGCGGGTGGAGGTCAACGGCGAGCTGGGCTCACTGGCGTTCGACCTGGAACGGCTCAACGAACTCCAGTTCCACGACCACACCGAGGACGTCCGGTACGCGGGCTTCCGGCGGGTGCTCGTCACCGAGCAGGGCCATCCCTACCTGGAGGCGTGGTGGCCGCCCGGCCACGGCCTGGGGTACGAGCACACCTTCGTGCACCAGGCCAGGGACCTGGTGCACGCGGTGGCGGACGGTTCTCCGCCGCTGCCGTCCTTCGCCGACGGCCTCCAGGTGCAGCGGGTGCTCGCGGCGGTGGAGGAGAGCGCCGCGAAGAACTCCGCGTACACGCCCGTACCCGTCCGGCCCGCCGCCCCGCAGCCGGCCGGGCCCGCTTAGGAAGAGGAGACAGCCACATGCCCAGGTCCTTCACGCTCTTCACCGGACAGTGGGCGGACCTCCCGCTGGAGGAGGTCTGCCGCATCGCCCGCGACGCCGGCTACGACGGGCTCGAACTCGCCTGCTGGGGAGACCACTTCGAGGTGGACCGGGCACTGAGCGAGCCCGGGTATCTGGACGGTCGGCACCAACTCCTGCAGAAGTACGGCCTGTCCTGCTGGGCGGTGTCCAACCACCTGGTGGGCCAGGCCGTGTGCGACGCGATCATCGACGAACGGCACCGCGGCATCCTGCCTTCGCGCATCTGGGGCGACGGTGACGCGGAGGGCGTGCGGCGGCGGGCGGCGGCCGAGATGGCCGACACCGCCCGGGCCGCCGCCGCGTTCGGCGTGCGCACGGTGGTGGGCTTCACCGGCTCCGCCATCTGGCACCTGGTGGCGATGTTCCCGCCGGTGCCCGAGTCGATGATCGAACGCGGCTACACCGACTTCGCCGAACGGTGGAACCCGGTACTGGACGTGTTCGACGCCGAGGGGGTGCGGTTCGCCCACGAGGTGCACCCCGGTGAGATCGCCTACGACTACTGGACCACGCGCCGGGCACTGGAGGCCGTCGACCACCGCGGTGCGTTCGGGCTGAACTTCGACCCCAGCCACTTCGTGTGGCAGGACCTGGACCCGGCCGGGTTCCTCTACGACTTCCGGGACCGCATCTACCACGTCGACTGCAAGGAGGCCCGTAAACGGCTCGACGGCCGCAACGGCAGGCTCGGCTCTCACCTGCCGTGGGGCGACCCGAGGCGCGGCTGGGACTTCGTCTCGGCCGGGCACGGGGACGTGTCCTGGGAGGACGTCTTCCGCATGCTGGGCGCGATCGGCTACCAGGGCCCGGTCTCCGTGGAGTGGGAGGACGCGGGCATGGACCGGCTCGCCGGCGCACCCGAAGCCCTCGCCCGGCTGAAGGCGTTCGACTACGACCCGCCGACCGCGTCCTTCGACTCCGCCTTCGGCAGCGGGTCCTGAGGGGGCGGTGTCCGCCCGGTGGCCGGGGTGGCGGGACCCCGACCGCCGGGTCGGCCCGCCGTGCCCGGGGGCACCTTTGTCCCGGCAGAGGATGAAGGCGTTCCGGGCTTTGTCAAAGCTCTTTTCGAACCGGAAGAAGCCGGTTACGGTCCCTCAGGAGACCGGTCGGCCCACTCGCAACTCCCCCCACCAGCCGCACCGCTCACCGGTTTCCCCCTTGTCAGTCGCAACCCCTGGCACGACCCGGCACCCGACAGACTCCGGCGCGACGGCGCGCGCCTGTGTGACCCGCAACCTCAGTTGGAGGACACGCGTGCACAGGACCAGAACCCCCTACCGCACCACGCTTGCCGCGTTCGCAAGCGCTCTGCTGATCGGCGGCGCCCTCACCGTCGCCGCCTCCCCGACCGCCACCGCCGCCTCGGCCGGCGCCCATGAGGCCGACGCCAAGTTCCAGCAGGTCACCCTGGCCAAGGGCGTGCAGGAGACCGGCGAACCGATGACGCTGGCCGTCCTGCCGGACAGCTCCGTGCTGCACACCTCACGGGACGGCACCGTAAGGCTCACCGACTCCGGCGGCACCACCACCGTGGCCGGCCGCGTCCCGGTCTACAGCCACGACGAGGAGGGACTCCAGGGCGTCGGCGTGGACCCGGACTTCGCGGAGAACCGCCATGTCTACCTCTACTACGCGCCGCCCCTGGACACGCCGGCGGGCGGCGCGCCGGAGACCGGTTCGGCGGCCGACTTCGCACCCTTCGACGGCGTCAACCGGCTGTCCCGCTTCGTCCTGGACAAGAACGGCACTCTCGACACCGGCAGTGAGGAAACGATTCTCGACGTACCCGCCACCCGGGGCATCTGCTGCCACGTGGGCGGCGACATCGCCTTCGACGCGGACGGCAACCTGCTGCTTTCCACCGGTGACGACACCAACCCGTTCCAGTCCGACGGCTACACGCCGATCGACGAACGCCCCGACCGCAACCCGGCGTTCGACGCGCAGCGCACCTCAGGCAACACCAACGACCTGCGCGGCAAGATCCTGCGCGTCTCCGTCAACGCGGACGGCTCCTACGACATCCCCGACGGCAACCTCTTCGAGCCCGGCACCGACCGGACCCGCCCGGAGATCTACGCCATGGGCTTCCGCAACCCGTTCCGGATGAGCGTGGACAAGCCCACCGGCACGATCTACGTCGGAGACTACGGCCCGGACGCCGGAGCCGCGTCACCCGCCCGCGGCCCCTCCGGCCAGGTGGAGTTCAACCGGATCACCGCTCCTGGCAACTACGGCTGGCCCTACTGCCACGGCGACAACGACGCCTACGTGGACTTCGACTTCGCCGACCGCAGCTCCGGCGAGCCCTTCGACTGCGCCGCGCCCCGCAACAACTCACCGCACAACACCGGGCTCACCGAGCTGCCCGCCGCACAGCCCGGCTGGATCACCTACGACGACGGTTCCGTGCCCGAGTTCGGCACCGGCTCGGAGTCGCCGATGGGCGGACCCGTCTACCGCTACGACCCGGACCTGGAGTCGGAGGTGAAGTTCCCCGAGGCGTACGACGGCGACTTCTTCGCCGGCGAGTTCGGCCGCCGCTGGATCAAGCGTATCGAGCAGGACGACGAGGGGGCGGTCACCTCCATCAACAGCTTCCTGTGGGAGGGCACGCAGGTCATGGACATGGAGTTCGGGCCGGACGGCGCGCTCTACGTCCTGGACTACGGAACCGGCTTCTTCAACGGCGACCACAACTCGGCGCTGTACCGCATCGAGAACGCCACCGACGGCTACGCACCCATCGCCCGCGCCACCGCCGACACCACCAGCGGCCAGGCACCGCTGAGGGTCGCCTTCTCCTCCGACGGCAGCAGCGACGCCGACGGCGACCCGCTCAGCTACGCCTGGGACTTCGGCGACGGCGGGACCTCCACCGAGGCCGACCCCACCCACACCTACACCGAGGAGGGCCAGTACGTCGCCACCGTCACCGCCCGCGACCCGTCCGGCAAGACCGGCCAGGCCAGCGTGCACATCACCGTGGGGAACACCGCGCCGACCGTGGAGCTGAAACTGCCCGCCGACGGCCAGCTGTTCTCCTTCGGTGACAGCATCCCCTTCCGCGTGGAGGTCAGCGACCCCGAGGACGGCGAGGTGGACTGCTCCCGGGTGAAGGTGACGTACATCCTCGGCCACGACAGCCACGGCCACCCCGTCTCCTCGGCCGACGGCTGCGAGGGGTCCATCCAGACCGCCGCGGACGGTGAGCACGACCCGAACGCCAACATCTTCGGGGTGTTCGACGCCGAGTACACCGACCGGGGCGCGGGCGACCTGCCGCCGCTGACCACCCACGACCAGCACCGCCTGACCCCCAAGCACCGCCAGGCCGAGCACTTCGACACCACCGGCGGCGCCGAGGCGGTCGACAACGCGGCTGCCCGGGGCGGCCGGGCGGTGGGCCGGATCAACGACGGCGACTGGATCGCGTTCACGCCCTACGTGCTGGACAACGCGACGGCGTTCACCGCACGGGCAGCCGGCGGAACCGGTGGCGTGGAGGTCCGCAGCGGCGCCCCTGACGGCCCGCTGCTGGGCACCGCGGAGATCAACGCCGACGGCGACCGCACGCAGTTCGAGCGGTTCACCACCGCCCTGGCCCAGCCGCCCGCCAAGGACGGCAAACCCGGCAAGGGCAAGGGCAAGGGCAAGGGCGGCAAGGACGGCGAGGGCAAGCCCGGAAAGCCGGGCAAGGGAGGCCCGCCCCGGATCGGCACCACCACGCTCTACCTGGTGTTCACCGGCGACAGCACCGACGGCACGCTCTTCGAACTCGACGACTTCACCTTCACCACCGGCTGACCCGACCGCCCAGGACCAAGGAGCCGACATGAAACTCCCCACGCGCCTGGCGGCTGCCGCTGCCGTCCTCCTCCTGGGAGCGGCGGCGGCCCTGCCCGCGCACGCAGACCCCTCGGCCGCCGCCGTAACCGACCGGCATGCCGGCCCCGCAGCGGCGGACACCCGCATCCTGGTCTTCTCCAGGACCGCCGGGTACCGGCACGACTCCATCCCGCAGGGCGTCGCCGCCCTGCGCGAACTCGGCGCCGAGCACGGCTTCGGCGTCGACCACACCGAGGACTCCGCCGACTTCACCCCCGGCACGCTCGCCGGTTACGACGCCGTCGTCTTCCTGTCCACCACCGGCGACGTGCTCAACTCCGACCAGCAGCAGGCATTCGAGGGCTACATCGCCGACGGCGGCGGCTACGTCGGGGTGCACGCGGCGGCCGACACCGAGTACGACTGGCCGTTCTACGGCGGCCTGGTCGGCGCCTACTTCGCCTCCCACCCGCACATCCAGCCCGCCACCGTCGAGGTCGCCGACCACGCGCACCCCGCGACGGCGCACCTGGGCCGCATCTGGGAACGCACCGACGAGTGGTACGACTACCGCAGCAACCCGCGTGACCAGGCCCGGGTGCTCGCCACCCTCGACGAGACGTCCTACACCGGTGGCGCGATGGGTGAGGACCACCCGATCGCCTGGTGCCAGGAGTACGAGGGCGGCCGGGCCTTCTACACCGGTGGCGGACACACCGCCGAGTCCTACTCGGAGCCCGACTTCCGCGCCCACCTGCTCGGCGGCATCCGCTACGCCACCGGCGAGGCACACGCCGACTGCCGTCCCGAGAACGGCTACACACCGCTGTTCGACGGAACCGGCACCGACGGGTGGCAGCAGGCCGGACCGGGCGGCTTCACGCTCGACGAAGCCGCCGGAACGCTCACCTCGTCCGGCGGCATGGGCCTGTACTGGTACCAGGCCAAGGAGTTCGGCGCCTACTCGCTGAAACTCGACTGGCGTGTCACCGGAGACGACAACTCCGGGATCTTCGTGGGCTTTCCCGCCTCCGACGACCCCTGGTCGGCCGTGAACCGCGGCTACGAGATCCAGATCGACGCCACCGACAGCCCCGACCGCACCACCGGTGCCGTCTACGGCTTCCAGTCCGCCGACACCGCCGCACGCGACGCGGTGCTCAACCCGCCGGGGGAGTGGAACACCTACGAGATCCGGGTCGAACGCGACCGCATCCAGGTCTGGCTCAACGGGACCCGGATCAACGACTTCACCAGCACCGACCCGCAGCGCGACCTCACCGCCGGGCACATCGGCCTGCAGAACCACGGCGACGCCGACGAGGTGTCCTTCCGCGACATCCGCATCCAGGAACTGGCCTGCCCCGACCGGCACACCGACCAGCAGGACTGCCGACCGGTCCCGGCCGACTAGCCGGCCGGGCGCCGCCCGAGGGGGCGGCCCGCGGCCACGCGGCGGGGAGGAGAACGCCGACTCCTCCCCGCCCACCCCGCACCGCACCACCCCGCCAGTCACCCAGGGAGGAAGGCGTGACCGACTCCGTCCCCGAAGGCGCCACACCCGGCACCGCACCCCGTACCGCACCGCGCACCGGCGTCTGGCTCATCGGCGCCCGAGGCTCGGTAGCCACCACCGCGATCGCCGGCTGTGCCGCACTCACCGCCGGACTCCACCCGCCCGTCGGACTGGTCACCGAGACCCCGCTCTTCGCCGACAGCGCCCTGCCGCCGCTGGACTCCCTGGTCTTCGGCGGGCACGACACCAGCTGCGTGCCGCTCACCAAGCGCGCCGACGCCCTCGTGGCAGGCGGCGTGCTGCCGTACGGTCTGCCCGCCGCAGTACACCGCCACCTCACCGCCGCCGACGCGGAAATCCGCCCCGGCGGGCCGCTCAGCGGCGACACCCGCAGCGAGCAGGAACTGGTCGACGCCTTCGCCGCCGACCTGACCGCCTTCACCGCCCGCCACCACCTCGCCCGCACCGTCGTCGTCAACGTCGCCTCGACCGAAGCCGCGCCCGCCCCGGGCGACGACCGGCTGCCGCCCAGCTCGCTCTACGCAGCCGCCGCGCTCCGCGCCGGCTGCCCCTTCGTCGACTTCACCCCCGCCACCGGCCTGCGCCACCCCCGCCTGGCCGACGCCGCCCGCCGGTCGGGCCTGCCGCACGCCGGACGCGACGGCAAGACCGGCCAGACCCTGCTGCGGTCCGTGCTGGGCCCGATGTTCCACCACCGCGCCCTGGCGGTCCGCGCCTGGTCGGGCACCAACCTGCTGGGCGGCGGCGACGGCGCCGCCCTCGCCGACCCGGCCGCCGCCGCGGCCAAGAACGCAGGCAAGGAACGGGTGCTCGCCGAAACCCTCGGCACCGTCCCCGAGGGCCAGGTGCACATCGACGACGTGCCCTCCCTCGGCGACTGGAAGACCGCCTGGGACCACGTCGCCTTCGACGGCTTCCTCGGCTCCCGCATGGTCCTGCAGACCATCTGGCAGGGCTGCGACTCCGCACTCGCCGCCCCGCTCGTGCTCGACCTCACCCGCCTCACCGCCCGCGCCCACGCCGCCGGTCTGACCGGACCCGTGGACGGCCTCGGCTTCTACTTCAAGGACCCCGAGTCCGGCCCGGCCGACCTTCCCGGCCAGTGGCAGGCCCTCGTCGCCCTCGCCGAGCGGCTGGAGCCCGGCGCGTGACCGCCCGTGACTGGGCGGAGCTGCTGCGACTGCCCGCCTGGTGCAGCGTGCCCGGCGACACCCTGGCCGGCAGCGCGGCGGCCGGGCACCGGCCGGGGCCCGCCACGCTGCGCGCGGCAGCCGCCTCCCTCTGCCTGTACCAGGCGGGCATGGCGCTCAACGACTGGTCCGACCGCCACCTGGACGCCGTCGAGCGCCCCGAGCGCCCGCTGCCCTCGGGACGCGTCACCCCGGCATCCGCGCTCACCGCCGCCGCACTGCTGACCGCCGCCGGCGTCGGCCTCGCCGCCACCACCGGACGGGCCGCCGCCGTCACCGCCACCGCGCTCGCCACGACCGTCTGGGCCTACGACCTCACCCTCAAGCACACCCCGGCCGCACCCGCCGCAATGGCCGCCGCCCGGGGCCTCGACGTGCTGCTCGGCGCCGCCGCCGTGCCGCGCGGCGGCACCCGCCCGCCTCGAGCCGCTGCCGCCCTCCGGGCCGCCCTGCCCGCCGCCGGGCTGCTCGCCGCCCACACCGCAGCGGTCACCGCCGTCTCCCGCCGGGAGGCCACCGGCGGCGGCCCCGCCGCACCCGCAGCCGCGCTCGCAGCCACCTCCGCCGTCGCGCTCGCCGCCGGACCGGGACGCGCGTTCACCGACCCCGCCCGGCTCCCGCAGACCGCCGCGGCGGCGCTCTACGCCGCCGGCTGCCTCCGCCCCCTCACGCACGCCGCGCTCAACCCCTCGCCCCACTTCCTGCAGCAGGCCGTCGGCGGCGGCATCCGCGCCATGATCCCGTTGCAGGCCGCCCTCGCCGCCCGCGCCGGCGCCCCCGCCACCGGACTGTCCCTGCTCGCACTGCTGCCGCTGGCCCGGCGGTTGTCCCGAAAGGTCAGCCCCACATGAGCGGTTCACCCCTCCCGGCCGGCGGACTCCCGCTGCGCCTGGCCTACGGCACCAACGGCCTCACCGACCTCCGGCTCGACGACGCGCTCGCCCTGCTCGCCGACCTCGGCTACGACGGCGTCAGCCTCACCCTCGACCACATGCACCTCGACCCCCTCGGTCCCGGCCTCGCCGCCCGCACCTCCCGCGTCGCCGCCGCGCTCGCCCGGCACGGCCTCTCCGTCACCGTCGAGACCGGCGCCCGCTACGTGCTCGACCCGCGCCGCAAACACCACCCCACGCTGCTCGACCCCGACCCGCAGGCCCGCGCCGCCCGCACCACGCTGCTGCTCACCGCCGTCCGGGTCGCCGCCGACCTCGGCGCGCACGCCGTGCACTGCTTCAGCGGCACCCTGCCACCGGGCACCGGGCCCGGCGCGGGCTGGCAGCGACTCGGCGACGGCATCGGCCGGGTGCTGACCGCCGCCGACGCCACCGGGGTCCCGCTGGCCGTGGAACCCGAACCCGGACACCTGCTCGCCGACCTCGCCGGCTTCCACCGGCTGCGCACCGCGCTGGGCAGCCCCCCGGCGCTCGGGCTCACCCTCGACATCGGGCACTGCCAGTGCCTGGAACCCGAACCGCCCGCGCAGTGCGTGGCCGACAGCGCGCCGTGGCTGCGGCACGTCCAGATCGAGGACATGCGGCGCGGCGTGCACGAGCACCTGCCCCTGGGCGAAGGGGAGATCGACTTCCCGCCGGTGCTCGCCGCGCTGCGCGAGAGCGGCTACCGCGGCCTGGTCGGGGTGGAACTGCCGCGCGACTCCCACGCCGGCCCGCGACTCGCCGCCGAATCCCTGGAGTTCCTGCGCGCCGCCGAGAGGCGGGCAGCCAAGACCGGACCCCGCCCGGGAGAGGAGCACCCGTGCTGACCGAACTGCGACGGCGGCTGCACGAGCGGCTGGACTGCGACGCGGCCGACTGGCTCACCCGCGCCCTCGACGAACCCGCCCACCTGGAGGGCAACTTCGCCGCCGCAGGCCGGCACTGCGGGCGGGCCGCCGCGCACGACGCCCGCGTCCTGCTGCTGCACGCGGCGGCAGCCGACCCGCAGACCTGCGCCCTGCTCTACGGGCACGGCACCGCCGCCGAACGCCGCGCCGTGCTCGACGCGCTGCCGCACCTGCCCGTCGCCGAGCGGTGCCTGCCCCTGGTCGAGGACGCCCTGCGCACCCACGACCCGCGGCTGATCGCCACCGCGCTGGGCCCCTACGGCGCCCGGCACCTGCCACAACCGGCATGGCGCCAGGCGGTGCTGAAGTGCCTCTTCACCGGCGTCCCGCTCACCGCCGTGCACGGGCTGGCCGAACGCGCCGCCGGGGACGAGGAGTTCGCCCGAATGCTGCACGGCCAGGCTCGCGAACGCACCGCCGCCGGCCGGCCGGTGCCCGAGGACCTGCACCGCGCAGCCCGACTCGCCGCAGCCCCCCGCACGTCCGGCCCGAAGGAGCCCTGATGCGCATCTTCGACCCGCACATCCACATGACCTCCCGGACCACCGACGACTACGCACGCATGCACGCAGCCGGTGTGCGCGCCGTCGTCGAACCGGCCTTCTGGCTCGGCCAGCCGCGTACCTCGCCCGGCTCGTTCCACGACTACTTCGACGCGCTGCTCGGCTGGGAGCCGTTCCGCGCCTCCCAGTACGGCATCAGCCACCACTGCACGCTCGCGCTCAACCCCAAGGAGGCCGGCGACCCGCGCTGCGTGCCGGTGCTCGACGCGCTGCCGCGCTACCTCGACAAGGACGGCGTCGTCGCCGTCGGCGAGATCGGCTACGACTCCATGACCCCGGCCGAGGACACCGCCCTCGCCGCCCAGTTGCAACTCGCCGCCGACCACGGCCTGCCCGCCCTCGTCCACACCCCGCACCGCGACAAGGCCGAAGGCGTCCGGCGCACCCTCGACGTGCTGCGCGAGTCGGCGCTGCCACCCGAGCGCACCCTGCTGGACCACCTCAACGAGACCACCGTGCGCGCCGCCGCCGACAGCGGCTGCTGGCTGGGCTTCTCCGTCTACCCCGACACCAAGATGGACCCCGACCGGACGGTGGCCCTGCTGCGGGCGCACGGAACCAGCCGCGTCCTGGTCAACTCCGCCGCCGACTGGGGACACAGCGACCCGCTGAGCACCCGCCGGGTCGGCGACACGATGCTCGCCGCCGGCTTCACCGAGGACGACGTCGATCAGGTGCTGTGGCGCAACCCGGTCGCGTTCTACTCCCTCAGCGGCCGACTGGACACCGACCTCGACCCCCGCCCCGGCGGCACGGAGACACCCGCCACCCACGAGGGCAACTCCGTACTGCGCGGCGGGGAGTGAGCCGTGCGCTTCCGCCACCCCGACGGCTCCACCGTGCACCTCGCCTACTGCACCAACGTGCACCCGGCCGAAACCCTCGACGGCGTGCTCGCCCAGCTCCGCGACCACTGCGAGCCCGTCCGCCGCCGCACCGGCCGCGACCGGCTCGGCGTCGGCCTGTGGCTGGCCCGCGACGCCGCCCGTGAACTCGGCTCGGACCCTGCCGCGCTGCGCACCCTGCGCGCCTCGCTCGACCGGCGCGGACTCGAAGTGGTCACCCTCAACGGCTTTCCCTACCGCGGGTTCGGCGCCGGTCGGGTCAAGTACCGCGTCTACCGGCCCGACTGGACCGAGACCGAACGCCTGGACCACACCGCCGAACTGGCCCGGCTGCTCGCCGCGCTGCTGCCCGCCGACACCTCCGAAGGCACCGTCTCCACCCTGCCGCTGGGCTGGCGCACCGGCTTCGGCGCCGAGCAAGGCCGCCGGGCCGCCTCCGCACTGACCACACTCGCCCAGCGCCTCGACGCCCTGCACGAACTCACCGGCCGCAGCATCCGCGTCGGCCTCGAACCCGAACCCGGCTGCACGGTGGAGACCACGGCCCAGGCCGTCACCGCGCTCACCGGCCCCGACGCCCCGCCGGCCGGGCGGATCGGTGTGTGCCTGGACACCTGCCACCTCGCCACCGCCTTCGAGGACCCCGCAACGGCCGTCACCGCACTCCGGTCCGCCGGCGTGCCCCTGGTCAAGGCGCAGCTCTCCGCCGCACTGCACGCCGAGGACCCGGCCGACATCCGGGTGCGGGCCGCGCTCGCGGAGTACGTGGAGCCGCGCTTCCTGCACCAGACACGTGCCCGCACCCCCCAGGGGATCACCGGCACCGACGACCTGCACCAGGCCCTCGGAACCGCCGATCCCGATCCCGGCGACCCCCGCGACGCCGATGATCCCGCCGTCCCGGGCCTCGCGCCGGGGGCTGCCGCGGCGGGACCGCTCGCCACCACCGGCCCGTGGCGCGTGCACCTGCACGTCCCGCTGCACACCGCGCCGCAGCCCCCGCTCACCGCCACCACCGGCGTGCTGCGCGACACGCTCACCCACCTCGTCGGCGGACCCGCACCGATCACCCACCACCTCGAAGTGGAGACCTACACCTGGCAGGCCCTACCGCCCGCCCTGCGGCCCCGCACCCGGGACCAGCTGGCCGACGGCATCGCCGCCGAACTAGCCCTGGCCCGCGACCTGCTGGCCGACCTGGGCCTCAAGGAGCTGCCGTGAACGACACCGGCACACCCGCCGCACCCGCTGCCGCCGCACCGCACGACCCGGACCGCCCCCGCCCGCTGCTCGTCGTGGACGTCGTCGGCCTCACCCCCAGGCTGCTCGCGGCCATGCCGCACCTGTCCGCGCTCGCGGCGAACGGTACGCAGCAGCCGCTGGAGACCGTGCTGCCCGCCGTCACCTGCACCGTGCAGTCCACGCTGCTCACCGGTGCCCTGCCCGCCGAGCACGGCGTCGTCGGCAACGGCTGGTACTTCAGGGACCTCGGCGAGGTCCTGCTGTGGCGGCAGCACAACGCGCTCGTCGGCGGCGAGAAGGTCTGGGACGCCGCCCGCTCCCGCCGGCCCGGCTACACGGTGGCCAACATCTGCTGGTGGTACGCGATGGGAGCGGACACCGACTGGACCGTGACGCCCCGGCCCGTCTACTACGCCGACGGCCGCAAGGAGCCCGACTGCTACACCCGGCCACCCGAACTCCACGACGAACTCGTATCCGAACTCGGCGAGTTCCCGCTGTTCAGCTACTGGGGCCCGCGGGCCGGCATCGCCTCCTCCCGCTGGATCACCGGAGCGACCCGCCATGTGCTGCGCACCCGGCGCCCCGACCTCACGCTCGCCTACCTCCCGCACCTCGACTACGACCTCCAGCGCCACGGCCCCGACGACCCGCGCGCGTTCGCCGCCGCCACCGCGCTGGACACGGAACTCGCCCCGCTGCTGGACGACGCCCGCGACGCGGGCGTGGCCGTCGTGGTGCTCTCCGAGTACGGCATCACCCGGGCCGACCGGCCGGTGGACGTCAACCGCGCGCTGCGGCGGGCCGGGCTGCTGGAGGTCCACACCCAGGACGGAATGGAGTACCTCGACCCGGCCGCCTCCCGGGCGTTCGCCGTCGCCGACCACCAGATCGCGCACGTCTACGTGCGCCGCCCCGAGGACGTCGAAGCGGCCCGCGCGGTCCTCGCCGACCTGCCCGGCGTGGACCTGCTGCTGGACGAGGCCGGACGCAAGGAGCACGGCCTGGACCACGCGAGGGCCGGTGAGCTGGTCGCCGTCGCCGAACCCGGGGCCTGGTTCACCTACTACTACTGGCTGGACGACGCCCGCGCACCGGACTTCGCGCAGCTCGTCGAGATCCACCGCAAACCCGGCTACGACCCGGCCGAACTCTTCATGGACCCCCGCGACCCCTATGTGCGGGTCCGGGCGGCGACGGCGCTGGCCCGCAAGAAGGCGGGCCTGCGCTACCGGATGGCCGTCGTGCCGCTCGACCCGTCCCCGGTCAGCGGCAGCCACGGCCGGCTGCCCGCCCACCCCGACGACGGGCCGGTGCTGCTGTGCTCGCTGCCCGGAGCCGCCGACGGGCCCGTGCCAGCCACGGCCGTCAAGAACCTGCTGCTCGACCTCTCCCTCGGCCCGCCCGCCGACGCCTCGTCCAGTGGCGCCCCGTCCGCGTGATCCGCCGACCGCGCCCGGCTCCGCCAGTCGCCCCGGCCGTTCCCGAGGCCGGCCAGGAACCGCCCACCCACGAACCAGGAGACCCGTCCATGGCCAGACACGAAGAACTCCGCCACGCCCTGAGCCGCCGCGGCATGCTCGGCGTCGCCGCCGGCGCGGGCGCCGCGGCGATGCTGGGCACCGCCGGCTCGGCCACCGCGCACGCCGCCCCCGTCCCGGGCGCGGACGCCGCCGCCCGGCCGGGTCGGGGCCGCTCGCCGATCGTGCCGCCCGGCCGCCTCGGCATCCAGCTGTACACCCTGCGCGACCAGGTGGCGCGACTCGGCTTCGGCCCGGTCTTCGAGGAGTTGCGCCGCTACGGTTACGAGGAGGTCGAGTTCGCGGGCTACACCCAGGGCACGGGGCCCATCACGCTGGGCGCGCTGAAGCGGCTGCTGCGCGACAACGGCCTGCGGGCCGTGGGCAGCCACGTCGGCTACCACTCCGGCGACCCCGCCGCGTACACCTTCGCCACCCAGCTGGAACGGGTGCTCGACGACGCCGCCGAGCTGGGCCTGCCCCACGTCGGCACTCCCAACTCGCCGGCCCGCTACGGCAACTCCGTGGACGCCTGGAAGCGGGCCGCAGCCGAGTTCAACACCTACGGCGCGGCGGCCCGCGCACGCGGCCTGAAGTTCTACCAGCACAACCACGCCGAGGAGTTCGGCTTCGCCACCGACCGCCCCGAGCAGCGGCTGTACGACCTGATGATGGCCGAGACCGACCCCTCCCTCGTCTACCTGGAACTGGACGTCTACTGGGCGTACTCCGCCCGGCACCGGTTCAGCACCCGGCCCGACGGCACCCCCGACCCGCTCGACCCGCTGGAGTACGTCAAGCGCGCGCCCGAGCGGTTCCCGCTGTTCCACGTCAAGGACGGCGAGCACGACGAGGCGCACCGCGACGGCTACCGCATGACGGACGTCGGCGACGGCGACATCGACTACCGAAGCTTCGTCACCGCCCTCGCCCGCGGCAACCGCCGGAAGTACCACCACTGGCTGGTGGAACGCGACGACGCCCCCGACGCCGTCGCCAACCCCGCGGGCTCCTTCCGCACCGCTCGCGCCTCCGCGGCGCACCTGCGCGGCGGAGGCGGCTGCTGACGGGCGGCCCCGGGCTGCCGACGCGCGGGCGCGGGGCTGCCGGGGCAGGCACCGGCTCTGTCCCGAGCCGGTGCCTGCCCCCGCCGCGCCGGGACGACCAGCTGCCGTGCACCCCTGACCTGCGCGGCAGCCGGGCTCCCCGGGGCCGGTCACCTTCCGTGACGTCCCCTGCGCGGTGCCGCGTCCCGCCGGTTACCGAGGTGAGAAGCACCGGCAAACCTTGGTATTGTTGTGCACGTCGCCGCGGCCACGGCCGCGACGCTCACCGGTCCGGGTGGCGGAATGGCAGACGCGCTAGCTTGAGGTGCTAGTGCCCTTTATCGGGCGTGGGGGTTCAAGTCCCCCCTCGGACACACACCACGCGGGAGCCCCCGGCACAGCCGGGGGCTCCCGCGCGTTCGGCAGTCCACGCACCCGATGCGGGTCGTGTGGGGCACCCGGTGGTCACCAGTGCGCCGGATGCCTCAGGTGGGCGGGCAGGCGCGTCGCCGGGTCGCCCTTCGCCGCGTCGAGCTGGGGTTGGGTGAGGAACAGCGCGCCGGTCAGGTCGGCGCCGCTGAGGTCCGCGTCGCGAAGGTCGGCGCCTATGAGGTCGGCGCGGCTCAGGTCGGCCCCCGTCAGGTCCGCGGCTATCAGGCAGGCCCCCCGGAGGCTGGCGCCCCGCAGTCGGGCGCCTCTCAGCCGCGCCCCGGCGAGGTCCGCTCCGCGGTGGTCGGCCTTGCGCCCCGGCACCTCCGCCCGGGCCAGCTCGCCGGCCCGCAGCAGCAGCGGGTTCACCGCCTGCCGCACGGCGGTGACATCGAGGCGCGCGAGCGCGTCGGCGCTGCCCCGGGTGAGCCGGTCGGTGTCCGCGAGCGCCCGGCGGAGTTGCGCGCGGACCGGGCCCGCCTGCGGCAGGTCGACGGCCTCCGTCAGGTACACCAGGAGCTCGTGCAGTTGCCGCATCACCGGGAACGCGTCGAACATCGGGCGGGCGTCGGCCGGGGACCGCCGCCAGTCCCGCCCTTCGAAGGTCAGTTGCGAGACCTTCTGCCCCGCCCCGAAGCAGTCGTACACGGTGCAGCCGGGATAGCCGCTGTCCCGCAGCCGGTCGTGGATGCGGCAGCGGAAGCCGCCACCGAGGTTGCCGCACGGCGTCCCTGCGGCCTTGTCGACCGCGAAGCCGGACGAGGCGGCGAAGGGGAGGGCGACGCAGCACAGTCCGAAGCAGTTCGAGCAGTCCGAGACGAGGTCGGGCGACTGCCGCCCGGCGGTCGGACCGGAAGGCGTGCGGGACATCGGTCGGGTCTCCTGTCGCTGGCTCACCGGCGCCACCACGTCTGCCGGGAGCGACCGATTCTCGCAGACGCGGGTGTCACACCGGCGGGCCGGGCGTGCTCAGTTGCGGCTCAGGGCGCGGGTGACGCCCGCGGCGACGGTGGTGGCCAGCACCCACCCGGTCACGATCAGCGCGTACGACAGGCCCTGCCGCCAGCCCTGCGAGGTGAAGGCGCCCTCCTGGCCGAATCCCACCACCGGCAGCAGCAGGTCGAGGGTGTAGAAGAAGGCGCTGAACGCGGGAGCCTCGTCGTCCTTCAGCGGACGGGGGCGTTCCGAGGCGAACGCCGCGGTGCCGACGGCCAGGAGCGCCGTCAACCAGCCCGCCGCCCGCAGCGGCTTGAAGCCGTACCCCACCGCCGCGTCCTGGATGTGGCCCCAGATGCGCGCGTACCAGGGCAGCGTGCCGCGGTGCCGGCGCTGCTTGGCCAACTGCACGGTGCGGGCGCCGTGGTCGTCGCCGATGCGGCGGTAGGCGGCGGTCAACTGCTCGTAAGCGAAGGGGACATAGCCGTCCCGGTCCCGTTCGAGCACCGGCAGGCGCTGCTCGGCCGGCTCGTGCGGGACCAGCGTCGTGTAGCTGAGCGCGTCGAACTGCACGGCCTCCGGCCACGTCTGCGGGGCGACGTGCAGCACCTCCACCACCGACCGCCGCAGGTTGACCAGCCCGACGACCGGTTCGGCCTCCCGCAGCCACAGCTCCCCGACGGTGCAGCTGCTCGCCCGCAGCGCCACGTCCCCGGGGTTGGCCAGCCGGGCGTGCGACAGGTTCAGCTGGCCCGGCACCCGGCAGCCGCGGATGTTGACCCGCCCGTCGACCCGTAGGTGCATCGCGTGGATGTCGGCGCCGACGGCCAGCCGCTCGGCCTGCAGCGCGGTGTCGCCCGGCGCCCGCAGCCGCGCCCGGTGGAGGAAGACCGACCCGGAGATCGACGCCCCCGACAGCCGCAGCTGGCCGTTCACGGTGAGCCGGTCGGCCCGCAGGTCGTGCGCTATCTCCATCTGGTTCAGCTGGAGCACCGGCTCGCGGTGCGGGGTGTCCGGCTCCGTGCCGATGGTCGCGCCGTCCACCATCAGTGCGCCGCTGACCTGCGCGCCGCCGAGTTTCACCATGCCGTGGATACGGCAGTCCGACAGCCGCAGCGTGCCGTCGACCCGGGCCGCGGCAGCGGTCAGCCCGGGCAGGTGGGAGCCGCGGAAGCTGAGCAGCCGCAGCCGGGTCGAGTACAGCTTCGGGGCGCGTTCGAAGTAGCAGTCGCGGAACCGGACGGCGACGTCCACGTCGCTGTACTTCAGTTCCAGCTGCCCGCTGACCCGCGCCCCCACCACGCCGAGTGAGGCGATCGCGCCGTCCGCGGCTGGAACACTCAGCAGCAGTGTGCGCAGGACCGTCGCGCGCAGGGTGCGCTCCGGGCCCCAGCCGGCGCCCTCCTCCGGCCGCTCACCGGGGGAGGAGCGGAAGTCCACCATGTCGCCGTGCGGGAAGGCCCGCCACACGCGGCGCTCGGCGGGAGTCAACTCGTCGGTCTCCACCGCGGTGACTCTGTCCGCCCAGGGGCGGCACGTCAAGATCACTATTCGGACAGCGGAGGCCGATCGTCAACGGGTACGGCCTGAGGGGCCGGACGGGCGCGGCGTGCCCCACCCGGCCCTCGCGCGGGTGGCCCCCGGACTGCACCCTGGAAGCAGCACCATCCGGCTGTGACGTCCGTGAGAGAGGACTGGTGGGACATGAACGCGCTTCCGGTGATCGCCGCAGTGGACGGGTCGGAGCACAGCCTGCGCGGCCTGCAATGGGCGATGGACGTGGCCCGTCAGCGCGGTGCGGAGGTGCTGGCGGTCCACGTCTGGCCCTGGCCGCCCAACACGCACGGGGTGCCGGAGCCCATGCCTGAACCCCCCGCCCCCGGCCAGGACCCGGTGCTGGACTGGATCAACGAGCAACTGGAGGGGCACCGCGACGAACCGCAGGTGCGCTTCACCACCGTCAGCGGCGTGCCCGCGGCCGTACTGCCCGAGATGGGAGTGCGCGGCCAGCTGATGGTGCTGGGCTCACGCGGCCGGGGCGGCTTCGCCAGCCTGCTGCTGGGCTCCAACGGCCGGGCCGCCGCCGCACACGCCGGCTGCCCTGTCGTGGTGGTGCCGCACCTGGAGCGCGGGCGAGGCGCACTGGAGGAGCCGTACGGCCGGGTCGTCCTCGGGCTCGACGTGGAGGAGACGGATGACGCGGTGGTCGACTTCGCCCTCCAGGAGGCCGCCCGCAGGCAGTCCCGCCTCCAGGTGATCACCACGCACCCGGTGCCGTTCACCACGCTGACCCTGCTGGGTGACGCCCCGGAGATCGCCGACCCGGACGGCCCGCAGATCACCCGGGAGACCGCCCGGCTGCAGCGGGACCGACTTCGAAGGTTCACCGAGGACCTGTACCCGCAGGTGCCGGTCGACTTCACGACCGTGCCAGGGGACGCGGCGGGGCGGCTGGTGGCCGCCTCGGAGTCCAGCGACCTGGTGGTGGTGGGCCGCCACCGCAGGAGGCGCCGCCCGACCAGCCTGGTCGTCGGCTCGGTCACCAACGCCGTCCTGCTTCACGCCCGCTGCCCCATCGCCGTGGTACCGCCCGGGGCGGCGGCCGGCCCGTCCGGCGGCGGGCGGGATGCGGCGTCGGAACCGCGCGTCTAGCGTGGGCGGTGACGGAGCGTGGCGGGTCCGTCGCCCGTCGGTCGGCGGTCGCGCTCCAGGAGTGGAGGCACGGCCGTGCGTCGAGTCGCTTCCCTGTCCGTGCCGGTGGTTCTCGCCGCGCTGCTGCTGCCCGGCGGCACCGCCCACGCGGCGGACGCCGACGCGCTGCCCCGGCGGGTCGCACCGGGCGACCGGCTGACCGTGGCCGTGCACTGCGAACCGCTGGACGGCCCGGCCCCCGCCAGCATCACCGCCGACTCCGCGGCGTTCCCCCGGGGCACCGCACGCCTCACGCGCGTCAGGGAGCACGACGGCAGCGACACCACCACCGGGCCCGGCTACCGGGGTACCGTCCGCATCGCCCGCGCCGACCGGCTGCTGCCGGGCGCCGCGCACAGCGCCCGGGACGCCGGCCGCAGCAGTGACGCCGACCGGCTGTACGACCCGTCCGCCGTGTGGGGCGTGGACGGCCACTGCCCCGGCGGCCAGCAGTGGACCGCCGCCTTCCGCCTGGACCTCGACGCCGTGCACGGCCCGGTGCGCCACGGCGGCCGGGAGGCCGCCCCCGGTGGGCTCACCGAGGAGGTGTACCCCGCCGCGGTGACCGGTGGGGCGGTGCTGCTGCTCGCCACCGCGGCCGGGGCCCTCTACCTGCGGCGTCGGGGCGGCGCGGTCCGGGCCGACTGACTTCCGCAGCCCGCCCGCCTCCGGCCGGCCCCTTGGCACGTCGTCGCCCGCCCCGGCCGGGAGCCCGCCCGCTCAGCGGCGCTTGCCGCGGCCCTTGCGCGCGGCGCGGGCCCGGGGGGCCGCCGGGGAGTCCCGGGGCGGGTCGACGAACTGCAGGGCCAGCGTCGCCGGGGGCTCGGCCAGGCCGGGGCCGCCGGCGTCGGCCCAGTCGATGATCTCCTCCGTGCAGTCGTCGCCCATCACCCAGCCGATCCACGCCGCCCGCCCACCGTGCCGGCGGCCCGCCGCCGACGGCCTGACCACCACGATGTTCGCCTGACCGCACGGACCGAGGCAGTCCGTCGTGCGCACCGCCACCCGGCCGCCCGAGGAGGCCGCCGCCGCCCGCAGCCGGTCGAGCTGCCAGACGTGGTCGGTGCGCGGGTGCTTGCGGGCGTCACCGCAGCAGCAGCCGCGGCAGACGACGATGGTGCAGGGCGAGCCGGCGGGCTGGATGATCGATGCGGTCACCCGGGCAGCCTAAGCGCTGCCCGTCCGTCCCCGGGAAGGCGGACCGGAGACGGCCGTAGCCGCGCGAAGATCCTGGCCGGGTCACTTCAGGAGGCGGGACATCCTGCGGTCGGCCAGCTGCCTGCCGCCGGTCTGGCAGCGCGGGCAGTACTGCAACGACGAGTCGTGGAAGCTGACCTCGCGAACCGTGTCCCCGCAGACCGGACACGGTTCGCCCGTCCTGCCGTGCACCCGCATCCCGGACCGCTTCTCCGCCTTCAGCCCGGCCGCCGGCAGTCCGGCCGAGCGCTCCACTGCGTCGAGCAGCGTGCCGCGCAGCGCCTCGTGCAGCACCTCCACCTCGTGCTCGGTCAGGTCGGCTGCCAGCCGGTAGGGGGACATCCGGGCCACGTGCAGGATCTCGTCCGAGTAGGCGTTGCCGATACCGGCGAGCACGCTCTGGTCGCGCAGCACCCCCTTGATGCGGTGCCGCCTGCCGCGCAGCAGCTCGGCGAGCGCGACGACGGTGAAGTCCTCCGCGAGCGGTTCGCGGCCGAGCCGGGCGATACCGGGCACCTCCAGGGGGTCGTGCACGCAGTACACGGCGAGGCGCTTCTGGGTGCCCGCCTCGGTCAGGTCGAAGCCGCCGCCCTCGGGCGGGGCCAGGCGCAGCCGCAGCGCCAGCGGACCGCGTCCCGGCCGTGGCGGGGCGGACGGCTCCCGGTCGGACCAGCGAAGCCACCCGGCCCGCGCCAGATGCACGGCCAGCCACGGCCCGTCCGTGCGCATCAGCAGGAACTTGCCGCGCCGGCCCACCTCGGTGACCGTCCGCCCCTCCAGCGCGCCGAGCGGCGGATCGTACGTCTTCAGCACGCTCACCGCGACCGGCAGCACACTCTCCACCCGCCGCCCGGTCAGGCGGTCGGCGAGGAACACGCGCAGCGCTTCCACTTCCGGCAACTCGGGCATGCCACCAGTGTGGCCCGGTCCTGCCCGGCCCGCAGTCCGGCCACCCGGACCGGGGCCGCCCGCGTCCGCCCGGGGCCGCCCGCGTCCGCCCGGGGCCGGACGGGCCGGGTCCGGCTCCGGGCGCGGCCCGTTGTCAGAGGGGCGCCGTAGTATGGCGCACCCGGACTGCACAGTCCGAGTGGGGTGCAAGCTGCCGCAACATCCCAGCTCAGGAGCAGTGCTGCCGGAAGCCGGCTTTGTCGACCACCCGAAAGACGACAGCACCACATGAGAGCTGAGCTGATCGGACGCGACCACCCCGCTGCCCTGCTGCGCGCCGACATCGCGCGTGCCGCGGACAGCCACGGCGGTCTGGTGCTGGTCACCGGCGAACCGGGGATCGGCAAGACCGCGCTCGCCACCGAGGCGGCGGACGACGCCCGGCGGCGCGGGGCGCTGGTGCTGAGCGGCTCCTGCTGGGACTCCGACAGCGCGCCCGGCTACTGGCCCTGGACGCAGGTCGTCCGCGGTCTGCGGCGCGGCGTGACACCCGAGGAGTGGGCGGCCGCCGAGTCCGCGTCCGGCAGCTCCCTGCCGGTGCTGCTCGGCGAGAGCGGCGGCACCGCCGAACCCGAGGCGTTCCGCCTGTTCGACGCGGTGACGGCGGCCCTCGTCTCGGTCTCGCACAGCCGCCCCGTCGTGGTCGTGCTCGACGACCTGCACTGGGCCGACCCGGCCTCGGTGCGGCTGCTCGAATTCGCCGCCCAGCACACCTGGTTCGAGCGGCTGCTGCTCATCGGCACCTGCCGGGACGCGGAGGTGGAAGCGGACGGGCATCCGCTGCGCCCGCTCATGGCGTCGCTGGTCGCCAAGGCGACGACACTCACGCTGACCGGCCTCGACGAGGAGGGCGTCGGCACGCTGATGGCCCGCACGGTCGGCACCCGCCCCGCCGACGCCCTCGTGGCGGAGGTCCACCGCCGCACCGGCGGCAACCCGTTCTTCGTCGAGCAGACGGCCCGGTTGTGGCACAGCGGCGGCCCGCTCGACGCCGTCGCGCCCGGAGTGCGGGACGCGCTGGAACGCCGGCTGTCGCAGCTGCCCCAGCCGGTGCTGGGTCTGCTGTCGGCAGCGGCAGCGCTCGGCCAGGAGTTCCACCGCCGGCTGCTCGCCGCCACGGCGGCGCTTCCGGTGGCCGAGGCCGACCGGCTGATCGAGCTCGGGCTCACCGCCCGGCTACTCGTCTCCCGCGGCGGCGGCCGCTTCGCCTTCGTCCACGACCTGGTCCGCGAGACGCTCTACGGCCAACTCGGCGAGCAGTCCCGCCACATGCACGCCGCCGTGGTGCACGCGGCGGACCGGGACGCCTCGCTCGCCGACCAGACCATCGCCGCCGACCTCGCCCGGCACGCTTACCTGGCGGGCGCCGAAATCCCCGCAGAACGGGCCTCCGTGCTGCTGGAGGCCGCCGCGGAGGAGGCCAGTGCCCGGATGGCGTTCGAGGAGGCCGCCGTGCACTACCGGCGGGCGATCGAGCGCTGCCGGGACAGCGTGGGCCGCCAGGGCGGCCCAGACCGCGCGGACACCGTCCGCAGGGACGTCCTGCTCACCCTGGAACTCGCCCACACGCTGCGGCACAGCGGCATCGACCCGGAGGAGAGCCGCGAGCTGCACGCCCGAGCCGCCGCCGTCGCCCGTGCGGAAGGCGATCCCGAACTACTGGCCCGGACCGCACTCGGCGTGCTGGGCGCCCTCGACGACGAACCGGACCCGCTGGCCGAGGAGTTGGTCCGCGAGGCGCACCGGGCACTGGTCGGGGAGAAGGAAGGCACGGGTCAGGAGGGCAAGAGCCTCACCCGGCTGGCCCAGGAACTCACCCTGCGCACCATGGTGGTCGCCCGCCGGGAGGAGGACGACGAGGCGCTCGGCTTCAGCCTGCTGACCCGGCACAACTCCATCTGGGGCCCCGGCACGGCCGAGGAACGGGTCGCACTCACCGAGGAGATGGTCACCGTGGGCCGCCGCAGCGGCGACCGGGGGATGGAGTACTTCGCCACCTCGCTGCGGTGGGTCGCGCTGCTGGAGCGCGGCGACCCGCGCTACCTCGACGCCTTCCACGCCTTCGTCACGTTGGCCCGGCGGTCCGCGCAGCCGCGCTTCCACCTCTACGCGGCTGTGGACCAGAGCATCATCAGTGCGCTGCGCGGCCGTTTCACGGAGGCGGAGCACTGCCTCGAACAGGCAGCCGGGGAGGCCGCCGAGGACCACCCCGGCTACCGGTTCCTGCGCCTCCAGCTGTGGTGGTCGCTCCGCCTGCTCCAGGGCCGGTTCGACGAGGCCGACGAGCTGCTCGCAGCCATCAGGGAGGGGGATCACCCCCAGCCGGACCTGCTGGCCGGCATCACCGCGCTGCAACGCGGCGACCACACCACCGGGGTCCGGCTGCTCGCCGCCCGGCTGGAGCGTGACGAGCCCTGTCCCAGAGCCTTCGAGCCGCTGTGGCTCAGGTTCCAGGCGCAGGCGGCGGCGGCCTCGCGGGACCCCCACCTGTGCGAACAGGCCAGGTCCGCGCTCGCGCCCTACGTCGGCGAGTGGGCGGTGTCGGTGTTCGGATGCGACGTCGCCGGCCCGATGAGCCTCTGGGCGGGGTTGCTCGACGCCGCGCAGGAACGCTGGGACGACGCCGCCGCGGCGCTCACCGCCGCCCGGGAGTCGGCAGACCAGCTCCAGGCCCCCACCTGGTCGCTGGAGGCGCGCTCCCACCTCGCCGGAGTGCTGTCGCGCCGCGCGGCCCCCGGTGACGCGGTGGAGGTGGAACGGCTGCTGGCGGAGTGCGGGACGGAGGCCGAGTCACTCGGCATGCGGCACATCACCGACCGGGTACGCCGGCTCCGGGAGGAGCGCGAGGCGATGGGCGAACGGCGGGCCGCCGCACCCGACGGCGAGTTCCGTCGCGAAGGGGCGGTGTGGACGCTCTCCTTCCAGGGCCGCACGGTCCGTGTGCCCGACGCCAAGGGGCTGAGGGACCTGCACATCCTGCTGGCGAGTCCCGGAGCGCACCTGGCCGCGGTCCGGCTGCTCGAACCCGCCGGTGGTGAGGTGGTGGTCGCGGCCCGCGGCCTCGGCGGGGACGCCGTGCTCGACGAGGAGGCCAAGCAGCGCTACCGGCGGCGGCTGAGCCACCTCGATGAGGAGATCGACCAGGCACTGGACCGCGGCGACGACCGGCGTGCCGCGGAGCTCGACGCCGAACGCCAGGCGCTCCTGGAGGAGTTGCGCGCCGCCGCCGGACTCGGCGGTCGGACCAGGCGGCTCGGTGACGAGTCCGAACGGGCACGCAAGGCCGTCACCGCCCGCATCCGCGACACCCTGCGCAAGCTGGACTCCCGCCACGCCGAGCTGGCGGGGCACCTGCGGGAGGCCGTCTCCACCGGCACCACCTGCTGCTACCAGCCGCAGACCCCCGTCACCTGGCGGCTGTGAGAACGGCCGGGTGTTGCGGCGTCCGGTCTCGGGGGCGGACGCCCTGACGCAGGCGCGCGGATGCCCGCACCCCCGGCGGGGGTGCGGGCATCCGCGGGTCGGCGATTCCTACTTGCGGTTGTACAGCCGCATGGTCACGGTGCCGAAGACCACGAGCAGCACCCCGCTCCAGCCCAGCGACCAGGCGATGTCCGTCGCCGGCCACTGACCCTCCATCAGCCCGCGCACCGACGAGGCGAGGTGGGTGATGGGGCTGTTGTTGACGAACGCCTGCAACCAGCCCGGCATGGTGCTCGGGTCGACGAAGATGTTGCTCAGGAACATCAGGGGGAACAGCACCATCATGCTGACGCTCATGACGGACTTCTCGCTGCGCAGCAGCAGCCCGAACATCGTCCACACCCAGGAGAAGCAGAACGAGAAGACCAGCAGCAGCGCCACCCCCGCGAGCACTCCAAGCACGCCTCCGCCGGGGCGGAAGCCCAGCACGAGCCCGATGGCCAGCATCACCGCCGAGGCGAGGATGTAGCGCAACATGTCGCCCAGCAGGTAGCCGACCATGGGGGAGGGCCGCCAGATCGGCAGCGTGCGGAAGCGGTCGAACACCCCCTTCTCGATGTCGGTGTTGACCGAGACGCCGGTGTACATGGTGATCATGACGACGCTCATCACCAGGATGCCCGGCAGCAGGAACTGCAGGTAGTCCGTGGTGGAACCGGCCAGCGCACCTCCGAAGAGGTACGTGTACATCAGCACCATCATGATCGGGAAAGCGGTCACGTCGAAGAGCTGCTCGGGCACGTGCTTGATCTTCAGCATGGCCCGCCAGCCGAACGTCAACGACGCCGACCACGGGGTGGGCCTGGGCGGTCGCACACCGGTGGCGAGCACCGCACTCAGGCTCTCCGCGGTGACCGGCGCCAGGTCCTCGGACCGGTTCTCCGTCGCGGTACTCATGCCACTGCCTCCTTCTGCTCCGGGGTGCTGCTCTGCTCGGGGGTGGCCGGCCGGTCCGTGAGGGCGAGGAAGACTTCGTCCAGACTCGGCTGGCCCAGTGAGAAGTTGTCCACGGTGATGCGGGCGCCGGCCAGTTCGGACAGTGCGCGGGCGGCCTGCTCGGCGGCCCCCTGGCCGTTGCCCGCGCCCACCCGTGCGGTGAGCGCCACCGGGTCGGCATCGAGCTGCACCTCGGCGTCCAGGACCCGCATCAGCACCTGCCTGGCCTCCTCGCGCTGCTCGGCGTCACGCAGCCGAAGGTGCACCGAGCCGGCGCCCACGGACGCCTTCAGCTCCCCCTTGGTGCCCTCGGCGATGACCTGGCCGCGGTCGATGACCGCGATCCGCGCGGCGAGCTGGTCGGCCTCGTCGAGGTACTGGGTGGTGAGCAGCACCGTGGTGCCCTGCGCAACGATGGCCCGCACGATGTCCCACACCTGGTTGCGGCTGCGCGGGTCGAGTCCGGTGGTCGGCTCGTCGAGGAACAGCAGGTCCGGGGTGTTGAGAATGCTGGCCGCGATGTCGACGCGCCGCCGCATGCCGCCGGAGTAGTTCTTGACCTGGCGGTCGGCGGCGTCGGTCAGGCCGAACGCCTCCAGCAGCTGCGCGGACCGCTCCCGCGCGGCGGGCTTGCGGTGCCCCAGCAGCCTGCCGAGCAGCACCAGGTTCTCCGCGCCGGTCAGGTCCTCGTCCACGGAGGCGTACTGGCCGGTGAGGCTGACCCGGCCGCGGACCGCGTCCGCCTCGCGCAGCACGTCGTGGCCGAACACCCGGGCCTCGCCGCCGTCGGGTTTGAGCAGCGTCGCCAGCATCTTCACCGCGGTCGTCTTGCCAGCCCCGTTGGGGCCGAGCACGCCGTAGACGGTGCCGGTCGGCACCGTCAGGTCGATGCCGTCCACCGCCCGGGTCTCGCCGAACACCTTGACGAGCCCCGATGTCTCGATCGCCGGGCCGGAGTACCGGTCCCTGCGCTGGTCTTCCATGAGATGAGCCCTCTCTATGCGACGTACGGGCGGACCGCGCGGGCCTCACGCAGTGCCAGGCCCCACCAGGTGAGCTGGTCGAGCATGCAGTCCACCGCCGGCC
Organism: Streptomyces sp. 549; assembly: GCF_030124175.1. Lineage (GTDB taxonomy): Bacteria > Actinomycetota > Actinomycetes > Streptomycetales > Streptomycetaceae > Streptomyces. Next base: position 277,724 of record NZ_JASKMT010000001.1, on the reverse strand, counting down.
CGTCGTCGTCGCTCGTCGTATCCATGATGTTCACGTTCACGCTGTTCCGCAGCGTTACGGTGTGAAGCTCGGTGAACACGGTGCGCAACTGCTCCACCGCGTACCGGCCTTCGGAGCGGTGGCCGTAGGAGACGAAGCACACCGGTTTGGCGTGCCACTCGTCGTACGCGTAGTCGATGGCCTGCTTCAGCGAGGCCGGATAGCCCCGGTTGTACTCGGGCGTGACCACCACGAACGCCTCGGCCCGCGCCACCCGGCTGGTGAACTCGGCCATCGGTCCGGTCGCCTCCCGGGGGTAGTGCCCGGGGAAGTCGAAGCAGGCCAGGTCCACCACGTCCAGGTCGACGCCGTCGTGCCGGGCCGCCCGCTCGACGAACCAGCCGCCGACGCGGTCGCCCCGGCGGCCCTGCCGGGTGCTGCCGATGATCACGGCAGTCCGGATCGGCGCGGTGCCGTTGCCGTCCGCGGACACCGGACGCGCCCGCGTCTGCGGTGCGGTCATCGCTACCTCCCGGCCTGCCCGGCGGCCTGAGCGCCGCCTCACCCCACAGGCGCCAGACGGCGTCCGCGGTCCGCCAGACCGGATCTGGCATCCGCGCGGCGACGCTCTCAGCCCGCGGAGACCGGGCGCCGCACACCTCTTGACGGCGGTGGTCGAGCGGGCGGCACCGTGCAGGCGCTCCATCGGTGGGGCCGCTCGGCCGACGGCCGCGAGTGGACCTTCGCGCAGGAACCGCTGGTCCGCCCGCGGCAGGTCGGTGTCGTCAACCTCAGCGGCCCGCACTGCTGTACCGCACGGCAGCACCTACGTCGTCCACCACACCGACAGGGGCAGCGGCGGCAACATCCTCATCACCGAGTTTCGGCACCGACCGGGGCGTGGAGTACACGGTCTACGAGGCGGGGGAGCGGCTCACCGGCCCCATCGCCCTCGCCCCGTCCCGCACCCTCGTGGGCTGCCGGCGCACGGGTGATCACCAGCGGGACGCGGAACGGTGAAGGGGCCCTATCCGGCGCGGTACTTGGCGAACTGGTGCAGGGTCGCCTGGGCGAACGCCACCCGGCGGTCGAGGCGTTCGTCGTGCCACAGGTACTGCACCCGCAGATACCGGAAGTCCAGAGCCGCCCGCCGCTCCCCGCGCCGCCGCCACACCGTGCGGCGCGGGCAGCCCCAGACGATCAACTCCGTGGTGTCGCCCAGCGTGACCAGGGTGATGAGTAGCGACACCACGAAGAACACACACCACAGCGGCAGCAGCAGCACGAAGCCCAACCAGCCCGGCAGCGTGCCCTTGTGCCCGGTCAGAGGGGCGCTGCCGTCGGCCGGGTCGATCCGCCAGTACGCTCGGCGGGTCAGCGCCGACCGGCCTCGGCTGATGTGGCACAGCGGCCTCTCCTCGCCGTCCACCACGGTGAACCGCCGGGGCTCACCGCCCGCAGGCGCGGGCTCCGGCCGGACCGCGCACCACACCTCGTCCAACGCGGCTGGGTCGTGCAGCACCAGCACCGGGTGGTCCTCGTGCTCGGTGCCCAGGGTCTCGGTGCGCTGCTCGACCTCGGCAACGGTGGTTTGCGGGGCCGCCGCCGTCCAGCGGGCCGGCCCCAGCGGGGCGTCCGCCTTGACCAGCGACACCCGGGTCAGCGCGGCCTCCGCGCGGTGCTCGCCGTCGGGAAGCAGGATGAAGCACTCGCCCTCCGGCCACAGCCCCGCGTGCGAGCCCGACGTTCCGCTCACCTCGACGGTGAAGTCCGTGCGCGCCATCTGCCTCTCCCCGTCCGCCGTGACCGATCCCGCCGCAGATTGTGCCAAGTCACCGCCGCGCTGGGCAGAGCGCGTCCCCCCGACCGGTCCGTCCGGCGGACCGGCACGGGGCGGACCACCGCGGGCCGTACCGCGCACACCGCCGTGGACGGCCCACCCGCCCGGCCCGGCCCGGCGAAGCCGGGCGCGGCGCCTGCTGCGGCGCCCCTGCGGCACCTGTTAAGGCATCGCACATCCGGCCTCCCCTCCGCGGTCACGTCACGTCCAGCGGGCCCGGACAAGAAAGGGGTGCAGGCCCCCGGCCACCGCCGGGACCCAGCTCCAGCCGCGAACAGGAGAACACCGTGACGACGCCCCTGGCACCCGCACCCACCCCCGTTCCCGCCCCGGCCCCCGCCCCTGTCTCCGCCCTCGTCTCCGCGCCGCCCGCTGCCCGCCCGAGCGTGCCCGCCGCCCGCTACACCGTCTCCCTCGCCCGCAGCGAGAGCGAGGTCCGCGCCGCCCAGCGGCTGCGCCACGACGTGTTCGCCGGTGAACTCGGCGCCCTGCTCACCGGGCCCGAGCCCGGCCTGGACACCGACGCCTTCGACGCCTACTGCGACCACCTGCTGGTTCGGGAGAGCAGCACCGGCCAGGTCGTCGGCACCTACCGGCTGCTGCCGCCCGAGCGGGCCCGAGTCGCCGGACGCCTCTACGCGGAGACCGAGTTCGACCTGACGGCACACCGCGACCTGCACCCCGACCTGGTCGAGCTGGGGCGCTCCTGCGTCCACCCCGACCACCGCGACGGCGCCGTCATCGCCCTGATGTGGGCGGGCATCGCCCGCTACCTCACCCGCACCGGCCACAACTGGCTGGCCGGCTGCTGCTCGGTGCCGCTCGCCGACGGCGGGCTCCTCGCCCAGGGCGTGCGTGCCCGGGTCGCCGAACGCCACCTCGCCCCCGCGCACCTGCGCGTCACCCCGCGCACCCCTTGGCAGTCCGCGCAGCCGGCCGCCGACGGGCCGCGCACCGAACTGCCGCCGCTGCTGCGCGGATACCTGCGGCTGGGCGCCAAGGTGTGCGGTGAGCCCGCCCACGACCCCGAGTTCGGCGTTGCCGACTTCTACGTCCTGCTCTCGCTCAGGGACATCCACGCCCGGTACCTGCGCCACTTCCTCTCCCTCGTGCCCGCCTGATGACCGGCCGCCCGCCCTGGCTGCCCGCGGCGCCCTGCACCACCGAGCGCTGCCTGCCCGCCGAAGTACCCACCGTGGGGGCCTGCCGGCAGGCGCTCCGGCTCGTCGCGGCCCTGGCCGTGCTGCTCTGCGGCGTGCTCGCCGTCCCCTTCGTCCGGCGCCTGCCGTCCATCCGACGGGAACACCTGGTGCGGCGCTGGGTCCTCACGTTGACGACGGCCCTGGGGGTGCGGGTCCACCTGACCGGCAGTGCGGCACCCGGGCCGGTGCTGGTCGTCGCCAACCACATCTCCTGGCTGGACGTGCCGCTGCTCGCCGCCGTCAAACCGGGCCGAACCCTGGCCAAGGCCGAGGTGTCCCGCTACCCGGTGCTCGGCTCGCTGGCGCGCCTCGGCGGCACCCTGTTCATCGACCGTGAGCGCCTGCGCGCCCTGCCGCACACCGTGTCCGAACTGTCCGCGGCGCTGCGGGACGGCTCCACGGTGGTCGCCTTTCCCGAGGCGGGCACCTGGTGCGGACGCGGACTGGGCCGGTTCCGCCCGGCCGTGTTCCAGGCGGCGCTGGACGCCGGGACGGCCGTGCAGCCGGTCCGCATCCGCTACCGACTGCTCTCGACGGCCCCCACCACGGTCTCCGCCGTGCTGTGCGGCCCGCCCCTCCCCACCACCGTCGCCGCGTTCGTCGGCGAGGACACGCTCGCGGCCTCCGTGCGGCGTGTGGTGTCCGCGCGCGGACTCGTCGCCGAGGTGAGCGTGCTGCCCGCCCTGCCGAGCGGCAGCCACCCCGACCGGCGGGCGCTGGCCGGGGCGGTGCAGGGCGCCGTGACCTGGCCCGGCGCGGAGGTCGGGCCGCCGCACCGGGCCGAAGGGCGACGGATTACGCTCCAGAGCCATGACGGCACTCGGTGAGGAACCAACGACATCCCCGCGCCAACCGGGCCGGCGGTCGGCGCTGACGCCACGTCAGGCACGGCTCGTCCGTGCGGTCGCCGCTGCGGTCGTGACGGCCGCGGTCGCGGTGGTGATGGTGGTGCGCCTCGCCCTGGAACCCTCCCTGCTGACCGTCGGTCTCTACGGTGTGGCGCTGGTGCTCTCCGGAACGGCGCTGGTGCTGAGCCGGCGCGGCCGCACCCGGCTGGCCACCGCGGTGCTGGCCTGCGGGATCGGTGTGGTCGCGCTCGCCGAGCCGCTGCTGCGCGCCGGCACCTGAGCAACCGGACCGGGCCCCTGCCGCCGGCCCCGAGGGCCCGCCGCGCCGCGCGCCGTCACAGCAGCAGCGCCCGTTCGGCCGTGGTCCAGGCGGTGCTGGTGGCCAGGTAGAGACCGGCGGCCAGCGGTACCACGGCGGCCGTCACCATGGTCCCGTACGACAGCAGCGGCAGCAGCCGCAGCACACCCTGCGGCTGCGTGCCCGTCAGCCGCGCCCGGCGCCGGGCCTGGAGGAACGACCAGGTGCCGACGGCGGCGAGCACGGCGAACAGGGCCAGATGGACGAGGCCCGCCGGGCCCAGCAGGCCCCCGTCGGCGAGAGCCGCCGCGAAGCCGTCCCCGAGCGGCGCGCCGAGCAGCGTGTGGTCCAGCAGCTCCGATCCGTCGCGGGTGAACAGCTGGTAGAGCACCAGGAACACCGGGAGTTGCAGCAGCGTCGGCAGGCACCCCGCCAGTGGTGAGGAGCCGGACTCGGCGTAGAGCGCGGCCGTCGCGCGCTGTATGCGCTGCGGATCGCCGCGGTGCCGGTCGTGGATCTTCGCCAGCTGGGGTGCCAGCGCTGCCCGGGCGCGTTCGCCGCGGGCCGCCGCCCGGGCCAGGGGATGCAGCAGCAGCCGCACCGCGAGGGTCATGGCGACCACGGCGGCAGCCGTCGCCGAGCCGCCGAACAGCGGCCTCAGCAGGTCGGAGAGGTGCGTCAGCAGCGCACTCAGGGAATCAAGAACGGACATGGTCGGTCCTCCGCACAACGCGTGTCCAGCCGGAAGGGTGGGTTCCGGGGGTCGGGAGCGGTGCGGCGAGTCGCGCGGGTGCGCGGACCGGCCGGGCGGCGAGCGGATCGCTCGCCGGAGCGGGCCGGTGCGGTTACGCGACCGCCGGGAGGCGGAGTCCGGGAGCACGCGGGCGGGGACGGCCCGCCGCGTCCGGGTCGCGCTGGGGGAGGAAGGCACAGCGGACCGCGCGGTCCCGCAGCGTGGTCCGTACCCGGGCCGGGACGTTCGCAGCCGCCCGGTGCCCGGCGAGTGCCGCGCACAGCAGCGGCAGGGCCGCCAGTGCCGCGGCGGCCAGCGCGACGGCTCCGGCCAGGCCCACCGGGCCGACGAGCACGTCGGTGAGCAGGAGGAGCAGCACGAGAATGTGCGCGGTGAGGGCGGCGAGCCTGCGTGCCGGTGCGGACACGGCTGCCTCCCCCCTGTGCGGTCCGGTCCCGTGGCCGGGCTGTGCGACGAGGCTAGCGCATGCCGCGCGACACGGGGTTCGCAGCGAAGGGGCGCGCTGCGTAGTCTTCCCGCATGACGAGTGAGCTGCCCGAGATGCGGGCCTCGGACGCCGAACGTGATCAGGTGGCGGAGGCGTTGCGGGAGGCCTTCGCCGAAGGGCGCCTCAACACCGCTGAATTCGAGGAGCGCCTGGAGGCGGTCTACGGCGCGCGGACCCGCGGCGAGTTGACGCCGCTGGTGCGGGACCTGCCCCCGTCCGGCACGGTTCCGGCCGGCCCGGCCGCCCCCGCCGAGCGGTCGCCGGTACGGAGCGGCACCGCCGCCTGGGCGGACCGATTCGGTGGCACGGCTTCCTCCAGGGGCGGGGTGGCCGTCATGAGCGGCTTCGTCCGCAAGGGGCGCTGGACGGCGCCCCGGGCCTTCACCTGCCTGGCCTTCTGGGGCGGCGCGTCGATCGACCTGCGGCAGGCCCGCTTCGAGGACCGGGAGATCGTCATCCGTGCGACCGCCGTCATGGGCGGGGTGGAGGTCCTCGTGCCGGAGGACGCCGAGGTCGTCGTGGAGGGCATCGGGATCATGGGCGGCTTCGACCAGTCGGCGACCGGCGACGGCGTTCCCGGGGCGGTGCGTGTCCGGGTGACCGGCTTCGCCTTCTGGGGCGGGGTGAGCGTCGAACGCAAGCCGCTCGGCGGCTCGGGGAAGCGCGGGCGAGAGGACGGGCCCGGCAACCTGCCGGGCCGCAGCGGCCACGGTCGGCTGCACGGTGACGGGGGCCGCGGGGAACTGGGCTGAGCCGGTTCCGGGCCGGGCGCGGGCAGCGGTTCCGTGGCGCGGGCAGCGGTTCCACGGCGCGCCCGGCCGGGGCGGCTGCCGGTACGGCCGTCCTTCCGGAAGAATGGCGAGAAGTTCCGGTCCTGGGGGAGACTCGTCCGGTCCGGGAGCGCTTCCCGTGCCGGGACCCGCCAGCCACCTGTGTGGTTGACGCGGACGGCCGGCGGGGGAGCGGGCAGGGCCGGACAGCGGTCGAGGCACACGGAAAGAGGCAGCAGCGCATGGCAGACGGCGGGACGGGCGGCACGGTCGAGCAGGCAGCCGAGCAGCGGGTCACCATCGCGGCGATCGCCCAGGAGGCCGGGGTCTCGGTGCCCACGGTCTCGCGTGTGGTGAACAACCGGACCGACGTCGCGCCGGCGACGCGCGCCCGGGTCGAGGAACTGCTGCAGCGGCACGGCTACCGGCGCCGCTCACCGGCCACCGCCGACCGGGCGGCGCTGATCGACCTGGTGTTCAACGACCTCGACAGCCCGTGGGCGGTGGAGATCATCCGCGGGGTGGAGGAGACCACGCACAACGCCGGCTGCGGCACGGTCGTCTCGGCCATCCACGACCGGGAGGGCTCGGCCCGCACCTGGATGCGGAACCTGCGGGCCAGGGCGTCCGGCGGGGTGATCCTGGTGACGTCGGTGCTGGAACCCGTGCTGCACGAGGAACTGCACCGCCTGGGCGTACCGCTGGTCGTGGTGGACCCGGCCGGGGCGCCGCTGCTGGCCGCGCCCACGGTGGGCGCGACCAACTGGGCCGGCGGCATGGCGGCCACCGAGCACCTGCTGCGACTGGGCCACCGGCGTATCGGGTTCGTCGCCGGTCCGGCCCGGCTGCTGTGCAGCCGGGCCCGGCTGGACGGCTACCGGGCCGCACTGGAGGCGGCCGGCACGGCGGTGGACGACCGGCTGGTGGTGGACGGCGACTTCTACCACGAGTCCGGGTTCGTCGGCTGCGGACGCCTGATGGACCTCGACGAGCCGCCCACCGCGATCTTCGCCTCCAGCGACCAGATGGCGCTGGGCGCCATCGAGGCGCTGCGGCGGCGCGGCATGCGGGTTCCGGAGGACGTGAGCATCGTCGGATTCGACGACCTGCCCGAGGTGCGCTGGTCGGCGCCGCCGCTCACCACGGTCCGGCAACCTCTGGTGGAGATGGGCAAGGTGGCGGCGCGCACGGTGCTGCGGCTGGCCGGGGGCGAGGAGATCGACTCGCCGCGGGTCGAACTCGCCACCGAACTGGTCGTTCGGTCCAGCACCGCGCCGCCCCGCCGCTGAGGGCGGGGGCGGTGGCAGGGGCCCTACACGGTCAGCACCACCTTGCCGCGGGCCCGGCCCCGCGCCACCTGGCGGACGGCGTCCGCCGCGTCGTCGAGCGCGTAGGTCCGCTCGATGACCGGGCGCAGGCTGCCGGCCTCGACGAGCGCGCTGAGGGCTTCCAGGTCGGCGCTGTTCTCGGAGGAGACGAGCGGGCACAGCCGCTGCCCGACAAGCGGGTTCAGCAGCAGCGCCCTGAGCTGCCGGTCCAGGCCGCCCAGCCACCGCCCGCCGCCCTCGGCCCCGACGATGACCAGCGTGCCCCTCGGGGTGAGGACGCGGCGCAGCCGACCCAGCGGGAGCGCGCTCGCGGTGTCCACGATCGTGTCGTGGCGACGGCCGGAGGCCGTGAAGTCCTCGCGGGTGCGGTCGACGACGTGGTCCGCGCCCAGCGAGGCGACGAGGTCCGTCGCGTCGGTGCTGCACACGCCGGTGACCTCCGCGCCGAGCGCCTTGGCGATCTGCACCGCGTAGCTGCCGACGCCGCCCGCCGCACCGACGACCAGCACCCGACGGCCGTCGCACGCCCCTCCCTTGTCACGTACGCCCTGCAGGGCGGTGAGGCCGGAGATCGCCAGCGCCGCGGCCTGCGCGGGTGTCAACGACGGTGGTCTGATGGCGAGTTTGCCCTGTTCGGCGCACGCGTACTCGGCGAAGGTGCCCTTGCCGATGCCGAACACCTCGTCGCCCGGCCGGAACCGGGTGACGCCCGCGCCGACCGCCTCGACGCGCCCGGCGACGTCCATACCGGGGCGGGTGCGGGGCCGGCGCAGTCCGTAGCCGGCCAGGCGCAGCGGATAGGGCAGGCCGGTCATCAGGTGCACCACGCCGGGGTCGACACCCGCGGCGGCGACCCGAAGCAGCACCTCGCCGTCCCCGGGCTCGGGCCGCTCCACCTCGCACAACCGTAGGACGTCGGCGGTTCCGTAACTGTCCTGCACGATGGCTCTCATCGGGCGTCTTCCTCGCTGTCGGGGTAGTGGAACACGTCGGTGAGCGGCACGCCGAACACGCCGGCGATCTGGAAGGCCATCTCCAGTGAGGGCGAGTAGCGGCCCCGCTCGACGGCGATCACGGTCTGCCGGGTCACGCCGACCCGTTCGGCCAGCTCGGCCTGGGTCATGCCGCCGTGGGTGAAGCGGAGGGCCTTGATGGAGTTGGTGACGCGGGTCGGTTTCAGCACGTCGGGGAGCCCTGGCGGTAGGCGGCGACCTTCGCGGTCGCGCCGGTGACCGCGGAGAGCACGAAGGCGAGGAAGAGAGCGTTGGCGATCCAGAAGTGCGCCACCTCGGCCATCGCCAGGACCAGCCCGGCGATCCCGCCGACCACGAGCATCGACTGCCCGGTGTACTCGCCGAACCGGTGGATCTCCCGGTCGCGTTCGTCCGGCCGCTCGGTCCGGGCGGGTGAGTCCACACCGAGCACCACGTTCAGCACGATCGCCGCGGCGACCGACGCGCCGATCGTCCACAGCAGCGCCGCCGCGTAGGACGCCTCGGCCAGTGGGCCACCCGCCGCCCCGCCCAGGACCACCGCGAGGTACGCCGCGTAGGCGGCGACCGTCACCGCGAGCATGATCCACGCCCGCTTCTCCTCAGCTGCCATCACATCTCCCATGTAAAACAAACTTGACACTCGGAAAGTAAAGCAGAGCAGACACGATGTCAAGGTTTCTTTACATCACCCGGAGTGGGGCCGTAATGGGCCGGGTGGCGGGGGCCGCTTTTTGTCAGAGCCGTTGACACGTCCGCCTCGGCTCCGTAACTTCCACGCATCAGACCGAGAGTTATCGGAAAGCTTCCGGAAGGTGTGCCATGCAGAGAGCAGTGCGGAGTCCTCACTCGCCAACACGCGGCCGGCGGACCCGCCGTACCGTGCTCACCTGGACGGCCGCCGCGGTGATGGCCGTCGCGACCCTCGGCGCCTGCGGCAGCGGCGGACCGGGTGAGGAGTCCGCCGGGGACCTGGAGGTGTGGGTCTACCAGGACGCCTCGACGGCCGTGCAGCGCAAGGCAGTCGAGCGCTTCAACGAGACGTCCGACATCAAGGCGAAGCTTGTCGAGGTGCCCGGCGAGGGCTACCAGGACAAGATGCGCAGCGCGATGGGCACGCCCAACGCGCCTGACGTCTTCTTCAACTGGGGCGGCGGCAGCATCAGCGACTTCGTGGCCAAGGACATGCTCGTCGATCTCACCCCGGTGCTGGAGAAGGACAGCAAGCTCAAGCAGGCGTTCGTGCCGTCCATCCTGGACTCCGGTCGTGTCGAGGGCCGTTACTACGGCACCCCGATGCGCGGCATGCAGCCCGTGGTGCTGTTCCACAACAAGGAGGTCTTCGACAAGGCCGGGGCGGAGCCGCCCACTTCGTGGCAGGACCTGCTGGACCTGGTCGACACCTTCAAGGACGAGGGCGTCACCCCGTTCGCGCTGGCCGGCTCCGACGCCTGGACCGAACTGATGTGGCTGGAGTACCTGCTGGACCGCACCGGCGGTGACGAGGTCTTCCGGCGCATCCAGGACGGCGACTCCGGCGCCTGGGACGACCCGGCGGTCCTCAAGGCCGCCGGACTGGTCAGGGAACTGGTGGACCGGGGGGCGTTCGGCACCAACTACAAGTCCGTCAACTACACCGCCGACGGCGCCTCCACTCTCTTCGCCAAAGGCCGCGCGGCCATGCACCTGATGGGCAGCTGGGAGTACTCCAACCAGAAGGCCAACCAGCCGGAGTTCGCCGAGAAGGGCCTGGGCTGGTCCACCTTCCCCGAGGTGCCCGGCGGCACCGGGGACCCGGCCAACGTCGTCGGCAACCCGACCAACTACTGGTCGGTCAACTCCCGGGTGACCGGCGAACGCCGCGAGGCGGCCCTTGAGTTCCTGCGGCTCGCCGGCACCGACTGGTACGCGGAGCAGCTGGTCGACAACGGGGACGTCCCGGCCACGGCGGGTGCGGAGAAGCTGCTCGGCAAGCACAGCGCACCCGAGTACGCCCGCTTCCAGTACACGATGGTCACCGACGCCCCCGCCTTCACCCTCTCCTGGGACCAGGCCCTGCCCAGCCGCCAGGCCGCCCCGATGCTCGACAACATCCAGAAACTGTTCAACGGACAGCTCGAGCCGCAGGCCTTCGTCGACGCCATGAAGGCAGGCAAGTGAAGCAGCGCTCCACCGCCGCCGCCGTCCGCGCGGGCCGCCCGAGCGTGCTCTGGGCGGCCCCCGGCGTGCTGTTCTTCCTGCTCTTCGCCGTCGGCCCCATGCTGCTCGTCGGCTATCTCTCCTTCACCGACTGGGACGGCCTCGGCGGCTTCCCCGGCTGGAGCGGCACGCAGAACTGGGAACGCCTGTGGGGCGACCCCACGATGCGCCAGGCCGTCGGGCTGAGCCTCGCGCTCACCGCCGTCAGCTGGCTCGTGCAGACCCCCGTGGCTCTGCTGCTCGGCGTGTGGGCGGCCGGACGGCAGCGCCACCGGGCCGTGCTCACCGCGGTCTTCTTCCTGCCCCTGCTCGCCTCGTCCGTCGCCCTGGCGCTGCTGTGGAAGTCGCTGCTCGACCCCAACTTCGGCCTCATCGCGGAGATCGGGCCGTGGATCGGCTTCGGCGACGGCAACCTGCTGGGCAGCTCGCGCGGCGCGTTCGCCGCCGTCGCGTTCGTCGCCGCCTGGCAGTTCATCCCGTTCCACACCCTGCTCTACCAGGGCGGCGCCCGGCAGATCCCGCGCTCGCTCTACGACGCCGCCGCCATCGACGGGGCCGGCACCGTACGGCAGTTCTTCGCGATCACCTTGCCGCAGCTGCGCAACACCCTCGTCACCTCCTCGGTGCTGATGGTGGTCGGCGCGCTCACCTTCTTCGACACCGTGCTCATCCTCACCGAGGGCGGACCCGGAACGGACACCACCATCGTGCCCTACCTCATGTACAAGACCGGTTTCCAGGCCTACGACATGGGCTACGCCAGCGCCGTCGCCACCACCCTGGTCGGCGTCGCCACGGCCGTGTCCCTGGTCCTGGTCCGGCTCACCGGCTTCAGCGCCATGCGCAGCACAAGGGAGGGCATGTGACCCGGCCGCCCGGTGCCCCGCGGCGCCGCCACAACCTGCCCGCCGGTGTCGCCGCCGGACTCTGGCTGGTCGTCGTCGGGCTGCCGCTGTACGTGCTCGTCGCGTCCACCTTCCAGGAGCGCGACGCCTACTTCGACCACGGCCCGCTGTCGCTGCCGACCGAACCCACCCTGGACAACTACCGGCGGGTGCTGGCCAGCGACTTCCTGACGTACCTGCTCAACACCGCTCTGGTGACCGCTGGTTGCGCCGCGCTGGTGGTGGTTCTCGCGGTCAGCGTCGGCTACACCGTGGTCCGCACCCTCAACCGCTCCTCGCAGCAGGTGTTCCGGTTCTTCCTGCTCGGACTCGCCATCCCCGCCCAGGCCGTGATCATCCCGGTGTACCTGCTCATCACCCAACTCCACCTCTACGACAGCCTGTGGGCGATCGTGCTGCCCACCGCGGCGTTCGCGCTGCCGGTGAGCGTGCTCATCCTCTCCGGCACGATGCGCGACATCGACGAGGAGCTGTACGAGTCGATGACGCTGGAGGGAGCAGGACAGCTGCGGGTGCTGCTGCGACTCGTCCTGCCGCTGTCCCGGGCCGGCATCGCCACCGTCGCCGTCTTCTCCGCGCTCCAGGCGTGGAACAACTTCCTCTTCCCGCTGATCCTCACCCAGTCCCGCAGCAGCCGGGTGCTGACCCTCGGCCTGTACGACTACGTCGGCGAGTTCCGGGTCGACATCCCCGCGCTGCTCGCCGCCGTGGTGCTGTCCATCGTGCCGATCTTCGTGGTGTACCTCTTCGCCCGACGCCAACTGGTCAGCGGACTCATGGGCGTCGGCGGGCGCTGAACCGCCCGACGACAACCCGCCGCACCCTTAGGAGACCCATGCCCCACCCCTGGCAGGACCCGACCCGGACACCCGAGGAACGCGCGGCCGACCTGCTCACCCGGATGAGCCTGGAGGAGAAACTCGCCCAGCTCTCCGGCGTCTGGCCCGGTTCCGACGCCGGTACCGAGGACGTCGCCCCGCTCCAGCACGAGATCACCACCGCCGCCGACCCGGACGCCCTGCTGCCCATCGGCCTGGGCCAGCTCACCCGGCCCTTCGGCACCCTGCCGGTGGAACCAGCCGAGGGCGCACGGGCGCTCGCCAGGCTCCAGCAGCGGACGGCCGACGCCAACCGGTTCGGGATTCCGGCGCTCGCCCACGAGGAGTGCCTGACCGGCTTCACCGCCTGGCAGGCCACCGTCTTCCCCACCCCCCTGGCCTGGGGCGCGTCGTTCGACCCGGGACTGGTGCGGGAGTGCGCCGCCGCGATCGGCACCACGATGCGGTCCGTGGGCGTGCACCAGGGGCTGTCACCCGTGCTGGACGTGGTGCGCGACCCGCGCTGGGGACGCACCGAGGAGACCATCGGCGAGGACCCCTATCTGGTCGGAACCATCGGCACCGCCTACGTCGCGGGTCTGGAGTCGACGGGCGTCGTAGCCACGCTCAAGCACTTCGCGGGCTACGCCGCCTCCCGCGGCGCCCGCAACCACGCCCCCGTGGAGATCGGGCCGCGCGAGCTGGCCGACGTGGTCCTGCCGCCCTTCGAGATGGCGCTGCGCGACGGCGGTGCCCGCTCGGTCATGCACGCCTACAACGACCTGGACGGCATCCCCGCCGCCGCGCACACCGAACTGCTCACCGGCCTGCTGCGCGACCGCTGGGGGTTCACCGGCACCGTCGTCGCCGACTACTTCGGCGTCTCCTTCCTCGAACTCAGCCACCGCGTCGCCGAGTCGCCCGCCCACGCCGCGGCCCTCGCGCTGGCCGCGGGGGTGGACGTGGAGCTGCCCGCCCGCCGCTGCTTCGGCGAACCGCTGCTGAAGGCCGTCCGTTCGGGCGACGTTCCCGAGCGGCTCGTCGACCGCGCAGCCGAACGTGTCCTGCGCCAGAAGGCCGAACTGGGCCTGCTCGACGGCGAGGGCGCGGCCACCGGGTGGAAGGGCGGCCCCGTGGACCTGGACCCGCCCGGCGCGCGCGCCCTGGCCCGGCGGCTGGCCGAGGAGTCGGTGGTCGTCCTCACCAACCGCGACGGCGTGCTGCCGCTGGCGGAGACCGCCCGGGTGGCCGTGACCGGGCCGTTCGCCGACGACCCGGCCGGCATGCTCGGCTGCTACACCTTCCCCCGGCACGTCGGCGTCGAGCACCCCGACCTGCCGATGGGCGTGCACGTGCCCGGACTGCTGACCGCCCTGCGCGCCGAACTCCCCTCGGAACGCCTCACGGACGACGTGGCGGACGCCGACCTGGTGGTCGCCGTGGTCGGCGACCGCTCCGGCCTGTTCGGCCGCGGCACCTCGGGCGAGGGCTGCGACGCGGAGGACCTGACGCTGCCCGACGGCCAGGCCGACTGGCTGGACGACCTGCTCGCCGACACCGGGGTGCCCGTGGTCCTGGTCCTGCTCACCGGACGGCCCTACGCGCTGGGCCGCTGGGCGGACCGGCTGGCCGCCGCGGTGCAGGCGTTCTTCCCCGGGGAGGAGGGCGGACCGGCCGTCGCGGGTGTGCTCACCGGAAGGGTCGAGCCGTCCGGCCGCCTCCCGGTGAGCGTGCCGCGCCGGCCGGGCGGCCAGCCGTGGACCTACCTGCAGCCGCCGCTCGGCCTCGCCGGTGACGCCAGCAGCATCGACCCGACCCCGCTGCACCCCTTCGGGCACGGCCTGTCCTACACCACCTTCGCCTGGGGGTCCGCGTCCGCCGACACCCCGGAGGTACCCGTCGACGGCGGCACCCGGATACGGGTCACCGTGCGCAACACCGGATCACGGCCGGGTACCGAGGTGGTCCAGCTCTACCTGCACGACCCGGTGGCGCTCACCGTCCGCCCGGTGCGGCGCCTGATCGGCTACGCCCGGGTGGCGCTGGAACCGGGGCAGGCCGCAGAGGTCTGCTTCGCCTTCCACGCCGACCTCACGGCGTACAGCCTCAGTGCGGATCGGCGGGTCGTCGAACCAGGCGCCGTGGAACTGCTGCTGGGCGCCTCCAGTGCAGACATCCGGCACCGGGTCCCGCTGACCCTGACCGGTGCACTGCGGGACGTCGGCCACGACCGCACGCTCACCTGCCCGGCGCACACCGCGCCGCTGCCCGGCTGACCGCCGCCCGGGCTGCCCCTCCGTGGCGGGACGGGGCGGGAGCCGGGTGACGTCCATAGATGCGTGGCCGGCGGGTACCCGGACCGTATGTCTCACGGCGCACTACGCATGCGAATGATCGGCACCGGCCTTGTCCTGGGCGGTGTCATGACGTGGTTCCAGCACGGTGTCCTGGACAGGTCCTGGCCGGTCGCGCTGGTTCTCGGCCTGCTCTTCGTGCCGCTGGCCACCGCGGCAGGGCTGCTCGCCGTCCGTCGCCGCCCCGGCCCGTCCGGACCCGGACGCCCCGCCGGACGGACCGGGTCCATCCGGCGTGCGCCACTCGGCCGGTGACCGTCCGACAGCGGTCCGGTCACGGGCGTTGGGCCGTCAGAGCCAGTCGGGGTCGGTGTCGAGCACGGTACGGTCCAGCGCCGCCACCAGCGTGAACTGCTGCTCGGTCTTCGGTAGTTCATAGCGGAAGAAGTAGTGGCAGGCCTGGCGCTTCCCGCGGTGGAAGGCGTCGTCGGCCTCCCCGGTGGCCAGCGCCATGTCCAGCCAGATCCAGGCGAGCACCACATGGCCCACCGCCTCCAGATAGGCGGAGGCGTTGGCCAGCGCGCGCGTGGGGTCGCCCGTCGACCAGGCAGCCGCGGTCACCTCCGGCACCCGCCGCCAGGCCGCGCGCAACTCCTCCCCGTGCGCGGCGAACCCGCCGCCCCAGGCCACCGCCCGGGACGCGGTCGCCTCGACCTCCTCGCCGAGCGCCGCCAGCCCCGCGCCGCCGTCAGCCACGGCCCGGCGGCCCAGCAGGTCGACGCCCTGGATGCCGTGCGTGCCCTCGTGGATCGGGTTCAGCCGGTTGTCGCGGTAGTGCTGCTCCACGTCGTACTCGCGGGTGTATCCGTAACCGCCGTGGACCTGCACAGCCAGGTCGTTCGCCGTCACACACCACTGCGACGGCCAGCTCTTCGCGATCGGTGTCAGCACGTCCAGCAACTTCCCCGCACGGGCCCGGTCCTGCTCGGTCGGGGCGGACCGCTGCTCGTCGACCAGCCGCGCGCAGTACAGGATCAGGGCCAACGCGCCCTCGCTGTAGGACTTCTGGGCCAACAGCATGCGGCGCACGTCGGCGTGCTCGACGATCGGCACGGGCGGCGCGGCGGGGTCGCGGTCCGCGACGGGACGGCCCTGCTGCCTGGTCCGCGCGTAGTCCAGGGACTTCAGGTAGGCGGTGCAGCCGAGCGCCGCCGCTCCCGCGCCCACGCCGATGCGTGCCTCGTTCATCATGTGGAACATGTACGACAGCCCGCGGTTCGCCTCGCCCACGAGCTGGCCGACGGCGCCCGGTTCGCCGCCCGGCCGGTGCTGTCCCTCACCGAAGTTGAGCAGCGTGTTGGTGGTGCCGCGATAGCCCATCTTGTGGTTGAGCCCGGCCAGCACCACGTCGTTGCGTTCACCGAGTGTGCCGTCGGCCTGGACCAGGTGCTTGGGTACCACGAAGAGGGACAGTCCGCGGACGCCGGGCGGGCTCCCGGGGATGCGGGCCAGTACGAGGTGGACGATGTTCTCTGCCAGTTCGTGGTCCCCGCCGGAGATCCACATCTTGTTGCCGAACAGCCGGTAACCGCCGTCCGGCCGGGGCTCGGCGCGGGTCGCCACGTCGGCGAGTGAGGAGCCGGCCTGCGGCTCGGAGAGGCACATCGTGCCCAGGAAGCGCCCGGCCAGCATCGGCCGCACGAAGGTGTCCACCTGCTCGGGCGTGCCGTGCGCGCACAGCAGGTTGGCGTTGCCCAGCGTGAGGAACGGATAGGCGGAGGTACCGATGTTCGCGGCCTGGAAGTAGGCGAAGCACGCCGTGGACACCACGTGCGGCAGTTGCATCCCGCCCAGCTCGGCGTCCATGGACGCGGCCAGCAGGTCGGACGCGGCGAAGGCGTCCAGGGCCTCCTTCACGTCGGGGATCATCACGACCTTCTCGCCGTCGAACTGCGGCTCCTCCTGGTCGCTGCGCTTGTTGTGCGGGGCGAACCAGCGCTCCGCCAGCTGCTCGCTCAGGTCCAGCACGCCGTCGACGGTCTCCCGTGAGTGCTCCGCGTAGCGGGAACGCTCGATCAACGCGTCCGTGTCCAGCCAGGTGTGCAGCAGGAAGTCGAGATCACGCCGGGAGAGCAGGAAGGACGGCTTCGCCATGGTGCGGTCCCCATTCGCGAGTCAGTGGACGGGCTGGGTACACCATGCCTTACTAAGCGCTTGCTCAGCTACCCCGGGAGTGGAGGCGCGTGCCGGGATCGGGCATCGCGGCTGGGGGTGGGGTGCGGCCATGGCTGCGGCGTGGGAAGGGTTCGGTCGCCGGTTGGCTGCCGTGCCCAAGGCCCTCGCCGGGCGGTTGTGGCTTCTCCTGAGTCGGGTCCTGCTCGCCGCTCTGGCAGGGGGCGCAGAAGCTCATGCCGCAACCGTGGTCCGCGGCCGTGTATCCCGTCGCGCTGTCGCTGTCTCGCCGCCCAGGCCGCAGGGACGGGCGCGATCCAACCTGAACGGGAGGTGTCGAGGCCTCAGGTGTGCGCGCAGGCTCTGGCCTCGAACTCCGCCGTGGTCACGGTGGCCGTGGTTTCCTCGCCGGTGTCGGAGAAGGCGTGGTAGCGGACCATTCCCGGGGTGAGGGTTTCCAGGTCAGCGGGGGCGAAGGACACGCTCCTCGCCGACCACGAGTTGTCCCTCGTCCAGCCGTAGAGGGTGTAGGTGGTCGTGGCGGTGAGCGGAGTGAGAGGTGTGTCGGCGGTCCAGCCGGCGGACGGTGGATCAAGGGTCCAGGTGGTGAGGCCGGGACTGATAGGGCGGTCGGCCGACCATGCCCCGACCGTCACGGCCTTGTCCACGTCGCCGCTGTCGACGTAGAGGGTCGCGCCGTCGATCCGATGACCGCAGACCATCATGACGCCGAGCAGGTGGCCGTCGGAGGTCACGGAGATGCCCGCGACGCCATCGACCGGGACCGAGCACCCCGAGCTGGCCGTCAGCGTGAGGCAGGCCGCAATGCCGCCCGCAAGGCGCCGGAACACCGGCCGTGAGATGGTCTGCCGCACGAGGCCCCCTGTCCGGGGCGCGTGGGCCCCGCCCCGGATGTTAGGCCAACGGCATCTCGGCCGGTGGCCGCGCCCCCGGTGAGTAGGGGCGCGGCCACCGGCCGAGGCGGTAGCGGCGGGTTCAGATCACCTGCTGTTGACCACGGCGCCGAGGACCATGCCGCCGACCAGGCCGACGGCACTGACCACGATGGCGGCTGTGGCGAGCCGCTCGTGCCGGACCATCTTGGCGATGATGGCCAGCACGATGCCGATCGGGCCGAAGATGATCGGCAGGAAGATGAGCGCGATCACGCCCAGCACCATCGCGATGATGCTCAACATGTTGCCGGTCGACGCGCTCTGCGGTGCGCCGTGGGGCTGCTGTCCGGTCGGCTGGTTGCCGTGCTGCGTCGTCATCTGCCACTCCTTCGGGGACGATCACCCTGCGGCTCGACCCTGTGGTGGGCCGGCCCATAACCCCGTGTGCCCGCAACTCCGCCACCCACACCGCGACTTGGACTGCCCGGTCGAGAGAGCCGTCCGCGGGGTCGGACTCGCGCGCCCCAACGGTCCGGCTGGCGCCTCGTCAGTGCGCCCGGCTTCGACGTGCTGCCCCCGGACGTCAGGCGCCCGGTGTGCCGGCCTCCCAGACCGGTCGGTCCGCGCCCAGGGGTCCCGGTGGCCGGGGCCAGTCGTCGGGGCCTCCCACGTAGCGCACCGGTGAAGGCGCGTACCGCAGCAGGCCCAGAGCGCTGTCCCGCTGCCGTAGCCGGTGCCGCCGCCCTGCTTCGGCCGGCTCCCGCGGCACGTCAAGGGCGGTGTCCGGTGGTACTCCGTCCAGCAGCCATGAGGCGGTGCCGGCAAGCGAGGCCTGGATCAGGCGGCTGCCCGGGGCGGCCAGGCGCCTGGCGGTGAGCGCGCGCAGCACGCCCGCGGCCAGCAGGTAGCCGGTGCCGTGGTCCAGCGCCTGCGCGGGCAGCGCGCCCGGCCGGCCCCCGTCGCCCTCCACGAGCGCGATGCCGGTCGCGGCCTGCACCAGGCTGTCGAACCCCCGCCGGTCCGCCCACGGCCCGGTCGTGCCCCACGCGTCGAGCCGCGCCACCACCAGACCGGGCCGCCGCGCCGCCAGCTCCCGCGGGGCGAGCCCGAACCGGTCCAGTGCGCCCGGCCGGTAGCCGGTGACGATCACATGTGCCTGCCGCAGCAGGTCCTCGAACTCCGCGCGGTCGGCGTGCCGTCCGAGATCCAGCTGTGTGGACCGTTTGCCGAAGCCCGTGTCGGCGTGTGCTCCCTCGCTCTCCGGAAGCCGGGGCGCGTCGACACGCAGCACGTCGGCCCCCAGCAGTGCCAGGGTCCTGGTCGCCACCGGTCCGGCGATCACCCGGGTCAGGTCCAGAACCCGCAGCCCCGACGGTTGCGGCGGCACCTCGTCGCCGACCGCGTCGTCCAGGCGGGTGAGCTCCGGCAGCGGGCGTGTCGCCGCCGCCGCACCCTGGGGCGAGGCCGCCCACTCGGCGCGGTCCCGTACGGCCACCGCGAGGCCGCCGGCCGCCTGCACCTCCTCCTCCACCTCCCGGCCGTGCCGGCCGGCGAGTGCGGCACCCACCGCGGCGACCGCAGCCTCCTCGTCGCCGGTGTCGGGCACGCCGAGCGATGCGAGCAACCTGGCCCGGTGGTGCGGGTAGTTGGCGTGGGTGCGCAGCCATCCGTCGGACGTCGCCCAGAACCGGGACAGCGGCGCGAACGTGGTGGGTGCGCGCCCGTCGACCCGCAGGTGCCGCTCGCTGGTGAACGCCGTGGCGATCGTGTCGTCGTCCACCCGCACCGCGGCGCCGGGCCGGTGGAACTCGGCCGCGGCCAGCGCGCACACCGTCACACATGTCCGGGCCAGCCCCGCGACCGGCAGTCGTGCGGGCAACCCGGGAGTTCCGCAGCGCTCGACCGGGCCGAGCGGTGGCCCGGTGGCCGACGCGGGCCCTGTGGCGCCGAGAGCCGTCCACGCCCGGGTGGTGGCACTGTCCATCCCGTCATTGTGCCCGCGTCCCGACCCGCCGCCCCGCCCTGCGCGGACCTGCCTGCCGACCGCCGTCCCGTGCGGTCCGCCTGCCGACGGCTGGATCCGGCGTCGGCGCACCCGGGCCGGGGCGGACTGACGGGAGCGGATAGCGTGGGTGCGTGCGGCTCCCCGAAGACCTGCCCCGGCACCTCACCCCGCGCGGCGAAGCCGAAGCCGTCGCCGTGCAGCAGCGGTTGCGCCCGCTGGTACGGGTGGAGGACACCGGCCCGCCCGTGGGTGCGGCCGGAACCCTGCTGGCGGGCGTGGACGTGGCCTACGACGACAACCGCGGGGTGGTCGCTGCGGCGGCCGTGCTGCTGGACGGCGGCACGCTGGAGGTGGTCGAGCAGGCGACCGCCGCCGGACCGGTGCCGTTCCCGTATGTTCCCGGTCTGCTGGCCTTCCGTGAACTCCCCGCCGTGCTGGACGCGTTGGCTGCGCTCCGGCACACCCCCGACCTGGTGGTGTGCGACGGCTACGGCCTCGCCCACCCCCGGCGGTTCGGTCTGGCCTGCCACCTGGGAGTGCTCACCGGCCTGCCCGCGATCGGCGTCGCCAAGAACCCCTTCCGATTCCGGCACGCCCCGCCGGCCGCCGAACGCGGCTCCCGCACGCCGCTCACGGACGGTGGGCCGGACGGGACGGAGGAGACCGTCGGCGCGGCGCTGCGGACCCGGACCGGGGCGAAGCCGGTCTACGTCTCCGTCGGGCACCGCACCACGCTCGACACCGCCTGCGCCCACACCCTGCGGCTGGCCCGCGAGCACCGCCAGCCCGAGACCACCCGGCACGCCGACCGCCTGTGCCGCCTGACCCTTGCGGAGTACACCGACTGAGTACGCCGACTGAGTACCCGCACCGATGCCGGCCGCCCCGGCAACGGGGCAGAGTCGGGGCATGGACACGACGAACCGACGGATGGCCGCCTGCCTCACCCTCGCCGGACTGCTGGCACTGAGCTGGCTGGCCGCGACCGTCTATGTGGTCGGCGGCTGGGTACTCGCCGGCTGATCCTCCGTACGCACCAGGCGGAAACGCACACCGGCCCGCTGCAGCCTGGCGGTGAGCGCGTCGCCCATGGCGACCGCCGTGGTCACCTGGCCGGCGGTGGCGGGCAGGTCGTCGAAGGCCAGGCACAGCGCCGACTCGGCCAGCATCTTCGCCGTCTCCCCGTACCCGGGGTCACCGCCGGACACCTCGGTGTACACCCGCCGCCCACCGCCCTCGCCGATGAAACGCACCCAGAACCAGTTCCGGGCCCGCTGCTCCGCGTCCGGCCCCTGCCCGGCGGGCAGCCGGCCTGAGAGCGCCCGGCGTGCCGCCGGGAGTTGGGCGAGCGCCGCCACGGCGGCCACCGCGGCCGATCCGGCCAGCGCCACCGGCAGGCGGCGTACCGCCGCCGCGTGGCGGTAGTGGAAGTCGGGGCCGTAGCGGTCGAGTGCGGCTGCCGAGCGGATCACGATGCGCGGATCGATGGTGGGCAGCGGCACCGCCCAGGACCGCAGGACACCGACCCGGCGCAGCGGGCCCGGCGCGGAGGACAGGCGCCGCCCCTCGGGCTGCTGCTCGGCCCGCCGTCGGGCCTTCGCGGCCCGAGCGGTCTGCGGCCCGCGGCTGAAGGCGTCCAGGGCCGACGCGAGCGTGCCGCCGGAGAACGTGCCCTGGGCCCTGACGTGGCCGTCGACGCGCAGCGGTACACCCTCCGGCAGGTGCCGCACGGTGTACAGCACCCCGAGGTCGTGCGGCACCGCGTCAAAACCGCAGGCGTGCACGAGGCGGGCGCCCGTCTGGCGTGCCCGCTCGTGGTGCCGCAGGTAGACCGTGTCGACGAACTCCGGCTCCCCGGTGAGATCGGCGTAGTCGGTGCCCTCCTCCGCGCAGGCCGCCACCAGCGGCCCGCCGTACTGCCGGTACGGGCCGACGGTGGTGGCCACCACCCGCGTGTCGGCGGCCAGGCGGCGCAGCGCCGGGCCGTCCGAGGCGTCCACGCACAGCAGCGGCAGTTCGGCGCACTCGGGCCGGATCGCTGCGAGCCTCCTGCGCACGTCCTCCAGCTTCTCCATGCTGCGTCCGGCCAGTGCCCAGCGGCAGTCCGCCGGGGCGTGGGCGGCCAGGTACTCGGCGGTGAGGCGCCCGGTGAAGCCGGTGGCGCCGAAGAGGACAAGATCGTGGGTTCGGGACACACCTGCTCCTCGTGCGGGGACAAGGGACGCCGTCGACGAAGGGCCCGTCTCCGGGTGCTGCGGTCGCTGCGGGTCGCTGCGGGTCGCTGCGGGTCGCTGCGGTCCGATGAGGCCGCTGGTGCGGACCGTCACCGGTGCACCCACCGTACCGTCGGGTAATGCACTCCTGAGGGGGCTTGTGGAAAGCAGAACTCGTTCTTAGCATCATTGGTGTTACATCAGTTGTGTCACACGGGCGGGGATCGCATGACGGATCGGACGACGGCGGCGGGCGCACGCGCCTCCGGGCCGCTCGCGGGGCTGCGGGTGGTCGAGCTGGCGGGCATCGGCCCGGGCCCGTTCGCCGGCATGCTCCTCGCCGATCTGGGGGCCGACGTGGTGCGCGTGGAGCGCCCCGGCGGCGCCGGGCTGGGCATCGACCCTCGGTGCGACGTCACCAACCGCGGCAAGCGGTCCGTGCTCGTCGACCTCAAGGCGCCCGGCGGTGCCGCCCGCGTGCTCGACCTGGCGGAGCGGGCCGACGTGCTCATCGAGGGCTGGCGCCCCGGCGTCGCGGAGCGCCTCGGGGTGGGCCCCGAGCCGTGCCTCGACCGCAACCCGGCCCTGGTCTACGGCCGGATGACGGGTTGGGGCCAGGACGGCCCGCTCGCCGCAAGTGCCGGGCACGACATCGGCTACACCGCCGTGACCGGAGCGCTGGGGATGATCGGCCCCGCCGACGGCCCGCCCTCGGTCCCGGCCAACCTGCTCGGCGACTACGCCGGCGGCTCGCTCTACCTCGTCGTGGGCGTGCTCGCCGCACTGCGGCACGCCGCTCTGCACGGCAGCGGCCAGGTGGTGGACGCGGCCATCGTGGACGGCACCAGCCACCTCACCGCGATGATCCACGGCATGCTCGCGGCAGGCAGTTGGCAGGACCGGCGCGGCGCCAACCTGCTCGACGGCGGCTGCCCCTTCTACGGCGTCTACGAGACCTCGGACGGCGGCCACATGGCGGTCGGCGCGCTGGAGGACCGGTTCTACGCGGAGTTCGTGCGCCTGCTCGGGCTCCGCCAGCCGCCCGAGCAGCACGACCTCGCCGCCTGGGGCGCGCTGCGCGAGGCCGTCGCGGACCGCTTCGCCTCCGCGACCCGCTCCCACTGGACGCGGGTCTTCGAGGGCAGCGACGCCTGTGTGGCTCCGGTGCTGTCTCTGAGCGAGGCGCCGCACCACCCGCACCTTGCCGCCCGCGGCACCTATCTGACCCATGAGGGCATCACCCAGCCGGCGCCCGCGCCGCGCTTCTCCGCCACCCCCACCCGGGTGCGCTCCGGGCCCGCCCTGCCCGGCGTGCACACCGCGGAGGTGGCCCGCGACTGGGCCCTGGAACAGCCCGCCACGCCTGACTGACCACCGGGGCCGCCAGGGCCGCCGGTTCCCGCCGGGGCCGCCGGTTCCGGCACCCGGCGCGGGGCTGCGCGGCAGAGGCAGCGCACCTCCCGCCCGCACAGGAACAGCACACGGGCCCGTCTCCGACGAGGCTGACAGGGCCCACCAGGGCCGAACAGGAGGGTGACGGGGAATGCAGCGGCAGATCTACACCGACGACCACGAGGCCTTCCGGCAGACGGTGCGTGCCTTCCTGGAGAAGGAGGTCGTACCCCACCACGAGCAGTGGGAGCGGGACGGCATCGTCAGCCGGGACGCCTGGCTCGCGGCCGGGCGCCAGGGCCTGCTCGGTCTCGCCGTGCCCGAGGAGTACGGCGGCGGGGGCACCGGCGACTTCCGCTTCAGCGCCGTGCTCATGGAGGAGTTCACCCGCGCCGGGGCTTCCGGCATGGCCGTCGGGCTGCACAACGACATCGTCGGCCCCTACCTGCTGGCGCTCTCCACCGAGGAGCAGAAGCGCAGGTGGCTGCCCGGCTTCTGCAGCGGCGAGTGCATCACCGCGATCGCCATGACCGAACCGGGCGCCGGCTCCGACCTCCAGGGCATCACGACCACCGCCCAGGACCGCGGCGACCACTGGCTGCTCAACGGGTCCAAGACCTTCATCTCCAACGGCATCCTGGCCGACTTGGTGGTCGTCGTCGCCCGCACCTCACCCGAGGGCGGCGCCAAGGGGCTGAGTCTGCTGGTCGTCGAACGCGGCATGCCCGGTTTCGAGCGGGGCCGCAACCTCGACAAGATCGGGCAGAAGGCGCAGGACACGGCCGAGCTGTTCTTCCACGATGTCCGGGTGCCCAAGGACAACCTGCTGGGGGAGCGGGACGGCGCCTTCGTGCACCTGATGACGCACCTCGCGCAGGAGCGCATGAGCATCGCCGTGGCCGCCGTCACCGCCGCCGAACAACTGCTCGACCTGACCCGCGGCTACGTCAAGGAACGCGAGGCGTTCGGGCGTCCGCTGTCCAAGCTGCAGCACGTCCGCTTCGAGGTGGCCGAGATGGCTACCGAGTGCGCCGTCACCCGAACCTTCGTCGACCGCTGCATCAGCGACCACACGGTGGGCACACTGGACGCGGTGCACGCGTCGATGGCCAAGTGGTGGGCGACGGAGCTGCAGAAGCGGGTCGCCGACCGATGCCTCCAGTTGCACGGAGGCTACGGCTACATGAGCGAGTACCCGGTCGCCAAGGCGTTCACCGACGGCCGCATACAGACGATCTACGGCGGTACGACCGAGATCATGAAGGAGATCATCGGCCGGTCCCTGCTCGGGTGATCCCGCACCCGCCCGTTCCCGCCGGTCCGTTCCCGCCCGTCCGTTCCATGAAGCCTCCGGCGATGTCGGAGCCCTCCGCACCGAAAGGCCGCAGACCTTGAGCACCGAAGCGTTCGTCTACGACGCCGTCCGCACCCCGCGCGGACGCGGCAAGGCCGCCGGAGCCCTGCACGGCACCAAGCCCATCGACCTCGTGGTGGGCCTCATCCACGAGATCCGCCGCCGTTTCCCCGAGCTCGACCCGTCCGCCGTGGACGACGTGGTGCTGGGCGTGGTCAGCCCGCACAGCGACCAGGGCTCCGACATCGCCAAGATCGCCGCGATCGCCGCCGGGCTGCCCGACACCGTGGCGGGCGTGCAGCTCAACCGCTTCTGCGCCTCCGGCCTGGAGGCCGTGAACATGGCCGCGGCCAAGGTCCGCAGCGGCTGGGAGGACCTGGTGCTGGCGGGCGGCGTCGAGTCCATGTCGCGGGTCCCGCTCGGCAGCGACGGCGGGGCCTGGGCCATGGACCCGATGACCAGCTTCGAGACGGGCTTCGTCCCGCAGGGCATCGGTGCGGACCTCATCGCCACCGTCGAGGGCTTCAGCAGGGCCGACGTCGACGGCTACGCGGCCCTGTCCCAGGAACGCGCCGCGCAGGCATGGAAGGAGGACCGGTTCGCCCGGTCCGTCGTCCCGGTGAGGGACCGCAGCGGCCTGACGGTGCTGGACCGGGACGAGCACCTGCGCCCCGGGACCACGGCCGAGTCACTGGCCTCGCTGAAACCGTCGTTCGCCGACATCGGCGAACTGGGCGGCTTCGACGCGGTGGCGCTGCAGAAGTACCACCACGTCGAGCGCATCGACCACGTGCACCACGCGGGCAACTCCTCCGGCATCGTCGACGGCGCCGCCCTGGTGGCCGTGGGCAACGCGGAGGTGGGCCGTCGCCACGGCCTGCAGCCCCGTGCCCGCATCCTGTCCGCCGCGGTCTCCGGGGCCGACCCGACGATCATGCTCACCGGGCCCGCCCCGGCGGCCCGCAAGGCACTCGCCAAGGCCGGGCTGACCATCGCCGACATCGACCTGGTTGAGATCAACGAGGCCTTCGCAGCCGTCGTCCTACGCTTCGTGCGGGACATGGGCCTGTCCCTGGACCAGGTCAACGTCAACGGCGGCGCCATCGCGATGGGGCATCCGCTCGGTGCCACCGGAGCCATGATCCTGGGCACGCTGCTCGACGAACTGGAGCGCCGC
This sequence comes from Streptomyces sp. 549, assembly GCF_030124175.1. Lineage (GTDB taxonomy): Bacteria > Actinomycetota > Actinomycetes > Streptomycetales > Streptomycetaceae > Streptomyces. The sequence goes on along the minus strand of NZ_JASKMT010000001.1, from coordinate 251,801 downwards.
GACCAGCGCCGGGGCCTGGCCACGCTCTGCGTCGGCGGTGGCATGGGCATCGCCACCGTGATCGAACGCCTCTGACGCCGCGCCCGGCCGCAGCCCGCCGCTCGCGGCAGGCGCCCGCTTCCCCCGTGCCCGACAGAACCCGCCTGGAGACCACCACATGTCTGAGCCCACGGCGATCCGCTGGGATCGTGACGCCGACGACGTCATCACGCTCACCCTCGACGACCCCGAGCAGTCCGCCAACACCATGAACGAGGCGTTCCGGACCTCCCTGACGGCGGTCGCCGACCGGCTGGAGGCCGAGCGCGACACGATCCGCGGAGTCATCGTCACCTCGGCGAAGAAGACCTTCTTCGCCGGCGGTGACCTGCGGCTCATGATCAGGGCCACGCCCGCCGACGCGCAGCAGGTCTTCGACGCCGGGATGCGGATCAAGCGGGACCTGCGCCGGATCGAGACACTCGGCAAGCCCGTGGTGGCCGCGATCAACGGCGCCGCCCTCGGCGGCGGCCTGGAGATCGCTCTCGCCTGCCACCACCGGGTCGCCCTGGACGCGCGCGGCTCACGCATCGGCCTGCCCGAGGCCACCCTGGGGCTGCTGCCCGCAGGCGGCGGCGTCACCAGGACGGTCCGCCTGCTGGGCATCACCGACGCCCTGATGAACGTACTGCTCCAGGGCCAGCGCCTCGTACCGCAGAAGGCCAGGGAGAAGGGCCTGGTGCACGAGGTGGTGGAGACCACCGAGGAGATGACCGAGCGGGCTCGTGCCTTCATCGACGCCCACCCCGAGTCCCGCCAGCCGTGGGACGAACCCGGCTACCGCATCCCCGGCGGGACCCCCGCCCACCCGAAGTTCGCCGCGAACCTGCCCGCGTTCCCCGCCAACCTCCGCAAGCAGACCGGCGGCGCGCCCTACCCGGCCCAGCGCAACATCCTGGCGGCGGCCGTCGAGGGCGCCCAGGTCGACTTCGCGAACGCCGAGGTGATCGAGGCCCGCTACTTCGTCGAACTGGTCACCGGGCAGATCTCGAAGAACATGATCCAGGCGTTCTTCTTCGACCTCCAGGCAGTGAACGCGGGCCTCAGCCGCCCGGCGGGCCACGAGCAGAGCACAGTCCGCAGGGTCGCGGTCCTGGGCGCGGGCATGATGGGCGCCGGCATCGCCTACGCCTGTGCGCGGGCCGGGATCGAGGTGGTACTCAAGGACGTCTCCCAGGAGGCGGCGGACAAGGGCAAGGCCTACTCGGCCGGTCTGCTGGACTCCGCGCTGGCCAAGGGCCGCACCACGGCCGAGAAGCGCGACGCCCTGCTCGCCCGGATCACCCCGACCGCCGATCCGGCGCAGCTCGCCGGATGCGACGCGGTCATCGAGGCCGTCTTCGAGGACCCGGCCCTCAAGCACAAGGTCTTCCAGGAGATCCAGGACGTCGTCGCGCCCGACGCGCTGCTTTGCTCCAACACCTCCACCCTGCCGATCACCTCGCTCGCCGAAGGCGTCGCCCGGTCCGAGGACTTCGTCGGCCTGCACTTCTTCTCGCCGGTGGACCGGATGCCGCTGGTGGAGATCGTGCGCGGCGCCGCCACCGGCGACGAGGCGCTGGCGCGGGCGTTCGACCTGGTCCGGCAGATCGACAAGACGCCCATCGTGGTCAACGACTCCCGCGGCTTCTTCACCTCGCGCGTCATCGGGCAGTTCCTCAACGAGGGCATCGCGCTGGTGGGGGAGGGCGTCGAGCCGGCCTCCGTGGAGCAGGCCGCCGCGCAGGCCGGATATCCGGCGAAGGTGCTCTCCCTGATGGACGAGCTGACCCTCACCCTGCCGCGTCGCATCCGCGAGGAGACCCGGCGCGCGGTGGAGGCCGAAGGCGGCGAGTGGCCCGGCCACCCGGCCGACGCGGTGGTGGACCGGCTGGTCGACGAGTTCGGCCGGACGGGCCGCAGCGCCGGAGCGGGCTTCTACGAGTACGAGGACGGCCGCCGCACCCGCCTGTGGCCGGGCCTGCGGGAGCACTTCACCCGACCGGACGCCGACGTGCCGTTCGAGGACATGAAGGAGCGCATGCTCTTCGCCGAGGCGCTGGACAGCGTGCGCTGCCTGGAGGAGGGAGTGCTGACGTCGGTGGCGGACGCCAACATCGGTTCGATCATGGGCATCGGCTTCCCGCCGTGGACGGGCGGTGTGCTGCAGTACGTCAACGGCTATCCGGGCGGCCTGTCCGGTTTCGTCGCCCGTGCCGAGGAGTTGCAGCAGCGCTACGGCGACCGTTTCGCCCCGCCCGCACTGCTGCGTGAGAAGGCTGCCCGGGGCGAGACCTTCACCGACGCCTGACCACCGCACGGGCACGCCCGCCGCCCCTCCCGCCCCCGGCGTGGGGGAGGGGCGGTCAGTGCCCCAAGCGGGGAGGGTGTTCCTGCGGGAACGTGTGCCGCAGCTCCTTCTTGAGCGAGCGCTGGAAGGTGGTCAGCAGCGCCTGCACCACCAGCGGCTGCATGTGGGCCGAGAGTGACTTCATGTGCTCCACCTGCTCGGGCGCCGGGTCCTGTTCCCGGTAGGGCTCCCAGACTTCGTCCCGGAACAGCCGGCTCAGCTCGCGGGCCGCCTGCGTGGTGTGTTCCAGCAGCACCCGGCGGGCGGCAAGGATGGACTCCAGCGAGATCGGCACGTCCAGCAGGCGCACGCCCAGCGGCAGCAGCCCCGGGTCGACGAGGAAGACCTCCGGATCGTCGGTGGGCTCCACCACGCTCATCGCCCGCAGCCGCTCGACGTCGTCGTCCGCGAGGTCGCGTCCGCAGCGGCGGCGCAGTTGCTCCCGTGTCACCTGGTCGGCGCTGTCGGGCATCCAGGACGCCACCAGGGCCCGGTGGATGGCCAGTTCGTGGCTGGTCAGGTCCTCGGGCAGGTGCTGCACATAGCGCTCGATGGCGGCCAGCGTCATGCCCTGGCTCTGCAACTCCTCGATGAGCGCCAAGCGGGAGAGGTGGTCGGGACCGTAGCGGCCGACCCGCCGGGGGCCGATCTGCGGGGGCGGCAGCAGCCCCCGGGTGCTGTAGAAGCGGATGGTGCGCACGGTGACACCCGCCCGGGCGGCCAGCTCGTCCACGGTCAGGTCCGTGCTCTCCGCCTGCTGCGTCATCCGTACCGTCCTCTCCCTCTGCCGCACCTGTGCCTCCGGTGTTGGACAGTATTGCTGTCTCACCGGGACGGTGAAACCTCCCGGCGCTGTGACGTGCGTGTTCGAAGGAGGTGGCGGGCCGGTAGCGCAGCCCGGGTGCGCGGTCCCGCGCGCTGCCGACCCCTTCGGGAACGTGAACATATCGATACGCCTTCGGATCGATACGCAGTAGTATCGATCCGCTTGCGTTTCGATGGGGCGCCTGGTTACTCTCATCGAGACGAAACCGTTTCGATGATCCGGCGAACCCGTGAGGCGCACATCCGATGACCGCACCGACCGCTGACGGGACCGCCCGCCGGGGCAGCCGCAGCAAGCTCACCCCGGAACGCGAGCAGGAGCTGTACGAGGCCGTGCTCGACCTGCTCAGGGACGTGGGGTACGAGGCGCTCACCATGGACGCCGTGGCCGCGCGGACCAGGTCCAGCAAGGCGACGCTCTACCGGCAGTGGGGAGGCAAGCCCCAACTGGTCGCCGCCGCGCTGGGCGGTTGCGGCTCGCCGCCCCCGCCCCTCGCCGACCTGGACACCGGAAGCCTCGCCGAGGACCTGCGCATGCTGGCTCGCTGGGCCGCGCGGGACGCCGTGCAGGACACCGCGCTGCTGCGTGCCCTCGGGCACGCCATGCAGGGCGACGCCGAACTGGCCCGCATCATCCGCGAGTCGCTGGTGGAGCCCGAACTCGTCGAGTTCCGGGCGCTGCTGCGGCGCTCGGTCGAGCGCGGCGAGATGGACGACGTCCCGCCGGCCGCCGAGTACCTGCCGCACATGTTCTTCGGTGTGCTGCTCGCCCGCCCGATCATCGACGCGGAGGAAGCCGACGAGGACTTCCTCGTGCGGTTCGTCGACACCGTGGTCCTGCCGATGCTGGGCCTCTGACCCCGGCGGCCGCCCCGGGCCGCCACCACCCCACCGTCCGCACCGCCCGACCCGGCCGCCGCTCAGCCGCCGGGGCGGTCCGTCACGCCTATCGACGGGAGTCACTTCGTGGCCTCGCTCCTCCAGTCACTCGGCCGTTTCGCCTTCGTGCGACGACGGCTTGTCACCCTGATATGGGTGGCCCTGCTCGCGGTTGTCGGCCTGGGGGCCGCCACAGCCGCCTCCACTCCCGGCATGTCCGCCTCCATCCCGGGCACCGAGGCCCAGCGGGCGTTCGACCTGCTGGACGAGCGCTACCCGGGCATGCAGGCCGACGGGGCCAGCGCCCGCATCGTCCTGCGTACCACCGACGGCTCGCCCCTCACCGAGGGCGAGGCCAAGGCCGCGGTGGAACGGACCGTGGAACGCCTGGGCCGCGACCCGGAAGTCACCGAGGTGATCGACCCGTTCACCTCGAAGGCGGTCAGTCAGGACGGCTCGACCGGCTTCGCCACGGTCAACTTCGGTGTGCCGCTCGGTGAGGTCAGCGAGGAGTCGCAGGACGCGCTGCTGTCCGCCACCGACTACGCCCGCGACAACGGACTTCAGGCGGAGGCGGGCGGGACCGCTCTCGAAGCCGAACCGCAGACCGGCAGCGGCGAGGTCATCGGCGTGTTCGTGGCCGCGCTGGTCCTCGTCATCACCCTGGGATCGCTGGTCGCCGCCGGTCTGCCGCTGGTCACCGCGCTTGTCGGCCTGGGTATCGGTGTGGGCGGCATCGTGGCACTGGCGCCCGTCCTGGAACTGTCGGGTGTCACCTCCGTCCTGGCCGCCATGATCGGGCTCGCGGTCGGTATCGACTACGCCCTCTTCATCGTGTCCCGCTACCGCGCCGAACGGGCGGAGGGCCACGGGGGCGAGGAGGCCGCCGGGCGGGCCGTGGGCACCGCCGGTTCCGCTGTGGTGTTCGCCGGACTGACGGTGCTCATCGCACTGGCCGGGCTGTCGGTCGTCGGCGTGCCGCTGCTCACCAAGATGGGCCTGGCCGCCGCCGCCACCGTCGGTGTCGCGGTGCTCGTGGCGATCTCGCTGGTGCCGGCGCTGCTCGGGTTCGCCGGAGACCGTGTGCTGGGGAAGGCCTTCCGCAAGACGGCCGCCTCCGCCGGTACCGGGGCCGCCGATCCGGCGGTGAAGGACGGGAGCGCCACGCCGGCCGGCAAGCCGAGCGCGGGCACCCGCTGGGCGCGTCTGGTGCTGCGCCGCCCGGTGATGGTGCTCGTGGTCGCGGTGCTCGGACTCGGTGTGGTCGCACTGCCGGCCACCCAGCTGGAGCTGGGCATGCCCGACGAGGGCTCGCGCTCCACGGAGAGCACGCAGCGCAAGGCCTACGACATGGTGTCCGAGAGCTTCGGCCCCGGTCTCAACGGCCCGCTGCTCGTCGTGGTCGACGCCCGGCAGAGCGACAACCCCGAGGCTGCGGCGGAACGTGTCGGCAAGCAGCTCGCCGGACTGGACGACGTCGCCCAGGTGACGCCGCCGCAGTTCAACGAGGCGGGGAACACCGCGATGATCACCGTCGTGCCGGCGAGCGACCCCGGCAGCGTCGAGACCGAGCAGCTGGTCCACGACATCCGCGACACCGCGGACGACACCCGGAACGCCACCGGAGCCGACACGCTGGTCACCGGTGCCACCGCCATGAACGTCGACTTCTCCACGAAGCTCAACGACGCCCTGGTGCCCTACCTGGCCCTGGTCGTGGGTCTCGCCTTCCTGCTGCTGATGATCGTCTTCCGCTCGATCCTGGTTCCGCTCAAGGCGGCCCTGGGCTTCCTGCTCTCGGTGGTCGCCGCGTTCGGCGCCGTGGTGGCGGTCTTCCAGTGGGGCTGGCTCGGCGGGCTGCTGGGCGTGGAGCAGACCGGCCCGGTGGTCAGCATGGCGCCGATCTTCCTGGTCGGCGTGGTCTTCGGACTGGCCATGGACTACGAGGTCTTCCTGGTGACGCGGATGCGGGAGGCGTTCGTGCACGGCGAGGAGCCCCGCGAGGCCATCGTCACCGGATTCACCCACGGGGCCCGGGTGGTCTCGGCTGCCGCCGTCATCATGATCAGCGTGTTCGCGGGCTTCGTCGGCTCCAACGACCCGATGGTGAAGATGATGGGCTTCGGATTGGCCATCGCGGTCTTCTTCGACGCCTTCGTGGTGCGCATGGCGATCGTGCCGGCGGTGCTCGCCCTGCTCGGCCGGTCCGCCTGGTGGCTGCCGCGGTGGCTGGACCGGGTGCTGCCGTCCGTCGACATCGAGGGTGAGCGGCTGACGCCCGCGCCTGCGGGCGCCCGCGCTCCGGAGGTGGAGCACAGCCGCGCCTGACGGCCGTCCGTGCCTCGTTCACGCGAAACCGACGGCTGCCGCCCCGCCCACCGGCGGGGCGGCAGCCGTCGTGCCGTGACCGGGCCGGTCAGCGACCGATCACCGGGTAGTGGTCGGAGAGGTTGCGGTACGTGTAGGACGTGCCCCAACTGGTCACCGTCCAGGGCGCCGAGCGCTCGTCGACGACGTGGTTGTCCCAGCCGGCCGGCCGCGCGTGCCCGGAGCGGTACAGGACATGGTCCAGGTTCTCCCGCGGGTCGGTCGGATAGCGCTCCGCCGCGACGGAGTTGTCGCGGGTGTCGAAGGAGTGGGGCAGGCCGGAACGGCTGTCGGTGTCGGCAAGGCCGGCGTCGGCGAGCATCGAGGCGTACTCGTCGCTGTGCGAGTCGACGTTGAAGTCCCCGGCGACCACGACCTGTTCGGACGCGGGGATGTTCTTGGCCCGCAGGAAGCCGTCGAGTTGGCGGAACTGGGAGCTGCGCACCCGGCGGGCCTCACCGGCCGCGCATCCGGGGTCGGTGGACTGCGCGTGGGTGCCCACCACATGCACCCGGGTGCCCGCGACGTCCAACACCGCGTACACGAAGCCCTTGTTGGAGAACCAGTCCGATCCGCACCCGTCCTTGTAGACGAACTGCTCCTTGCGGACGATGGGCCACTTGCTGAGCACCGCCACCCCGCCGTCCTCCGGGGTCAGCGAGGAGTAGGAGCCGTGTGTGGCGTCCCAGCCGCTCCTGGACCGGCCCAGTACGCCGGTCCGGTGCGGGTAGCGGTCGGCCGCGTTGCGCATCAGGGCGTCCGAGGTGCCGTTGTCGAACGCCTCCTGGAGTACCACCACGTCGTGGCCGGAGAACCACTCGGCCCGCGGGATCTCCCGGGCGCGGTGGTCCTGGCCCCAGTTCGGGTAGAGCGACTTGCTGAACAGGAAGGCGTTGTAACTCAGCACCTGGAGGCGGGGCTCGGACGCGGTGGCGGAAGTGGCTCCGGCCGGTGCGGCGGAGAGGGCGACGGCGGCCAGCGCGGCGGCGACCGCGGTGGCGATCACGGTTCTTCGGGCAGCGCGAGGCGGGGACAGCTGCGGCACGGGGACTCCCTGCGGGGGGTGAGGTGGGGGCCGACGCCCACATCAAAGCAGCCGCGGTTACTTGTGGGTATCCCCGCGGCGTAGGGAACATGCACGCTGCTCGTCGGGTGCGCGACCCCGCCGCAGTCGGCTGTGGCCGCGGGGCCAAGTGGGGTGTCCCGGCGGCGAGGTGACCCGCTCGCCGCGTGTGCTGATTCGGGAGCAGGGCTGCGACATCGGGGAATTCGGTTGCTCTAACCATTCAAGGAATGAAGCAATATCACCTCACCAGGCAGAATGAGAACGCTCTCAAGCAACTTCGGTGTGAAGTGTTGACGCCCCTGTGGCGGGCCGGTTAACTCCCGCTCTGACGCCGGTACCGGTTCCGGTACCGGTACCGGCATGGACCCCACACCGCCGCGGGAGGCCCTCATGCGCGTGACCATCGCGGATGTCGCACGTGCGGCGGGAGTCAGCAAGACCACGGTCTCCCGGGTGCTGAACACCAAGGCGGAAGTGGACCGGGCGACGGCCGCCCGCGTTCGTGAGGTGATCGATGAACTCGGCTACGTGCCCAGCTCCCGCGCGGTGGGACTCGCCCGCGGGCGCAGCCGCACGGTGGGCATGCTGGTGCCGTCCCTCACCTGGCCGTGGATGGGTGAGGTCCTCCAGGGAGTGGTGGACACCGTCGAGGCGGCCGGTTACGGGCTGCTGCTCTTCACCTGCAACCGGGGGGTGGAATCCGTCGAGTGGTTCACCGGCCAGGTGTCAGCCCGGGCGTTCGACGGGCTGCTCGTGGTGGAGCCGGAGAACACCCTGGCCGCCATCACGCTGCTGCACCGCAAGGGCCTGCCGGCCGTCCTGATCGATGACCGCGGCCACCACCCCGAGTTCCCCTCCGTGGTCACCACCAATCACGACGGAGGCGCGTCCGCCGCCCGCCACCTGCTGGTCACCGGACGCACCAGGCCGCTGGTCGTCACCGGGCCGCTGCGTTTCGGCTGTGCGCGGGAACGGCTCGCCGGCTTCCGCACCACCTACGCCGAGCACGGCGTGGAGATCCCCTCGGAGATGGTCATCGAGGGCGACTTCACCGAACGCTCAGGCAGCCTTGCCGTGCAGCAACTGATGCGGCACGGAACAGGGTTCGACGCGGTCTTCGCCCACAACGACCTCAGCGCCGCCGGTGCGCTGCGCGCCGTGCGGGCGGCCGGGCGGAACGTGCCGGACGACGTGGCCGTGGTCGGCTTCGACGACATCCCGATGGCCCGGCACACCGAGCCCCCGCTCACCACCGTGCGTCAGCCCATGCGGCTGATGGGCGAGTCCGCGGCGCGGCTGCTGCTGGAACACCTCGGCGGCGCGCCGCCCGCCGCAGGCCCGACGATCCTGCCCACCGAACTTGTGGTCCGCCGCTCGGCGCCGGGCCCGTAACCCGCAGCCCGAGGCGTCCCACACCCCTCGCCGCACCCCACCCGCCCTGCGGTACTCCACCGCCCCGCCCGCCTCCGCGTCGTGACCGCGCTCCCCGCGACGTGCCGATCCGGCCTGCCCGCGTCCGGGCCCACCGGCCGCTCCGCCGTACCCCGCCGTTCCCGCCCGGGACCCCGGCAACCAGTCCCGTCCGCCCCCAGGGACGACCCCCGCCAACCACGCCCCAGGCCACCACCCGCTCGCATCCCAAGGAGTCGACATGTCCCCCAGGCCCACCCTCCGGATGATCGCCGCAGCCACCGCGGTGACCGCCCTCGCAGCCGGCTGCTCCTCGCCCACCACGTCGGGCGCGGGCAACTCCGCCACCGGAGCGCTGTCGATCGGCATGCCCAACGGGCCGCAGACCAACAACAGCAACCCGTTCCTGGGAACCTCCGCCGGGGCCTCGCTCGGCTACCGCTACATGATCTACGAGCCCCTGGTGATGACCAACGGCATCCGGCCGGACGAGAAGGGCAAGCCCTGGCTCGCGTCGGAGTGGAAGTGGGAGGACAACTTCACCCGAGTCTCCTTCACCATCGACAGCAAGGCCAAGTGGTCCGACGGCGAGCCGCTCACCGCCGAGGACGTCGCCTTCACCTTCGGACTGGTCAAGAAGCACAAGGCGCTGAACGGCCACGCCATCGCCTACGACGGCATCACCGCCGAGGGCGACACCGTCACCCTCACCTTCAAGGAGTCGCAGTTCGTCAACCAGAACAAGATCGTCACGACGTTCGTCGTACCCGAGCACATCTGGGCCGACGTCGAGGACCCGGCGACCTGGCCCAACCGCGAGCCGGTCGGCTCGGGCCCGTACGAGCTGAAGACCTTCACGCCGCAGACCACGACGCTCACCGCCACCGCCGACTACTGGAAGGGCGAGACGAAGGTCAAGGAGCTGCGCTACACCTCCTACAACGACAACAACGCCCAGACCACAGCCCTGGCGAACGGCAAGACCGAGTGGTCGTTCGTGTTCATGCCCGACTACAAGCAGCTCTACGTCGCCAAGGACCCCGAGCACAACAAGCTCTGGTTCCCCTCCGGCCTGGGCATCCACGGCCTGTGGTTCAACACCGCCAGGCAGCCGCTGGACGACCCGGCGCTGCGCAGGGCCATCGCGATGGTCGTCGACCGGCGGGCCATCCACGTTCAGGCGCAGGCCACGCTCTACCCCGAGATCACCAACCCCACCGGCATCCCGCTGCCGGCCGGTGAGCCGTTCCTCGCACCGGAGTACAAGGACGCCACGACGAAGGTCGACGTCGAGGGTGCCAAGAAGCTGCTCAAGGACGCCGGCTTCACGCTCAGCGGCGGCACGCTCAAGGACCCCGGCGGCAAGCCGGTGACGATGACGCTGACCGACCCGGCCGGCTGGAACGACTACATCACCGGGCTGTCGATCATCAAGGACAACGTCAAGAAGATCGGCATCGAGGCGAAGGTCAAGACGCAGACCGCTGAGGCGTGGACCTCGGACGTCTCCAACGGCGAGTTCGACGCCACCCTCCACTGGACCAACAGCGGTGCCACGCCCTACGACATGTACCAGAACATCATGGACGGCGAGCTGCTCCAACCGATCGGCAAGAGCGCCCCGCTCGGCAACTTCGGCCGCTTCGACAGCAAGGAGGCGACGAAGGCGCTGAAGGAGTACGCCAACGCCACCACCGACGACGTGCGCACCGAGGCGCTGAACACCCTCCAGAAGATCATGGTGGAGGAGGCGCCCATGGTGCCGACCGCGGCGGCGCCCATCGGCGCGGAGTACTCCACGAAGAACTGGACCGGCTGGCCGACCGAGGCGAACCCCTACGCACCGCCGCAGCCCACGCAGCCCAACGCGCTCGACGTGGTGCTGAACCTCAAGCCCGCCTCCTGACCGCCGCCCACCGCCAGATGAGGAACCCGGCCATGCTCGCCGAAGCCGCCCCCCGTGACCCGCACGACCCGCACCCGCCCGACGCCTCCGGCGACCAGGAGGTCGTGCTCGAAGCCCGCGCCGTCACCAAGCACTTCCCCGTACGCCGCGGCCTGCGGGACGTGCTCGCCCGCCGCCGCCGCGTCGTACACGCCGTGGACGACGTCTCGATCGTCCTCCGCCGGGGCAGCGTCACCGCCCTGGTCGGCGAGTCGGGCTCGGGCAAGTCCACCGTCGCCCGGCTGCTGGCGCAGCTGCACCCCCTCACCGGCGGGGAGATACGCCTCGCCGGCAACCCGGTCAGGGCGGGGCGCGGGCGGGCCTTCCGCGCCTACGTACGCGAGGTGCAGCTGATCTTCCAGGACCCGTTCGCCTCGCTCAACCCGGTGCACACCGTGCGCTACCACCTCACCCGGGCACTGCGCATCCACGGCCGCGCCGGCTCCGGCGACGCCGAACTGCGGGAGAACCTGGCGGCGTTGCTGCGGCAGGTGCAACTGACGCCGCCGGAGCGGTTCCTGGACAAGTTCCCGCACGAACTCTCCGGCGGCCAGCGCCAGCGGGTCGCCATCGCCCGCGCACTGGGCGCGGACCCTTCGGTGCTGCTCGCCGACGAGCCGGTGTCGATGCTGGACGTGTCGATCCGTCTCGGCGTGCTCAACCTGCTGCGCGACCTCAAGGAGCGGCTGCGGCTGGCCGTCCTGTACATCACCCACGACATCGCCTCCGCCCGGTACTTCGCCGACACCACCCTGGTGATGTACGCCGGCCGGGTCGTCGAGGGCGGTGACAGCGAGACCGTCACCCAGCGGCCGGCCCACCCCTACACGCAGCTGCTGATCGCCTCCGCGCCCGACCCGGACCGGGTGGCGGACGAACAGGACCAGCAGGAGAGCGGCAGCGGCGAACCGCCCTCGCTGATCGACCCCCCGTCCGGCTGCCGCTTCCACCCCCGCTGCCCCAAGGCCATGGCACGCTGCCGCACCGAACTGCCGCCCCGGTTCACGCTCGAACACGGGCAGTGGGCCGCCTGCTGGCTGTACGACACGTCCTCCGGCGGGAACGAGGCTGGCCGGTGAAGTACCTGCTGCAGCGGCTCACCTTCTACCTCGCCACCGCGTGGGCCGCCATCACCATCAACTTCCTGATCCCCCGCCTCATGCCGGGCGACCCCGTGCAGGCCCTCATCGCCCGCTTCCAGGGACAGCTCGACACCAAGGCCGTCGAGTCGCTGCGCGCGCTCTTCGGCCTCGACCGCGACGCCTCCCTGTGGCAGCAGTACACCGACTACTGGTCCCACCTGCTGCGCGGCGACCTCGGCCTGTCCTTCACCTTCTTCCCGACTCCCGTCGGGGAGGTCATCTCCCAGTCCCTTCCGTGGACCCTCGCCCTCGTGGGGACCACCACGGCGCTCAGCTTCCTGCTGGGCACCGGCCTGGGCATCATCAGCGGCTGGCGCCGCGGCTCGTGGCTGGACGGCATGCTCCCGGTCACCACCTTCATCTCGGCCATCCCCTACTTCTGGCTCGGCCTCATCGCCATCGCCCTGTTCGCCGTCAAGTGGCCGCTGTTCCCGGCCGCCGGCGGATACGACAGCGCACTCGTCCCCGGCTTCACGGCCGAGTTCATCGGCAGCGCGCTCTACCACGCGGTGCTGCCCGGCATCACCGTGGTGCTCTCCGCCATGGCCGGCTGGGTGCTCGGTATGCGGAACATGATGGTGACCGTCTCCTCCGAGGACTACGTGACGGTCGCCCAGGCCAAGGGGCTGTCCGAGCGCCGGGTGATGTTCTCCTACGCGGCCCGCAACGCCATCCTGCCCAACATCTCCGGCTTCGCCCTGTCGCTGGGCTTCATCGTCGGCGGCACGCTGCTGGTGGAGATGGTCTTCTCCTACCCGGGCATCGGCTACCAGTTGTTCCAGGCCGTCGGCGCCAAGGACTACCCGCTCATGCAGGGCGTGTTCCTCATCATCACGCTGTCCGTACTGGTCGCCAACCTGCTCGCGGACGTCGTCTACCTGCTCCTCGACCCCCGCACCCGAAGGGAGGCCTGAGCTGTGGCAGTCCTCACCGCCTCCACCGCCGCGGAGACCGGCGACGCGTCCGAGGCCCCCGCAGGCCGGCAGCGGCTGCGCTTCCTGCGCGGCGGCAAGACCCGCGTCGGTCTGGCGATCCTCGGCTTCTTCATCCTGATGGCCGTCGCCGGACCCTGGCTCGCGCCCTACGATCCGGACCAGATGAGCGACGACATCCTCCAGCCGCCCTCGGGCGCCCACTGGTTCGGCACCACCCAGACCGGCCAGGACGTGTTCTCCCAGATCCTGGTCGGCACCCGGGGCGTGCTCGTCGTCGGCTTCACCGCCGCCTTCTTCGCCACCCTGCTCGCGGTGGCGATCGGCGTCAGCGCGGGTTTCCTCGGCGGCGTCGCCGACGAGGTGCTGTCCGCTCTCAGCAACGTCTTCCTCGTCATCCCCGGCCTGCCGCTGATCATCATCATCGCCAGCTTCGTCGAGGACGCGAGCGACCTGCTGATCGCGCTGGTCATCTCGCTGACCGCCTGGGCCTGGGGGGCCCGAGTGCTGCGCGCCCAGACGATGTCGCTGCGCCGCCGCGACTACGTCGAGGCCGCCCGCGCCACCGGCGAACCCACCTGGCGGATCATCGTCTTCGAGGTCATGCCCAACCTCACCGCCGTCATCGCCTCCGGCTTCGTAGGCACGGTCATCTTCGCTGTGCTGCTGGAGATCACCCTCGCCTTCATCGGCGTCGCCGACATCTCCAACTGGAACTGGGGCACGGTGCTGTTCTGGGCCCAGTCCAACCAGGCACTCGCCCAGGGCGCCTGGTGGTGGTTCGTACCCGCCGGACTGTGCATCGCCCTGCTGGGCACCGCGCTGTCCCTCATCAACTTCGGCATCGACGAGTTCGTCAACCCCCGGCTGCGCACCGAGACCGGTGCCGCTCGCGGCGTCCGCATGCGCGTCGGCTTCACCCCCGTCGTCCGCACCGCCACACCCGCCCCGGACCCCGCCGAACCGGCGGCACCGCGCGCCGAAGCGCCGCCGCACCAGGCCGAAGCGCCGCCGGACCGCTCCGGTCCCGGCGGCCCGCAGCGGAAGGAGCCGCGCCCATGACCGGTCAGCCAGTCCTCACCATCAGCGGCCTGCACGTCGACTACGGCACCGGCCCCACGGCCGTGCAGGCGCTGCGCGACATCAACCTGACCCTGCACCGCGGCGAGGTGCTGGGCCTGGCCGGCGAGTCCGGCTCGGGCAAGTCCACGCTGGCCTACGCGGTGACCCGGCTGCTCGCCCCGCCAGGAGTCATCACGGCCGGCGAGGTCGCCTACACGCCTCAGGACGGGCGGGCGGTCGACCTGCTCACCCTGACCCCCGAGCAACTGCGGGCCTTCCGCTGGCAGGAGCTGTCCATCGTCTTCCAGGGCGCGATGAACTCGCTCAACCCGGTGCACACCGTGCACAGCCAGCTGACCGACGTGCTGCGCGCCCACCGCCCGCAGACCTCGAAGGCGCAGCGCATCCGACGTGCGACCGAACTGCTGTCCCTGGTCGGCATCTCCGCCGACCGGCTCGCCGCCTACCCGCACCAGCTGTCCGGCGGCATGCGGCAGCGCGTGATGATCGCGATGGCGCTGGCCCTGGAGCCGGAGATCGTCATCATGGACGAGCCGACCACCGCACTGGACGTGGTGATGCAGCGGCAGATCCTGCGGCAGCTGGTCAGGTTGCGCGAGGAGCTGAGCTTCTCGGTCGTCTTCATCACACACGACATCTCGCTGCTGGTGGAGTTCTCCGACCGGATCGCCATCATGTACGGCGGGCGGATCGTCGAGGAGGCCGGCGCCGACGCGCTCTACCGCGACGCGCGCCACCCCTACAGCCACGGACTGCTGCACTCCTTCCCGTCCCTGCACGGTCCGCGCCGGGAACTCACCGGCATCGCCGGCTCGCCGCCCCACCTCACGGCGATGCCTTCCGGCTGCGCCTTCCGCCCGCGGTGCGCCCGTGCCTTCGAACCGTGCGCAGGCCACGTGCCGCAGCTGCTGCCCGCAGCGGAGGACGACGCCCGCAGCGTCGCCTGCTGGCTGCACCACGCCGCGCCCGGCGCGCCCGCCCCCGGGCGGCTGGCGGAGGCCGCCCCCGGACCCGCCCCCGGACCCGTCCCGGCGCCCGCCGCGAACACGACCGGATTCACCCGCTGACCCGCCCGTCCCCCTCCACGCCACCCCGCCCCGGCGTCCCGCTCCCCGACCAGGAGACCCATGAGCATCATCAGCAACGCGCAACCCGCCCCGGCCGTGCGGGCGCTCACCGGCCTGCCCGCCGACTTCCGCTTCGGCGTGGCGACCTCCGCCTACCAGATCGAGGGCGCCGTCGGCGAGGACGGCAGGACGCCGTCCATCTGGGACACCTTCTGCCGGGTCCCCGGAGCGGTCTCCGGCGGGGAGAACGGCGACACCGCCTGCGACCACTACCACCGCATGCCGCAGGACGTGGACCTGATCGCCTCCCTCGGAGTCGACACCTACCGCTTCTCCCTGGCCTGGCCCCGTGTCCAGCCGCACGGCAGCGGCCCGGCCAACCAGAAGGGCCTGGACTTCTACCGCCGCCTCACCGACCGGCTCCTCGACCGCGGCATCACCCCCTGGATCACGCTCTACCACTGGGACCTGCCGCAGGAGCTGGAGGACGCCGGCGGCTGGCCGGCCCGCGACACCGCCCTGCGCTTCGCCGACTACGCGGCGCTCGCCCACGAGGCGCTCGGCGACCGGGTGACGCACTGGACGACGCTCAACGAGCCGTGGTGCTCGGCGATGCTCGGCTACGCGTGGGGGCAGCACGCCCCCGGACGGCGGGACTTCGGCGACGCCATGCACGCCGTGCACCACCTGCTGCTGGGCCACGGCCTCGCGGCCCGCCGCCTGCGCGAGGCTGCCGGGGACAACCCGCTGGAAGTGGGCATCACCCTCAACCTGGGCACCGCGGACCCGGCGACCGACAGCCCCGCCGACCAGGACGCCTGCCGCCGTGCCGACGGCCTGGGCACCCGCCTCTACCTCGACCCGCTGGTGCACGGCCGGTACCCGCAGGACGTGCTCGCCGATCTCTCCGCGCGCGGAGTCGAGATGCCGGTCCGCGACGGCGACCTGGAGAGCGTCGCCGCACCGCTCGACGTGCTCGGCGTCAACTTCTACCAGGGCCTGCAGTTCTCCGGCACCGCCGAGGACGGCTCCACGCTGGACGAGGAGGGACAGCCCGTGACGCGGGTGGTGCCGCGCGGGCTGCCGACCACGGCGATGGACTGGGAGATCATCCCGGCCAGCCTCACCGAGCTGCTGCTGCGCCTCGAGCGGGACTACGCGGTGCCGACCGTGGTCACCGAGAACGGGGCCGCCTTCCACGACACCGCCGACGCCGACGGGCGGGTGCGGGACGCCGACCGCACCGCCTACCTGGCCGACCACCTGGCCGCGGTCAGCGCCGCCCGCGCCCGGGGAGCCGACGTGCGCGGCTACTTCGCGTGGTCGCTGATGGACAACTTCGAGTGGGCTTACGGCTACGGCAAGCGGTTCGGCATCGTCCGCGTCGACTACGACACCCAGCAGCGCACGCTCAAGGACAGCGCGCTGTGGTACCGCGACACCATCGCGCTCACCCGGGGCGAGCCGCGCCCCTGACGCGTCCCCGCCCGGCTCTCGTGCCCCTCTCCCGACCGGCCCTCGCCGCTCAGCGGACGCTGTCGGTACCGACAGCGTCCTCAGCGCGGCGGGGGCTCGCGGCGCGGCACCAGGGCCAGCGCGACCAGCGGCACGGCCGCCAGGGCCGCCCAGGCGACGGCAGGGGGCAGGGCGTCGAGCAGCGCACCGGCGGCGGCGCTGCCGCCGAGCACCACCAGGCCGGACAGCGAGGACAGGGCCCCCGTGTAGAGGCCGAGCCGCCCCTCCTGGGCGAGGTCCGGCAGCCAGGCGCGGGCCGCGGGCACCAGCAGCATCTGGCCCACCGTCAGCAGCACGACGAAGGCCGCCGCCGGGAGCAGGCCGACCGGGCCGCCGGGTGACCAGCCCTGGCTCGCCGCCACCACGGCGAAGCCGCAGGCGATGGTCAGCAGCCCCGCGGTCATGGACCTCCGCAGCCCCCATCGGTCGGACGCCCACCGGGTCAGCGGCAACTGCACGGTGACCACCAGCAGGGAGGAGAGCGCGAAGAGGTACGCCAGCGCCACCTGAGGGTGAGCGGTGCGGTCGATCTCGGCCGGCAGCGCCAGGTACAGCTGGTTGTACGCCAGCAGGTAGGCGCTGTACGCACCGCACAGGGCGAGGAACGGGCGGTTGCGCAGCAGCGCGCGCAGCGCGCCGCGCCCGCGCACCGGGTGTCGGCCGGGGATGTGCTGCGGCAGCAGCACCACGTGGCCGGCCAGCACCGCGACGAACACCGCCGCGCCCGCCAGGCACACCGCGCGGAAGTCGACGGTCAGCAGCAGGGCGCCGAGCAGCGGGCCGAGGAAGGCGCCGGCCTGGCCGGCGACGGTGAACAGGGCGAGCACGCCGGTGCGCGGGCCGCCGCCGTCCTGCTCCCAGCAGACGGCCTGGCGGGCGATCTCGGACTCCACCGCGGGGGAGAACAGAGCCGCGGCGAAGCCGATCAGGAGGACCGCGCCGACCACCGTCCAGGTCTGCTCGGCCCAGCCGAGCCACACGAAGCCCGCGATGCGCAGCACGCACCCGGTGAGCACCACCGGGCGGACGCCGACGCGGTCGGTGAGCGCGCCGCCGACGACGAACAGGCCCTGCTGGCTGAAGGTGCGAAGGCCGAGAACGAGCCCGACCAGTGCGCCGGTCATGCCGAGTGTGCCGCCCAGGTACGCCGCCAGGTACGGCAGGACCAGGAAGAACCCGATGTTGAAGGCGAGTTGGGTGGCGATCAGCAGGCGCAGCAGCGGCGGCAGCCGGCGCCAGGTCGCCCGGCCGGTGCGGGCCGCGGCGAGCCTGCCGGCCTTGCCGGCCCTGCTGGGTTCGTCAGCCTTGCCGGCGGGCCGCCCGGTGGTGCGGTGGGGGGAGGCGGTCATACGGGTTCTCCCACTCTGGTGTCCGGCTTGCCGGCCGGGGGGCCGGCGGAGAGTCCGGGGTGGCCGGGCAGCGCTCCGGTGCCGGGACCGCCGAGGCCTGTGGGGCCGGAGCGGTGGCGGCGGCCGGGGGTGAGGGTGGACAGGCCCACCGACAGCACACCGAGCAGTACCAGCGCGGCGGTGGGCACCAGGACGGCCCAGGGGGCGCGTTCGGCGTAGGGATGGCCTTCGGCGATCAGCAGCCCCCACTCGGGCGCGGGCGGTTGGGTGCCCAGCCCGAGGAAGCTGAGCGCGGCGAGGGCGAGGGCGACGGACGGCACACGCAGCAGCGCGTGTCGGACCACCGGCGGCAGCACGGCGGGCAGCACGTGACGGCGCAGCAGGTGCCCGCGTCCCGCGCCGAGCGCGGCCGAGGCGGTCAGGTGGGTGGCCGCGCGTTCCTGGGTGAGCAGCGCGGTGGTGTGCGCGGCGAGCGGCGCCCAGGCCACGACGGCCACGGCGATCACGGCGGTGTGCTGCCCGCGGCCGAGTACGCCCGTCACCAGGAGCCCGGCGAGCACCGCGGGCACCGCGTTGACGGTCTCCACCAGCCCGGCGGAGAACCGGGGGAACAGGCCCAGCGCCACTCCCACGACCAGGGCGACCGCGCTGAGCGTGACCGCCAGCAGCAGCGTGTCCAGGCCGCCGTGCGCGACGCGGGCCAGCAGGTCCCGTCCGAGCGCGTCGGTGCCCAGCGGATGCGCCCGGCTCGGCGCCTCCAGCCGCACGGAGGTGTCCACGGCCAGGGGGTCGCGGAGCAGCCCGGCCGCTGTCGTCACCAGCAGTGCGGCGCCGCACAGCAGCGGCAGCACCGGCCACCGGCGGTCGGCGCGCGGGGCGGGCCGCAGGCTCTGCAGCGCGCCCGCCTCCAACGCGGGCCCGAGGAGCAGCCGCCCGGCCAGCCGGGCCAGCACACCCGCGGCGGCGGCGAGCGCCACCAGGGCCAGCGCGCCGGTCTGCAGGACGGGCAGGTCCTGAGCCACCGCCGCCTGCAGGGTCAGACGGCCCAGGCCCGGGATGTCGAAGATCTGCTCCACGGCCACCGAACCGCCGGTGAGCCCGACCACGAACAGGCCCGCGTTGGGCAGCACACCGGGCACGCAGCGGCGCACCGCGTGGCGGGCGACGCGCCGGCCGGGCACGCCGTGCGCCGCTGCGGTGCGCGCCCACGGTTCGGCGAAGGCGCCCGGCAGTGCGTCGTCGAGCATCCGGCCCAGGAACGCGCCCGCCGGCAGGCCCAGCGACAGGGCGGGCAGCACCATCCACTGCGGCCCGTACCAGCCCAGCGCCGGCAGCCATCCCCACGTCACGCCGACGACCACGGCGAGGACCGAGGCGGTGAGGAACTCCGGCACCGCGGCCAGCACGGCGGCGGTGCCGCCGCGCTGCGGCCGGGGCCCGCGCCGGGTGGCGCCCCGCCAGAGGGTGCGGGCGCTGACCGCGCCCGCGACGCAGGCGGCGACGGCCAGCGCGCCGGCCACCAGCAGCAGTGAGGCGCCGGCGGCCTGGACGACCTCGGGCAGCACCTCGCCGCCGGAGATCCACGAGCTGCCGGCGTCACCGCGCAGCAGACCGCCGAACCACTGCGCGAGCAGCGGGAAGGGCCCGGCGTCGAGGCCGAGTTCCCGCCGGATCGCGGCGAGCGCCTCGGGGTCCGGATCGCGTTCCAGCGTCCGGGCCCGCAGCACGGTCAGGGCCGGGTCGGTGCGGGACAGCCAGGGCAGCAGCGCGATGCCGCACAGCAGCAGTCCCGCGAGCCCGACACGCCACAGCGCGGCGACCGTCCCCGCGGTGCGGGCGGTGAGGGGTCTCACGTCGCTCAGCGGCGGGTGCCGAGCCCGACGAGGGTGCGCTCGTACGGGTCGAGCACCGCTCCGCTGACCGCGCCGTCCACGCCGTGCACGAGGCGCTGGTGGGCGAGTGGCACGAACGCGTCGGTGCCCAGCAGCACCGCCTCGGCGCCGAGTGCGGCCTTCCGGCGGGCGGCCTGGTCGTCTGTGCCCGCCGCGGCCTCGACCTTGCGGTCCAGGCCGCGGTCGCACAGCAGCGACAGGTTGTAGCTGCCGTCGCAGCCGAAGTCGCTGCGCAGGATCGAGACCGGGTCCCCGGTGTCGAGCATGGTGCTGCGGGTGGACACGAAGGCGTCGAACCGGCCCTCCAGCACGTCGCTCTCGATCCGCGAGTACTCGCGGACCTCCAGCTTCACGGTGAACCCGGCCTTCTCCAACTGCTGCTGGACGACCTGGGCGATCTCCGGCAGCTCCGGCCGGTTGTCGTAGGTGGCCAGGGTGAGGGTGCCCTTCGGCGGCTTCACGGCCTTCGCCCGGCCGGTCGGCTCGGGGCGCTCGCCGCGGGTCCAGCTCAGAGCGGGCCCGTAGAGGCCGCGTCCGGCGTCGGCGTGGCCCTCGTAGACGTCTTCGGCCAGGGCGGACGGGTCCACCGCGGCGCGGGCCGCGGCGCGGACGCCCGCGTCGGCGAAGACGCCCTTGTCGGAGTTGAGGTACAGCGCGGTGGTGCGGGCGGTGGGCACCTCGCGGGCGACGCCCTTCTTGAGGGAGCCCGCCTGGGCGAACGGAACGGACTCGGCGATGTCCACCTCGCCGCTGCGCAGGGCGTTGGTGCGCGCCTGACCGTCGGCGACGAACCGGGCGTCGACTCCGGCGGCGAGCGCGCGTCCGCCCCAGTGGCCGTCGAACCGGTCCAGGGTGGCGCGGGTGCCCGACTGCTGGGATATCTCGAACGGGCCGGTGGCGGTGCCGACGGGCGAGGGCCGTTCCGGCTTCTTGTAGGCCTTGGGGGAGAGCACCACGAGCGCGGGGCTGGACAGGCGCTGCGGGAGTACGGGGTCGGGGCTGTCGGTGGTGACGCGCACCTCGCCGTTCCCGGTCGCCTCGGCGGTGAGCTTCACCCCGGCCAGCGCGGCCGGGACGGGCTCCGCCGCGGCGGCCCGGGTCAGCGCGCCGGCCACGGCCTTGGGGGTGACGTCGCCGCCGTCCTGGAAGCGGGCCTCGCGCAGCGAGAACACCCAGCTGCGGTCGTTCTCCCGGTGCCAGGACTCCGCCAGCGCCGGGGCGGCCGTGCCGTTGGCGTCGAGCCGGGTGAGCCCTTCGGTGACGCCGAGCCGGGTGAGCAGCGTGGCGTCGTCGCTGTAGGGCGAGAGCCCAG
Source organism: Streptomyces sp. 549 (assembly GCF_030124175.1). Classification (GTDB taxonomy): domain Bacteria; phylum Actinomycetota; class Actinomycetes; order Streptomycetales; family Streptomycetaceae; genus Streptomyces. The sequence continues at coordinate 230,649 of NZ_JASKMT010000001.1, read as the reverse complement.
CGGTGGGCGGGAAGGCGAGCGCGACCCTGAGCCGGGCGTCGTCTTCCGCGGAGTCGTCGCCGCCCGGGTCGGAGGACGCGAAGCAGCCGGCGAGCAGGGGGGTGAGCAGCAGGGCGGCTGTGAGCCGGCGAATCGGTGGCATGGCTGTCGTTCTCCGGGCGTTCAGGTGAGAGGCGGCGCAGATCGCGGAAAGACTACATGACAATCATTATCGATAAATCGGTGCCGATGTCGGTCGGGGGTGCCGACCGGTCACGGCCAGGGCACCTCGAAGTGCACGACGCTCGACGGGACGGCCTCCTCGCGCTCGTCGCACATGACCTTGCCCGTCGACCGCCAGAACGCCTCCGCTCCAGGGACCGAGGGGTCGGTGTGCAGGTACACCGCGCGATAGCCGCCCTCGGCCGCGGCGAACGCGAGCAACTCGTCCACCAGTCGGCGGGCCAGGCCGCGCCGGCGGTGACCGGGGCGCACGTAGACCCGGCGCAGCTGCGCGGTGGTGCCGGAGGGGTAGCGCTCGGCGAGCCAGCGCGGGTTGGGCGGGTGCGCGGGGCCGCGGGAGTCGAGCGCGGCGGTCGCGGCCACCTCGCCCTCCGGCCCGTCGGGCCCTTCGGGCAGTTCCACCGCGATCAGCAGCGTGTGCCGGGCCGGATGCAGGTAGAAGCCGCCCGGGTCGACGATGTCGGCGTGCCAGTGCGGCACGTACCCGGTACCGAAGTCGCGGTACACGGTGTCCAGCATCACGCTGCGCGCGGCGTCCAGGTCGGCGTCGGCCGCCACCCTGATGCGGTACTCACTCACCTGCGAAGGATATGCAACAACTCCGGGCAAGGCACGGGCGCCCCCACCGAGGGGCGCCCGTAGCGGTGCGGGGCTGCTCAGTCGCCGCGCAGTTTCTCCAGATCGCGGCGGTCCCGCTTGGTGGGGCGGCCGGTACCGCGGTCGCGGCGGCCGGCCGGGGCGACCGCCTGCGGCGGCGGGGGAGGAGGGCTGTGGTCGACGAAGCACTGCACCGCGACCGGTGCGCCCACCCGCTTGCGCACGATCCGGGAGACCACCGCGACGCGCTCCACCCCGCCCTGCCGCAAGCGCACCTCGTCGCCTGCGCGCACCGGCCGGGCGGGCTTGACCCGCTCGCCGTTGACCCGCACATGCCCTGCGCGGCAGGCCGCGGTGGCCTGGGAGCGGGTCTTGACGAGCCGGACCGACCAGATCCACGTGTCGACCCTGGCGGATTCCTCGTCTGCTGCCATGAGCCGACCTTAAGGGCTGTCCCACCCGCCGCGGGCGGCCCGGCCGCCCGGTCCGTGCGGATACGCGGCGACGGGAGCCGGGGCGGTCGGCGGTCTTCCGCCGCACCGGGTGTCCGTGCTGTGCTGCGGGCATGGTCGACACCACGGCACATCCCACCGTCCCGCACCGCAGGATGGTCGTCCCCGCCCACGAGGCGGCCGACCGCGCGCGGGAGTTCCACGCCACGATGGCCCAGCGCCGCACGGTCCGCGACTTCTCCCCGCAGCCGATCCCCGACGGCGTGGTGGAGTGGGCGGTACGCACTGCGGCCACCGCTCCCAGCGGCGCCCACGTCCAGCCCTGGCGCTACGTCGTGCTCACGGACCCGGACCGCAAGCGGCGGCTGCGTGAGGCCGCCGAGGCGGAGGAGCGCGAGTTCTACCGGCGCCGGGCCTCCGCCGAGTGGCTGGACGCGCTCGCCCCGCTGGGCACCGACTGGCGCAAGCCCTTCCTGGAGACAGCCCCGGTGGTCATCGTCGTCTTCGAGGTCCACCGCGGACCGCAGACGCCGCGGCCCTACTACACCAAGGAGTCGGTGGGCATCTCGGTCGGCCTGCTGCTCGCGACGCTGCACCAGGCCGGGCTGGCGACGCTCACCCACACGCCCAGCCCGATGCGCTTCCTCAACGAGGTCTGCGACCGCCCGCCGGAGGAGCGGGCGGCCTACGTCGTCCCGGTCGGCTACCCGGCGCCCGACGCGCGGGTGCCGGACCTGCGGCGCAAGGAACTCGACGAGGTGATGGTCCGGTTGTAGGGCCGCAGCCCCGCCGGACCACCGGGTGACGCCGTCCGTGCCGCGCGGCCTCCAGCCGCTCAGCCCCCAGCCGCGCGGCCACCGGGAGGCTCAGCGACCGGGAGGCTCAGCGACTGTGCCGCTCAGCTGCCGTCAGGGCCGGCTCAGGCGCCGGCGCGGGCGGCGCGGCGGGCCTCACGGGCGGCGAGGCGCTCGTCGAACTTGCGCGCCTCGCTGTCCAGGCCGCCCATGTACATCCCCAGCTCCTCCTGGGCCTTGAGGCCCTCGGGGCCCAGGCCGCCGATCTCCAGCACCTTCAGGTGGCGCAGCACGGGCTGGAGCACGTCGTCGTGGTGGATGCGCAGGTTGTAGATGCCGCCGATGGCCATGCGGGCCGCGGCGCGCTCGAACCCGGGCATGCCGTGGCCGGGCATGCGGAAGTTGACGACCACGTCGCGCACCGCGCACATCGTCAGGTCCGGAGCCAGCTCGAACGCGGAACGCAGCAGGTTCCGGTAGAAGATCATGTGCAGGTTCTCGTCGGTGGCGATCCGCGCCAGCATGCGGTCGCAGACCGGGTCACCCGACTGGTGTCCGGTGTTGCGGTGCGAGATGCGGGTGGCGAGTTCCTGGAAGGCGACGTACGCCACCGAGTGCAGCATCGAGTGCCGGTTGTCCGACTCGAAGCCCTCGGACATGTGGACCATCCGGAAGTTCTCCAGCTCCACCGGGTCCACCGCGCGGGAGGTGAGCAGGTAGTCGCGCATCACGATGCCGTGCCGGCCCTCCTCCGCGGTCCAGCGGTGCACCCAGGTCCCCCAGGCGCCGTCCCGGCCGAACAGCGAGGCGATCTCGTGGTGGTAGCTCGGCAGGTTGTCCTCGGTGAGCAGGTTCACCACCAGCGCGATCCGGCCGATGTCGGTGACCTTGGAGTCCTCGGGAGCCCACGGCTCGCCGCCCAGCGGTCCGTCGAAGTTGCGGCCGTCGCTCCACGGCACGTACTCGTGCGGCATCCAGTCCTTGGCGACGTTCAGGTGCCGGTTGAGCTCCTTCTCGACGACCTCTTCCAGCGCGTACAGCAGCCGGGCATCGGTCCACTGGTCCGGTGCGGCGTTGTGGGCGGTGGTGAGCGTCACAGGTTCTCCAAGCTTGTCCGAGTGCACTTACGGGTCCGTAGGTTACGAAACCGTAAGTTACACCTCGCCCCGATGGCAAGGCCGGTCTCACAGGGCTTCTTCCCCGTGACGTTCGGTGAAGGCCTCGGGACGGAAAAAGGCGCGGGACCAGGGACGATGCCCGGTACCCGCGCCTTTCGCCCGTCAGTGTGACCTTCGCTACCCGCGGCCCCCGCCGGGGTCGGTGAGACCCGCCCGGCGCAGCGCGTCGGCCATCGCGCTGTTCGCCGGAGGCGCCGCCCGCCGCTGGTCCGCACCGGCGCCCGTGCGGCGCTCACCCTGCTGCCGTCCGCCGCCCGAGCCCGTCTGCCGCTCGCCCTGCCGCGGGCGCGGCGGCCGGCCGCCCTGCGCTTCGCGGGCCCCGCCCGCCTCGCGCCCGCCGCGCGGGGCGCGCGTCCCGCCCTCGGGGTCGTCGAGGCGCAGCGTCAGCGAGATCCGCTTGCGCGGCACGTCGACCTCGAGCACCTTGACCCGCACGATGTCGCCGGGCTTGACGACGTCCCGGGGGTCCTTCACGAACGTCTTCGACATCGCCGAGACGTGCACCAGTCCGTCCTGGTGCACACCGACGTCCACGAACGCGCCGAACGCGGCGACGTTGGTCACCACGCCCTCCAGCACCATCTCCGGGGCGAGGTCGCCGATCTTCTCCACGCCCTCCTTGAACTCCGCGGTGCGGAACGCCGGGCGCGGGTCGCGGCCCGGCTTCTCCAGCTCGCGCAGGATGTCGGTGACGGTCGGCAGGCCGAAGCCGTCCCGCACGAACTCCTGCGGCTTCAGGGCCCGCAGCGTCCGCGTGTCGCCGATCAGCGAGGACACGTCGCCGCCGCCGGCCCTGACCATGTCGCGCACCACCGGGTAGGCCTCCGGGTGCACGCTGGAGGCGTCCAGCGGGTCGTCGCCGCCCCGGATGCGCAGGAAGCCGGCGCACTGCTCGTACGCCTTCGGGCCCAGCCTGGGCACCGCCTTGAGCGCCGCCCGGCTGCGGAACCGCCCGTTGCCGTCCCGGTACGCCACGATGTTCTCGGCCAGCGTGCCGCCGATGCCCGACACCCGCGAAAGCAGGGGTGCCGACGCGGTGTTGACGTCCACGCCGACGCCGTTGACGCAGTCCTCCACCACCGCGTCGAGGGACCGCGACAGCTTCACCTCGGAGAGGTCGTGCTGGTACTGGCCCACGCCGATCGACCTGGGGTCGATCTTCACGAGTTCGGCCAGCGGGTCCTGCAGCCGCCGGGCGATGGAGACCGCGCCGCGCAGCGACACGTCCAGGTCCGGCAGTTCCTGGGTGGCGAACGCGGACGCCGAGTACACCGAGGCGCCGGCCTCGGAGACCATCACCTTCGTCAGCCCCAGCTCGGGCCGCGCGGCGATGAGGTCGGCTGCCAGCTTGTCCGTCTCCCGGGACGCCGTGCCGTTGCCGATCGCCACCAGCTCCACCCGGTGCTCGGCGGCGAGGCGGCCCAGTGCCTGAAGGGAGTCCTGCCACTGCTTGCGAGGCGCGTGCGGGTAGATCGTCGCGGTGGCCGCGACCTTGCCGGTACCGTCGACCACCGCCACCTTCACGCCGGTCCGCAGGCCCGGGTCCAGCCCCATCGTGGGCCGGGAACCGGCCGGAGCGGCCAGCAGCAGGTCACGCAGGTTCGAGGCGAACACCTCCACGGCGGACTCCTCGGCCGCCTGCCGCAGGCGCACCCGCAGGTCGATGCCCAGGTGGACGAGCAGGCGTGTGCGCCACGCCCAGCGCACGGTCTCCGCCAGCCAGCGGTCGGCGGGCCGGCCCCGGTCGGCGATGCCGAAGCGCGCGGCCACCGCCCGCTCGTAGTCGGACGGGCCGGGACGCTCCTCGTCGTCCGGCTCGGGCGAGAGCACCAGGTCGAGGACCTCCTCCTTCTCGCCGCGCAGCATCGCCAGCACCCGGTGGGAGGGCAGTGTGGTGAACGGCTCGGAGAAGGCGAAGTAGTCGGCGAACTTCGCGCCCTGCTCCTCCTTGCCCTCGCGGACCCGCGCCACCACCCGGCCGCGCCGCCACATGCGCTCACGCAGCTCGCCGATGAGGTCGGCGTCCTCGCCGAAGCGCTCGGTCAGCACGGCACGCGCGCCGTCGAGCGCCGCACCGGCGTCGGCCACGCCGCGCTCGCTGTCGACAAAGGAGGCTGCCGCGGCGGCCGGGTCGGTGCCGGGCTCGGCCAGCAGCGTGTCGGCCAGCGGCTCCAGACCCGCCTCGCGGGCGATCTGGGCCTTGGTCCGCCGCTTCGGCTTGAAGGGCAGGTAGATGTCCTCCAGCCGGGCCTTGGAGTCCGCCGCCCGGATCCGCGCCTCCAGGGCGTCGTCCAGCTTGCCCTGGCCGCGGATCGACTCCAGTACGGAGGACCGCCGGTCCTCCAGCTCCCGCAGGTAGCGCAGGCGCTCCTCAAGGGTCCGCAGCTGGGCGTCGTCGAGCGTGCCGGTGGCCTCCTTGCGGTAGCGGGCGACGAACGGCACGGTGGAGCCGCTGTCGAGCAGATCGACGGCGGCCTTCACCTGCCACTCCGATACGCCGAGTTGCTCGGCGATCCTGGCTTCGATGGACACAGTTGTTGCGGTCACGCCCCGCATTCTGGCAGGTGGACCACCGGCGGCGGCCGGTCGCCGTGCGGCGCGGCGGGTGGCGCCCGCTCAGCCCTTGCCGAGCAGGCCGCGCGGGAAGGCGCCCGCTTCGGCCGCGGCGAGGGCGAGCAGTCCGCCCAGTTCCGTCAGGCGCTCCACTCCGGCTGCGCCCAGGTGCTCGTAGGGTGCGCGGTCCAGCCGGTCGGTGGCGCTCTCGATCTCCCGGCGCAGGGCCACGCCGTCCTCGGTCAGTTCACCGTGCGCGTCCAGGATCTCCCGGTCGCGCAGCAGGGCCTCCGCCTCGTCCCACTCCTCGGCGGTGAAGCCGCGCGAACCGAGCACCCACCGCCGGCTCATTCCCTTGCCGGTGGCGGTGTGGCTGACCTGCGCCTGCAAGCCGCTCAGCCCGGCGTCGAGCAGTACCGCGAGGTGGGCGTCGCCGCGGTGCTCGCGCAGCAGGGTCGCCGCGTGCCACAGCCGCAGATGCGGCTGCTCGGGCACGGGCAGGTCAGCGTGGGCGGCGTAGAGCGGCCGGGCGCCGCGCTCGCACGCCTCGGTGGCCCGCAGCGCCAGCTCGGCCGCCTCGGCGACCTCCTTGGAGCCGGCGGCCTCCTCGCCCAGCAGGCGGCGCAGGGCCCGGTCGGCGGCGCGCAGCCGGGCGTCGAGTACCGCCTGCGGTTCCGCGGTGCGCCAGACGGCGGGCACGCACCGGCTGATCAGGCGGTGGCTGAAGCTGTAGAACGTCGCCGTGACGGTGCCCGGGCCCACCGCGCCCATGGCCGCGGCACGGCTGGCGAAGTAGGCGGCGGACGGGTCGTCCACGCCGATGGCGGCGAACTCCTCGCCCAGTTCGGGCGAGAAGTAGACCGCCGAGTGGAGGGGGTTCACGACGTTGTGGCAGCGGCGTCCGGCACGCTCCGGCAGTGTGGTCATGGACTCCAGGTTACTGATCGGTCGCTTAGTTCAGAAGGGTCGGGAGCAGCCGAATCCCCATCGGGCGAGGAGGGGCCGGGCAGCAGCCCTTCCGCTTCTCATCCCTCCCAGGTGAAGCGAGGCGGGCGCCGTTCCAGGAACGCCGCCGCGCCCTCGGCCGCCTCCCCGCTGTTGCGGGCCTGCCGCACCCAGTGCGCGGAGCGGGTCGGGTCCGGCGGGCCGTCGACGTACTCCTTCGCCGCGCACTGGCTGAGCAGCGACCGGGTGCCCAGGGTGCGGGTGAACTCCGCCACCCGTGCGTCGAGCAGTGTGCCGCTTTCCAGCACCTCGTCCACCAGCCCCACCCGCAGCGCCCGCTCGGCGTCGATCAGCTCGGCCGAGAACAGCAGGTGCTTCGCCGCCGACGGCCCCACCAGCCGCACCAGACGACCGGTGGAGGTCGCCGGATAGACCACGCCCAGTCGGGCCGGGGTGACGCCGAACACCGCGTCCGCGGTGGCGAACCGCAGGTCGCAGGCGGCTGCCAGCTGGCAGCCGCCCCCGACGCAGTGGCCGCGCACCGCCGCCAGAGTGGGGCGCGGGAAGGCGGCCAGCGCCTCCTCGGCGGCGACCGCGAGCCGCTGCGGGCCGTCCTCCGCGTCCGGATCGCCGTGCAGGGTGGAGATGTCGGCGCCGGCGCAGAAGGTCTCCCCGCTGCCGGTGAGCACCAGCGCCCGCACCGACGGCGCCTCCGCGAGTCCGCCCAGCAGCTCGGTCAGCCGCCGCCACATCGGCGCGGTCATCGCGTTTCGCTTGGCGGGGTGGTGCAGCGTCACGGTCGCCACCCCGTCGGAGGTGACGCAGCCGATCGAGGGCTCTGGAGGATTCATGGACGGTGATGTTAGGGCGTGCCCCGTCAGGGCCGCCGGGGCACCCTTCGTCGGGCCGGACCCGGATGGCTCAGCCCGGGGAGCGGGTACACGGCAGGGGAGGCAGGCTGGCTCGGAGGAACACTGGAGGTGTCGCATGGTCGGCAGCAAGGGCAAGCGCAAGGCCGTCCCCAGGTCGGAGGTCGGGCTCACCCGCAGCCTGAACCTGCTGACGGTGCTCGGCGCCGTGCTGGTGCTGGGCGGCCTGATCGGCCTGGTCTACGTGGGCGTGGCGACGATCACCACGGTGCTGATCTTCGGCTGGCTGCTGCTCGTCAGCGGAGTGGTCGCGCTGATCCACGCCGTGCAGTCGCGCAAGTCGAACTTCTTCTGGTTGGGCCTCATCGTGGCCGCGCTCTACATCGCGGCCGGCATCGTGGTCATCCTCAATCCGGAGACGAGCGCCGCCGGGCTCACCCTGTTCGCTGCGCTGCTCTTCCTCACCGGTGGCGTGTTCCGCCTGGTGGGCGGCGTCGTCGCGCGCGGGCCGCAGATGATCTGGACGGTCGCCCAGGGCGCGTTCGGAGTGCTGCTGGGTGTGCTGGTGCTGGGCGACTGGCCGCAGAGCACGCTCTACACGCTCGGCACGTTCTTCTCGCTGGCACTCCTGTTCGACGGCCTCGGCCTGCTGGCCACCGGCATCACCGGCCGCCAGGTGGCGGGACAGGTGGCGCGCGGCCGGGACGAGGCGGACCGGACGGCGGCGTCGAAGGACGAACCGCACTGGAGAACCGGTTCTGCGGATCGGGACGAGCCCGCGCCGGGGGATGAGACAACCAGCGACAAGAGACGTCCGAAGTAGGTCGACCGTCGAGCAACAGCGTTCCTGATACGGCAAATACCGGTCAGTTCGGGTCAGGTGCACTTCCCGTCCCGGTATGTACCAACACTCGTAGGGGTATGCGGTCTCCGTGCGGACACTGCGACGACCACGAGAGGGTGGGTGTCGGACATCATGGACAGCCTCGGGAGCGCTCCGCCCCAGCCGTCCGCCGCGGAACCTCCGGGACCACCGGCCTACGCCGGAGCCTGGCGCTTCACCGCTCCCGCCCTCGACTCCTCCGTGCCGCAGGTGCGGCACGCCGTACGCGACCTGATCCGGCGGCAGCGCGCCCCGGTGAACGACGAGCTCATGCAGTCCCTGCTGCTCATCGTCTCCGAACTGGTCACCAACTCGGTGCGGCACGCCGCACTGCTCTCCCCCGAGGTGGGCGTGGAGGTGTCGCTGGGCGGCGGCTGGGTGCGGGTGGCGGTGGAGGACGGCCACCCCTACCGGCCCAAGGCGCTGGCCGCCGAACCCGACCACGAGCTGACCGGCGGACGCGGCCTGCTGCTGGTGAAGGCCTACGTCACCGAGGGCGGCGGCACCTGCGACGTGGAGCAGACGGCCGCGGGTGGCAAGGTCGTCTGGGCCGCGCTCCCGCTGCAAGTCCAGCGGACCCCGCCGCCGTGAAACGTTCCCTCACCAGCCGGCGGCAGTGCCGGTGACCTTCCGGATGCCGGGCCGGGCCGCGTCGAGCACCGTCATGAACCAGGCGGAGAACACACCCTCCGCGTGCCGTTCCTTCAGCTCCTGCGGAGTGACGAACACCGTCTCGGTGACCTCCGACGGGTCCGGCCGCAGGGGCGAGGCGACGACACCGGCGAACAGGTGGTTGAACTCCTGCTCCACCAGGCCCGAGGCCGGGTCGGGGTGGTTGTAGCGGACGGTGCCGGCCTCCGCCATCAGCGCGGGGGCGACACCCAGTTCCTCGCCCACGCGCCGCGCCGCGGCGGCGAACGGCGGCTCACCCGGGTAGGGGTGCCCGCAGCAGGTGTTCGACCACACGCCGGGGGAGTGGTACTTCTCCAGGGCGCGGCGCTGCAGCAGCAGTCGGCCGCCGGTGTCGAAGAGGAAGACCGAGAAGGCGCGGTGCAACCGCCCGGGCGCCTGGTGGGCGGAGAGCTTCTCCGCGGTGCCGATCGTCACTCCGTGCTCGTCGACCAGTTCGAGCATGATCGGACCCGCAGGGTTGTTCGCCATGTTCCTCCTCGGTTGCGACTGAATGCACCAGTGTGCCGTACCGGGATCAGTGGCAGAGCCCTGCCTCGTGCGCCGCATGTCCGTGCGGTTCCAGCTGGAAGGTGCAGTGCTCGACGTCGAAGTGGTCACCCAGGCAGTCCTGGAGCGCGTGCAGTATCCGCTCGTGCCCCACGCCGTCCAGCGCCTCCCGGTCCACCACGACGTGCACCGACAGCACGGGCATGCCCGAGGTGATCGTCCACACGTGGAGGTCGTGCAGGTCCTCCACACCCGGCACCTCCAGGATGTGCTGCCTGACCTCGTCGAGGTCCACGTCGCGCGGAGCCGTCTCCAGCAGCACGTCCACGGCCTCCTTCGCCAGTTTCAGGGTGCGCGGGACGATCATCAGTGCGATGGCCAGCGAGGCGATCGGGTCGGCCTGCCGCCAGCCGGTCAGCATGATCACCAGTGCGGCGACCACCACCGCCACCGAACCGAGCGCGTCCGCCAGCACCTCCAGGAACGCGCCGCGCACGTTCAGGCTCTCCTTCTGCCCCCGCATCAGCAGCGACAGCGAGATGCCGTTCAGCACCAGGCCCACCAGGCCGAAGACGATGGTCAGCCCGCCGGGCACCTCGGCCGGGTCGCGCAGGCGTGCGATCGCCTCGACGAGGATGTAGCCGCCGACCCCCAGGAGCAGCAGGCAGTTCAGCAGCGCCGCCAGGATCTCGATCCGGGCGAAGCCGAACGTGCGGCGCGCACTCGTCGGCCGGTTCGCGAAGTGGATGGCGGTCAACGCCATGCCGATGCCGATGACGTCCGTCGCCACGTGGCCGGCGTCGGCGAGCAGGGCCAGCGAACCCGTCAGCCACGCGCCGACGGCCTCGGTGACGAGCAGCGTGCACGCGATGGCCAGCGTGATGCGCAGCCGCCCCCGGTAGGCCGCCGCCGCGGTCCCGGTGGTTCCTGGCGGCGGACCGCCGTGATCGTGCCCCGCACCCATGGAAGAAGCCTCTCGCAACCGTTGGGGACAACCGCCGCTGCGGTGTCCGGACCGCCTCAGTGAACTACGGGTGGGGGGTATGTGCAACGCGGCACTGAACACCGTTGTCGTATCCCCTGAGCTGGGCGTTCTCCCCGCAGGTCAGCGAAGTGCGACAGCTCCGGCCGCACCCGGCCCGGCGTGTCCCGCGCTCGGCGCCGGCGCCGGTTTGCCCGCCCCCCGCATGATCGACAATGCTGTGCCGCGCAGGCGCAAGCGGACCGCGGTGAATGCGCGGTGAACGGTCGTCCCCACCGATCCGATAGCCTCTGCCGACGTGCGACCGCCCCTCCAACGGGTGAAGGCGCACCTCTCCCGCTGTCCTGCCCGCGAACCGTCCGGGCTGCGGGGACGACCCGTCGCAAGGCGCCAAGGAGTGAGTTCGTCTGTCGACCGCCATCCTCACCGGAACGCCGGCCGCCGGTTCGCCACTGGAGAGCGACCTGCGCGCCCTCGGCTTCGCCGTGCTCACGGCGGCGGACGGCACCGAGGCCGCCTCCCTGCTGGCCGCCCTGCCGGCAGCGGAGCGGACCGCGCTGGTCGACGCGCACTTCGTCGGGCACCGGCAGAGCCTGCGCCTGGCCCTGACCGACCCGCGCTTCGCCGCGGCGGCCGTCCCCGGCGCCCTCACCGCCGCACCCGCGGCGCTCACCGCGGCGCTGGCCGGCGCCGACGCTGCCTCTGACGGGCCGGTCCCGCTGCCCGACCGGGCCACAGCCGCCCTGGAGGCCTCCGGCAGCGACGTCCACCGGCCGGAACTCGGCGTGCTCGTCGCCACGGTGCCCGCGGGGGAGAGCGAACGCGCCGACGCGCAGGCCGCGGTGGCCGCCGTGGACGACGAAGCCGTCCGGCTGCGCACGGCGGTCAAGTCGCGCGACGGCTTCTTCACCACCTTCTGCGTCAGCCCCTACTCGCGCCACCTCGCCCGCTGGTGCGCGCGCCGCGGCCTCACCCCCAACCAGGTCACCACCGCTTCCCTGCTGACGGCGCTGGTCGCGGCCGGTTGCGCCGCCACCGGCACCCGCGGCGGCTTCGTCGCCGCCGGCGTACTGCTGCTGCTGTCCTTCGTCCTGGACTGCACCGACGGGCAACTCGCCCGCTACGCGCTGAAGTACTCCACACTCGGCGCCTGGCTGGACGCGACGTTCGACCGCGCGAAGGAGTACGCCTACTACGCCGGCCTGGCACTCGGCGCTGCTCGCGGCGGTGACGACGTCTGGGCGCTCGCGCTGGGCGCGATGGTGCTGCAGACGGTCCGCCACGTCGTCGACTTCTCGTTCAACGAGGCCGACCGGCCCGAGGACGGCCAGTCGGGCGGCAGCCCGGCGGCAGTGCTCTCCGAACGCCTCAACAGCGTCGGCTGGACCGTGTGGGCGCGCCGCATGATCGTGCTGCCCATCGGCGAACGCTGGGCGCTGATCGCGGTACTGACCGCGCTGACCACACCGCGAGTCACGCTCACCGTGCTGCTCGCCGGCTGTGCGCTCGCCGCCTGCTACACCACCGCCGGACGCGTCCTGCGGTCCGTCAACCGCCGGACCCGCAACGGCCCCCGGGCCGCCGCAGCCCTCGCCGACCTGACCGACACCGGGCCGCTGGCGGCAGCCGCCGCACGGGTGCTGCCCGGCGGCCTCGCGCCGCTGACCGCGGCCCTGGGCGCCGCACTGGTGGTGGGCACCGCGCTGGCCGCACCCGCCGGGAGCTGGTGGCCGGTCCCGGCCGCCGCCGGGTACGCGCTGCTGGCCGGCTCCGCCGTGGCCAGGCCGCTGGACGGCCCGCTGGACTGGCTGGTCCCGCCGCTGTTCCGCGCCGCCGAGTACACCACCGTGCTGGTGCTCGCCGCCCGGTCCGAGGTGAACGGCGCCTTGCCGGCTGCTTTCGGCCTGGTGGCCGCGGTCGCCTACCATCACTACGACACGGTGTACCGCATCCGCGGTGGCACCGGGGCGCCCCCGCGCCGCCTGGTGCGGGCGATCGGCGGACACGAAGGACGGACCCTCGCGGTGACGGCTGCCGCCGCCGCCTGGTCCGGCACAGCAGGTCTCACCATCGCGCTGACGGCCCTCGCGGGGGTCCTGGCGCTGGTGGTGCTGGCGGAGAGCATCCGCTTCTGGGCGTCCTCCGGGGCGCCCGCCGTACACGACGAAACAGGAGAACCCGCATGATCGGCCTCGTGCTGGCCGCCGGCGCCGGACGGCGTCTGCGTCCCTACACCGACACCCTGCCCAAGGCACTGGTGCCGGTGGACGGCGACATCACCGTGCTCGACCTCACCCTGGGCAACTTCAGGGACGTGGGCATCACCGACGTCGCCATCGTCGTGGGCTACCGCAAGGAGGCCGTCTACGAGCGCAAGGCCGCCCTGGAGGAGAAGTACGGCCTCAAGCTCACCCTGATCGACAACGACAAGGCCGAGGAGTGGAACAACGCCTACTCCCTGTGGTGCGCGCGTGACGCGATCAAGCACAGCGTGATCCTCGCCAACGGCGACACCGTGCACCCGGTCTCCGTCGAGCGCACCCTGCTCGCCGCCCGCGGCGACGGCAAGAAGATCATCCTGGCGCTGGACACCGTCAAGAAGCTCGCCGACGAGGAGATGAAGGTCGTCGCCGAGCCGGGCAAGGGCGTGCGCCGCATCACCAAGCTGATGGACCCCGCCGAGGCGACGGGCGAGTACATCGGCGTCACCCTCATCGAGGGCGAGGCCGCCGCCGAACTGGCCGACGCGCTGAAGACCACCTTCGAGCGCGACCCCGACCTCTACTACGAGGACGGCTACCAGGAGCTGGTCAACCGCGGCTTCACCGTGGACGTCGAACCCATCGGCGACATCAGCTGGGTCGAGATCGACAACCACGACGACCTCGCCAAGGGCAGGGAGATCGCGTGCCGGTACTGACCCGACTGATCCCGTCCCCGCTGACGGTCGACATCCGGGCCGGAGCACTGGACGACCTGGCCACGATCCTCGCCGACCAGCGGATCTCGCCCGCCGGCAAGCTGGCCATCGCCATCAGCGGCGGCTCCGGACAGGCGCTCCGCGACCGCGTGGCCCCCGCCCTGCCGGGCGCCACCTGGTTCGACTGCGCCGACGGCACCATCGACGGCGCCGTGCGGCTGGCCGACGAGATCAAGCGGTCCGGACGGTACGACGCGGTGGTCGGCCTCGGCGGCGGCAAGGTCATCGACTCCGCCAAGTACGCGGCGGCCCGCGTCGGCCTGCCCATGGTCTCGGTGGCCACCAACCTCGCCAACGACGGCCTGTGCTCGCCGGTGTCGACCCTCGACAACGACGCCGGCCGCGGCTCCTACGGTGTGCCGAACCCGATCGCCATCGTCATCGACCTGGACGTCATCCGAGAGGCCCCGGTGCGCTACGTGCGGGCCGGGATCGGCGACGCGATGAGCAACCTGTCCGCCGTCGCGGACTGGGAGCTGTCCCACCGCGAGACCGGGGAGCCCTTCGAGGGCCTGGCCGCCGCCATGGCCCGCAGCGCCGGCGACTCCGTGCTGCGCCACCCCGGCGGTGTCGGCGACGACGACTTCCTCGTCATCCTCGCCGAGGCGCTGGTGCTCACCGGCATCTCCATGTCCATCGCCGGCGACAGCCGCCCGGCCTCGGGGGCCTGCCACGAGATCTGCCACTCGCTGGACCTGCTCTTCCCCAAGCGCTCCGCGCTGCACGGCGAGCAGTGCGGCCTCGGCGCCGCGTTCGCCATGCACCTGCGCGGCGCGCACGCCGAGTCCGCGCTGATGGCCGAGGTGCTGCGCCGCCACGGGCTGCCCGTGCTGCCCGGCGAGATCGGGTTCAGCGACGAGGAGTTCGTCACGGCCCTGGAGTACGCGCCGCAGACCCGCCCCGGGCGCTACACCATCCTGGAACACCTGGACCTGTCCACCGACCAGATCAGGGACGCGTACGCCGACTATGCAAAAGCCGTCAGTAGCTGAACTCCGGCCGGTCGTCCACCCGGAGGGCGTCAAGGACCGGCGCAGCGGTGAACACTGGGCCGGTCGCCTGTACATGCGGGAGATCTCGCTGCGGTGCGACCGGTACCTGGTGAACACCCGGATCACGCCGAACCAGTTGACCTACCTCATGGTGGTCGCCGGGTTCGCCGCCGGCGCGGCGCTGCTCATCCCGGGGCTCACCGGCGCGCTGCTGGCCGCGGTGCTGATCCAGCTGTACCTGCTGCTGGACTGCGTCGACGGCGAGATCGCCCGCTGGCGCAAGCAGACGTCCATCACCGGCGTCTACCTCGACCGGGTCGGCCACTACCTGTGCGAGGCGGCACTGCTCGTCGGCTTCGGCCTGCGGGCCGCCGACCTGTTCCACCAGGAGGGCGCCACCACCCAGTGGATGTGGGCGTTCCTGGGCACACTGGCGGCGCTCGGCGCGATCCTGATCAAGGCCGAGACCGACCTGGTGGACGTGGCCAGGGGCCGCAGCGGACTGGCCGCGGTCACCGACGAGGCCGCAGTGCCGCGCTCCTCCGGCCTGGCGGTGGCCCGGCGGGCCGCGGCGGCGCTGAAGTTCCACCGCCTCGTCGGCGGCGTCGAGGCCTCGCTGTTCATCCTGGCCGTCGCGATCGCTGATTTCTTCGCCGGCGGGCTGTTCTTCACCCGGCTCGGCGTGGTCGTCCTGGCCGCCGTGGCGGTGCTGCAGACCGTGCTGCACCTGGTGTCCATCCTCGCCTCCAGCAGGCTGCGATGACCGCCCCCGCGATGCGCCTCGGCGCGGTCGTGCTCACCATGGGCAACCGGCCCGAGGAACTGCGCGCCCTGCTCGACTCGGTCGCCAGGCAGGAGGGCGACCCGGTCGAGGTGGTCGTCGTCGGCAACGGCGCCCCGCTGCCCGAACTGCCCTCGCCGCCCGGCGGCCTGCGTACCGTCGAACTGCCCGAGAACCTGGGCATCCCCGGCGGGCGCAACGTCGGCGTCGAGGCGTTCGGCCCGGACGGGCGGGACGTCGACGCGGTGCTGTTCCTCGACGACGACGGCCTGCTGCCCGGTACCGACACCGCCCAGCTGTGCCGGCAGGCGTTCGCCGACGACCCGCGGCTGGGCATCATCAGCTTCCGCATCGCCGACCCCGACACCGGAGCCACCCAGCGGCGGCACGTGCCGCGGCTGCGCGCCGCCGACCCGATGCGCTCCTCGAAGGCCACCACCTTCCTGGGCGGCGCCAGCGCGGTCCGCACCGAGGTGCTGGCCGAGGTCGGCGCACTGCCCGCCGAGTTCTTCTACGCGCACGAGGAGACCGACCTGGCCTGGCGGGCGCTGGACGCCGGCTGGAACATCGACTACCGGGCCGACATGGTGCTGCACCACCCCACCACGTCACCGGCCCGGCACGCCGTCTACCACCGCATGGTGGCCCGCAACCGGGTCTGGCTGGCCCGCCGCAACCTCCCCCTCCCGCTGGTCCCCGTCTACCTCGGGGTGTGGCTGCTGCTCACGTTGCTGCGCCGCCCGTCCCGCCCCGCGCTGCGCGCCTGGCTGGGCGGTTTCCGCGAGGGCTGGGCGACGCCGTGCGGTCCTCGCCGCCCGATGAAGTGGCGTACGGTGTGGCGCATGGCCCGCCTGGGCCGCCCTCCGGTCATCTGACACGCCTGGGTCTGAGAGCATCGGACTTCACGCCCCTGCAGAGTGAGGACGAAAGTTTCAACGTGAGCGAGTCCACGCACGACGGTGCGGTCGCTGAGAACGCGCAGAACTCCCCCGACGACGGTCTGTCCCCGACCGAGCTCGCGGCGAAGTACGGCCTGACGGTGAGCGGGGCCCGGCCCTCGCTGGCCGCGTACGTGCGCCAGCTGTGGAGCCGTCGGCACTTCATCCTGACCTTCTCCCGCGCGAAGCTGCACGCCCAGTACAGCCAGGCCAAGCTCGGTCAGATGTGGCAGGTGATGACGCCGCTGCTCAACGCGGGCGTCTACTTCCTCATCTTCGGCCTGATCCTTCGTGCTGGGCGCGGCATGCCGATCACCGACTACATCCCGTTCCTGGTGATCGGGGTGTTCGTCTTCACCTTCACGCAGAGTTCCGCGCTGTCGGGGGTGCGGGCCATCTCCGGCAACCTCGGGCTGGTGAGGGCGCTGCACTTCCCACGTGCCTCGCTGCCGATCTCCTTCGCGCTCCAGCAGCTCCAGCAGCTGCTGTACTCGATGGCGATCGTGTTCGTCTTCGTGGTGTCGTTCGGCAACTACCCGAGACTGTCCTGGCTGCTGGTCCTGCCGGTCCTGGTGCTGCAGTTCGTCTTCAACGTCGGGCTGTCGCTGATCCTGGCCAGGATGGGCGCGAAGACCCCCGACCTCGCCCAACTGATGCCGTTCGTGCTGCGCACCTGGATGTACGCCTCCGGTGTGCTGTTCAGCATCCCGCTGATGCTGAAGGACCGGGAGAACGTCCCCACCTGGGTCGCCGACGTGCTGATGTGGAACCCGGCGGCCGTCTACATGGACCTGATCAGGTTCGCCCTGATCGACGGCTACGGAGCCGAGTACCTGCCGCCGCACGTCTGGGCGCTCGCGGTCGGCTGGGCCCTGGTGGTGGCCGTGCTCGGCTTTGTGTACTTCTGGAAGGCGGAGGAGCGTTATGGCCGTGGCTGAGTCGACGAGCCCCCCGAGCGAGACCGCGGACCGCCCAGAGGCCGGGCGCGTCCCCACCGTCATCTGCGACGACCTGCACATCGTGTACCGGGTCTACGGCGGTACCCGCGGCAAGGGCAGCGCCACCTCCGCGCTCAGCCGCATCGTGCGCCGCAAGCCGGGCGGCGGCGTGCGGGAGGTGCACGCCGTGAAGGGCGTCAGCTTCACCGCCTACCGGGGTGAGGCGATCGGACTCATCGGCTCCAACGGCTCGGGCAAGTCCACCCTGCTGCGGGCCGTCGCCGGGCTGCTGCCGGCCGAGCGCGGCCGGGTCTACACCGACGGCCAGCCCTCGCTGCTGGGCGTGAACGCCGCGCTGATGAACGACCTCACCGGCGAGCGCAACGTGGTGCTCGGCGGGCTCGCCATGGGCATGAGCCGCGATCAGGTGCGGGAGCGGTTCGACGGCATCGTCGAGTTCTCCGGCATCAACGACAAGGGCGACTTCATCAGCCTGCCGATGCGCACGTACTCGTCAGGCATGTCCGCCCGGCTGCGGTTCTCCATCGCGGCGGCCAAGGACCACGACGTGCTGATGATCGACGAGGCGCTGGCCACCGGCGACAAGAAGTTCCAGAAGCGCTCAGAGGCACGCATCCGCGAGCTGCGGGCCGAGGCCGGCACGGTCTTCCTGGTCAGCCACAACAACAAGTCCATCCGGGACACCTGCGAACGGGTGCTGTGGCTGGAGAGCGGGACGCTGCGCATGGACGGTCCCACCGAGGACGTGCTCAAGGAGTACGAGAAGTTCACCAACAGGTGAGCGGCGTACACCGACAGTAACCCTATCGAGGCCCCCGCCTGGCGGGGGCCTCCCTCGTGTGCCGGACACCACAGGCGGGCCTTCCATCACCGGGGGAACCGGACACGTAGACTTGACGAGTGTCTGATTAGTCACTTTCTGTCACGAATGTGACTGCTCGGGATCCGACGGAGAGACGGAAGAGTGACAGCGATGGCATCGGGCAGCACACGATGAGCGCGCCGGCACAGCCGCAGTCCCAGCCGCAGGTCGACTCGGTGCTCGACCAGGCCGCACGGGAGAACTTCCCCGTGGCGCCGCGCTTCCTCCCCGAAGCCTGGCGCGACGGCCTGATGGCCGTCTACGGCTACGCCCGGCTGGTCGACGACATCGGTGACGGCGACCTCGCGCCCGGCGGCGGCGACGCCCGCGCCCTGGGTGTCGCACCGGAGCACGCCGAGGACCGCCTCGCACTGCTCGACGCGCTGGAGTCCGACCTGCACCGGGTCTTCCGCGTGGCAGGGACCCCCGGCCACGGCCGCCCCGACGCCTCCGGCCCCGGCCACCCGCTGCTCGCGGCGCTCGTCCCGGTCGTCGCCCGCCACGGACTCACCGAGCAGCCCTTCCACGCGCTGATCGAGGCCAACCGGCAGGACCAGCGGGTCACCCGCTACGCCACCTGGGAGGACCTGCTCGGCTACTGCGAGCTGTCCGCCAACCCGGTGGGCCGACTGGTACTGGCCGTCACCGGCACCACCAGCCCGGAGCGGGTACGCCGCTCCGACGCGATCTGCACCGCGCTGCAGATCGTCGAGCACCTCCAGGACGTTGCCGAGGACCGCGCCCGCGACCGCGTCTACCTGCCCGCCGAGGACATGGCGCGCTTCCACGTCCGCGAGGCCGACCTCGACGCGCCGACGGCCTCCGCGTCCCTGCGGGCCCTGGTCGCCTGGGAGACCGAGCGGGCCCGCGTGCTGCTCGACGAGGGCGCCCCGCTCGTCCGCAGCGTCCCCGGACGGCTGCGCCTGCTGCTGGCGGGCTTCGTCGGCGGAGGGCGGGCCGCGGCCGACGCGATCGCCGCTGCCGGCTTCGACGTCCTCGCCGGCCCGCCCAGGGCCGGCCGGCTCACCCGCCTGCGCCAGACCGGGGCGGCACTTCGATGAGAGGAACGACCCGCACCGTGCCCCGCACCCCGTCCCTGTCGCCCCCGGTACTCGCCGCCTACCGCTACTGCGAGTCCGTCACCTCCCAGCAGGCCCGCAACTTCGCCTACGGCATCCGCCTGCTGTCCGGCCCCGAGCGCCGCGCCCTCTGCGCGCTGTACGCCTTCGCCCGGCGGGTGGACGACATCGGCGACGGCGACCTCCCGCCGGACGCCAAGCAGCACCGGCTCACCGAGACCCGCGCACTGCTCGGCCAGATCCGTGACGGCGCAGTGGCCGAGGACGCCACCGACCCCGTCGCCGTCGCCCTCGCCGACACCGCGACCCGCTACCCGGTGCCGCTGGACGCCCTCGACGAGCTGATCGACGGTGTCCTGATGGACGTGCACGGCCGCGAGTACCGCACCTGGGAGGACCTGCGCGAGTACTGCCACTGCGTGGCGGGCACCATCGGCCGTCTCTCCCTGGGAGTCTTCGGTACCGTGCCCGGCGCCGTCGGAGCCGCACGCGCCCCCGAGTACGCCGACACGCTCGGGCTGGCGCTCCAGCTCACCAACATCCTGCGCGACCTGCGCGAGGACGCCGAGAGCGGCCGCAGCTACCTGCCGCGCGAGGACCTGGAGAAGTTCGGCTGCGAAGCGGGCTTCCGGCACGAGACCCCGCCCGCCGGCGGCGACTTCACCGGTCTGGTCCGCCACCAGGCGCAGCGCGCCCGGGCACTGTTCGAGGAGGGCTACCGGCTGCTGCCGCTGCTCGACCGCCGGTCCGGGGCCTGCGTCGCCGCCATGGCGGGCATCTACCGGCGGCTCCTGGACCGCATCGACGCCGAGCCCGAGGCGGTACTCGCCGGCCGGGTGGCGCTGCCCGCCGGTCAGAAGGCGCTGGTGGCCGTACGCGGACTCTCCGGCCTGGACACCCGGGCAGCCCGCAGGGCCGCGAGGTGAGCGAAGACCAGCGAGCCGTCGTCATCGGCGGCGGCCTGGCCGGAGCGACCGCCGCGCTGCGGCTCGCCGACGCCGGCCTGCGCACCGAACTCGTCGAATCCCGGCCCCGGCTGGGCGGCCTGGCGTTCTCCTTCCCGCGCGCCTCGCCGGTCGGTGAGCTGGCCGTGGACAACGGCCAGCACGTGTACCTGCGGTGCTGCGACGCCTACCGCTGGTTCCTCGACCGCGTCGACGGCACCGCCCTGGCGCCGCTGCAACGGCGCCTCGACGTACCCGTGCTGGACGCGGCCAGCGGCCGGCTCGGCCGCCTGCGGCGCACCGCGGCGCCGGTGCCGCTGCACCTGGCCGCCGGCCTCGCCCGCTACCCGCACCTGTCTCCCCTGGAGCGGCTCCGCGCCGGGCGGGCCGCACTGGCCCTGCGCCGCCTGGACCTCACCGACCCGGCGCTGGACGAGGTCGACTTCGGCAGCTGGCTGCGCCGCCACGGGCAGTCGTCCCGGGCCGTCGAGGCGCTGTGGGACCTCGTCGGCGTCGCCACGCTCAACGCCCGCGCGGACGACGTGTCACTGGCACTCGCCGCCAAGGTGTTCCGCACCGGTCTGCTCACCGCACCGGGCGCCGCCGACATCGGCTGGGCCGAGGTCCCGCTCGGCGAACTGCACGACACCCGCACCAGGGCCGCGCTTGACCGCGCCGGAGTACGGGTGCGCACCTCCGCGCGCGCCAAGGCCCTGCACGCCGCCCCGGACGGCACCTGGCGGGTGACGGTGGCCGGCGGCCCCGAGCGGCAGGAGACGCTGGAGGCCGGCACGGTGGTACTGGCGGTGCCGCAGGACACCGCGGCCCGGCTGCTGCCGGACGGCGCACTGGACGGCCGCGAGGCGCTGCGCGGGATCGGCGCCGCGCCGATCCTCAACGTGCACGTGGTCTACGACCGCACGGTCCTCGACCGGCCGCTGCTCGCCGCCCTGGGCACCCCGGTCCAGTGGATCTTCGACCGCACCCGGGCGTCCGGGCTGTCCGCGCTGCCCGGGGCGGGACGAAGCCAGTACCTGGCGCTCTCCCAGTCGGCCGCCCAGGACGACATCGACCGGCCCGTCGCCGAGCTGCGCGCCCGCTACCTCCCCGAACTGGAACGGCTGCTGCCGGCCGCCCGGACCGCCGAGGTGCGGGACTTCTTCGTCACCCGGGAGCGGACGGCGACCTTCGCCCCCACTCCCGGCGTCGGCCGCCTGCGGCCCAATTCGTGCACGCGTGCGCCGGGTCTCTATCTGGCGGGCTCGTGGATTGCCACCGGCTGGCCAGCGACCATGGAGGGCGCGGTCCGCAGCGGGCTGACCGCGGCCCGGGAAGCCCTGGCCCGGCTCGGGCGGACGCACGACGACGATCTCCAGGAGACGGCGTGGGCCTGATCACCGAACAAGAGGAGACCATGTGAACCCGGTGCAACCGGCAGACGTCGGCATCGACACGGCCGGCGTGACCGCGCTGCTCGATCGCGGACGTACGCTCGCCATGCCGGAGCTGCGCGCTGCGGTAGGCCGCCTCGCAGCGCCGATGGACACCGTCGCCGCCTACCACTTCGGCTGGATCGACGCCGCCGGCCGTCCCGCCGACGGTGACGGCGGCAAGGCGGTGCGCCCGGCGCTGGCGCTGCTGTCCGCGGAGGTGGCCGGCGCACCCGCGGAGACCGGTATCCCGGGTGCCGTCGCGGTGGAGCTGGTGCACAACTTCTCGCTGCTGCACGACGACCTGATGGACGGCGACGAGCAGCGGCGGCACCGGGACACCGTCTGGAAGGTGCACGGCCCGGCCCAGGCCATCCTGGTGGGCGACGCGCTGTTCGCGCTCGCCAACGAACTGCTGCTGGAACTGGGCACGGTCGAGGCCGGGCGCGCGGCCCGCCGCCTCGCGGTCGCCAGCCGCAAGCTGATCGACGGCCAGGCGCAGGACATCTCCTTCGAGCACCGCGAGCGGGTGACCGTCGCCGAGTGCCTGGAGATGGAGGGCAACAAGACGGGGGCGCTGCTGGCCTGCGCGGTGTCCGTCGGCGCGGTGCTCGGCGGGGCGGACGACCGCACGGCCGACGCGCTGGAGGCCTACGGGCACCACCTGGGCCTGGCGTTCCAGGCGGTCGACGACCTGCTGGGCATCTGGGGTGACCCGCAGTCCACCGGCAAGCAGACCTGGAGTGACCTGCGGCAGCGCAAGAAGTCCCTGCCGGTGGTGGCCGCGCTGGCAGCGGGCGGCCCGGCCGCCGACCGGCTGGGCGAGCTGCTGGCCGCCGACGCCAAGGAGCAGGTGCGGCGTGACGAGGCCCAGGCCGCGGGCGCGGGGCCGGACGGCAGCACACCGGACCAGGCCTTCGACGCCGCCTTCGGCGAGGAGGACTTCGCCGCCCGGGCCGTGCTGATCGAGCAGGCCGGCGGCCGGGAGTGGACCGAGCAGGAGGCGCGGCGGCAGCACGCCACGGCGATCGCGGCGCTCGACGGCATCAGCATGCCGGAGCACGTCCGCCGCCAGCTGGTGGCGGTGGCCGGCTTCGTGGTCGAGCGCAGCCGTTGAACCCCGCGGCGCCGGCCCTCGGCGGGGCCGGCGCCGCAGGTCACGGTGCGGGGCCGGCAGGGCTCAGTCCAGGAACCGGTCGCGCAGCCGTTCCCGAGTGGTGTCGGCCAGGCCCAGCCCGCTGCGCAGGTAGGTGTCCACGTCGCCCCAGGCGTCGGTGATCGTCTCGTAGGCGGCGGCCAGGTAGGCGGCTCGGGCGTCGAACAGCGGCGACAGCAGTTCCCGCACCTCGGGGTCGATGCCGTTCCGCTCGGCCGGGTTGCCGCGGTGCACCCGGTACCGCCGGTGCGGGTCGTTGGAGAGCAGGTAGTCGGCCTCGATGGCGTCCCGCTCGACGCCGAGGGCGAGCAGGGTGACGGCCACCGTCAGCCCGGCCCGGTCCTTGCCCGCGGCGCAGTGCATCAGCGCGGGAACACTGCCCTTCGCGAGGTCGTGCAGCACGCGGCTGTGCTCGCCGGTGCGGCCCTTGATGATCTCCCGGTAGGCGGTGACCATGCGCCCGGCCGCCTGTCCGCCGGCCAGTGCGGTGCGCAGCTGCGCGACGTCACCGTCGCGGACCATCTGCCAGAACTCCGCGCCGTCTGCCGGGTCGGTGAGGGGTATGTTGACGTTGCGCACGCCCGGCAGCGGCACGTCCGGCCCTTCCAGCGCCTGGTCGGCGGCGTTGCGGAAGTCGTAGACGGTGTGGAGCCCCAGGCCGCTGAGGAACGCGGTGTCCTGCTCGGTCGCGTGGGCCAGGTGGCCGCTGCGGAAGAGTACTCCGGGCCGGACCCGCCGACCGTCGGTCGTCGGCAGACCGCCGACGTCACGGAAGTTGCGCACCCCGGCCAGTACGGGTTCCACGGTCTCGGACGTCACGGGCACTCCTCCATGCATACGGCAGCCGACGGTGTCGACGATACGACAAAGGTGCCCGGGTCAATCATGTGGCGGGGGAGCGCGGGGATGCGCTACCCGGTCGGGACGTGCGCCGGGTACCTACCCTGGTGTGGTGAGCGAGGGACTCTTTCCGCCGCAAGCGGTCGAGGTGGCGCCGGGGGCGGTGCACCTTCCCGGGCTGCTGGACCGGGCGGCGCAGCGCCGCCTGCTGGCGGCGTGCCGCGAGTGGGCCCGCCCGCCCGCGGGCCTGCGGACCGTGCGGATGCCGCGCGGTGGCGAGATGTCGGTGCGGCAGCTGAGCCTGGGCTGGCACTGGTTCCCCTACGGCTACGCGCGCACGGTGGTGGACGGGGACGGCGCTCCGGTGAAACCGTTCCCGGCCTGGCTGGGGGAGTGGGCGCGGGCTGCCCTGCAGGAGGCGTACGGCGAGGTGCCGCACGCTGTCGACTACGACATCGCGCTGGTCAACTTCTATGGCGAAGGCGCCCGCATGGGTATGCACCGGGACAGTGACGAACGCTCCCATGCCCCGGTGGTGTCCTACAGCCTCGGCGATAGGTGTGTATTCCGTTTCGGCCATTCCCAGGGTCGCGGTCGCCCGTGGACGGATATCGAACTCGCCAGCGGTGACGGATTTGTCTTCGGTGGGAGCGCTCGCCTGGCCTACCACGGAGTGCCCCGCACGCTTCCGGGAACCTCGCCTTCTTGGCTTGATCTGCGCGGCCGACTCAACGTGACCGTTCGGGAACGGTAACTTCCGCCTGACGAACGAGAGTTGTGTCCCGCGACGCAGGATCACACGTGCGTGCGAAGGATTCACTCGAATGGGGCTGGCGAGGGGTGGCGAATAAGTCAACTGTGCCCGCGATCCCTTCCTACGGCTACTAGCGTGACGACCGCGCTGAGAGTCGGCGTGTGCTGCTCAAGCCGCGAAGAAGACCTCACAACTTTTTTGAGGACTGCGATGCCTGAATCCCCGAGCTATGCGGTGCCCAAGGGCAGGGAACCGTCCACACCCGGGCCTGCCGCCCCCGCCCTCGGTGGCCGTTCCGCCCTCGACACCGCCGAGACCTCCGAGGCGGGCGGGCGGAGGCGGGGCAAGGCCGCCCCGGCCGGCCGGGAGGGTGCTCGCCACGGCCGGGCACCCGCCCGCGAGTCCGGCGCCGACGCGGCGGTCCGCCGTCGCCTGATGCGCCTGGCGGTGCTGCCCGCCGGACTGGTGGCGGTCATCTCGGCCGCGGTGGTCGGGTACGTGCTGCGGGTCCGCGGCGGTGCGGACTCCGCCGGCATCGCCGCCGACTCCGCCACCCTGTGGGGCGTGCTCGCCGGCGCGCTGCTGCTGTGCTGCGCCACCGTCGTGGGCGCCGCCCTGGTGGCCTCCTCGGAGGGCCGCACCACCGTGGAGCGCTACGCGGCCCTGCGGCGCAACGCCGCCCGCACGCAGTCGGAGATCCACACCCTGCTGCGGCGCCTGGAGCAGGGCGAACGGCCCCGGCGCCCGACGCACGGCCCGATGCCCGAGCCGGGCGACGACGCCCTCGGCCTGCTCGCCCACGACGTCACCGCGGCCCAGCGCACCGCCGAGGCCGCCGTCGTCGAGGCCGCCGCGCTGGTCCGCAGCACCGCCAGCGGCAGCGAGGAGAAGGTGGAGGTCTTCGTGAACCTCGCCCGCCGCCTCCAGTCGCTGGTGCACCGCGAGATCGAACTGCTCGACGAGCTGGAGAACGAGGTCGAGGACCCGGACCTGCTGAAGGGCCTGTTCCACGTCGACCACCTGGCCACCCGGATGCGCCGCCACGCCGAGAACCTCGCCGTGCTCGGCGGTGCGGTCTCCCGCCGCCAGTGGACGCGCCCGGTCACCCTGACCGAGGTGCTGCGCTCCTCCATCGCCGAGGTCGAGCAGTACCCCCGGGTCAAGCTGGTCCCGCCGATCGAGGGCACGCTGCGCGGCCACGCCGTGGCCGACGTCATCCACCTGCTGGCCGAGCTGGTGGAGAACGCCACCGTCTACTCCGCGCCCCAGACCCAGGTGCTGATGAAGGCCCAGTACGTGACGGCCGGCCTCGCCGTGGAGGTCGAGGACCGCGGCCTGGGCATGGCGCCGGACGAGCAGAACCGGATGAACGCGCTGCTGGCCGACCCCGAGCAGATCCAGGTCGGCGAACTCCTCCAGGACGGCCGCATCGGCCTCTTCGTGGTCTCCCAGCTCGCCCGCCGCCACGGCATCGTCGTCCAGCTCCAGAGCAACATCTACGGCGGCATCCAGGCCGTGCTGATCCTGCCCCACGCCCTCCTGGGCGAGGGCCCGGGTCCCGTCCGCGAGGCGGGCCGCGCCGAGCGGCCCGAGCCCGCCGCTGTTCGCGGCGCCGAGCGTACGGCGATCCCGCCGTCCCACCCGACCCCACCGCCCCGCCCGGCCCCGCAGCCCGCGGAGATGCCGTCGCCGGTGCCCGTCCAGCGTGCCGCGGAGCCGCCGCACGTCCGCCAGGTGCCGGCCGAGGGCCCCCCGCCGCCGCCCGTGCACACCGACCTCACGCACACCCCCGTGACGGCACGGCCCTCCGCCCACCACGAGTCGGACCGGCCGCAGCTCCCGCGCCGAAGGCGCCAGGAACACCTGGTGCCGGAGCTGCGCGACCCGCCACCCGCACCCCGTCCCACCGACGAACCGGAGCCGCAGCACGACCCCGGGCTGATGGCCGCGTTCCGGCGCGGTACCAGCCTCGCGGAGGACGATCCCTCGGGAGCGGACTCCGCACCCAGTTCCCGCTAGTCACCAGCCGGCCCCTGGCAGGGGACGCCCGTGCCCGGCCCCCACCTCGAAGGAGAACAACGCGATCATGGTTGGCGAAGCGTCCATCGGTCACAGCACGGACCTGTCCTGGCTGCTGACCGGACTCGTCCAGCGCGTACCGCACTCCCGCAGCGCCCTGCTCCTGTCCTCCGACGGCCTTGTGAAGGCCGCCCACGGGCTGGAGACGGACACCGCGGACCACCTCGCGGCACTCGCCTCCGGTCTGTACTCGCTCGCGCGCAGCGCCGGCATGCGCTTCGGGGACGGCGGTGAGGTCCGGCAGGTCGTAGTGGAGCTGGACACCACGCTGCTCTTCGTGTCCACCGCGGGCCAGGGCGCCTGCCTGGCGGTACTGGCCGACCGGGACGCCGACGCGGCGGTCCTGGGCTACGAGATGGCGATGCTGGTGAAGAGCGTGCGCCCCTACCTCGCCACTCCGGCCCGGCACCCCGCGGGGCACTGAGCCCATGGCGGAACGCGAGAGGGGACCCTGGCTCGACGACGCGGCCGGACGGCTGATCCGGCCGTACACCGTCAGCAACGGCCGCACCCGGCCGTCAGCGAAGTTCGACCTGCTCACGATGGTGATGGCCACCGGAACGCGGGCCCAGAGCCACCTGGGCCCCGACCACGTGCAGGTGCTGGGCCTGTGCCACGGGCCCACCTCGGTGGCGGAGATCGCCGCCCACATAAGGCTGCCCGCGGTGGTGACGAAGGTCCTGCTCTCCGACCTCGTCGACTGCGGCGCACTGACCGCGAAGGCGCCCGCCCGGCTGGGCGCCGACTCGACCGACCGCGACCTGCTGGAGGCGGTGCTGCATGGACTCCGTGCACGGCTCTGACCCGTTCCCGACCGCTGTGAAGATCCTCATCGCGGGAGGGTTCGGCGTCGGCAAGACGACCTTCGTGGGAGCGGTCAGCGAGATCGAACCGCTCAGCACCGAGGAACTGCTCACCCAGGTGAGCGCCGCCACGGACAGCCTGGAGGGCGTCGAGTCCAAGACCACCACCACCGTGGCGATGGACTTCGGTCGCATCACCCTCAGCGACCGCCATGTGCTCTACCTGTTCGGCACCCCCGGGCAGGAGCGCTTCTGGTTCATGTGGAACGAACTGTGCACGGGCGCGCTCGGGGCGGTGGTCCTGGCCGACACCAGGCGCCTGGAGCACTGCTTCTCGGCGGTGGACTTCTTCGAGCGGCGCGGCATGGGGTTCATCGTCGCCGTCAACGAGTTCGACGGTGCGCACCGCTACACCACCGACGAGGTCCGCAGCGCCATAGACCTCAAACCCGAGGTCCCGGTGGTGATGTGCGACGCCCGGCACGCGAGTGCCACCACGCAGGTCCTTGTTTCCCTCGTCCAGCACTTGATCGACACCAGGAGCACGCATGCCGCACGCGTCGTACGACCCCACGAGTCATCTGCTCCTCACGCCTGAGGACGCGGAGGCGCCCGCCCGCGTGGTGCGGCTGCGCGAACTGGGCATCGGCGACTCGCCGGTACCCGAGTTCGACGACTTCGCCCGCAACCTCGCCCGGGTCACCGGCGCTCCCTACGCGATGGTCAACTTCATCGACGAGCACCGGCAGTACTTCGCCGGGCTGTACACGCCGGGCGCCGAGCGGGCGGTGGAGCTGGGGCCCGCCCCGGCGACGGCCCAGCCGGGACGGGTGATGGCCAGGGACCACGGCTACTGCCCGCACGTCATCGTGCGGCGCAAGGCCCTGGTCCTGGAGGACGTCTGCGACTACCCGCGGTTCGCCGGCAATCCCGTCGTCGACGAGATCGGTATCCGCTCCTATCTGGGGGCGCCGCTGATCGACCGCACCGGCATGGCGCTCGGCACGGTCTGCGTGGTGGACCAGGAACCGCGCCCATGGGGCCGCCAGGGGCTGGAGACCATCAAGTCGATGGCCGCCGAACTGGTGGACCAGATCCACCGGCGGGAGCACGGAGCCTGAGTCGGGCGGGCGGCAGGGGGCCGCGGCCTCAGCCGACGGGTTCGGGCTCCCTCCGCACCACGTCGGTGAGCTTCCGCGACCACTCGCCCTTGGCGGTGCCGAGGGCGACCTCGCCCAGCCGCAGCCGCTGGACGTCGGAGGTGCCGGCGGGCGCGAAGATGTGGTGTGCGTCGCGCAGGTACCGCTCGACGGGCCGGTCGGTGAACAGCCCGGACGCCGCGTGGATCTCCATGGCGTCGCGCGCCGAGTCGAGCGCGTACTCGACGTTCACCAGCTTCGCGTTCATCAGCTCCGCGTCGCACGGCTCGCCCTCGTCCAGCAGGTGGACCGCGTGGTAGGCGGCCAACCGGGCCGTCATCAGCCGGGAGTTCATCTGCCCGATCTTCATCTTGACCGAGCCGAGCTGCGCCAGCGGCGCGTCGTAGCGGCGCCGCTCGGTGGCGAAGCGCACGGTCTCCTCCAGGATCGCCTGGTGGATGCCGAGGGAGACCGCGGTGAGGTTGGCCCGGCCGTAGAGCACGCTGGAGGAGTACGCGACGGCCAGCCCCTCGCCCTCCCGCCCGAGCCGGTTCGCGGCGGGCACCCGGCAGTTGTCGAACCGCAACTCGCCGAAGCTGAATCCGTGCAGGCCCATGGCGGGCTGCTGGGGGCCGAGCGAGAAGCCGGGGCGGTCGGATTCCACCAGGAACGCGGTCAGCCCGCCGGAACCCGGCCCGGTGCGCATCACCACGCCGTGCAGGTCCCCGACATGGCTGTTGCCGACGTAGACCTTGCGCCCGTTGAGCAGGTAGTCGTCCCCGTCCCGCACCGCGCTGCCGTTCATCCCCAGCACGTGGCCGCCGGACTCCGGCTCGGTGACGGCGATGGTCGGCAGGCAGTCGCCGGAGGCGACCGCGGGCAGCCAGTGCTTCTTCTGCTCCTCGTCGCCGAAGTGGATGATCTTGGCCACGCCGAGCTGGGAGGCCTGGACCATGGCGCCCATCGCCCCGCTGACGCGCGACAGTTCCTCGATGATGACGGTCTTGGCAAGGTGGCCTTCTCCCATTCCGCCGTAGGCGCGGGGCACGGTGACCCCGATCCAGCCCTGACGCGCGATCAACCGGGAGAGCTCGTGCGCGGTGGTGCGCTCGGCCTCCATCCCGGCTATCCGCGGGCGGACCTCCTGTTCCGCGAAATGGCGTACTCGCGCGCGCAGTTCCTGGTGTCGTCGGTCGGTGAAGCAGCGATCCATGACGAGCCCTTCCGAGTGGCGCTCCCCACATGCCTGCCAGGTGGGGGTCGTACGTCGGCGGCCCCCGTCCCACCGGCCGACTTGAACATCGTCTTCATCACGTCGCCCGTTCAAACCGGCGCTCGGGAGTTTGACCGAAAGCCGTTTCCCTTCGACTCGATGATGATCCGATGCGCGGTCCGACAGGAGGGGGTATGAAGTTGTCCGTTTCGGCGCGGGGGGTGGTTTCCCGCAGCAATACCCAGTGGCATAGCCCGGTGACCCCAGTAATCGGCTCACAGGACCCACGCGGGCGCAAGAGGGGGCGCGAACGGGGGGCGCGCGCGCCCCGCGCTGGCCTGGTGACTTGTCCTCGTCAGTGGCCGAAGTGACGTGAGTGACCCCCGAGAAGCAGGAGGACAGATGAGAGAACCGGACACCTACACCCGCGCTGCCGACAACACCGCGGTCGCCACCTACACCTGGCTGCCCGACGGCCCGCCGCGGGCGCTGGTGCAGATCGCGCACGGAGCCGCGGAGCACGCCGGGCGCTACGACCGCTTCGCGCGGCACCTCACCCGGCACGGCTACGCGGTGGTCGCCTCCGACCACCGCGGCCACGGAGCCACCGCGGCCGGAACCGGTGGCCCGGGCGTCGTCGGTGAGAGCGGCTGGCGGGCCGTCGTCGACGACCTCCGGACCGTCGCCGACCGCGCGTTGGCCGCCCTGCCCGAACCCGTGCCGCACTTCCTGTTCGGCCACAGCATGGGCAGCCAGCTGGCCCGCGACTACGCCCAGGAGTACGGGGCCCAACTCTCCGGGCTGCTGCTCTCCGGCACCTTCAGGTCCCTGCCCGGGTGCGAGACCGAGACGGCCGTGCGGCGGCTCAACGAGGAGATCGACGCCCACGGGCGGGCGGCACCCTCCTCGTTCGTGCCCGAGCTGTTCGGCTCGCTCAACGACGCGTTCGAGCACCGCACCGGCTTCGAGTGGCTCTCCCGGGACAGCGCGGAAGTGGACCGGTACGTCGCCGACAAGCGCTGCGGGTTCCCGTTCAGCGCCGGACTCGCGCTGGACTGGGTGCTCGGGGTGCGCAAGGCCAACGCACCATACGCGCTCGCCCGCGTCCCGCGCGACCTGCCGGTGCACGTGGCGGTCGGCGACCAGGACCCGTGCCACCAGGGCATGACACTCGTCTACGAACTACTGGAGGACTTCCGCTACCTGGGTCTGACCGACCTCACCTGGCGCGCCTACGCCGGCGCCCGCCACGAGATCCTCAACGAGACCCACCGCGACCAGGTCCACGCCGACCTGACGGCGTGGCTGGACCACCGGACACCGCCCGCCGGGGCGATCCGGTAGTGACGGGGGTGCGGGCGTGACGGGGTCCTGCCATGGCGGGGTCCTGTCGTGACGGGGTCCTGCCATGACGGGGGGCGGGCGGTTGCCGGGGAAGGTCACCCGGTGAAGGCGGTGATCCGCTCCCGCAGCCCGGCGGCGTCCAGCCCGTGCGCCGCCTCGTGCTCCTGAGGGGTGCCGTAGCGCCGCAGCTCCCGCCGTCCCACACCCAGACCCAGCACCCGGTGCGGCAGATCGGCCAGGGCCTGACCTGCCGCACCTGCGGAGGTGCCCGCCAGGTAGGGCTCCACGAGCACCACCCCGGCCTCCGGGGCGGGCAGGGCCGCCCGCAGCCCGGCCGCGTCGAAGGGCCGCACGGTGGCCGCGTACAGCACGGTCACGTCCAGCCCCCGCGTCGCGGCCAGCACGTTGTCCAGCAGTGGGCCGACGGCCACCGCCACCGGCGCCCGCGGCCCGCCGCGCCGTTCCACCCGCATGCCCGGTCCGTCCACCGGCCGCGGGGCGGCGTTGGACCGCTCGGAGAGCCGCACGTACACCCGGTCGTCGCCCGCCGCGGCGGCCCGGCGCAGTAGCGACTCCGCCTCGTCCGGGTGACCGGGCACGTGCACCGTCCAGCCGTCCAGCGTGTCGAGCAGTGCCACGTCGCCGGGAGCCATGTGGGTGAAGCCGCCGGCCGGCCAGTCGTAGGAGCCGGCGGCGCTCACCAGGACGCCTCCCACGCCCTGGTGGCCGAAGTCCAGCTTCACCTGCTCGAAGGGCCGCTCGACGAGGAAGGAGGCGAAGGTGTGGAGGATCGGCCGCATGCCGGTGAGGGCCAGTCCGCCGCCCACACCGACCAGCAGCTGCTCGCGGATGCCGACGTTGATCACCCGGTCGGGGTGCCGGCGCCCGGCGGCGGCGAATCCGTCGGCGCTGATCTCGGCGAGCACCACCGCCAGCCGGGGGTCCTCGTCGAGCAGGTCGGTGACGACGGCGGTGAAGCGGTCCCGCATGGTCTCCATCAAGGGCTCCTTGGGAAGTTCCGCTGTCTCAGGGGTGCTTGGCGGCGACGCGCACCACCACGACGTGCGGCCGGCCCGGGTGCGGGCGGGTGGCGGCGGCGTGCAGTTCGGAGTGCAGCGCCGCCGTGGGGCTGGTCGGTGGCCTGCGTCCGTCGACGCAGGCCACCGACCAGCCCGACGCCTCGAACCGCTTGCGCAGCCAGGCGGACCCGGTGTGGCGGGCGGACGCGTTGTCGATCACGACCGCGTGCAGCACGTCGACGCCCTCCGCGCCCGCGAAGTCGATCGCCTCGTGGTTGCTGCCCTCGTCCAACTCGGCGTCGCCGGTGAGCACCCACACCCGTGCCGCGCTCCGGCCCCGTGCACGCAGGCCCAGCGCGGTGCCGACGGCCAGCGGCAGCCCGTGGCCGAGGGAACCGCTGCCGATCTCCACGCCTGGTACCAGCAGCCGGTCCGGGTGGTGGCCCAGCGGGGAGTCGAAGCCGCCGAAACCGGGCAGCCACTCCACCGGCAGGAAGCCCTTCGCGGCGAGCACGGCGTAGTAGGCCATCGGACCGTGGCCCTTGGAGAGCAGGAACCGGTCCCGGTCCGGATCGTCGGCCGACTCCGGGGCGACCCGCAGCACCCGGTCGTAGAGCACCCACAGCGCGTCCAGCGTGGAGGTGGCGGCCGGGCCGTGCTTCTCGGCGCCCGTCATCAGTGCCATCAGGCGGGGGAGATCGCCGTAGCCGTAGCCGCCGGAGGCGGTCGACGGCGTGGTGCGGACCGCCGGCAGCGGCGGGAGTCGAGTGGTCATGGAGAGAAGCGTGCAACCTCAAGTGAGCTTGAGGTCAAGGGCTAGAATCGGGGCATGACCGCGAACCGTGGACACCTGGCCATCGGCGAACTCGCCGCGCGCAGCGGGCTCGCGCCGTCCGCCCTGCGCTACTACGAGGAGATCGGCCTGATCAGCTCGGAGCGGACCGCGGGCGGGCAGCGCCGGTTCCCGCGCGCCATGCTGCGCCGGGTGGCGTTCGTCCGGGCCGCGCAGCAGGTGGGGCTGTCGCTGGAGGAGGCGGGCGAGGCACTTGCCAGGCTGCCGCAGGACCGGGCGCCGAGCGCCACCGAGTGGAACCGGGTGGCACGCACCTGGGAGCGCCGCATCGACGAGCAGATCGCCGGTCTGCAGCGGCTGCGCGGCAGGCTGGGCGGATGCATCGGATGCGGCTGCCTGAGCCTGCGCACCTGCGGGCTCTACAACGTCGACGACCACGCCGCGCAGCGCGGCGCCGGGGCGCGCTACCTGCTCGGGGACAGCGCCCCGCAACCCCCCGGTGGGACGCCGCGAGACGGTGCGCGGGACGAGGAGTGAACGTGCCGCCGGCCGGCCGGAAGGACGGCTCCGGTCGGTCGGGGGAGACGTCGGGGGCAGCCGGCCGCCTCGTGGTGCCGGACGGCGCCCGACGGGGCTACTGTCCGGCCGCCAGGGGCAGCAGACCGGTGGAGAACTGCTCGGGGGGCCCGGGGCGGGCGTAGAACCAGCCCTGGGCGGCGTCACATCCCAGCGCCTTCAGGTGCTGTGCCTGCGCCGCCGTCTCGACCCCCTCCACGGTCACCGAGAGGTCGAGCACGTGGGCCAGCGAGACGATGCCCTCCACCACCTTCAGGTCGACCGGATCGGCCGGGAGGTGCTGGAGGCCCTGCGTGAACGAGCGGTCCAGCTTCAGCGTGCTCGCCGGGAGGCGCCGCAGGCTCGCCAGGTTGGAGTAGCCGGTACCGAAGTCGTCCAGAGCTATGCCCACTCCCAGGTCCGCCAGTTGGCGCAACGGCTTCAGCTCCTCCTCGTCCGCGCGGATCAGCGCAGTCTCGGTGACCTCAAGGCAGAGCGACTCGGCGGGCAGTCCCGCGTCGCGCAGCACGGCCACCGTGTCCGAGACGAGGTCCGGGTGGTGCAGCTGCCGGGGGGAGAGGTTGACGTTGACCCGCAGCGGACGGGTGCCGCCGATACCGCGGACCTGCCACTCGCAGGCCTGCCGCACCGCCTCCTGGAGGACCCAGCGCCCCAGCGGCACGATCAGCCCGGTGTGCTCGGCGAGCGGGATGAACCGGTCCGGGCCCAGCACGCCGTGCCGCGGATGGTCCCACCGCACCAGCGCCTCGGCGCCCTCCACGCTGCCGTCCTCCATGCGCACCAGCGGCTGGTACTCGATGAAGAACTCGCCGCCCTCCAGGGCGGTGGGCAGCCGGTTGGTGAGGCTGTGGCGGCTGATGGCGAGCGCGTCGGAGTCGGGGTCGGCGAGCTCGTACCGGTTGCCGCCCCGGGACTTGGCGCGGTACATGGTGATGTCGGCGCTGCGCAGCACCTCGGCGGGCGTGCGGTCGGTGGTCGGGCCCTCGACGATGCCGATGCTCACCCGCACGGTCAGCTCCCGGCCGTCGACGACGACGGGGGTCGACAGCGCCTCCAGCGCCCGGTCCGCCAGGGCGACCACCTCGGCCCGGGTGGCGGTGCCGCTCACCAGCGCCACGAACTCGTCGCCGCCGATCCGGGCCACCAGCTCACCGGGGGAGTTCACGCAGGACTGCAGGCGCTCGGCGACGGCCAGCAGCAACTGGTCGCCGACCGCGTGCCCCAGGCTGTCGTTGACCGTCTTGAACCCGTCGATGTCCAGGTAGCACAGACCGAACCGGCTGCCCTGGGCGGACTGCGCGAGTGTCTGCTCCAGCCGCTCGAAGAACAGAGTGCGGTTCGGCAGCTCGGTGAGCGCGTCGTGGGTCGCCTCGTACCGCAGCCGGAGGTTGAGCAGGCGGCGCTCGGTGACGTCCTCCATCAGCGCCAGCATGTAGCGCGGTTCACCGCCGGCGTCGCGCAGCAGGGACACCGTCAGGTTCGTCCACAGCACCGTGCCGTCCGGCCGGTGGTAGGGCTTCTCCGTCTGGAACGCCTCCCGCTCGCCGCTCACCAGCTCGCGGTAGAGCCGCCACACGCTGGGGCCGTCGTCCGGGTGTACCCAGGAGGTCACCTTGCGGTTGCGCAGCATCTGCTCGGACCCGCCGAACATGCGCGTGAGGGCCGCGTTGACGTTGATGACCGTGCCGTCGAGCGTGGCGATGCCGATCCCCATCGTGGCGCCCTCGAAGACGGCCCGGAACCGGGTCTCGCTGTCGTACAGGGCCTTCTCGATCTCCGCCTGGGCGGCGAGCGCCGCCCTGGACAGCGACTCCTGCTCGCTGCGGGTCCGCTCCTGCAGGGCGCGTGCGAAGCCCGCCGCGAGGGCGTGCTGCAGACGCGCACAGCGGGCCCGGCCCTCCTCCCCGGGCAGCACGTCCCGGTCGGCGCAGTAGAGCAGCAGGTAGGCGTCCAGCACGCCCAGGATCTGCGGCAGCGCGTCGGGTGAGGTGCAGTGCGCGGCGACCAGCGCGGACCCCACATCCCGCGCCGGCGCGGGGTTGAACGGATGGGCGTGCAGGGCGTCGCTGAGCCGCCGGGCGAGCGGCAGCAGGTGCTGCTCGAACTCGGTGCGGGTCATGCAGGTGGCCGTGGTGGGGTAGACCGCACGGCTCCAGATCGTGGCGAAGCGCCGCACTCCGTCGGGTTGCCGGTGGGGGTCGGCCGGGCCGGTGTCGGCCGGCCCGGCGGACCCCCTCAAGGGCGCGTTCACGCCTTGCGTCCCACCCCGGCGAATCCGGTGAAGACCACCGGGTCCTCCTGCCCCAGGGGCGCGTCCGGCCGCCAGCGCGGCATCGGGACGATCCCGGGCTCGAGGATCTCGAACCCGTCGAAGAAGCGGGTGACGTCCTGCTTGGAGCGCATCAGCAGCCGGGATCCGGCGTTGCGGTAGACGCCGGACACCTGCTCGCCCTCCTCGGTGGTGCGCGGGCCCCCCTCGGTTGAGGCATGCGTGAGGATCAGCAGCGAGCCGGGGGCGAGCGCGTCACGCAGCTCCCCGATCGTGCTCCACGGGTCCTCCTCGTCGGTGACGAAGTGCAGCAGCGCCACCAGCAGCAGGGCCACCGGCCGGTCCAGGTCGATCAGCCGGCGGACCTCGGGGGACTGGAGGATCTGCTCGGGTGATCTGAAGTCGGCGGATGTGATGCTCGCCTGCTCGGTGCCCTCCAGGACCGCGCGGCTGTGTGCGACGGCAACCGGGTCGTTGTCGACATAGGCGATGCGGGCCTCGGGGCTGGCCGCGAGCGCCACCTCGTGCACGTTGCCGAAGGTCGGGATGCCGGAGCCGATGTCCAGGAACTGGGTGACGCCCTCGTCCACCGCGAAGCGCACCGCCCGCCGCATGAACGCGCGGTTCGCCTGCATGATCTTGGGGAGCCCGGGGAACGCGTCGATGGCCTTCCGGGCCGCCTCCCGGTCGACCTCGAAGTTGTGCGATCCGCCGAGGTAGTAGTCGTATATCCGCGACACGCTCGGCTGGGAAAGGTCGATTCCCTGCGGTGCCCAGGAGGGACGTTCCATCAAGATCTCCTCATCACGATCGTCTGCGCATTGACGTTCGAGGGATGAGGCTACTGACCACATGTGCGCGGGAGTAAGTAAACGGAGACTCAACCTCCCGATACTGTCCTACTGTTGAGGTTTATGCCCGTTTCGCGGACCAGGAATCCTGCGTGCGACCGGTGGTGTTTCCGCTGCCCGCAGGTGGTTACCCGCATCGGATGAACACTTCGGACAGCGATTCTCACGTTGCACTGCCCCTGCCCGACTACGACAGCCTGACCGTGGGCGAGCTGGAGCACCGCATCCGCGCCCTGGAGGCACCCGACGTGGAGCGGCTGCTGGAGCACGAACGCGGACACGCCGACCGGGTGGCCGTGCGCACGCTGCTGGCCACCCGTTTGGAGCGACTGGAGGCCGGGGCCGAGCCGTCCCCCGGAGGCTCGCCGCGGCCCGGCCGCGCGGACGCGACCCGCTCGGGCTCGCCCGTCGGCCCCGGCACCGAGCCCGAGCCGGTGCACGCACCGCCGCACGGCTCGCCGCACCAGCGCGGCAAGCCCAAGGCCGACCGCCGCCCCTGAGCGCGTCCCGCGGGCACTCCGGCGCACAAATGCGCCGGAGTGGTGGGGCGGGCGGTGTTTCCGTGGCCGCAGGGCGGTAACCCGGCAGGCAACCCAGACAGGTTCGGGAGTCTTCGGTGGTTCACCGGGGCTCCCGCGGACGGATCGGACCCGCCGCACCCGTTACGCGGCGGCCGTTGCCGCCTCGGGGTGTGCCGACCGACGGACTGCTCGCCGTCCGGCAACGCCCGGGCGCGGCTCCCGCCGATGCCGACCACGGACCGGCAGCCCCGGCCGCCGGGTCCCGCCGCGCAGCCGCCGGCGGTACCCGGCCGGGGCGCACCCGCGGGAAGGAGAACCCATCGATGCTGGCGACCGCCCTGGCCGTGCTGCTGGCGTACCTTGTGATGACCCTGCTGACCGCCCGGGTCGGATACGGCATCGAACGCAGCCGGTTCATCCGCGACGAGGGGCGCCGCCGTCCCGAGTGCGACCCGCTGGAACGCTTCCGCCGGGTGGGCCACAACCCGGCGGCCGTCCAGTCCTTCGTCTACGGCCTGGCATGGCCGCTGGTGGTCCCCTCCTACTGCCTGTACCGCTGCGCGTCGGTGGTGATCACGGCGCATCCGCCGTGTACCGAGTACGAGCGGGTGCGCCGCGCCGAGGCGGTCGACGCACGGATCAGGGAGCTGGAGCGCTCCCTGCGCCGCTACGACACCACCTGAGGCCTCTCCCACGCCCCGTCAGGCCTCCGCAGGCGGCCCCGGGGGCCTCCTGGCGCTGTCGGGGCCGCCTGCCGCCCCAGAGGGCAGGGGCGCACCCCGGCGGCGGGCTCCACCGCCGCGCGGGATCGCCCCGAGCGCCCCACCATGGGCGGTAGCGGAACCGCCGCACCGGCAGCCGACGCCCGATGGCCGGGCTCCCGTTGCGGAGTGTGCCACCGCTGACCGGCGGCCCGGCTGGGCGGTCCGTACCGCGACCGTCCTGCGCCGCCCCGCGAGCGGCCCGAGCGCCGCCGCAGCCCCGCGAGACCGCCGCCGCATTCCGGCGAGAGAGGTGAGCACCATGTCCGACCGACGCCCCGACCCCGACCGCGAGGGCATCCTGGGCCGTCTGCTGCCGCGTACCGGCACCGAGCCCGTGACGGCCCGCAGCCCGCTGCGCATCCGGCTGATCCTCGCGCTGATGTTCACCCCGCTCTTCGTCGCCGGTGCCCTGCTGTTCTGGATGTGGAGCGGTCAGGCCGGGCCGGGCGACACCCCCCACCCCGACTCGCTGCGCACCCTGGCGTGGATCAGCACCGCGCTGGCCGTCTTCGCCCTGGTCGACCTGTTCGTGGTGCTGCGCCGCATCAGCCGCGCCCGCCGCGCCGCGTCGCGGTGAGCGGCTGAGGGCCGGACAATGCCGGCATGCGGGTCATCGGCATGCTCAGCGGCACCTCACACGACGCGGTCGACACCGCACTGGCCGAGTTGTCCTTCACCACCAGCCCGGCCGGTACCCCGGGTGACACGTTGCTGCTGCGACCGATGGGTCTGCTCAGCACCCCGTTTCCCGAGCAGCTCCGCCAGGAGCTGGTGTCCTCGCTGCCGCCCGCGGCCACCACGATGGAGCAGGTCTGCCGACTGGACACGGAACTCGGCCGTCTCTTCGGCCGGGCCGCGCACCGCGCCCTCACCGAGCTTGCCCACGGGTACGCCGACCTGGTGGTCTCGCACGGCCAGAC
Source organism: Streptomyces sp. 549 (assembly GCF_030124175.1). Lineage (GTDB taxonomy): Bacteria > Actinomycetota > Actinomycetes > Streptomycetales > Streptomycetaceae > Streptomyces. The sequence continues at coordinate 191,989 of NZ_JASKMT010000001.1, read as the reverse complement.
CTGCTTCCACCGGGTCGAGGGCCGGCGCACCCTCGGCACGCTGCAACTGGGCGCGGCCGGCTATGTCGCGCAGGCGACCGGCCTGCCCGTCGTCTCCGACCTGCGGACCCGCGACGTCGCCTGCGGGGGCGGCGGCGCGCCCCTGTCCGCGACGCTCGACGCGCTGCTGCTGCCCGGCACCGGGCGCCACGCGGCGCTGAACCTGGGCGGCATCGCCAACCTGACGGTCCGCGACGGCACCCGGATTCGCGCCTACGACCTGGGCCCGGCCAACGCCCTCATCGACGCGGCGACCCGCTGGGCCAGCGGCGGAGCCGAGCACCAGGACACCGGCGGCGCCCGGGCCCGCCGCGGAACCGTGGACCGGCGACTGCTTGCGCGTCTGCGGGCGGAGCCCTACTACCGGCTGCCCGCGCCGAAGACCTGCGGCAAGGAGCGCTTCCACGTCGACTACCTGCTCGCCCACCTGGACGGGCGGCGCGTGGACCCGGACGCGGTGATCACCACCGTGACGGAGCTGACCGCCCTCCTCGTCGCCGACGCCTGCCGCGCCCATCGGCCCACCACGCTGACGGTCTCCGGCGGCGGCGTGCGCAACCCGGTGCTGATGTCCCGCATCCGCGCGCTGGCGGCTCCCTCGGAGATCCGGGACAGTGCGGTGCTGGGGTTGCCCGCGCAGGCCAAGGAGGCCTACCTGTTCGCGCTGCTCGGCTTCCTGACGGTCCACGGGCTGCCGGGTTCGTTGCCCGCCGCCACCGGCGCGCGCCGGCCCGCGCTGCTGGGCTCGCTCACCCCCGGGGACGGGCCGCTGCGTCTGCCCGAGCCCGCGGCGAACATGCCCCGAATGCTGCGGGTATCGCAGGAGTGACCGGGATGTGCTCGGGTACCCGGACCTCCGCAAGGCAGCCATGGGCTGCGCCCGAGAACAGGAGGAACCGTGTCGCACATCGAGGAGTCCGTCGAGGTCGACGTGCCGGTCACCACCGCGTACAACCAGTGGACCCAGTTCGAGGAGTTCCCCCACTTCATGGACGGAGTGGAGCGCGTCGACCAGCTCACCCCGACCAGCACCCACTGGGTGACGAAGATCGCCGGCGTCGAGCGCGAGTTCGACGCGGACATCACCGAGCAGATCCCCGACGAGCGCGTGGCGTGGACCAGCGTCAACGGACCCAAGCAGGCCGGTGTGGTCACCTTCCACCGCCTGGACGACCGGCGTTCGAAGGTCATGCTGCAACTGGAGTACGCCCCGGAGTTCTTCGCCGACACGGTGGCCGACAAGCTCGGCCTGGTGCGGCGCACGGCCAAGGGCGACATGGAGCGCTTCAAGAAGTTCATCGAGGAGCGCGGCGCCGAGTCCGGCGCCTGGCGCGGCGAGGTCTGACCCGCCCGACAGGACGAGCGGCCGACGTGTGGGGCCGCCCCGCCGCCGTGCGGCGGCCGGGCAGGCCCCCGCCGCGTCAGACGGTGACGCCGTTCTGCCGCAGATAGGCCAGCGGGTTGATGTCGGAGCCGTACCCCGGCCCGGTGCGCACCTCGAAGTGCAGGTGCGGCCCGGTGCTGTTCCCGGTACTGCCGGCCCGTCCCACGGGCTGACCGGTCGTCACGCGCTGCCCGGCCCGAACCGAGATGGCCGACAGGTGCGCGTACTGGCTGAAGCGGCCGTCGTCGTGGCGCAGTACCACCTGGTAGCCGTAGGCGTCCGCCCAACCGGCGGAGACGACGCGTGCGTTGGTGACCGCCTTCACCGCGGTCCCCGTGGCCACGGGGAAGTCCACCCCCGTGTGGTAGCCGGACGACCAGGCCGCTCCCGAGGCGCGGTACGCGGTGCTGGGCGAGACGCCGCTGACCGGGGCGGTGTAGCCGGCGACGGCAGGCTTGGACCGGCTGGCCGCCGGAGCCTTGCGCTCCGGCGCCTTCGCTGCCTGGGCCTTCGGCTTCTGCGCCTCCGGCTTCTGCGCTGCCGGCTTCTTCGGGGCCGCAGCGGGCGGCTGCGCCGGCTTCTGGGTGCCCGTCCGAGACCCGGCCAGCACCAGGCGCTGACCGGGAATGATCAGGTCCGGGTCGCCGCCCACCGTCTGCCGGTTCCGCTCGTACAGGGCCTGCCAGCCGCCGCCCACCCGCTGCGTGCGGGCGATGCCGTCAAGAGTGTCGCCGTCGTCCACCCGGTAGGTGCGGCTGCCCCGCATGTCCTCCTGCGACGGGGGAGCGGTGCGGGTCTTCGGCGCCGAGGACTGCTTGGGCACGGTCGCCGTCCGGCTGGAACCGTCACCGGTGGGGGAGGAGGCGGTCGGCCGGGCCGGTCGTTCCGGGGCCGACCTGGTTGCCGGGGGCTGCGCCATGTCGCGGGTCAGGCCCGCCCGGGCCGAGCAGCTCGGCCACGCCCCGGGGCCCTGGCCCTTCAGCACGCGCTCGGCGACGGCTATCTGCTGGCCCTTGCTCGCGAGGTCGGCGCGCGTTGCGAAGGCCGTACCGCCGAACTCCTGCCAGGTGGACTGCTTGAACTGCAGCCCGCCGAAGTAGCCGTTTCCGGTGTTGATGCTCCAGTTGTTGCTGCTCTCGCACGCGGCGACCTTGTCCCACGTCTCCACGGGTGCGGCCTGCGCGTGGCTGATGCCCACGAAGGGCAGCGCGAGTCCGGCTCCACCGGCGGTGACCGTGAGGGAGGCGCGTGACACCGTGCTCGGCTTGTAGCGGCGGTGGCGTCCACGGGCGGCCATGGGTTTTCCTCCCCGTACCTTCGTGCTTCGGGCGGTCAGTTCAATGGAGTTCCGCCGAACCGGAGTTGGCGTCTGACAAAGCGTGTCGGCACGCTGACCCAAAGTAGAGGCGGAAAACCGGCCACGGCAAGCGGTTCGGCCTTATTCGCCTGTGCCGCCCGCCGCCCGGTAGGTCAGCGCGTGCAGTTCCGCGGCCCGCCCGGCGGACGTCTCGTCCGGGTAGACCTCGCAGACCAGAAGCCGTCCGGGCGTGAAGTCGTGCTCCAGCTCGAAGAGTGTGACCTCACGGTTCCCGGTCAGCAGAAAGGTGTGCGCGTAGACCGAGCAGAAGGCGCGGTGACCCGCGGTGCCCAGCGGCTGCGCGGCCCGCGCTATGCGGTGCCCGCGGGCCTGGGACAGCAGGCGCAGGGTCTCCTGGCCCGGCCGGTCGGCGTTGCGCGCCCGGCGCAGCAGTCGCCTGGCGTGGTCGGGTGAGTCCTGGGCGTCGTGGGGAGTGCCGGCCCGGTCGTCGCCTCCGCCGTCACTGTCCGCGGCCCCGTCGCAGGACCGGGTCACAGGCAGCGGCGCGGGCGGCGGGGGATGCAGGGGCGCGCCCGGCTCATGCGGTACGGGGGCGGCGGACCCGGCGCAGGACTCACAGGCCAGTTCCGGCTGTTCGCCCATCCGCCCGTGGACGCGGCGCTCCGCTGCCCGCAGCGAGTACGGGTCGGTGTAGAGCTCGTGGGCGAGCCGTCCGTCCGCCTCGGTGTCGTGCTCCACCTCCCACAGCACCAGATGGCTGCGGTCGCTGAGAGTGAAGGTGTGCCGGTAGGTGCGGCACTCGGTCTGCGGTGGCGGCGAGTTGTGCCGCCGCCACGACTTGAGCTGCACCTCGTAGGCGACGGCTGTCGCGAGCCGGGCGGTGAGTTCGTCGCCCACCTCGAACGGGTTGTGCGCGCGGGCCAGTAGAAGCTCCAGGTGTTCACCCGGGAGGGCGCTGCCCGTGCTCTGTGGGGGATTGCGCATCGGGCACCTCCTTACGTCGTGTCACCGCCCTGCACTGTGAATACCCACCGTAACCAAGGTGGTACCGTCAGAGATGAGATTGGCTGACTTTCTTGCCTGGTGGGAGGGCATGGCGTGCAGTACGTCCGGCAAACGCCACGTCGGAACACTCGTTACTCAGAGTTAATAAGAGGGGGAATCGGCCACCGGGGGCGAAATCACGCCCGTCACGGATGCGTCGTCCGCCCCACTCACCGGCGGCGGGCCGCCCCCGGCAGGCCACCGCCTGCGCCTGTCCGCGCCCTCCGGCCGCCCCTGCGAGCGCGGTTGCGACGGCGGTTGCGGGCCGCCGCCCAGAAAACCATCCGACAAGCAGACGCCCCGCGAGGTACGCTCGGCAGGTCCTGTTGTCGCCGATTGAGGTGGACGTTGCGTATCTGAGGTCCGCGAACACCGCGCGGTACGGCTGAACCCGTACCCCGTCACGTTGCCGCCGGTACACCCGGCCCGCAGTGACGCCCGCGCGGATGCGACCTCGGTGCACAGGATGTCCCCTGATCGAAGGACACGGCACCTCTTTCCCCTCCGGCCGGTCGCCGCGTGGTGCTCGCACACGATGCCCCCGTTTCCCCGTGCTGCGGACTGCGAGAGACACCATGCCCACCGAGAACACCCCCGAGATCGCCCTGACCTGCTCCGACCTGGGGTTCCGTTGGCCTGACGGCACACCTGTGCTCGACGGGCTCTCCCTCAGCGCCGGACGGGGCCGCACCGGCCTCGTCGGCTCCAACGGAACCGGCAAGTCCACCCTGCTCCGCCTGCTGGCCGGTGAACTCCGCCCCACCCGGGGGTCGGTGACCGTGCACGGCACGCTGGCCTACCTGCCGCAGGACGTCACCCTCGACACCGCGCTCCGCGTCGACCAGGCGCTCGGTATCGCCCGGCAGCGACGCGCGCTGCGCGCCATCGAGGCGGGCGACGTCGCCGTGGCGCACTTCGACGCCGTCGGCGACGACTGGGACGTCGAGGAACGTGCCCTCGCCACGCTGGGCTCCCTCGGCCTCGGCGGCGTCGAGCTCGATCGCACCGTCGGCCGGCTCTCCGGCGGCGAGACGGTGCTGCTGCGCCTCGCCGCCCTGCTCCTGGAACGCCCCGACGTCCTGCTGCTCGACGAACCCACGAACAACCTCGACCTGGTCGCCCGCCGACGCCTCCGCGAGGCCGTCGACACCTGGCGGTCCGGGGCGCTCGTGGTCGTCAGCCACGACCGGGAACTCCTGGAACGTGTCGACCGCATCGCCGAACTGCGCTCCGGCGCGGTCACCTGGTACGGCGGCGGCTGGTCCGCCTACCGGGACGCCCTCGCCACGCAGCAGGAGGCAGCCGAGCGCCGGCTGCGGGCCACCGAGACGGACGTACGCCGGCAGAAGCGCGAACTGGAGGAGAGCCGGGTCAAACTGGCACGCCGTCAGCGGCAGAGCAGGAAGATGGACGTCGAAAGGCGGGCACCGCGCATCGTCGCCGGTGCGAAGAAGCGGGCCGCGCAGGAATCGGCGGGCAAGCTGCGCGGCCTGCACGAGGACCGGCTCCAGGAGGCACGCGAACGCCGCGAGCAGGCCGCCGAAGCGGTCCGGGACGACGCGGAGATCCGCGTGGACCTGCCCGCCACCGAGGTCCCGGCGGGACGCGCCGTGCTCAGCCTCACCGACCTGCACCTCCCGCACGGGCGGCTGCGCAACGGCCGTCTGCACGTCCACGGCCCCGAGCGGGTGGCCCTGGTCGGCCGCAACGGCGCCGGCAAGACCACCCTGCTGCGCGCTCTCACCGGCGATCTCACCCCGCTCTCCGGCGAGGTCCGGGCGCATGTGCCGACGCGGTTCCTGCCGCAGCGACTCGACGTCCTGGACGACCGTCTCAGCGTTGCCGACAACGTGGCGCGGACGGCCCCCGGTGTCAGCGACAACCACCTGCGCGCGCAGCTCGCCCGGTTCCTCTTCAAGGGGGCCCGAGCCGAACAGCTCGCCGGGACTCTCTCCGGAGGGGAGCGTTTCCGCGCCGCCCTGGCGGCGATGATGCTCGCCTCGCCCGCACCGCAACTTCTGGTACTCGACGAGCCGACCAACAGCCTCGACGCCGCCAGTGTGCGCCAGCTCAGCAGCGCGCTCGACTCCTACCGGGGCGCACTGCTCATCGCCAGCCACGACCTGGAGTTCCTGGAGTCGGTGGGTATGACCCGGTGGCTGCTGGCCGGGGAGGAGCTGACGGAGACGACCCCCGAGGAGGTCAGGAACCTCCACAGCGGACCGGGCGCCGCCTGACGTCCCGGCCGCCCGCCACCCCCGCCCGGGAGCGGCGTTGTGCCGCCGGACGCGCTGGCGGGCGGCCGGGCGGCGGCTGTGCGGCCGGGCACGGTGACGGGAGGGGCACACTGACGGCCGGGTGCCTGCGCGGTGCTCAGCCGCGGACGACCAGCGACGCGAGCAACCGGTCGGTGGCAGCCGCGACCTCCTCCACCGCCCGGGTGAAGGCGGCCTCGTTGTGGGCGGCCGGCTGGCGGAACCCGGACACCTTGCGGACGTACTGGAGGGCGGCGGCGCGCACGTCCTCCTCGGTCACCTCGTCGGCGTACGGCGGACGCAGGGTCTTGATGCTTCGGCACATGCTCCGACGGTACCCATCGCGTGCGCCGCCGGCGCGCGTCCGAGTGGAAGCATCGCCGGGACCCGCCCGGAAGCGTGGCCGGAACGCCGCCCGAGCCCCTGCGGAAGCGAGCCCGGCCCGTCGGCGTCAGCGGTGTCCGGCCCGGTGGAGGATCTCGTCCACCACGGCCGACTTGGCGTCGGCGTACTGCTGGAGGTAGGTCCACTCCCGCGCGGCGAGCTCGTACTTGGTGCGGGCGTACAGCTCCCGGTCCGCGTCGTCCGCGCGCAACCGGTCACGGAAGCGCACCATCCGCTCGGTCTCCGGACAGCTCTCGGGGAAGACGTGCAGATTGGCCGTGTGCTCCGGTTCGAAACGCTTCAGCACCCGGTGCTCGTACCAGTCCGGCTCCCGGATGCTCAGCCGGAAGCCCAGCGCGGTGGCAGCCGGCACGTAGGCGTCCTCGTCGGCCGGGTCCGGGACCTCCAGCAGCATGTCGACGACCGGTTTCGCGTCCAGGCCGGGCACCGACGTCGAGCCCACGTGCTCCAGCCGCCGCGCCGTGCCGCCCAGCGCGGCCCGCAGCTCACGTGCCCAGGTGGCGTAGCGCACCGGCCAGCGGGCGTCGTAGGCGCAGAGGACCACGTCGCCGCCCTGCGGGTGGGCGCCGCCCACCTGCACCCGTTGGATCTCCTCCTCGTCCATCGGGGCTCTGTCAGGGCGTACCTGCTCCGTCATGTGCCGTCCATCCGTCGTCGGGAGTGCCGCAGTTCAGGGAGCCGGGGACCGGGACGGGGGAGTGGCGAACACGCAGTCGCCGCAGAGGCCGCCCCCGGGAGCACGGTAGTAGAGGCAGCACGTACGGCGGCGGAAGGCGCCGCCGTGCAGAGTGCCGGTGCCGCTGAGCTCCGGTGCGGCCAGCAGGTCGGCGGCCAGGCGGACGGCCGTCGCCGGCGGGTCCGCGATCCCGCGCTCCCGGCACCAGACCGACAGCTGGGACACCGCACCTGCGAGCGCGGAGGCGGCGTTGCCCCACAGCAGTCGCTCGGCGACCGGTACGACTCCGCGTACCGCCGACACCAGCGGCGTGAGGTGTGCCGCCAGCACGGTGTGGCGCAACGGGTGCGCCGGGCCGAAGCCCGGCGGCGGCGAGGAGTCGGGCAGCCACAGGTCCGACCCCGGGGCCGCCGCCGGATCCCAGTGCAGACGCGCGGGCCGCAGATCGGGCAGGGCGTCGCCGAAGGCGGGAGCGACAAGCGACACCGACCACAGCCGCGCGGCAAGCCCCAGGAAGGCGATCGACGCGCCGACCCGCGGCTCGGTGACCCGCAGGCGGTGGTTCACGGCGGCGATCCGCTCCCGCAACGCCGGACTGCCGCCCTCGTACACACGGGCCAGCGGAACCGCGGCAGCAGGCGGCGGACCTGTCCGCAGCGCGAAGAATCCCTCGTCGGGCCGGTCCCTGTCCGCTGCGGTGTCCACCACCGCAGCCTAGAGCCGTCCCGCGATTCCCGGCGGGCGCAGGGATGGCGGGACAGCCCTTGGGGAACACCTTCTTCCTATGGCGAGGTTGGGGCCACTGCCGGCTCCTGTGCGTCCGTCCACCCGGCGGTGTTCGAGTACGACTCTCGACTTCCGCTCCCCGCCCGGTCGGGGTAGAGACGTCGGCGGCACCACCCGCCGACGGAAGGGATACCGCCCGCAGTCGTCCGGCACCGGCCGCTCAACGAGATCCGTCCTGAAGCACTGCCCGGCGGCCCGTGGCCCGGTGGTCAGGCGGCCCGGTGGTCAGGCATGGCGCGGGGTGTGCACGGTCAGGCGTGGTCGACCAGCTCCGCGTGCCCTTGGACGCGGGCGCAGTGCGCACAGCAGAAGAAGCGGCCTGCGGACTCGACTCCGTGACCGAGGATGCGGCACTGGCAGTTCTCGCAGATCGGGGCCATCCGCTGCGCGGCGCACTCCAGACTGTCGAAGACGTGCACAAACCCTGCAGCGTGCACCTCGAAGGACATCTCGTAGTCGTTGCTGCACACCTCGCACACCGCCATGGACCCTCACTCCTCGCCAGTGGTGGGCAGCGGCCCCGACCGGGCCCTGCTCCACCGGTCAGGATGGGCCCGGGCGGCTCGACGGGCGCGCAACCCCCTGGCACGCCGCCGTGCGCTCACCCGCACGGCGCAGGCGAATAGGCCGAGTGAGTACCGAGCGGCGCACGCACGGCGACGGCGACGGATACGGCAAACGGTGTGACGGCAACGACGCTGGTGGTTGCCGGTACCGGTGCCGGTGCTGTCCGAGTGGACGGTAGGCGCGTCCGCGGAGCTCCGGACGCACGGCGTAGTTCACTGAGGGCGTGGACTGCCTCTTCTGCTCGATCGTCGCCGGTGGCGAACCGGCCCACCTGGTCTTCGGCGACGCCCTGGCGGTGGGCTTCCTCGACACCCGTCCTCTGTTCGCCGGTCACGTCCTGGTGGTGCCGCGACGCCACGTGCGTACGCTGACGGACCTGCCCGCCGGCGACGTGGGCCCCTACTTCGAGCGGGTGCAGCGGGTCGCCGCAGGAGTGGAGCGGGCGATGGACGCGGCCGGGTCGTTCGTGGCCCTCAACAACCGGGTCAGCCAGTCCGTGCCGCACCTCCACACCCATGTGGTGCCGCGCAACCCCAAGGACGGGCTCCGCGGCTTCTTCTGGCCCCGCACCCGCTACCGGGACGCCGCCCACGCGGAGCAGACGGCCGACCTGCTGCGTGCGGAGCTGGACGGCAGCGCCGGCAGCGAGTCCCGGGGCGGGCCGCCCGTCGCTCCGGGGGAGTAGCCGGGTCGGCCGGGCGGGTCAACCGTAGGCGGCGAGGAAGGTGCGTACCCCGGCTGTCGCCAGGTGTTCGCACTCGGCCGGTTCGAAGGCCGTGCCGCCGGTGAACATGGCCCGGTTCACCGGGATCCACAGCAGAAGTCCGGCGAAGTGCTGCGCGGCGAGCAGCGGTTCGCGGACCTGGAGCAGGCCGTGCTCGGTCAGGCGCGCGAAGGTGGCTGCCAGGGTTGCCAGGACCCGCTCGAATCCCTGCTCGTACCAGGCCGTGCCCAGTTCGGGAAAGGTGTCAGCGCTGGCGATGACGAGGCGCCGCAACCGGAGAACCTGCGGCTGGGTGAGCGCGGTGAGGAACTCGCGGGCGAGCCGGACCAGGTTCGCCTCCAGGGCGGCCGCGTCGAGGGGGACGTCGGCGACCAGGTCGATCATGGCGTCCACCCGGGAGGTGGTGGCCAGTACGACCTCGGTGAACAGTCCGTCCTTGTCGGTGAAGTGCTTGTAGACGGTCTGCTTGGAGACGGCGGCCAGCCTCGCCACATCGTCCATGCTGGTTCCCGCATACCCCTTGCTCAGGAACACCTGCGTCGCGGCCTCCGTGATGGCCCGGCGCTTGCGTGCCGAACGCCCCTCGTCCTGTGTTTCCATGCCGCCTCCAGTCTGCTTCACGGATAGTACTGGACAGTCCAGTTCTGATCTGAGTACTGTACCGTCCAGTACTCAACCTGTGACTGGATCGCGAGCTGCGTGCAGGAGCAGTGGCACGCGCCGATACGAAGGAGGCGGACTGATGGCCGAACCGGTGAAGGGTCCCGCCAGCTACTTCCCGTCGATCGAGAAGAAGTACGGTCGCCCGGTGGCGGAGTGGAAGGAGCTGATCCGGTCCTCGCCGCTGGCCAGGCACGGAGAGCTCGTCTCCTGGCTGAAGGCCGAGCACGGCCTCGGGCACGGCCACGCCAACGCCCTCGTCGCGCACACGCTCGCCGAGGACAGGGCAAGCTGAAGTACGACGACGGCCTCAAGGACGGCGTCAGCGTCGGCACTGCGACGGGCGCGAGGGGGCGGTGCGCCCAGAGGGCGCCTGTGCGGCTCAGACGCGCAGGGCCACGACTGATTCCACCGTGTCCGCTTCGGCGGCGTCCTTGTCCTCCCGGTAGCGGACCACCCGGGCGAAGCGCAGCGTCACCCCCGCCGGGTATCGGGTCGAGCGCTGAACGCCGTCGAAGGCGATCTCCACGACCAGCTCGGGCCGGACGGTGACTCCCCAGTCATGCGTGGCGGTCGTCAGCTCCTGCAGCCGTTCGGTCTGCCATTCCAGTACGGCGTCGGTGAGGCCCTTGAAGGTCTTGCCGAGCATGGCGAACGAGCCGTCCGGGCGGCGGGCCCCCAGGTGGAGGTTGGAGAGCTTGCCGGTGCGCCGCCCGTGACCCCACTCGGCGGCGAGCACGACCAGGTCGAGCGTGTGCACGGGCTTCACCTTCAGCCATGACGAGCCCCTGCGGCCTGCCCGGTACTCCGCGTCCAGAGCCTTCACCACCACTCCCTCGTGGCCGCGCTGCCGCACGGCTGCGGTGAACTCGCGTGCCGCTGAACGCTGCTCGGGATCCATCGGGTCCGTGACGACCAGGCGCCGCACCCGCTGGGTCTCCGGCACCACTCGGGCCAGCCGGGCGTGGCGGTCCGCGGTGGTGAGGTCGAGCACGTCCTCACCGTCCACGGCGAGTAGGTCGAAGAAGACCACGGAGAGCGGCAACGACGCCTGGGCCGCCGACACATCGACCCTGGAGCCGACCCGGCCCGCCACGTCCTGGAAGGCTCGCGGGCGGCCCTGTTCGTCCAGGGCGATGACCTCGCCGTCGACCACCGCCTGCTCGGCGGCGAAGCCGAGTGCCGCGGAACGCACCTCGGGCAGCCGGTCGGTGATCTCGTCCAGTGTGCGGGTCCACACCCGCACACTGTCGCCGTCGAGGTGGACCTGCACCCGGATACCGTCCAGCTTCTCCTCCACTGCGCAGGGCCCCAACCGGCCCACAGCCTCGTCGACGTCCTTGGCCGAGTGCGCGAGCATCGGCTGGACCGGACGGCCCACGGTCAGCCGGTACTCGGCGAGGGCCTCGGGGCCGCGGGCCAGTAGCGCCTCTGCGACCGAGCCCAGCGAGCCGCCGAGCATCACTGCCCGGCGCACCTCGGCCGGATCGGCGTCCGCGGCGGCGGCCAGTCCCTCCACGGCCAGGGCGTCCAGTGCGCCCTGGCGCAGTTCCCCGCTGATGAGTCGGACCAGGAACTGCTGCTCCTCCTCCGTGGCCGCGGTCATCAGGGTCGCGAGCAGTTCCCGGCGCTGCTGCACCGCGCCTTTGCCACTGACCGCCGCTATCCGCTCCAAAACGGAGTGCACCTCGGCGACGGTGAGCAGTCCGGTCGGGGCTGGTGAGTGCCGCTCGGTCAGCGTGCGCCAGCCCACGCCGATCCGGCGCTGGGGCAGTCGTCCCGCCAGGTAGGTGACGGCGATCGGCGCCTCGGACGGTTCGGCTGTCGCGAACAGCCGCGCCAGCAGGGCGACCTTCTGCGAGCGGGCGGAGGTGGCCGTCACCTGTTGGGAAGTTCGAGCGAGGTCAGCCAGCAGCATTCCTCCATGTTCACCTCTACCGGGCTCCCGCGCAGCACGGCCGGCCGGCGCGTCTCAGCGGAAGCGCCGCTGGAACAAGGGGCCGGCGGCGGCGATCGATATGAGCGCGGCTCCGGAGCACCAGGCGAGTGCCACCCACGGTGTTCCGCCCACCGGTTCGGCCAGCAGCAGGCCACGGAGCGACTCGATCAGCGGCGTGACCGGCTGGTGCTCGGCGAATCCGTGCAACCAGCCGGGCATGGTGTCCACCGGAACGAACGCACTGCTGGGGTAGGGCAGGAACAGCACGGTGAAGGTGAAGGCGCCCGCACCCTCGGGTGAGCGAGCGACCAGGCCCACACAGGCGGCCAGCCAGGACATCGCCAGCACGTAGGCCAGTAGCAGCGCCAGTGCCGCCATCCACGCGGCCGGGCCGGCCTGGGGCCGGAACCCGATCGCGAAGGCGACCGCGAACACCGCTGCGGTCGCCACGACGTTGCGGACCGCTCCGGCCGTGACGTGCCCGAACAGCAGGGAGAAGCCGCTCACGTCAAGAGACCGGAAGCGGTCGACGGCACCGCTGGTGAGGTCCGCGCTGACGCTGACGGCGGCCTGCGAAGCGCCGTACCCCGCGCACAGCACCAGCACGCCGGGCACGACGTAGGACACGTAGGCCGTGCCGGTCTCTATGGCGCCACCGAAGAAGTAGACGAAGACCAGCATCAGCAGCACCGGCAGGACCAGGGAGACCAGGACGGCTTCGGCGTTGCGGGTACCGAACCGGAGACTGCGCCCGGTCAGGGTGAGGGCGTGAAAGGCCGGCCGGGGCAGGGCGAACTCAGACATGGGCTGGCCGTTCGTCGGTGAGGGAGAGGAACACGTCGTCGAGGGTGGCGTCGCGGACGGTGAACCGGGCCACGTCCACGCGGTGCGGATCCACGGCGTCGAGCAGCGCGCGCACGCCGTCGGCGCCGCCGCCGGTGGCCACGGTTATCGAGAGCCGCTCGGGGTCAGGCTGCGCGGCGTGGTCGTCCAGGGCGCCCAGCACCCGGGTGTAGGCCGCGTTGTCGGTGAGAGTGAGGTCGAGTCGCTGACCGGCGATGCGCTGCTTCAAATCAGCCACCGTGCCCTCGGCGATGATCCGGCCGCCGTCCAGTACGGCGATGCGGTCCGCGAGCCGTTCGGCCTCCTCCAGGTACTGCGTGGTGAGCAGGACGGTGGCCCCGGAGGCGGCGAGCTCCTCGACGAGGTGCCACATGGTGCGGCGGCTGCGCGGGTCGAGGCCCGTCGTCGGCTCGTCGAGGAACAGCACCCGCACGGGGGTGACCAGGCCGGCGGCGATGTCCAGCCGCCTGCGCATGCCGCCCGAGTAGGTGGCCACCCGCCGGCCGCCGGCCTCGGCGAGCGCGAACTGATCCAGCAGGGAACGGGCGCGGGAACGGGCCGCCGCCCGGGGCAGCCCGCGCAGGCGAGCGACGGTCCGCAGGTTCTCCTCACCTGTCAGAAGTTCGTCGACGGCCGCGAACTGGCCGGTGAGGCTGATGTGCCTGCGCACCTGACGCCGCTCACGGACGACATCGTGGCCGGCGACGCGCGCCGTGCCCGCGTCGGCGCGCAGCAGGGTGGCCAGGATGCGGACGGTGGTGGTCTTGCCCGCGCCGTTGGGGCCGAGCAGGCAGAACACGCTCCCGGCAGCCACCGACAGGTCCAGCCCGGACAGCACCTCCGTCCGCCCGTAGCGCTTGGTCAGCCCCCGCACCTCGATCGCCGCGGCCTCGTCTGCCGTCGCCCGTTTCGTCGCCCTCATGTGCACGCCCCCGCTTCCTCGTCGCCGGACTCTGCTCGCGCTGCTCCCGGCGCGCCCCTCCGGGCGTCGCCAATGCGTACGTGGCACGCTGTTCTGTGTATGCCGTACACCTCTGTGTGTATGTTATACACGAACCCATGGTGAGCAACAACACCCCGGCGGCCCGCAGCGCGACGGGCCTGCCGCCGGGAGTCGAGGCGGCCTGGGGACTGCGGGAGCGGCAGGGCAAGGGACGAAAACCCGGCCTGAGCATCGAGCGCATCGTGCGGGCGGCGCTGGACGTGACGGCCGCCGAAGGACTGCCCGCGGTCACCATGGGCAGGGTTGCGGCGGAGCTGGGCGTGTCGACGATGGCGCTGTACCGGTACGTCTCCTCCAAGGACGACCTGCTTGTCCTGATGGAGGACGCAGCCGCGGCCGGCCCTCCGGCGGACCCGCCGGAGGGCGAGAGCTGGCGTGACGGGCTCACCCGGTGGGCGTGGGCCTACCGGGAGCTGCTGCACCGCAACCTGTGGATACTCCGCATCCCGGTCAGCACGCCGCCGGTCACGCCCAACTCGGTGGCCTGGATGGAGCAGGGGCTGCGCTGCCTCGCGGCGTCCGGGCTGGCGCCCGGCGCGCGGCTGGGAGTGCTGAACCTGGTCAGCGGGTACGTGCGCAGCGAGGCGTCACTGACGGCCGACCTGGAGGACGGCGCCCGCTCGTCGGGCCTGACCCTGGTCGAGGCGACAGCCGCCTACGGCCTGCTGCTGGGGCGGCTGACCGGCGGCGGACGTTACCCGGCAGTGTCCGAGGTGCTCGACTCGGGGGTGCTCGGTGAGCCGTTCGGGCCCGAGGAGGACTTCGCGTTCGGCCTCGGGCTGCTTCTGGACGGTGTGGAGGTGCACGTGACGAAGGGGCAGCAACATGGGTGACCGCGACCGTGACGAGGAGGGTCGGGCCCGCAACGCCCGCCCCCGCGACGCCCTGGGGCGTCCCCTGCCGCACGGCGCGCCGGGGGTGGAGCGCCAGCCGGAGGGGGTGCGGCGGTCGGCGGACCAGACCCTCGCCGAAGCGCAGCGACTGCTGGACGCGGGCCGCCCCTTCCACGCCCACGAGGTCTTCGAGGACGCCTGGAAGACGGGCCCGCCGCAGGAGGAACCGCTGTGGCGGGCCCTGGCGCAGCTGGCGGTGGGCGTCACCCACGCGGCCCGGGGCAATCCGGACGGCGGCGCGGCGCTGCTGCGGCGCGGCGCGACGGGGATCGCCCCCTTCGCAGGCGATCCGCCGCACGGGCTCGACGTGCCGGGGCTGCTCGACTGGGCCCGTTCACTGGCAGCCCGGCTGGCCGGTGAGCCGGGTGGTGAGCCCGCAGACCGGCCGTTCACCGGCGATCCGCCCGACGCGGCGTCCCTGGCCCCCCGCCTCCGCGGCTGACCGCGGGCCCTGGCGTGGTGGTCCTCGCCGTGCCCCGGGCCGGCCGCGAGGGCCCGGGGTACGGTGAAGCTCAGACGACGGCTGTCACCGGCTTGAGACGGCTCACCACTTCGTCGAGGAAGCGGTCGACGGCGGTGTTCACGCTGCGGATGAAACCGGTCTCCTCCGTGCCGCGCCTGGTCCCCAGAGTGCTCGGCAGGGTGAGTCGGAACGAGGTGATCTCCTCGCCCGCGTCGGGTACCAGCAGGCCGGGTTCCTGTCGGAGCATCCGCAGCAGCTCGCAGGGCCCCGCACCCGGTCGGCCGGTCACGGCCTCCACCCGTACCTCGGCCGGTGCCTCGGCGAGCTGCCGCAGCAACCACTGGACACGTGACAGCTGACGGGCGCGTTCGGCGGAGGCCACCTCGACGGTGGTCTCCAGCCGGCCGGTGCGCAGGTCGGCCTCCAGCAACAGCGTCCCCGGCGTGCCGGGGATCCGCAGCCCGGTGCTGAGCCGGCCCGTCTCGACAAGCGCGGCCACCGTCTCCGCGCGCCGGGTGGCCGCGTCGCCGCCGCGTCGGCCCCGGGACACCGGCGCCACGGTCACGCCGCGACTGCCGCCGAGCCTCAGGCAGAGCTGGCGGGTCAGCTTCTCCCAGTTCTCCGCGACGTGCATCGCGGGGCGGTCGGTCGCCCTCAGGGTGCCCTCGGTGATGGCGGTGCGGACCGGGACCCACGACGCGCCCATGTTCTGGAAACCCTGGCAGCCCGCGTTGTCGTGCCGCAGGTAGTGCAGCAGTTCGTTGAGCAGCCAGGCGTGGGCCGGATTGGCCAACCCGTCGTGGTGGCACAGCAGGTGGGCCTCGTGCGTGACCTCCGCCCAGGAGAGGTGCCGCAGCGCGACCTTGCGCAGCCGCCGCTTGTCCACCGGGACCGGGTGCTCGCCGTCCAGCGCCAGGTCGTTGGAGAGCGTGATGACCGTCTCGTAACCGTGCTTGCCGGCCAGATCCACGTACCGCTGCACCTGGTCGGGCTTGAGCGGGTTGCCGCCGGTCTTGGTCTCGACGAGGGCGGTCCAGATGCGGCCCGCTCTGGCGACGCGGATGACCCCGTCGGGCCGGAGGGTGGCGTCACCGTGCCGGAACGACGCCTCCGCGAAGGTCTGCACCGTTCCCGCGGGCGCGTTGAACTTGGCGGTGAGACGGCGTCCGAACTCCGGCACATGGGCCATCGCGGCGAGCAGGGTCGAGGTGGCCCGGGTCTCGCGTTCCTGGTCGTTGCGGAGCCCGGAGGCGGAGAACAGCCGGGCGGCCCGCCAGTTGGGGTGGTCGGACAGGTCCACCTTGGGGGCCCTGGGGAGGGTGGAGCGGCGCTTCGCCGTGCGCACCGGGCGCCTGGCGGCCTTGGAAGTGGCGGTCGGCGGCGCCAGGGCGGGAGCCGCTGCGACCTGCGTCGGAACGCTGTCCGCAGTGACGGTGACGGCGGGACCGGGGGCGAGCAGGACCGTGCCGGGTGCGTGCGGCTGCGTGCCCTCGCCGTCCGGCGCGAGAGCGCCGGCTGCCAAGACACCGGAGTTCTCGGCAGCGGCGGTTGCGGGCACGGGCACGGGGTTCACCGCCTCATCCGGCGTCTGCGCCTGCACGGGCACAACCACCGTCTCGTGCCCGGTTGTCGCAGCCCCTTCAGGAGAGTCCGACGTCTCGCACCCGCTGTCCTGCTCTGCCTCCTCCGTCTCGTCCTGGGCCACGTCGATGCCGAAGTCAGTGGCCAGCCCCGCCAGCCCGGAACGGTACCCCTGGCCCACCGCGCGGAACTTCCAGACTCCCGACCGCCGGTACAGCTCTCCGAAGACGAACGCCGTCTCGACGCTCGCGTCGGTGATGTCGAACGAGAGCAGCGTCTCGCCGGTGTGATCCGACAGCAGCAGCTTCAGGTCCGCGAGTGCGCCGAACGTCGCGCCGGCGTAGCGGCTGGCGGCCACCACCAGCCGTTCCGCAACGGCGGGCACGGCGCCCAGGTCCACCAGTACCCGGTCCTCGGTTCCCGAGCCGGTGGGTGACTTGCCCAGCATCTGCACCGAACCGTTCTCGTCGGTCGGGTTGTTGTAGAAGTAGAAGTCCTCGTCCCGGGAGACCTTGCCGTCGGGGCCAAGCAGCAGGACCGAGATGTCCGCGTCGCCCTCGCCGGTGGGATCGGACCAGGACAGCGTCAGCACCACCGAGGCGACGTCATCCTTGAGCTCTGTCAGCGCGACGTTTCCGCCTTTGGACATCCGGTGCATGCGGCCCCCCACGGGTTGTCTCTCGAACAGCGCACGACTCAGCGGTGTGACCTGGCTCACCCCGAGTGTGTGGAGGAAACGCTAGTGGCTCGCAGGGCCCGGGGCAGGCCGAACCGTGGATCGTCGAAGCTCGTCACCCGGCTGTGACAGATGGCGGGTGTCGGGTGAGGGGGCGTTGACCGGGCGCGTCACCGGCCCGGGTGTGGGCGGGGAGAGGG
This sequence comes from Streptomyces sp. 549, assembly GCF_030124175.1. Lineage (GTDB taxonomy): Bacteria > Actinomycetota > Actinomycetes > Streptomycetales > Streptomycetaceae > Streptomyces. The sequence goes on along the minus strand of NZ_JASKMT010000001.1, from coordinate 174,533 downwards.
GCGTGGTGTGGCAGGGCGGCGGGAATCGCGCCGGGCCGGGGGTGTTTTCCGGCCATCCGGGGGCGGTGGCCCGGGAGACGGCGTGGCCCGTGGAACGGGCTGCCTCATCTGTGCCGCCACGACGAGTAGTCCACCAGGACCGCCCACTCGTGGTCGGTGCGTCCTGGTACGGACCGGTTCTGCTCCGTCCACTGGCGAACCAGCTCGGCATAGATGGGGGTCTGCTGCGGAACCGTTTCGGCGGGCCTGGTGCGCTGCGTCGGCGACGCCCGCCCGACTGATGTGGTGGTCACCCGTGTTCAACGGACGACGCGGCTCCCGGTAACGCGCACGTGGCCGGAGAGCAGCCGGCTGGCTCGTAAACGGGGTGCCAGCCGAGGCGGTGCGCGCACTACTGTGAAAGCGGCCCGGCTCCCCTCCCGTGCAGCCGGGAGGGCGCGGACACGGAAAGGCGAGAGGCGTGGCATCCACCCGGCGGCGCGAGCGCCACGAGCAGGCCCACCGGCTTGCCGGGCTGCGCCGTACCTGCGAGGAACTGCTCCACGGCCTGGACGACGCCGACGACGTCCAGGCGCTCTGCGCGCACGTCGGCAGGCGCCGCGGGCGCACGATCCGGCCGCTCGCCATGGACCTGCGCGCCACCGGCCTGCACGGCCTGTGGATCGCCACCGACACCGAGGACTTCGTGGTCTACGAGGCGCGCACCAGCAGGCCCCACCAGGAGCACATCATCGCCCACGAACTGGCCCACATCCTGTGCGGCCACCACAGCGGGGAGCGCCTGGACGACTCGATGGCCCGTGTGCTGTTCCCCAGCCTCGACCCCGGCACGGTGCGCGGGGTGCTGGGGCGGTGCGGCTACCAGGAGGGAGCAGAGCAGGAGGCGGAGACCATGGCCACGCTGCTGCTGACCAGGGTGCGGGCGGCACCCGCCGAGCCCGTCGCGCCCGCGCCCGCCGAGGCGGCCGACACCCTGGCACGCATCGAGCTGGCACTGGGCGCCGGCACCCCGCAGCGCCACCACGGCTCATGATCTACCAGGTCCTGTCCTGGAGCTGCGCGCTGGGCGGTCTCGCGGCCTTCCTCTACAAGGCGCCTGCGGCGCTGCGGCAGCGCACCGATCCGGCGCTGATCGCGCTGTGCCTCTACTTCCTCTGTTCCAGCCTCAGTTTTGTCGTCGAACTGGACCAGATCCGCACCCACATCAACGCGCTGCTCCACCACCCCAACATCACCACCCTGCTCTGCCAGGCGCTGGTGGTGGTGCTGACCGCAGCCCAGCAGGTGGTCCTGGTCCACTGGTCCCACCCGCCGCCGCGCGCCCGGCTGCTGGCACGGCGGCGCATGCTCGGCTTCGGCGCGGCGCTTGCGGTGCTGGCGGTGCTGTTCTTCTTCGTCAACACGCCCACCCGGGAGGGCACGGCGGAGGTCACCGTCGCGCTCAACATGGAGAACCCGCGCTACGCCCTGTACTTCGCGCTGTACCTCGCCGTCTGCGCGGTCGGCCAGATCGGCGCGGTCCGGATGTCGCTGCGCTACGCGCGGATCGCGCACCGGCCGTGGCTGCGCCGCGGCATGCGCGCCGTCACCGCGGGCGGCACCCTGATCCTCGGCTACTGCCTGGTCCGCTACGTCGAGATCGCCGGCATGCGTCTGGGCTTCGACAACCCGTGGAGCTGGCTGTACTGGACGACGGGCAGCGTCGGCTCGCTGCTCCAGGTGTTCGGCTGGACGGTCCCGTCCTGGGGCCCGAAGCTGTCGGCGGCTGCGCGCTGGTGGGGCGAGTACCGCGCGTACCGGCAGCTGGCCCCGCTGTGGTGGGCCCTGTACCGAGCCAGCCCGCAGATCGCGCTGGCCGCACCGCCGTCGCGCTGGGCGGACGTGCTGCCGCCGCGTGACCTGCGCTACCGGCTGTACCGGCGGGTGATCGAGATCCGCGACGGCCAGCTGGCGCTGCGCCCCTGGCTCGACCCGGACGCGGCGGGCCGCGAGGCCGCCCGTACCGGGGTGGCCTCGGAGGGGCCGTCCACCGCCTACGAGGCGCTGCTGCTGCGGCATGCCCTGCGGGCCCGCAGGGACGGCGCCCCGGCCGTGGGGGAGGACGCCTCGTTCGCCCACGCGGAACACCGCGACCTGGACGCGGAGATCCGCTGGCTCACGGAGGTCGCACGATGCTTCGTCGCGCCCCGCGCGCCGACCCCGCTGCCGGAGCGCCCCCCGCCCCTGCCCCGCTGAACACACCGCGCCCCGGCCCGCACCACGCCCCCGCATCCCCACCACGAGCACACGTGCCGGGAACAGCCTCGCACCGTGCGTACCCACCGACAGGAGCCGGAGATGAACGCCCAGCCCCCCACCGGCCCGCAGGACCGCGCGGCGGCCCTCGGGGCGCTCGCGGCGCGGCTGCTCGCCCGGGACCGGACGGCAGGTGCCGTCGCCGCAGCCCCGGCGGCCCGGCGGGCCGCCCGGCACTGCGCGGACGCCGCCCGCGCGGACGGCAGCGCCGAGGTCCTGGCGGTTTCGGCGCACCTGCTGTCCGCCGCCGGGTGGATCCTGTTCGACGCCGGGGCCCGGCAGCCGGCCGGGTGGGTCAACCGGCAGGCCCTGCAACTGGCGGACCAGGCGGGCGACCGGGCCACCGCGCACCTGGTCGTCGCCACCCTCAGCATGCGCGAGGCCCACCACGGACGTCCCGCCGCCGCCTGCGCCTGGGCCGAGGCGGCTCTGGAATCCGGCCCGCTACCGCCGCGGACGGCGGCCGTGCTGCGCCTGCGCACGGCGAGGGCCCACGCCGACGCGGGCGGGCGGCAGCGCGCGCTGGTGGAGGCCGACCGGGCCCGCTCGCTCTTCCTGGACGGTCCCGGAGCGCGCGACCCGGAGTGGACGTGGTGGGTCGACGAGCAGGAGCTCCAGGGCCACCGCGGCCTGGTCCTGGCGGCTCTGGGGGACCGGGAACGGGCCGCCGCCCACCTGCGCCTTGCGACCGCCGGCCCCGCCGGTCCCTCCTACCGGTCGCTGTTCGCGGCCGAGTTGCTGTCCGTGCTGGTGGCGGCGGGAGCCTGGCGGGAGGCGGAGCAGCAAGCCGTCGCACTGCACGCGTCGCGCGGGGCGGTCGCGGGCGGCGGCTCGGCCCGCACGGCGGCCGTGCTGCGCACGGCGCTGCGGCAGGTCCGGCGGCACCCGCGGGCGCCCGCCGGGCTGCGCGACGCCGTGCAGGAGATCGGCATCCGAACCCCCGGTGCGCGACCGCGTACCGGGGGCCACCCCGACACCCCGAGGAGCCCCACGTGAAGGTGCAGCTGCGGTCCGCCGTCCTCGTCGCACTCGCCGGCCTGCTCGTCCTGCTGGCGGCGGGCGCGTTCGCCGCACGTCCCGCTCCCTTCGGGGGCGCGGCCGCCCCGCCCGTCCCGGCGGCTGCGGAGGCCGGACGCGGTGAACGGTACAGCGAGACCCGCCTGTTCTTCGGCACGGGCCGGCACGGCGGCGAACCGCCCATCACGGACGCGGAGTTCCGCGCGTTCCTCGACCGGGAGATCACCCCCAGGTTCCCCGCCGGACTGACCCTGCAGGAGGGGTACGGCCAGTGGCGGGACCGCACCGGCACCATCAACGGTGAGCGTTCCTACGAGCTGATCCTGCTCTACCCGGCGACCGAGAACGCGGAGCGGGACGCCGACATCGAGGCCATCCGCGACGCGTACACCACCAAGTACGAGCTGGAGTCCGTCGGCCGGGTCGACGCCGCCGTGCGCGCCGACTTCTGAACCGGCCCGCCCTGCCCGCGCCGCCCGCCCGGTCGGCGCGGGCAGGTGGCCGGGTCAGCCGCGTCGGGCGGGCGGCACGGGGTCCGCCGAGAGGGCGGGCCCGTCCCGGCGTACGGCGAGCGCCAGCGTGTCGTCCGCGTGGAGTATGACGGTGTGCATGTCGGCTGCGACGGCGCCTGGAATCTCGGCCGCCGGGCGGTGCCGGTGGCGGCGCGCGCTCTCGACGAGCCGCGCTTCGCCCTCCGCCGGGTCCCGGCGGCTCTCGGTGAGTCCGTCGGTGTACAGCAGCAGCAGGTCACCCGGGTCGAGACGGGTGGCCAGCAGCCTCTCACTGCCCGGCAGCGGGAAGCCGATGCCCCTGCCCCGGACCTCCAGGTACTCCGACGAGCCGTCGGCCCGCGTGACGAGGGCCGGAGGGTGACTGCCGTTGGCCAGCCGCACGTCGCCGGTGGCCGGGTCGAGCCGGGCCAGCAGCACGCTGGCCATGAGGTCCCCGTCGAACGGCATCAGGATCTCGTCGGTGCGGGCGATGATCGACTGGAGCGGGTGCCCCTCCAGGGCGAGGGTGCGCACCGCATGGGTGACGTTCAGCGCGCTGCGGGTGCTGCGGACACCGTGCCCGAGGGCGTCGACGACGGTGATGTGCACGGACCCGTCCGGCAGGGTGAACCAGTCGTACAGGTCACCGCCGGTCGGTGCGTCCTTGTCGGCCGGGGCGTAGTGGACGCCCAGTTCCAGGCCCTCCGCCGCCACCGGAGGCGGGCGCAGGGCGTCCTCCAGCTCGCGCAGCGTCTGGCCGTGGGCGCTGCGCAGCCGCTCGTCGCGTTCCTCCAACTGCACGTACAGCGCCAGCACTCCGCTGTTGGTCTCGGCCAGTTCGTGCTTCAGGCGGTGGTGTTCGGCGGCGAGGGAGTCGGCGCGGGCGAGCGCCGCCCGCAGCTCCTCCTCCAGTACGTCCACTTCGGACGGCTCCGGCGCGCCGTCGCCCCGGTGCCGAGGCAGGGCGGGGCGGCGCTCCGCCTGGGCGGGGACCGGCAGCCGCCACATGGCGCTTCGAGCTGCCCCCGGCTGGGCGGGCAGCGGCAGGCCCGCCGTGTCCAGCGGACCGGGCGCCTGCGGCGAACGCAACGTGACGGCGAGCGTGACGTGGGCGTCGGGGCCCGGCTCCTGACGGGTGGACAGGGTGACTCCGCGCCCGGCCTTCAGCTGGGCGCCGGCCAGCGCGGTCACCGACAGCACCAGCCGGGCGCGCAGTTCGGCGGGCAGCTGGTGGGTCTCGGCGAGTCGGCGTACCGCGCGCCGCAGTGGGGGCAGCGAGCGGAACTCGGTCTCTGTCACGGACGGCTCCGCGGGGTCTGTGGGGTAGGGGGGACATGCCGGGGGCGCACCGTGAGCACGGTGGCGTCGTCCCGGGTGCGGCGGTGCCCGTGGGCGACGGCTGCGGCGAGCAGCGAGGGCGGAAGCCGCAGGAGGAAGGGCGAGGGGAGATGCGCCCAGCGCGGGCAGATGCCGTCGCTGTGCAGCACGGCGGTGGAGTCCGGGGTGAGCGGTATGCGGTGCACGCGGGGGGCCGGCATGGTGAGGCCCAGCACTCCGGGCTGGCCGGTGAGCCGGTGGCGCGCCTCGGTGCGGGTGAGGACGAGAGCCCGGACGTTGCCGATGCCCGCGTACTCGGCCTGGCCGGCTCGCAGCCGCAGCACACCGGCGGCGGCGCCGCGGGTGTGCCGCAGCGACCGGTGCACGGTGGTGAGGATGTCCGGAAGGGTGCTCTCCGGCACCCGGTGGAAGGCACGCAGCGCGCACTGGGCGGCCTCGGCGGCCTGCGGGCCGTGTCCGAGGCCGTCGACGACGATGACCGTGCGGGAGTCCCCGGTGTCGGCGGCAGCGCAGGCGTCGCCGCAGTGCTCCTCGGCCTCGGCGGGCAGACACACCGCTCCCAGCTCCTGCCGGGCGGCCGCGGCCTGCTCGGGCGGGCTGAGGCGGGCGCAGGCCAGGGTGCCGGTGCCGCTCTCGGTGCGGAGGGTGAAGTCCGTCGCCATCCGCCGGATCGCGCCCAGGCCGGAACCGAGGGTCGCGGTGGTGGTGTAGCCGTCGGTGAAGGCCGCCGCCACATCGGGGATGCCGGGGCCCCGGTCGACGGCGGTGATCTCCAGGCCCCCGCCGAGCGGCAGCCGCCGGAGGTAGAGCGTGCCGTCCTTGGCGTGCTTGTCGATGTTGGTGGCCAGCTCCGAGGCCAGGACCGCGGCCTTGTGGGGCAGCGCGCCGGGAAGCGCGCACCGCTCGGCGAGTGCGCGCGCCGCCGAGGCGGCCACGTGCACGGCGCTGGAGTGGTCGATGCGCACCTGGACGGTCGGCGAGGTGGTGCGGGTCAACGGCTGGTCCATCTGGTGGCGCGGATCGTGGTCCCCTTCCCGGGGACAGAGTGGATCTCGAACTCGTCCATCAGCCGGCGTACTCCGCCGAGGCCGTGGCCGAGGCCGGCGCCGGTCGTGTAGCCGTCGGTGAGGGCCGCCGCGACGTCCGGGATGCCGGGGCCGTCGTCGCTTGTCGTCATGCGCAGGCCGCGATGCCCGGGCTGCTCCAGCTGCTCCAGCGTGAGGGTGCCGCCGCCGCCGTGGATGTAGGCGTTGCGGGCCAGTTCGCTGGCCGCGGTGACCACACGGGTCTGGTCGACGATGCCGAAGCCGACCCGGAGCGCGGCGTTGCGCACGGCGTGACGGACCGTCAGCAGGTCCTCCTCGCTGCGCACCGCGTGGGTGGCCGTCCTGCCGGTGCCGGCGGTGCTGCCGGCCTGTGCGCTGCCTCGGCCCGGTCCTGCCGCGGCCGTGATCGTGCGGGTACCGGTGGTGGTGCGGGAGTGTGCTGCGGTGTCGGCGTCGCGGGTGAAACCTGCCGTGTTCTCATCTGGGTTCTTCACGTCGCACCCCTTCCGGGGGCTGTGGGCTCTGATGCCAACCCAGTGCGGCCATGCCCTGTTCCGCGTTCAGCGCGGTCTCCACGCCCGGCAGCCGGAGTCCCAGCTCCACCAGGGTGATGGCGACGGGTGGCCGCATGCCGGCCACCACCACGCGGGCGCCCAGCAGGCGTGCCACGGTGGTCAGTTCCATCAGGGTTCGGGCCACGAAGGAGTCGATGATCTCGAGCCGGGTGATGTCGATCAGTACGCCCCGTGCTCCGTCCGCGGTGATGCGTTCGGTGAGCTCTTCGGTGAAGGCCATGGCGGTCTTGTCGTCGAGTTCGTTGAGCAGGCCGGTGACCAGTACGTCGCCCAGCCGGAGAATCGGTACTCCGGTGGACGCCTGGGCGCTCACGAACCCGCCAGGGCTTCGGAGGCCTCGGGGGAGACGTTGCCGGTCAGCTTCACCGCTGTCCTGAGGGCGTCGGCGAGCGTGGCCTTGGTCAGGATGGTCGACAGGTCGATGCCCAGCTGCGCGATCGTCTGCGCGATCGGCGGCCTGATGCCGCTGATCACGCAGTCGGCGCCCATCAGGCGCACCGCGTTGACGGTCTGCATCAGGTGCTGGGCCACGGCGGTGTCCACGGTGGGCACCCCGGTGATGTCGATGATGGCGACCAGCGCCTCGTGCTCCTGGATGGCCTGAAGCAGGTTCTCCATGACCACCTGGGTGCGGGCGGTGTCGAGCGTGCCGACGAGCGGGACTGCGAGGACCTGCTGCCACAGCCGCACCACCGGAGTGGAGGCCTCGAGCAGTTGGCTGCTCTGCCGACGGATGATCTCCTCCCGACCGCCGACGTAGGTCTCGAAGGTGAGGGCTCCGGCCGCGTCGAGCAGCCGGTTGACCAGCAGGGCTGCCTCGAACAGGTCGCCGTCCTCGCCGGCGGTGTCCTGGACGGCCTCCAGGACGGCCTCCTTGAGGGCGAGCAGCGCGAGTGCGGTGGCGGTCGGTGTCGTGCCGCCCCTTGCCCGCCGCAGGGAGAACTCGGTAACCGACCGGTGCAGCTCACGATCGGCCGTCACCACCCGCTCGACCGGCGCGCCGTTGTCCAGAGCGGTGGTGAGCGTGCCGACCAACGCGTCGGCCTCCTCGCGGTGTTCACTCTCGCTGATGCCGCCTCCGAAGGGGGTCTGCTGCGTCTGCAACTGGACCCAGCGGTCGGCGATCTGGTCAGCGCGTTCGCGCAGCGCGCTGAGAACGCGCTCCCGTGCTGTGGATTCGCCGGTGCTCAAGCCGAGACCCTTTCGCTGTCGACGGCCGGCCTGCGGTGCCGCTGCCCCGGACCCGTCGGTGCGGGTGGGGGGAGTTGGTCCCTGGCCGGCCTTTTTGTTGTCGTCCGACAAATGTTAGCGACCCTCTCCATCTGAGGGAAGTCCGGCCCAGCCGAGGCCGCTTGCGAGCGGGGCGGTCGGTGTGGCCGCGTGGGCCGCGCCGACGGGCGGAGTCGGAATTCAGGACGGGTGCCCGCCGCCGGGAGAGGTAAACACTCCCTGTGCGTACGGGCCCGAGTGGCCGCAGGCGCCACGTCCAAGGTGCCACGCCGCCGCCGCCGGCGGCGCGTGCGTTCGGCGCGGCGGGTGAGATGAGTGCGGCGGGAGGTGCCGTGCTTCCGTGCCGTGCGTCTGCCGGCCGGTCCGGGGGAAGCGGTGAGGGGTGTGGGGCGGGGGAGGTCCTGCGGGGTCACCGGGTGGAAGATCCACGGGGGAGAAGCCGTGTGCCCGAGTGAGGTGCGTGCAATGTTTCCGGTTGACAACTGTCCCGGCATGGCAAGATTCTTTGCCAGGCGGTGCGAGCCGCTGCGCGGTGAACGACTCGGGCATCGCCGAGGGCGTGCGGGATGCGGCGAGCGGGGAGTGCAGTGGTGGGAACGAACGCGGTGCGCCGGGGTACGGAAGTCCGGTCACGCCGTCCGGGAAGAACGCTCGGAACGGCCCGGCACCCGGATCGGAGGGGCCTCCTCCACCGCGGACCGGAAACTGGCCAGGCCCTCGATCAACGCCGTGCGTGCCGACGCGGGCATGCCGTCTATCGCGTTCAGCAGCGCCACCTCGCGCCGCGACCGCAGGTCCCGCAGGTATGCCTTGCCCCGGGCGGTCAGCCGCAGCTGCAGTTCCCGGCGGCTGACCTGGCTGGGCGACCGCTCGACGAACCCCAGCGCGTGCAGTCGGTCACACAGCCTGCTCACCGAGGAGGGCGCGGCGCCCAGCACCTCGCCCAGCGTGCGCAGGTTGATGCCCTCGTCGCGGTCGAGGATGTACATCACCCTCAGCTGCGAGGACGACACCGGGGCGGATGAGACGGCGTCCCGGCCCCGCTCCCACAGCACCTCGAGCAGCTCGATGACCTCGCGCGACGCATGAGCGGCGTCCTGAGCCCTTCGGTGCGAGGCGGCGGAATTCACGCCCATACTGTGACACTCCGAATCGGCCTTGTCAGCCCCCGGCGGACTGACTGGTGCTTTGCTCCTTCTGAATGGCGTTCTTCGAGAAAGCGGTCAACAACGGTGGACAGATTCGCGGCTGTGGAGCGCGCCTTGCGCAGTGCCGCACCTCATGAACTGCCGGAGGCGGTTCGTCACGCACTGATCAAGCACTTCGCAGCCACCACGGTGGAGCTGTTGATGGCCGACTACGCGATGACCATACTTCAGCCCGTCGACGCACTGCCCTACACCGCAGTGCCCCTCTCCGTCCACAGCAGCGCGTCCGGAAGGGCCTTCGGAGCCCAGCAACCATATATCCGCTCGGACGACTGCCCCGACAGCGTCACCGCACACCTCCCCGTGTCGGTCCGGGGAGACCGGCTTGGCGTGCTGGCGGTGACCGTGCCCGCTGACGTCTACTCCGAGGACATGGTCAACCAGCTGGTGGACGTCGCCGAGGTCCTCGGCCACGAGATCGTCGTCGCCGAGCGCGACACCGACCTGTACCTCCAGGCCCGGCGGGCCGAGCGGCTCACGCTCGCCGCCGAGATGCAGTGGCAGCTGCTGCCCGGCCGGTCCTGCACCCGCCCCGAGTACGAACTCGGAGCGCAGTTGGAACCCGCCTACGCCATCCACGGCGACAACTTCGACTGGTCCACGTCGGGCCAGGACCTCACCCTGACCGTCAGCAACGGCATGGGGGAGGGCATCGAGGCGGCGCTGCTCACCAACCTGGCCGTCAACGCGCTCCGCAACGCCCGCCGGGCCGGGCTGGACCTCGTCGGGCAGGCCTGCCTCGCCGACCAGGCGATCTACGGCCAGCACCGGGGCGCCGCGCATGTGTCGGTGCTGCTGCTGCGTTTCGACCTGGCCACCGGCGAGGTGCAGATCGTGGACGCGGGCTCACCGAAGGTCTGGCGGCTGCGCGACGGCGTGGTGGAACCCGTGGAGCTGGAGGCCCAGCTGCCGCTTGGGATGTTCGAGGACACCGTGTACACGGTGCAGAACCTGACCGTCGAGCGTGGTGACCGGCTGCTGTTCGTCAGCGACGGCGTCTACGACGTGGCGTCGCCCGCCGGGGAGCGCTACAGCGAACGGGCCCTCGCCCGCGCGGTGACCAACTCCCGCCTGCTGCCCCCCTCGCAGGTGCCCCGCGCCGTGCTGCGCGAACTCACCGGCTACCGGGGGGAGCCGCAGTCCCAGGACGACGCGATGGTGGTCTGCCTCGACTGGCGCGGCCGCCAGGGCTGAGACGCGGGGCCGACCCCGGCCGGAGGCGCACGCGGTCGGCGAGCCCGCCGACCGCGTGCGCCTCCGGCCGGGGTCACAGCAGCGGCCAGACGGCCTCCGCGTGCAGCGGCCCCTCGCGGCTGAGGAAGCACCCGTGGCCCTGGCCGAGCGCGGCGAGCTGCGAGGCGTGGCAGCACACCGCGGCCCGCTTCCGCGCCCACTGCCCGTCGTCCAGACGGAGCAGGCGCACCGGTCCGATCCGGTGCGTCTGGGACAGCTCGCGGAACGCCGGGCCGAAGTCGGTGCTGGCCCGCAGCGACTCCTCCAGTCGGCCGCCCGGCTCGGTGCCCCAGCCGGGCAGGTGCCCGGTGTAGGGCAGGTCGGCGTAGACGGACACCGCCGGCCGACGGCCGGACGGCAACCCGGAGAGCGTGCGCAGGCACTCGCGGCGGACGCGTGCGTGGTCGGGCTGGTTGGTACCGAGCGGCAGCAGCACCCTGGCGTCGGCGGACGCCCGGCGCAGCAGCGGGACCAGGGAGGGGAAGCCCCTTTCCGCGTCCCGGTAGGGCCCGTCCGGCTCGTCCAGCGGCACGGGCCGGGCACCGAGCAGAGCGCAGGCCTCGGCGTCCTCGGCGACGCGCACCCGGTGGGCCTCCGCGGCGGTGGAGAAACCGCACTCCCGGTCCCACCAGGAGGTCTCCGCGCCCGGCGGCGGCGCGCCACCGTGCACGGTGACCACCACGGCGGGCCGGGGCAGCAGCGGCAGCAACCCGCCCAGGGACAGCGCGGCGTCGTCGAAGTGCGGTGAGACGACCACCGTGCGCCAGCTCTCCGCGTCCGGTTCGGGCGCGGTCACCGGGAGGCCAGGAGTACGCCGGTGCTGCCGCGCTTGCCCAGGTAGGCGCGTCCCTCGCACACCGCTTCCAGTCGCGGTGCGACCAGTCGGGTGCGCTCGGCCTCGTACCAGCGGGGGGAGGTTTCCAGCCAAGGTGCCAGGACGGCGTCGAGGGTTTCCGGGGCCAGCGCCACGAACAGCAGGTCGCCGGTCAACCCGTCCAGCAGGTGCGGCGGTTGGCCGTAGTAGAGCATCTCCACCAGCAGTACGGCGCTGCCCCGCGGTCCCCGGCCCGCGGCGAGCGCGGCGAGGTCCAGCCGGTGCACGGTGATGCCGGGGGCGTCCGCCGCGGCGAGGCGCGTGTGGAAGGCGGGATTGGGCTCGGTGGCATGCACGGTGAAGCCCTTGCCGGCCAGTCGGGTTGTCAACGCGCCCTCGCAGGCGCCCAGTTCTACCAGCGGTCCGTCGTCCGGCGTGCGGTGCCGGGCGATCCAGGCCGCGGTGGCGTCCAACCGCTCGGCCTCGTAGGCGGAGGTGCCGAACTCCCAGGGGTCGGCGACCGAGGCGGCCTCGTCGCCGAGGCTGCCCAGCAGCGCGAAGAGGCGGTCGCGCTCCTCGGCTCGGGCGGCGAAGAAGCGCTCGGCGGCCGGTACCCGTGCGGTGTCCACGACGTACTCCGCGGCCCCGGGGGAGGAGGCCTCGGCGAGTAACAGGCCGGAGCAGAAGCGGTTGACGAAGTCGGTCTTGGCGGCGGCCTGCCGCCTGCAAAGCGGAACGTCGCGGTCGCTCACCACCTGCAGGTAAGGCGAGTGGCCCACCGCGTGGCTCACCGGCAGGCCGTGGCCGGCCGCCGCCAGGTCGCGGCCCAGGCGCCCCCGGGTGCGCCTGTTGTCCGCCGGGGAGTGCGTCCACAGGCGTGCCGGGCGGCCGTCGGCCGCGCGCAGGACGGCGGCCGCCAGGGCGTCCGGGCCCGGCGAGGACGGCACGGGCGACGACGGCACGGGTGAGGACGGTCCCGGCGAGGACACGGCGGGTGCGTCGTCAGGGTGGTCTGCGGGCAGTGGGCGGACGTGGGCACCGAGCAGTTCCAGCCGTTCGGCCAGGGCGGCACCGGCGGGGAGCGGCACGAAGATCCCCCGGTCGGCCCGGTCGGCCCGGTCGGCCCGGTCGGCGATCAGTACCCCCGCGTCACCTCCGTCCGTCGCGGCCAGTACGGAGAGGAAGTCCAGCACGGCGTCCTCGGCTCGGAGCACCACTATGAGGTCGATCACCACGGTCCTGTCGTCGGCGCGGCCGGTCGGCGGCACCGCACGCGGTGCGCGGCGCCGTGCCAGGACCTTAACCACTGGCGCCCCAACTGGTCCAGACCACTGGGCGGTTCGGTCGGCCCCCGCCTCCCGCTCCGGTGCCGCCGCGCTGACCGGCCGACGGCGACGACGGGATTCGGCCAGGTCGACGCGGCAAGGTACCTGTCACGGCGACCGCTTGGGCTTACGTTGGTGCCGGTACAGGCGCGCCACGTACGACAGGAGATGCTCATGACCTCGGGCTCCGACCACTCCGAAGACTCCGACCAGGTGTTGTCCCGGATCGACTCGACCGTGCCGCACTCGGCCCGGATGTGGAACCACTGGCTGGGCGGCAAGGACAACTACGAGGTGGACCGCGCCGCCGGCGACCAGATCCGCCAGCTCCACCCGGGCATCCTCGACTACGCCCGCGCCGACCGGGCCTTCCTCGGGCGTGCCGTGCGCCACCTGGGGCAGGACGCCGGCATCCGGCAGTTCCTCGACATCGGCACCGGCCTGCCCACCGCGGACAACACGCACGAGGTGGCCCAGCGGGTGGCTCCGGAGTCGCGCATCGTCTACGTCGACAACGACCCCCTGGTACTGACCCACGCCAGGGCGCTGCTCACCAGCACATCCGAGGGCGCCACAGACTACGTCGAGGCCGACCTGCACGACCCGGAGTCCATCCTGCGGGAGGCGACGCGCACGCTCGACCTCGGAAAGCCGACCGCGATCATGCTGCTGGGCATCGTCATGTTCGTCGCCGACACCGACCGGGCCCGGTCGATCATCCGGACCCTGGTCGACGCGGTGCCGTCCGGCAGCTACCTGGTGCTGTCGCACACCATCACCGCGCCCGGCCTCACCGACGTGGACGAGGCGGTCAGGTTCTGGAACTCGGTGGGCACGCCCAAGCTGCACCAGCGGACCCCGGAGGAGGTCGCGACGTTCTTCGACGGCATGGACCTGCTGGAGCCCGGGGTCGTCTCCTGCTCGCGCTGGCGCCCCGAGCCGTCGCCGTTCGGCGGTGAGCCGGAAGAGCCGGAAGAGCCGGAAGAGCCGGAAGAGGTGGCCTTCTACTGCGGCGTGGCCCGCAAGCCGTAGCAGACCTCGTGGCAAGGCCCCGCGACCGTGCCACCGCCACCGCGCCGCGTGCCCCCGCCGCCTCCGCCCGGCACGGACCTCTGTCCGGGGTGGCGGAGGTCCGTTGCCGGTTCGGAACCGGCGGCCCCTGTCGCCGGCGGTTACCCCACGGTAAGAATGGGCTCGCCCCCTCGCACCGCCGTACCGCAGCCCCTGGGAGAGCCCGTGACCCCCACCGACCGATCCGCGCGGCTGCTGGTCGGCCTGCTGGCCACCGCCGGAGTGGCGCACTTCGCCGTGCCGCGCCCCTTCGACGCGATCGTGCCGTCGTCCCTTCCCGGCAGTGCCCGGACCTGGACCCGGGTGAGCGGCGTCGCCGAGCTGCTGCTGGCCGCGGCCGTCGCGGTGCCTCGCACCCGCCGCGTCGGCGCGCTCGCCACGGCGGCCTTCTTCGTCGCGGTACTCCCGGCCAACGTCAAGATGGCCCGGGACTGGCGGAACCGGCCGCTGCCGGTGCGGGCCGCGATGTACGGCCGGGTGCCGCTCCAGGTACCGCTGGTGCTGTGGGCGCGCAGCGTCGCGCGCGACGCCCCGGCCCGCAGCGGTCGCTGAACCGCCGCTGAGGCCCCCTCCCGGCGGTGGGCCGCGCGCGGAACAGCGCGCGGCCCACCGGCGGCAGCTCGGGGCGGGGCCGTTCCGCCACACTGGTCGTATGGCCCGACGCACCCCGCCCCCACCCCGTGACGTTCCCACCCGGCGCACCCCGAAGCCGCTCGACGGCTGCCCCTGCGGCCTGCCCGCCGGCTACGCGGACTGCTGTTGCCCGCTGCACCGGGGCGAGGCCGCCGCGCCCTCACCCGTGCGGCTGATGCGCTCGCGCTACGCGGCGTTCGCCGTCCGCGACGAGGCGTACCTGCTGCGCAGCTGGCACCCCGCCACCCGGCCCGGCCACCTCGGTCTCGACGCCGGCACACGCTGGACGGGCCTCGATGTGCTGGCCGAGAGCGGCGGGACCGCGTTCCACCAGGAGGGGACCGTCGAGTTCCGGGCGCACTTCACCGAGAAGGGCCGGGCCGGCGCGCTGCACGAGCGGAGCCGATTCGTGCGGCATGAGGGCGCCTGGGTCTACGTGGACGGCGAGATCCTGCCGTGAGCCCGTCGAGGGAGCAGGGCCCGGCTGCCGTCGGCCCCGCCGCGCCGGGGCAGGGCCTGGACCTGCTGGTCGTCGGGTCGGCGAACGTCGACCTCACCACGGCGGTCGAGCGGCGGCCCGGGCCGGGGGAGACCGTGCTCGGCGGTGACCTGGTGACGAGCCCCGGCGGCAAGGGCGCGAACCAGGCGGTGGCCGCCGCCCGGCTCGGCGCGCGAGTGGCCCTACTGGCCCGCGTCGGAGACGACGCGCACGGCCGGCTGGTCGCCGCCTCGCTGGCGGAGGCCGGGGTGCGCACCGACGCGCTGCTGACCGGGGCCGGGCCCACCGGTGTCGCGCTGATCACGGTGGACTGCGAGGGCGACAACAGCATCGTGGTCGCGCCGGGGGCGAACGCCCGGCTGACCCCGGACGACGTGCACGCCGCCGGTCCGCTGTTCGAAGCCGCCCGGGTGGTCTCGCTGCAGCGGGAGATCCCGCCGGAGACGGTGCGCGCCGCGGCGGGCGCCGCGACCGCGGCCGGGGCCCGGGTGGTCCTGAATCCCTCTCCGCCGGGGGGCGTGCCGCCCGAGGTGCTGGCCGTCTGCGATCCGCTGGTCTGCAACGAGCACGAGGCGCGGACCCTGCTGGCGGACGGTCCGGGTGACGCTGCGGAGCCCGCGCAGAGCCCCGACGCGCACGAGTGGGCGACGGCGCTGCTGGGACGCGGACCCCGCTCGGTGGTGGTGACCCGCGGCGCGGCGGGAGCGGTGCTGGCGACACCTGACGGCGTGCGGAGCGTGCCCAGCCCGCAGGTGACCGCGGTGGACACCACCGGCGCCGGAGACGCGTTCACCGGCGCCCTGGCCTGGCGGCTGTCCGTCGGCGACCCGCTGCCGGACGCCGTGCGCCACGCGGTACGGGTGGGAGCGGCGGCGACAACCCGCGCGGGAGCCCAGGCGACCGGGCCGCTGCCCGACGCCCCGCCGGCCGACTGACCTGCGGGCACGCCCAGCTCATCCTCAGGCGCGGTGATCACCCGCTGGTTTGCTGCCCGGGGCGCCGGGAACCCGGTGACGGCCGCGCGCCGCACCCCCGCATTGGACGGGCGGCATCCCAGCGGCCGTCCGAGGAGGCGCGTCCCCAAGGCGTCCTCGCCCAGTGAAGGAGCACCCGATGCCGTCGGCCACCCCCGACACCCTGCCGGCCCGGCCGGAGCCGCCCCGGCAGATCGCCGCCACCGGCCCCGCCCTTCCCCCCGGCAGAGGAGAGCTGTCGGACGCCGTGATCCGCGCGCTGTCCGGCCCGCCCGGCGGCGCCCGGCTGCTGCCCGAGCGGTCCGCCGGCGCCCCCGACCCGGTGCAGGCGGCCGACCCGTACGGCGACGACCTGCAACTGGCGCTCTACCTCTGCTACGAGCTGCACTACGCCTCCTTCGCACAGGTCAGCGGTGACTGGGAGTGGGACCCGGAACTGCTGCGGCTGCGGGCCGCCCTGGAGGGCCGCTTCCTCGGCGCGCTGCGCGAGGACGCCACCCGGCACACCGCGGTGGCCGACGCGATGGCGGGCCTGCTCGTGGAGCCCGTCGACGGCGACGGTGTGTCGCACTTCCTGGCGAGCGAGCGCGGAGAGCTGTGGCAGGTGCGGGAGTACGCCGCCCAGCGTTCGCTCTACCACCTGAAGGAGGCCGATCCGCACGCCTGGGTCATTCCCCGGCTGCGCGGACAGGCGAAGGCCGCCATGGTCGCCGTGGAGTTCGACGAGTTCGGCGCCGGGCGCGGCGACCGGGTGCACGCCGAGCTGTTCGCCGCGCTGCTGGCGGACCTGGGACTGGACCCGGCCTACGGAGCCCATCTGGACGCCGCGCCGGCGCCGATGCTCACCCTGGTCAACCTGATGTCGCTGTTCGGCCTGCACCGCACCCTGCGCGGCGCGCTCGTCGGCCACTTCGCGGCGGTCGAGATCACCTCCTCGCCCGCCTCCCGGCGTCTGGCGCAGGCCATGGAGCGGCTGGATGCGGGGGAGGCCGCCGCGCACTTCTACCGGGAGCACGTGGAGGCCGACGCGGTGCACGAGCAGATCGTGCGGAGGGACGTGGTGGCGGACCTGCTCCGCCAGGAGCCCGGGCTGGAGGCGGACGTGGCCTTCGGCATGGACGCGACGGAGTTCACCGAGCAGGCACTCGCGGACCACCTGCTGACGTGCTGGCGAGCCGGCCGCTCCTCCCTGCGCGTCCCGTTGCGGTAGCCGTGCCTCCCGCAGCGGGCCTGCGAAGGCAGCCGGCCGGCTGCGGGAGCGTGCGGTGGGGGAGGTCCGGGGGCGGGGCGACGGCTGCCCGCCCGCCCGAGGCTCAGCTCCGGGACGGGCCCTCGGCCGCCGGGGATGCGTCGCCGTCTCCGGGGGATTCGCCGGTCCCGCCGGGCCCGTCGGCCCCGGCGCCACGGTCGCTGCCGCTCCGCTCGTTGCCGCCCGTGCGGCGGCGGTGGCTGGTGTCGCACCAGGGGTAGCTGCGGCTGCGGCGGCAGGTGCACAGCGCCACCACGAACCGGTCGGACCGCTCCGTCCGGCCGTCGGGCAGCACCACTTCCACGGGGCCCTCGATCAGCACCGGGCCGCCCGGCTCCGTCGTGACCCGGCGGGCCGGCTCAGTCCTGTCGTCGGGCACGGACCACCACCAACTCCTCCTTGTCGGCGCCGGGCGCGATCAGGCCGCGCTCGGTCAGCCAGGACGCACGCGACCGCATCACCGGACCGAACGGCACGAAGCGCCGCTCGGTGACCGATGCCGCCATGCCGGCCCGGCCCAGCAGTTCCACCGTCTGCTCGGCGCCGCACAGCGCCGAGTGCACCATCAGCAGCACCCCGCCCGGGGCGAGCAGGTCGGTGGCGCCCCGGCAGATCCGGTCGATGAACACCCGGCCGTCGGGCCCCGCGTCCCACGCCCGTGCCGGACCGCGGCGCGGCAGGCGCACGCCGGGAGAGGGCACGTAGGGCGGGTTGGCCAGGACGAGATCGAACCCGTCGGCGCCGTCAGGCGGCACCAGGTCTCCGCGGACGACCCGTACCCGCAGGCCGTTGAGGCGTGCGTTCAGCCGGGCGGTGAGCACCGCCCGGGCGGACGCGTCCGTAGCGGTGACCCGGCCGGCTCCGGACCGGGCCGCCGCCATGGCGAGCGCGCCCGTGCCGGTGCCCATGTCGAGCACTCTCGACTGCGGACCGAGCCGCTCGTTGCGCAGCGACTCGACGAGGAGGTCGGTGTCCTCCTGCGTGGCGTACACCCCAGGGGGTTTCAGGATCAGCACGGCGGTCGGGTAGCCCGTGATCAGCGGTGCAAACCCGTGTCCTTGCTGGTCGTGAAGCTGCCGAACGCTCCGGCCACCCGCTGGGCCGGTCGGCTCAGCGCCCGAGCGCCCTGGCGAGTTCGTCCTTCCTCATGGAGGAGCGGCCCTTGATGTCGCGGCGCTGCGCCTCCGCGTAGAGCTGGTCGTACGTCGGGCCGGCCGCGCCGGAGTGCGACCGCTGACCGCCGCGCCGGGACGACGACATGTCCTCGGTCGAGACGCGGCTGGCGGTGCGGCTCTCGCCGGAGCGGGCCCGCTCCTTGTTCACGGTGCGTGCGGCGATCTCCTTGGCGCGCTCAGTGCTGCCGCCCCGCTCCTCGACGCTCTCCTTGATGTGCTCGTACTGCCGTTCCCGCTTGGGTGAGGAACCGCTCGGCATGGGATCGACCTCCTCGGTGACGCGGTGGTGGGTGGTCGGGCGGGTACCCGATGGGCCGGAGCACAAGCCAGTGCACGCGGGTCGTCCTCCCGGCCGCCCCCCAGGGGGTCGCTCCGGCGGGTCACTCCCGCGCGGCGTCGGCGAACCCGACGTCGCCCGCCGAGCAGACGGTGGCGCCCATGTTGCGCTCCATCATCTCCAGCGCCGCGTCGGCCAACTCGGAGTGGATGTGGGCGACCGCGTCCCGGGGGACGGTGACCTCGAGGTGGCGGATGTGGGCATCCAGCGCGGAGTACAGCACGCACTGCTCGGTGACCTGTCCGCACAGCACCAGGTGGCGCGCACCGAGGTCGGCGAGCAGGTACTCCAGCGGCGTCTGGTAGAAGATCGAGTGACGCGCCTTGATCACGAACAGCGAGCTGTCGTCCGGGCGGACCGGTTCGACCAGTTCGCGGTGCGGACCCTCCAGAGCGGTGTTGATCAGCTCGTCGTGATGGGAGCGCCACCGGCCGAAGTTGTCGTTGAAGTAGACGACCTCGGTGCCCGAGCGCCGGGCCGCGTCGATCAGCCGGCGGATCTCGGGCAGCGCCTTCTCCACGGAGGGCCGCAGCAGCTCCGCGTCCGGGTGGTCGTAGGTGTTGATCATGTCGATGACCACAAGGGCCGTGTCGCCCATGGCGGTCCTCCTCGTCTCCGTGCCGTTCCCGGCCGCGTCCGTCGGGTCCTGCCTGCCCCACCGGGGCGCAGGCGCCGACCGGAGCCCTCAAGCCGAGCCGCTCAGGACCTTGTCGGTGGCGTCCAGCAGGTCCATCGCTACCAGCGGAGCGTCCCGGATCGCCTTGACGGGGGTACGCGCGGTCGGCACCAGCACACCCCTGGCGCCCGCCGCCCGGGCCGCAGCCATGTCGGACCCGATGTCGCCCACCACCACGCAGTGGCGTGGCTGCACACCCAGCCCCAGCGCCGACCGGTGCACCAGGCCGGGCGCGGGCTTGCGGCAGCCGCACCCCGCGTCCCGGCGGTGCGGGCACACACTCCACATGTCGAACCGGCCGACCAGCTCCTCCACCCGGTCGTGGACGAGCAGCAGCTCCTCCCACAGGACCAGCCCCTCGTCGACCACCGGCTGGTTGGTCACCACCCCGACCCGCACCCCGTGCGCCCGCAGCCGGCGCAGCGCTTCCCGGGCCCCCGGCATGGGCTGGACCAGTTCCGGGTCGCGGTTGGCCGGGCGGTCCACGATCAGCGTGTCGTCCCGGTCGAACAGCACGGCGCGTGCGGGGATCACTGCTCGCTCCGAGCCGTGGCCCCCCGGTGGCGCAGCCGCCCGAGCGGGCGGTGCTTCGCTCTCGGGGATTCGTTGATGCCGAGGAGGTGCATGGGGTTCTCCGTGCAGAGGGAGGGCGAGCACGCGGGCGCGGGCCCAGCTGGTTTCCGCAGTTGCCGGGGGCCGGGATATGAAACACAAGCCCACCTGGCCGTCACTCGGACGGAGCAGCAGCGCGCCGGGCTCACCACGTGAACGACGCGAACCACGTGAACGACGCGAACGACGCGAACGACGCGAACGACGTGAACGACGCGAACCTCGCGAACCACGGGATGGGGGTGCCTCGGTGCTTCCCGCCGTTCGCCGGACCGCCCGCCGGGCGCCCGCGGGTTCAGGGACGGGAGCCGGCGCCGGTGGCCAGCTCGGCCGCCCGGCCGCCCGTCAGGCGGGACGCCAGCGGAGGCGTCGGACCGCCCGCTCCCTCCCGCATACCGGCCAGCAGCTCCGCCACGGCCTCAGGACCGGACCGCAGCGGCTGCCAGCCCAGCTCCCGCCGGGCCCGCCCGCTGTCGAGCAGCGGCAGGTGCATCAGCGCGTCGAACAGGTCGGGCGAGGCGGGTACCAGCCGCAGCCGCCACGCGGCGGCCAGCGCCGCGCGCAACGGTGCCGGCGGCAGCCGCACCGGGTGGCGCGCGCCCAGCAGGCCGGCGAGCACCGCGGTGTCCACCGGCGGTTCCGACGCCAGGTTGAAGGCGCCGCTGACCGGGCTGGTCACCGCACGCCGGAAGGCGTCGGCCGCGTCGTCGGTGTGCAGCGCCTGGAAGCGCAGCCCGGCCACGCCCGGCAGCACCGGCAGCACCCCGGGCCGCAGCAGGCGGTTCGGGAGGAGCGGGCCGGCGAACAGCCGCCGCTGCTCCATCGCGGACTCCCGCTTGAACAGGAAACCGGGCCGCATGCGCACCACCCGCACGCCGGGGTGGTCGCGGGCGAAGACGTCCAGCACCCGCTCGTTGTACGCCTTCTCCCGCGAGTAGGCCGCAGCCGGCCAGCCGTGCGTGGGCCAGCTCTCGTCGACCCGCCGCCCGGTGTCGTGACGCGGCCCGGGGGAGTAGGCGGCCACCGACGAGGAGTACACCACCGTCGCCACCCCCGCCGCCGCGGCGGCTCGCAGCACCCGCACGGTGCCGAGCACGTTGGTGCGCCAGGTGGTGAGCGGCGACCGGCTCGGCTGCAGCAGCCAGGCGAGGTGCACCACTGCGTCGGCGCCCTGGAAGTGGCCGGTGAGCACGTCCTCGCTGCCGTCCTCGCCGACGTCTGCGGCGGCCCACTCGGTCTTCGGCGGAGCCCGGTGGGGGAGGCGCCGGGCAAGACCGAGGACCGAGCCGATGCGCGGGTCCTCGCCCAGCGCCGCGAGCACGCTGGTGCCCAGGTTGCCCGTCGCTCCCGTCACCACCACCCGCAGCGGCGCGGACTCCGGTTCGACTCCTGCGGCCGGGTCCGGGGCCGGGGCCCCGGCGGGCTGTTCGCTGCTGCCGCCTCGCTCGGGCATGCGCTGCTCCCTTCCGCTCCGCGGCCGGAGGGCCGCGGGCGCGGAGTACCCCTCGACCGGGTTCGGAAACGGCCCCCGGTCCAGCGGCGGGGCCGCTCCCGCAGGGTGTTCTGCCCGGTGGCGTGGGCCGGGCCGCGGCCGTGCTGCCTCACTTCCTGCGGGGCAGCACCAGGCCGAGGGCGACCATGCCGACACCGAGGACGAGGTGCAGCCAGTCGTCGGCGGTGTTCAGCGGCACGAAGTTCGCGTGGCTGCCCTTGTCGATCACCAGGCCGTAGACCCACAGCACCAGGTACACGGCACCGCCACCGATCAGGTAGGCGCGGGCCAGCGAGGCGGTGCGGGACATGGCGACACCTGCGAGGCCGAACACGAAGTGCACCAGGTTGTGCAGCACGGAGACCTGGAAGACACCCAGCAGCTCGGCTTCGGACTCGTGGCCCGCGAACGTGATGCCGTCCAAATTGGTGGTGATGCCCGGGATGAAGCCCAGCAGACCCACCACCAGGAAGACCACCCCGACCACCAGGGCGGCGAGAGCCACCGGTGAACGGCGGGGGGAGACGGGCGGGGGGTTGGTCATGGCGTTCTCCTGACATGTTCCGGACCGGAAGTGAGGGCCACCGGGTCTCCCCGCCGCACTCCGCGAAACCTCGGCGGGAGGGTGGCGCGTACCCGGTCGCGCGGTCCGTCGGCACACAGGAGGAGAACTTTCCGTTTGCCGCCGGACTGGGCGGGAAGCCGCCGAATGATGCTTCGGACCGGAGGCACAACCACTGGGGGAGACTTTTGCCCGCAGCCGGCTGTCTCCGCTCTTGTCGGTGTGTTCTCCCCCGGTGACCGCTCTCATCGCAATCCGCGTTCACTGGAGAGGCCACCATGACCTTGCAGAGCCCCACGCCCATGAGTGCGCACCGCGCTCGCCGCCCGCACAACGACGCACCCGACACCGACGCCGATTTCCGGCGGCTGTGCGCCATGGACGAGGGTGCCGAAAAGGATCTGCTGCAGCAGCGGATCGCCGAAGCATGGCTGCCGATGGCACATCGGCTGGCGCTGCGGTTCCGCAACCGGGGGGAGTCCCTGGAGGACCTCCAGCAGGTGGCGGCCCTGGGTCTGGTGAAGGCGGTGAGCCGCTACGACCCGGACCGCGGCAGCGCCTTCGAGAGCTTCGCCGTGCCCACGGTGGTCGGGGAGATCAAGCGCCACTTCCGCGACCACCTGTGGGACCTGCACGTGCCGCGCAGAGTGCAGGAACTCCGCAACCGGGTGCGCACGTCCATCCGGGACCTGACCCTCCAGCCCGGAACGGACAGTCCCACCGTCGCCCAGGTGGCCCGGCACAGCGGCCTCACCGAGGAGGAGGTGCTCGACGGCCTCGAAGCGCTGGAGAGCTACCGCACGCTGTCCCTGGACGCCCAGCTGACCGGCGCCGAGGACGGCTATTCCCTGGCCGACACGCTGGGTTCGGCAGAACCGGGTTTTGATCAGGTGGTCCAGCGGGAAGCCGTCAAGCCGGAACTCCAGAAACTTCCCGAGCGGGAACGCCGCATCCTCTACATGCGCTTTTTCCAAGGAATGACCCAGAGTCGTATCGCGGAGGAGCTGGGTATTTCGCAGATGCACGTGTCGCGGCTGCTCAGTCGGACTTTCGAAGCCATCCGCCAGGGGGTCGAGACGAGCGAGGAGCGAACATGTCACACACGCGTCGCTGCTTGAGAACCGCGTAGCTGGAAAGAAGAGCTCCGCAGAAGAAACCACACACGCCTTTTCACGTGCGTTGCCTCGTGAGGCCAACAGGGGAGGAACTCACGCATGAGTCGTTCCAATGTGTTCGTCATCGGTCTGGACGAGGGGAACCTGGACACGCTCCGGGAGGTTCCGGAAGCGCAGGAATGCACGTTTCATTCACTGCTGAGTATCGAGGAGCTACAGCACGGCGAAATCGACCCGGAAGAACTCCTGAAGAAGGCCCAGGTCAAGCTGGACGCCTTCGAGGGGTCCGTCGACGCGATCGTCGGCTACTGGGACTTCCCCGTCAGCACGCTGGTGCCGATGCTCTGCAGCCGCTACGGCCTGCGCAGCACCAGCCTGGAGGCGGTGGTCAAGTGCGAGCACAAGTTCTGGAGCCGGCTGGAGCAGGGCAAGGTCATCGAGGAGATACCCCGCTTCGGCATCGTCGACCTGAAGGGTGAGGCGAAGGTCCCGGAGGGGATGTCGTTCCCCATGTGGCTCAAGCCGGTGAATTCGTACTCCTCCGAACTCGCCTACGGGGTCGCCGACGAGCAGGAGTTCCACGAGGCCGTCGACCGCATCCGTGAGGGCGTCTCCCGCATCGGCCGCCCCTTCCAGTACGTGCTCGACCAGATCGAGCTGCCCCAGGAGGTCGAGGCGGCCGGCGGTGAGGCCTGCCTGGCCGAGGAGCAGATCACCGGTGAGCAGGTCGCCGCCGAGGGCTACGTGTACAACGGCGAGGTCACCGTCTACGGCGTGCTCGACTCGCACAACTACCCCGACAGCTCCTGCTTCCTGCGCCACCAGTACCCCTCGTCGCTGCCGGACGAGGTCACCGGGCGCATCAAGGACATCTCCCGGCGGGTGATGGAGCAGATCGGCATGGACTCGGCGACCTTCAGCATCGAGTTCTTCTACGACCGCGCCACCGACCGGGTGAGGCTGCTGGAGATCAACCCGCGCCACTCCCAGTCCCACGCCGAGCTGTTCGAGTTCGTCGACGGAGTGCCCAACCACCATGCGATGGTGAGCCTCGCACTCGGCCACGACCCGCGGATGCCCGACGACCAGGGCCGCTTCAAGGTCTCCGGCAAGTGGTACTACCGTCGGTTCGAGGACGGGGTCGCCCGGCGGGTGCCCACCGGCGAGGAGGTCGCGGCCCTCATGGAGAAGGAGCCGGGTGTGAAGATCGAGATCGTGCCCGAGCAGGGCCAGCGACTGTCCGAGATGCCCGGCCAGGACAGCTACAGCTTCGAACTCGCGCACCTGTACATCGGGGCGGACAGCGAGGAGGAGCTGTGTGCCGCCTACGACCGGTGCACCGCGGCGCTGGACTTCCAGTTCGACGAGTGACCCACCGGGGGCGCCGGCCCGGACCCCGCCCGGGGCCGGGCCGGCGCCCCCGCCCGTCCCGACCGACAGAACGAGCCACTCCGGGAGGAGAACCGGTACATGCGCGTGGTGAGCAGTTTCCCGTACGCCATCCAGCAGGAGGAGCACGTCTGGATCACCGTCTCCGACGGCACCCGCCTGTCGGCCCGCATCTGGCGGCCGACCTGCGCCGACGACGAGCCGGTGCCGGCGGTTCTGGAGTACATCCCCTACCGCAAGCGCGACCTCACCTCGGTGCGCGACTCCGTCCATCACCCCTACCTCGCCGGGCACGGCTACGCCTGCGTCCGGGTGGACCTGCGCGGTACGGGCGAGTCGGAGGGCGTGCTGTGCGACGAGTACCTGGAACGGGAGCAGCAGGACGCGGAGGACGTGCTCGCCTGGATCGCCGACCAGCCGTGGTGCGACGGGCGCACCGGCATGATGGGCCTGTCCTGGGGCGCGTTCAGCGCACTGCAGGTCGCGGCCCGGCGCCCGCCGAGCCTGCGGGCCATCGCCATCGCGTCGTTCACCGACGACCGGTACGCGGACGACATGCACTACATGGGCGGCTGCCTGCTCTCCGACAACCTGGCCGAGGCCGGCACCATGTTCGCCTACGCGACGCTGCCGCCCGATCCGGCCCTGGTCGGTGAGCGCTGGCGGGAGATGTGGCACGAGCGGCTGGAGAGCAGCGGCCCCTGGGTCGCCGAGTGGCTGCGCCACCAGCGCCGGGACGACTACTGGCGGCACGCCTCGGTGTGCGAGGACTACGAGGCCGTCCAGGTGCCCGTGCTCGCGTCGAGCGGCTGGGCCGACGGCTACTCCAACGCGGTCACCAGGCTGCTGGAGAACCTGAAGGTGCCCGCGAAGGGCCTCATCGGCCCCTGGTCGCACAAGTTCCCCCACCTGGGTGAGCCGGGCCCGGCCATCGGGTACCTCCAGGAACTGGTCCGCTGGTGGGACCACTGGCTGAAGGACCGGGACAACGGTGTGATGGACGGTCCCGTGCTGCAGGCGTGGATGCAGGAGAGCGTGCCGCCCTCCACCTCCTACGAGGAGCGCCCCGGCCGCTGGGTGAGCGAGGAGGACTGGCCCTCGCCGCGCATCGAACCCACCGCGCACCCGCTCAGCAGGCACCGCGTCTGCGCGCCCCACGAGAAGCCGGAGGACGAGGCGCTGACCATCCAGTCGCCGCTCTCCGTGGGGCAGTTCGCGGGCAAGTGGGCCTCCTACAACGCGCCGCCCGACCTGCCCTACGACCAGAGGGAGGAGGACGGTGGCTCGCTGGTCTTCGACAGCGACGTGCTCACCCACCGGCTGGAGATCCTCGGTGTGCCGTCGGTGGAGTTCGAGTTCACGGTGAGCGAGCCCGTCGCGATGATCGCCGCCCGGCTGTCGGACGTGGCGCCGGACGGCAGCGCGACCCGCGTCAGCTACGGCCTGCTCAACCTCAACCGGGTCGACGAGGCCGGAGCGGGCGGCGGCGAGCCCGAGCCCCTGGAACCCGGTCGGCGGTACCGGGCGGTGGTCCGCCTCAACGGCGTGGCACAGGCGTTCCCGCCGGGCCACCGGGTGCGGCTGTCGCTGTCGACGTCGTACTGGCCGCTGGCCTGGCCGCCGCCGCGCCCGGTGCTGCTGGGCGTGCACGCGGGCGCGTCCACGCTGACGCTGCCGGTGCGCCCGGCGGACGGCACCGAACCGGCCGCGCCGGGCTTCGCGGAGCCCGAGGGCGCCGAGCCGCTGGCCAGCAGCCGGACCCGGCCTCCCGAGCAGAGCTGGAAGGTCTCCCGTGACCTCGTCGACTACCGCTCGGCGCTGGAGATCGTGAAGGACGCCGGTGTCGTGCACTTCGACGACATCGACCTCGACGTGGGCCGCCGGGCGTACGAGCGCTACGACTCGATCGCCGACCAGTTCGACTCGGCACGTGGCGAGTCCGCGTGGACGATGACGTTCCGGCGCGGGGACTGGCACGTGCGCACCGAGACCCGGACCGTGCTGAGCTGCACCCCGGAGGAGTTCCTGGTGGACGCCACGCTGGACGGCTACGAGGGCGAGCGGCGGGTGTTCTCCCGCACCTGGAACCTCACCCTGCCCCGCGACCACCTCTGAGCCGCACATCCCCGAACACGGCACTGCCCCGCAAGCGCGCGCTTGCGGGGCAGCGTCCGTGTCCGCCGGCTCACTCCCGGCGGTCGTGGCCCCCGCCCGGCCCGGCTCCGTCCTCGCCCGGCCCGGCTCCGTCCTCCGCGCCGCTCCCGGCGGCACCGGGCCCGTCCGCGGCCATGCCGCCCTCGGCCACCTTGCGGGCCTGGAGCGGAGAGGTCGCCGGGCCCTGGATGACGCTGCCGTCGACCCCGAAGCGGGAACCGTGGCAGGGGCAGTCCCAGGTGGTCTCGGCGTCGTTGAACTGCACCAGGCACCCCAGGTGCGTGCAGCGGGCCGACACGGCCTGCAGCGTGCCGTCGTGGTCGCGGTGGACCGCGCAGCGCCTGCCGTCGATGCGCACGATGGCACCGTCACCCGGGGCGATCTCGGTCACGGAGTCCGCGTGCGGGGTGCGTACCCGGTCGCCGATGAAGTGCCGGGCCACCGACGCCTGGAACTTCACCAGCTTCTGGGCGGCGCGCAGCCGCGGCACCCGGCGGGGGTCGTAGATCTTCGCCCACGGCGGTGAGTCCGTCCCGGTGACGGCTGCCGCGAGCAGCGTCCCGGCCAGCACCCCGCTGCTCATGCCCCAGCCGCCGAACCCGGTGGCCACCCACACGTGGCGGGCTCCCGGATGGAAAAGCCCGATGTAGGGCAGGGAGTCCTCGGTGTCGTTGTCCTGGGTCGCCCACCGGTAGTCGAGGGACACCCGCGGGAAGTGCTCGCGGGCCCACCGGCTGAGGCGGTCGAACCGCTCGGCGACACCCTCGTCTCCCGGCGTGAACGACTCCCCGGTGACCAGCAGCAGGCGCCGGTCGTTGCTCAGCGGCGCGGTCCGCACGGAACGTGTGCGGTGCTCGGGCGTGATGAACATGCCTGCCGGGTCGTCCTCTGCGGGGATCGCCCCTGCCACCACCAGCTCGCGGCGCGGCTTCAGCCGGGCGAACATCACCGCCCGGTCGAACACCGGGTAGTGCGTGGCCACCACCACGTCGCCGGCCGTCACCTGCGCCCCGTACTCGGTGGTCAGCCGGCACGGCGAGCCTTCCTTGAGTTCGACCACCCGGGTGCGCTCGTGGATCACCGCGCCGTGCTCCAGCATGTCGCGGGCGAGCCCCAGCAGGTACTTGCGGGGGTGGAACTGCATCTGGTCGTCGACCCGCACCGCTCCCGCCACGGGGAACGGCAGCGTGGTGTACGTGACGAAGGACGCCGCCAGCCCCGCCTCGCGGGCGGCGTCCGCCTCCTCCCGGATCTTCTCCACGCCCTTCTCGGACTCGGCGTAGACGAACGCGGGCGCGCGCTCCAGGTCGACGGCGAGCCCCAGATCGGCACAGACACCGACGACGTGCTGCACGGCGTGCGACTGGGCCTGCGCGTGCAGTGCGGCCGTCCCGGCGTCGTGCGCCCTGCGCACCGCCGAGTAGGTGAGGCCGTGCAGGGCGGACAGCTTCGCCGTGGTGTGGCCGGTCACGCCGGCGGCGATCCGGTCCGCCTCCAGCACGGCGACCTTGCGGCCGCGGCGGGCCAGTTCCCAGGCGGTGCTGAGCCCCGCGATGCCGCCGCCGATCACGGCGACGTCCACCTCCAGCGCGCCGGTGAGCGGCGGATGGGAGGTGGTCTCGGTCGATTCCATCCAGTACGAGCCGTGCACGGTGCCATCAAGAGCCATGGGGACGCGGTTTCCCCGCGCGGCCCGAACGTAACGGTCCCGGGCCGACCGGTTGCGCCGGCGCCGTCCGCGCCGTTTCAGGGACCGCCCGCGCAGGTACCCGGACACCTCACCCGAACACCGCAGACCACCGTCGCAGACCACGGACCACACCCGAATCGGAGCGCCCTTGATGAAGCCCCTGAACGGCACGCCCTCCACCCACGGCCGCCTGGCCCGCCCGGACGCCAGGGAGCGCATGCAGGTGCTGCGGTACGTGCTGCTGCCCGCCGTCGCCGGCGGCGCGATCATCCGCCGCCCCGGGAACCTGGCGACGGCCGCCCGGCGGGACTGGGACGGCAAGGGAGTGCAGGTGTCGGAGCGACTGCACGAGCGGTACGGCGCCGGGCCGCTGATGCTGCTCGGCCGGGGACGGCCCGCGGCCCTGGTCCTGGACCCCGGCGACAGCACCCGGCTGCTGGAGGGCACCCCCGAGCCGTTCAGCGCGGCCCCGTGGGAGAAGCACGCCGCGCTGAGCCAGTTCCAGCCGCACGGTGTGCTGATCAGCGAGGGCAGGGAGCGCACCGCGCGCCGCCACCTCAACGAGCAGGTCCTCGACACCGGGAAGGCCGTGCACAGCCTCGCCGACCGCCTGACGCGGATCGTGCGGGAGGAGGCCGGTGACCTGGTGGAGGCCCGCGAGGCGGGCAGCGTGGTGGGCTGGGAGGAATTCGACGCCGCCTGGTGGCGCGCGGTCCGGCGCATCACCCTCGGGGACGCGGCCCGCCACGACACCGTCATCACCGACCAGCTGAACAAGCTGCGTGCGGCCGGCAACTGGGCGATGCTGAGCCCCCGCCGCCGGCTGCTGCGCGCCGCGTTCTCGCGCCGCCTGGCCGCCTACGCCGACCGGGCCGAGCACGGCACGCTGATCGCCCGCGCCCGTGCGGAGGGACTGCCGGACGGGACGGACCCGGTCGGCCAGGTCCCGCACTGGCTGTTCGCCTACGACGCGGCGGGCTGGGCCACGTGGCGGACCTTCGCGCTGCTCGCCACCCACCCGGCGGAGGCCACCCGCGCCCGGCAGGAGGCAGAGCAGGCCCGGAGGGACGGCTCCCCGATGCTGCCCTTCCTCCGGGCCTGTGCCATGGAGTCGGTGCGGCTGTGGCCGACCACGCCGCTCATCCTGCGCGAGAGCAGGGAGGAGACGCAGTGGCACGGCAGGACGGTGCCTGCCGGCACGCTCTTCGTCATCTACGCGCCCTACCTGCACCGCTCCGCCACGGCCGGTGACGCGCGGGACCGCTTCGCACCGCAGAGCTGGCTCGAGGGCGCCGCGCCCACCAACCCCGCTCTGCTGCCGTTCAGCGCGGGCCCGGCGGGCTGCCCCGGCCAGGACCTGGTGCTGCTCACGATGAGCGCCTGGCTGGCGGAGTCACTGGCCGGGCACTCCTGGTCGCTGGAGTCCTCCTCGCCGCCTGCGGACCTCGGCCCCGACCGGCCGCTGCCGGCCGGGATCAACCACTACGGCCTGGAGTTCGCCGTCCACCCGGCCGGTGACGGGGCCTGACCCCCGGACCCGGCGGGCCCGGGGGCTGTCGGCGGCAGCGGCGGGTTCAGACGGCGGGTGCGGGGCGGAAGACCTCGTCGGCGGCGCGCAGCCGGAGCCGTTCGAGCAGGTCGACCTGCGCTTCGGCGCGGAACCGCAGCTCCTCCAGCCGGTCCGCGTCGAGCCGCCCGGGGGCGTCGGCGAGCCCCGCGAGCAGCCGCCACAGCAGAATCCTGGCCTGCACAGCCAGCAGCATCCCCTCCAGCTCCACGACGGTCCGCAGCGGTGAGGAGGTGGTGAGGCGGCCGTTGGTCTTGAGGCGGCCGGCCCTCTCACCCAGCCAGGCGGCCACCAGGCGTGGACGGCTCACCGGTACGCCGAGCGAGCGCATCACGGCCAGCAGCGCGGCACGGTCCTGCTCGGCCTCCGCCGCCAGCCGTTCCAGGTCGACGGCCATGGCCGTCTCGGTGTGTCCGTCGCGGAGCCGGTGGGCGAGTTCCACGCTCGCGGTGGCGGCGGTGAGGTGGTCGTTGAGGTAGATGCGGAGCATCTTCGTTTCCTGCCCGCCCTTCTCGGCGGCGGTGTAGGAGTGGGACATCGGTGCGCTCCCGGGTCGTCGTGGCACGGTCCGCGTCCGGGTGCCCACTCGGGGCCGGGGCCGAACCGGCGCCCGTCCCGGCCCCTGGGACGGCCCGGAGACGGCCCCGGGGGCGCTCACGGCGCGGAGTTCAGCCGCGTGCGCCGGTGGTGACCGTGCGTTCGGCGGAGAAGCGGCCCCAGGTGCCGTCCGGGAGCCGGGCCCGCAGCTTCACCCGGTGGGTGGTGCCCTCGCGGTCGCTGATGAAGAAGCTGTGCGCGGCTTCGCGGTCCGGCGCCCTGTCCCCCCAGGACAGCGTGGTGGCGAACTCGCCGTCGAGGTGGATCTCGTACTCGGCCACCTCACCGCCGGTCCTCGGCGGCGTCCAGGTCAGCTCCAGGTCCCAGCCGCCCTCGGTACGGCTGCTGGTGGCGGTGAAGTCCGCGGGTGCGGTGCTGGCGCCGCCCCCGGGACCGGTGGCGGTGGTGAGCTCCACCGCGTTGCTGGCGGGCGAGGCGTTGTCCGCGGTGTCCCGGGCCCGGACGGTGAACACGTAGTCGGTGCCGGGACGCAGACCGGTCACCAGCGTCGACGTCTCGTCGCCGGGAACGCTGTGGATACGGGTGTCGCCCTGGTGGATGTCGTAGCTGGCGACGCCCAGGTTGTCCTCGGACTTCTTCCAGGTGAGCGTGGCCGCCCGCGCGCCCTCCGCGCGACCGGTGAGGCCGGTGGGTGCGGTCGGCGGCTCCTCGTCGTCGGTGTCGGCGGACAGCATGGTCACCGGCACCTTCCGGCTCGGCCGGGAGAGGTTGCCGGCGGCGTCCTTGGCGCGCACGGTGAAGGTGTACTCCGCCGACGGCTCCAGCCCGGCCACGTCCACCATGTACCGGTCGCCCGGCACCTCCTCGACCTTCTCCTCGTCCCGGTACACCTCGTAGCCGGTGACCCCGACGTCGTCCGTGGACTTGTTCCACATCACGTGTGCCGAGGTGGAACTGCTGGCCTGCACGGTGAGTCCGGCCGGCGGCGTGGGGGGCCGGCCGTCGGAGTCACCGAGAAGTCCGCAGCCGGTCAGCGGCAGGCACACGGCAGCGGCGAGCGCCAGCGGGCCGGGTATGCGTCGCACGGGATGCCTTCCCATCGGAGCAATGGTCTAGACATATATGGCACAGCTGCCGCCGCACATCAAGGGATCGCACCACCGGGCCCGGTGGTCAGCAGCCGCCCATCGGCTCCAGTCGCTGCCACGGGCCCGCCGGACCGGGCCGGTCGGCCGTCTCCACCCGGTGCAGGATCACTCCCTCCCGGACCGCCCACGGGCACACCCGGACGCTCTCCAGGCCGAGTTGCCGCATCGCCTCGTGGGCGACGACCGCGCCCGCCAGGGCCTGCCCGGAACGGGCGGTGGAGATGCCCGGCAGCTTCGCGCGCTCCGGCGCGGGCAGGGCGGCGAGCTGCTCCACCGCACGGCCGAGGTCGTCGACCCCCAGCACCCTCGGCACCCGGGGTCCGGCGCGTCGCGGCGCCGCCCCGCACAGGCGCGCCAGCTGCTGGAAGGTGCGGGAGGTGACGACGGTGGTGGACGGCCCCGAGTCGTGTATCCGCCGTACCGCGTCGGCCAGCTCGCCCTGCACGTGCAGGCGCAGGCGCTCCAGTACCTCCGGCTCGGGCGGGTCCTGCCCGGCGAACCACTCCCGGGTGAGGCGGCCGGCACCCAGCGGCAGGCTCATCGCGAAGTCCGGACGGCCGTCCCCGGCGGCCACCTCCAGGCGGCTGCCGCCGATGTCCAGCAGCGTCAGCGGCCCGGCCCTGCGGCCCGCCCAGCGCCGGGCGGCCAGGAACGCCATCTCGGCCTTGCGGCCGGGCGGCAGCACCGGCAGCCGGACGCCGGTGC
Source organism: Streptomyces sp. 549 (assembly GCF_030124175.1). Lineage (GTDB taxonomy): Bacteria > Actinomycetota > Actinomycetes > Streptomycetales > Streptomycetaceae > Streptomyces. Next base: position 142,355 of record NZ_JASKMT010000001.1, on the reverse strand, counting down.
GCTCCTTCACCGTCCGCTGCAGCTCCGCGCGGTCGGGCGCCTCCCGCACCACGGCGGTCGCGTACACCATCAGCTCCTCGGCCCCCGCCTCGCGGGCCCGGTCACGGCACTCGGCCACCGCGTCCGCGATCCGGTCGGCGGCGGCCTTCCCCAGCCGCCCGTCCCGACCGGCCAGCTGGGCGAGGCGAAGCCGCCGCCGGGCCGAGTCGACGGGTTCCAGCACACCCTTGACCGAGTCGGCCACCAGAAGTGACGCCGACTGCGATCCCACGTCCAGAACACCTCTACGCATCTGAGCGAAGTACCCCCATAAAAAGAAGCCATTCTGTCATGAGCACCTTCCGGCCGTCCCGGAGGGCCGCTCTAACCCGTCAGCGCGGCGGCGTTCACCCGCCGTCCGACCGGTTACCCCGACGCCCGGCGGCCATCCGCCGACCGGCCGGTCGGGCGGACGGAGCACCCACGGCAGGTACCGCAGGCACCACGCGCCCGGCCGGCCCACAGCAGGCCCGCCCCCCGACAGGCTGCCCGGGCTCATGCTCGGCGTGGGCCCCGGCGGTTCTGTGGGACGGACTGTTCCACACCGTCACCTGGCCGGCGGTGCTATTCGGCCTGGCCCTGCTCCACCAGCGCTTCACGCACCACCGGCGACGGGTGCGGGCGTCCCGCAGCCTGCGGGGCTGGGTGCTCGTCGGCCTCCCGCGCGGTGGCGGGCGCCGCCGTGACGCTGAGCGGGCCCGGTACCCGGCCCGGCGGCCCGGTCGCGAACCGACCGGTGCCAGTGCCCGCCCGGCCGCTGTCCTGCGGCTGCGGGGCGCCGCTGATCAGTCGGTGTCCTCCCGGACCAGGTGGAACAGCCCGCCCTCGCGGTCCCGGCACGCGGCCACCGTTCCGGCGGGACCCCGGTGCGGGGGAGTGACCAGGCTGCCGCCCGCCTCCTGGACCCGGCGCACGGCCCGTGGCACGTCCGCAACCTGGAAGTGCACGTGCCACTGCGGCCAGCTGTGCCGGGTGGCGGCGGAGCGGTCGGCGCCGCCGGAGATCTGCGCCACCCGGCGTCCGGCGATCCGCAGCACCACGCGGTCGTCCTCGAAGCGGATGTCGAAGCGCTCGGAGTGCTGCGTGTCCCATCCGAACACCCCGCCGTAGAACAGGGCGGAGGCGAACGGATCACGGGTGCGCAGTTCCAGCCACGCCGTGGAGCCGCTTCGGCCGCCCACCTCCCAGCGCCGTGTCACCTCGCCCTGCCAGATACCGAACACCGCCTCGTCCGGCCCGGCTGCCCACGCGGCACGGCCGCCGTCGAACTGCATCGGCCCCACGGCGACGGTCCCGCCGCGCTCCCGGATGCGGGCGGCGGTCTCGTCCGCGTCGTCGGCCGCCAGGTACGGCGTCCAGGCCACCGGGAAGTGCGTCTCCCGGGCCATGGTTCCCAGCCCCGCCACCGGCACGTCGTCGATGAGCGCCACGGTCCGGCCACCCGGCTTGTGCAGCCCGGCGGTGTACTGCCAGCCGAAGACGGCGGCGTAGAAGTCCTGCGCGGCCTCAAGGTCGCGTGCCATCAGGCTGACCCAGCAGGGCGCGCCCTGGAGGGCCTGCACCATGACCGGCAAGGTGCTCGCCTCCCTTCCGTGGGGACGGTCGTTGCGTTCCACCCTCGGTCCCGGCGGCGTCACACGCCACCGGAGCCAACGCCGTGCACCTCCACGGGTTAGCCCCTGGGGCAACGGGAAACCCGGCTCGGGCCGGCACCTGCCGGCGGACGACGCAGGCCAACGACAGAACGACTAAACGACTAGAGGAGGCGGCATGACCACGGCACGAGACATCATGACTCCGGGCGCCGAGTGCGTCGGAGCCGAGGACACCGTGCTGAGGGCGGCGCAGCGGATGACGGAACTGGGCGTCGGCGCGCTGCCGATCTGCGGCACCGACGACAAGCTGAAGGGCGTCGTCACCGACCGAGACGTGGTGGTGAAGGTACTCGGCGCGGGCAAGGACCCCGCCGACGTGAAGGTCGGCGACCTCGCTCAGGGGGAGGTCGTCACCATCGGCGCCGACGACGGCGCCGAGGAGATCATGGTCACCATGACCCAGCACAGGGTGCGTCGCCTCCCGGTCATCGACGGGCACCGCCTGGTGGGCATGGTCGCCCAGGCGGATGTCGCCAGGGCGCTGCCCGACCCGCAGGTGGGCGACCTCGTCGAAGCCCTGTCGGTGGACTGAGGTGCCGCGGATGTGGACCGGGACGGAGGAGCGGCGGCCCACGGGCACGCCGCGCCTGATGGTGCGCACCGGCCCCGAGGGCCTGGAGCGCGTCCGGCACCGCGAAGGCGAGTGCGCCACCCTGCTGCCGCTGCTGCGCCGGGCCGCGGGCACCAGGGGCCGGGTGGCCCGCCTGGGCGGGCTCACCCGCCGCGAGGCGCGGGCCGCGCTGCGTGCGCTGGAGGACTGAGCAGCCGCGGGCGCCAAGCCGCGGCGGGCACGGCGCCAAGACGCGGCGAGGGGCCGCACCACACGCGATCCACGCGCTGTGTGGTGCGGCCCCTCGGCGTTCGGTCCGGCAATCCGCCGGGCGGCCCGGTCAGACCCTGCAGTGGTCAGACCTTGCGGTAGCGGGCCATGGCCAGGGAGAAGGCACCGAAGAGGACGAGCCCGGTGGCGACCACCACCAGCAGCCACGGGCCTGCGGGAGTCTCGGCGAAGGAGCGCAGGGTGTTGTCCAGCCCCTCCGCCTCGTCCGGGTCGTACTGGACGGCGGCCTGGACGACGAAGACACCCACCGCGGCGAACACCACGCCGCGCGCGGTGCCGCCGCCCACACCCAGCACGTCGACGATCCGCCGGACCGTCGCGGACATCTCGCCCAGCTTCAGCTCGTCGTGGTACTTGCGCATCAGCGCCTTGCCCGCGGTCCACACCCCGGCCGCGGCGATGGCGACACCGGCGGCGCCCACCAGCCACTGGCCCGCGGGCAGGTCCAGCACCTGGGTGGTGGCGTCCTTGGACTGCTTGTCGCTGGAGTTGGACCCGCTGCTCTTCGCGCCCGCGGCGACGGCGAGCACGGAGTACGTGATGACGGCGTAGGCGAGACCGCGGAATCCGGAGACCACCCGCTTGGAAGCCTTGTGCCCGTCGGGCCCGGCGACGCCCACCGCCGCCTCGGAGAGCCGCCACAGCGCCATACCGGCAAGGCCGATGCCCACCGCCCAGACCAGGTAGGCGCCGAAGGGCCGGGAGGCGAGTTCCTGGAGGGCGCCGCCCCGGTCGGCCTCCTGGCTCTCGCCGCCGAAGGCGATGCGCAGCGCGATGGCGCCCATCAGCAGGTAGATCACCCCTCGGGACGCGAGTCCCCAGCGGGCTGCCACGCCCATGGCGCGGCTGTTGGCGGCCCTGCGCGCGCCGCGTTCGGCGTGGTTCCGGCCGCGTGTGACCGATGGTGCGTTCATCCTCAAGCCTCCTTGGTCCCGACTCCCCGGGTCGGGCCCTGACCCGCTTGCCCGGCGAACCGCGGCAGAAACGAGCATCCGGCCGCACCGGGGACGGCTTTCGGCCATCGCGTGTGCGGGGCGCGTCCCCGTACAACCATTCGGGTGGCTGGATGGTCCGTGTGCACGTGCCCGCGCGTCGCGCGGGACGCGTGGGTCCGCTGCGGCGGCCCGCGCCTCGGGGAGTGACAGACGGAGGTCCAGTGAGACTCATCAGGAGACGGATCGGCAGGTCGGCCGCTGTCGCGGTCACGGCCGGCGCGGTGCTCGCGGCAGGGCCGCTGGTCGTGCCCGCGCAGGCCGCGACCGGGCCGTCCGGCATCCAGGCCAAGGGCGCCTTCCTGCTCGACAGCGGCCCCAACAAGACCCTCTGGGGCAAGGGTGCCGACACGAAGCGCCAGATGGCGAGCACCACCAAGATCATGACGGCTGCCGTGGTGGTCAGCACCAAGAACGCCGACCTGGACCGCAAGATCACGGTCAAGCAGGCGTACCGGGACTACGTGGCGAAGAAGGGCGGGAGCACCGCCGACCTGCGCACCGGCGACAAGCTGACCGCGCGCCAGCTGCTGTACGGCCTGATGCTGCCTCCGGCTGCGACGCGGCGTACGCCCTGGCGGACGCCTACGGCACCGGTTCGACCACGGCGGCGCGCACCAAGTCCTTCATCGCCAAGATGAACAAGAAGGCCGCCGACCTGGGTATGAAGAACACCCGGTTCGACTCCTTCGACGGCATCTCCCAGTCCGGCTCCAACTACTCCACGCCGCGGGACATGGCCAAGCTGGGCCGGTACGCGCTCGCCAGCAAGAACATACAGACGGTGGCGAAGTCCACCAAGACCGTGCAGAAGGCCACCAACGGCCGCACCTACACCTGGTACAACACCAACCAGCTGCTCGGCTCCTACCAGGGTGTCGTCGGCATCAAGACCGGCACCGGCAGCACCGCCGGGCCCTGCCTCGTCTTCGCGGCGACCCGGAACGGGCGGACGGTGGTCGGCGTGATCCTCAACAGCCAGTCGCGCTACCCGGACGCGACCCGGATGCTCGACTGGGCGTTCCAGCAGAAGGCGGCGTCAAAGGTCACGCTGCGCCAGCTTCCGGCCGGTGCGGAACGCGACTGACGCCGGGACCGCACGGGACGCGGGGACGGGCGGCGCCACAGCTGGCGCAGCCCGTCCCCGTGTCCGTCGGCGGGGCTCTGCGGGGGTGTGCCGGGCGCGTGGTTCCGGGGTGCGGGCAGGTCCCGCGGGCGGCGGAGAGTTTACCGATCGTATTCGCGGCAAAACGAGCGGGGACAGTCCAAAACCCTCCAACAGCAGAGAGCCGGGGGTACCACGTCATGTCCACAGTCGTGATCATCGTATTGGTCGCGGTGCTGGTCCTCGCTGTCGCTGCCGTCGGTCTGTACGCCGTACGGGCCAAGGGCGGCGGGCGCAACCTGAAGCACCGCTTCGGACCCGAGTACGACCGGGTCCTCGCCCGCCACAACGGGGACACCCGCGCAGCCGACGAAGAACTCGGCGCCCGCCTCGACCGGCACGGTTCGCTGGAGACCCGCGAACTGCCGCCCGAGTCGCGGCAGCAGTACACCGACCACTGGGCCGCCGTCCAGGAACGGTTCGTGGACTCCCCGCAGCAGGCCGTCGCCGAGGCCGAGCAGCTGCTCGGCCGCCTCGCCGAGGACGTCGGCTACCCGGCCTCCCAGCACTACGACGACCAGACCGACGCGCTGTCCGTGCACCACGCCGAGCACGTCGAGGGGTACCGCAAGGTGCACTCCGCCGCCCGGGGTGAGGCCGGCACCGAGCACATGCGCGAAGCCCTGGTCGAGGGCCGTGCCCTGTTCGACGCGCTGATGGGCGGCCCGAACGGCGACGACCGGCAGGGGCCGGCCGCCACGGACAGCCGGGCGCCGCAGATCAGCGGACGGCACCAGACGAAGGGAAGTGACACCGCATGACGACCGACAACGCACGCGGCACGAACCAGGAGCGGGACGCCCGAGCCGAAGGCGGCGCACCGGTGGGTACCGACGTCGGTGCCACGCGCCCCGGTGACCCGGCGTCCGAAGGGCACGCGGCGCCCGGCCGCCCCGACGCCGGCTCCCCGGCCGAAGGCCCCGGCCGGGCCCGCACCCCGGCCGCCGCTCCGGCGGCGACCGGCACAGGCGACAACCGTTCCGGAGCCCGTGACACCGGGCTGCTCGACCAGCCGGGCGGCTCCGTCTCCTCCGACCGCTCCCCGACCGCCGCCGGAACGCCGGACCACGGTGCCCGCGACGACGGGCCGCGGCACCGCGGCGACGAGGAGAGCCTGGTGCCGCACGGTGAGCGGGACAAGCTGACCGAGCGCCTGCACACGGCCACGACGAACTTCGTCGACAGCCCGCGCGAGGCCGTGCAGGAGGCCGACCAGGTGCTGGAGGAGACGCTGCGGCAGCTCAACGACTCCCTCTCCGAGCGGCACCGTCTGCTGAAGGCGGCCCTGCGCGGTTCGGAGGACCGCAGCGAGACCGAGGACCTGCGGCTGGCACTTCGGCAGTACCGCGAACTGACCGAGCGGCTGCTGCACGTGTGAGCCGCCGGTACCACTGGTGCGGGGCGGGAGCCGGGAACGCCGGCTCCCGCCCCGCACCGTTGTGTCTGCTTCAACCACCCTTGCCCGAAGGGGGTCTGACAGGCCGTCGGGTGGGCATGCGGTGTGCAGGAGGGGAGCGCCCTCCGGCAGGAGGACACAGCGATGGATCGGGACACCCGAACCGACCGTGACCGTACCGACGACCCGCGGGCCGCCCGGCCGCGCGCCTTGCCGTGGTGGGCGAAGCTGCTGATCGGGCTCGCCGTGGCGGTGACCGCACTCGCCCTGGTGGCGCGCTTCAGCCTGATCCCCGGGGTGCAGGACCTCTTCGGCGAGGAGACCCGGGACCGCACCGGGCCGACACTGCTGCAGTCCATCCAGGACATGAGCCGCTTCCAGGCGGCCTCGGGCAACTTCCAGGTCGTCGTCGACCTGGAGAAGGACGCGAAGTTCCTGCCCGACGCGATCCGCGGCTCCCGCACGCTGTACATCGGCGCCGGCAGCGTCGACGCCTACGTGGACCTGGGATCCGTCGGTGAGGACCAGGTGAGCGTCAACGAGGAGCGCACCGCGGCCACGCTCGTCCTGCCGCGTGCCGAACTCGGCAGGCCCTCGCTCGATCCGGACCGCTCGTACGCGGTGAGCAAGCAGCGCGGCCTGCTCGACCGGCTGGGCGACTTCTTCTCCGACAACCCCGGCGACGAACGGGCCGTGCAGAAACTGGCCGCCCGGCACATCGGGGACGCCGCGAAGGACAGCGAGCTGACCGACCGGGCGGAGAAGAACACCACCAGCATGCTCAAGGGCCTGCTCGGCTCCCTCGGGTTCGAGCAGGTCACCGTCCGCTACGGAAAGGAGGAGTAGCCAGAACCACGGGAACCCCGGTGGCCCCGCCCGCCCCTGACCCGTGTCCCTCCCGGCTCCCACAGCCACCCGCACACGTCCCCACCAGCGACAACGGGGTTTGCCGCGTCCTGCTGAGGGAAGTCGGGCTTACGAATCGGATGTCGTGTTCACACCCTGGAGATTGTCATGACCATCATTGGCTGGATTCTGCTCGGCCTGATCGCCGGTGCCATCGCCAAGGCCCTCATGCCTGGCAAGGACCCCGGCGGCTGCGTCATCACGATGCTTCTCGGCATCGTCGGCGCGCTGCTCGGCGGCTGGCTGGGCCGGGTCGTGTTCGGGATCGAATCGGTGGACGGCTTCTTCCAGCTCTCCACGTGGATCGCGGCGATCGTCGGTTCCGTGATCCTCCTGATCATCTACCGGGTGGTCACCGGGGGACGAGCGCGGGGGTGACCGCGCGGACACACGGCTGACCCACGGGCACCCACGGCAGGGGCGCGGTACCGCGAGGCGGTACCGCGCCCCTGCCGTTCCGCGGCTCAGGGCCCGGTCACTCCCTGACGGTGCGGTCGCCCAGCATGCTGGAGTCCAGCCGGTCGAGCAGGTCCTGCGGGTCCCGGTACACCTCCACCGCACCGGCCCGGGTCAGTTCCGCCTCGTCGTAGGGGCCGCTCGCCACCCCGATGCAGGGCACACCGGCCTCCCTGCAGGCTTCGACGTCCCACACGGTGTCGCCGACGAACAGCGCCTCCTCCGGCCGGGCGCCGCCCAGTTCCAGTGCCCGTTCCACCAGGTCCGGGGCGGGCTTGCTGGCCTTCACGTCGTCGGCGGTGGTGGCCGCCGCGATCACCTTGTCGGCGTCCAGCGCCGACCGCATCCAGTCCAGTTCGGGTCCGGCCGCCGAACTGGCCAGGACCACCGTCCAGCCGATGCGCGCGCAGCTGCGCAGCAGCTCCGAGGCGCCGGGCAGCGGGGCGAGACGTGCCTCGTACTCGGCGTAGAGCGCGGAGTGCGCACGGACCATGCCGTCGTCCGAGTCCCGGTCGCGGTCGTCGTCGAGGAGGTGGTCGAGGAGCTTGTCCGACCCCATGCCGACCGCGCGGTGCACGCACTTCATCGGAACCGTGTGGCCGGCCTGCCGGAACGCCTCCCACCACGTCACCGCGTGCAGGTAGGTGCTGTCCACCAGGGTGCCGTCCACGTCGAACAGCACGGCCTTCCGCCGGATCATCGCCCGACCGCCCGGCGGTCGCGGCGGCACGTGCTGTGCCCGCCGGGGACGGGCGCGGTGCGCGTCGGCCGGCCGGGGCTGTCGTCCCGGGCCGGTGCGCGGCCCGCCGGTGGCGGGAGGAGTGGGTCAGTGGCCATCGGGCACCTCCGTGGTTCTGCGGCCTTCCGGCCGTGCTGTCACGCTGTCGTACCGCGAACCGGCCGTCCGGGTGCCCCGACGCGGCGGAGGCGGCGCCCACCGGGTGGCGGGATGCCCCGTCCGGCGGTCAGCCGCGGCCACCGCCGGGGATCGGCTCCGGTGGCGGGCACGGTGCGTCCCGCGTGCCCGCCACAGCCCGCCCCAACCACCTCGGGCAGCCCCCGGCGCCAGGTGTGGCGCCTCTCACCGGGGCGCCTTGCGGCGCCGGGGACGCCCGCCCGCCGCTCAGCGGTCGCCGGGAGGCTCCTCCAGCGGATCCGCGACACCCTTGCCCGGTTCGACCACGTCCTTGCGGCCCGCGTTCTGCTCCCGGTCCATCGCGGCGATCCGCGGGTGGTGCAGGTCGAACGCGGGGGAGTCGGACCTGATCTGCGGCAGCGCGTGGAAGTTGTGGCGCGGCGGCGGGCAGGACGTCGCCCACTCCAGCGAGCGGCCGAAGCCCCACGGGTCGTCCACCGTGACCCGCTCGCCCCGCTTGGCGGTCTTCCACACGTTGTACAGGAACGGCAGCGTCGACAGGCCGAGCAGGAAGGCGCCGATCGAGGACAGCGTGTTGAGCGCGGTGAACCCGTCCGCGTGCAGGTAGTCGGCGTAGCGGCGCGGCATGCCCTCGGCCCCCAGCCAGTGGTGGACGAGGAAGGTGAGGTGGAAGCCGACGAACAGTGTCCAGAAGTGGATCTTCCCGAGCCGTTCGTCGAGCATCAGCCCGGTGAGCTTGGGCCACCAGAAGTGGAAACCCCCGAACATCGCGAACACGATCGTCCCGAACAGCACGTAGTGGAAGTGCCCCACGACGAAGTAGCTGTCGTGCGCGTGCCAGTCCAGCGGCGGCGAGGCCAGGAGGACGCCGGTCAGGCCGCCGAAGAGGAAGGTGACGAGGAAGCCGACGGACCACAGCATCGGTGTCTCGAAGGAGAGCGAGGCCTTCCACATGGTGCCGATCCAGTTGAAGAACTTCACCCCCGTGGGCACGGCGATGAGGAACGTCATGAAGGAGAAGAACGGCATCAGTACCGCGCCGGTGGCGAACATGTGGTGCGCCCACACCGCAACCGACAGGCCGGTGATGGCGATGGTGGCGCCGACCAGCCCGATGTAGCCGAAGATCGGGCGCCGGGAGAACACCGGGATGATCTCCGTGATCATGCCGAAGAACGGCAGCGCCAGGATGTAGACCTCCGGGTGGCCGAAGAACCAGAACAGGTGCTGCCACAGCAGCGCGCCGCCGTTCTCGGGGGCGAAGACCTGCGAACCGAACCGCCGGTCGGCCTCCAGCGCCATGAGGGCGGCGGCCAGCACGGGGAAGGCGAGCAGCACCAGGACGGACGTGAAGAGCACGTTCCAGGTGAAGATCGGCATCCGGAACATCGTCATGCCGGGCGCGCGCATGCAGATGATGGTGGTGATGAAGTTGACCGCGCCCAGGATGGTGCCGAAACCCGACAGCACCAGACCCATGATCCACAGGTCCGGCCCCAGGCCGGGACTGCGCTCCTCCCGGCTCAGCGGTGTGTACGCCGTCCAGCCGAAGTCGGGCGGGCCGCTGACGGTCAGCATGCTGCCGACCACCATGAGGCCGCCGAACAGGAACAGCCAGTAGGACAGCATGTTCAGCCGGGGGAACGCCACGTCCGGGGAGCCGATCTGAAGCGGCATCACGGCGTTGGCGAAGCCGGCGAACGTCGGGGTGGCGAACAGCAGCAGCATCACGGTGCCGTGCATGGTGAACGACTGGTTGTACTGGGTGTTGGTGATGAGCTGCAGCCCCGGACGGGCCAGCTCGGCCCGCATCAGCAGGGCCGCCACGCCGCCGATCAGGAAGAACACGAAGGACGTCGCCAGGTAGAGGTTGCCGATCTTCTTGTGATCGGTGGTCGTCATCCAGTCGACCGCCACCTGCCCCGGACTCCGAGGCGTGCTGAACCCCGTACCGGGCGGGGAGGAGGCGGTCGTCACCATGGGCGTTCCCTCGGGGCTTGAGCAACCAGGTCGCGCAGCGGTGTACCCGGCGCCGAAACCGGCAAACCGGCGCTTCCTCCCGGTGGGTGACGTGCCGTCGGGCGGTTGACGCGGTGACGGATCCGGCCCGCCCGGGGGCCGGCCCGCGGCTCAGCTCCGCAGTGCGTCGAGCGCCTGCTCGGTGGAGGGCCGGAAGTCGAAGACCTGGTCGAGACCGACGATCTGCAGCACCCGCAGCAGGTCGGGGCCGGTGCCGGCGAGCAGCAGGCGGCAGCCCGTCTCCTCGGCCCGCCGGTAGGCGGTGACCAGCACGGTGATGCCGGTGGAGTCGCAGTAGGACACCCCCGCCAGGTCGAGCACCACGGGCGTGCCGGGCCCGAACGGGGTCTCCGCGAGGGCGTCGGCGAAGCGGGGCGCGGTGTGGTGGTCGAGTTCACCTGCCACGGTAAGCACCGTCGCTCCGGCAGAGTGGTTGCGGCTGGTGACTGTGATGGCGCGGTGGGGCACCGGTTCTCCTGTACGGGTCGGAGGGCTGTGCGGGGCAGGTCGGACGATGAGGGCTGCGCAGGCGGTCCTTCCCTCCTTCTCCCGAGTCGGCGACACATGCCTGGGCCGACCGGATCGCCTGTCCGCCCACCGGTGGGCCCGGCGGACAACCGGTCGCGGCACCGCCTCATCCTACGGACCGCGGGCCCGGCGCGCGGGGATGCCGCATGCGGGCGCGGGTGAGATCGCGCAGCGCGATCGTGAGGTGTGCGGGCGGCGGTGCGGGGAACGAGTCGCAAGGCGTACCCCGCGGACCACCGCGACGCGGCCGGACGCGCATCGGCCGCGGGTGATCGACAGGAGCGTGCGGGGTGGCAGTGACAGGTCCCGAGGGCAGCGGCCGCCGGGCGGAGCCCGGAGCCGGAACGGACGTGTTCGCCGCCGACGGCGACATCGGCCGCGACCTGGCGGCGGTCGACTGGCTGGCGACGCCCCTGGGCGCCCCCTCCGACTGGCCGCAGAGCCTGCGGACGGCGGTCAGCATCCTGCTGTCGTCCCGCTTCTCGATGTGGATGGCGTGGGGGCCGGAGCTGACGTTCTTCTGCAACGCCGCCTACCGCAAGGACACCCTGGGCCGGAAGTACCCCTGGGCGCTGGGCCGGTCGGCGAGTGAGGTGTGGTCCGAGATCTGGGACGACATCGGTCCGCGCATCGACACCGTACTGTCCACGGGCCGAGCCACCTGGGACGAGGCGCTGCTGCTCTTCCTGGGGCGTTCGGGCTATCCGGAGGAGACGTACCACACGTTCTCCTACAGCCCGCTGCGGGACGACTCCGGCGAGGTCGTGGGCATGCTGTGCGTGGTCCGCGAGGACACCGAGCGGGTCATCGGGGAGCGCCGCATGGCCACCCTGCGCGACCTGGGCTCAGACCCCAGCGTGGTGCGCACCGAGGAGGAGACGCTGGCGTTCGCCGGGCGGCAGCTCGGCCGCAACCTGCGCGACCTGCCGTTCAGCCTCACCTACCTGTTCCAGGACGACGGCAGCGCACGGCTGGCGGGAGCGACCGGCATTCCCGCCGGGCACCCGGCCGCTCCCGAGCTGCCGGCCGACGGGGAGAGCGGCGTGTGGCCCGCCGCCGCGCTGGAGCGGGGCGAACCGGTCCTGGTGGATCTCGACCCAGCCGCCCTGCCCACCGGGGACTGGGCCGAGCCCCCGGACCAGGCCCTCCTGGTGCCGCTGCTGCGGCAGGGCAGCTCGCCGTACGGCTTCCTGGTGGCCGCACTCAACAAGTACCGGCCGCTGGACGAGGGCTACCGGGGCTTTCTGGACCTGGTCGCCGGGCACATCGCGGCGGGTATCGCCAGCGCCCGCAGCTACCGGGCCCAGCAGCAGCGCGCCGACGAACTCGCCGAACTCGACCGTGCCAAGACCACGTTCTTCTCCAACGTCAGCCACGAGTTCCGCACCCCGCTCACCCTGATCATGGGCCCGGTGGAGGAGCTGCGGGGCCGCCTCGCCGGGGCCGACGAACGGGTGCGGCAGGAACTGGAGGCCATCCACCGCAACGGGCTGCGCCTGAGCAAGCTGGTCAACACGCTGCTGGACTTCTCCCGGATCGAAGCCGGCCGGATGCAGGCCCGCTTCACCCCGGTCGACCTGGCCGCCGTGCTGACGGAACTGGCCAGCGTCTTCCGCTCCGCGGTGGACGGCGCCGGCCTCACCTTCGACGTCGACTGCCCGCCGCTGCCCGAGCCGGTCCACATCGACCCCGGCATGTGGGAGAAGGTGATACTGAACCTGCTCAGCAACGCCCTGAAGTTCACCTTCGACGGCTCGATCCGGGTAGCGGTGCGCGCCGAGGGCAGCCATGCGGTGGTCACCGTCGCCGACACCGGCACCGGTGTTCCCGCCGACGAGATGCCCCGGCTCTTCGAGCGGTTCCACCGCATCGAGAACGCCCGCTCGCGCTCCAACGAGGGCAGCGGCATCGGGCTCGCCCTGGTCAAGGAACTCGTCGCCCTGCACGGCGGCACGATCAGCGCCGACAGCACCGAGGGCGAGGGCACCCGCTTCACCGTCCGCCTGCCGTTCGGCTCCGACCATCTCCCCGCCGGAACACCCGAGCCCGCCGACGGCACGGCGACCGCGTCCGCCGCCCCCTACGTGCAGGAGGCGCAACGGTGGCTGCCGTCGGACGACCCCCTGGCACCCGCGCTGCACGCCGCCGTCGACCCGGCCGGGGCCACCGTTCCCGCGGCGGCCTCCGGGCCCGTACCGTCCGCCCCGGCACGGGTACTGGTAGCCGACGACAACGCCGACATGCGCGAGTACCTCTCCCGTATCCTGCGGGACGCCGGCTACCGGGTCAGCACCGCCCACGACGGCCAGGAAGCCCTGGAAGCCGTCCGCTCCGACGCCCCCGACCTGGTGGTCAGCGACGTGATGATGCCGCGCCGGGACGGGCTGTCGCTCGTGGGAGCGCTGCGTGCCGACCCGCGCACCGCCGCCTTGCCCGTGCTGCTGCTGTCCGCGAAGGCCGGTCAGGAGGCGTCGATCGAAGGCCTCCAGGCCGGTGCCGACGACTACCTGGTCAAGCCCTTCGCCGCCGCCGAACTGCTGGCCCGGGTACGGGCCAACGCGGAACTGGCCCGGCTGCGCAGCCATCACGCCCGCTGGCGCACCGCGCTGGTGGACTCGATGCAGGAGGCCTTCTTCGTCTGCGACGAGGCGGGCGCCGTCATCGAGATCAACACCGCGTTCACCGACATCCTCGGCCACCGCCCCGACGAGCTGCCCTTCGCCGCGCTGCACCCCTGGTGGCCGGACGCCGAGGCCGACCCCGAGGCCCACCGCGAGATGGCCGCGGCGTTCGACACCCTGCTCAGGGAGGGGCAGGGCCGGTTCACCGTGCCGGTCACCCATCGCGACGGGCACCGGCTGTGGATCAGCGTCGCCTACAACCGAGCCCGGGACCCCGACACCGGACGGCGCGTCACCGTAGGCACCTTCCGGGACGTCACCGCCGAGCACTACGCCGTCCAGCGCCAGCAGGCCCTCGCCTCGCTGAGCACCGTCCTGGCCCAGGCAACCAGCCTGCCCGAGGCGCTGGCGGGGGCGCTGGGGGAACTGCGGGAGATGTGGCGCGCCGACCGGGTGCTCTCGGCGGTCTTCGTCCCGCACGGCGACCCCGCCCTCACCGTCAGCAGCACCGCCCCCGGCCCCGAGACCCCCGGCCGCACCGGCACCGGCTGTGACCCCGGCACCGGCTCCGGAGCGGCGACCGGCACCTGGCGCGACCTGCCGGAGGAGCGCCGTCGTGTCCTGACCGGCCTGAGCGAGCGCCCCCTGCTCACCCCGACGACCACCCGCACCGGCGCCGGCGTCCTGCTGGAGCACCCGGACGGCCCGATGGCGCTGTGGATCGACCTGGGCGACCACCGCCCGTTCAGCGAGGAGGACCAGCTGCTGCTGTCCCTGCTGGCCGGACGGCTCGCGCAGGGACTGGTACGGGCCCACCAGATCGACCAGCAGCGCGACACGGCCGTCGCCCTGCAGCGCGCCATCCTCGGCCCCGCGCAGCTCCCCGACGGGTTCGCGGTCCGCTACGAACCCGCCGGCCGGCCCCTGGAGGTGGGCGGCGACTGGTACGACACCTTCGCGCTGACGGACGGCCGCATCGGCATCGTCGTCGGCGACTGCGTGGGCCGCGGCCTGGAGGCCGCCACCGTCATGGGGCAGCTGCGCAGCGCGTGCCGTGCCCTGCTGCTCCAGGACGCCAGCCCCGCCCGGACCCTGATGGCGCTCGACCACTTCGCGGCCGGCATTCCCGGGGCCGTGTGCACCACCGTCTTCTGCGGCGTGCTGGTTCCCGAGACCGGGCAGCTGACCTACTCCAGCGCCGGGCACCCGCCCGGCATCCTGGTGACCGCCGACGGCGAGACGCACCTGCTCGACGGGGGCCGGTCCGTGCCGCTGGCCGTCCGGCCCGGACGGCCGCGGCCCGAGGGCCGGAACACCCTGCCCGCCCGCGCCACACTCATGCTCTACACCGACGGGCTCGTCGAACGCCGCCGCCGCTCGCTGGACGTGGGCATCGAACAGGCCGGGGAGGCGGTACGGGAGGGCCGGGACGTCGCCGTCGACGACCTCGCCGACCGCGTCATGGTCCGCCTCGCCCCCGCAGACGGCTACGACGACGACGTCGCGCTGCTGCTCTACCGGCACCCGGCCCCCCTGGACGTCGCCTTCCCGGCGCACTCCGCCGAGCTGGCACCGGTCCGCCAGGCACTGCGCGGCTGGCTCAGCCAGTGCCAGGTCCCGTCGCGGACCGCCCAGGGCGTGCTGGTGGCCGCCGGTGAGGCGTGCGCCAACGCCATCGAGCACGGCCACCGCGACGCGCCCGGCGGAACCGTCCGGCTGCGGGCGGAGGCCTTCGCCGACAACCTGCGCCTCACCGTCTCCGACACCGGCTCCTGGCAGCCGCCGCAGCCCGCGGAGAACTCCCACCGGGGGCGGGGAGTGGGGCTGATGCGCGCCCTGATGCAACACGTCACCATCACACGCGGTGCCACTGGGACCACCGTCGACATGCACACGAGGATCTCCTGATGACCACCGAGCTGACCGTCACTCCCGGGCAGCGTCCCGACGGCACCGCCCTGCTCGCGGTGGCCGGCGAGATCGACATGAGCAACGCGGACGCCTTCGCCGAAGCCCTCGACGGCACGCGGGGCCGTCTCGTCGTGGATCTGACCGCCGTGGGGTACCTGGACAGCGCGGGCCTGAGCGTGCTGTTCGCCCATGCGGACCGCATCGAGGTGATCGCCGCCCCGTCCGTCGCGCCCGTGCTGGCCGTCTCCGGCCTCGCCGAGCTCACCGCCGTGCACGAGTCCGGCCCCGGCCACGACACCGGTGCCGGCTCTCCTCCGGTCACTCCGTAGCCCCGGCTGTCCCCGCCGCACCAACCGGAGGGGAGCCGGCCGCCCGGGTGCAGCGGTCCGCCAGGTGGGCGAACGCGTCCCTCAGCTCGGGCGGGCCGACCACCTCGATGTCCGCGTCGAACCGTGCGATGAAGCCGGCCAGCCCGTGCCACGACCAGGAGCCCAGGACAAGGCGGCAGCGGTCCGCGCCCAGTTCCTCGACCATGCCGTCCCGTGTGTACCGCGACACGGCGGCGGCGGGCAGACCGAGGATCACCTCGCCCCGGCAGAGCTGCTCGCCCGCGTCGTTCGAACCGTGGAACCTGCGGGCGACGAACGCCGCCACGTCACCGCCCGGCACCTCGCGCGGAGTGAAGCGGGGGCCGGTCGGGATTCGCGGGGTGATCCGGTCCGCCCGGAAAGTGCGCCAGTCCTCGCGGTCGAGGTCCCAGGCGACCAGGTACCAGCGCCCGCCCCAGGTGACGAGGTGGTGCGGCTCGGCCCGGCGCGGCGGGGCAGCCGCGTCGTCGTCCCGGCCGCCACCGGAGGGGGCGCCGGAGGCGTAGTCGAAGCGCAGCACCTCGCGGGCGTGGGCGGCCGCGCTGAGCGCCACCAGCACCGAGGCGCCGACCCGCTGGTCCGGCGTGGCCACCGGCCGCTCCACGGCGGTGAACCGGAGGGAGTCGATGCGCCGGCGCAGCCGGGCGGGCATCACCTGCCGGACGGTGTTCAGCGCGCGGGCGGCGGCCTCCTCGATGCCGGCGCCCGTTCCGGTGGCGAGTTGGAGCGCCACCGCGAGGGCCACCGCCTGCTCGTCGTCGAAGACGAGTGGCGGCAGCTCGGTCCCGGCAGCGAGCCGGTAGCCGCCCTCCGGGCCCTTCGTCGCCTGGACGGGGTAGCCCAGTTCACGCAGCCGCTCGACGTCCCGGCGCACCGTACGGGGGCTGACGTCCAGCCGCTCGGCCAGCAGCGCCCCCGGCCAGTCGCGGCGTGCCTGGAGCATCGAGAGCAGCGACAGCAGTCGCGACGAGGTCTTCTGCATGGCTCCCATGGTGCCGCGGAAGCGGTCAGGAACAGACCGCTTCCGCTGCCACAGTGGACGAGCCGACCCGGGCCGCCGGACCGGCCGGACCCGTTCGGGGGCCGGCCGTCGCCGGGAGGTGCGAGTCGAGGACGTCGTCCACGAGAGGCAGGGAACCGAGCATGACCGTCAACGCCGACCCGGAGGTGGCGGCGCACGCGCCGGACCGGACCGGCCGCAGCGCACCCGCCGGGGTACCGCCCCGGCGGCGTCCCGCCGGCGCACGACCGGCGGTGGCCCGGTGACCGTGCTGTGCGCCCGCGCCCTCAACCGGGCGACGCTCGCCCGGCAGCTGTTGCTCGACCGCGTCGCCGTCCCCGTGCACGACGCCGTCGCCCACCTCGGCGGACTCCAGGCGCAGGAGCCGCAGGAGCCGTTCGTCGGGCTCTGGTCGCGTCTGCGCGCGTTCGACCCGGCGGCGCTCGACGACCTGCTGGTGTCGCGTGACCTGGTGCGGACCCACCTCATGCGGCGGACCGTGCACCTCGTCACCGCCGGCGACGCCCTGGCCTGGCGGGCCCGGCACGACGCCATGCTGCGCCAGCGCACGGTCGGCGCCTACCGCCGCGAGCTCGCCGCCGTCGACCTCGACGCCCTCGCAGCGGCCGGTCGGCGTGTCATGGGCGACGGCACACCCCGCACGATGGCCGAGCTGGCCCGCGCGCTTGCCGACCGCTGGCCGACTCCCGGCCCGCGGGTGCTCGGCGAGGTGCTGGCCGCCGCCCTCGTCCCGATGGTCCAGCTGCCTCCGCGCGGCCTGTGGCGTACGAAGGCGGGCGTGCGGTACGTGCCGCTCGCCACATGGCTGGGCCGTGACGTCGACCCGCTCGTCCCGGACGGTTCCGACCCGGTCGGCCAGGCTCTGGCCAGGCGCTACCTGGCCGCGTACGGCCCCGCCGCCTCGGCCGACCTCCGCGCCTGGTGCGGTCTCAGCGGTCTGCCCGCGGCGGTCACCGCGCTGCGGGAGGAGCTGGTCTGCTTCCGCGACGAGCGCGGCCGGGAACTTCTGGACCTGCCCGACGCACCCCGCCCCGACCCCGACACCCCCGCACCCGTGCGGTTCCTCCCAGCGTTCGACAACGCGATCCTCGGCTTCGACGACCGCACCCGCGTCATCGACGACGCCCACCGCGGCCTGTCGGTGGCCGGAGCCCGCGTGGTGCTGGTCGACGGCCGGGTCTCGGCGACGTGGACCGTCGAGGCCGACACGGTGGTCGTCAGCCCTCTCGGCCGTCTCTCCCGGGCCGACCGCACAGCCGTCCAGGAGGAAGGGCAGTCCGTCGCGGTCTTCCTCTCCGAAGGAGAGAGCGACCGCGCCCGCCTCGCCGCGTCTGCCGCCTGAACGCAACGTCCGGGAGGAACCGTTCCCCGTCCGGGCGGCTCCGACCGTTCGCTGTACGGGGCCTGCGGACGTGAACGCGTGCGCATGTGCGCGGGCCGTGGTCGACCAGGACGGATGCCGTACCTGGTCGACCACGGCCGGTGGCGACCTACACGTCAGCGCTCGCGGATGCGGCCTGGCACGGGGGCAGTTGCGTCGGCGGTGGTCGGCGGGATGTTGTAGTTGAGGCGGTACAGGTTCTGCGGGTCGTGGACGGCCTTCAGCCGCGCCAGCCGTTCCAGGTCGGGCGGCGTGTAGGCGGCGCGGACCCGGTCCTCGCCGGCGTTGGCGCCGAAACCGAGGAAGTTGAGGCGGGCGCCCGAGGAGTACGGCTCAAGCGCCTTGAGGAGTTGCCGGTACACCGGACGGGTGCCCTCGACGGTGCCTCCGAACAGCAGAGTGACCACGGACAGCAGGAACGGGGCGTCCCGGTGCGCCACCGAGTTCGCACGCTCGGGCGGTTCGGCCGCGGCACCGCCGAGGTGGCGCAGCTCCACCACGCACGGAACCGGCGCCTGCGGACCCGCGTGCTTCAGCAGCGCCCTCAGCACGTCGTCGCCGGCCTCCCGCAGCAGGGCGCTCTCCCGCTGGAAGGGGACCGGGAACGGCGGCTCGTCGTGGATGGAGGCGCTCTCCGCGTAAGGCATGTCCCGCAGTGCCTCCAGCAGAACGGGCCCGGCCTCCCGCAGCGGCGCGACCAGCCCCTCGCCCTCCTCGGCGCCGGCGGTGCAGGCGATCCGCACGTGGTAAACGTGCCGGCCCCGCATCGGCTCGGGCACCTCCGGGCCGTCGGGCATGGGGATCAGCGCGACCGAGGAGTTCATCTCCCTGGGCATGTCCCTCGCCCATCGCACATAGGCGTGCAGAACGCCGGGCGCGGCTTCGGCGTCGAAGAACAGGCCTCCGCCGTACAACCGGGACACCGGCACCAGATCCATGTCCAACCGGGTCACGATCCCGAAGTTGTCGCGGCCCCCCACCACCGCCCAGTACAGGTCCGGGTCGTCGTCCGCTGTGACCGTGCGCAGATCCCCGTCGGCGGTCACCAGCTCCAGCCTGCGCACCCGGTCCGAGGCGTAGCCGTAGGTACGCACCAGCAGGCCCACGCCGCCGCCGAGCACGTAGGAGACGACGCCGACATGCGGGGCCGAGCCGTTCAGAGGTGCCAGCCCGTACCGTGCCGCCGCGGGAACGACGTGCTCGAAGCGGACGCCCGCCTGGACGCTCACCGTCCGCCGGTCCGGATCGATCTCGACGCCTGTCATGCGGCCCGTGGTGATGAGCAGTCCGCCCCGCGCAGCGACGGAATAGCCGTGCCCGGTGCACTGCACGGCGACCGGCAGGCCCCGGCGCGAGGCGAAGCGGACCGCCTCCTGGACGTCCTCGGCCCGTGTGGCTCCGACGATCACCTCGGGCTCGTGGCGGACAGCGAGGTTCGCCCCCGTGCGCTCCTGGTCGTACCCCTCGTCGTGGGGCAGCAGTACGGGCCCCGCAACGCGGGAGGCGAGCGTCCGGATATCGGTGTGCTTCACAGGTTTCTCCGTTCGACTGGTACCGGTGCGCGCCATCGTGGGGCCGAAACCTGACACCGCCCGTCAGGTATGGGCGAGACTCGGAAGGTGAAATTCGACCGGCTGCTGTCCATCCTCCTGCTGCTGCAGCAGCGGGAGCGAGTGCCGGCGACGGAGCTGGCCCGGCGCCTGGAGGTCTCGGTGCGCACGGTCTACCGGGACGTCGAGGCTCTGTCGGCGGCGGGCATCCCCGTCTACGCCGAACGAGGGCGGTACGGAGGTGTCCGGTTGCTGCCCGGATTCCGCACCAATGTGACGGGGTTGACGCGGGACGAGGCGCGAGCCCTGTTCGTCCTCGTCGGGCAGAGCGCGCACTCCGCGCTCGGGCTGGACCGGGCGCTGGGCTCGGCGCTGCGCAAGGTCATGGCCGCGCTGCCGGCGCCGCACCGGCCGGCCGCCGAGCTGACGAGCCGGAGACTGCTGATCGACCCCGACGGCTGGCTCGGCGGGCCACACGACCAACTCCTGGTGGACGAGCTGTACGACGCAGTCCTCGCCGACCGCCGGCTGCGGATCGTCTACCGGCACAGTGGCCGCGCCGCCGCCGACGTGTACGGGGTCGACCCGTACGGCCTCGTCTGCAAGGCAGGTACGTGGTACCTCGTTGCTGACCGGGCAGGGCGCCCCCGGCTCTTCCGCGCCGACCGGCTGCACGACGTCGCTGTCACCTCGGAGCCGGTAGCCCGCCGGGCTGAAGTGGAACTCGGGGACGTCTGGGAGGAGTTGCGCCGGGAGGTCGAGCACCGCGGCGGGGAAGTCGTCGTCAGGGCACGGGTGCGTCGGCGCCGACTGGACATGCTCCGCCGGCTCACCCGCCCGCACTTCCTCCGGGAGGTCGGGGCGGACTCGTCGGAGGCGGAGAAGCCGGCGGACGGGAGACACCTGCTGACCGATGACGCCTGGCTGACGGTGGAGTTGGAGTACCCGGTGCCGGTGGCAGCTCGCCAACTGCTCCAGTTCGGCACGGACGTGGAGGTACTCGGCCCGCCCGAGGCCGTCCGGGAGGTCTCGCGCGCCGCCGCCGCCCTGGTCGAGCTCTACTCCCGCCCCGGTTGAACGCTCCTGCCCCGATGACCCGACCGTTCACCCCGGCCCGGTGGTGGCGGGCCCCCGCGGTAGAGCGCGCCGGCCAGGGCGATGGCCGTGTGGGTGGCGGGGTGGGAGTCGTGGGTACGCCAGATGAGGTGCACGGACACGGGCGGCGCGTCGCGCAGGGGGCGGTAGGTGATGCCGTCCCGGCGGTACTGGGCGGCGGTCGCCTGCGCGGTGAGGCCGACGCAGCGGCCGGTGGCGATGACGGCGAGCCAGTCGTCGACGTCCTGGGTGTACTCCAGGACCGGCTGCTCGTGGGAGGGCCACAGGTCGAGGGTGGTGGTGCCGGTGCGGCGGTCGACGGCCAGGGTGCGGCGGGAGACCTCGCTCAGGCGGATGCTGCGGCGACGTGCCCAGGGGTCGTCGGAGGCCATGGCGACATAGCGGGCTTCGTGGCCGACCAACGCGTGTGACCAGGGCCGCAGGTCGAGAGGGGCGCGAATGACGGCAAGGTCGCACAGCCCTTCGGCGAGGCCGCCGGTGGGTGTGTTGTGACGGATGAGGCGCAGTTCGGTCTCGGGGTGCTGAGCCTGCCAGCGGCGCTGGAACTCCGTGGTGTGCTGGCCGAACGCTGACCAGGCGTGTCCGATGTGGAGACGGCTCTGGCCGGTGGTGGCCTCACGGACGAGTTCGTCGGCGCCGGCGAGCAGGACGCGGGCACGGGCGAGTACCTGCACCCCGGCGGTGGTGGGCGCAACGCTGCGGCTGGTGCGGTGCAGCAGACGCACCCCGAGGAGCTTTTCGAGGGCGGCCAGTGTGCGGGAGACCGCAGCCTGCGAGGTGCCCAGATGGAGCGCTGCGTCAGTGAAGCTGCCGGTGTCGATGATGGCGACCAGGCACCGCAGGTGTCGCAGTTCCAGCACCGCCGTGTTCTCCTGCCTCGCTCCCATACGCTCAGCGTATAGGTGGCCGCGCCCATGCATTTTGCGTATCGAGGCCCGGCTTCCATCGTGAGCGGTATGCGCCTCGGCACCTCCCCTTCTCCGGCGGCCGTCCCCCGCGCCGCACCGGCCACCGGCCCTGCCGCCTCACATCAGCCGGGACGGTGGGGCGGGACGGCTCTGATGCTGGGCAGCGGCCTGTCCAACCAGACGGGGGCCTCGATCGCGGCGCTGGCGTTCCCGGTGCTCGGCCCGGTCGGCGTGGTGGCCGTCCGCCAGTGGGTGGCAGCGGTCGCCCTGGGCGTCCTGGGCAGGCCGCGGTTGCGGCACTTCACCGCGAGGCAGTGGCGCCTGGTGCTGGGACTGGCGCTGGTGTTCGCCGGGATGAACCTGTCCCTCTACTCGGCGATCGACCGGATCGGGCTCGGCCTGGCGGTCACTCTGGAGTTCCTCGGCCCGCTGGCAGTGGCCCTGGCCGGTTCCCGGCGCCGCCTCGACCTGCTCTGCGCGGCGGCTGCCACGGGCGCGGTGGTGGTGCTGATGCGGCCCTCGTCCTCCACCGACTACCTTGGCATGGCCCTGGGGCTGCTGGCCGCTGTGTGCTGGGGCTGCTACATCCTGCTCAACCGGGCCGTCGGGTCCCAGCTCCCCGGGGTGGAGGGCACCGCTGCGGCTGCCGGGGTCTCCGGCGCCCTCTACCTGCCGGTCGGTGGGTGGGTGCTGTGGCAGCACCCACCCACGGCCGCGGCGCTGGGCTGCGCGCTGGCGGCCGGTGTGCTGTCGTCCGCGGTGCCGTTCCTGGCCGACCTGCTGGCCCTGCGCCGCATACCGGCGCACCTGTTCGGCGTGTTCATGAGTGTCAACCCGGTCTTCGCCGCTCTCGCCGGCCTCGTGGTGCTCGGCCAACGTCTGGACATGCTCGCCTGGTTCTCGATCGCCGTGATCGTCGCTGCGAACACCGCCGCCCTGGTCGCCGCACCCCGTCCCGCCGCGCAGGAACGCGCACCGTCAACCGACGTCGTCCCGTGAGGAGTCGACAGGGCTGGCTGCGCCACGGTCCTTGGTGATGCCTGCCGTGCACCTTTGCGGAAGCCGGCCGGGGCCGGTGCTTGTGCCTGTACCCGGCGGCTTGGTCACAGGGCTATTCGGGTGGGGAATCGGGTGCGGAACACGGGTAACGGCGTGTCCGGCGGCACCGCCCGGAGAGAGTTCGTGCAGCGCGAGACGCACGGCCCTGACGAGAAGGCGGGAACACCGACGATGCCCACACGGAGAGACCTCCTCGGCGGCGCCTCAGCCGCAGGCGCGGTGACGTTGCTGAGCAGCCCCCCGTCGGTGTCGGCCGCGCCCGCGAGTGCCGGCGCGGCCGACGCGGGCTCGGCAGGTGCCGAACTGCGGGCGCGCGACGCGATGCGTGCCGCAAACTCCGGGATGCGCACGCACTACGCCGCTCTCAAGTCCGCGCTCATGAGTCGGCTGAGTCCCGTCATCGTCGTCCAGAACGATGCGAAGGGCGGCAGGTTCACCCTCATCCACGACCGGAGGCAGCAGGAGTCCGTCCATCCCGTGCCCGAGGTCTTCGAGTTGGCGAAGGCGATCAGCCATGTGCCTCAGGGGGTCTTCTCGATCATCGCCCCCTACCTGAGCGACCGGGTCCCCGGCCTCCCCCACGCCGACCGCATCGACCCGCACGACCTGGGGATGGTCGCCTTCGAGGGGCCCCGGTCCAGGGGCTGGATCGGGCCGCTCCGGGACTACGCCGCCACGCTCACGGAGACCCGTCAGCAGCTCGGTGCGGCCGGCCTGCCGCAGGAGCTGGAGGACTCCTGCGGGGAACTCCTCGATCAGGCACTGCACTTCATCGGTGACTCCGTGGGCAGCGGAACACTCGACCCGGCGTCGTTCACCGACTTCACGGGCAGGGCGTACCCCAGCATCCGCACGAACATGACCCACGCGGCCCAGGCGCAGATCTCCGGGGTGGAAGGGCTCATGCGGCGGTGGCGCGGCCGGATCGGCGAGGAGGCGTGGAAGGACCTGTACACCGTGGTGCTGTCCATCTGGACCACCTCCGAGCTGAACCAGGCGTCGGTCATCATCAGGCGCTGCATGAACCGGGCGAAGGTCGCCACTCACCTGATCGACCTGCCGACCGCCGAAGTCCCCGACGACCCGGTCCTCGTCGCTCTCGACAACCTCGCCCGGATCGTGCAGGACAACGTGGCGGCCGAACTGGTCTTCCCCACCGATCCGGTGACCGCGGACGCCTTCAAGGGCAGGCAGGACCTGGTCTCCGGCGAGATCCTGCACCAGCTCGGGAGGGCAGGCTCGGCGTGCGCCGCGGCAGTGGCGTCCGCCTGTCCGGTGCGGAAGGAGAAGGCGCGGGGATGACGGTGCGACCGGGCGGGCGGCCGGTGCCCGCAGGGGCCGGTGCCGCGAGTGGTCTCAGTAGTTGAGACTTCACCTACCTGCTGTGGGTTCGGTAAGGCTTGCCTTATATGCTGACGTGCCCCTGGCACCGCGTGGCACTCACGGCACCCGTGACCCACGTGTGCAGGGATGCGACCCCACTCCCGCACGTCAGGACCAACCATGCGCTCCACCAACCCCCGCGTCCTCTTCGCGGCGCTCGTTCTCAGTCCGCTGCTGACCGGCTGCTTCGTGTCGGGTGAGGACAGCTCCGGCAAGGGCGCCGTACCGGGAGCGGGGGACCGCCTGCGGATCGCCCTCGCGGTACCGCCGGTCCAGGCGCTGTCTCCCTACAGCAACGACGCCACCGTGCTGAGCAAGCTCTCCGTGGCCGAGGGCCTCACGGCGCTCGACGGGGACGGGGCCGCAGCGCCCGCGCTCGCGAAGTCCTGGTCGCAGGTCGACGCCACCACCTGGACCTTCGAGCTGCGCGAGGCCACGTTCCAGGACGGCACCGAGGTCACCGCCGAGTCCGTCGTCAACGCGCTGGACCAGGCGAACAAGGCCGAGACCAAGCCCCGCGTCCTCAGCGACGTGACGCTCACCGCCAAGGCCGAGGACGCCGGCACCGTGACGATCCGCACCGAGGCCGCCGACCCGGTGCTCCCGCTGCGGCTGGCCAGCCCCGCGCTGGGTGTGCTCTCCCCGAAGGCCTACGCCGCGGACGGCACCGTCAGCCCGGTCGGCACCGGCACCGGCCCCTTCGAGATCAAGAAGCTCACCGGCAAGAGCAAGGCCACCCTCGACCGCTTCGACGCGTACTGGGGCGGCACGGCCAAGGCGGCCGGCATCGACGTGACCTGGATCGCCGACGGCACCGCCCGCGCCAACGCCCTGCGCAGCGGCGACGTCGACGTGGCCGAGTGGATCCCCACCGCCCAGGCGCAGTTGCTGAAGGAGGACACCCGGCACGAGGTGCCCTCCGTGCGGACCGACAGCCTCGTCCTCAACACCGCGCGCGGCCTCCTCACCGACGCCCCGCTGCGCGCCGCCGCCCGCGAGGCCGTGGACGGCGGCGCCCTGGTCGACTCGGTGTTCGGCGGCTACGCCGACCCCGGGCAGGGCCTGTTCGGGCCCGCCGTGCCCTGGGCGGCCGACCACCGGGTGCGGGTGACCGGCCGGGCCAAGGCCGCGACCACCGCCCAGGTCAGGTCGGAGACCAAGGGCAAGGTGCTGCGCCTGGCCACGTACACCAATCGCGCCGAACTCCCCGAAGCCGCCACCGTCCTCCAGCAGCAGCTGGAGAAGGCCGGATTCACGGTGAAGCAGGACGTGCGCGAGTACACGCAGATGGAAGCCGACCTGCTCGCCGGCAGGTACGACGCACTCGTCTTCTCCCGGGTGACGCTGCTCGACACCGGTGACGCCGTCGCGTACCTCGCGAGCGACTACACCGGCGACGGCGTCTACAACATCGCCGGACTGAAGGACTCCGGGGTCGACCGGGCGATCAGGGCCGCCGCCGAGGAAGGCGACGCGGAACGGCGGCAGCAGAAGATCATGCGGGCCGAGGCGGAGATCCTTCGCACCGACGCCGTGGTCCCGCTGGTGCACGAGAAGGTCGTCCAGGGCATCCGGCCCGAGGTCGAGGGTGTGCTGCTCGACCCCCGCGAGCGTTCCCTGGTCGACGTCGGCACCCGGGTGAAGTAGCGGCGGGGGCGCAGCATCTGATGAGCGTCACCTCGGCCGGTGCCCGCGCCGGTGAGTCGGCCCGCGCCGGTGTGCGCCCGGGACGGTGGGGCGCGGCAGCCGGCCGGGTCGCCGCGGGGGCCGTGCTGCTCGCGGTCGTCGCCGCGCTGCCCTGGCTGTCGGGGACCGACCCCGCCCTGACGGTGCTGCGGGCCCGCTCCGGCGACCAGGACCCCACCCGAGCCCAGCTGGCCGCCGTCCGGGAGCAACTCGACTTCGAAGAGGGGCCGTTCACCCACCTCGTCCACTGGCTGGCCGGACTGCCGCGAGGTGACGCGGGCACCTCCTGGGTGTCGGGCGAACCGGTCATGCCCGAGGTGGCCACCGCCTTCGCGGTCTCGGTCACACTGATGCTCGGCGCCCTCGCGGTCACGGTCGTGGTGGCCGCACTGGTCTGCGCCCGTACCCTGCACCACGGCTCCCGGCGACGGCTGCGACCGGGTCGGGCCGGCGTCGGAGCCGCGGTTCTCGCCGCGCTGCCCAAGTTCCTGCTCGCCTCCCTGCTCGCCACGGTGTTCGGAGTGTGGCTGGGCTGGTTCCCGTCGAGCGGATGGGAGGGGCCGCGGTCGATGGTGCTGCCCGCGCTCGCCCTCGGCGTGCCGTCCGGAGCGATGATCGGCGGCCTGCTCGACCAGTCCCTGCCCGCCGCCCTCAACGAGCCGTGGGCCCGGACGTGGCACGCCTGCGGACTCCCGCCCCGGCACCTCGCCCGGCACGCCCTGCGCCGCAGCGCGGCGGGTGTGCTTCCGCAGCTGCTGCCGACCGTGGTGGCGCTGGTCGGCGGCGCCGTCGCGGTGGAGAAGATCTTCAACATCCCCGGGCTCGGCCGGCTCGCCCTGGACTCCGCGGTGGCCCAGGACCTGCCGCTGCTGCAGACCGCCACCCTCGTCCTCGTCCTGCTCGGTGTCGCCGCCGGCGTCCTCCTCCAGGCCCTGCGTCGCACGCTCCTCGGCCCCGCCCTGCGAGAGCGCGCCCTGCCCACCCTGCACCTGCCGCGCCTCCCGGGACGGCGCTCCACGCGCTGGATCGCCGGAGCCTGCGCCGTCGCACTGCTCGGCCTGGTCGTGTCCGGACTGCTGCGCGACCCCCTGCACGTGGACACCGCGGCCCGGCTGCTGCCGCCCTCGGCCGCTCACCCCCTGGGCACGGACGCTCTCGGCCGGGACCTGCTGGCCCGGCTGGGCCACGGCGCGCTGCGCACGTCGGGCGTGGCCCTCACGGTGACGGCGGTCAGCGTCGTCACCGGTCTGGTGCTGGGCGTGGCCGCCCGGGCGACCGCGGGCCTGAGCGAAGTGGTGTCCACGCTGCCGGCCGTCCTCGCCGGACTGCTGACCACCGCGGTGACCGGACCGTCGGTCTGGGGTGCGGCGGGCGCGGTGTGCCTGGTCGCCTGGACCCCCTACGCGGCGCAGACGGCGGCGCTGCTGGAACAGGAGCGGGCGAGCGGCCACCTGCTCGCGTCGACCTCGTTCGGTGCCGGCCCGCTCCATCTGCTGCGGCGGCACCTGCTGCCCGCGATCGTTCCCCCGATCCTGCGCAACGCGCTGCTCCGGCTGCCCACCACCGTGCTCGTCCTGGCCTCCCTCGGGTTCCTGGGACTGGGCGAGCAACCGCCCACCCCGGAGTGGGGCCGCCTGCTGTCGGAGAACCAGCCCTACGCGGAACTGGCGCCCTGGATCGTCCTCGCCCCGGCCTGCGCGCTGATCCTGCTCTCCGTCCTGGCCGTGTCCGCCTCGGCGGCGGTGCACGGCGCACGCAAGGGGGCGGGCCCCGGGAAGCCCGGGCCCGCCCCCAGCGGGACGTCGGGTCAGCGGTGGCTGAACCACTTCGCCGCGGGCAGCAGCCGGTTGTCGTAGTCGAACAGGGCCTGGTTCTCCCAGCCGTTGCCGGAGGACGGGTCGGTCGGGTCCCAGCCGTTGCCGGTGACGGCCGTCCAGGTCGGCTCCCAGTAGACGACACCCAGACCGCGGCCGTTCGGAACGGCCTCGACGACGTTCATCACGTCACGCAGCCAGGCCTCCTGGCCCGCGGGGCTGGCCGGGTAGCCGGGGATCAGCTCGTCGGTGCGGTCGATGATGTTCTCGTGGTCGTCCTTGCTGTCCAGCCGGAAGGCGTACGCGGTCTCCACGACGAGTACCGGCTTGCCGTAGCGGGAGGCGAGGTTGTCGAGGTTGGTCTGGAGTCCGGACAGCGGACCGTCCCAGTAGCCGTAGAAGGACAGGGCGACGACGTCGAACTCCACACCCTGCGCGACGGCGTTGTCGAACCAGGAGCGGGCGCTCGCGTGGTCGCCGCCCTTCGCCAGGTGCAGGGCGACGCGGGTGGAGGAGGAGACGGCCTTCGTGGCGGAGACGCCGGACCTGAGCAGCCCGCCGAGCTGGGTCCAGTTGGAGGTGGAGCCCTCCGGCCAGAGCATGCCGCCGTTGATCTCGTTGCCGATCTGCACCATGTCGGCGGTGGTGCCCTGCGCCTTGAGCGCGTTGAGCACGTCGTAGGTGTGGTCGTGGACGGCCGTTCGGAGCCGGCTGTAGGAGTACGAGGACCAGGCGGCCGGCTTGGCCTGGGCGCCCGGGTCGGCCCAGGTGTCGGAGTAGTGGAAGTCGATCAGCAGCTTCATGCCGCGGGCCTTGGCTCGCTGGGCCATCTGGAGCACCCGGGCCTTGTTGTTGTAGCCGTCGGCCGGGTTCACCCACACCTTCAGCCGCGCGTAGTTGGCGCCCGCGGAGGAGAGGATGGCCAGCCCGTCCCCGGTGGTGCCGTCGGCAGAGCGGTAGGTGCCGCCGAAGTCCTCGCTCTTCTTCAGCGTGGAGACGTCGACGCCCTTTACCGGCAGGCTTGTTGAGCCCTGCGTGAAGCTGACGTCGTCGACGTTGATCCAGTTGCCGGCCCGTGCGTCGGAGTTGATGCTGACCGTGCACTGGCCGCCGGTGACCCGGACGGAGGTCACCACGCGTATCCACTCCGCCTGCCGGGTGGTCGGCAGGTCGGTGCGCTGCTCGGCCGAGCCGCAGTTGCGCAGTGCGAGGTACGCCGCGTGCTGGCCGCCGCTGGAGCGCACCCAGGCGCTGACGGTGTGGTCGCCGTTCGGCAGTCCGGTCAGGTACTGGAACGTCTCGACCTTGTAGGCGGATGACGACCAGTGGGTGAGGCGGCTGGAGCCGGTGCGTCCGCCCGCCTCGGCGAAGGAGGCGGCGTCCTGGCCGGTGGGGGAGTAGGCGGACCATCCGGTGGTGCCGGACTCGAAGCCGGTGTTGGTGAGGGTCGAGGCGGCGCCGGCCTGCGGACCCGGGAGTGCGGTGACCAGCAGGGCGGCGAGCGCGGGCACGGCCGCGGCACGCAGCAGCCTGCGGAGGCCGCCTCTCGGGGATGCGGGGGTGGGGGATGCGTGGGTCGGGAACGGGGGCGTCGGGGGTGCGTGCATCGTCGATGTCCCTTTCGACGGCGGCGGGCGGGGGAGGTGGTGCGGGCGGACCCGGGGACGGCCGATGCGCCGGCCGCCCCCGGGAGTTCGCGGGGCGGTCAGCGGTCGAGCCGGACGACCCTGACCCCGCCGGCCGGCACGGTGAGCTGTCCGGCGGTGTGCTCGCCGGTGAGCAGCTCGGTGCCGGAGGTCTCCAGCGGCACCTTCGTGTCGTGCGCGGTGTGGTTGACGGCGAAGAGGAAGTCCCCGCCGTCACCTGCGCGGCGCACCACCTCGACGTCGTGCGGGAGTTCGCCGCGCGGCGGCAGGTCGGCGTCCTCGCAGGCGGCGCCGAGGACCGTGTCCAGCGCGGCGGGATCCAGCCGGGAGGAGACGTACCAGGCGGTGCCCCGGCCCAGGCGGTGCCGGGTGACGGCCGGCCGTCCCTCGGCCGGCCCGTCCGCATAGCTCCAGACCGTCTCCGCGCCGTGCGGCACCACGAACTCCGTCCACACGTCGGCGGTGAGGCGGGCCCCCGAGGCGTCGGTGAGCGCGACCGTCTCGGCCGCTCCGAGCGGTGACCACTCCTCGACGGTCAGCCCGAGCACGTCGCGCAGGGCGCCGGGGTAGGCGCCGGGGTGGACGGCGTCGTGCTCGTCGACGATCCCGGAGAAGTAGGAGACGACCAGCGTCCCGCCGTTCTCCACGTAGCGGCGCAGGTTGGCCCCGGCGTCCTGCGTCGTGAGGTACAGGGCGGGGGCGACGACCAGCGGGTACGCCGACAGGTCTGCCTCCGGGTGGGCGAAGTCGACGGTCAGGTGCCGGTCGTAGAGCGTCTCGTAGAAGCTGTCCGCGCGCTCGCGGGCGTCGTGGTCCGCACTGGGCCGCCACTCCAGGGTCTGCGCCCACCAGGACTGCCAGTCCCACAGCATGGCCGCGTCGGGCACGGTCCTGGTGCCGCGCAGCGCGGCCAGCGCGTCGATGTCGGCGCCCAGGCGGACCACCTCGCGCCAGATCCGGGAGTCGGTGCCGGCGTGCGGCAGCATCGACGAGTGGAACTTCTCCGCGCCGCGCCGGGACTGGCGCCACTGGAAGAACATCGCCCCCTCCGAACCGCGCGCCACATGGGCGAGGGAGTTGCGCGCCATCTCCCCGGGGCGCTTTGCCGGGTTGCGGGGCTGCCAGTTGACGCCGCTGGTGGAGTGCTCCAGCAGCAGCCAGGGAGCGCCGCCCGCGACGGACCGGGTGAGGTCGGCGGCCATGGCCAGGTTGACGTGGGTGCGGCGCCCGTCGGTGATGAGGTAGTGGTCGTTGCTGACCAGGTCGACATCCCGGCCCCAGGCCCAGTAGTCGACGGAGTCGCACTGGCTGAGCGCCGTCATGAAGTTGGTCGTGACGGGGACGCCCGGGGCGAGCCGGTGCAGGATGTCGCGCTCGCTGACGAAGTTCTCGCGCATGGTGGCGTCGGCGAAGCGGCGGTAGTCGAGCTGCTGAGCCGGGTTGCCGACGGTGGGCGTCAGCCGGGGCGGGTCGATCTGCTCCAGGGAGGAGTAGCGCTGGCCCCAGAAGGCGGTGCCCCAGGCCTCGTTGACGGCGTCCACGGTGCGGTACCGGTCTGCCAGCCAGCGGCGGAAGTGGCGGGCGCAGTTGTCGCAGTAGCAGGCGCTGACCGGCACGCCGTACTCGTTGTGGACGTGCCACATGGCGAGTGCGGGATGCCCGGCGTAACGCCGGGCGAGCGCGGTGGTGATCCGGGCGGCCGCCTCCCGGTAGGCCGCGCTGCTGTGGCAGATCGCGCCGCGGGAGCCGAACGCGAGGCGCACGCCCTCCCGGCTGACCGGCAGCGCCTCGGGGTGGGCGCGGTAGAACCAGGCCGGTGGCGCCACGGTGGGCGTCGCCAGGTCGGCGCGGATCCCGTGCTCGTGCAGCAGGTCCAGCACCCGGTCCAGCCAGCCGAAGTCGTGGGCGCCGGGCTCCGGTTCGAGCAGTGCCCAGGAGAAGATCCCGACGCTGACCATGGTGACCCCGGCTTCGCGCATCAGCTGCACGTCCTCCTGCCACACGCTCTCCGGCCACTGCTCGGGGTTGTAGTCCCCGCCGAAGGCGAGGCGGCGCAGTCCCTGGGGAGCGGTGTCCGGCATGAATCTCTCCTGAAGTGTCGAGAACCCGAAGGTGTGTGAACGTACACACACGCCGTTCGAGGCGATGAGGCTACGTAACCGCATGGGTACAACCATTGACAAGTGTCCAGGACGTTTCTCTACTGTGAACGCTCACAGACGCAGGGCCGGCCTCACCGGATGACCGGGAGGCCCTTTCGGTCAGGGAGATTCGCCCATGCACCATCCGCTGAACCGCCGCATCGCGGCCACCGTCACCGCCGTCGCTCTCGGCGCGACCGCGCTCACCGCCTGTGGGGCGTCCGACAGCGACGACGCGGCCGAGTCCGGCCCTGTGTCGCTCACCTACTGGGCCTGGGCGCCCGGGATGGACAAGGTCGCCGACCTCTGGAACAAGAAGAACCCGGACATCAAGGTCACCGTGCAGAAGCAGGCCTCCGGCGACGACCTGGTCACGAAGATCATCACCGCCTCCAAGGCCAAGCAGGCGCCCGACCTGGTCCAGGCCGAGTACCAGGCGCTGCCCACGTTGGTCAGCAACGACGCGCTCGCCGACATAGCCGACGAGGTCGGCGACGCCGAGGACGAGTTCGCCCCCGGCGTCTGGCAGCAGACCACCCTGGGCACCGACGCCGTCTACGCGGTGCCCCAGGACTCCGGACCGATGATGTTCTTCTACCGGGAGGACCTGTTCGAGCAGTACGGGCTCGATGTGCCCGAGACCTGGGAGGAGTTCGGCGACACCGCCCGCGCGCTGAAGAAGCAGGCCCCCGACAGGTCCCTGACCACCTTCTCCGCCAACGACTCCGGTCTCTTCGCCGGCCTCGCCCAGCAGGCCGGCGCGAAGTGGTGGACCATCGACGGCGACAAGTGGAAGGTCGACATCAACGACGAACCCACCGCGAAGGTAGCCGAGTTCTGGGGCGGCCTCGTCGAGGAAGGGGCCGTCGACAACCAGCCCATGTACACACCCGCCTGGAACAAGGCGCTGAACACCGGCAAGCAGATCGCCTGGGTCAGTGCCGTCTGGGCGCCCGGCACACTCACCACCGCCGCACCCGACACCAAGGGCAAGTGGGCCATGGCGCCCCTCCCGCAGTGGTCGAAGGGCGACAACGCCACCGGCAGCTGGGGCGGCTCCACCACCGCCGTCACCACCGACTCCCGGCACAAGGCCGCAGCCGCGAAGTTCGCCACCTGGCTGAACACCGACCCCGAGGCCCTGGCCGCCCTGGTCAAGGAGAGCGGCATCTACCCGGCCGCCACCGCCGCCCAGACCAGCGGCGCACTCGCCCAGGCACCCGCGTTCTTCTCCAACCAGCCCGAGTTCTACACCCAGGCCGCCGAGATCGCACACACCACCGCCCCCGCCGCCTGGGGACCCAACGTCAACGTCGCCTACTCCGCGTTCAAGAACAAGTTCGGGCAGGCCGCCAAGAAGAAGTCGGGCTTCGGCACGGCACTCACCGGCGTGCAGGAGGCCACCGTCGCGGACCTCAAGAAGCAGGGCTTCGAGGTCGCTCCGTGAGTACGGCCCTCCGCAAGGTGCGAGGCCGCGGGCAGGTGTACGGGGTGAAGTCCGCCCCGTACGCCTTCCTCCTCCCGGCCGTCGTGCTCTTCGCCCTGTTCTTCGCTCTGCCCATCGGGTACGCCCTCTGGCTCAGCCTGCACAAGGTCGAGGTCGTCGGCCTCGGCCTGGGCAAGGGCGCCCGCGAGCAGGTCTGGGCGGGCCTGGGCAACTACGCCGCCGCGCTCACCGACCCCGAGCTGGGCGTCGGAACCCTGCGGGTCCTCGGCTACGGCGCGATCGTCATTCCGGTGATGCTCGGCCTGGCGCTGCTGTTCGCGCTGCTGCTGGACAACGAGCAGGCCCGCGCCCGCTCCTTCTCCCGCCTCGCGATCTTCCTTCCCTACGCCATCCCCGGCGTGGTCGCGGCCCTGCTCTGGGGCTTCCTCTACCTGCCGGACGTCAGCCCCTTCCACTTCCTGCTGGAAAGACTGGGGCTGCCGCAACCGGACCTGCTCGACGGAGGCCCGCTCTTCCTGTCGCTGGCCAACATCGCGGTGTGGGGCGGCGCCGGCTTCAACATGATCGTCATCTACACCGCACTGCGGTCCATCCCCGCCGAGGTCTACGAGGCCGCCAAGCTGGACGGCGCCACCCCGGTCCAGATCGCACTCCGCATCAAGGTCCCGATGGTGGCGCCCTCGCTGGTGCTGACCTTCTTCTTCTCGGTGATCGCCACCCTGCAGGTCTTCAGCGAGCCGACGACGCTTCGGCCGCTGACCAACGGCATCCCGACCACCTGGAGCCCGCTGATGAAGGTCTACGACGACGCCTTCGTCGGCGGCGACGTGTACGCGGCCTCGGCGACCGCCGTCGTCCTCGCGGCCGCCACCTTCGTCCTGTCCTTCGCCCTGCTCAGGATCTCCAGCTCCCGCATGACGCACCGAGGAAGCCGATGAGCACGCTCACCACACCGGCGTCGCCGCGCAAGGCCGCACCGGCCGCCGGCACCACCCCGGGCACCTCCGACGCGCCACCGGCACCGCGCCGGTTCGCCCTGCTGCCCACCGCCGCCCTGGTGTTCGGGGCGCTCTACTGCCTGATGCCGGTCGCCTGGGTGCTGGTCGCCTCCACCAAGTCCGGCTCGGAGCTGTTCTCCACCTTCACCTTCCTGCCCGGCACCGGCCTCGCCGAGAACGTCTCCGATCTCAGCGCCTACCGGGACGGCATCTACTGGCGGTGGATGGCCAACTCCGGCCTGTACGCCGGTGTGGGCGCCGTGCTGTCGACGGTGGTCTCGGCCTTCTCCGGCTACGCGCTCGCCCTCTACCGCTTCCGCGGCCGGGAGGCCCTCTTCAACGTCATCCTCGCCGGTGTGCTCATGCCCCCGGTCATCCTCGCCATCCCGCAGTACCTGCTGATGGCCGAGGCCGGCATGACGGACACCTACCTGTCCGTGATGCTGCCGCTGATCCTCTCCCCGTACGGCGTCTACCTCGGGCGGATCTACGCGCAGGCCGCCGTCCCCGCGGAGCTCGTCGAGGCGGCCCGGGTGGACGGGGCCGGCGAGTGGCGGATCTTCCTGCGGATCGCCGTGCCCATGATGTCGCCCGGCCTGGTGACGATCTTCCTCTTCCAGTTCGTCGCCATCTGGAACAACTTCCTGCTGCCGTACATCATGCTCGGCGACGATGAGAAGTTCCCCATGACGGTCGGCCTGTTCACGCTGCTCGCCCAGGGAGCCAGCACCCCCGCCCTGTACACCCTGGTGATCACCGGGGCCCTGCTGGCGATCGTCCCGCTCATCGCCCTGTTCCTCGTCGTTCAGCGGTTCTGGAGCCTTGACCTGCTCTCCGGGGCCGTAAAGTCCTGAGCGCAGGGGAAGGCGAGGGGAAGAACCATGAACCGCGGCACAGACGGCAAGCGCCGGTCCGTGACGATCCACGACGTGGCGCGTGAGGCGGGCGTCTCACGCGGCACCGTCTCCCGGGTGCTCAACGGTGGGCACTACGTCAGCCCGTCGGCGCAGACGGCCGTCAACAACGCCATCCGCCGCACCGGCTACGTCGTCAACCGGCACGCCCGCTCGCTCATCACCGGCAAGTCCGACTCGGTGGCGTTCCTGCTCACCGAGCCGCAGGAGCGCTTCTTCGAGGACCCCAACTTCAACGTGCTGCTGCGGTCCTGCACCCAGGCGCTCGCCGCCCAGGACATCCCGCTGCTGCTCATGATCGCGGGCACCGAGGCGGAACGGCGACGCAACCTGCGGTACATCGAGGCCGGGCACGTCGACGGCGTGCTGCTGGTCTCCAGCCACTCCGGCGACTCGGTGGTGCGCGACCTGGAGGCGGCCGGCGTCCCGCTGGTCGCCTGTGGCAAACCGCTCGGCCAGAGCACCAGCGTCAGCTACGTCGCGGCGGACGACCGGGACGGCGCCCGGCAGATGGTCCGCTACCTGCACGCCTCGGGACGGCGCCGGATCGCCACCGTCAGCGGCCCGTCGGACACGCCCGGCGGCGTGGAACGCCTCGCGGGCTACCGGGAGACCCTGGCCGAGTGCGGGCTGCCCGCCGACGAGTCGCTGATCGTCTCCGGCGACTACAGCCGGGCCAGCGGCGAGACGGCGGCGGAACTGCTCCTGCGGCAGGCCCCCGACGTGGACGCCGTCTTCGTTGCCTCCGACCTGATGGCCCAGGGTGTGACGGACGCGCTGGCACGGGCGGGCCGCCGGGTACCCGAGGACGTGGCCGTCGGCGGCTTCGACGACTCACCGGCCGCCCTGTCCGCACGCCCCCCGCTCACCACCATCCGGCAGCCGTGGGACCGGATCAGCAACGAGATGGTGCGCATGCTGCTCGCCCGCATAGCGGGTGAGCAGCATGCCGCCGTAATCCTCCCCACCGACCTCGTCCGCCGCGAGTCGGCCTGATCGCCTGGGATGGGTGGTTTCCCGGTCCGTACGCTCGGTCAGCGTACGGACACGTTGAGTGGAAGGATGGCCGCTGGTGCCGTCACGCTGGAGGGCCTCAGCCCGAGTCCGCGGGCCTAGGAACCGGAGGGGCCGCACATGACCACGGACGACACCGAAGCGGACGCGTGCGCGACAGCAGGCGACTGCGAACGAGAACCGGGGCCGTCGGACAGCCTGCGGACCTTCGGCGCGGTTGTCCAGGCGCTGCGCGAACACGCCGGACTCAGCCGGGTTGAGTTCGGCATGTGCGTCAGCTTCTCCAAACACACTGTTGAATCCGTGGAGTTGGGGCGGCGAATGCCCGACGGGGCGTTCGTCGAACGCGCCGAGGAGGCGCTCGGCAACACAGGAGCACTGCGTAGGGCGGCCAGACACCTCACCCGAGTCCACCCCGGGCTCGCCGCTTGGTTCCGTCAGTGGGCACGCCTGGAGCGGATGGCGGTCAGCCTCAGCACTTACGAATGCCGCCTGGTTCCGGGCCTGTTGCAGACGGAAGGCTACGCGCGTGCGGTCTTCAGCAACGCGATCCCGTTGCTGACCGACGAACAGATGGAGTCGCAGGTCGCCTCACGCCTCGAACGCCAGCAGATGCTTGGTGAACGTGTGACCGTCCCCTTCAGCTTCATCGTGGAGGAGTCCGTCTTCCGAAGCAGGCTCGGCGGGACGGCGGTGATGCGCGAGCAACTCGACAGCGTGCTGTGGTCCCTTTCCGCCCGCCACGTGACGTTGCAGGTGATGCCGACTGACACCGAGGCACATGCCTGCCTGGACGGACCACTGCGGCTGATCGAGACCGCTGACGGTCGCCGATTCGCCTATTCCGAGGGGCAACAGAACGGACGGCTGATCAGTGACGCGAATGAGGCGAGGCTACTCCAACTGCGTTATGACACACTGCGGTCGCAAGCCCTGAACCCCCAGGAGTCCCGGTCCCTGGTGGAGCGACTGCGAGGAGCGCTATGAGTAGGGACGAACTCGCCTGGTTCAAGTCCAGCCACAGTGGAACCCAGGGCGACGACTGCGTCGAGGTTGCGGTCGCCAAGGTCAGCGTGCACGTGCGGGACTCCAAGGACGTGGCGCGTCCCGGCTTCGCTGTCGGACGCGACGGCTGGGCGCGGTTCTTGCAGCACCTGGCGCACGGCTGAGTCCCGCTCGCCCCGTCTCGTCGGAACTTTGCATCGCGGCCTTCGACGACGGCCAGGCAGTCTCCCTGCGCCGTGTGCCGCGAGCTTGATCTGCTGTCCAGCAGCTCAACGGACGTGAAGGCGGCTCAGCTTCGCGGAGGCGGAGGCCGACAGTTCCCTCAGCCTGCGTGCGGATGATGCAGAGGCGGACGCCTGTGCGAGGACCGCGATATGGCCGATCTACGCTTCCGTCTCGCTGATGACGCCGATGTCGGCGCTGTGGTACGTCTGCGCGACAACGCTGCCCGTTGGATGCTTGCCCAAGGCGTCACTGGTCAGTGGCGGCCTGGCGAGCTGGGCGGGGATCACTTTCGAACGGTCATGGCGCGTGGGGAGGTGTGGCTCGCGGAGGCCGCCGATCGTGTGGTCGGGGCCTTCGAGCTGTGGTGGGAGGACGAGGACGCGTGGGGACCGCAGCCGCCGACGGCCGGCTATGCACACCGGCTGATGGTGGACCACGGAAGTGTCCAGCCCGGAACAGGGCGGCACCTTCTGCGAGTCGCGGAGCGCCGCGTAGCCGAGGCGGGCCGAGAGATGGTGCGGCTGGACTGTCTGGCCGGCAACACGCGTCTGAAGGCGTACCACCTCAACGCCGGCTACCGGGTTGTCGGCAGCGAGGAAGGCAAACCGCAGCCGAGCGGTTCGCCCAAGTCGTTCACGCTCCTTGGGAAGGCCGTCCCGCCCTCCGCCCGATCCGGCCGCTCACCCTCGGCCGCGCGTGCTCTCGCGCTCGATGAGCGCGTAGCCGGCCTCCAGGTACTCCGCGGCCCGTTCCTCACCGTTGAGGCGGGACAGGAGCGAGGTGACGGCCATCCGCGCGATGGCCGCCTTGTCCGGTGAGATGGAGGTGAGGGTCACCGCGCCGAACCGACCCTCCACGACGTCGTCGAAGCCCACCACCGCCACCTGCTCCGGCACCCGGAGGCCGCGCTCGGAGAGTACGCGCATCGCCCCGATGGCGATCAGGTCGTTGTAGGCGAACACCGCGTCGGGCCGTTCGCCGGTGTCGAGCAGTGCTGCCATCGCCGCGGCGCCGTCCGCGTGGCCCCAGCCGTCGGTGGGGCCGACCAGCGAGTCGTCGGCGGGCAGCCCCCGCGCTGCGAGTTCCTCCCGCCAGCCCTGCAGGCGCAGTTGCGCCGGACGATTGTGACCGCGGCGGGCGCCCAGAAAGGCGATCCTGCGCCGTCCCGCCTCGCACAGGTGCCGCACCGCCGTCCGGGCGGCGGCCACGTTGTCCACGGCGATGTGGTCGTAGGGCGCCTCGTAGCGGCGCTCGCCCAGCAGCACGAGCGGTACCTGCTCCGCACGGTCCGCCAGGTCCTCTGCCTCCAGCTCGATGGGGCTGAGGATCAGGCCGTCGATCACCCGCGCGCGGAATCCCTGGCTGACCAGCAGCTCACGTTCGCGCCGGCCGCCGGTGTGGTCGAGCAGCACCGTGTAGTCGTGCTCGGCCGCCGCGTCGATCACCGCGGTCGCCAGTTCGGCGAAGTACGGGTTGCCCAGCTCCGGCAGCGCCAGGGCGATGGTCCCGGTGCGCCCCTTCCGCAGGTGCCGGGCCGTGAGGTTCGGGCGGTAGCCCAGCTCGTCGATCGACGCCTGCACCCGGGCGCGCATGCCGGGGGTGACGTGCGCGTAGTCGTTCACCACGTTCGACACGGTCTTGATCGACACGCCCGCGTGTGCCGCGACGTCCTTGAGGCTGACCCGCACGACGCTCCCTCCGCCCCGGTATCTCTCCGAGGGCTGATTTACAACGATGTACAAAGTACCGTCCCCTGTGCTTGGCTGGATACAGCCGGAAGGGGATACCAAGGTGCACAAGACGCCGATCAGGCTGGCCGACGGCCGTGAACTGTTCTACTACGACCTGCGCGACGACGCCGAGCGGGGTGCCGTCGACCGTCGGCCGCTGGACAAGGTGGCGACCGCCTCGCAGGTCCGCCGGGACCCGCTGCTCGGTGACAGCGTCTGCGTCGCCTCGCACCGGCAGGACCGCACCTACCATCCTCCGGCCGACGAGTGCCCGCTCTGCCCGTCCACCAAGGACAGGCTCAGCGAGATCCCGGCCGACGACTACGCGGTGGTGGTGTTCGAGAACCGCTTCCCCTCGCTCGCGGGGGACTCCGGTCGCTGCGAGGTGGTCTGCTTCACCGCCGACCACCAGGCCTCGTTCGCCGACCTCACCGAGGAGCAGGTCGCCCTGGTGCTCGGCGCCTGGACCGACCGCACCGCCGAGCTGGCCCGGCTGCCGCAGGTCGCGCAGGTGTTCTGCTTCGAGAACCGGGGCGCCGAGATCGGCGTGACGCTCGGCCATCCGCACGGCCAGATCTACGCCTACCCCTTCGTCACGCCGCGCACCGAGCGCATGCTGCGCACCGCGGGGGAGTACGGCCGCCGCACCGGTGGACGCAACCTCTTCGACGACGTGGTCAGCCGTGAACTGGCCGACTCGCGGGTGGTGTGGGAGAGCGAGCACTGGGTGGCGTTCGTGCCCTACGCCGCCCACTGGCCGTACGAGGTGCACCTCTACCCCCGCCGCCGCGTCCCCGACCTGCGCGCCCTCGACGCCCCGGCACGGGCGGAGTTCCCCCGGGCCTACCTGGAGCTGCTGCGCAGGTTCGACCGGGTCTTCGGCCCCGGGCAGCCGCCCACGCCGTACATCTCCGCCTGGCACCAGGCGCCCTTCGGCCGCCCCGATAGCGAGCCGGCGGTCGGGTACGCGCCTCGGGAGGAGTTCGCGCTGCACCTGGAGCTGTTCACCGTCCGGCGCACGCCCGGCAAGCTGAAGTTCCTCGCCGGTTCCGAGTCCGGCATGGACGTGTTCATCAACGACGTGCCCCCGGAGACCGCTGCCCAGCGCCTGCGCGAGGTGGCGAGCTGATGCCGACGCCACGCCCGATGCGGGAGCAGACCGCCAGCGCCAGCGCCACCCCTCCCGTGCCCGCCGCCGAGGTGGCTGCCGGGGATGTGGCCGCCGCCTTCGCCGCCCTGTACGGGCGGATGCCCGAAGGTGTCTGGGCCGCACCGGGACGGGTCAACCTGATCGGCGAGTACACCGACTTCAACAACGGCTTCGTCATGCCGCTCGCACTGCCGCACACCACGGTGGCGGCTGCCTCCCGCCGCGCGGACGGGATTCTGCGGCTGCACTCGGCGGACACCGGCGGCGAGGTGGTCCGCCTGCACGTCGACGACCTCGACCCGGCAGCCGACCTCGGCTGGGCCGCCTACCCGGCGGGGGTCGCGTGGGCTCTGCGCGAGGCCGGCCACCGGATCGGCGGTGCGGACGTGCATCTCGCCTCGACGGTGCCGTCCGGTGCGGGGCTGTCCTCCTCCGCCGCGCTGGAGGTGGTCACCGCGCTCGCACTCAACGACCTGTTCGGGCTCGGCCTGCCGCCCGTCGAGACGGCGAGGCTCAGCCAGCGGGCTGAGAACGCCTTCGTCGGTGTGCCCTGCGGCGCCATGGACCAGATCGCCTCCACCTGCTGCACCGCGGGCCATCTGCTGCACCTGGACACGCGGGACCTGACCTACCGCCATGTCCCGTTCGACCCGGGGGCTTTCGGACTGCGCCTGCTCGTCGTCGACACCCAGGTCAAGCACGCCCTGGGCGACGGCGCCTACGCCGAGCGCCGAAGCGGCTGCGAGCGGGGGGCCCGACTGCTCGGCGTCCGCTCGCTGCGCGACCTCACCCCCGACGGGCTCGACCACGCGCTGGACCGGCTCGACGACGGGACCGTCCGCGCCTACGTCCGGCACGTGGTGACGGAGAACCAGCGGGTTGGGCAGGTCGTCGACAATCTCGCCGACGGTGACGTCCGGGCGGTCGGGCCGGTGCTCACCGCAGGACACGCCTCGCTGCGGGACGACATGCGGGTCTCCTGCCCCGAGCTGGACCTGGTGGTCGCGACCGCCAACGCCGCCGGGGCGCTGGGGGCACGGATGACCGGAGGCGGCTTCGGCGGCTCGGCGATCGTCCTGACCGAGGACCGCGACGTGCCCGCGGTGACGCAGGCGGTGCAGCAGGCCTTCACCGCGGCGGGCCACCGCCTTCCCCGCGTCTTCCCCGCAGAGCCGTCGGCCGGCGCCCGCAGAGTCAGCTGACCGGCCCGGACTCCACAGCGCGCAGGCGCCGGGCGTACCTACCGCCCGGCGCCTGTGCCGTACCTGACCCGCACCCGGATCCGGCGCGGTTCCCCCTGATGCTCAGCCGCAGCGGCGACCGGTGTTGATGCAGTTCACCGCCTTCTCCATCAACTCGTCGGACATGGCGTTGATGAAGTCACCGTGGTCGGTGACGGGCTTGTGGAAGGCCTCGGGGAAGCTGTCCAGAGCGAAGCTGGTGCTGCCGGCCAGGCCGTTGTAGGTGACGCGCTGCACGAGTTGCGGGACGGCGCGGAAACCGTCGGGGCAGTTGCCCTGGCGGTCGGCGAAGGCCACATGGTCGCGGTGGTTGGCGCTGTCGGTGTTGCGGCCGTCCCAGCAGCTCTGGAACTTCGCGATCCGCACGACCTTGCTGCCCTGCGGGCAGATCGGGTACTTGTCCGTCAGCTCCACCCGGGACTCGAAACCCGTGCAGCTCCAGCGGGCGTTGGCGTTCGCTCCACCGTTGGCGTTGGCCCTGGCGTCACCGGTGATGATGCGCAGGAACCGGGGCATGGCCTCGACCTTGGTGCGCGGGCTTCCGACGAACTTCAGCTGGACCGTGGCGGGGGTGAGGATCCGGCCGACGTTGCCGTCGGCGCCTCCGCCCGGCTGCGCGGCGTCGGACTCCTGCACACCGTCGCGGTCCCGCAGCACCGGCCAGTAGTAGGTGGACTGGTCACCGTTGGTGCAGGTCGTGCGGCTGACTGCCAGCGACTCGTCGGTGGTGAACGCGTCGACACCCTCGGCACCCACGTAGTCGTGGGTGTGGTGCGCGCCGTTGTCGACGCCGGGGGCCACGATGACGTTGTCGGAGTTGAACTGCCCCTGCTCGTTCACGCCGCACCGGGACTGGAAGCTGCCGTTGGAGGCGTCCTGGTTCCTGCGGGGGCGCTCCACGTTCGGCGCCACGGTGGTGATGTCGACGAAGTCCTCAGGCACGGGCCCGTTGCCGCCGTCCTGCCCGCCGTCCTGCCTCTCCTGTCGGCTGCCCTGGTCCTGCCCGTCCTGGCCGGTGCCGTCCTGTCCGCCGTCGCCCTGCTCCTGACCGCCCTGCTCCTGACCGCCCTGGCTCTGGGAC
The DNA here is from genome assembly GCF_030124175.1 of Streptomyces sp. 549. GTDB lineage: Bacteria > Actinomycetota > Actinomycetes > Streptomycetales > Streptomycetaceae > Streptomyces. The sequence continues at coordinate 100,071 of NZ_JASKMT010000001.1, read as the reverse complement.
TCGCCCGCGCCCTGCTCACCGCCGTCTTCTGCGGCTGCGGGTGCGCCCGCCTGGCCTGCGACCCGGCAGACAGCCAGACTCTGAAGATCGCGCGGCCGTTCCGCACCGGTCCGCTCGACGGCGATCTCGATCCGCTCCAGTACGGCTGCGCGCTTCGACGCCAGCGGACCGAGGACGATGTTGGACACCTCGGCGGTTCCGCCCTTCACCGACGGCATGCGCGCGTCGGCCTCTCTGACCTGCTGCCGCATCAGTTCGAGGCTGCGGTCCACCTCGGCGCGCGCCCCGGCGGGCACGTTCGTGAGCCTGCCCTCCACCGCGGGGCAGGCGACCGCACCGGTCGACGCCTGCTGCTTGCCCGAGTCGCTGGCGTTGGCACCGGCGTTGACGGCCACCAGGCCGCCTCCGCCCAGTACCAGCCCGACCACAGCGAACACCGCCTTCCTGCGTGTCCGGCTCACCTTGTGTCGCTGCTGCACGATGGTCCTCACTTTCCGGACGTCCGCTCAGTGCGACGCCTGTTGTCCTCGGCCATCCCCCCGGCCGGTCACCCGGCTCCGACACTGCGGGTGGTGATCGGTCGCCGCTGACTCTCGCACCTCAACCTCCCCCCTTGTCACGCACGTTGGAGGCGCGTCACAGAGTCGTAAGTTCTTCACGGGCCACGCACGGGCCACCGGCGGGGTACGACGGGCCACCCACGGCCCACGGGCCGCAGGGCGGGGCGCCCTCGCATGTTCCTGCCGGTCCGGGCCGCGCCAGTACGGCTGTCAGCCCGTGGACAGCCCCGACGCCGTGTGGGCGAGGGCGTCGAGGACCGGCCGGATCAGGGGGTGCGTCTCCGCGCCGCGGCGCACCGCGGCGAAGACGCGCCGGGTCGCCTCCGGGCCTGACACCGGCCGGACCACGGTGCCGCGCAGCTCCATTCCGCGCAGCGCGGAACGCGGCACCAGCGCGACGCCCGCACCGGCTCCCGCCAGTGCGACGACGGCACGGAAGTCGTCCGACTGATGCACGAGCCGGGGCTGGAAACCGGCCAGCTCGCAGGCGAGCAGCACCATGTCGTGGCAGGGGTTGCCCGGATAGGGGCCGATCCAGTCGCTGTCGTCGAGCCCGGCGAGTTCGACCCGCTCGCGGTCCGCCAGCGGGTGGTCGGCGCGCAGCACGGCGTCGAACGGCTCCGCGTACAGCGGTACCCGGTGGAGCCGGCGGTCGTCAGCGCCCGGCGCGCCCCGGTACTCGACGGCGACCGCGAGGTCGGCCTCGCCGTCGAGGACGAGCGGCAGGCTCTCGTCGCCCTCGGCGTCCCGGACGCGCACCCGGATACCCGGGTGGGTCTGCGAAAGTGCTCCCAGCGCCGGTGCGACCACCTCGGCGATGCCGGTGGCGAACGCGGCGACGCTGACCTCGCCCGCGGCTCCGCCCGCGTACGCGGCGAGCTCCGCCTCCGCCCGCTCGACCTGGGCGAGCATCGCGTGGGTGTGGGCGAGGAGGATCTCTCCCGCCGCGGTCAGGGTCACGCCCTTGCCGCTGCGGATCAGCAGGGTGTGGCCGGTCTCCTTCTCCAGCGCGTTGAGCTGCTGGGAGACGGCGGAAGGGGTGAGGTACAGCGCGGCGGCCGCGGCGGTCACCGTACGGTGATCCGCCACGGCCCGCAGGGCGCGAAGCCGTCGAGGGTCGAACACGCGTCCATCCTGCCAGGTGGCGCCGGTCAGCCGCGTGCGCCCTCCAGCGCACGGCGGGCGTCGGTGAAGGCGGCGACGGCTTGCTCGACGTCCTCGGTGGAGTGGGCCGCGGACAGCTGGACGCGAATCCGCGCCTGGCCCATCGGGACGACCGGGTAGGAGAAGCCGATGACGTAGACGCCGCGCTCCAGCAGCAGCTCGGCCATCCGGCCCGCCTCCGCCGCGTCGCCGATCATGACCGGCACGATCGCGTGGTCGCCGGGCAGGATCTCGAAGCCGGCGTCCGCCATCCTCGTACGGAACAGCTCGGTGTTGGCGGCGACCTTGTCCCGCAGGTCACCGGCCGACTCCAGCAGGTCGAGGACCTTCAGGGAGGCGGCGGCGATCACCGGGGCGAGGGAGTTGGAGAAGAGGTACGGGCGGGAGCGCTGGCGCAGCAGCTCGACGATCTCGGCGCGGGCGGCGACGTATCCGCCGGAGGCGCCGCCGAGGGCCTTGCCGAGGGTGCCGGTGAGGATGTCGACGCGGTCCATCACCCCGTGCAGTTCGGGGGTGCCGCGCCCGCCGGGGCCGACGAAGCCGACGGCGTGCGAGTCGTCGACCATGACCATGGCGTCGTAGCGGTCGGCCAGGTCGCAGATCTCGCGCAGCGGGGCCAGGTAGCCGTCCATGGAGAAGACGCCGTCGGTGACGATGAGGCGGCGGCGCGCGTCCCGGGTCTCCTTGAGCTGCTTCTCCAGGTCGGCCATGTCCCGGTTGGCGTAGCGGTGGCGGCGCGCCTTGGACAGCCGGATGCCGTCGATGATCGAGGCGTGGTTGAGGGCGTCGGAGATGACGGCGTCCTCCGGGCCGAGCAGGGTCTCGAAGACGCCGCCGTTGGCGTCGAAGCAGGAGGAGTACAGGATGGTGTCCTGCTGGCCGAGGAAGGCCGAGAGCCGCTGCTCCAGCTCCTTGTGGATCTCCTGGGTGCCGCAGATGAAGCGCACGGAGGCCATGCCGTAGCCCCAGCGGTCGAGCGCCTCCTTGGCCGCGGCGACGACCTCGGGGTGGTCGGAGAGTCCGAGGTAGTTGTTGGCGCAGAAGTTGAGCACCTCGGTGGACGCGGCACCGGCCGTCACCGCGACGGAGGCGTTCTGGGGGGTGCTGATGACGCGCTCGGGCTTGTGGAGGCCGGCGTCGCGGATCTCGTCGAGGGTGGCGCGGAGGTCTTCGCGGACGGACGCGTACATGGGAGTTCTCCTTGGAAGGCGCGGGGCGGGGGCCGGGCGGGGCGCGGGGGTCAGGCGGTCCAGTCGAGGATGATCTTGCCGCTGCGGGCGGTGGCGGCCTCGTCGAAGGCCGCGTCGAAGTCCTGGTAGCCGTAGCTGCCGGTGATCACAGGACTGAGGTCGAGCCCGCCCTCCAGCAGCACCGACATCGCGTACCAGGTCTCGAACATCTCCCGGCCGTAGATGCCCTTGATCGTGATCATCGAGGTCACGATCTTCGACCAGTCGAGGGCGAACTCCTCCGCGGGCAGGCCCAGCATCGCGATGCGGCCGCCGTGCGTCATGTTGTCGACCATGTCGCGTACGGCCTCGGGGCGGCCGGACATCTCCAGGCCGATGTCGAAGCCCTCCTTCAGGCCGAGCTGCCGCTGGGCTGCGGCGATGTCGCTCTCGGCCACGTTCACGGCGAGCGTCGCGCCCGCCTTGCGGGCGAGGGCCAGCCGGGTCTCGCTGACGTCGGTGATCACCACGTTGCGCGCGCCGGCGTGCCGGGCGACGGCCGCGGCCATGATGCCGATCGGCCCCGCACCCGTGATGAGCACGTCCTCGCCGACGAGCGGGAAGGACAGCGCGGTGTGCACGGCGTTGCCGAAGGGGTCGAAGATCGCGGCGACGTCCAGGTCGACCTTGGTGCGGTGCACCCACACGTTGGAGGCGGGCAGCGCGACGTACTCGGCGAACGCGCCGTCACGGCCCACGCCGAGGCCGAGGGTGCTCCGGCACAGGTGGCGGCGGCCCGCCAGGCAGTTGCGGCACTTCCCGCACACCAGGTGGCCCTCTCCGCTCACCACGTCGCCGACCGCGATGTCCGCGACGTCCGGGCCGACCGCCGCGACCTCACCGACGAACTCGTGCCCGAGGACGCGGGGTGTGCTGACGGCCTGCTGCGCCCACCCGTCCCACGACCTGATGTGCAGGTCGGTGCCGCAGATGCCGGTGCGCAGCACCTTGATCAGCACGTCCGAGGGGCCGGTCACGGGCTCGGGCACGTCCATGAGCCAGAGGCCGGGCTCGGCGTGCTGCTTGACAAGTGCCTTCATCGGTGCGGCTCCAAACAGGGGTGACGGGACCGATCGACTACCGAACAGCGGTTCCGGTCTGCGGACGCGCACCAATCTGCCCAGTCCGCAGGGCCGCGTCCATCGACGCTTTCTTAAGCGGGTCCACAGTCCAGCTTCACGCCCGGTGAACGCCGGGCCCCCGGGGGAGCGCGGCCACTCACGGAAACGATTACCTGTTCGCCGGTCGGAGACCCTTGACGACCGCCCGGCCCGTTGGGACGGTGCAGGCCATGCTGAATGTTGCGGACATGCCAAGAAAGCGCCTGTGTCTGCTCGGTGTCCTCCTACTCCTCACCGGCTACCTGAGCACGGCGGGTGCCCAGCCCGCCCGTGCCCTGCCCGACGAACTCTGGTTCGACGCCCCGGCCGCGGCCACCCTCACCGTCGAGGACGGCCGCTTCAAGGACGGCCTCGGTCGCGAGGTGGTCCTGCGCGGCTACAACGTCTCCGGCACGACCAAACTCAAGGAGCACCGCGGCCTGCCCTTCGCCTCGGTCGCCGACGCCCGGAAGTCCGCGCGGGCACTGCGCGCGCTCGGCGGCGGCAACTCCGTCCGCTTCCTGCTCCACTGGGCGTACGCGGAGCCGGTGCGCGGACAGGTGGACACCGCCTACCTCGCCGCCGCGACCGCGCAGATGGGCGCGTTCCTCGACGCCGGGATACGCGTCTACCCCGACTTCCACCAGGACCTCTACTCCCGCTGGCTGTTCGGCGCGAACAGCTGGTACACCGGCGACGGCGCTCCCCGGTGGGCGGTGGACCTCGGCGGCTACCCGGACGAGTTCTGCGGGATCTGCCTCTTCTGGGGCCAGAACATCACCCAGAACGAGGCCGTGAAGCGGGCGACGTACGACTTCTGGCACAACAGGCACGGCGTCCAGGACGCCTTCCTCACCACCGCCGAGAAGACCATGACCTACCTGCGGCAGCACCTCACCCCCGCCCAGTTCGCAGGTGTCGTCGGCTTCGACCCCTGGAACGAGCCGCACTCCGGCGTCCTCGACCCGGGCCAGACCAGCCGCACCTGGGAGAAGGACGTCCTGTGGCCGTTCTACGAGCGGTTCCGCGCCCGCATGGACGCGGCAGGCTGGCAGGCCAAGCCCGCCTTCGTCGAACCGACGCTCTTCTGGAACGCCAACATCGGCTTCCAGAAGGAGGAGGGCGGGTTCCTCGACGTGGGCCGGCTCGGTCCGCGGTACGTCTTCAACACGCACTTCTACGACCAGAAGGCGATCTCGGGCATCTTCATGTGGGGCAAGGCGGCGGACGGCCAGTACGTCACCGACTTCGGCACGGTCCGCGACCGGGCCGCCGCCACCGGAACGGCCGCGGTCATCAGCGAGTTCGGCCACCCGCTGTCCGGCGGGGTCTCCGACAAGGCGCCCACGGTCCTCAAGGCGATGTACCAGGCCATGGACTCCCGTGTACGGGGCTCCGGTTGGTGGACGAACCCGTCCGGCTCCGGCCCGGTCCTCTCCGGCCAGCAGTGGCAGTGGGACATCTACAACGGACGGCACCGCGAGCTGATGAACGACAACCCCGGCAAGGTGCAGACCGAGGGTGACGCCTGGAACGACGAGGACCTGTCCGCCGTCCGCCTCGACGACTCGGGCACACCCGTGCTGCGCCAGGACGCACGGCTACTCGACCGGGTCTACCCCAGCGCCACCGCGGGCAGCGCGGTCGCGTTCACCTACGAGGACCGCTCGCGGGACGGGGCGACGACGCTGACGTGGAACGAGGTGCCGCGCTCCCTGCCGGCCGTCCGGCAACTTGTGGGTTCCGGCCAGTACGCCCTGCTGGTCTGGCGCTCGGACGGCAGCGCGGAACCCACGGAACTGCATCTTCCGGCGTCCTTCCCGACCTCCGCGACGACCGTGGTCTCCGACCTCGGCGTCACCGTCTCCCCACCCGCGTACACGAGGGCCACGCCCGTCGCGGTCGCGAGCGAACCGGGCGGCACCGGAAGCCGCCGCCTCCTTCTCACGGACGCCGACTCGGGCACCCTGCACTACGCCCTGGTCACCAACGGCGCGACAGCCCCGCCGGCGACGCTGCTCGACGCGGCGCGGACGGAGCTGTCGACGTGGACGGTGGCGCAGTTCGGCTAGCGGGCGGGTCAGCCGACTGACGGGCCTGCCGGTTGACGGGTCAGCCAGCGGACGAGTCAGCCGGCGGACGGGCCGGTCCAGTCGGCGGGCACCTGAGCCAGCCGAACTCGCTGGGGGTGGTCGCCGACCGGGACCGAGACGATCTTCTGCCCGGTGGCGAAGTCGATCGCCGTGACCCGGTCCGCGCCGGCCTCGGAGACCACGCATGCCCTGCCGTCACCGCTGACAGTCGCCCAGTACGGCTTGATGGCGGTGACGAGCGGGCCCTCCTGGAGGGTCGAGCGGTCGACCACGGTCGCGTAGTCGTCCATCGTGCCCGCGACGCACAGCTTGGTGCCGTCCGGCTTCATCGAAATGCCGTGATGGCGTGAGTCGTTGACCCAGGTGGTGCGGTCCGGGTCGGTCTCGGGGTTCTTCGGAAGCGTCTTCACCCGGGTGATCCTGTCGGTCGCGATGTCGTACTCCAGGAAGCCGTGGAAGAACGACACCTGGAAGTACAGCTTCGACTCGTCGGGGCTGAACACCGCCGGGCGGACCGCGTCCGAGTAGTCCCTGAGGCCGATCGCGTCCAACCGGTCCCGCATGTCGATGACCCTGACCTGCTCGAAGGTCCGCGCGTCGGCGACCGTGATCCTGCGGTCGCCCTTCGTCCAGTCCAGCCAGGGCGCGTCCAGCGCGGTGTTGACCTCGCCGATGGACATGTTCCAGATGTACCTGCCGTCGCTGGTGAAGATGTTCTCGTGCGGCTTGTCGCCGGTCCGGAACGAACCGGCCTGCTCGCCGGTGTTGATGTCCAGTACGTGCACGGTGTTCGAGGTCGAGGCCGAGACGGCCACCCGGGTGCCGTCGGGGGACACGGCCATGTGGTCGGCGCGGAAACCCGACACGGGGAAGCGCCAGTTGATCTTCCCGCTGGCCAGGTCGATGGAGACCACGTCGGCGAAGCTCGGCCGGGAGACGACCATCGACCGCCCGTCCGGAGTGGAGTACATGTCGTCCACGAACTGGTCGTTGCCCTCGCCCACGGTGTTGCGGATGGTCATGAAGGCGATCCACCGGATCGGGTTGGCGTTGATCTCCGCCATCCGCTGCTTCCTGTCCGGGATGACGTTGATCCGGCCGATCTTCGAGAAGTCGCCACTGGACCTGATCACGTCCGCGGTGCCCTCCCAGTTGTTGCCGACGAACATCACCTCCCGCAGCTCGGCGGCGGAGGGCTGTGCGGTGGCGGAGGGTTGTGCGGTGGCCGCGGAGGCGGTCCCGCCGGCGGTGAGCGCGAGAGCGGCGCCCACGGCGGCGAGGCGCCGCATACCGGCCCGTCGGGTGCGGCCGGCCGGGGACGCGGGGGAGGGGAGTGCGGCGGTCGATCCGGGAGCGGGCATGGACGTTACCTCCTGCATGGTGGGGGCATGACAATCGAGGAGCGGGTGCGGCGTGCTGAGCAAGCACGGACGGTCCGGTGAGCAGCCGCGTCGGAAGCGGGCCTGATCGAGCCGGACCCACCGAACCGGACCTACTGGAAAGTAGGGAAGGGCGCGGCCCTCCACAAGGCCGCGGACACAATCAAATCCGCGGACGGAACGAACGGGCGAGATGATGCCCCGCCCCTCGTGGCCCGCGGCAGCCAGGCGATTGAGCCCGCCTCGCCTGCCTCAGCGCTCGACGGGTACGTACTCGAACCAGTCGAAGTGGACAGCGCCCATCGAGGCGAACATCCCGAGGACCCGGCCGGTGAAGCCTCCGGCGACCTCCGTGGACAGGTACCGACCGTCCAGCGAGGTGAGTTCGACGAACGTGCCGTCCGGCTCCTCGATGCCGACGCGGATGGTGTCGGGGCCGGTGCGGGCATCGTCCACCGACTGCACTTCGGCCACCTCGATCCGGAGCACCACGGGACCGGCCGGCGTCGGCCGGGACGCCACGACGGCGTGCAACGGCCCGACACGGGCGCGCACGCGGACCTCCCCGGGCGAGGCCTCGACGTCGTAGTGGTGCTGCTCGTCGAGGCGGACGGCCAAGCCCCCGCGTCCCTGTGCCGTATCGACCAGGGCGCGTACCCGGCAGGACAGGTGCTCCTGCCGCCGTCCGACGAACGTGGCGTCGGTGTCATCGAGTGACCCGCCACGGGCGTTGAGGGTCAGCCAGCCGGGCCGCATCCCGGTGGTGCAGTCCTCCGGGGGGCGGTGGCGCAGCGATACCCAGTGCGGGGCCAACCCGTCCGAGTCGAAGTCGTCCAACGCCGGTACGGCGGGTGGGGGATACAGCTGCCAGGGGGGTGCGGGCATGTCGGTCGACAGCTCGCCGACGACCGGCCAGCCGTCCACCCAGTCGACCGGCACCAGGAGCGTCTCCCGGCCGAGTACGTGCCAGCCCGGACTGCCCCCGCGCGGCCGCACACCGAGCAGCACCATCCACCACGACGCGTCGGGCGCCTGCACCAGGTCCGCGTGACCGGTGTTCTGAAGGGGATGGTCGGTGCCCCGGTGGGTCAGGACCGGATTGTCGGGGCACGGCTCGAACGGACCTGTCGGCATGCGGCCGCGGGCGATCGAAACGCCGTGGCAGCGTTCGGTGCCGCCCTCGGCGATCAGCAGGTACCAGTAGTCGCCGATCCGGTACAGGTGCGGCGCCTCCGGCGCCTTGGCGCCCGGCGTGCCGGACCAGAGCCGGCGCGAGGGGCCGAAGGCCTCCCCGGTACGGGGATCGATCCGGACCTGGCCGACACCGGCCGTGGTGCACCAGCAGTTCCCGTCGTCATCCCAGGCCAGGTCCGGGTCGATGCCGTGCACACCGGGCAACCGGATCGGGTCGGACCACGGGCCGGCCGGGTCGGTCGCCGTGAAGAGCACGTTGCCGTCGCTGCTCACGTTCGTGACGATCAGCCAGAAGCGGCCGTCGTGGTGTCGCAGCGTGGGCGCGTAGATCCCTCCCGAAGCGGGCGCCCCCGGCGGCAGGCGCAGCTGGCCCGGCCTGTCGAGGGCGTTGCCGATCTGCGTCCAGTGCACCAGGTCCCGACTGTGGAACAGGGGAACACCGGGGAAGTACTCGAAGCTGGAACAGGCCAGGTAGTAGTCATCGCCCACCCGGCATACGGACGGGTCCGGGTGGAAGCCGGGTATGACGGGGTTGCTGAAGCCGCTGCCCGTCCTGTGCCCGCTCGACTCCCTCATCGAGTCCCTTCACGTTTCGACGCGCCGGCGCGACACCGGCGACCGGCTGCGGGGCATGCGCTGTCCAGCAAGGCCGGCCTCCCGAAGGCTACCGGGGACCTGTGGGGTGCTGTCAGCCGGTTCGCCTGGCTCAGGGGCCCGCATCACGTGGACAGGTACCCCACCGGGGGCGCCGCCGGTGCCTGTGCGACCGCTGTGCCCGTGTAGTTGTGCGCGAGTTCGGCCGACGCGTGGTGTGAGGTGGCCACGCGGTCCAGCTGGGCGAGCTGGAGACGGGTGTCGAAGGAGGACTGGTTGCCGGAGGTGTGGAAGGTGGTGGTCATGAAGTGCGAGAAGTGCACGGCTCGCCATACACGGCGAAGGCAGGTGTCGGAGTAGGCGTCGAGGAGGTCGTGGGAGCCGCTGTCGTAGAGGCCGGTGAGGGCGCGGGCCAGGACGGTGACGTCGGAGACGGCGAGGTTGAGGCCCTTGGCGCCGGTGGGCGGGACGATGTGGGCGGCGTCACCGGCGAGAAGGAGGCGGCCGTGGCGCATCGGTTCGGTGACCGAACTGCGCATGGGGAGCACTGACCTGGCCGTGATCGGACCCCGTTGGAGCCGCCAACCGGCGTCGGCACCGAGCCGGAGGTCCAGCTCGTCCCAGATCCTGTCCTCCGGCCAGGAGGCCGGGTCCTCGCCGTTGGGCACCTGGAGGTAGAGGCGGCTGACCGAGGGGGAGCGCATGCTGGCGAGGGCGAACCCGCGTGCGGAGTGGGCGTAGACCAGCTCGTCGTAGACGGGCGGGGCGTCAGCGAGGATGCCCAGCCAGGAGTAGGGGTAGGCCCGTTCGTGGACCTGCGTGACGTGGTCGGGTACCGCCTTGCGGACGACGCCGTGGTAGCCGTCGCAGCCGATGACGTAGTCGCAGGTGAGGGTGTGGTCCTGCCCGTCGTGGGTGTAGTGCACGGTGCAGCGGTCGGTGTCGGCGCCCTCGACCGCGTGGACCGGCGCGTCGAAGTACAGCGGCGCGCCGTCCTCCAGCTGAAGGGCTATGAGGTCCTTGACGACCTCGGTCTGGGCGTAGACCCAGACGCGGCGGTTGTCGGTGAGGGCCGGGAAGTCGATGCGGTGGCGGCGGTTCTCGAAGCGTAGCTCGATCCCCTCGTGCGGGATGCCCTCGCGTTCGAGCCGGTCGGCCGCTCCGGAGTGGCGGAGGATGTCGACGGTGCTCTGTTCGAGGATTCCGGCGCGTTGGCGTTGTTCGACGTAGGAGCGGTCGCGGCTCTCCAGGACGGCACAGTCGATTCCTGCCCGGTGCAGCAATCGGGCGAGGAGCAGGCCGGCCGGGCCGGCGCCGACGATGGCGACGCGGGTGTGACGGGGGTGGTTCACGCGAGGTCACTCCTTGCTGAGGGCGTCGTCCAGGACTCGCTGGGCGACGGCGAAGGCGGAGTTGGCGGCCGGTACGCCGCAGTAGACGGCGGTCTGCAGCAGCACCTCGCCGATCTCGTCCGGCGTCAGGCCGTTGGTGAGTGCGGCGCGGACGTGCAGGGCCAGCTCGTCGTGGTGGCCGTGGGCGACCAGCGCGGTCAGGGTGACGCAGCTGCGGGTGCGCCGGTCGAGGCCGGGGCGGGACCAGATCTCGCCCCAGGCGTAGCGGGTGATGAAGTCCTGGAAGGCGGCGGAGAACGCGGTGGTGCGGGCGGTGGCCCGGTCGACGTGGGCGCTGCCGAGCACGGCCCTCCGCACCGCTGTTCCCGCCGTGCGGGTCTCTCCGCAGCCGAAGTGGCTCAGCAGGGCGGAAGCGAGGGCCTCGGGCCGCTCGATGCCGGCCAGATGTGCGGCTCCGGCGATTTCGGTGAGACCGGCGCCGGGGATGAGGTCGGCGAGCTCCCGGGCGTGGGAAGGAGGGGTGGCCGGGTCGTCGCGGCCGGCCACCACCAGGGTGGGTGTGGTGGTCCGGCCCAGTCGGTCGCGCAGATCGTAGGAGGCGAGCGCGTCGCAGCAAGCGGCGTAGGCGCTCGGGTCGGCGGCGGCGAGATCGGCCAGCAGCGCCTTTCCGGCGAGGCTCCCGGCGGTCTCCGCGTCGGCGAACCAGCGCCTCGCGGTGGCCTCCAGAAGCGGCCGGGTGCCGTGGGCGCGTACCTGGCCGGCGCGCTCCTGCCAGGCGGCCGGCTCGCCGAAGTGGGCGGAGGAGCAGACCAGCGCGAGCGAGGAGACGCGTTGAGGGCGGTGCACGGCGAGGTGGGCACCGATGGCACCGCCCAGCGAGACGCCCGCGTAGTGGAAGGTGTCCCAGCCGTGGTGGTCGGCGAGGTCGAGTACGAGGGAGGCCAGGTCGCCGACCGTGGTGGCGCCCGGCGCACGTCCGCCGAGGAGGGCGGTCGGGGATGAGCCGTGTCCTGGCAGGTCGTAGCGCAGCACGCGGTGGTGGCGGGTGAGGGCGGGGAGCTGGGGCTCCCACACCGCGAGCGAGGTGCCGAGCGACGGGCCCAGGATCAGCGGCGTGCCGTGGGCCTGGCCGTCGAGCCGGTGGTTGAGCAGGGTCACGGGCTTTCCTGACGGGTGTCGGCGAGGGCGAGGTCGACGAGCGCGGGGGCGCAGCCCAGGTAGTGAGCGGGGTCGCCGAGGTCGCGCCAGATGTCCTCGGGCACGTCGGCGAGTTCGGGCAGGCCGCGCAGCAGGTCGGTGAGGGAGGCGTCCGTGCGGGCGGACTCGGTGGCGGCAGCCGTGACGAGCGAGCGTGCCTGGGCCTGCCCCGCGTAGGGCGCGAGAGCGATCGCGACGCGTTCCGAGACGATCAGCTGGCCGATGCGGTCGAGGTTCGCGCGCATGCGGACGGGGTCCGGTCGCAGGCCCGCCGCCAGTTCGGTGGCGCACCGGGCGGCGCCTCCGGTCAGTCGCAGGGCCTCGCGCAGGGTCTGCCACTCCGCGTGCCAGGCACCGGCCGGGCGTTCGTCCTCGGCGGCGAGCGACCCGAACAGGACCGCGGAGAGGGACGGGACCTGGCGGGCGGCAGCCGCGATGAGCGTCGCCGCCACCGGATTGGCCTTGTGCGGCATGGCGGACGAGGGACCGCAGGACGCTTCCTGTACCTCGCCGATCTCGGTGCGGGCCATGACGAGGACGTCGGCCGCGATCTTCCCGAGCGCGCCGGCTGTGAAGGCGAGCGCCCCGCCGAGGTCTGCCACGGGCGTGCGCAAGGTGTGCCAGGGCAGGGCCCGTTCGGCGAGACGGACCTCTTCGGCGAAGGCGGTGCGCAGTTCCAGGGCGGAGGCGGCGCCGGGCTGTTCGGCGAAGGCGGCGAGCGTGCCGGCGGCGCCGCCGAGCTGGGCCGGCAGGCCGTCCAGCACGGCGGCGAGTCTGTGCCGGGCGTCCCGGACCAGTGTGTACCAGCCCGCCGCCTTGAGGCCGAACGTGGTCGGGACCGCGTGCTGGGTGAGCGTGCGGCCGCTCACGGGGGTGTCCCGGTGCGCGTCCGCCAGCGCCGCCAGTGCTTCCGCGCTCCGGTCCAGGTCGGTGAGGACGATTTCGAGGGTCCGGCGGGCGACCAGCATCACCGCGGTGTCGAGGATGTCCTGGCTGGTGGCACCCCGGTGCACGTGGCCCGCCGCGGTGGGGCCGACCGCTGCTCTGAGCGCGGCGACGAGCGGGATCACCGGGTTGCCGCCGCAACGGGCTCGGATCGCGAGGTCCCTGAGGTCGTAGCGCGAGGCGTCCGCCGCCTCGGTGACCGCCGTCGCGGCGGACGCGGGCGCGAGCCCCAGACGGGCCTGGGCCCGGGTGAGAGCCGCTTCGGCGTCCAGCATGGCCTGGAGGAACGCGAGGTCCCCGGTGGCGGCCTCCGCGGCTGATCCCGCCCGTACGGGGGAGAGCAGCCCGACGTCGGCGCAGTCGAAGGTGTCAGCGGAAGTCAAGGAACACCGTCTCTCCGTCGCCCTGGAGGCGGATGTCGAACCGGTGGACCCGGTCCTCCTCCTGCCGGGCGAGCAGGGTGGCGAGGCGCTGCTCCGGCAGGGAACCCAGCACCGGGTCGGCCGCCAGGCCGGCGGCGTGCTCGGGCAGGTAGCAGCGGGTGTGCAGGTGGTGCAGCAGGCCACGGGCGAAGACGACGAGCGCCAGATACGGCACGGCGCCCTCCCGGTGCGGCCCCGGCGCCAGGGTGCGGGCCGCCCAGTGGCCGTCGGCATCCGTCGCCACGCGGCCGAAACCGGTGAACCGGATGCCGTCACGGCCGATGACCGCACCCGTGACGGGGTCGTGGCGCAGTGACCCGGGCGCTCCGGCGGTCGAGCCGTCCGGGGCGGCCTGCCAGGTCTCGATGATCGCGTCGGGCACCGGCGCCCCGGCGCCGTCGTACACGTGACCGTGGAGGGTGACGGTGTCGCGGTGGCCGGCGGGGGCGATGTCACCGCCGCCGGCGAACGGCAGGGCGTACCCGTAGAAGGGCCCGACCGTCTGTGACGGGGTGGGCGGCAGGAGGGTGCTCATCAGTCGCGTCCTTCCTCGCACCAGGTTGCGGCCGGTCCGTCGAGGACGATGTCCCAGCGGTAGCCGAGTGACCACTCGGGTGCGGACAGGTCGTGGTCGTAGGCGGCGACCAGGCGTTCGCGGGCGGACTGCTCGGTGACGGCCTGGAGGACCGGGTCGTAGCGGAACAGCGGATCACCCGGGAAGTACATCTGGGTCACCAGGCGTTGGGTGAACGCCTCGCCGAAGAGGGAGAAGTGGATGTGCGCGGGCCGCCAGGCGTTCACGTGGTTGCGCCAGGGGTAGGCGCCGGGCTTGATGGTGGTGAAGGTGTAGCGGCCTTCCTGGTCGGTCAGGCAGCGGCCGAAGCCGGTGAAGTTGGGGTCGAGCGGTGCCGGGTGCTGGTCGAGCTGGTGGGCGTAGCGTCCGGAGGCGTTGGCCTGCCAGATCTCCACCAACTGGCCCCGGACAGCTCGCCCCTGGCGGTCAAGGACGCGGCCGGTGACGGTGATGCGCTCACCCAGCGGTTCGGCGGGATGCCGCCTGGTCAGGTCCCGGTCCAGGGCGGTGACGTCGGTGACGCCGAAGGCGGGGCCGGTCAGTTCGACGGCCTCGGGGTCGCGCAGCGGTATCGGTTGCTGCTTCGGGTGGCGCAGCGCGCTGCTGCGGTAGGGCGGGAAGTCACGCAGCGGGTGATGCGGCGAGGACCCGGCCGCTCGGGCCTGGGCTGCGGCGATTGCGGTGTTGATGTCGTCCTGGTGCAGGGCCTCGGGGAGAGCGTGTGTCGTCATGTCGGCCGTGGCTTTCGTGGGGCGGGGGTCGGCGTTCGGGGGCGGGGATGACGCCTTGGCCGGCGTCGACGCGGACGGTCCGCGTGGTCACCTCACCTCCTCGGGCACGTGGACCTCCGCGGCGGTGGCGGTCAGGACCTCGTCGACGCCCACACCGGGGGCGCGTTCGACGAGGGTCAGGCCGTGCGCGGCGACGTCGAGGACGGCGAGATCGGTGATGACACGGTGGACGCAGGCCCGCCCCGTGAGTGGGAGGGTGCATGCGCGCACGATCTTCGGGCTGCCGTCCTTCGCGGTGTGGGCCATCGTCACGATGACCTTGCGCGCTCCGTGGACGAGGTCCATCGCGCCGCCGACGCCCGTGACGAGTCGGCCCGGCACGGCCCAGTTGGCGAGGTCACCCTGTTCGGAGACCTGCATGGCCCCCAGTACGGCGGTGTCGATGTGGCCGCCCCGGATCATCGCGAAGGACAGGGCGGAGTCGAAGAAGGAGGCCCCCGGCAGTACGGTGACGGTCTCCTTGCCGGCGTTGATCAGGTCGGGGTCGACCTCGTCCTCGTACGGGTAGGGCCCGGTGCCCATGATGCCGTTCTCGGACTGGAGCACCACGTGCACACCCTCGGGCAGGTGGTCGGGGATCAGGGTCGGCAGCCCGATGCCGAGGTTGACGTACTCGCCGTCACGCAGTTCGCGCGCCGCGCGGGCCGCGATCTGGTCGCGGGTCCAGGCCATCAGCTCTGCGCCTTCCTGGTCGTGCGCTTCTCGACGCTCTTCGCGGCCGCCTGTTCGGGGGAGAGCGGGACCACGCGCTGGACGAAGACGCCGGGGAGGTGGACCTCGTCCGGGCCGATGGCGCCGGGTTCGACCAGTTCCTCGACCTCGGCCACGGTGACGCGGCCGGCCATCGCGGCGAGGGGGTTGAAGTTCCTGGACGACTTGCCGAAGACCAGGTTGCCGTGCCGGTCCCCCCGGGCCGCGCGCACGAGCGCGAAGTCCGTGCGGATGCCCTCCTCCAGGACGTACTCCTCAGTGCCGAACACCCGGACCTCCTTGGGCGGGGAGGAGACGGCGACACCGCCGTCTCCGTCGTAGCGCCACGGCATGCCGCCGTCGGCGACGAGGGTGCCCACCCCGGCGGGGGTGTAGAAGGCGGGGATTCCCGCGCCGCCGGCCCGCAGCCTCTCGGCCAGGGTGCCTTGCGGGATCAGTTCGAGTTCGATCTCACCAGCGAGGTACTGGCGGGAGAACTCCTTGTTGCTGCCGATGTAGCTGCCGGTGACGCGGGCGATCCGCCCGGCGGAGAGCAGGACGGCCAGTCCGCTGTCCATCGCGCCGCAGTTGTTGGAGACCACGCCGAGCCCGGTCGCTCCCGAGGCGTGCAGCGCCTCGATGAGCGCGGTCGGCACTCCGCTCAGTCCGAAGCCGCCGACCGCGAGCGTGGCGCCGTGCCGGATGTCCGCCACCGCCTCTGCGGCCGTGGCCACCACCTTGTCCATAGCGCCCGCCCTCCCGTGTTCGCAGAATGAATTATCATTCACTTTTGATCGCGCGTAGAGTTTGGCCCCGCCCCCGACCCCTGTCAATGGCGCTGCCGCGCTCGATTCCGTCGCCCGACTGGAGCCTCCATGCCTCGTACCGCGACCACGACGGCGCGAGCCGCCGTACCGGGTGGTGAGGCGGTCGCCACGCTGGAACGCGGGCTGACCGTCGTACGGCTACTGGCCGCCGAGCGCTCCGGCCGCCTGAGCCGGGCGGACCTGGTGCGGGCCACCGGGCTGGCACGGTCCTCCCTGGACCGGGTCGCCGCCACCCTGCGCCACCTCGGATATCTGCGTGCCGAGGGGCAGGACCTCCTGCCCGCCCCGCGCCTGATGGAGTTCGGCAACGCCTATCTCGCCGCGAGCCGCATACCCGCGCTGCTCGGCCCGCTCGCACACCGGCTCGCCGACCGGCTCGACGAGTCGGTGTCGATCAGCGTCCCCGACCGGGACGGCGCGCGCTTCGTCGTGCAGTGCCCCCGGCGGCGTGCCATGGCGGTCACCTTCCAGGTCGGTGATCTGCTGCCCGCCGAACGGTGCGCCCCGGGTGCCCTGTTCGCCGCCGACTGGGACGAGGAGCAGTGGGCCCACTGGCGTCGGCGGCTGCGCACCGACCCGCTCGCCGCCGGCTTCCTCGTCGTGCCGCCCCATCGCGGCGCGCTGCCCGGCGCGGCGGACTTCGAGTCGCGTGCCCGGCGGGCCGGGCAGTCGGGGCTGGCCGTCGACGACCAGCTCGTCGAGCCCGGACTGGTCGCCGTGGCGCTTCCCGTGACCGGCCCGGACGGTGCGATCGTGTGCGCTCTCAGCGTCGTCAGCCACACCAGCCGGCACACGGCGGACAGCCTGAGGAAGCTGGCACTGCCGCTGCTGCGCACGTCGGCCGGGGCCATGGAGCGGGCCCTGGCCGACCCGTCCGGTGCCGACCTGGCCGCGGAACCGCCCGCGGTCGGGCCCGCGGTCCGGGGAGCAGCTCAACTGCGCGCCGCCAAGGATGAGATCGGCCCGGAGTTCCTCCAGTCCCTTGCCCGCGGCCTCTCCGTACTGACCTCGCTCCGCACCCCCGGCGGGCTGACTCTGACGGAGGCCGCACAGGCCACCGGTCTGGCCCGCGCGACGGCCCGCCGCGCCCTGCTCGCCCTGTGCGACCTCGGCTATGCGAGCGGCGGCTCGGACATGCGCCGGTTCACCCTCCAGCCGCGTGTCCTGGAACTCGGCTATGCGGCACAGGCGGGCCTGACCTTCGAGCGGCTGGCCACCCCGTACCTGGCCGACCTTGTCCGACGCGTCCACGACTCGTCGTCCGTCGCCGTACTCGACGGGGTGGACATCCGGTACGTGGCGCGGGTCGCCACCACACGCGTGATGGGCGTGGACCTGGCCGTGGGTACGCGGCTTCCCGCATCCGCCACAGCGATGGGCCGGGTCCTCCTCGCGGGTATGCCCAGCGGGCAGGCCGCCGACCTGCTCGCCCGGTCGGCGCGCGAGCCGCTCAACGGGCGCACACTCACCGAACTGCCCGATCTCCTCGCCGCCTTGGACCGAGCCCGTACGGACGGCTTCGCCCTCGTCGACCAGGAGCTGGAAGCAGGCCTGCGCTCCCTCGCGGTCCCCGTGCACGATCGCGCCGGTGATGTGGTCGCGGCGTTGAACGTGGCCGTGCACGCGGCGCACCGGACCAGCGACGACCTGCGTACTCACGTGCTGCCCGAACTGGCGGCGACGGCGCGTCTGATCGAGGACGACCTGGCGGCGGCCACGGAGTGGCTCTCCTCGGCGGCACCGCTCGGCAGGCCGGCGATCCCAGCCCCGGACGGCACGTCAGGTGAGGAGTCGGACCTCCGAGCGGTGCGATGACCTGGAGCAACGGTCAGGCGTAGTGGCGGTAGACCGCCTGGGCCACGCAGGCGGGCTTGTCGCTGCCCTGGACCTCCACGGTGAAGGTCAGCGGCATCTGCACACCGTTGCCCCTCACCTCCTCCACCGTGCCGACCGTGCCGTGGAGGCGGATCTTCGCGCCGACCGGGACGGGGCTGGGAAACCGGACCTTGTCCAGGCCGTAGTTGACGCTCATGGAGACGCCGGTGATCTCCAGCAGCTCACCGAAGAGCGGGATGATGAGGGACAGGGTCAGGTAGCCGTGGGCGATGGGGCCGCCGAAGGGCCCGTCCTCGGCCTTCTGCGGGTCGGTGTGGATCCACTGGTGGTCGTCGGTGGCGTCGGCGAAGGTGTTCACCCGCTCCTGGGTGATCTCGCGCCAGTCGGTGCGGCCGAGGTCGGCTCCGCTCAGGGACTTCAGCTCGTCGAGGCCGTTGGCAGTGGCAGTCATGGGGTTCCTCGTGCGTGAGTGGGCGGTTCCAGCGGCTCATGAGCGAGCCGCTGGTCTGTCGGCGTGCGTCGGGCTCGGGCTCGTCGTCCCCGCTGTCAGCCGGCGCCGTACTGGCGGCGTACGTGGGTCTTGAGGAGCTTGCCGGAGGCGGTGCGGGGCAGTTCCCGTGCCGCGACGAGAGACTTGGGGATCTTGTACTTGGCGAGTCGGCCCGACAGCGAGGCCAGCACCTCGTCCGGGTCGATCGTCGCGTCCGCACGGGCCACGACGACCGCGCGGCCGACCTCGCCCCAGGTGGCGTCGGGTACGCCGATGACGGCGCACTCGGTGATGTCGGGGTGCGCGAGCAGCGCGTCCTCCACCTCGGCCGGGTAGATGTTCTCCCCACCCGAGATGATCATGTCCTTGAGCCGGTCGACGATGGTGACGTAGCCGTCCGCGTCGACCCGGGCGGCGTCGCCGGTACGGAACCAGCCGTCGGTGAAGGCGGCCTCGGACTCCTGGGGCAGCCCCCAGTACCCGGGCATGACGTGCGGCCCGCGTACCAGGATCTCGCCGGTCTCCTCCACCCCGGCCGGTGTCAGATCGGGCCGAGCGACCCGGACGTCGCTGAAGAAGTGCGGCACACCGGCTGATCCCGCCTTGCTGACCGCGTGTTCGGCGTCCAGGAAGAGGGTGCCGGGTGCCGCTTCGGTCATCCCGTATCCCTGCATGAAGGTGAGGCCGCGGCCCTGGTAGGTGGTGATGAGCGAGGTCGGCACGGGCGAGCCGCCGCAGGAGAGCATGCGCAGGGACGACAGGTCAGACGCCTGCCAGCGCGGGTGGCGGGCGATCTGGTCGAACATCGCCGGCACCCCGAACATGAAGGTGACCCGGTGGCGTTCGATCAGGTCGAAGGTGCCGCCCGGGTCGAACGCCTCCGCCAGGACGCACGAGCCGCCCTTGAGGAGTACCGGGAGCGTCAGCATGTTCAGCCCGGCGGTGTGGAAGAGCGGCGCGGAGACCAGCGCGACCTCGTCGGCCGTGAGGTCCTGGTCGATGAGCACGTTCACGGCGTTCCAGGTGAGGTTGCCGTGGGTGAGTATCGCGCCCTTGGGGCGGCCCGTCGTCCCGGAGGTGTACATGATGGTGCAGACGTCGTCGAGACCGACCACCTCGTCGATCGGTTCGGTGGAGGCGCCGGCGAGCAGTTGCTCGTAGTCCGGGCCGACGGCGACGCGGGTCCGGACGTCGGTCCTCCCGCAGGCCTCCTCCACCAGGGCCCCGTGCGAGGCCGCGTGGATCACTACCCCGGCCCCGGAGTCCGCCAGCTGGTAGGCGATCTCGGGTCCGGTCAGCCGGGTGTTGAGCGGGACGAAGACCGCCCCCAGCAGACCGGTGGCGAACAGGGTCTCCAGGTAGGAGGGGTGGTTGGCGCCCAGATAGGCGATCCGGTCGCCGCGGCGGACCCCGGCCGCCCGGAGGGCGTGGGCGAGCCGGGTGGTGCGCTCGTGCAGAGCGGCATAACTGACCACCGTGGACCGGTGGATCAGAGCGGTGCGGTGCGGGGTCTTGCGGGCCCGGCGTGCGGGCCATGATCCCAGTCCCTCGTTGCGCATCGTCGCGCCCTTTCAAGCAGGGGTGAGCCCGAGCAGCCGGGCAGCGTTCTCCTTGAGTATTTTCGGGCGCACCTCGTCCTTGATGGGCAGTTTGTCGAAGTCTGCGAGCCATCTGTCGGGGGTCAGGACGGGGTAGTCGGAACCGAAGAGGACCTTGTCCTTGAGCAGGGTGTTGGCGTACTGCACCAGCTGCGGCGGGAAGTACTTCGGCGACCAGCCGGACAGGTCGATGTGGACGCCCGGCTTGTGGGTGGCCACGGCGAGCGCCTCGTCCTGCCAGGGGAAGGACGGATGCGCCAGGATGATCTTCATGTGGGGGAAGTCGGCGGCCACGTCGTCGATGTGCAGCGGGTTGGAGTACTTCAGCCGGATGCCGCCGCCGCCCGGGACGCCGGCGCCGATGCCGGTCTGTCCGGTGTGGAACAGGGCGATGGTGCCGGTCTCCTCGATGACCTCGTACAACTCGTAGGCGACCGCGCGGTCGTGGGGGAAGAAACCCTGGATGCTGGGGTGGAACTTGAAGCCCCGCACCCCGTACTCCTCCACGAGGCGGCGGGCCCGCTTCACTCCGGCCCGGCCCCGGAAGGGGTCGATGGAGGCGAAGGGGATCAGTACGTCCGCGTTGGCGGCGGCGGCCTCGGCGACCTCCTCGTTGGGTACGGGCTCGGTGCCGGTGGCCGACTCGGCGTCCACCGTGAAGATCACCGCGGCCATCCTGCGCTCCCGGTAGTAGGCGGCGGTCTCCTCCAGGGTCGGCTTCCGCTTTCCCTCGACCTTGAAGTAGGCGCTGGACGCCTCGTGCAGGCCGTCGTCCAGGGAGGAGTGGCCTTTGGAGGAGACCTCGGCGTGGGTGTGGACGTCGATGGCGACCAGGTCGTCGACGTTGATGGTGGTGCCCATGGGGGTCAGGCTCCCGGGATCTTGGGGGCGGGGATGCCGACGCTCTGCGGTTCGCTGCCGACGGAGGTGTGCCAGGTGGCCGCGATGGTCTCGGCCGTCCAGCCGCCGTCGGCGTAAGCGACCCTGGTCTCCTGCGGGTGCGACCACAGCGCGAGCCTGTCGCCGCCGATGCCGATGCACTGGCCGGTGACGTCGCGGGCCGCCGCGGAGGCGAGGAAGGGGACGAGGGCGGCGCAGTCCTCCGCGGTACCGAAGCCCTCGCCCTTGCGGAGGAAGTCCGGCAGCGGCTCGCCGCCCCGGTGCGCCTCGACGTACGGCGCGAAGGCGGGGATGGTCTCGGTCATGGCGGTGGCGGCGACCGGGACGATCGCGTTTACCGTGACACCGGCCCGGGCCAGCTCCATGGACCAGGTGCGGACGAAGGCCGCGATGCCGGCCTTGGCGGCGGAGTAGTTGGTCTGACCGAAGTTGCCGCGCTGGCCGGCGGGGGAGCCGACGAGGATCAGGCTGCCGCCCTCGCCCTGCTCGCGCATCTGCACGGCGGCGGCCCGGGCGAGCGTGAAGGTGCCCTTGAGATGGACGGCGACGACCGTGTCGAAGTCGTCGTCGGTCATCTTCCACAGCACCTTGTCGCGCAGGACACCGGCGTTGGTGACCACGATGTCCAGTCGCCCGAACGCGGAGACGGCACGGGCGACCAGGCGCTCGGCGGCCTCGGTGGTGCCGACGGCGACCGCTTCGGCGACGGCCTGGCCCCCGGCTTCGGTGAGGGACTTGGCTGCCTGCTCGGCCGTCGCCTCGTCGACGTCGTTGACGACCACGCAGGCGCCCGCTGCGGCCAGTGCGGTGGCGTAGGCCAGGCCGAGGCCGCGTCCGCTGCCGGTGACGATGGCGACCTTGCCGGTCAGGTCGGTGGAAACGTTCGACACGGCGTTGTGTCCCTTCGTTTGGGGGAGGGGGCAGCGCTGCCGGGGGAGCGGGGGTGGCATCCCGGCCCGGGCCGGCTGACCAAAACAGAAGCTATGACCAATCATTGTTCTCGTCAATAGTTGTCTGGAGCCTCGGTGCGAGGCATGCTGATGGCGGTACACGTCGAAGACCCCGGCACGGGCCCTGACCCAGGAGCAAGACATCACCGAGCCAGAGACGGACGCGCCCTGGATGCGCGCCCTGCACGCCGACACCGGCTATCTCCTCTACCGCCTCGGCCTGCGGTCGGGGCAGTTGTTCAACGCCGCGCTGGAGAAGTACGGCCTGCGGCTGCGGCACTACGCGCTGCTGCGCTACCTGGCGACCGTCGAGGGCGCGCAGCAGCGGGAGCTGAGCGACCGGCTGGGCTACGATCCGAGCGCCATCGTGAGCCTCGTGGACGACCTGCAGAAGCTCGGCTTCGCCACGCGCCGACCCCTGCCGGGAGACCGGCGCAGCCGCGTCGTCGTCCTGACCGATGAGGGCCGGGACGCGCTGCGCGACACCGACCAGGCCAGCCGCCAGGTGACCGACGAACTGCTCGGCCCCCTGGACACCGAGGAGCGTCAGGCCCTGCACACGCTGTTGCGGCGGGTGTCCGACCAGGACCGGGGCTGAGCGGTGCCGTCCGGCCCGGTCCCGAGGTCTGCCGCCGACCGGCTGCTGGACGTCCTGGCCGCCTTCGACCTGCGGCATCCGGCGCTCTCCCTGACCGAGATCAGCCAACGTGCCGACCTGCCGCTGGCCACCGCCCACCGGCTGGTCGGCACACTCGCCCGCTGGGGCGCCCTGGAGCGCGACGAGTCCGGCGGCTACCACATAGGCCTGCGGCTGTGGGAGGTCGCGGCGCTCGCCCCCCGCGGGCTGGCACTGCGGCAGGCGGCGCTGCCGTTCCTGGAGGACCTGTACGAGAGCACCCACGAGAACGTCCACCTCGCGGTCCGCGACGGCCTGGAAGTGGTCTACACCGAACGCATCTCGGGACGCTCGGCGGTCGGTGTGCTCAGCCAGGTCGGCGCCCGCTGGCCGCTGCACGCGACAGGGGTCGGCCTGGTGCTCCTCGCGCACGGCGCCGCCGCCCTGCAGGAGCAGGTCTGCGGGGGGCCACTGGCCTCCTTCACCCCGTACACCGTGACCGACCCGGCCGTGCTGCGCCGGATCCTCGCGGAGGTGCGCCGGGCCGGCTGCGCCGTCAGCGACCGCCAGATCACCGAGGACGCCCTGTCGGTGGCCGCACCCGTGCGGGGACCGCGCGGCGAGGTGGTCGCCGCGGTGTCGGTCGTCGTCCACGCCGAGGACGCCCGTACACCGGCGTTGATCCCCGCGGTGCGGGTCGCCGCACGCGGCATCTCCCGCACCCTGGGCTGGCAGCCGGGCTCCGGGGCCGCGGCGGCCCCTGGCCCCGCCTGACGGGCCCGTCACGCACCTGTCCGGAAGACCTGCCTCGGTGCCAGGACCTGCCTCAGAACCGCAGGACCGGCTTGATGGTGTCGCCGGAGACCACGTCCGCGACCGCCCGCTGGATCTCCTCGAACGTGTAGTGCCTGATGAGCCGGTCGACCGGCATCCGTCCGGAGGCCACCAGGCTCACCAGGACCGGGACGAGTGCCTCGATCTCGCTGTCGCCGAGCGTCAGGCCCACCACGCTGCGGCCCGGCAGCATGAAGTTGACGTCCACCGGGACGGTCGCGCCGAACGCCGGAGCTCCCACCAGCACCGCGGTACCGCGGACGGCCAGGGTGCCGACGGCGGCGCCCGCCACCTCGGTGCTGCCCGTCGTCTCGACCACGCCGTCCGCCCCTGTGCCGTCGGTGAGTTCGGCGACCGCTGCGGCGAGGTCGGCGGAGGTGGTGTCGACGGTGTGGGTGGCGCCGAGTTCGCGCGCGAGTTCCAGCCGGGCAGGCACCCGGTCGACCGCGATGATGCGGGTGGCCGGGGTCAGCCGGGCCGCCATCACCGCGGACAGGCCGACCGCGCCGGCGCCGGTGACGACGATGCTCGACCCGGGACGCGGCTTCAGCACGTTCCACACCGCACCGGCGCCGGTCTGCACTCCGCAGCCGAGCGGTGCCAGCAGTTCCAGCGGTGCGTCGGCCGGGACCTTGACCAGGCTGCGTTCGTCGACCAGGGCATGGCGGGCGAAGGAGGACTGGCCGAAGAAGTGGCCGCCGAGGTCCGCACCGCCCCGGGTCACGGTGGCCGAGCCGTCGGCGCGGGCGCCACCGAGGAGGTTGAGCGGCAGCCACGTCGCGCAGTAAGCCGGGTGTCCGTCACGGCAGTTGGCGCATCTGCCGCAGGAGGTGAAGGACATCAGCACCTGGTCGCCCGGGCTGACCCGGGTGACCGAGGAGCCGACCGCCTCGACGACGCCCGCCCCCTCGTGGCCGAGCACCCCGGGCAGCGGGAACGGAAGCGCGCCGGCGGCGACGCCCAGATCGGTGTGGCAGACCCCGGCGGCGACCATCCGGACGAGTACCTCGTCCGGGCGCGGCTCGGCGAGTTCGACCTCGGTCAGCGCGAACCCGGCACCGGCGGACTCGACAACGGCGGCGGCAGTGGTGGTGGTCATCGGAGCTCCTTGCGTGGGCGGTGGCGCGGTCAGGCGAGGGAGATGATCACGGACTTGACCTTGGTGTAGGCCTCCAGCGCCTCGGGGCCGTACTCGCGTCCGTAACCGGACTGCTTGACGCCGCCGAACGGCATCGCGGGGTCGAGCATCGCCCAGTCGTTGACCCAGACGATGCCTGCCTGGAGCCGAGCCGCGACCCGGTGGGCGCGGCTCAGGTCAGTGGTGTGGAGCCCGGAGGCCAGGCCGTACGGAGTGCTGTTGGCGAGTGCGACAGCCTCGTCCTCGGTCTCGAAGCGCTGCACGGTCAGCACCGGCCCGAAGATCTCCTCCTGCACCGCGCGGGATTCGTTGCCCAGGTCGGCGATGACGGTCGGCCGGTAGTAGAAGCCGCCGTCCAGCTCGAGCCGCTCGCCGCCCACGACGACGCGGCCGCCCTCGTCCCGGGCGATGCGTACGTACTCCTCGACCTTCGCCAGGTGCCGCTCGCCCGCCATCGGGCCGACGACGGTCTCCGGGTCGAAGGGGTCGCCGACCGGTACCCCGGCGACCGCTCCAGCGAGGACCTCCAGGACGGTCTCGTACAGCGAACTGTGCACGAGCAGTCGGGGGCCGCCCATGCAGAACTGACCGGTGTTGAAGACGAACCCCTTGACGGCCGCACCGACGGCCTTGTCCAGATCGGCGTCCTCGAAGACGATCTGCGCGGCGTTGCCGCCCAGCTCCATGGTGACGGGCTTGAGTGCCTGGCCCGCCGTGCTCGCCGGGTGCCGGCCGGTCCTCGTCGAGCCGGTGAAGGCGATCTTGTCGACACCCCGGTGCTGCAGCAGCGCCTCACCGACCACCGAGCCGCCGCCGGTGACCACGTTGAGCACGCCGTCCGGCACTCCGGCCTCGGCCAGGATCTCCGCCATCAGCAGGGCGCTGAGCGGGGCCTCCTCGGCCGGCTTGTGGACCACCGTGTTGCCGGCCGCCAGAGCGGGGGCGATCTTCGAACTGCTGAGCACGAGAGGGAAGTTGAAGGGGGTGATCGCGCCGACCACGCCCAGCGGTTCACGGCGGGTGTAGGCGTGCGAGGGAATGGGGAGCTGCCGGGTCGCGCCGTCGACGCTCTGCGCCATCGCCGAGTAGTACTCGTACTCCTCGGCGGCCGTGGCCACGTCGACCGCCCGGCACAGGGACACGGGCTTGCCGACGTCCGCGCTCTCGACCGCGACGAGCTCGTCCTCCCGGCGCCGGATGATGTCGGCGACGCGGTGCAGGACGCGGGCCCGAACGCGACCCGGGGTGTGCGCCCACGGCCCCGCGTCGAACGCCTCGCGCGCCGCGGTCACCGCGGCGTCGACGTCTCCGGTGCCCGCCTCGGCAACGCTGGTGATCACCTTCCCGCTGGAGGGATCCACGATGTTCCGGCGGTCCTTGGTGAGCGCCTCGCGCCATTCACCGCCGATGAACAGTCTGCCCGGCTCGATATGCGGTCGGTTCACGCTCATGGCCCGCTCGCCTTCCCGGTACGGTTGCCCGCCGCACCGCGTTGATGTCGGCCACACCACTGGGACCAACAGGTTTCCTGATGATTGCCCCCTCGGCCCGCAGAATGCAAGAGGTAGGGGATAATCAGGAAACCTGAACGTCTACAGGGGCCGGGCCGGCAACCGGACGTCAGAGAACGGCGAGAGGTGGAGGGGGTCCCCATGGCACACCCGACGGGTGACGACAACGACGGCAGCCCTGCCGGAACCGGCGACGGTCCGCACCCGTCCCTGCTCTACGCCGTCAAGCAGGTCGAGCTGGCGGCACGCGCCCACATCGACGAACTCGTCAAGCCTGCCGGTATCACCGCCCTGCAGTACACCGCGCTGACAGTGCTGCGCCGCCGTGACGGACTCAGCTCCGCCCAGCTGGCCCGCAACTCCTTCGTCACCGCGCAGTCCATGGCGGACATGGTCACCGCCGTGGAGCGGCGCGGGCTGATATCCCGCCGCCGCGACCCGGACAACCGGCGGGTGCTCCTGATCAGCCTGACCGACACCGGCCGTGAGCTGCTGGCCGCGTTCGACGAGGCGGTGGACGCGCTGGAGGAACGGATGGTCTCCGCTCTGACAGCGGCCCAGCGACGCAACCTCGAGGACTACCTCAACCGGTGCCGTGCCGCGCTGTCCGACCAGGAGCCGCACTAGAGCGCCCCTTCCTCCCTTCCGTCAGGCGGAAGGAGCGTTGCCGCGGTGTGTCACCTCTCCCGATGGTGTGCCCAAAGACTGTCCCGCCCGCAGTACCGGAGGGGTAAACCATGACCGCATGGGCCAGGAACCAGTGGTACGTCGCTGCCTACGGCCGGGAGGTCGGTCGTGAACTGCTGGCACGGACGATCCTCAACGAGCCGATCGTCCTCTACCGCGCCGTAGGCGACAGCACCGACATGCGCGGGGAGGTCGCCGCGCTCGCCGACCGCTGCGTACACCGCCGCTTCCCGCTGTCAGCCGGCCGCCTGGACGGCGACAAGGTGGTCTGCGGATACCACGGCTTCACGTATGACACCACCGGCAGCTGCGTGTCCGTGCCCGGCCAGAAGCGCGTGCCCCGCACCGCGCGCGTCAACGCCTACCCCGTGGTGGAGCAGGACTCCTTCGTCTGGGTGTGGATCGGGGACCCCGCGCTCGCCGATCCAGCCGCCATCCCGCGCGCCCGCCACCTCGCCGATCCCCACTGGACGACCGTCGGCGGCATGGAACCGATCGACGCCGACTACGGGCTGCTCGTGGACAACCTGTTGGACCTCTCCCACGAGACCTACCTGCACGGCGGCTACATCGGCACGCCGGAGGTGGCCGAGACGCCGATATCCACCGAGGTCGACGAGGGCGCCGGGATCGTGCGGGTCAGCCGGCACATGGACGACGCCGAGTGCCCGCCCTTCTACGCCCGCTCCACCGGCATCGACGGCCGCATCACCCGCTGGCAGGACATCGAGTACCACGCGCCCTGCCTGTACCTGCTGCACAGCAGGGTCGCGCCGGTCGGCGTACTGCCCCGCCCCGACGGCACCGACCCGGACGCCTTCCACGTCGAGATCACCTACGCCATCACCCCGTCCACCGACCACCACGTGTACGACTTCTGGGCGGTCTCCCGCGACTTCGGCCAGGGGGACGAGGAGATGTCCACCTTCCTGCACGACTTCAACCGCGAGGTCGTCATGCAGGACGTCGACGCGCTCAACCTGCTCCAGAAGGCTCTGGACACCGAGCCCGACGGGTACCAGGAGCTGAGCATCAACATCGACACCGGCGGGCTCGCCGCCCGCCGAATCCTCGCCCGCCTCGCCGCCGAAGGCGAGGACTCGGCGGGCGGCGAGCCCGCCCCCGTCCCGACCGCAGCCCGATGAGCGTCCCGGCGAGCAGGGCGCCCAGCGCCGAGGTCTACCGCGTCGACTGGGTCCCGGGCACCGACCTCCTGCACGGCGTCTGCCACTGCGGAGCGGAACACGAAGCCCAGGACCCGATCGTGCTGTGGGAGTGGATGCTCGCCCATCCCGTGGGCCACGAAAGGGAGCGGTCATGAGCGCCCGGCAGGGGGAGTACGAGTGCGAGCTGGTCGTCGCCGCACGCGCCGAAGAGGCGGACGGGGTCATCTCCCTGACCTTGCGTCACCCCGCGGGGGAGGAACTCCCCGCCTGGGAACCGGGCGCACACATCGACCTCGACCTTGCCGACGGCATGGTGCGTCAGTACTCCCTGTGCGGCCGCCCCGACGACCGCACGGCCTGGCAGATCGCGGTGCTGCGGGAGTCAGCCGGCCGCGGAGGTTCGGCCTACGTCCACAGCGGACTCACCCGGGGCACCCCCGTACGGGTCCGGGGCCCGCGCAACAACTTCCCGCTCACCCTCGCCCCCCATCACCTGTTCGTCGCCGGCGGCATCGGGATCACCCCGATCCTGCCGATGCTGCGCGCCGCTGAGACGGCGGGCGCCGAGTGGACCCTGCTGTACGGCGGGCGCACCCGCGCCTCCATGGCCTTCGCGCAGCGGCTGGGAGAGTACGGGGCCAAGGTCCGCATCGTGCCCGAGGACGAGTGCGGACTGCTCGACCTCGCCGGCTACCTCGCGGGTGCCGGTCCCGGCACGCTGGTCTACTGCTGCGGCCCGCAACCGCTGCTGGCCGCGGTCGAGGAACGATGCCGCACGTGGCCTGCCGGCACCCTGCACGTCGAGCGGTTCCAGGCCAGGGACACCGACCCGCGAACGCCGTCCCGCTCCTTCGAGCTGGAGCTGCGGCAGTCCGGGCTGACTCTCACCGTGGCACCGCACCGCAGCATCCTGCAGACCGTCGAAGCCGCCGGTGTCCAGGTGCTCTCCTCCTGCACCCAGGGCACCTGCGGCACCTGCGAGACCGACATCATCGAGGGTGAGGCGGACCACCGCGACTCGCTGCTCACCGCCGAGGAGCAGGCGGCCCACGAGACGATGATGATCTGCGTGTCACGCAGCCGGGGGGCGCGACTGGTCCTCGACCTGTGACGGCTCAGCGGTGGCCGGGCGTCGAGGTCCAGCCACCGGTGCGCCACCTCAGGGCTCGGTCTTCTGCAGGGTCGGCCCCTGCTCCCGGGCGGGGGCGGGCGTGCCCGTGTCGGCGCTGCGGTGCTTGGCTCGCTGGATCTGCTCGTAGACGTGGGCGCGCAGCTCGGCGAAGCGCGTGCTGGAGCGGGTGTGCAACTGGTCCCGTTCGTCGGGGAGGTCGATGGCCAGGTCCTCCAGGACGACGGTCGGTGACTTCGACAGGATGAGGGTGCGCTGGCCGAGGTAGACGGCTTCGTCGATGTCGTGGGTGACGAACAGGACGGTGACGCCCAACTCGTGCCACAGGCGTCGGATGAGGTCCTCCAGCTCTGCGCGGGTCTGCGCGTCGACCGCCGCGAAGGGCTCGTCCATGAGCAGGACCTTCGGTTCGAAGGCGACGGCACGGGCGATGGCGACGCGTTGCTGCATCCCTCCGGAGAGCTGCCAGGGATAGGCCCGGTGGGTGTCGCCGAGACCGACCACCTCAAGGGCGCGGTCCACCAGTTGCTTCTCGCGGGCCTTGCCGAGCTTCTTGCGGCGCAGCGGCAGGGCGACGTTGTCGCGCACGTTCATCCAGGCGAACAAGGAGCGGCCGTACTCCTGGAACACCACCGCCATGCCCGGCGGGGGCCCGGTGACCGGGCGGTCCTCCAGGAGGACCTCTCCCTGAGTGGGGGCGAGCAGTCCCGCCATGCACTTGAGCAGTGTGGTCTTGCCGCAGCCCGAGGGCCCGACCAGGCAGACGAGTTCACCCGCGCCGATGTGGAAGGAGAGGCTGCGCAGGGCTTCGACGCTCCGGTGCCGGCCGGTGTAGGTCTTCTGCAGGTCTCGTACGTCGAGCATCGACGTCTCCTTGTCAGAGGTTGCGCTGGGCGCGGCCCAGGCCGTGGTACCAGGCCAGCACCCGGTTCTCGGCGAGCCGGAAGAGGAGGGACAGGGCGAATCCGAGCAGGCCGAGCAGGAGGACACCGCTCCACATCTCGGGGATGGCGAAGGAACGCTGGAACTGCACGATGGTGAAGCCCAACCCGTTGCTGGCCGCGAACATCTCACTGATGACCATGAGGATGATCCCGATCGACAGGGCCTGCCGCATGCCCGTGACGATCTGCGGGCTCGCCGACCGCAGCACCAGATGCCACAGTCGCGCGGGTCCGCTGATGCCGTAGGAGCGGCAGGTGTCGCTGAGAACCTCGTCGACGGCGCGGGCGCCCTCCACCGTGTTGAGGAGGATCGGCCACATGCAGCCGCTGACGATGACGAGCACCTTCATCGTGTCGCCGATGCCCGCGAACAGCATGATCACCGGTACCAGCACCGGTGGCGGGATGGCCCGGAAGAGTTCCAGGACGGGCTCCAGCACATCCCGAACGACGCGGTTCGTACCGACCGCCAGACCCAGCCCGACGCCGACGATCGCAGCGAGGAGAAAGCCCACCGCGAGCCGGAGCAGGCTGGGGCCGACGTCCGACAGCAGCCGGTCGGCCGTCCAGGTCTCCGCGAAGGCGGTCAGGATGCGGGACAGGGGCGGGACGTAGAAGTTGGTGCTGCCGGCGGTGGCGAACCACCACACGGCGAACAGGGCCGAGGGCAGACCCAGAACCAGCAGGACCCTCCGGGTCATGGTGCGGACGGTCATCCGACTACGCCTCCCTGCGCATCGACGTGTGCCAGTGCAGCGCCCGCCGCTCCACCGCCCGGGCCACCAGGTTGATCGCCACTCCGAGGAGCCCGGTGACCAGGACCAGGGCGTAGACCTGCGGCACGGCACCGGAGGTCTGTGCGACGGCGAGCTCATGGCCCAGGCCTGGCGAGCCGATGACAAGTTCGGCGGTGATCGTCAGGACCAGCGCCACGGTGGCGGCCAGCCGTACGCCGGTCATCACGTACGGCAGCGCGGTGGGCCACATGACATACCGCACCCGGGCCCAACGGCCCAGCCGGTAACTGCGGGCGGTGTCGTCGGCGACCGGGTCGACGTCGTGCATTCCGGCGAGTACCTGGACGAGCACCTGCCAGAAGGCGGCGTAGACCACGAGCAGCAGCTTCGAGCGCAGGTCGGTTCCGTAGAGCAGCACCGCGACCGGGATCAGGGCCACGGAGGGGATCGGCCGAAGGAACTCGATGGTGGAGGCGGTCAGCGCCCGCAGCACCGGAGTGGAGCCGATCACGACACCGGCCACCACACCCGCCGCGACGGCGATGGCCAGCCCCAGTCCCCACCCGGTCAGGGTGTCGGCGAGCGCGGTCCAGAACGTGTCCTCGGCGAGCATCCGCCCCAGGGCGCGCAAGGTCTCCGAGGCCGGGGGGAGGTAGTCGGCGGACACCAGGCCGGTGTGCGGCAGCACTTCCAGCAGTGCCACCAGCCCGGCCAGTCCGGCCAGCCCGCGCAGCGGGGTCGAGGCGCCGCCGAGGCCGCGCCGGGTCCGGGAACCGCCGTGACCAGGTCCGCCGGTGCCGGTGCCGGTACTGGCACCGGCGGGCCCGGCGTTGGTCCCGGCGGCCTGCGTCGAGACGGCGGTGACCTCGGGGGGTGTCATGAGAACAGAGCGTCCAGGTCCGGCTTGTCGCCGCCGAAGATGCCGTCCTGCTCGCCGAGCGAGGCCAGCTTCTCCACGGAGTCCATGTCGACATCCGTCGGCCACGTGGGCAGCGTCAGGTCCTTCAGCACATCACCGCTGATCTTGGTGTACGTGGTGAGGATCTCGCGCGCCTCCTCCGGGTGTGCGGAGGCGTACTCAAGCGACTCGGTCATCGCCTCGGTGAACTTCTCCACCAGGTCAGGCTTCTCCTGGATCAGCTTGGCCGAGGTGAAGTAGGTGGCCAGGGTGAGCTTGGGGTGGGTCTCGGCGAACGGCGAGGTCACGACGCGTGCGCCCTGGGACTTGGCGATGGTCAGTGCCGGCTCGCCCACCCACGCGGCGTCCACCTGGCCGCCGTCCAGGGCGGCCGGCATCTGGTCGAAGGCCATCTCCACGAACTTGACCTTCTTGGGGTCGCCCCCGGCCTTGCGCACAGATTCGCGCACCGTGGTGTCCCCGATGTTCTGCAGGGTGTTCACCGCCACCGTCTGCCCGGCGAGGTCCTTGGCCGTCTTGATCGTGCTGTCCTTCCTGACGGCCACCCCGCTGATGTCGGTTTCGGTGTTTCCGGTGGTGGCCGACCCGTTGACCACGGACTTGATCGGCACCCCCTTGGTCTGCGCGAGCATCAACGAGGTGACGTTGCTGAACCCGATCTCGAACTGCCCGCTCAGCACGCCCGGAATGATCGCCGCGCCCCCCTGGGCGCTCTCCATCTTCAGGTCGATGCCGCGGCTGCTGAAGAATCCCTTCTTCTGCCCCAGGTAGAGCGGCGCCACATCCACGATGGGGATGATTCCGACGCTGACCTGCGTGGATTCACCCTCCCCCGGGGAGGGCGAGCCACCGTTCGCGGCGGGCGAGGATCCGCATCCGGCCACGACGGCGACCGTCAACAGTGCTGTGCCAAGCCCGAGAATGCGCCTTTGCATGGGCCCCTCCTGACGGGGACGAAGGTGTGCGCGTGGCGCAAAGAGGTGCGTCGTTCGCACGAGTTGGCCGTGACGCTAGGGCGCTGCCCAGGGGGCGTCAACGGGCTGCACCGAACTTTGTGCAGAATATTGACGGCAGTCATAGTCACGCCTACCTTCGCGATGTCGCACCCGGACCGCACCACCTGACCGTCCGACCCACCGCACGTCGGCGACCGTCAGCGGAACACCCGCCCCGGGGCTGCCCGGCCGCTCGGTCACCTCGCCCAAGGCACCGCCACCCGCGGAGGCGCGCACCGCCGGAGCCACCGTCGTCCACCACGTCAGGAGTTCGCCGCGTGAAGTCCCGAACCCGCACCAGAAGCCGCACGCTCGTCTGCGTGGCGGCCCTGCTGCTCGCCGCCCCCCTCGCCCCGACCGCCCAGGCCGCCGGCACCGACACCCGTCTCGAAGGCACCCTGCCTTCCGGTGCGACGTATCTGATGGACGTTCCGGCCCGGTTCAACGGCACCGTGCTGCTCTACAGCCACGGCTACCGTCCGACCAGCGCCCCCACCAACCCCGCGATGAACGCCCCGGACGACGCGACGAAGGAACTGCTCCTGGACCGCGGCTACGCCCTCATCGGCTCCTCGTACGCGACCAAGGGATGGGCGGTGACCGATGCCGTGCCCGATCAGCTCGCCACCCTCGACGAGTTCACCGGCCGATTCGGTCCCGCCCGCCGCACCATCGCCTGGGGGACGTCCTACGGCGGCCTCGTCACGACCGCCATCGCCGAACGCCACGCGGACCGCATCGACGGCTCACTGTCCACCTGCGGTCTGCTCCAGGGCGGCGTCGCCAACTGGAACAGCACCCTGGACCCGGTCTTCGCCCTGAAGGCCCTGCTCGCCCCCGGCTCCGGCATCCCCCTGGCCGGCCTGGAAAGCGAGGCCGCCGCCGCCGACGCGGCGAACGCCATGAGGGGAGTCGTCACCGAGGCGCAGGGGACGGCCGAGGGCCGGGCCCGCACAGCCCTGGCTGCCGCCCTGCACAACATCCCCGGCTGGAACGACCCCGCCCAGCCCCGACCCGGGCCGGACGACTGGGACGCCCAGCAGGCCAACCAGTACCAGGCCGTGATGGGCCTCGTCTCCTTGCCGGCCTTCACCTGGCGGCATGAGGCCGAGAGCCGGGTCGGCGGCAACATGTCCTGGAACACCAGGGTCGACTACACCGCGATGCTCGGCCGCTCGCCCCTCCACAAGGAGGTCAGCGAGCTCTACGCCAAGGCCGGCCTGTCTCTGAGATCCGACCTCAACACCCTGAAGCGGGCCCCGCGGATCAGCGCTGACGCTGACGCCGTCGCACGCATGGCCGGTACCAGCTCCTTCACCGGCCGACTGGCCAAGCCGCAACTGGACATCCACACCACGGGCGACGCCCTGATCCCCGTACAGGCTGCGAGCGCCCACCGCCGGGCGGTCACCGCCGCGGGCTCCGCGTCCCTGCTGCGTCAGGCGTACGTCGAGAACGCCGGGCACTGTACCTTCACCCGCGCCGAGATCGCCGCCGCCCTGCACACCCTGGAGGACCGCGTCGCCACCGGGCGCTGGCGGGGCACCGACCCAGGCGCCCTCAACGCCCGCGCCAACAAGGCCGACTCCTCCGCACCTGCACGCTACGTCTCCTACCGCCCGACGCCCTACCCGCGCCCCTACGACCTGGCCCATCCCGCTGACCGACACCGCCGCTGACCACCCCGCCGCCGCCCGCCGCCCCCCGGTGGGCGGCCTTACCCTTGCCGACGTGAACGACGTGAACGAGCTGAAGGACGAGGACCCGCGGGCCCTCACGGACACCCCGGGCGGACCGCAACCTCGCCCCCAGTCGCTGCTGCTTGCCTTCTTCGGCGGCTACGTCCTGGACGAAGGCCCCCTGTACGTGTACTCGGGCAGCATCATCGACGTCCTCGCCCGTGCCGGAGTGGGGGAGCAGGCTGTGCGCTCCACCCTCACCCGCATGGTGAACCGGGGCCTACTGCAACGCCAACGGCAGGGGCGCCGCATGTACTTCGGCCTGACCGCGGAAGCGACACACGTCCTTCAGGACGGAGGGAATCGGCTCTGGGAGGACAGCGCCGTCAACGAGGACTGGGACGGCATCTGGACTCTGTTCGGCTTCTCCCTTCCCGAGTCCTGGCAACGCCAGCGGCACGACCTGCGCTCACGGCTCACCTGGTCCGGTTTCGGCCCCCTGTACAGCGGACTGTGGATCGCTCCAGGAGACGTCGATGTCTCCGGCATCGTCTCCGAACTCGGTCTGGCCGCCCACGTCAAGATCTTCCATGCCCGCGCTGACGTTGCCACCGACATCGACGTGATGATCCGCGAGGCCTGGGACCTGGAGAGCATCGCGGCCCGCTACGCCTGCTTCGACAAGCGCTGGACCCCGCACCTCGGCACGTGCTCCGGTGACCCCATCGGAACCCGCCTGCGCCTGGTCAGCGAATGGCTCGGCATCATCCGCACGGACCCTCGCCTCCCCGCCCTGCACCTGCCCCCCGACTGGCCCGCGCGCGCAGCGCAGCGAACCTTCCGCGACATCGCGGACCGCACCGAGGCCCCGGCCCGCCGGATGGCCGCCGAACTCCTCCAGACCGTGTCCGTGCAGCCCCCTGAGTCCAGCCCGTGAGTCCCAGCCCCTGAGTCCTAGGGGAGGTCGGCGATACCTCGGTGTGGAGAAGACAACCCCGCCGACACCCGGATTTCACCTCAGTAATTGCTCAAGAAATTGATGCCTCCAACTGTGGACCCAATCGATCCCAAAGCGAAGGCAATGGCACCGAATGCGCGTACCGTTCGTGGCCCAGTACCTCCATTCGCTTCCATGTAGCTCTCGATGCGAAAGTGTAGCGAGTCCGCCAGCCCTTTGAAATTGAACGTCACGGCACCTCCGGTTATCGCTGTGATCAGCGGGAGAATGAATAGATAGAGAGATCCATCGTAGCCTACGCTTTGTTCGACAGTAGCGGTGATTCCCTGACCCACTCGTCCCACTCCTATTCGGTTCCAGTACCGTCTTCAGATGCTGACGTCAGGTCGTCACTCACGCTTGCATACCCTCCACTGTAGTAACTCCGAAGTCCGACACCTGCTTCGGCATTGCCGCTTCGGAAGTCACAGGCTCGCTATTCGGGGCAGTTGTTGGCGGGGTCGGCTGTGTACTCCGTTGCGCCCTCGTCGAGTCCGGTAGTCGCTGCCCCGATGGGGCCGATGGCTTTCAGGCCGTTGGCAAGGCGGTTGTCGACGGTGTCGGTGCCGCCGGTGGAGCAGTTGATCATGATGTAGTAACCAGCCTCTTCGGTGAGGCCTTCGGCGACGTGGTCGAAGACGGGGCGGAGCCGATTGGTGCTGTCGACCTCGACGATGACGGTGCGTTGGTTGCCGCTGTCGTCGTGCTGGACGGTGGTGTACTCAGGGGCGGAAGTGTCGCCCTTGGCGTCGGTGCTGGTTTCGGTGCTGCATGCAGTGAGGGCGAGTGTGGCAACGGCGGTTGCCACCACGAGGGCGGTGCGGCTACGCATGGTGTCCCCTTCGTTGTGGTGCGTGTGCGGATGACTGCTGAGGGCCCTGGACGGTTGCGCTACCGTCCGGCCTTGTCTCTGAAGTCCGTCTGCTGCTCGGGCGCCGTCCTGCTGACTTTCCTGGTTGCGGCTCGCAGCTACGGCAGGCTTGATGGGATGCCCCGGGGTTGGCCGAGCTCGGTCTGGTTCCTGGCCCCGTTGGGGTGGGGAAGGCTGCGTTGCAAGCTGACGGCGACCAGCTTTCCCGGGTCAGCTCGGGTGGGAGTCTGCTCCACCACGTAGCGGAGACTGTCCATGCTGGGAGGTTCGCGCAGCCCTCGCGGGCGGAGACAGGCAGGGCCGGTGCCAGGTCCTCAAGAGTGATCTTGTAGGCGGGATCGCCAGGTCGATCCGAGGGCAGTGTGGGGTCGCTGATGGTCCCGGCTGGTTCGGCGGAGGTCTGTGGCGATGTTGGCATGGTCATGCGCGCAGGTCAGAACGATGTCAAGCCGCATCGGAGCGGCTACTGTGGCGACAGTAGCGCCTGACGGTCGGAGAGATCACCAAACTGCTTACGGGGCACCGTCATTAGGGCTACGTTGTGTGATATCACCAGGCGTGACGGCGGGAGTATTCCATGGCAGAGGACCGGCGCAACCCTGACCTGGACACGGCGTTGTCCAAGGTCGACACTACGGTGCCGCAGTCGGCGCGGATCTGGAACTACTGGCTGGGCGGTAAGGACAACTACGAGGTCGACCGCGCGGCCGGTGATCAGTTCTCCGCTCTCTACCCGGACATCGAGTACGTCGCCCGGGTCTCCCGTGACTTCCTCGGGCGGGCCGTCCGCCACCTGGCCGGAGAGGTCGGTGTCCGGCAGTTCCTGGACATCGGCACGGGGCTGCCCACCGTGGAGAACACCCATGAGATCGCTCAGCGTGTGGCGCCCCAGGCGCGGATCGTCTACGCGGACAACGACCCCATGGTGCTCGCCCATGCTCGTGCCCTGCTGACCAGCACTCCCGAGGGGCTGACTCGCTACATCGACTCCGACCTGCGCGAGCCGGAGACGATCCTGGCCGCGGCGCGGGAGTTCCTGGACTTCGAGCGGCCCATCGCGCTGATGCTGCTGAATATCCTCGGTCACATCCCCGACTACGAGGAGGCCCGCTCGATCGTGAGCCGCTTGGTGGAGGCCCTGCCGTCCGGCAGCTACCTGGTCACGGCCGACGGCACCAACGTGCTCGACGGGAGTGCGTTCGAGGCCGCCATCGCTACCTGGAACGACGCCAGCGACACCCCGTACCACCTCCGCAGCCCTGAGCAGATCTCTCGTTTCCTTGACGGGCTGGAGCTGCTGGAGCCCGGAGTCGTGTCGTGTCCGCTGTGGCGGCCGGACGCCCCGGACGTCGGCACCATCCGGCAGGTGGACGAATTCGGCGCGGTCGGGCGCAAGCCGTAGCGCGCTGTGCGGCCTGGCCGCGTATGGCGTCAGCTCAGGAACGCCACAGCGCGCGGCGCACGAAGTCGACCACCGTGTCCAGGATCTCCTCCAGCTTCGGGAAGCACCCCATGCCGACGGCCGTCCGCGTGCCGCACGGCGCAGTCGGCTCGCGGGTCCGTGCACGCCGTCCCCCTATGGTGGGGGAGGGCGCGCACGGACGGGCATCGGTGACCGTCAGCCGTCCGGTCAGATGATCTTCACCTCGGGGACGTACACGATCCACTTCCCGCCCCGGGCGCGGAACTCCTGCTCCTTGGCGATGATCTCGTCCGCGTGGTTCCACGCGAAGAGCAGCGCGTAGTCGGGGTACGGAGCGGAGAACTCCTCCATCGGCCGGACCGGGATATGCGTCCCGGGTGTGAGCCGGCCCTGCTTGGCCGCCGTCGAGTCGAAGACCGCCGGAACGAGGTCCGGGCCGATGTCGCAGTAGTTGGCGACGGTCGCGCTCTTCGCCGTCGCGCCGTACGCGGCGACCGTTTGGCCCTGCTCGCGCAACTGGGCCAGCAGCGTGGTGAGCGCCTCGCAGTTCCGCTTCACCTCGACCGCGAAGTTCTCCAGGATCGTGATGTCGACGATCTGGCGCTTGCGCTCCTCGGCGATCAGTGCGTCGACGGCCGCTGCGGGCTCCCGACGCCCCTCGCGGCCGATGGTGTAGCGCACCTCGCCGCCGTGCACCGGGAGGCGCTCGACGTCGACGAGCTCGAATCCGAACCTGCGCGCGGTGGCCCGTACGGACGAGGCCGAGAACAGGTAGAAGTGCTCGTCGTAGATCTGGTCGAAGCTGGTGCGCTCGACGATGTCCCCGAGGTAGGGGTCCTCGAACACGAAGATGCCGTCGGGGGCCAGCAGGGCGTCGACCCCGCGGAACACCGAGTCCAGGTAGGGGATGTGGCAGATGGTGTTCGCCGCGTAGATCACGTCGGCGGGTCCGTCGGTCGCGCGGATGGCGGTGGCCGTCGACTCCTGGAAGAAGTCGATCTTCACTCGGACGCCCTTGCCGGCGGCCAGCTCGGCCACATCCCGGGACGGGTCCACGCCCAGGTGCCGGACTCCCTGTTCGGCGACGGTCCTGAGCATGACCCCGTCGTTGCAGCCGATCTCCACCACGAAGGGGTCCTCACCCTGCCCGCCCGCCGCGAGCAGTTGGTGGGCGGTGCGGGTGAAGTGGTCCCGCATCACCGAGGACATCGAGGAGTGGTACGGGTAGTCCGCGCGGAACATCCGTTCGCGGGGCACCTCTTCCATCAGCTGAACCATGGTGCACTGTTCGCAGACGCCCACGGCGAGCCGGTAGAAGAACTCCTCCGAGCTGTCCTCGGGCCTGCGGAAGGCGTCGGAGAGAGGCTGTCGGCCGAAGTCGAAGAACTCCTGCACCACGCCTTGGCAGATACGGCATGAAGTCATGGCGGTGACCGTAGGTGCGGGTTCTCGAAAATTGCTCGACAGGAACTTGACGGGGTGCCACGCCCGCTCACTCGAGAAGGACCCCGGATTCGAGCGCACATCGAGACCGGCTCGAATGTCCCATGGTGCACTGATCGCCCTGCGGCGTTGTGCAACCAGTGATCGAGAGGTGTCACCCGGTGAAGGGGATTATTCTTGCGGGCGGATCCGGAACCAGACTCCAGCCCGTGACCATCGCCGTTTCCAAGCAGCTACTGCCGGTCGGCGACAAACCGATGATCTACTACCCACTGAGCATTCTGATGCTGGCCGGCATCCGGGAGATCCTGGTCATCTCGACCCCCGATGATCTCCCGCAGTTCCGGCGGCTGCTGGGCGACGGATCACATCTCGGGCTTCAGATCGAATACGCCGAACAGATCGAGGCCAACGGACTCGCGGAAGCATTCGTGATCGGCGCCGACCATATCGGTGACAGCTCGGTCGCCCTGATTCTGGGTGACAACATCTTTCACGGGCACAGGTTCTATTCCGTGCTCACGGAGAACAGCCG
The DNA here is from genome assembly GCF_030124175.1 of Streptomyces sp. 549. Lineage (GTDB taxonomy): Bacteria > Actinomycetota > Actinomycetes > Streptomycetales > Streptomycetaceae > Streptomyces. The sequence continues at coordinate 60,562 of NZ_JASKMT010000001.1, read as the reverse complement.
GGACGTGTCCGGATGCGTCCTGTTCGGCTATCCGGTGAACGATCCCGAGCGCTACGGTGTGGGCGAGGTCGACGCCGACGGCCGGCTCGTGTCCATCGAGGAGAAGCCCACGCACCCGCGGTCCAACCGGGCCATCACCGGGCTGTACTTCTACGACAACTCCGTTGTGGACGTCGCCAAGAACGTCCGGCCGTCGGCGCGCGGCGAACTGGAGATCACTGATGTGAACCGCTGGTACCTGGAGCGCGGGCGCGCCAGGCTGGTCGACCTCGGCCGGGGCTTCGCCTGGCTGGACACCGGTACCCCCGAGTCGCTGTTGATGGCCGGACAGTACGTCGGGACGCTGGAGGAGCGGCAAGGCGTTCGCATCGCCTGCGTGGAGGAGGTCGCCCTGCGCATGGGCTACATCACCAGCGACGAGTGCCACAGCCTCGGCGTCCGGCTCTCCAAGTCCCGTTACGGGCAGTACGTCATGGCCATCGCCAAGGAGCTCGCCGACATCTAGGGGCTACGCCGTTCAGTCAGGGCGGGGCTGGGTGCTGTCACGTGGCGGCCGATGACTCCGGCCCACCGGTGGTGGCCGGACCGAACACGGCCCCGATCACCGAGCGGGTCCCGCAGGCCACCAGAGCGACCACGCTCAGTCCCCGCCACCGCCCGGCGGCAGCGGTCGTGGCCGCAGGGCCGCTCACCAGGTTGAACAGTGCTTTCATCGGTGCCGGCCCCAGCCGCTGACGGGCTTGGCGCAGGGCACTGGCGCTGGGCCGGACAGGTCCCAGGCCCGCGAGTCCGGCGCACAACCGGTCGAAGACCTGCCGATAGCCCGGCGAAGAGCGCCGGTCAGCAGCAAGTACACCGTGACCCGCGTCGGCACGAGCCGGACCCTGCGCTGCACCGCACCGGTCTCCGCCAGCACCTCATCGACCATCTCGAACGGGACGTTCCGAGTCAGTTCACCGATATGACCAGGCGCGAACACCCCGGCCGCTACCCCGGCCGTCCCTGCTATGGCAGCCCGTTCCAACAGCGGAGCTCCTGTAGTGAGGATGTCTTGGAGGACAGACCTCTTCTACCGCAGCTCCGCTGCCTTGTTCACCGGTCTTGGCGAACAGCCCGCACGCCTGACTGAACGGCGTTGCCTCCAGGGGCCGACCCCGTCATCCCCGGTGGGCGCACGACGGGGTCGGCCCCTCGGCGTGCTCATCCGGTGGGGGGACTCCCCCCACCGGATGATCCGCGCGACCGCCCCCCGGCGGTCGCCCGCAGGGGGCCGGTCAGGCGCTTCTGTCCACCGGCCGGAACTCGATGTCGTGGCGCTCGGCCTTGTCCGCGGCGAAGCGCAGCAGACGCCCGCCCTCCTCCATGACGGACTCCTCCTCGGTTCCCGTCAACGGCCGGAACAGTTTGACGACCAGCGTCGCCCCGGCCTTCTCCTGCCGGATGTGCCAGAGTCCCTGCACGAAGCCGTCCACGGTCACCGCCGCCTCGACGACGATGTGCTTGCGCACCACCTCGTCCATCATCCGGGACCGGTCGAAGTGACTGAGGACCACGTTGTCGAGCGCGGCGAGGAACCGGACCGGCGCCGGGGTGTCCGGGTCGGGCAGTGGGGCGTCGGGGAGGTCGTACAGATCCTGGCCGGCCTCGTTGCGGTGGAGCCGCAGTTGCGATCCCAGGCCGTCCACCACCTCGCGCAGCCGTGTCATTCCGCTCCAGGCCTGGACGTCCTTCACCGTGGCCGGGCCGAACGCGGCCAAGTAGCGCAGGACCAGCTTGCGGGCCGCCTGCTCCTCGACGGCCGGACTCCGGCCGAGCCAGTGGTCGGCGAGCGCGATGGGCGTGGCCCCCCGCTTGCCCCAGGTGCCGTCCGGCGGCGGGTGCACCACCGGCAGCAGTCCCTGCACCGACCGGGCCATGCCGACCTTGTCGGTGCCGGGCCACCGCTCCACCAGGGCCCGGCCCAACTCCACCCGGGTCACCGTGCCCTCACCGATGAACTCCCGGGAGAACGCCGCGATCTCGGCCAGGTCGAGCCCGGCGGTGAACTTGCCGAAGGCCCCCTTCTGCCACCGGTCCAGCATCGACTGCAGGAGCGGCCGGACCCACAGGTAGTCCTCGGTGCTCAGCAGGTGCTGGGTCCCCCGGAACAGCGTCGCGCGCACCACCCGGCGCTCGTACAGCAGCCGGGTCAGATCGTCGAGGCGGAAGTCCTCCACCCGGCTCCACAGGCCGATGTAGGGCGGATCGGGGTCCTGCGCCTGTAGTCCGACGAGGCGTTCCGTCACCTCCAACGCCGAGAGGCCGGTCCGCTCCAGCAGCATCTGCCGTTGCGAGGTGGCCCTGTTCAGGCTCCGGCGGGTGAGCAGTGCCATGGTGTCCTTCCTACGGAGCGCACGCGAGGCTGGGAACTGTGCCGGACGATAGCCGGGATCGCGGTCATCCACTGTCCGCGATCACCTCGGCGAGCCCCCGGTGAACGCCTCCAGTGATTCCCCACCCGCGCTCCAGACAGCGGACCCAGCATCTGCGCGGGCACGACCGTCGCCCGACCGGCTCACGGGGGAACGCGGAGGAACGGCTCATGGAAGCCAAGGAACTGGGTGTAGTCGGCGCGCACGTCTTCACCCCGCAGGTGTTCGCGGACCCACGCGGCGCGTTCGTGTCGCCTTTCCAGGAGGAGGCGTTCGTCCGGCAGACCGGGCATCGGCTGTTCCCGGTGGAGCAGATCAGCCACAGCCGCTCCCGCCGGGGCGTCGTCCGCGGGGTGCACTTCACCCGCACCCCGCCGGGTATGGCGAAGTACGTCTACTGCCCCCGGGGCCGGGCGCTCGACATCATCGTGGACCTGCGGCGTGGCTCGCCGACCTTCGGCCGCCACGCCACCGTCGTCCTCGACCCGGTGGACTTCCGGGCGGTGTACTTCCCCGTCGGTCTGGGCCACGCCTTCGTCGCGCTGGAGGACGACACGGTGATGGCCTACACCCTGTCCCTGGCCTACTCCCCGGAGAACGAACTGGCGTTGTCGGTGGACGACCCCGACCTGGCGCTGTCCTTGCCCGAGGACATCGAACCGGTCGTCTCGGAACGCGACCGGGTGGCCCAGAGCCTCGCACAGGCCCTGGAGTCGGGGGTGCTGCCCGACTACGAACAGTGCCTGGAGCTGGATGCCCGACTCGCCCGCTGAGACGGTACGCCGGCGGCGCGCGGCCCCGGCCGCGACCAGCCGGATTCGAGCGGGAATCAGGCACCGGCTCCTAGGTTCCGGAACATGAAGATTCTCGTGGCCACAGGGCCTGCCCACCCGCTGTACTTCCCGGTCGTGCCCATCGCCTGGGCGCTGCGCGCCGCCGGTCACGAGGTGCTCGTGACGGTCCCCGAAAGCTTCGAATCCGCCGTGCGCGGCTCCGGTCTCGCCATGACGCCGGTGCACGGCCCCCTGGACATGGGCGAGGTGATGGCCCTGGACCGGGAGGGCCGGCCGGTCCGCGTCCCCGACAACGACGCCGACATGGCCGCGGGCGTCGGTGCCGGCTTCGGCCGGCTGGCCGCGCGGACCGTCGACGCCACCGTCGAGCTCGTCGGGCGCTGGCGGCCCGACCTCGTGATCACCGACTCGTACTCCTTCGCGGCCCCGGCCATCGCCGCCGGGATTCACGGCGTCCCATGGGTCAAGCACATCGTCGGCCCCGGCGATCTGCCTGTCGCCGACGCGGTGGAGCGGGAAATGGCCCCGGAACTGGAGCGCCTGGGGCTGGACAGGCTGCCCCCGCCCGCCCTGGTCCTCGACAACTGCCCCCCGGCGCTCGGCGATCCGGCGCCCGGGGCGCAGCCCGTACGGTATGTCCCCTTCGGTGAGCCGGGTGCCGTGCCCGGCTGGGTCCACGAGCCCCGCAACCGGCCCCGGCTGCTGGTAACCCTGGGGTCCGTCCAGCCGCAGATCGGTGGCATCCCGATGCTCGGCCAGATGATCCAGGCCCTCGCGTCCCTGGACGCGGAGCTGGTCGTCGCGGTCGCCGACCACCTGGTCGACAAGCTCGGCACGCTCCCGGACAAGGTCGTCGCCGCGGGTTGGATCTCGCTGACCTCCGTGCTGCCCGGCTGCGACGCGGCCGTCCACCACGGCGGCCCCGGCACCATGATGGCCTGCCTCGCCCAGGGCATCCCCCAGGTCGTCGTCCCCGGCCGCGGTAAGCCCCTGGAGGCCATCGCCCGGCTGGCCGACCTCGGTGCGGTGCGCCACCTGCCGCCCGCCGACCTGACCCCGCAGAGCCTGCTGGACTCCTGCCGCACCCTGCTGGAGGACACCGGCTACGCCAAGCGGGCCAAGGAGGTGCGCGAGGAGATCGCCCGGCAGCCCTCGCCCGGCGCGGTCGTGCCGGTCCTCGAGGACCTCGTCCTGCGGTACAGGACGGCCTAGGGCCGTGCCCACGCCCCGACCGGGCGCGCCCGGCGCACTCCGGACGGCCGTCCTCGGCGGCACCGGCTGGCTCGGCAGACACGTCTGCGAGCTGGCCGCCCGGCGCGGCCACTACGTCCTCGCCGTAGCCCGTCGGCCCCGACCTCACGTCGCCACCCACCGGTTCGTCGGGCTCGACCTCGCCCGCGCCTCGCCCGAGAGCATCGGCCGGCTGCTGCGCGAGCACCGGGTGGACGTCGTGGTCAACGCCACCGACGCGGCGAACGCCACCGACGGCTGGGCCAGGACCGACGAGGACCTGGCGGACCTGAACCTCGGTCTGGTCTGCCGCCTCCTCGCGGCCCTGGGCACCGTGGAGGGACGCGTCCGCCTCGTCCACATCGGCACGATGCACGAGTACGGCGAGGTCTCCGCGGGCACCGTCATGGACGAGGCGCTCCATCCGCGCCCGGTGACCCCGTACACCCGGAGCAAACTGGCCGGTTCGCAGGCGGTGCTGGCAGCCGCCCGGACCGGTGCGGCGGACGGGCTGGTCCTGCGGGTCGCCAACGTCAGCGGCCCCCACCCGTCGCCCGAGAGCTTTCCCGGCAAGCTCGTCGCCCTGTTGCGTGAGGCGGTGGCCACCGGTGACCGGATGCCGGTCACCCTGGGCGACGCGCGGCGCGACTTCGTGGACGTACGCGATGTCGCCGAAGCGGTCCTCAAGGCCGCCGAGTCGACGGCGACCGGCCAGGCCGTGAACATCGGCAGCGGGACGGCCGTGGACATGCCCACCCTGGTGCGGCTGTTCGTCACCGCCGCCGGCTTCCCGGCCGAGATCCTCGACGAACGGGCCCAGGAGGTCCGCAGCCTCGGCGGCGCCTGGACCCGGGCCGACATCCAACGCGCCGCGCAACTGCTCGAATGGCGGCCCCGGACCACCCTCGCCGTCTCCCTGCGGGACATGTGGCGGATGGACCGGGCGGAGCACCGGCCGGTGGTCGGCCGGTAGGCGGATCAGCGGGAGGAACGAGGAAGGGGGTCCGGGCCAGGTGGCCCGGACCCCCTTCGTCCGCTTCAGAGCGGCGCTCTCACTTCAGCACGCCGACGAACAGCCCGCAGCCGAACCGGTCGGTCCGGACGTACTCGACCGAGCAGCCCGCCCCCTCGAAGGCCCGTTCGTAGGTCTCACGAGTGAACAACCGCATCCGGTGCACGTCCGTGAAGTGCCGGATCCCGCCGTCCTTCAGCGCGTCCAGGTAGTGGACGACGATCGGGACCCGGTCGCCCTCGCGGGTGGAGTGCGAGATCCGCACCGTGACCCGACCGTCGGACCGCACGAGGTCCTCCGCGATGTACCCGGGGAGGAACGCGTCCGGAAAGTACCAGGGTTCGAGCACGATGACCCCGCCGGGCGTCAGGTGGCGGGCCATGCTGCTCAGGGAGGCCTCCAACTGCTCGGGGGTTTCCATGTACCCGATGGAGCTGAACATGCAGATGACCGCGTCGTAGGACCGCTCCAGCGAGAAGTCCCGCATGTCGCCCGCGTGCACCGGAATGCCGGGCATGCTCTCCCCGGCCTTGACGATCATGTGCTCGGAGAGTTCGAGCCCCTCCACCACGTCGAAGGTCTCCCGCAGGAAGGCCATGTGGCCGCCCGTCCCGCAGGCCACGTCGAGCAGCGTGCTCGCGTCCGGCCTCCGGGCCCGCACATGGGCGGCCACCTCGGCGGACTCCGCCGGGTAGTCCTTGCCGCGGCCGGCGTAGATGAGCTCGTAGATCTCCGCGAGTCCGGAGCCGTACACCTCTTCGACCATGGCCCTTACACGTCCCAGGTGACGGGCAGCTCGTGAACGCCGTACACGATCGCGCCCTCCTTGCGGGGCACCTCATCCAACGGCTTGACCAGCCGCAGCGAAGGGATCCGGCGGAACAGCGTCGTCCAGACGACCTGCATCTCCAACCGGGCCAGCTCCGCGCCGATGCACAGGTGCGCCCCGTACCCGAACCCGACCTGCTTGCGGCTGCCCCGGCTCAGGATCAGCTCGTCGGGGTCGGGGAAGACCTCGGGGTCCCGGTTGGCGGTGAGCAGCAGGCACAGGATCCCGTCGCCGGCCGGGATGACCGTGCCGTCGATCTCGATGTCCTCCAACGCGACCCGGGGCACCCCCACGTCGCCGATCGTCACCACGCGCAGCAGTTCCTCGGTGGCCGGACCGATCATCTTCTCCGGGTCGGCCAGCAGCTCCGCCAGCTGTTCCGGGTGCTCCAGCAGGGCGGCAGTGCCGAAGGAGATCATGCTCGCGGTGGTCTCGTGACCGCCGTTCATCAGCATCCGGACCATGTTGACCAGATCGCGTTCCGTGTACTCCTCGCCCGACTCCTCGTACGCCGCGATGGCCATGCTGATGACGTCCTCGCCGGGCGTCTCCGTCTTGAGCCGCACCAGCTTCTCGACGTAGGCGTTGACCTCGATGATCGCGGCCCGCCGCTGCTCGGGCGTACTGCGGCCGCCGAACATGTTGTTGCTGTGCTCGATGATGAAGTCGTGGTCGTCCTGCGGGACGCCCAGCATCTCGCAGATCACCGTCGTCGGCAGCGACAGCGAGAACAGCCGGTGGAAGTCGACCGGCGGGGCCAGGCCGAGCATCCGGTCGATGTGTTCGTCGACGACCTCCTGGATGCGCCCGCGCATCTTCTGCACCCGCTGGTACGTGAACGCGGCGGCGACCTTGCCCCGCGCCCGGGTGTGCTCCGGCGCGTCGTACCCGATGAAGGAGGTCTCCGTGCGGAACTCCGGCGGCGCGATGAAGTAGAAGGGGAAGCCGGGCAGTCTGCGCGAGGCGCTCACCCGGGGGTCCGTCAGCAGACTGCGGATGTTGGCGTAGCCGGTCACCGTCCAGACCCGCAGGCCCGACTGGGCGAGTGTCACCTGCGTGACACCCTTCTCGATCATTTCCGGGTACTGCGCGGGCGCGGTGAACGGCCCCTGGCGCGCGTAGGGGAAGGGGGTGTGGGCGACGGGGCAACGGGATTCGGTCGTCATCGTGCGATCTCCTTGGCTGTCCGGCCCTTCTCGGGGGCGCGGGGGCGGTCACGGCCAGAGGCCCCGGGGTGTCCGGGGTGTCCGGTCATCCCTGGGTGCGTAGCCCCGATCCGGGCCCGGTGGCGGCGACCCCGTCCACGGCCGGCTCCTTGGCGTCCCAGTCGATGTGATGGCTCATCATCCAGGTGGGGTCGCCCTTGCCCGCGGTCCCGCGGAAGGCTCTGGAGATGAAGTAGTTGCGCAGCAGACGGCCCGCCGGGCCGCGCCGGATATTGCCCTCGTTGTTGTACTTCCCCTGCGCGACGATGTCCTCGACGCGCTTGCGCCTCGCCGCCTCGTAGCTGACGAATCCCTGCTCGTGCGAGGGCGCGTCGCGCAGGCACTTGGCCAGCACGACCCCGTCCTCCATGGCCACCGCGCAGCCCTGGCCCGCCGTGGGGGACACCGCGTGCGCCGCGTCACCGATCACGATCATCCGGTCGCGGTGCCAGCGGGGCACCGGCGGCAGGTCGTACGTCGGGGACGGCGGTGCGAGGTCCCGGGTCGCCCCGATGATGGCGGCCGCCGGAGTGCGGTCGCCCTCGAACAGGCGCAGCAGGTCCCCGCGCCAGGTCGCCGTCCTGAGCCGCAACAGCTCCTGGTCCGGCTCCTCGGCGCGCGGCGGGTTGGCGAACCACCAGAGGCTGCCGTCGGGGTGCTTGGTATAGCTGAAGAAGCTCCGCTTGCCGAAGAACATCCGGATGACGCCCGGAGGGCCCTCCAACTGGAGCCCCTCGGCGCGGCCGAAGGCGTTGAGCACCCCCAGATAGCGCGGCGAGGGAGCCGAGGGGTCGATGATCCGGCGGACCTGCGAGCGCAGACCGTCCGCCCCCACCAGAAGATCGCCCTCGGCGTGCGTCCCGTCCTCGAAGACCGCCCGCACCCGGTCGCCGTCGGCGCTCGCGTCCACGATCCGCTTGCCGAACTCGATGGGGATCCCGCGCCGCGCCGCCTCGTCCCGCAGCCCGACGTAGAGGTCGGAGCGGCGGATCGTCTGGATGATCTGGCCCCGGTCCGCCAGTCGGTCGGTGGCGACGTCGCCGGTCAGCGCCCGGCCGGTGTCGCTGTAGAACGCGATGGCGGGCGTGTCGAAGCCCTTGTCCCGGACCAGGTGGCCCAGGCCGATGCTGTCCAGGGCGTCGATGCCGTTCGGGCCGATGTTGACGAAGTTGCCGATGCCGTCGGCGGTGTGGTCGAAGGCCTCGTAGAGGGTGGGCTCGAAGCCCGCCTTCTGGAGGGCGATGGCGCAGACGGCCCCGGCGATCCCGCCGCCGATGACGAGCACGCGAGTCATGATTCCTTCCTCTGTTCACGGGGGGTTGAGCCGGCGTCGCCGTCCGCCGGAACGTCCGGGCGGCTCACCGTGCTCGGGCAGGACGTGTCGTCGGGCAGGAAGCCGTCGACGAAGTAGCCCTCGACGAGCCTGTCCACGTCCGGGTTGCGGACGAAGCCATAGATCTCGTGCTGGCCCGAGTCGGCGACCGTGATCAGCCGGTGCCCGAGCCGGGCGGCCATCGCGACCCCGCCCTCGTAGTGGTCGGTCGGGTCGCCCTCGGCGTGCACGACCAGCCCGGCCGGGTAGCCGCGGGCGGACAGTTCCACGGGCCGCTCCGGCGGGGTGAACGTACGGAACGCCCCCACCCAGGTCTGGGCGCGCATCACGCCGTAGCCGTACGGGAAGTGTTCCCGGTAGCGGCGCATGTCCTCGTAGTAGACCTCCAGGTCCGTCGGCCAGTCCTTCTCGACCGTCACCGCGTCGAGCACCCCGCACCGGGTCTCGCCCTCGGTCTCGCTCGGCGGCCACACCTTCTCGTTCGCGAGCCACTTCCCGGCCGCCTCGGCGCCGCCCGTCCGGACGTCGGCCACCAGGTCCGCCAGCTCCCGCCACTTCGAGCGGTCGGCCGAGCGGGACCCCATCGCCCCGTCGAACAGCGAGCGCAGCGGGACGGCGCCCGGGGTGGTGGTGATCGCGGCGGCGGCCGCCTCGACCGCGGCGAGCACCTGCTCGCCGGAGGTCCCGAGCCCGAAGTGGCCCTCGCGCCGCGCGGTCCAGGCGGCCCAGGCCTCCACGTTGTCCCGGTTGGCGCGCCCCTGGGCCATGGCCTGCTCGCGCCAGGACCAGTCGGGATGCACACAGGAGTCCAGGACGCTGCGGTCCAGCCGGTCGGGGAACAGCGCTCCGTAGACCGCGCCGAGGTAGGTGCCGTAGGTGTAGCCAAGGTAGTTGAGGCTGTCCTCGCCGAGCACCGCGCGGATCACGTCCATATCCCGGGCGGTGTTGGGCGTGTTGACGTGCGGACGCAGCTCGCCGCCCGCCCGCAGGTTGCCTTCCTCGCGGATGCGGAAGTCCTCGGAGATCACCGCGAAGGCGGAGTCCGGGGGGCGTGAGTCGAACGGCGCGGCCGTCGGGGTGATCTCGCCGCGCAGTGGCGTGGAGTCCCCGGTACCGCGCGGGTCGAAGCCGATCAGGTCGTAGACCTCGGTGAGCCGGGTGTGCGCCAGCGCGGCGGGAAAGCCCCGACCGAGCCCGAAGTAGCCCCCGGGGCCTCCGTTGACCAGCAGCAGGATGCCGCGACGCCGCTCCGGGTCCTTGGCCCGGAGCCGGCTGACGGCGATCGAGAGCCTGCGGCCCGCGGGGTCCGTGTAGTCCATCGGCACCTCCACCACCGCGTGCTCGACGGGTGCGTGGGTCGGTGCGGCCGCCGGAAGCCAGGCCGAGGCGGCACCGCCACCGGCAGGCGCCGGGGCCCACTGAGGCCGTTGCTCGTGGAACGCCGTCAGCGCGTTCTCGCCCGGGGCGTTCGAGCTCGGGTCGGGCCCGGTGTCGGGCGGGGTTTCACGGGTTGTCATGACGATGCGCTCGACTTCCTTGTCTCAGGGGCAGAAGGGGAGGGCGTCCCGGCTGTCGGGAGGCCGACGATCTCCAGGACCGCCACCGACCAGGCGAAACCTCCGCCGGCGCTGACGAGGGCGCAGAACTGTCCGGGGGCCAGGGCGCCGGTCCGCACCAGATGGGCCAGCCCCCCGAAGGGATCGCCCGCACCTAGGTGCCCCACCCCGGACCCCCACGACCAGGTGCTCCGGTCGGGGTCGATGTCCAGTGCGTCGAAGAACTGGAAGTCCATCTTCGGGCGGCCCAGATGGGGCAACACGAACCAGGCGATGCCGTCGGCCTTCACGTCCGCGTCCGCCAACGCCCGCTCGAACGCCTCACGTTGCCCGACCTGAAGGCGGTCGATGAGCTCGCCCATGCCGAGTTGCTCGACCAGTCGCGCCCGGTGCCCGGCCACACTGACCGGGGAGCGGACGCCCAGCGGCGTCGTACCGAACGGGTCGTCGCCCCGGCCCATCGACTCCAGCGTCGGATCGGAGACCGTCACCAGGCTGCGCAGGCGGGCGAAGCCGTCGGCGGTGGACAGGACGGCCGCCGTTCCGCCGTCCCCGCACACCGTCCCCGGGTCGGTCTCCCAGCGGTCGAACCCGGGCAGGGCGAACCGGTCGCCCGTGGTGATCAGAACACTGTGCGGAGCCCGGCCGGACAGCAGCGCGGCGACCGCCAACTCCATCGCCGCCATACCGCCGTTGGATAGCTGCCCGACGTCCATCGCCGGGCAGGAGCCGCCCACCGCCTCCCGCTGGACATAGGAGGCGGGCGCCCAGAGGTCGTGCCCCTGGTAGTACGTACTGGCGTGCAGGACCAGGCCGATGTCCTCCCGGTCGGCTCCCGCCGAGCGCAACGCCTCCCGGGCCGCTCGAACCGCCATCTCGGGCCCCGACTCCTCGCCGACGCACACCGAACGCATCCGGCTGCGCCGGATCGTCCGCTCGTCCGCGAGACCCTGCCGCGCCACCTCGGCGACGGGCAGGGCACGCGGCAGATGAAGCCCGACCCCGGAAATGAACACGTCCGTGACGTTCACCGGATCCTCCCTCGTGCACCCTCGGCCGGATCGTCGCTGGCGGGTGAAGCCGGATACGGCCCCCGGGCCCGGAGTCTGTGGCGGCGACGTCAAAACCGGCTCAAGGCCGGATGGAGCCCCTGCGGTTCGAACCGTTCTCAGGCGCGGCTCGAACGCCGGGACGCACGGTGTGGCCGAATCCCAGGAAAGGTACGTGGATGCCGCTCTTGCCCCCGACCACCCGGCCCGTCGCCCTGATGTTCGCCGGACAGGGCGCCCAGCACCCCAGGATGGCGGCGGGCCTCTACGGCCACGACGAGTCGTTCACCGCCTGGATGGACCGCGCCTTCACGCTGTACGAGGACGCCGGACCCGCGCTGCGGTCCGAGTGGCTGGCCGAGCGCCCCTCACCCCTGTACGACGACGTGTCGGTGGCCCAGCCCCTGCTGTACGCGGTGAACCACGCGCTCGGCCGGATGCTGCTGGAGCGCGGCGTGCGCCCGGTGGCCCTGATCGGACACAGCGTCGGGGAACTCGCGGCCGCCACCCTGGCCGGAGTGCTCGACTTCACCGACGGGGTCCGGCTGTTGCGCGACCGCGTCCGGCAGTTCGCCGACACCCCACCGGGCGGGATGCTCGCCGTGGCGGCCTCGGAGGCCGACGTCGCCGACCTCCTGAACGCTGATGTGCACCTGGCGGCGGTCAACGCCCCCCGGCAACTGCTGCTGGCCGGCGCGGAGAACCCGCTGGCGCAGGCAGCTCGGACGCTGGAGGAACGGGGGCTGATCTGCCGCAAGGTACGCGCCCGGCAGGCGTTCCACAGCCCCCTGGTCGCCGAGGCGGTGACGGCCTCCCTGCCGGACTGGCGGGCCACCGGACTGCGGCCCCCGCAACTGCCCCTGTACTCCGCCTACACCCGGGGCCTGCTCACCGACCAGGACGCGGTGGACCCGGACTTCTGGGCCGGGCAGGCCGCCGCGACCGTCCATTTCGCCCCCACACTCACCGGGCTGCTGGCCGACCACGACTGTCTGTTGGTCGAGGCCGGACCGGGCAACAGCCTCAGCGTCCTGGCCCGCAGACAGCCGTCCGTGGTCGCCCGCCGCAGCTCCGTGCTGCCGCTGCTGCCCGACCGGTGCCGGGGCGACGAGGCCGACCGCCGGGAGGCCGCAGCGGCCGTGGAGCGGCTGTTCGCGCCGCTGGAAGCGCCCGCGCGCACGCTGACACCGCCCGCCCGACCGTCGAATCCGGAGGAGACCGTGTCCCAGAACCCGACCCGACGACCCACGCCCCGGCAGCAGGAACCCGTCGCGGTGGTCGGCATGTCCTGCCGGTTCCCCGGCGCCGACGGCCTCGACGCGTTCTGGCGGCTGTTGATCTCCGGCAGCGAGGCCATCGGCCCGGCCGGGAGCCGGCGGACCGGGCGCCGCGACGGCGGCTACCTCGACGGCGTCGAGCTCTTCGACGCCGAGTTCTTCCAGATGCCCGCGCCGGAGGCCGCCGCGACGGATCCCCAGCAGCGGTTGCTCCTCGAACTGGCCTGGCACGCCCTGGAGGACGCCCGGACCGCCCCCGACACCCTGTCCCGGGAGCCTGTCGGCGTCTTCGTCGGCAACTGCGCCGACGACTACTCCCTGATGGGCCGGGCCGCCGGGATCGCCACCGCCTACACGATGACCGGGACCGGCCGGGCGTTCCTGGCCAACCGCCTCTCCCACTTCCTCGGATTCGCCGGCCCCAGCCTGACCGTCGACACCGGGCAGTCCTCGTCGCTCAGCGCCCTCCACCAAGCGCTGCGGTCGCTGGAGGCGGGGGAGTGCTCGGCGGCCCTCGTCGCAGGGGTGCAGCTCAACCTCGCCGCCGAGGGCGACGACGCCGTCCAGGCGCTCGGCGCCCTCTCGCCCCGGGGGCGGTGCCACACGTTCGACTCCCGGGCCGACGGGATCGTCCGGGGCGAGGGGGCCGGCGTCCTGCTCCTCAAGCCGCTGGAGCGAGCGCTCGCCGACGGCGACCGGATCTACTGCACCGTGCTGGGCAGCGCCATGAACAGCGACGGCGGACGGACCGGCCTCACCGCGCCCAGCAGCGAGGCCCAGCAGTCGGTGCTCACCGCCGCCTGCCGGCGCGCGGGCGTCGCGCCCGAAGACGTCTCCTACGTCGAACTGCACGGTACGGGCACGGCGTTGGGCGACCCGGTCGAGGCGTCCGCGCTGGGCGCGGTGCACGGCTCCGGGCGGCCGTCGGACTTCCCCCTGTGGGTCGGCTCGGTCAAGACGAACATCGGCCACCTGGAGGGCGCGGCGGGCATCGCGGGCTTCATCAAGACCGCGCTCGGCCTGCACCACGGCGAGCTGCCGGCCAGCCTCAACTACCGTGAGCCCAACCCGGCGATCGACCTCGACGCGAACCGGCTGCGGGTGTGCGCGGCCCGTGGAGCGTGGCCTCGACGGCCGGAGCCGTCCATCGCCGGTGTCTCCTCGTTCGGCCTCGGCGGCACCAACTGCCATGTGGTGCTGGGTGAACACCCCGCCGGGACCGTCCCTGCGAGCCCGGAGGCGGGTGCCGCCGTCCCTGTGCCCGTCCTGGTGTCCGGCCGCAGCGACCCGGCGATGCGCCGGCACGCGGCCGCCTTCGCCGACGCCCTCGACCCCGCGCGCCGGGACCCGGCAGCGGACCCGGTGTCCCTGGCCGACATCGGTCTCTCCTCCGTCACCACCCGGGCATTCCTGCACCACCGGGGCGCGGTCGTCGCGAGCGACCTCGACGAGCTGGTCGCCCGGCTTCGGGTGCTCGCTGACGGCCCGCACCCCGACGCCCCCGGCGTCGTCGAGGGAACCCGCGGCGAGGGCCTCACCGCCTACCTCTTCCCCGGGCAGGGGGCGCAGCAGCCCGGCATGGGCCAGCGGCTCCACAAGGAGTTCGAGGTGTTCGCCCGCACCTTCGACGCGGCATGCGCCGCGATGGAGCCGGCCCTCGGCGCGAGCCTGGCCGACATCCTGTGGGGCCGCGACGACCTGCCCGACCGGCGCCACCACGCCCAGCCCGCGCTGTTCGCCCTGGAGGCCGCCCTCTACCGGCTGTTCGAGTCCTGGGGCATGGCGCCGGACCTGCTGCTCGGCCACTCCCAGGGCGAGATCACCGCCGCGCACGTGGCGGGCGTCCTGTCCCTGGAGGACGCGGCGCTGTTCGTCGCGCGCCGCAGCCGGCTCATCAACACCCTGCCGCCCGGCGGCGCGATGATGGCCGTACAGGCCGCGGAGAGGGAGGCGCGGGACCTGCTCGGCCCCGAGCCCGGACCGGTCTCCGTCGCTGCCGTCAACAGCCCGCAGTCCCTCGTGCTCTCCGGCGAGGAGAAGGCCACCCTCGCGGCTGCGGCCCACTTCGAGCAGCTGGGCCGCCGCACCCGCCGACTGCGGATCGCCGTCGCCGGGCACTCTCCGCTGATGGAACCGATCCAGGACGAACTGCTCGCCCTGGCCGAGGGGCTCACCTGGCATCCGCCCACCGGCCCGCGCATCGTCTCGGCGGTCACCGGCCGGCCGGTGATCCCCGGGGAGATCGACCGCCCGGAACACTGGCCGCACCACCTGCGCGCCACCGTGCGGTTCGGGCCCGCGCTGCGCACCGCGCACGACCTCGGCGCCCGGTTCTTCGTCGAGATCGGTCCCGGGCGGGGCCTGGTGAACATGGCGGCGGAGACCGTGGACCTGGGCGAGGCCCTCTTCAGTGCGCCGATGGCCACCCGGGACGAGGTGGCGGGCGTCGCCGGGACCGCCGCCGCGACCTACGTCTTCGGCGCGCCGATCGATCCGGGGGCCGTCCACGGCCCGCACGCCCGCCGCACCGACCTGCCGCCCTACCCCTTCCGTCGCGAGCCGTTCTGGCTCGACACCGTGCCGCCCACCGCGCCGCTGCCCGCCGAACCCTCCGCGCAGTGGTCCGGCGACCCCTACGAACTGGTCGTCAGCAGCACCCTGAGCACCCTCGGGCTGTCCCCGACCACCGAACTCGACCTGCACGAGAACTTCAACGCGCTCGGCCTGGACTCCCGGATGGCCGTCACCCTGCGCACGGTGCTCACCCGCGCCACCGGGCGGTCCATGCCCACCACCCTGCTGTTCGACCACCCCACCCCGGGGGCCCTGATCGAGGCCCTGGGGAGCGACGCGCCGCTGTAGCCCCGTCCGCCCCGGCCCCACCTTCCACGCGACGAAAGGCCTTGAGCACCATGACCCAGGAAATACCTGCTCCCCACGAGGGCCAGGAACCGATCGCCATCGTGTCCATGGGCTGCCGGTATCCGGGAGGCGTACGGTCCCCGGAGGACCTCTGGCGGCTCGTCGCGTCCGGCGGCGACGCCATCTCCCCGTTCCCCGGCAACCGCGGCTGGGACCTGTCCGATGCCGACGGCCGCTCCAGCACGCGGCACGGTGGGTTCGTCCACGACGCGGACCTGTTCGACGCCAAGTTCTTCGGCATCTCACCCCGCGAGGCCGCCGGGATGGACCCGCAGCAGCGGCTGCTCCTCGAAGTGGCCTGGGAGACCTTCGAACGGGCCGGCCTCGACAAGGACGCGCTGGCCGGCAGCGACACCGGCGTGTTCGTCGGCGCGATGGCCCAGGAGTACGGGCCCCGGCTGCACGAGGACAACGAGGACGCGGGCGGCTACCGGATCACCGGCAGCACCACCAGCGTCGCGTCGGGCCGCATCGCCTACTGGTTCGGCCTGCGCGGCCCCGCACTCACCGTCGACACCGCCTGCTCCTCCTCGCTGGTCGCCCTGCACCTCGCCGTACAGGCGCTGCGCCAGGGCGAGTGCGACCGCGCGCTGGCCGGCGGGGTCGCGGTGATGCCGACCCCCGGCATGTTCATCGACTTCAGCCGCCAGGGCGGACTGTCCCCGGACGGACGCTGCCGCTCCTACTCCGACGACGCCAACGGCACCGCCTGGTCGGAGGGCGCCGGCCTGCTCCTGCTGGAGCGGCAGTCGGACGCCCTCGCCCACGGCCACGAGATCCTCGCCCTGATCCGGGGCAGCGCCACCAACCAGGACGGTGCGAGCAACGGGCTGACCGCGCCCAGCAAGTCCGCCCAGGAGAAGGTCATCTCGCTCGCCCTGGACCGGGCGGGGCTCCACCCGCACACCGTCGACCTGGTGGAGGGGCACGGCACCGGCACCGAACTGGGCGACCCGATCGAAGCCCGCGCGCTGGCGGCGGCCTACGGCTCGGGCCGTACCGCGGAGCGCCCGCTGTGGCTCGGCTCGCTGAAGTCCAATCTGGGACACGCGCAGGCCGCCGCCGGCGTGGGCGGCGTGATCAAGGTCGTGCAAGCGATGCGCGCCGGGGTCATGCCCGCCACCCTGCACACGGGCACCCCGAGTCGGCACGTGGACTGGGCGAGCAGCGGTCTCGCCCTGCTGCACGAGGCCCGTGACTGGAACCGGGCGGAGGAAGGCCCCCGGCGTGCCGGGGTCTCCTCCTTCGGCATCAGCGGAAGCAACGCCCACGTGGTCCTGGAGGAGGCCGTCCGGGCCCCCGTGTCGGAGTCGACGGAGGACGCCCCCGCCGAAGGCCCCCACGTCTGGCAGCTGTCCGCCCCGAGCCCCGACGCCCTGCGCACCCAGGCGGCGGCCCTCGGCGCATTCCTCACCGACGCCCCGGACACCGCGCCCGAGGACGTCTCCCGGGTGCTCCGCTCCCGTACCCGCTTCGCCCACCGGGCCGCGGTGGTCGCCGACGACGCCGCTGACCTCGCCCGCGGACTCGGCCAGTTGGCCTCGGGGACCTACGCCCCCACCTCGCCCGGCCGCTACCGATCGCCGACCGTGCTGAGTGGCGAGGCCCGGCAGGGCTCCGCCGGACCGGTGTTCGTCTTCCCCGGCCAGGGGTCGCAGTGGCGGGGGATGGGCCGGGAGCTGATGGACCGGTCCGAGCCGTTCCGCCGCAGCGTCGAGGCGTGCGAACGGGCCCTGGAGCCGTATGTCGACTGGCGGCTGTCCGACGCGCTGCGCGGCGAGGACCTGGACCGCGTCGACGTCGTCCAGCCCGCGCTGTTCGCGGTGATGGTGTCGCTGGCCCGGATGTGGGAGGCGGCCAGGGTGCGGCCCGCGGCCGTCGTCGGCCACTCGCAGGGTGAGATCGCCGCAGCGCACGTGGCCGGGGTGCTCACCCTCGACGACGCGTGCCGAATCGTCGCCCTGCGGAGCAAGGCCCTGCACACGGTGGCGGGCAGCGGCGGAATGGTCTCCGTGCCGCTGGGCGCGGAAGCGACCCAGGGACTGCTGGACGCGGCGGACGGCACGAACGGGAAGGCCGGGATCGCCGCGCTCAACGGGCCTTCCAGCACGGTCGTGGCGGGCGGTGTCCAGGCGTTGGAGGACCTGCTGGCCGCCTGCGAGGCGCGCGGGATCGACGCCCGGCGCATCGAGGTCGACTACGCCTCGCACACCGAGGCCATGGACGTCCTGCGCGAACCGCTGGCCGAGGGCCTGGCCGGCATCGCCCCGGGCCCCGGGACCGTGCCGGTGTATTCGACGCTGACCGGCGAGCCGATCGAGGCCTTGGCCATGGACGCCTCGTACTGGTTCGAGAACCTGCGCAATCCCGTGCGCTTCCAGGCGGCCGTCCAGCGGCTCGTGGACCGCAGACACCGGGTGTTCGTCGAGGTCAGCCCGCATCCGGTCCTCACCTTCGGTCTGCAGGCGATCCTGGAGGCCGCGGGAGTGCGCGGCTCGGTCCTGGACACCGTCCGGCGCGGCAGCGGAGGCCCCGGGCAGTTCCTCGCCTCGGCCGCCGCCGCCCAGGCCGTCGGCGTCCCCGTGGACCTCGGCCCGCTCCAGCCGCCAGGCCGGCGGGCCGTGCTGCCGACCTACGCCTTCGACCGCAGCCGCTACTGGGCGAGTGCCCCGGAAGCCGTACCCGCCTCCGAAGCCCGCCCGGACACGGGCGACTTCGCGTTGCGGTCACTCGAACTGCCGACGGGAGCGACGGTGTTCGCCGCGCGTCTCGACCCGGCGCGTCACCCCTGGCTCGCCGACCACCGGGTGCGCGGCACCGCGCTCGTCCCGGCAACGGCCTTCCTGGCGCTGCTCGCCGAGGCGGGACGGGCGGCCGGGCTGCCCGTCGTCCAGGAGCTGACCCTGGGCGTTCCGCTGATCTCCCCCGAGGACACCGCGGCCGATCTCCGCGTGCTGCTGGAACCGGCGGACGCCGCGGGCCACCGCCGTCTCACCGTCCACGCCCGCCCCGCCGACGCGGAAGCCTGGACGGCCCACGCCTCCGGCGTGCTGGCCCCTGGGAGCCCGCAGGCGGACACGGCGCCCTCGGTCGCCTGGCCGCCCGCCGACGCCTCCCGCATCGACCTGAGCGACGCCTACCTTCGGCTGGCCGCGCGCGGTTACGGCTATGGTCCGGCCTTCGCCGGGCTGCGCCGGATGTGGGTGCGCGGCTCCGACATCTTCGCCGAGGTGACCCTGCCCGACGGGACTGCGGAGGGCTCCGGAGCCACCGCGCACCCGGCGCTGCTCGACGCCGCCCTGCACGCCGCGATCCTCCAGAGCGGCGGCGAACTGGTGGTCCCCTTCGCCTGGCGGGACGTCACCCTCGTGCCTTCCACGACCCGTGACCTGCGGGTGCGCATCAGCACCGAGGGCGACGAGGTCACCGTGCACTGTGCCGACACGCTGGGCCGGACCGTCGCCACCGTCGCCTCGCTCACGATGCGCCCCCTCGCGGAGGAAGCGGCGCCCGGCGGCCTCGACGAGGAGGGAGCGGGGTTCGCCCTGCACTGGGCCCCGGTCCCGGAGACCCCCGACGCGCTCGCCCCGGACGCCTGGGCGGCGCTGTCCACCCCTGGACTGGGCGCGGCGCACGACTTCCCCGGGCTCGACGGGGTCGCCCGGCCCGCGCCCGCGGTCCTCGTCGCCGCTCTCGGCGGCGACGGGAGCGAGGACACGCTGACGGCCGATGTGGACGCGCTCGCCGGGGAGACGACCGACCTGCTCCAGAGCTGGCTGGCGGACCCCGGGTTCGCCTCGGCACGCCTGGCCGTGCTCACGAGGGGCGCGCAGTCCGCCGTCGACCGCGAACCGGTGCGCCACCTGGCCTCCTCGGTGATCACCGGGCTGGTCAGGTCCGCCCAGGCGGAACACCCCGACGCCTTCCAGCTGATCGACATCGACGACGACCCGGCGTCCCTCCGGGCGCTGCCGCGTGCTCTGGCCACCGGCGAACCGGAGGTGGCGGTCCGGGCCGGGGTACTGCTCCGCCCCCGACTGCGGATGCCGTCCGGCGGCACGCTCCGGGAGCCGGACGGCCACCGCGCCTGGCGGCTCGACGTGACCAGCAAGGGGACCCTCGACCACCTCGCCCTGCTGCCCCACCCGGAGGCGGAGGCCCCCCTCGGTCCCCGGGAGGTCCGCATCGAGGTCCGCGCGGCCGGGCTCAACTTCCGCGACATCGCGGTAGGCCTCGGTCTGGTGGCCAGCGAGAAGACCATGGGCAGCGAAGGATCGGGCGTCGTCGTCGAAACCGGCGTCGACGTCACCCGGTTCGTCGCCGGGGACCAGGTGTTCGGCGTCTTCGAACGCTCCCTGGGCCCGCTCGCGGTCGCCGACGAGCGCATGGTCAAACCGCTCCCGGCCGGGTGGAGCCACGCCCAGGCCGCGAGCGTGCCGATCGTGTTCATCACCGCCTACCAGTGCCTGGTCGAGGTGGCCGACGTCCGCCCCGGCGAGTCGGTGCTCATCCACACCGCCACCGGTGGCGTCGGACTCGCCGCGATTCAACTGGTGCGTCACCTGGGCGGCGAGGTGTTCGCCACCGCGAGCGCCGGCAAGCAGGACACCCTGCGCGCCTGGGGCGTGCCCGAGGATCACATCGCCTCCTCCCGTGACCTGGACTTCGCCGACGCCTTCCGCGCCGTCACCGGTGGACGCGGCGTGGACGTCGTCCTCAACTCCCTCGCCAAGGAAGCGATCGACGCCTCGCTGGGGCTGCTCGCCCCGGGCGGACGGTTCGCGGAGATGGGGAAGACCGACATCCGCGACATCGGGCGGACCGAGGCCGACCACCCGGGCATCACCTACCGGGCCTACAACATCCTGGGGATCTCCCCCGACCGCATCGGCGAGGTGCTGGACGAGCTGATCGCCCTGTTCGAGAGCGGCGCCCTGGCTCATCTGCCGCTACGCACCTGGGACGTCCACGAGGGCCGGACGCCGTTGCGGATGCTGAGCCGAGCCAAGCAGCGCGGCAAGCTCGTCCTGACCATGCCGCGCGCCGTCGACCCGAACCGGCCCGCACTCGTCACCGGCGGTACCGACGGGCTGGGCGCCCAGGTGGCCCGCCACCTCGTCGCCGCGCACGGCGCCCGCAGGTTGCTGTTGCTGAGCCGCCGCGGCCCGGACACCCCGGGAGCGACGGAACTGCGGGCCGAACTGGCCGCGTCCGGGGCGGAGGCGACCGTGGTGGCCTGCGACGTCACCGACCGGGCCGCGCTTGCCAAGGTGATCGCCGAGAACCCGCCCGGCAGCGTCTTCCACACCGCGGGGGTGCTCGCCGACGCACCGCTCACCCAGCTCACACCCGCCCGGCTCCGCGCGGTGGCGGCTCCCAAGGCACACGGCGCCTGGCACCTCCACGACCTCACCCGCGATCTCGACCTGTCGGCATTCGTCCTGTTCTCCTCGGCGTCCGGAGTGATCGGCAGTCCGGGCCAGGCCAACTACACGGCGGCCAACACCTTCCTCGACGCGCTCGCCCAGCACCGGCGGGCCCAGGGCCTGGAGGCCACCTCGGTGGCCTGGGGGCTGTGGGCGGAGCAGACCGGGATGACCTCGCACCTGTCCGAGCGGGCCGTCGGCGCCCTGGCCGGTATCGGGATCGCGCCCATCGCCACGGACCGCGCGCTGCGGCTGCTGGACGAGGCGCTCGCCTCGGCGGGATCGCTCCGGGTGGCGCTTCGGCCCGCGCTCACCGGCATCCGGCCGGGCAGCAGGGCCGCCCGCCTGTTCGAGGAACTGACCGGCCCGGACGACGCACCCGGCCCGACCGGGAGCCGCGACCTCCCCGCCCCTGGGCCGCGGGAGGCGGGGCAGGCACGGCAGACCGGGGCGCTTCCCACGGAACAGCCCTCCGAAGAGGCGTTCCTGACGCTCGTCCGCTCCCACGCCGCCGACGTGCTCGGCTACGGTGACGCCTCCGCGGTCGGGACGGACGAGGCCTTCCGGGACCTCGGCTTCGACTCGCTGCTCAGCGTCGACCTGCGCAACCGGCTCAACGCGGCCACCGGGCTGCGGCTGCCGGCCGACGTGGTCCTGAAGAACCCGACGCCGCGCGCACTGGTCGAGTCCATGATCAAGGCGCTCGGCGAGGCGTGAGGGGCCGCTGGATCACCACTGTAGGGCCGCTCGACGTGGCCCTGCCAGATTCCCCGTACCGCGTTCGCGGACCGGGAGGAAGGGTTCGAGATGAGCAAGACCGAGGTGACCCACACGATCACTGTGCCCGCCGGGGCGGACGCCGTTTACCGCGTCGTGTCCGACGTCGGGCTGTGGCCGCTGTACTTCCCGCCCACGCTCCGGGCCGAGCGGGTGTCGGGGGACGACCGTGAGGAACGCATCCGGATCTGGGCCATGGCCAACGACGAGATCCGCACCTGGGAGTCCCGTCGCCGGCTGCGGCCCGAGGAGCACCGGGTCGACTTCGAGCAGGCCACTCCCACCGACCCGGTCGCCGCGATGGGCGGCGCGTGGTCGGTGACGGAGCACGGCGACGGGACCAGCACGGTCGTCCTCGACCACTTCTACCGCGCCACCGGCGACGACCCGGACCAACTCGCCCGTATCGCACGGGCGGTGGAGGACAACAGCACATCCGAACTGGAGCACCTGCGCCGGGCGGTCGAGCGGGGTGAGAGCGAGCGGGAACTCCTGCTGGACTTTTCCGACTCGCTGACCATCCGCGGCTCCCTGAAGGACACGTACGACTTCCTGTACGACGTGCGGCACTGGCCGGACCGTATCCCGCACGTGCTGCGCATCGGACTCCGCGAGGACGCCGAGGGTCTCCAGCACATGGAGATGGACACCCGCTCACCGGACGGCTCGGTCCACACGACCGTCTCGGGCCGGGTCTGCGAGCCGCAGCGGCGCATCGTCTACAAGCAGGTGAAGCTGCCGCCCGCGCTCCAGGCGCACAACGGCGAATGGCTGCTCACCTCGCCCGCCGACGGTGTGGTCGAGGTGACCTCCCGGCACCGGGTGATCCTCGACCCCGAGGGCATCGCGGCGCTGCCCAACCCGCCCGCGTCACTCGAAGCGGCCCGCAAGGCCGTACGCGACTCCCTGGGCGCGAACAGCCGGGCGACGCTGGCCAGGGCCCAGGAGTACGTCGAGGCCCGCTGAACCACACCCGCAGTCCGCACCGACCGCACTCCCGCACCGACCGCAGTCACACCCGACGAGAAAGGCGACCCGCCATGGCCGAACTGACGATCGACGAGCTGAGGACGTTCCTGAAGAGCGCGATGGGGGAGGACGAGACGATCGACCTCTCCGGGGACATCCTGGACACCCGACTGACCGACCTGGGCTTCGACTCGCTCGCCGTCATCGCGACCACGAGCAGCCTGGAGCGGCACTTCAAGCTCAAGCTCCCGGAGGACGGGATATCGGAGATCGAGACGCCCAGGGACTTCCTCGACGTCTTCAACCAGCAGCTCTCCCAGGCGGCGTGAGCGGCGACGACGGCCGGGAGGCTCCGATGACGGACGGTCTGCTGGAGCGGGTACGGACCTTCGTGCACGCGGAGGTCCTGCCCCGGACGGACCATCTCGACAGCCTCCCGGAGGCGCCCACCCGGGAGTCGGCCCGGCTGCACGAGGCCGGTCTGGCCAACTGGTGGATCCCCGCCGCCTACGGGGGGCAGGGGGTCCCGTTGGTGGACAGCGTCGACGTCGTCTCCGAACTCGCCTACGGAGACGCCGGGTTCGCCTTCGGTTCGTTTCTCTCCATCCTCGGCACCACCATGCTCCAGCTCTGCGGCGACGACGAGCTGGTGCGCGAGCCGCTGGAGCGGCTGGCCCGCGACGGCGGCCTCTGCGCGATCCTCGCCAGCGAGGAGGAGGCCGGGAGCGAACTCGCCCGGATCAGCACCACGTTCCGGCGCGACGGCGATCGACTGGTCCTCGACGGTGACAAGTTCTTCTCCACCAACGCGGACGCGGCCGGGCTGCTGCTGGTGGTGGCCCGCGACGCCGAGGACGCGGCCGACTTCCGGGTGCTGCTGGTCCCGCGCGACACCCCCGGGGTGGAGATCGTCAAGCGCTGGGACATGGTCGGTATGCGGGGCTCGGCCACCTACCGGGTCCGGCTCCAGGACTGTTCGGTGCCCGCCGCACACACCCTGCGCGGCAACGGGCTGCGCAACCTGGAGATGGGGCTCAACGCCAGCCGGATCCTGATCGCCTCCACCGCGATCGGGGTGTCCCGCCGGGTCCGCGATCTCTGTATGGAGTACGCGGCGGTGAAGCAGGTCAAGGGCGCCCGGCTGGCGGACAACGCCGTGTTCGCCGGGAAGCTCGGCCAGATCGAAATGCTCATCGACGTGATGCGCCACCAGTGCCGCGCGGCCGCGGCGGAGTTCGACCGGTACCTGTCGGGCGCCGAACCGGCCTCCGCCCTGTACCGGACCGGCACGCTGCGCTCGGCGCTGGCCGCGAAGATGTACTGCGGCCAGGCTGGCTGGCAGGTGGCCACCACGGGGTCCGAGATGTTCGGCGGTCTCGGCTACACCCACGACCACCCGGTCGAGAAGCTGGTGCGCGACCTGCGGTACGTCGGTCTGGTGGAGGGCGGGGACGACGTCGTCCGCGATCTGCTGTACACGCGCTTCGTGGTGCCGGCGGGCAAGCGGCGCTGACCGGTACGGGACGGCCGCGCCGCCTCCGGCTCACGGAGCGGTGAGGACCATCGCCGAGGCGAAACCGCCGTGCCCCCGGGCCAGCACCAGCGCACAACGCAGGCTCGCGGTGCGCGGCTCTCCGACGACCAGGTCGATCCTGGGGTCGACGAGATCGCGCACCGTGCCGGGCACCGCCGGTACGACCCCGTCACGCAGGCTCAGCAGCGCGGTGACGACATCGAGGGCGGAACCGCCGGATATCAGTCGGCCCACCAGCGACTTGGGTGCGCTGACCGGCACCCGCCGCGCCCCGAACAGCCGCTCGATCGCCGCCGCCTCGGCCCGGTCGAGTGGAACGCTGCCGGACGCGTCGGCGAACACCACGTCGACGTCGTCCGGGGTGAGCCCAGCGTCCGAGAGCGCCGCACGGGCCGCCCGCAGCAGACCGTCGCCCCCGGACCCGGCCACATCCGGGTCGAACGCGGCCCCATGCCCGGCCACCACCCCGTACACCGTCTCCGCACCGCGCTCCTCGGCGGCCGTGCGGGGCTCCAGGACCAGCACCGCGCCGCCCTCGCCCGGCACGAAGCCGGTGGAGTCCGCGCGGAAGGGCAGATACGCCCGGTCCGGGTCGGTGCTGCCGCTGACCCCGGGCGCCGCCGAAACGGTGGAGATCCCGTACGGGCACAGCAGGCCGTCGAAGCCGCCTGTCGTCATCACCTGCGTCCCCTTGCGGACCCGCCTGCGGGCGAAGGCCATCGAGTCCAGGCCGCCGGCCTGCTCCGAGACCACGACCCCGCCCGGCCCCCGCATGCCGCTCCTGATGGAGATCTGGCCGGTGTTGACCGCGTAGTACCAGGCGAAGGACATGTACGGGCTGACCGACTCCCAGCCGGTTCCCCACAGTTGCTGAAGCTGCTGCTGGCCGAACTCCAGGCCGCCCGTGGAGCTGGAGACGGCCACGCCGACCGCGTACTCGGGCAGCGCGGCGGGATCGACCCCGGCGTCGGACAGGGCGCCCTCGGCGCAGAGCAGGGCGAGCCGCGTCAGCCGGTCCGTTTGCGGCGTCAGTTTTTTGGGGAAGGTCAACTCCGCCTCGAAAACGGGTATCTCGGCGGCCAGCCGTACGGGGTAGCCCTCGGCGTCGAACCGGCCGATCGGCCGGATCGCCGACACGCCCTTGAGGGTCGCTTCCCAGTAGGCTTCGAGTCCAGCCCCGTTGGGCGCGATCACATCGACGCCGGTGACGACGACATCCTGATTCATGAGGCGCTCCGCTCCAGGTTCTTGAGTACCATCGCGCTCTGGAATCCGCCGAAACCGCTGCCGACGGTGAGGACCGCGCCGAGCTCGCGCTCGCGGGCGGTGTTCGGCACGTAGTCCAGATCGCACTCGGGATCGGCCTCGTGCAGGTTGGCCGTGGGGACGACCACGCCGTGGCGCATGGACAACGCGCAGGCCGCGATCTCGATGGAGCCGATCGCCCCCAGGGAATGGCCGACGCTCGCCTTGATGCCGCTCATCGGCGTGCGGTAGGCATGGTCCCCGAGGCTGAGCTTGACCGCGGCCGTCTCGTGCCGGTCGTTCTGCTTGGTGCCCGAGCCGTGGGCGTTGACGTAGTCGATGGCGGTCGGGTCGAGCCTCGCGTCGCCCAGAGCCAGGTCGATCGCCTCGGACATCTCCTTGCCGTCCGCCTTGAGCCCGGTCATGTGGAAGGCGTTGCACCGGGACGCGTAGCCGGCAACCTCGGCGTAGATCGTGGCGCCGCGCCGCCGCGCGTGCTCGTACTCCTCCAGCACCAGTACCGCCGAGCCCTCGCCGAGGATCAGCCCGGTCCTGGTCCGGTCGAACGGCCGGCAGGCGGTCGCCGGGTCGTCGTTGCGGGCGGAGGTGGCCTTGATGACGTCGAAGCACGTCAGAGTGATGGGGGAGATCGGTGCGTCGGTGGCACCGGTGACCATGACGTCCGCGGTGCCGTCCCGGACCAGCTCGGCCGCGTACCCCACGGAGTCGATGCCCGAGGTGCAGCCCGTGGAGATCACCGCCGCGGGTCCCAACGCACCGGTCGTCAGGGCGACTTCCGAGGCGATCGAGCTCGGAAGGAAATAGTCGTACAGATGGGGCGGGGCGAAGGAGGGGTCGACGACCCAGTCCTTGCCGCCGTTCGACAGCACGGCGTACTCCCGCTCCATCGTCGTGGTGCCGCCGACGGCGCTGCCGATGGCCACCCCGGTGCGCTCGGCGAGCTCGCCGTCGAGTTCCAGACCGCTGTCCGCGAGGGCCTCCCCGGCCGCCACCATGGCCAGTTGCGACACCCGGTCGGTGCGCCGGGCCTGCTGGCGGGTCAGTCCCAGCGAGAGCGGGTCGAAGTCGCACTCGGCGGCGACCCGGCACCGGTGCTCGCTCGCATCGAACTGGGTGATCGTCCTGGTCGCGGTTCTGCCGCTGGTCAGGAGCTGCCAGAACGGCTCCCTCCCGATTCCGCTCGGCGCGACGACGCCGATACCGGTGATGACTGCCCTGCGGGCCATGTGTTCCCTCCGTGACGGATGACCGGCCGGGTAGGGGTCCGGCCTGGCTCGCAGAGTGCGGGCCGCTCCTTGACTCGCGATCCAGGCGCGTTGGAGACCCGGGGGCCGTCCGGGGAGGTCGAGCGGTGCTCCGCGCGGGGTCGAGCCCGCCGGACGAGGGTGGCCGAAACCCGGCAATCGTGTGGGAGGAACCATGGGAGATCAGCTGATTCCAGATGTCAGGAAGACGGTGGTCGTCGCGGCGTCCCCGGAGCGCTGCTTCGAGACGTTCACCGAGCGGATGGCCGAGTGGTGGCCGCCGTCGCACGTGCTGCTGCGCACGCCGCGCGTCGGTCTGGCCATGGACCCGAAGGTCGACGGCCGCTACTACGAGTGGGACGCCGAGGGCAACGAGATCGACTGGGGGAAGGTTCTGGAATGGGACCCGCCGCGGCGGCTGCGGCTGACCTGGCGGATCGACGGCCGCTGGCAGTCGATCCCCGACGACGAGCGCGCCAGCGAGATCGAGGTCGTCTTCACCCCGCTGGAGGACGGTTCCACCCAGGTGGAGCTGGCGCACGTCCGCTTGGACAAGCACGGTGCGGACGGCCGGCGGATCTTCCAGGCGCTGGACGGCCCGAGTCCGGGGGAGACCCTGGAACTGTTCGCGCGGGCCGTGCGATGAGCGCTCCCGGCCGGCCGGCCGGGAGCGGCCTGGCCGCACCGGCCCCCGACCCGGTGCGCGCGCCCTTCCCCCGGCTGCGGGAGATCGCCGAGGGCGTGCACGTCTACGAGCAGCTTCCCGGCGGGTGGTGCCTCAACAACGCGGGGCTCGTCGCCGGGGAGGACCGGTCCCTGGTCGTGGACACCGTCGCGACCCGGGCGCGGGCACTGCACCTGCGGGACGAGACACGGCGGGTGGTGCCGGGAGGGCCCGACTTCGTGGTCAACACCCACTTCCACGGCGATCACGTCTTCGGCAACGAGCACTTCGTTCCCCGCGCGGCGGTGATCAGCCATGAGCAGACCCGGTCCGACATCGAGGAGGCGGGACTCGGCCTCTGCCACCTGTGGCCGGGCGTCGACTGGGGCGAGCCCCGGCTCACCCTGCCCGACGTCACCTTCCGGGAGGCCATGACCCTGCGCCTGGGCGGACTCACCGTCGAACTGCTGGAGATCGGCCCGGCGCACACGGCCGCCGACGTCGCCGCCTGGGTGCCGGAGCGCAGGGTGCTGTTCACCGGGGACGTGATCTGGTCGGGCGTCACCCCGTTCCTCCTGATGGGTTCGGTCGAAGGGTCGCTCGCGGCGGTCGAGCGGCTGCGCGCCCTCGGGCCGGAGCTCGTGGTCCCGGGCCACGGCGCGGTGGCGGGCACCGACGCGCTGGACGCGACCGAGGCCTACGTCCGCTGGCTCCGCGGGATCGCCGAGGACGGACTGCGCGCGGGCCTGTCCCCACTGCGGGCGGCCCGGGAGGCTGACCCCGGCCCGTTCGCTGCCCTCGTCGACCCCGAGCGGCTCGCGGGCAATCTGCACCGCGCCTACGCCGAACTGGAGGGCCTGCCTCCGGGGGACCGGATCGATGTGGCCGCCGGGTTCCGGGACATGGTCGAGTTCCACGGCGGCCTGCCCTTCAGCGCGGCCTGACCCCCGCCGTCCCCGGGCGGCCCCTCTCCGCTTCCCGTCCGTACTTCCCAGGGAGAACTACCATGACGAGCCCGAAAATCGCCTTCATCACCGGTGTCAGCAGTGGAATCGGCCTGGCCACCGCGCGGACCCTCGCGCAGCAGGGCGTCACCGTGTTCGGCTGCGCGCGCGACGAGAAGAACGTCACCGCCACCGTGGACGAACTGCGTGCCGCCGGCCACCGCGCCGACGGTGTCTCCTGCGACGTCACCTCCACCGAGCAGGTACAGGCCGCTGTGCGCACGGCGGTGGACCGCTTCGGCCGCATCGACATTCTGGTGAACAACGCCGGGCGCGGGGGTGGTGGAGAGACGGCGAAACTCGACGAGTCGCTCTGGCTCGATGTAATGGACACCAATCTCAACAGCGTTTTCCGGGTCACGAGGGAGGTGCTGGCCAATGGCGGTATGGCCGACGCCGGGTGGGGGCGCGTCATCAACATCGCCTCGACCGCAGGCAAACAGGGTGTCATGCTGGCGGCACCGTACACGGCGTCCAAGCACGGGATCATCGGCTTCACCAAGTCGGTCGGCTTCGAGCTGGCGACCAGCGGCATCACTGTGAATGCCGTCTGTCCCGGCTATGTGGAGACGCCGATGGCCGTTCGCGTCAGGCAGGGGTACGCGGATTACTGGGGCATTACCGAGGGGCAGGTACTTGAAAGGTTTAACAGCAAGATTCCACTGGGGCGCTACTCGACGCCCGAGGAGGTGGCTGGACTTGTCGGTTACCTGACCAGCGACGCGGCGGCATCGATCACCGCTCAGGCCCTCAACGTCTGCGGCGGCCTGGGCAACTACTAGTGTCCTGAGTCGTTAGTTCGTGTGCAGTATGCGGCGAGGGTGTCGAGGATGTCGTCGGCGGGTTTCGTCCAGGTGAACGGATTCGGGTTCTTGTTTCCACACGTTGATCCAGCTGCGGATGTCCCGTTCGAGTTCGAGGACGCTGCGGTGGATCGAGCGGCGGAGTTCGCGGCACGTCAGCTCGGCGAACCAGCGTTCCGACGAGGTTGCGCCAGGACGCGGAGGTGAAGTGAAGGCGGAAGCGGGGGCGTCGCATCAGCCGTTTCTTGACCGGCTCGGTCCTGTGGGTGGCGTAGTCGTCCGGGATCAGGTGGAGTTCGAGGTCTTTGGGGACGGCGGCGTCGATGACTTTCAGGAAGCGGAGGAACTCCTGGTGGCGGTGGCGGCGGTAGTGCTGGGCGATGACGGAGCCGGAGGTGATGTCCAGGGCGGCGAACAGGCTGGTCGTGCCGTGCCGGACGTAGCCGGAGGTCATCTTCGCCCGGCGTGGTCGGCGCCATCGGCAGCACCGGCTGGGTTCGGTCCAGGGCCGGCATCTGCGACCTCTCGCCACCGTCAGGACCTGGGCGTACTCCGGCGGTGACAGGTAGATGCCCACCACGTCGCGGACCTTGGCCACGAACTGGGGATCGGTCGACAGCTTCCACGTCTCCACGATGTGCGGCTTGAGGCCGAACGCCCGCCAGATCCGCGAGACAGTCGACTGTGACATGCCCTCCGCCCCGGTCATCGAACGCCTTGACCAGTGCGAATCACCCGACGGAGGCGGCTGGCCGAGCGTCCTGGCGACCAGGGCCTCAACCTGCTCCTCCGTGATCTGCCGCGGCGCACCCGAACGCGGCCGGTCCACCAGGCGTGCGACCGGCCCTCCGCACACGCCAGCACGATCCTCGACCGCAGCACCAGCGCCTGCGAAGCGGTCTGCTTACGCAACCAGCCCCGCATCACCCGGCGTTCATGATCGGCAGCTCCAGCGGCAACGGCTTCGGACCAGGCATCACCCCACCCTGCAACTGCAAACGAACTAACGACTCAGGACACTGGTGCCATGTGAATGACGTCCTTGGGCGGTGTCTTGGGGTGCGGTTGAATGGCATATGCCTGCCGCCCTGCCATTGGCCGTGTCCGATGCGGACCGTGAGGTTCTGCGTTCGTGGGTCCGCTCGCCGTCGTCCCCGTCGGGACTGGTGACGCGGGCGCGGGTCGTGCTCCTCGCCTCGGAAGGCACGTCGAACACCGAGATCGCGCGGCGGCTCGAGCTGTCCCGGCAGACGGTGGTGACCTGGCGTGGCCGGTACCGCTCGGCCGGCCTGGCCGGGCTTCAGGACCGGCCGCGCGCGGGCCGGCCCGGCACCGTGGACGAGGCCGAGGTGGTGGTGCGGACCCTGGAGGGCCCGCCGGAAAGACTGGGTGTGACCCACTGGTCCTCCCGGCTGCTCGCCGCCGAACTGCACCTTTCCAACGTCGCGGTGGCCAAGGTCTGGCGCAAGTGGAAGATCCAGCCCTGGCGGAGCGAGACGTTCACGTTCTCCACCGACCCGGAACTCAAGGCCGAGGTTCGCGACGTGGTCGGGCTGTACCTGGCCCCGCCGAAGAAGGCGGTGGTGGTCTGCGTCGATGAGCAGCCGCAGATCCAGGCGCGGGACCGGACCGCCCCGATGCTGCCGGTCCGGCAGGACCTGGCGAAGCGGCGCACCCACGACCACGTCCGCCACGGCACCACCACCTTGTTCGCCGCCCTGGACGTCGCCACTGGGAAGATCACCGCCGACGCCTGCCACGACCGGCATCGCCACGACGAGTTCCTGCGCTTCCTCAAGCAGGTCGCCAGGGCCCACCCCGGAGTGAAGCTTCACGTGGTCGTCGACGACTACGCCACCCACAAGCACCCCCGCGTGAAAGCGTGGCTGGCGAAGCACCCGAGGATCACCCTGCACTTCACCCCGACCTCCTGCTCCTGGCTGAACCTGGTGGAGATCTTCTTCGGCATCATCACCCGCCAGGCCATACGCCGAGGCACCTTCCCCTCGGTCGCCGACCTCACCGACGCCATCCGCCGCTACATCGACGCCCACAACGACCGCTGCCCGCCGTTCACCTGGACCAAGACCGCCGACGAAGTCCTCGAACACGCCACACCCAAACGTCCAAGGACTTCGTTCACGCGACACTAGCTGTCACCCGCGTGGCGCGATGTCAGTTTCGGGGTGAAGGGCGAGGTCACAGCTTCGTACTGTGGCCTCGTCGGCCGTAAGGGGCTTCTGTTTTGCGCCGGTTCCAGGCAGACTCAAGTGCTCCGGACAACGATGCGGCCAGAGGTGGGGGCTTGACTGACTGGCTGCCGGATTCTTACGGTGGGAAAGGTTGAAGGCTGGATAGTCCGGTTTTGGCGGAAGCGTTAAATCTTCAGTGTGGAAGAAGCCTCGACCAAGATTCCTGCTTTAAGGATTCTTTGCACGTCCTGGGATTGCACTGGTGGCCATTGCGCTCCATAGGGGGACTCGTGAGCATACGTTTACTAGGGGAACTGGACGCCAACCTGAACGAGCAGTCGGTCACTCCGACTGCGGCGAAACCACGTCAAGTTTTGGCGCTGCTGGCCCTGAATGCGGGCCGTATCGTATCAGTGCCCACACTCATCGAAGAACTGTGGGGGGACCACCCACCGATGAGCGTACGTACAACGCTGCAGACGTACATTCTGCAGTTGCGCAAGCTGATTGACTCAGCGCTCACGGCCAAGAACCGCGGTCGGGCCAAGGGAATCCTCGTCACCCGCTTCGACGGCTACCTCCTCGACATCGACCCGGAGAGCGTGGACGTACGCGTCTACGAGCGCTTCGTCGAGGCCGGCAACCGGGCGATCGAGCACTCCGACGACGAGGCCGTGTCCCAGTACCTGGGCAGGGCACTGGCCGAATGGCGGGGCCGCGCGCTGGCCGACGTACGGATCGGGATGCCGCTGAGCATAGAGGTCGCCCGGCTGGAGGAGAGCCGGCTCAACGTGCTGGAGAGCCGGATCGGCGCCGACATCCGGCTCGGCCGACACCACGCGGTTCTCAGTGAACTCACCGTGCTGACCGCCCAGCACCCGATGCACGAGAACCTCTGTGCGCACTACATGGTCTCCCTGTACCGGGCAGGCCGGCAGTCGCAGGCACTCCAGTCGTTCCGGACCCTGCGCGACACCCTGAACAGGGAACTCGGAGTGGAGCCGTCCATCCGGCTGCAGAAACTGCAGCGGGCCGTGCTTCGCTCCGCCCTCGACCTGGAAGTCCAACTGCAACCTGACTCGCCGCCGTTGAACGCAGAGGCATGGGACACCCGGAACATCGGCCGACCGTCCGACCGATCAGACACCCGAAGGCTTCTCGCCACGACGAATGGGGGCGCCGCATGGCAGCGGTAAGCACGGACCAGTACGTCGACATCCTCCGGTTCTACGCACATCAGATGAGCCTGCTGGACGCGCAGGACGTCAAGGCCTACGTGAAGACGTTCACCGAGGACGGTGTGACCCACCACGTCCACCGGGGGCAGTCGCTCGACGGCAGGGCGGCGATGCTCGCCCACGCCGAGCAGGCGCTGCCGAGGTACCGGACTGTCGTGGTTCGGCACTGGAACGACCACTACCTGATGGACCGCGCCGAGGACGGCAGCATCGCCGTCTCCTACGGGTCGCTCGTCACCCTCACCGGGGCGGAAGGGGTCACCCGGTTCGAGTCGAGCTACGCGGTCAGCGACGTCCTTGTCCGGGAGGGCGGCGAACTGCTGGTCAAGTCGAGGTCGCTCGTCCGCGACGAGCCCGCCGAGGGCTGAGCGGGCCTGCCGGTGGATCTGGCCGGCAGGCCCTGGCGTCAGGGGCAACTCGGCGTCGGCGCCTGCTGGGTCCGCTGCATCGAGCTGCTGGTGGCGAACGTGGCCAGAACGTTGCCGGCCGGGTCGTAGTACGAGGCCTTGCCCACCGTGGTGAAGGCGTTCGCCCCCTGCAGGGTCGCCCGGTGCGTGGCACGCAGGGACGCGACGGTCGCTCCCGAACCGTCGAAGAAGCGCTCCGTGACCCGGAAGGAGAATGTGGCCGGTCCCGTCCGTGTCCACCTCCCGCTGCCCTCGGCCCCACCGTCGGGGCCGGGCGGCGGCTCCACCAAGCAGACGGTCCCGTTCGGGTGGAAGGAAATGGTGACCTCCACCGTTCCGTCCGGGACGGCCACGGTGCCTGTCCACACGCCGGCGGCCTTCGCCCGGATCTGATGAGCTGCCACGGTCTCCGGGGTGGAGGCCGCCGCGGGTGCGGTGGTCAGGGCGGCGCCGAGGGCGACGGCGATGGCGAGAGGGCCGAGAATCCGTTTCATCTGCTGGCTCCGTTTTCGGTCGGCTGTGGACCGCTTCGACGACAACTGGTGGGGACGCCGGGGGCCGGACGCCGGGGGCGCTCCGGTCACCGCGCGATTGGCTCGGTGCCAGGGTGCGAGCCATCACTCAGGGAAGTCTGGATTCCGCCTTGATCTCACAACTTGCGTGCTACTCACGCTGCTTGACAAGCCGACAGTCAGGATAGGGAGTGCCTTCCGGTCTGCTTCCGACGTGTCTGCGGGACACCTTCGGCCGGAAACCGTCCCACCGTGCCGGCCCGGAGAATCGGGGACCGAAGCTGGCCGCGATCGTTCCTACGTTGGGTCCGGCCCGCCGGGAGACCACCGGCCGGCCGCTGCGATCACACCGCGCAGCTACCGCTCATGGAGGACCAATGACCAACGCGATCGTCGCCGAGGGGCTCAGAAAGAAGTTCGGCACCCATACCGCCCTGGACGGGGTGGACCTGACCGTCCCCGAAGGATCCGTGCTGGGACTTCTCGGGCCGAACGGCTCCGGCAAGACCACGACCGTGCGCGTCCTCGCCACCCTCCTGCGCGCCGACGCTGGACGGGCGACCGTCGCGGGCCTGGACGTGCGGAGCGACGCGGTCCAGCTCCGCCGCAAGATCGGCCTCTCCGGCCAGTACGCGGCGGTCGACGAGGACCTCACCGCCCGGGAGAACCTCCGGATGATCGGCAGGCTCTACCACCTCGGCGTCACCGAGAGCAGCAGGCGTGCCGACGAACTGGTGGAGCGCTTCGACCTCACCGAGAACGCCGACCGCCAGGTCAAGGGCTACTCCGGGGGGATGCGCCGCCGCGTGGACCTCGCCTGCGCGGTGGTCTCCAAGCCCGAGGTGCTCTTCCTCGACGAGCCGACGACCGGGCTTGACGTCCGCAGCCGGATGGCCGTCTGGGAGGTGATCGGCGAGCTGGTGAGCGGTGGCAGCACTCTGCTGCTCACGACCCAGTACCTGGAGGAGGCCGACCAGCTGGCCGACCGGATCACCGTGATCGACCGAGGCCGGGTGATCGCCGAAGGCACCCCCGACGTACTCAAGGACCGGGTCGGCGGAGAGCGCATCGAACTGACCACGGGCAGCGCCGAGGACGCCCGGCACGCCGCTGCCCTCCTCGCCGAACTCGCCTCGGGCGAGCCCACGGTGGAGGAGGCGGACAAGCGGGTGATCGTGCCGGTCAGCGACGGCCCGGCCACGCTGGTCTCCGCGATCCGGCTGCTCGATCAGCAGAACATCCGGCTGGCGGGAGTCACCCTGCGCCGGCCCAGCATGGACGAGGTCTTCCTCGCCCTGACCGAGAACTCCGACACGGCGGCGGCCGGCGGCAAGATCGAGGAGCAGGTCCGTTGAGCGCCTTCACCCAGGCCGTCGAGGACGGCCTCGTCCTCACCAAGCGCAACGTTCTCAAGAACCTTCGCAACCCCGACATCGTGGTGTTCACCAGCGCCGCTCCCATCGCCTTCGCGCTTCTCTTCGGGTTCGTGTTCGGCAGCGCGATCGACGTGCACGGCTCGAACTACCGCGAGTTCATGATCATCGGAATCCTGACCCAGACGATGCTGCTGACCGCCTCCAACACCGGCGTGGGCATCGCTCACGACATGAAGCTCGGCCTCGTGGACCGGTTTCGGTCGCTGCCCATCTCGCAGTCCGCGGTGTTGGTCGGCCGGACCAGCGGCGACGCGGTGAACAACGTTCTCGTCATTATTCTGATGTCGCTGACCGGTCTGCTGATGGGCTGGCGCATCCGGTCCGACTTCCTGGACGCCGCGCTCGCCTTCCTGCTGCTGTTCCTCTTCGCCTACGCGGCCTCCTGGATCACCGCGGCGATCGGTCTGACCGCGAAGTCGCCCGAGGTGCTGGGCAACGTGATGCTCATGGTGCTGCTGCCGCTCACCTTCATCTCGAACTCGTTCGTGCCGAGTGAGGGGCTGCCCAAGGTCCTCCAGGTCGTCGCCAACTGGAACCCGGTGTCCGCGGTCGTCGAGGCGTGCCGGCAGCTGTTCGGCAACATCCCGGCCGGCCGGCCGGAGCCGGAGGTGTGGCCGCTTCAATACCCCGTTCTCTCGGCCTTCCTGTGGGTGGCGCTGATCCTCGTGATCTTCGTACCGCTGTCCATCCGCCGCTACGCGAAGGCCGTGGGCCGTTAGGGACTCTTGCCCGGATCAGGCCGGGCTCGACCCGGACGAAAGAACCTGACCCCGGGTCCGACGGGTGCGCTGGACGCCCGGGGCCCCTGTCCCAGATGAACGAAGGAGATCCATCGTGCGGTTCCTGTTTGTCGTCGGAGGCGGTTCGGCTCCCGTCCACGCCAGCGTGCCCCTCGCCTGGGCGGCCCGTGCCGCGGGGCACGAGGTCCTGGTCGCCTCACCCGAGGAGAACCTCGACCTCGTCACCGGCCTCGGGCTGCCCGCCCGCGGCGTGACCGACCTGGGCATGGGCGACGCCATGCTCAAGGACCGGCAGGGCAACTGGCTGCCCATGCCCACCAGCGAGAGCACCGAGATGGACTTCGCGGGCCGGGGCTTCGCACGGCTCTCGGCGGCCAGCTACCGGGGCACCGAGGAGCTCGCCGAGGCCTGGCGGCCCGACGTGGTGATCGGCGGGGAGTACAACCACGCCGCCCCGCTGATAGCCCACAAGTTCTCCATCCCTCTGGTGAGCCACACCTGGGCCATCTACGACCGCACCGACATCGACTGGCAGGGGGCGACCGACGAACTCAAGCCGGAACTGGCCGCGTTCGGACTGGACGCGATACCGGAACCCGCCCTCTTCGTCGACATCACGCCGCCGACGGTACGGCCCCGGCACGCCGAGCCCGCGCAGCCGATGCGCTGGGCCCCCGGTAACCCGCAGATCGCGCTGGAGCCGTGGATGTACGCCAAGGGCGACCGCCCCCGCGTGGTCATCACCTCGGGGTCGCGCAGCGTCTTCATCCCGGCCCTCGGGCTCGACTTCTTCCGCCCGCTGCTCGGCGGACCCGTCCTGGGCGGGGGCGACGTAGAGGTGATAGTCGCCGCCCCGGAGCCGGTCGCCGCCCAACTGCGCGCCGAGTTCCCGGACGTGAGGGCCGGCTTCGTCCCGCTGGACGTGGTCGCCCCGACGGCGGACCTGGTGCTGCACCACGGGGGCGGGGTCACCGTGATGACGCTGCTCAACGCGGGCACCCCACAGCTGGTCCTGCCGGAGATCCTCGCCTCCGCGATACCGATGCGCCCGGTGGACGAGTTCGGGGCATCCATCACGCTCCCCTCGCACACCGTGCCCGTGGAGGACACCGAGGCCGCGGTGTCGAAGATCCTCAACGACACCTCCTACCGCGCGAAGGCCGGCGAACTCGCCGCGGAGATCGCCTCAATGCCCTCCCAGGCCGAGGTCGTGAAGGTCATCGAGGGACTCGTCTGACCCTGGGCCCGCACGAGGAGGAGGGCCACCCCGCGACCGCGGGGTGGCCCTCCTCCTCGTGTACGGCTCAGAACGAGAGCACCACCTCGCGCACCGCGGAGATCACCTTCTCCTGGAGCTCGACCGGCAGCGACGGATACATCGGCAGCGAGAAGATCTCCTTCGCCAGACGTTCCGTCACCGGCAACGAGCCCTCCCCGTAGCCGAGTTTCGCGAAGCCCGACATGGTGTGCACCGGCCACGGATAGCTGATGTTGAGGGTGATCCCGTAGCCCTTGAGGGCATCGATGATCTCGTCCCGGCGCGGGTGGCGGGCCACGTAGACGTAATAGACGTGCTCGTTGCCCTCGTTCACCGACGGCAGGAGCAAGCCCTTCTCGGCGAGATCGCCGAGCCCCTCCTCGTACCGCCTCGCCACCGCCCGGCGGCCCTCCACATAGGTGTCCAGCCGCGTCAGCTTCCGGCGCAGGATCTCCGCCTGAACCGCGTCCAACCGACTGTTGTAGCCGGGAGTCTCCACCACGTAGTAGGTCTTCTCCATGCCGTAGTAGCGCAGTCGCCGCAGCGAGGCATCCACCGCCTCGTCGTCCGTGACGACCGCGCCGCCGTCCCCGTACGCGCCCAGCACCTTCGTCGGGTAGAAGGAGAACGCCGCGGCCCTGCCCATGGTCCCGGCCAGCCTCCCGTGGTGCCGGGCGCCGTGCGCCTGCGCGCAGTCCTCCAGCACCGCCAGGCCGTGCCGGTCCGCCAGGTCGTTGATCGCGCCCATGTCCACGCACTGCCCGTACAGATGCACCGGCAACAGGGCCCTGGTACGGGGGGTGATCGCGGCGGCCACCTGGTCGATGTCGATCAGATAGTCCTCCTCGCGGATGTCCACGAACACCGGGGTGGCGCCGACGCCGTCGATCGCCACCACGGTGGGCGCCGCGGTGTTCGACACCGTGATCACCTCGTCGCCGGGGCCCACCCCCACCGCGTGGAGCCCGAGCCGCACCGCGTTGGTCCCGTTGTCCACGCCCGTGCAGTGCGCCAGCCCGTGGTAGTCCGCGAACTCGCGCTCGAAGCCGTCGACACTCGGCCCGAGCACCAGTTGACCGGAGCTGAACACCGTGTCGACCGCCTCCAGCAACTCCTCCCTCTCCCGCTCGTACTCCGGCAGGTAGTCCCAGACATACGCAGTCATCGCGGATGGTTCTCCGTTTCGTTTAGGGGTGGTGTTCGTCCCGCGGGCCTTGGCGCTCGACGAACTCGAGCCAGAATCCGTCCACCGCCTCGGCGAGGGACCGACGGGAGCGCCAGCCGAGCAGGTGCTCGGCCGGCGCGGTGTTCACGAGCGACCATTCCTCGGCGGAGTGCTGGATCCCCACGTCCGACCGCTCCCGTACCGACGCGGGCAGGCCGCTGCGCTCGATGAGCATGTCGACCAGCGTGCGGACGGAGGTGCTGTGGCCGCTGCCGATGTCGACGATCTCGCCGGAGACCTTCGAGTCCACGGCCGCCACGACCGCGTCGGCGACGTCGCGTACGTCCACGTAGTCCCGGTGGGCCAGCAACGGATCCAGTTCCACCGCCGCCGGCTGCCCGCCCGCCGCCCACAACTGGCCGGCCACCCGGCCCAGCAGGCTGACGTCGGGGCTGCGGGGGCCCGCCAGATTGGCGATGCGCAATACCATGCCCTCCAGCTCACCCGCCCCGATCCGCTCCAGCACGGCCCGGGTCGCCGCTAGCTTCGCCCGGCCGTACGCGCTGGTCGGACGTGCGGGCGCGGCGACGTCCGACGCTGTCCCGACCCGCATCCGGCCGTACTCCAGTACCGAACCCAGGTGCACCAGCCGTGGCCGGCTCTCCATCAGCGCGAGGATGTCCAGCAGCCGCAGGGTCGGGGCGGCTGCGGCCTCCCACATCTGCGCGTCGGTGTTGCCCCAGATGCTGCCGGTGGAGTTGACGACGGCGAACGGCGCCAGGGCGTCCAGCCGCTCGGCGGACTCCCGCGCCGGCCGCCGCGCGAGGTCGAGGGCGAGGAACGGGCCCGCGACCTCGTGATCGGGCGGCCTGCGGGCCACGACGGCCACCTCCGTGCCGCGGCACTCCAACGCCGCGCACACGTGCCGTCCGACGAACCCCGTGCCGCCCAGGACGACGACCCTGCCATTCGCGGACATGCTGTCCCTTTCTTCGCTGAGAACAGGCCCTGCACAGCGAAGACTGGTACGTGGCGATCGGGATTCACTCAAGCCCCGGCCGGGTTCCAGCGGCGCTCGACGGGCTGGGGCGACCCTGTGGGCGCCGCACCCCCACCTGCCCGGCCAACGGAGGAGTCCCATGTACGGCGCCGACTCAGCGAAGTTCTACCACGCACAGCACACCGCACGGGGCAAGGACTACAGAGCGGAGGCGGAGACGGTCGTCGAGCAGATCCATGCGCGCCTGCCCGGGGCGGCCTCGGTGCTGGACGTCGCCTGCGGCACCGGCGGGCACCTCCCCGCCTTCGTCGAACTGATCGGGCACACGGAGGGCATCGACCTCTCCGAACCGATGCTCGACATCGCCCGCACCGACCTGCCGCATGTGCCGCTGCACGTCGGCGACATGCGCTCCTTCGACCTGGGCCGCACCTTCGACGCCGTCACCTGCCTGTTCGCCTCGATCGGCTATGTGTCCTCCCGTGCGGAGTTGCACGAGACGGTCCGACGCCTCGCGCTGCACACCAACCCGTCCGGGGTGGTCGTCGTCGAGCCCTGGTGGTTCCCGGAGACCTTCATAGACCGCTGGGTCTCCAGCGACGTCATCGAGTGGGAGGACACCACTGTCGCCCGCGCCACCCACACCGTCCGCGAGGGCGACACGTCCCGCATGGAGGTCCACTACCTCCAGGCGTCCCCGACCGGCGGCGTCCGCTACTTCACCGAGGTGCACCGCGCCATGCTCTTCAGCCGCGAGGAGTACGTGGAGGCATTCGAGGAGGCCGGGCTGCGGCCGGAGTACGTCCCCGAAGTGCAGTCGAGGCGCGGCCTGTTCATAGGCACCCGCCGCTGATCCACCGGGCCGCCGCACCTGGTCGGGCACGCAAGCGCTGCTCCGACCAAGTTCGAGCGACGCCCGCCAGCATGCGGTCACGGGCGTTCATCACCGGCGTTCGCCGTCGCACACGAGAGGCACACCCCATGGCCCACCTGCTGCACATCGACACGTCGCCCTCGCCGTACTCCGTGTCCCGCAAGTTGGCGGCCTCCTTCCGCGAGGTGTGGAACGAGGCACAGCCCCAGAGCACGGTGACCTACCGCGATCTGGCCGCCGAGCCCGTTCCGCACCTGGGGGGCGACGGGGCCGCGACCCTCATGGCGGAGCCGCAGACCGATGGGCAGCGCACAGCGGCGGCACTGCACAACGAGCTCGTCGAGGAGATCCTCGCCGCCGACGCCCTGCTCATCAGCGTGCCGATGCACAACTGGACGATCCCCTCCAATCTGAAGGCATGGCTGGACCAGTCCCTCATCCTGGGCCGCACGCTGCCCTACGACCCGCGCGCCAACCCGCTCGCCGGGCGTCCGGCGACCATCGTGCTGGCCCACGGCGGCGACTACACTCCCGGCTCCGAAGATGCGGCCATGGACCACTGCGGCCCGTATCTGCGCACCGTGGTGCAGCAGGTCCTCGGCTACCAGCTGGAGTTGATCACCGCTTCGCACACGGTCACCCCGTTTACCTCCGAGGACCCGGTGGAGCTGGAGAAGGCGGCCGCCTCGCTCCGGGCCGCCGAGGCCGCGACCGTGGAGCGGGCGCGGGCGGTGGCCAACAAGCTGGTGCGGCCCTGACCACGGCGGAACCGCGGACGGCGGCGGCCGGAGCGGGCACCCGAGGTGCCCGCTCCGGCCGCCGCCGTCCGTCGTCCGTGCGGCTCAGCCCCGCGCGCCGTCCTGGGCCCAGGCCGCACGGTGCAGCCGGCAGCTGAGAGTCCGCAGGTGCTCCACCAGCTCGGGCGGCTCCTGCACCTCGAAGTCGAAGCCGAACGCGGCCACCCACACCGCGAGGTGGTCCAGGCTGGTGGAGCCGATGCGGAGCACGCATGTGTGGTCGTCGACCGGCTCCACCACGCCCAGTGACGGAGGCACTTCCAGGGCCACCTCGCCGGCCGAGCCGTGCATGGTGATCACCGCGCGGTAGCGGTACTGGCCGCTGGTGACCGCCGACGCCACATAGGAGGCCATGTCCTCCGAGGGCAGGGGCTTCGGGGTGAACCGCGGCCCGTTGGGGATCCGCAGCGCCATCCGGTCCACCCGGAAGCTGCGCCAGTCCTCCTTGTGGGTGTCCCAGGCCACCAGATACCACCGCTGCCCGTCGTGGACCAGCCGGTACGGCTCCACATCACGCACGGTCGCCGATCCGTCGCGCGCGGTGTAGTCGAATCGCAGCCGCTCGTAGTCCCGCACCGCCGACGCGATGGCGGTCAGCATCGTCGGATCGACCGTGGGGGCGAGCGTCGGCATGGTCACCAGCGCCGCGCTGAGCGCGTTGACCTGATAGCGCAGCCGGGAGGGCAGCACCTGGTCCAGCTTGGCCAGGGTCCGCACGGAGATCTCGGCGATGCCGGTGATCGCGCCGCCGGCCGCGGTGCGCAGCCCGACCGCCACCGCGACCGCCTCCTCGTCGTCCAGCAGCAGCGGCGGCAACGACGCTCCGGCGGCCAGCTGGTAGCCGCCGCCCACTCCTCCCATCGCGTTGATCGGGTATCCGAGGACCCGCAGCTTGTCGACATCACGCCGGACGGTCCGGGGGCTCACCTTGAGGCGGTCGGCCAGATCGGGCCCCGACCATTCCCGATGGACCTGGAACAACGCCAGCAAACGCAGCAGCCGAGCCGAGGTTTCCAACATGGACCGACCTTCTCATCAACCGAGGACAGGAGGTGACCGCGAATGCTCTTAGTGTGGCCATCAGACCGAAGGAGATCTCATGACCATTCTCATCGCCGGTGCCACCGGAAACGTCGGACGCCCCCTGGTGGAGCAGCTGCTCGCCGCCGGACACCCGGTGCGCGCGCTCACCCGCAACCCCGCCAAGGCGAACCTGCCCGCGGGCGCCGAAGTGATCGCGGGGAACCTCTCCGACACGAGCTCCCTGGTCGAGGCCTTCAAGGGGGTCACGGCCGCCCACCTGATCAGCTTCAACGGTGAGGACTTCTCCCCGCTGGAGAACGGCCCGGAGATCGTCAAGCTCGCCAAGGAGTCCGGCGTCCGCAAGGTGACCGTGCTCAAGGGCGACGTCACCAAGAGCCCCCTGGAGGAGGCGGTAGAAGCCGGCGGCCTGGAGTGGACCTTCCTCTCGCCGGTGGAGTTCATGTCCAACGCCCTGGAGTGGACCGAGTCGATCAAGAACGAGGGCGTCGTCCGCGAGGCGTTCGCCCAGGCGAAGAGCGCGATGGTGCACGACGCGGACATCGCCGCCGTCGCCGCCGCCGCCCTTACCTCGGACGGACACGCGGGCCAGGAGTACTGGATCACCGGCCCGCAGGCGCTGACCCCGCCGGAGAAGGTACGCGCGATCAGCGAGGCGCTGGGCCGCGAGGTGAAGTACGTCGAGCTGAGCCAGGACGAGATCGTCGCCGAGTGGCGCCAGACCGGCTACTCCGACGAGGACGTCGAGTTCTTCCTCACGATGCGCACCAACCCGCCGGAGGCCGGCTACACGGTGCAGGACACGGTGGAGCGGGTCACCGGCAAGCCCCCGCGGACCTTCGTCCAGTGGGTCAAGGAGAACGCCGCGGCCTTCACCGCCTGACACCCCACGAACGGGAGCCGAGCGGGCCACCCCCGTCTCGCTCGGCTCCTCCCCTCCCGGAGCGGCCTGACCAACGGCCCTCCCGGCCGGCGCGCACCCCGACCGGGCCCCGGGGGTGCGCGACCCGGCACTGCCCGCACCCCTGCCTGTGACCGTTCGAGCGCGATTGCAGGCGGTATCGAGCCCGGGAATCGATCGTGGGCGGGTCGTCGACCGCAACTCCCGGGGGCTGCCTTGACCACTCGTTCGCGGACGCCCCGGGCAGGGACGGCGGCGCCCCACGACCCCGCTCACCTGCGGATCG
The DNA here is from genome assembly GCF_030124175.1 of Streptomyces sp. 549. GTDB lineage: Bacteria > Actinomycetota > Actinomycetes > Streptomycetales > Streptomycetaceae > Streptomyces. Next base: position 17,410 of record NZ_JASKMT010000001.1, on the reverse strand, counting down.
CGAGATCCGTGGTGGCGGACACCGGGGCCGGCGCCGCGGGCCGGTTCCACCGGTGGCTCGCTGCACAGAAGCAGCACACTGACATGCTCGTCCGGCAGGTCGCGCTGGAGGACCTCGCCGGCTGGCACGCCGACCCCGGCACCGGGAACCTCGTCCACGAGACGGGCCGTTTCTACTCCGTCGAGGGCCTCGACGTCCACCTGCCCGGCGCCCCTGTCGAACGGTGGCAGCAGCCGATCATCAACCAGCCGGAGGTGGGCATCCTGGGCATCCTGGTCAAGGAGTTCGACGGTGTCCTCCACTGCCTGATGCAGGCGAAGATCGAACCGGGCAACCACAACGGGCTCCAGCTGTCGCCGACCGTCCAGGCCACCCGCAGCAACTACACACGGGTGCACAAGGGGGCCGAGGTCCCCTATCTGTCCTACTTCCGCGACACCTCGCGTCACCAGGTGCTCGCCGACGTACGCCAGTCCGAACAGGGCGCCTGGTTCTTCCGGAAACGCAATCGCAACATAGTGGTCCAGGTGACCGAGGACGTCGAAGTACGTGAGGGATTCAGGTGGTTGACGCTGCGTCAGTTGCATGCGCTGCTCGCGTTGGACGACCTGGTGAACATGGACGCCCGATCGGTCCTGGCCTGCCTGCCCTTCACCGGGCCCGGCCTGCCGCATGTCCTCGGCGCGCCGGCGGACGACTTCACGGCCGCGCTCGTCCGCTCCTGCGACGAGCGTGCCGACGTGCCCGAGAACCTGGCCGACGTGCTGCACTGGATCACCGACGTCCGCACCCGCCGGGACGTCGTCGCCGAGCGGGTCCCGCTGCGGGCGCTGGCGGGCTGGAGTTGGGACGACGGCCGGATCGCGCACGAGAGCGGCCGGTTCTTCCGGGTGGCAGGGGTCGATGTCGCGGCCACCGGACGCGAGGTCCGCGCCTGGGCCCAGCCCATGATCGAGCCCTGCGGCGAGGGCGTGATCGCCTTCCTGGCCCGCAGGATCGACGGCGTCCTGCACCTGCTCGTCCACGCAGCCACGGAACCGGGGTACGCGGACGTCGTCGAACTGGCCCCGACGGTCCAGTGCACTCCGGCGGGCCTCGACGCACTGCCCGCCGGGGCGCGCCCGCCCCACCTGGACGCGGTGCTGAACGCCGCCCCCGAGCGGATCCGCTTCGACGCGGTGCACTCGGAGGAGGGCGGCCGCTTCTACCATGCACGCAACCGCTACCTGATCGTGGAGACGGACGAGGACCACGGGGTCGGCGCCCCGGATCACCGCTGGCTCACCGTGGCCCAGCTGGTGGCCCTGATGCGACACAGCCACTACGTGAACGTCCAGGCGCGCTGCCTGCTCGCCTGCCTCCACAGCCTGACCGCCCGGTCCGGCCCCGTACAGCCTTCCGTCGCCCTGTCGTAAAGGAGAGCACCATGACCCAGCAGGACACTCCGCAGCCCCAGGTCACCTTCGTGAACAGGTTCACGGTGTCCGGGAGCCCGCAGGAGTTCGAGGACGCCTTCGCGCGTATCGCGGCCTTCATGAAGGAGCAGCCGGGCATCATCGGCTACACCCTGTCCCAGGACGTGAAGGACCCCCAGCGGTACGTGAACATCGCCCGTTGGGAGCACGCCGGGGCGCTGCGCGCGGCCGTCGGTCACCCGGACTTCCAGAGCCACGTCAAGGAGCTGCGACAGCTCGCACAGAGCGAGTCCGAGCTGTACGCAGAACGGCACCGCTATCTCGACCGCACCGCGTGAACCACATCCGGTTCGGTAATCCCCTCCCGAAGAACACGTGAACAGGCCCTGAAATGACAGAAGTCGAGCGCAACGACAACAACGCCCAGTACATCCGCATCGCGGGTGCGCGCGAGCACAACCTGAAGGACGTGTCGCTGCGGATCCCGAAGAACAGGATCACGGTGTTCACCGGCGTCTCCGGGTCGGGGAAGTCGTCGATCGTGTTCGACACCCTGGCCGTGGAGGCGCAGCGGCAGCTCAACAGCACCTACGACTGGTTCATCCGCAACCAGTTGCCGAAGTACCAGCGCCCCCACGCGGACGTCATCGAGAACCTGACCGCTCCGGTGGTCGTCGACCAGAAGCCGGTCGGCGGCAACGCGCGGTCGACGGTCGGCACGATGACGGACCTCTACTCGTCGCTGCGTGTGCTGTTCTCGCGCCTGGGCACGCCGTACAACCCGCCCTCGGCGTACTCCTTCAACAACCCGCAGGGCATGTGTCCGGACTGCGACGGCCTCGGCCGGATGCGCCGGGTGGACGTCGACCGGCTGCTCGACCGGACGAAGTCGCTCGACGGGGGCGCGATCCAGCTCAGCACGCACAAGCCCGGTGCGATGGACTGGCAGATGTACGCGAAGTCCGGGCACTTCGACACCGCGAAGGTGCTGAGCGACTACACCGATGCCGAGTGGGAGATGCTCCTGCACGGCAGCGGCGGCACCGTGAAGGTGTCCACGACCAACACCACGGCGACCCTCAAGTACGAGGGCGTCGTGGCCCGTTTCGCCCGGACCAACCTCAAGCGCGACCTCGGCTCGCTCAGCGAGCGCGGCCGGGCCAACATCGAGCGGTTCATCACGCTGGGGGAGTGCACGGGCTGCGGCGGCACCCGGCTGAACCCCACCGCGCTCGCCACGACCATCGCCGGCCGCACCATCGCCGACTGGACGCGGATGGAGATCAGTGACCTGATCAAGCTCCTCGACGGGATCGACGACCCGGTCGCCACCCCTATCGCCGCGGGGATCCGCACCGGCTTCGAGCGCATCGAGGGCATCGGCCTCGGCTATCTCTCGCTGGACCGGGAGACCCTGTCGCTCTCCGGCGGCGAGGCCCAGCGGCTGAAGACCGTGCGCCACCTCAGCAGCAGTCTGGTCGGCATGACGTTCATCTTCGACGAGCCCAGCACGGGCCTGCACCCGCGCGACGTGGGCCGCCTCAACGGCCTGCTGCGGGAGCTGCGGGACATGGGCAACACGGTGATCGTCGTCGAGCACGATTCGGACGTCATCGAGATCGCCGACCATGTGGTCGACGTGGGCCCCCGAGCGGGCGACCACGGCGGGGAGATCGTCTTCGAGGGCAGTTTCCCGGAGCTGAAGCGGGCCGACACGCTCACCGCCGTCTGTCTGCGCCGCACCGCGGACGTGAAGGCGGACGTCCGCCGCCCGACGGGGAAGCTCGCGGTGGAGAACGCCGACCTCCACAACCTCCGCAACGTCTCGGTCAGCATCCCGACCGGAGTCCTCACGGCGGTCACCGGGGTCGCCGGATCCGGAAAGAGTTCGCTGATCACCGGAACGTTCCTGGACGCCTACCCGGACACGATCCTGGTCGACCAGACGGCCATCAGGGCTTCCGCGCGGTCCACGCCCGCCAGCCACCTCGACATGATGGACACGATCCGCAAGCTCTTCGCCAAGGCCAACGGCGTGCCGGTGAGCCTGTTCAGCTTCAACTCGGCGGGCGCCTGCGACGAGTGCAACGGGCGCGGTGAACTCGTCGTGGAACTCGCCTACATGGACCCCGTCCGAACCCGGTGCGAAGTCTGTGAGGGCCGACGGTTCAAGGAGGAGGTCCTGGCCTACGAGCTGCGCGGGAAGTCCGTCGCCGATGTGCTCGACCTGTCCGCCGAGAGCGCCGTCGAGTTCTTCACCGAGCGCGAGGTCCTGGACAAGCTGACCGGCCTGACGGACGTCGGCCTCGGCTATCTCACCCTCGGGCAGCCGCTGAGCACGCTCTCGGGCGGCGAGCGCCAGCGCCTGAAGCTCGCGGGCCGGCTGCACGGCTCCAAGTCCGTGTACGTCCTCGACGAGCCGACGACGGGCCTGCACATGTCCGACGTCGACACCATCGTCGGGCTGATGAACAGCCTGGTGGACCGGGGCAACACGGTCATCGTCATCGAGCACAACCTGGATGTCGTCCGGCAGGCCGACTGGGTGATCGATCTCGGGCCCGGCGGCGGCAAGCACGGTGGCCAGGTCGTCTTCAGCGGCACGCCGAAGGAGCTGTTGGAGGCGGACGGCACCGCCACCGGGGAGTACCTCCGCCGCTACCGGTCCGCCTGAGCAGGGCACTTGACGCAGGAGGAGCGGGTCCACCGACCGGTGGACCCGCCCCTCGGCGTGGGCCGGGCCAGATCGCCGCTGTCGGCCATCCTCCGCAGTCCCGTGTACTGAAGCGCGGTGTAGACCGCCACGATCAGCGCGCCGATCAGCAGGAACACCACCCCGAACCCGTCGAGCGGCACGAAGCCGGTGAAAGCCGTCACCACACACCCGACCGCGCACAGGGCGTTCACCGCGACCACGGTCCTGGCCAGGGCGGGCGGGATCACCGGACAGCCCGCGATCAGGGCGAGGCAGCCCGCCCCGCCGACCTGGAAGCCCCCGAAGGCCACGGCGAAGGCCACCGGCACCCCGGTCGCGGAACCGAGCGGCACGGCGGCCGCGACCAGCACGACCCATCACGGCGGTGCTCACGCTGTCGACGCGCAGCACCAGACGAAGAATCCGGGCGGCGTCCCGTGCGGGGGCCACCTCTGCGGACGGAGCGAGGGCGTACGTCATCTCGGATCTGCTTCGGCCGGCGGGTCGATGACACCGTGCCACGAGGCAGGGGCCGGACTCCATGACCTCCTGGGTCATGCACTCCTGCCCGGCCTTGGCGACCCGGCCTTCACGACCCGGGATCCATGGATACGGGGAGGTCATGGAGATCGAAGAGCCGCCCCGCGTGGGCCCGTTGCTCCGCACCTGGCGTCGTCGCCGCAAGCTCAGCCAGCTCGACCTGGCCCTGAAGGCTGGCTCCTCGACCCGGCGCCTCTCCTGCGTGGAGACGGGCCGGGTCGAGGAGCCAGCCGAGCCGGAGATGGGCCTTCGGCTCGCCGAGCACGTCGACGTCCCGCTGCGGGACCGCAACGGCACATTGCTGGCGGCCGGTTACGCCCCCGCGTACCGGGAGTCGCCGCTCGACAGCGAGCGGATGGCCATGGTCCGCTCCGCGACCTCACCACCTACCGGCATCTGCACCCCGAGCGGGCCGCCGACGGCAACTGGTCCGCCCCCGTCGAGCTTCCGGAGGCCGGCGGCTACCGGGTCTTCGCCGACTTCGCCCCCCGACGTGAAGAACGCCGAGGGCGTCACCCTCGGCGCGGATCTCGCCGTATCGGGCGAAGCGCGCCCCGAGCCGCTTCCGGAGGCCGAGCGGACGGTGACCGTCGACGGATACGAGGTGACGCTCGACGGATCGCTGCGCCCGGGAGCTCAAGCTGGGGGTCGAGAAGTACGGCAAGCCGGTCACCGACCGCCAGCCCTACCTCGGCGCGTACGGCCACCTCGTCGCGCTCCGCGCCGGCGACCTGGCGTACCCCGGTCGTCCACCCGAACGGCGAACCGGGCGACGGGCGGACGGAGCCGGGACCGGAGGTCTCCTTCACCGCGACCGCCCCGAGCAAGGGGGCCTACCGCCTCTTCCTCGACTTCCGGTACGAGGGGAAGGTCCCGTACGGCCGCCTTCACCGTGCACGCCGGGGGAGCGGCACCTGAGGGATCCGTGCCTGAGGGCGGGGAGTCCGCCGGGCACGGGCACTGACGCGCGGGGTTCGCCGCTCGGCGGCCCGTAAGGCGGCCGGTGACGCGCAACCGGTGGTCGACGGGAGGTGTACACACGTGCCATCTCGCTGGAGTTCTCGTGAAGTTCAGACGGCTCGGTCCAGGCACCTCCGAACGGACGGAACCATCCGATGTCGGCTTGTGGGAAAGGATGTTGATGGTGCGGCAGGCGGGTAAGCGCCTCTGCCGAGGGGGTGCGGCACTACTTCCGAACCGCGCTCCTTGCAGGCCCTGTCATGGCGGACGAGCGCGTCTCGGGGGCCGGTCGAATCCCGCTCGACCTCGGACAAGGACCCCGCCCCGGGACACTAGCCTGCGGCCATGACCTCGATACTCGTCACGGGCGCGGCAGGCTTCATCGGATCGCACTTCGTCCGGCACTGGTTGCGCCGGTACCCCGATGACACCGTGGTCGCCCTCGATGCGCTCACCTACGCCGGCTCGCTCTCCAACTTGGAGGACCTCGCCGACCGTGTGGTCTTCGTCCAGGGGGACATCGGGGACGAAGCGCTCGTACGTGAACTCCTCGCCGAGCACCGGACCGAGAAGGTCGTCAACTTCGCCGCGGAGTCGCACAACAGCCTTGCCGTACTGGACCCCGGGCGCTTCTTCCGCGCTAACGTCCTCGGTACGCAGGGGTTGTTGGAGGCGTGCCGAGCGGTGGGCATCGAACGCTTCCACCACATATCCACTTGCGAGGTGTACGGAGACCTCGCCCTCGACTCCGACGAGATGTTCACCGAGACGAGCCCCTACCGCCCCCGCACCCCCTACAACGCCAGCAAGGCCGGGGCCGACCATGTGGTCCGGGCCTACCACGAGACGTACGGCCTGCCCGTGACGATCACCAACTGCGCCAACAACTACGGCAGTCACCAGTTCCCCGAGAAGGTCATCCCCCTGTTCACGACCCGGGCGCTCGACGGTCGGCGTCTGCCCGTGTACGCCTCCAGTGGCAACCGCAGGGAGTGGATCCACGTCCAGGACCACTGCGCGGCCGTGGAGACCGTCCTCCTGAAGGGAACGCCCGGCGAGATCTACCACGTCGGCACGGGTGTGGAGGCCAGCGTCGATGAACTCGCCGACCTCGTGCTCGACGAACTCGGCCTGCCGCGGTCTCTGAAGGAGACCGTGCCCGACCGCCCCGGCCATGATCGCCGCTACCTCCTCGACTCCAGCCGTATCCGGCGCGAACTCGGCTGGGAGCCGCGGATCCCCTTCGCGGCCGGAATCCGGGAGACCGTCCGCTGGTACTCCGAGCACCGTTCCTGGTGGCTTCCGCTCATCGGCCGCAGCCCGGTCGTCGAGAACGACTGGAGCGCGGCCGGATCCCGTTAGCCGGAAGCCGGCTCCGGCGCGCCGCGCCGGCAACGCGCGAACCCCCTGGCGGGCGGTGTGCCCGGCCAGGGGGTTCGCATGGGGTCAGAACGCGCCGTCCGTGCGCCTCCTGGCGCGTCGGTGGACCAACAGTCCGACACCAACGAGCGCCGCTGCCACGAGAGGTACCGACATCACGGTGATATGGTGCCGCCGCCCGGCTCGACGGCGAGCCAGGCCGCTCCGGACTGGGAGTGGTTGCCAAGCAGCGACGGGTCCTGCGCGGCCGGGGCGAAGTCCTCGGTGCCGTAGACGGTCAGCGTGCCGTAGTTGTCGTTGGCCGCTTCGGAGAGGTCCCCGCCGTCCTGCCAGACGACGAAGGCCCGGCCGCTCGCCGTGTCGAAGGCGGCGTCGCGCGCCAGATCCTTGCCGACGAGCGTCTTGACCAGTGTGCCCGCGGCGTCGAAGACCAGCACGGACCGGTTGACCCCGACCCACACCGCGCCGCCGGCCGGGTCCGTCTCGGTGAATCCGGCCATGCCCTGCGCACCGGGCAGGTCGAAGGAGCTTCAGCACGTGCAGCCCGCGCTCGTCCACGTCGGCGGTGTCGGGGAGGTTGTCCGCACCGACGTACAGCTTCTTCGAGTCGGGGTGCAGCAGCAGATCCAGCGGCTTGCCGGCCGAGGTGAAGTCGGCGGCGGCCTTGTACGAGACCGCCCCCGCGGGCACGTCGACGCCCTCGCCGCCCGGTTCGCCGGGCTCCTGGCCCGCGACGGGTATGCGGACGTCCTGCGTACGCTCGCCGGCGGCGCGGTGGTCGGCGCGCGTCACGAGGGAACAGGACACTTCGGCGCAGTAGAGACCGTCGCCCATCACCGTGATCTCGATCTCCACGTCGAAGGATCCGCCGGGTCCGGAGGCCTGGGCGAGTTCGCCCTCGTAGGGGTCGCCCGAGGGCACGATCCACTGCGAGGTCTTCGAACCGCCGCTCATGTCCGTGCCGCGGAGGCAGGGGGAGGGTGGACTTGATTCGCTTTGACGGACATCGGAGATCAGGGGCTTCGGTCCCGGAAGGATGATGTCCATCATGGAGAGCATGGGGAAGACGAAGCCTCGCCCTCGCCGCTCGTTCACGACGGAGTTCAAGGCCGAGATTGTCGAGCTGTGCCGACGTGGTGACCGTTCCGTCGGTCAGATCGCCAAGGACTTCGACCTGACCGAGACCGCGGTGCGGGACTGGGTGAAGCACGCTGAGGTCGACGCGGGTGAACGGGAAGGCCTGGGCAGCGGCGGCGCTGCGGCGGGAGGACCGCAGACTGCGGGAGGACGTGGAGATCCTCAAGCGTGCGACGGCTTTCTTCGCGAACGAGTTGCTCGGCGTCGGGGTCCTGAACGCCGACGAGTTCCGGCTCAACCAGCTCATGGGCAACGCGGGCGGCTCGGCTTAGGGGAGCGGCGCGGCGGCGCACGGCGCGGGCTCGATGCCGCTGCACAACCCCAAGTTCGGCTCGGTGCTGGTGCAATTCGGCCTGGACGTGCGGGTGGCGAACCGGGTGCGCACCTCGCGTACGGAGGTGGCGGTACGCGAGGTGACGCTGCCGCGCCCGGTGATTATCCGCATGCCCCTCCCGGCCGCCGGTCGCCTCCTGGCCACCCATCCCACGGCAGTCACGGATCCGGGCGACCACCTGGGACTGAGGCTGGCGCCGCCGTCCCCGACGGGGCCCTGGAGACGGGCGCTGAGCCCGTACGAACAGAACCGGGCTCGCCGAAGGACCGCCCCCACCGATAGGTCGGCGAGGGCGGTCCGTCATACGGCGGTCTCCGTCATGAGGAGGTCGGTTCCGTGCCGTTACTTCCCCTGGAGGGAAAGGCCCTCTGGGGAGACCAGGCCCTTGACCGGGTCGGCGCGGAAGGTGGCGACCCAGGCCACAGGATCGCAGCCCTTGCCGTTGGGGTGTTCCTCGGTCAGCTGGGCCTGCTTGGTGTCCTTGACCGGGCTGCCGCCCTTCACCGGAGTCACGGTCAGTTCGACCGGCAGCTTCTTCGCCCCGATGTCCTGCGGAAGCCGCACCGACAGCCGTCCGATCGGATCGCTCGGGTTGCCGGACGCGCGCTCCTCGCACGAGCCGTCCACGCAGGCCCGGATCATCGCCCCGCCGGAGCCCTCGAAGTCGGCCGGGCGCCAGACGACGGAGACCTCCGAATCCATGTCGGCGAGCGTGCAGTTTCCGCTCTGCCCCGATGCGCACCCGGCCAGCGCGGCGACTGCCACCAGTGAGAGGAATACCTTGCGCATGTCAGCCCCTCGCCACCGTGCCGGGGAGCGCCGAGTGGGCGAGCCCGATGTCGGTGAAGACGAGGTGGCAGGGGTCGAGGAGGCCGCCGCTCTTGTCGCCTCCGCCTCCACCGCCGCCGGAGATGATGCCCTTCGCATACGCCCTGCCCTTTCCCTCGACTGTATAGACGGGCCCGCCCGAATCACCCTTCCTGACGCACGCGCTTTCGGTCTTCTTCGCCACCACCATGTTCCTTGCGACGGTTCCTGATTCGTACTTCACGGTGGCCTGCGTTCCCGTCACCTTCCAGCCACACCGTTCCCCGGTGACCATGCCGCCGGTGCAGACCTTGTCGCCCTTCTGGGCCCAGCGCTTCCACCGGTCGTGCACGACCCGCGACTTCGTCGACCGTTCGCCGCCACGGAAGATGCGCGCGGCGGCCTTCTCGGGACCCAGCACCCGGTAGAGAGCGAGATTGCCGGCGAAGTACTTATGCCCGGCCAGCTTGACGGTGCCCTTGCTGTTGTTCCAGTTGTCGCGGACCACGGGACCGATGTAGTCCTTCTCACTGGGGTTCACGATGGCGCCGTTGCCGGTGGTGCAGTGGCCCGCGGTGAGCATGTACCACTCGCCGTCGCTACGCCAGGGGAAGCCGGCCGTGCACCAGGTGGTCTTCGACGTCGTCAGGTAGGACTTGATCCGGGCCCCTCCGTAGTACGGGGAGGTGTCGGAGTACCGGTCGACCGGCTCGATCGTCTCGACGCCCGCGGTGAGGTGGACGGCCACCGTGTCGGTGCCGTACCGCTCGCCCAGGGCGGTGACGAGTGCGCTCCCCGCATCGGGGGTCTGCACCACGACGCGGTTGCTCTCGGCGTCCACGAAGGCCGCGTGCAGCCCCGTCACACCGGGCAGCTCCGCCTCCGTGAGTAGGAGCACCTCGTCCCGTACCGACTCCAGCGCCTCGACACTGCGCTCCACGATTTCGGCCCTCGGCGCGACCTGCTGGGTCACCGTAGGGGCCGACGGGTCGGGGGTCTGCGGCGTGTCGTCGTCCTCCATCTCGTACGACTCCTCGCCCGTGGTCTCCTCGTCCTCGTCCGCCGGGAGCGCGGGGACCTCTTCGGGGGCGTCGCTCTCCTCCTCCGGCGCGGCGGGCTCGGGGAGTTCCTCGCCCGGGGCGTCCGTGCCCTCATCGGCCGGTGCCTGCCGCACATCGATCGGTACGGTCGCCTGTGCGACGGCCGAGGGGTCGGCCACGGGAGCGATCAGGTCGCCCGAGGTCTGGTCGATGTACGGCGGCGCGAAGTCCGCGGGCGCCGCCGCGGCGCGGGCCTGGGCCAACTCCAGGGCGTACGCCTGGGCCGGAGTGGACTCCTCGCTGCCGTCCCCGAACCCGCCGTCGATGATCTCGACGCGGTCCACGACCACCGCGACCGGCTCGGCCTCCGGCGGGGTGGGGGTGCCCTCGAAGCGTGCGCCCACCTGCCGGCTGCCCTTGCCGGCCAGGGACGAGGTGTCCCACACCAGCTTCGGAGCCACACCACCGGTGAGCGGCACCGGCCAGGTGACCGCGGTGCCTTCGGCGGGGTAGGTCACCTGGGCGGCCGGTATGACCTCCCACGGATCGGCGGCCGAGGCGCGCTGGAGGAAGGTGACGTTCTTGAGGGACGCCGGAGCGGTGACCCCGAGATCGACCGAGCCGACGAGGACTTCACCGTTGGCCGGAGCCGTGACCGCGGCGGTGCCCACGTGGAAGCGGCGCTCGCGGGGGGCCGAGACGTTCCCGGCCCGGTCGGTCGTGGTGACGAGGAGGGTGTGGCTGCCCGCCGTGGCGGGGGTGATCCTCAGGTCGGTCGACCCGCCGTTGATGGCGACGGAACGCGGTGTGCCGTCGCCGAGCGTGTAGGAGAAGCTGACGGAGTCCGTGCCGTCAGGAAGGACGGTGAACGTGCCGGCCTGACCCGGTGCGCCGGACCAGGCGTCGGCCGGGTAGTCCGTCGAGCCGACGGTCGGAGCCCCGGGCGGGGTGGTGTCGACGGTGCAGCGGAAGTGGGCGGTCGGGCCGCCCTTGCCGGCGCTGTCGATACCGCGGACGTGCAGGTACCAGACGCCCTCACCACGCGTTGCCGTGTGCGTGGTACCGGTCGTCTCGGGCTGGGTGTCCGGCACGGTGCCGGGGTGCTGGTCAACGACGATGCTGTAGCCGTTCTCGGCTCCGGCGGCCAGGGCGGTCCAGGAGGCGGACAGGGCGCCGCCCCGGTAGGCGCTGGTCTGGTCGGGGTGGGAGGACGAGCTGATCACCGGGGTGGGGGGCAGGGTCCGGTCGACCGTGAAGGCCCGATGGGCGGCGGTGGAGGACCAGTTGCCCGCCTTGTCCTTGGCCCGTACGTGGAGGTACCACGTGCCGTCGGAATCGACCGTGACCGTCCGGGAGGTCTCCGTCTGCACGGTGCCGGCGGTCGGCGGAAGGGTCCCGGGGCTGCGGTCCAGGGTCACCGCGTATCCGGCCACGCCGGAGACGTCGGTGGGCGCCGACCAGCTGAAGGACGCCGTCTGGCTCCCGTAGGGGCTGTCCGGGACCGGATGCGTGGTCGACTGGAGGTTGCCCGGTGCGCCGGGCGCGGTGGTGTCGACGTTGAAGCTCAGATGCTTGGTGGCGGACTGTCCGGACCGTGCCCCGCGCGGTCTTCCCCGGCCCGATGTCGCGCACGGTCGCGGTCTCGTTGGCCATGGCTCCGCCGTCGTCGCTCATGAAGGTGATGATGACAATGTAAGTCAGGCTCTCCGGGCCCTCGTTGGTGACCTCGAAGTCGTCGCTGGCCCACGCGTCCGGGACGAGGCGATCAGCGGAGACCGCGTATTCGTGGCTGGGCGAGGTCGAGGCGGAGGCTGACGGGAGGGTCAGCGAAGTGATCCGTACGCCGTCCTTCCCCGGATCGTCGACCTGCGTGGAGGACGACGATCCGGCCGCCTCGGGAGCCTCCGCGCCTCCGGTGCCCCCGACACCCGCGCGCTCCGTCCCGCAGGCCGTGAGCAGCAGGGCGGTCACGGCGAGGGTCCCCAGGAAGGGGGCGGTCCGGGCCAGTGCCCGAAGGATCTCGGTGCGAAGCCCGAGACGGCGGCGATCTGCACGGTCACCTACGAGGGGCTCACGGGTGGAGTGGGATGTGTCCATCGGGGGAGAAGGGCTGGTCGGACAATGTCGTGAAGTACCAGGCACGGCCTCGCCAGGGTCTCCTCACCCGCGACGGCCTGGCGCACGTGATGTTCGGGAACAACTCCAGCGCCGGCGGCCAGCTCGCGGAGGGGCGGGTACGTCATTTGCCGGTAGGTTCGCCCGCGACCGATGCGCCGAGCCCTCCGCAGTACCAGCGCCACCGTCACCCGTCTGAAGGGGTAGGCGGACCTTCGACTGCGGCCTGCCAGCGTCTCGGGTGGACCGTCGCCGCGGTCCGGCATCGAGGTCGCCAGGGGAGTGCACTTGTCGCCACGACAGGGGATCGTTGCAGGTCAGGTGCCTGGTCGGGGGTGGGTGGTCGCGTGGTGGTCGCAGGGTTTCACGCGGAGTGAGGGACACGGGAGGTGTTCGTCCACCGTTCAGGTTCGCAGGAAGTGATCGTGATGCGCTCCGCTACCGGGCGGGGGCGTGTCTACCGCCGCTGTGGCTGCCGGGACGCCGAGCGCCGGCAGCTGGGTGCGCGCTGCTCCCGCCTCGCCGTCGACCCTGAGCACGGTTCGTGGACGTTCGCCGTTGACGTCCCTGATCCCGAGCGCGCTCGCTCCACCGTGCGGCGCGGCGGCTTCTCCAGCCGTGATGACGCGCACGCGGCACTGGTCCGGTTTCTTCAGGGCGCGGACGCCGGCTTCAACGCCGACCCGAACCAGACCGTCGCCGGCTACCTCACCGCATGGCTCCAGGCCAAGCAGCTCACCCTGAAGCCGACCACGCTCGTCCGCTACCAGGACTACGTCGTGCACGACCTCATCCCCGCGCTCGGGCACGTACGTCTGGACGAGCTGGGCTACGCGCACATCGCCGCATTCACACGGCGCCAACTCGCCGACGGCCGGGGAAAGGTGACCGTTCACCGCTGCCTGGCAACGCTGTCCAGCGCGCTTGGTGATGCCGTCCGTCACCACCGCATTCCCGACAACCCCGCACGCCCCACCGCCATCCGCCGCCCGCAGGCAGCCGAACGCCGCATCTGGACCGTCCAGGAGGCGGTCACCTTCCTGGACTTCTGCCACGTCCGCGACCCGCTGTTCGCCGACCTCGTCGAGGTGCTCATCGGCACCGGCATCCGCAAGGGCGAGGCTCTCGGCCTCCAATGGAACGACGTCCACCTGTCCCAGCGCGTCCTCTACATCCGCCGCACACTCTCCGCCATCAACAACAACCAACTCCTGCTGACCGCGCCCAAGACCCGTAGCAGCAAGAACTGGGTCGCCATCTCCCCTCGCGTCGCACGCGCACTCCGCCACCAGGCAACAAGCCGGACACGGGAGCCCGGCGGACACTGCGAGTTCGTCTTCCACAGAGACGACGGGCGGCCTGTGCACCCCGAGTACGCCCTCAACCACTTCCACCACCTCTGCCGGCAAGCCGGAGTGCGCCGCGTCACCCTCCACGACCTACGCCACCTCTCAGCGACCATCTCGATCACCGCGGGCATCCCCCTGGCCGTCGTCTCCAAGACCCTGCGGCACTCCACCCTCTCCACCACCGTCAACATCTACGCCCACCTCACCACCCAAGCAGCCCGCCAAGCCGTCGACGCCATCAACCACACCCTCGACCACGCCACACCCCCGACCGCCACACCGGCCCCGCCCGCGACCACCGACCAGGAAGCCCTCAACGAAGCACAACCAGCCGACCAGCGGCGCATCCCCACCGCACACCCGCACCACTCACCCCGGCGCTCGAGGGCGCGACCACCATGCGACCACCACACCCGCACAAACGGGAAAGGCCGCCCCCGCATTACTGCGGAGACGGCCTACGACCTGCGTAAAAGCTGGTCGGGACGACAGGATTTGAACCTGCGACCCCTTGACCCCCAGTCAGGCCGAAGCTACTGGCTTCCAGCATCGCCCTATGCTCCAGGCAAGGTCAACCGTGCACTCGCGTCCGCAGGCGTCCAGCGGTGCACGTACCCGTTGTCGCTCAGTTGGTCGCTCAAGGGAGCTGTCGTATGAGCAGCCCCTCACGTCAAGGCGAGGGCAACATCGATTCGGGCAACCTACATGACCCTGAGCTGAACGATCTTCTGCAGGTGACAGGCGGAAGGCCGTTAGACTGATCAGATTCGATGAGAGAAGAGCGCTGCTGGGCGTGCTGGGGTGACCGCTGACCCTTGCTATATGGCTAGCAGGTTGCTGTGACGGAGTGAGGCCGCGTGGCGTTTTCCTTTGGGGTGTCTGAGCTGACGTTGGCTGACGGGACTATTGTAAGACCTCCATTGGATGGAATGACCCTCTTCACGGGGCCGAACAATAGTGGCAAGAGCCTGCTACTCCGCGAGCTTCTCACCTTGCTGAGCAATTACCCCGGAAGGTTTGAGCCGCGTCACTGGGTAAGGGGGATCGAAATCTATAAGGAGGGGTCAGGGCAAGAGTTTATTTCATGGCTTAATGGGCGGGGTTATGGTGCTCGACTGAATAGGGCTCGAGGGCAACATGTTCTGCCAGCTCACCCTGATGGTGAGGAATCGGGACTCGAAGTGTCCGAAGCCATGAGGGAATGGGAGGCATCAAGGCTTAGCTCGATCTCGTATCTTCTGGTCAAAAAGTTCTGGACGGAAACGCGCCTCGGTAATCAGACCGACAGTGCGTACTGGGACCAGACAAACCCGCCCAGTCATCCGACGCAGCGCCTATGGGAATCGAAAGATCTACAAGCTCGATTTTCTGCTCTTTTTGAGCAGGCTTTCGGTGAAGCAATCGCGATCAATCGATACGTGCCTTCTATTCGACTGCAAGTAGGGGATCCGGGTCAGGAAGATTGCCCGCCACCGGCGCCTCCCTCGCTCCGAGAAGCGTACGAGTCTCTCCCATTCCTTAATCAACAAGGTGATGGCGTCAGGGCATTCTCCAATATTCTGCTCCACTCGTTCGTGTCGCCTGTGCCAATAATTGTTATCGATGAACCAGAAGCATTTCTGCACCCCCCGCAGGCGCGACTGCTCGGCAGGTATCTAGCCCTCCACATCCCGTCGCCCTGTCAGATTTTCGTTGCGACGCATAGCGCGGATTTCTTGAGTGGCGTTCTTGAAGGCAAGACTGCTACGAGTAGTCCAGCGCGGCCCTTGGTGCTCGTTCGCATGTCGCGAGCGGGACGCACCTCTGCAGCACGAACCTTGGATGCTGAAACAGTAACGGAAATCCTAGACACGCCTCTGCTTCGGTACTCCAACATCGTCTCTGGACTATTTCATGATGGTGTTGTGCTGAGCGAATCAGAAGGGGATTGTCAATTCTACGCAGCAACGTTCGACGTGGTGCACGCCGATGGGCGACACAAGAATTTGACGTATCTGCACGTGAATGGGAAAGCGCGTCTTACGGAAGCGGCCCAAAAACTGCGCACGTGTGGAATCCCTGTCGCCGTAGTCACGGACTTCGATTTTCTTAACGATGTATCGAATATCAAGAAGGCGTTGCGGCATCTCGGCGGTCGCTGGGAAGAAGTCAAAGATGACGTCCTAAATCTCCAGGCGTATGTGCAGTCGTCCGTTGTTACCAGGCCAGCAGTTATCATCAAGGATAACATTACAAGAATCATCGGAAGCGTCTCAGGGAATGTGCTTCTAAGTCAACGACAGATTGACGAAATTGCCTCGGAGCTGCGGTTGGCAAACGGTTGGAAAACGCTCAAACTGGGAGGTTTGAACGCGCTTTCAGGTGACCCGTATAATGCCGCGCTTCGACTGGTTGAATATTTTCAGAACCTAGGGCTCTTCATTGTTCCGGTGGGGGAGCTTGAGTGCTGGGTCAGGGAAGTTCCTGGAGCCAACAAGAAAGCGTGGCTCACTCAGGTTTTCGACGGGGGGTCCTATAAGAGCCCGAGTTTGGAATTGCGAACCTTCGTGATCAGAATCTCCGACTACCTTACGAGTCCGACGTAAGATGTGCCTAGCCAGGCAGCAGCAGGTGCCCTCCCGGCATCCGCAGACGCGGCATGGCATCCGCAGCCGCTATGCTGGCCACACCCTGTGGAATGGAGAGTGCTTCGCTAATGGGGCCGAAGACGACCAAGGTCTACAACACGCTTCGAGAGCGCCTCGCTTCAGGGCAATATGCCCCTGGCGACAGATTTCCCTCGGAGCGTACTTTGGCAGAGGAATTGGGCATCGGTCGGACAGCGCTAAGGCAGGTGCTTGTCCGACTCGTGTCTGAGGGGGCGCTGGAGGTTCGGGGTAGGAGTTCATATCGCGTTCCGGGCCCGATGAGTGTGCAGTCTCCTCAGGGGCTAGAGCCGTGGCGCATCCATGGTGAGCGAGACGTCTATGACAATCGTTGGGTCAAGCTCCAGCTATGGGACGTGGAGCCGCCCGGCGTTAAGCGCTTTGAACACCACGTCGTCAAGCTTCAGCACGTCGCCATCACGGCGGTCTTGGACGATCGGGATCGTGTCCTGATGATGTGGCGGTACCGCTTTGTCCCGCAGCAGTTCGGTTGGGAACTTCCGGGCGGCATAGTGGACGAGGGTGAGGAGCCAGCGGACACGGCGTTGCGGGAAGTTGTGGAGGAGACTGGCTGGCGGCCGAAGTCAGTGGAGCATGTGATCAGCTATCAGCCGATGGTGGGGATGGTGGACTCCCCGCATGACGTCTTCGTCGGGCATGGTGCGGAGCACGTGGGGTCACCGACCGATGTTGAGGAAGCGGGGCACGTTGAGTGGGTTCCGCTGTCTGACATCCCGGGCCTGATGGCTCGCGGTGAGCTGATGGGTTCCGGCACTCTCGTCGCGCTGCTTCACATCCTGGCGAACCGCGGTAGGGCTGGCACTACAGCCGGGCACTGAGGAGATCGATACGGCGGCGCTGCCGCACCGAACCGGTGCGGCCGGCCAGCAAGCGTGCCTGCCTCAAGTGGGTGTTCGCGTCGTCGTATTCAGTGGACGTTAAGTCCGTTTCTGATAGCGGCCTCGTCCGGGTTGGGTGAGGAAGCCTTGGCGG